>NZ_JAMZDZ010000001.1:5065377-6331721 GCF_024172085.1 Hamadaea flava | reverse complement strand
GACGATGTCTTCGGCCTTCTTGTCCGCCGCGGCCTGAGCCGCGGTCAGCGCCATCTCGACAGCACGCTCGGATGCTGGCACCTGGTTCCTTCCGTCGGGGACGTTTCCCTGACGTCCAGGATCTCACAGGTGGTGGCCTTCGCACCCGCGAGATATGACGCTTATCGCCCTCCGGCGGCGCGGGGATACAGTCCTTTTTAACGGTACAAATGATGTTTTGCGATGTATTGCACGACACCGTCGGGCACGAGATACCAGACCGGCTGCCCGGCGGCGACCCGCGCGCGGCAGTCGCTCGACGAGATCGCCAGCGCGGGCACCTGGACGAGGGTGACCGCCTCCGACGGCAGGTGCGAGTCGCTGAGGGTGAAACCCGGCCGGGTGACGCCGACGAAGTGAGCCAGCTCGAAGAGCTGATCGGCGTCCTTCCACGAAAGGATCTTCGCCAGCGCGTCCGCGCCGGTGATGAAGAACAGCTCGGCCTGCGCGCCGTACACCTCGCGGAGTTCGCGCAGCGTGTCGACGGTGTAGGTCGGCCCCTCCCGATCGAGGTCGACCCGGCTGACCGTGAACTGCGGGTTCGACGCGGTCGCGATGACCGTCATGAGGTAGCGGTGCTCGGCCGCGGAGACCTTGCTGTCCGGCTTCTGCCAGGGCTTCCCGGTCGGCACGAAGACGACCTCGTCCAGGTCGAACCGGTCGGCCACCTCGCTCGCGGCGACGAGGTGGCCGTTGTGGATGGGATCGAACGTCCCGCCCATGATGCCGATACGACGCCGGCTCATCGCAGGTTCCGTTGGCGTACCGCCCGGCGCAGGTCGTCGGTGGAGTCCGCGATCGCCCGCGCGAACTGCGTGTTCAGGCCGGGCTGGGCGAGCATGCGCTCGGCTTGCTCCACAGTGGAGGCGTACGCCGCCGTCACCGGGTAGGCCGCCCCGCCGAGGGTCGCCAGCAGGTAGCCGGACCGCCATTCCTGCGACGCGGGCAGCTCGGTGAAGTACCGCTCGACGTACTCGTCGGTCAGCTCCCAGTGCTCGGCGCGCCAGAAGCCCTGGCCGATCGCCTCCAGCATCCGGTTGGACAGCTCACGGTCGCGGACGATCTGCTCGAACGCGGTCGCCTTGGCCGCCGCCTCGGGCCGCGCGGCCCGACAGCGAGCCGCTTCGACCGCACCCCGCGCGGTCCCGTCGCGGGACTGCTCGGCGTCCAGCTCGGCCTCGGTCAGATCGCCGAGGACGGCCAGCCGCAGCAGCATCGACCAGCGCACCTCGTCGTCGACGGCCAAGCCCTCGGGCAGGTCGCGGCCGGCGAGCCAGGCGCGGACCGGTTCGGCGGGCGTACCGCTGATCAAGGTCCGGAACGCCGCCAGCTGCAAGCTGTCGCCCGGCGCGGCCTGCGCCAAGATCGCCTCGCACGCGTCGTTCACCGCCGCCTGCCCCGCCGCCCGCTGGCCGACCGGGAGGAACCGGCTGATCGCGATGCCCCGGGCGAACCCGAGGATGTGCTCGGCCACGCCGACGTGCGTCTCGGCCGCCAGCGAGCTGCGGATCAGGTCGAGGAAGTCCATCGCGGGGACTTCGCCGTCGCGTACGGCGTCCCAGATCGCGCCCCAGACGACCGCCCGGTCCAACGGGGACGTCAGCTGTCCGAGCAGGCGGGCGAGGTCGGCGCCCCGGGCGAACCTGACCTTCGCGAAGGTCAAGTCACCGTCGTTGAGCAGCACGTCTTCCATCGTCACGCCGTGCAACGCGGCGACCTCGGTCACCGGACCGTCCACACCGGTCTCGATCCGCTTCCGTACGCCGGTGGCCGGTTCGGTCCAGCTGATGCCGATGCGATGCGGCCGAAGCGTCGGGTACGCCGCCGGCGCGGTCTGCTCCACCGCGAAGCCGTTCTCGGTGAGCACCGGTCGCAACGTGTTGACCTGCGGCGACCGCAGCCACTTGTCGGCCCAGCCGGACAAGTCGCGACCGGACGCCTCGGACAGCGACGCGAGCAGGTCGTCCAGGGTGGCGTTGCCCCAGGCGTGCTTGTCGAAATGTGCCCGCAGCCCGGCGAAGAACGCGTCGTCGCCCAACCACGCCACCAGTTGGCGGAGCGCGGCGCAGCCCTTGGCGTACGAGATGCCGTCGAAATTGGCGAACGCGGACTCGGTGTCGGCGACGAACACCGGGGCGACCGGGTGCGTGGACGGCCGCTGATCGGCGCCGTAGCCCCAGATCTTGCGCTCGCTGGCGAAGTCGGCCCAGGCGTCGGTGTAGCGCGTGGCCTCGGCGGTGACCCGGTAGCCCATGTAGGTGGCGAACGACTCGTTCAGCCAGATGTCGTCCCACCAGCGCATCGTCACCAAGTCGCCGAACCACATGTGGGCCATCTCGTGGGCGACGATCGACGCGCGCCGGGACCGCTCGGTGTCGGTGACCGCGCCGCGGTAGATGTACTCGTCCCGGAACACCACCAGGCCGGGGAACTCCATCGCGCCCCAGGTGAACTCCGGGACGAAAGCCTGCTCGTACTTGCCGAACGGCAGCCGGATGCCGAACAGCTCGTGATAGCGGTCGAGGCACTGCTTGGTCAGCTCGAACAACTCCGGCGCGTTCTCCGCCAACGCCTCCGTGTACGACTTGCGGGCGTACAGGGCGAGCGGGATGCCGTCGTGCTCGTCGCGGAGCTCGGCGTACGGGCCGCCGATGACGGTGATCAGATAGGTGCCGACCGGCTTGGTCTGCTCGAACTCCCAGCGGCCCGGCTCGGTCTGCACGCCCGCGGCGTTCGAGCGCACGATCCACGACGGATCGGCGGTCGCCCGGATGATGATGGGCGCCTTCAGATCGGGCTGGTCGAAACAGGCCATGAACCGCGGCGCCTCGGCGATCGACGGCTGCGCGTAGACGTACGCCTCACCGTCGGCCGGGTCGACGAACCGATGCAACCCCTCGCCGACGTGCGAATAGGCGTACTCGGCGAGGACGACGACCTCGTTGCGGGCGGCCAATCCGGTCAGCGGCAGCCGGCCGTCCGCGTACGCCGTGAGCGGAGCGCCGTTGAGCGTGGCGCTGATCAGCCGCGTCGGCCTGAGTTCGAGGAAGGTCTCCGCGCCCGGTTCGTCGACGCCGAAGCGGACGACCGTGGTCGTGCGGAAGGACTCGGTGCTCGTCAGATCGAAGTCGAGCTCGTAGCTCACGTCGCGAACGACGCCGACGCGCGTCTTCGCCTCGTCGTAGGTCAGGCTGGCCATCCCCCCATCATGCCCGCCCCGGCGACCGGTCGAAGGCGAGGGGTGATCTTCAGGCCAGCTTCTTCTCGAAGCACACCGACAACGGGTTGCCGACGTACTCCCCGAACGGCGGAATCCGGTGATAGCCGGAGGCTTCGTAGAGCGCGATCGCCTCCGGTTGGCGTACCCCGGTCTCCAAGATCACCGTGTCGTGGCCCTCCGCCTGCGCGCGGCGCTCGAGGCCCGCGAGGATCCGGCGCCCCACGCCGCCGCGGCGGCTCGCGGGCCGGACCCACATACGGGTCAGCTCCGCGACCCCCGGCGCCACGGTCGCCACTGCGCCGCAGCCCACGGGCTCGCTCATCTGGTACGCGACCACGAAGCGCGCCAGCGGGTCGACGGGCGTGATGTGCTCGTCCGGGTACCGCGAGAGCAGTTCCTTCTCGGCCGCGAGGACGAGCAGGGTGACGTCGGGGTGAGTGACTTCGCGGTTCTGGATCAACACTCGCGAGACGCTAGCCAGGGCACGTTTCCGGGCTGTTTCCGGTTCCGCACAAACGGTTCGTGAGAGTGATCACTCCCCGATCACTCATCCGTTACTTGCCGGCACCCTCGTCGTCGGTCCACTCGCCCTCGACCTCCTGATGAACCCGGCGCGCCTTGCGGGCCGCCAACCGTTCGGAAGCGCCGGTACGCGGCGTCGTCAGCGCCTCGTCGATCCGGATGTCGGTGCCCCGGTTGCCTGGCACGTACGCCGCACCGGCGTACACGGTGGGCTGCCAGTCGAACTCGCGCTCGCCGATGCGGACCGGCGCACCGGGCTCCGCGCCCGCCTTCGCCAGCGCGTCCTCGACGCCCAGCCGGGCCAGCCGGTCGGCCAGGTAGCCGATGGCCTCGTCGTTGTCGAAGTTGGTCTGGCGGACCCAGCGCTCCGGCTTGGTCCCGCGAACCACGTAGACGCCATCGTCGTCCAGCTCGATGGTGAACCCGTCGTCGTCGACCGCCTTGGGCCGGATGACGATGCGCGTGGGCTCCAGCACCGGCTTGGCCGCCCGCGACTGCTCGACCAGTTCGGCCATCGCGTAGGTCAGCTCCTTCAGCCCTTCCCGGGTCGCGGTGCTGATCTCGTAGACGTGGTAACCCCGCTCCTCCAGGTCGGGCCGGACGATCTCGGCCAGGTCCCGCCCGTCGGGCACGTCGATCTTGTTCAGCACGACCAGCCGCGGCCGATCCTCCAGGCCCCCGTACGCCGACAGCTCGGCCTCGATGGCGTCGATGTCGGCGAGCGGGTCCCGGCCGGGCTCCAGCGTCGCGGTGTCGACGACGTGCACGAGCACAGACGTACGCTCGATGTGCCGCAGGAACTCCAAGCCGAGCCCCTTGCCCGTGGCCGCGCCAGGGATCAGGCCCGGCACGTCGGCGACGGTGAAGGTGTGCTCCCCCGCCTGCACGACGCCCAGGTTCGGCACGAGCGTCGTGAACGGGTAGTCGGCGATCTTCGGCTTGGCCGCCGAGATCACCGCGATCAGGGAGGACTTCCCAGCGCTCGGGAAGCCCACGAGGCCCACGTCGGCGACGCTCTTCAGCTCCAGGACGGCGTCGAGCCGGTCGCCGGGCTCACCGAACTCGGCGAAGCCGGGCGCCTTGCGCCGGGAGCTGGCCAGCGCGGCGTTGCCCCGCCCGCCCCGGCCGCCCCGGGCCAGCTCGAAGGTGGTCCCGATACCGACCAGGTCGGCCAGCACCTCACCGGACGGGCTGAGCACGACGGTGCCGTTGGGCACCTTGAGCACCAGGTCCTCGCCGTTGGCGCCGTCCCGGTTGCCGCCGGCCCCGCCCTTGCCGTTCTGGGCCTTGATCCGCGGCTTGAAGTGGAAGTCCAGCAGGGTGTGCGCACCCTGGTCGACGGTCAGGAAGACGCTGCCGCCGTGGCCGCCGTTACCGCCGTCCGGCCCGCCGAACGGCTTGAACTTCTCGCGCAGGATCGACACGCAGCCATGCCCGCCGTCCCCGGCCTGCAGGTGCAGCACCACTCGGTCGACAAAGGTTGCCACGGTTCAATCCTCTCAAAACAGTGAGCGGGTGGAGCGCTTCTCGCGCTCCACCCGCCTCACCAGCTGACGCTTGTTGCGAAGCCCTCAGGCTCCGGCCGGCACGATCGACACGGTCTTGCGGCCGCGCTTGGTGCCGAACTGCACCGAGCCGTCGGCGAGCGCGAACAGCGTGTCGTCGCCGCCCCGGCCGACGAGGTCGCCCGGGTGGAACTTGGTGCCGCGCTGACGGATCAGGATCTCGCCGGCGCTGACGACCTGACCGCCGAACCGCTTCACGCCGAGGCGCTGGGCGTTGGAGTCACGACCGTTACGGGAGCTGGACGCACCCTTTTTGTGTGCCATATCGGAACGCCTACTTCCCGGTGGAGATGCCGGTTACCTTGACCTGGGTCAGCGGCTGACGGTGACCCTGGCGCTTGTGGTAGCCGGTCTTGTTCTTGAACTTGTGGATCCGGATCTTCGGGCCCTTGGTGTGGGCCACGACCTCACCGGAGACCGAAACCTTGGCAAGCTTGGCCGCGTCGGTCACGAGGTCGGCGCCGTCGACGACGAGAACGGCCTTGAGGGCAACCTCGTCACCGGGCTGGCCGGCCAGCTTCTCGACCTCGATCACGTCGCCCTCGGCGACCTTGTACTGCTTGCCGCCGGTCTTGACGATCGCGTACATGGGACGCGGACTCCCTTGCGTAGTGATCTACGCCGATCGCGTACGGCCGGCGCTGTCTGGCGGATGGGTGTGCCTGCGGCCGCTGCCGCCGCCGGGTTCACTGGCTCGGCCAGTGCTCCTGCGGCTGGCGCGCACGCCAGCACCCGGCACCCGAGTGGGCACCGCAGGAAAGATTACGCCATGAGCCGCCCAGACCCCAAACCGGGGAGCCCCGGTGGGGCTGAGCGGTGGCCGGAGTCACCCGCTTCAGCCTGCTGCGAGCAAGTGACTCCGGCCACAGGGCTCACGAGTCGAGATCAACTCCGGCGGCCTTGCAAAGCGCGGTGGCCGTCTTCGAGCCGTCCTTCTGGTCGATCGCGGCCAGCTCCTTGTCGATGTCGTCAAGGCTGGTCAGACCGTTGATCGCGGTCGCCATGTCGGCCTCGGTCGCCAGCAGGGCGGCCTTCAGCGCCGGGTCCTCCGCCGTAGCGGCGATGTCCTTGACCTGGCCGACCCAGTCCACGAGAACCTTCTTGACCGCGACGATGGTGGCGGCGGTGATCTCGGCCTGAGTCTTCTTGCCCTTGATCGCCTCGGTGACGGCGGTCTGCAGGGTCGTGTCGGACGGCATGGTGCTGAGCTTGGTCTTCAGCTCGGTGCACACCGTCTTGGTGTTCGCCGTGTAGTCCGGCTTGGCGCTGGTGGCCGCCGCCGACGGGCTGCCGGAGGCGCCGTTGTCGGTCGAGGTACCACAGGCCGCCGCGGTCAGCAGGGCGGCGCCCAGCACGGTCAGGGCAAGTGCGCGTCGCATGTCGGATCGCAATCTTTGAGGGGGTTGACTCGACAAACGCCGCCGGGGCGGACCCCGGCGGCGTCGTGACTGTAGCGGACGGCCTGACCAGGCCGACCGTCCCCCTACTCGAAGTTCTTGAGGGTGACGCCCGCGTCGGTGCAGACCTTCTTCACGTTGCTCGACGCGGTGTCCAGGTCGGTCGCGACAGATTCGATCTCGGCCGGCGAGGACAGGTTGGCGACCTTCTCGTACTTGGCACCCAGGTCGGTCAGCGCCTGCTTGGCGGCCGGATCGGCGGCTTTGTCGGCCTCCGCCTTGATCGTGGCCGCGGCCGCCGCCAGCAGCGGCTTGGCCGTGTTCCACGCCTTCAGCGCGGTGGCCGAGTCCCCGGAGGTGATCGCGGCGATCGCCTTGGCCAGCTCCGGCTGGGCCGTGGTGTGCAGAGTGCCGTACAGGGTGTCGATCGCGGTGCAGGCGGCGGTGGTGTTCGCCTTCACGTCCACACTGGCGGCCGTGGTCGGGGCGGCCGACGGGCTACCCGTGTTCGTGTCGTCGGAGGAGCCGCAGGCGGCCGAGGCGAGCAGGGCGCCGGTGAGGGCGGCCAGCACGAGTGCACGTCGCATGTCGCTGTCTCAATCTCGTGAGGAATGGCAAGCGCCGCCCCCTCCCCGGGAGGCGGCACTGCGGCGCACTTTAAGCGATCTTCCAAACTGCTTCAAACCGAGCCGAACCGAGCTTCGGCTCAGCTCGTCCAGTAGACGGTGCAGGTCTGCTGGATGGTCTGCCCGGCCTGGGTGACGTCGGGGCTGGTCAGCAGCGATCCGGCGGTCTGGAGGTCGGCCGGCTTGGTGAGCTGCGCGGCGGCCCGGTCGAACGCATCGGCCTCAGCCGTCAGCGCCGACTTCAGTTTCGCGTCGAGTGCGAGCGACGCCTGACCGCGTAGTCCCGCCGCCCATTGGCCGAGCAGGGACTTGACGTCGGCGACCGCGGCATCCGCTGCCGCGCCGCCGTTCTGGGCCGCGGCCACGGCGTCGGCGAGCTTCCGGGTGAACTGAGCGGCGCCGTCGGCGGCCACCGACCGGATCTGCCCGCAGACAGCCTTGGTGTTGCCGGCGAGATCGGTCGGGGCGGCACTGACGGTCGGGGGCGCGCTCGCGGCGGTGGTCGCGGTCGCGGTGCTGCTTCCGCCGGCCGACGGCGTACCGGTGCCGGCGCAGGCGGTGGCGGCCGCGAGAACCCCGGCGAACAGCAAGGTCATCCGCGTGACGGTGGGGGTGTGTCGCATGAGGACTTCGTTCCCCGGAGACCATCCCGGCAAACGCGACAGCGGTTGATCGTTATCGATCAACCGCTGTCAGCTGCAGAGTCTCAGGGCTGCAGAGTCTCAGGGGCGCATATTCTCAGGGACGCGTACGCCGTCGGGCACCACCGCGCCGGCCCCGGCGCCGGCCGCCGCGCTCGTGCTCGTCGGCCTCCTGACCGTCGCCCTCGTCGCCGTTCAGCTCCTCGGTGTCCTCGACGACCTCGGCCTCACCCGCGAACGGATCGTCCGGCTCGGCCGGGCCGTCCTCGTCGTCGGCGGACGCGTCGCGGTGCGCCGAGGCGGCGACCTCCTTGACCTTGTCCCCCGCCGCCTTGTCGTGGCTCTTGTCCCCGGTACGCCCGGAGCCCCGCTCGGCGACCGGCTCGGTGTGGATGACGACCCCACGGCCCTTGCAGTGCTCACAGGTCTCACTGAACGCCTCGAGCAGGCCCGCGCCGATCCGCTTACGCGTCATCTGGACCAGGCCGAGCGAGGTGACCTCGGTGACCTGGTGCTTCGTGCGGTCGCGCCCCAGGCACTCGGTGAGCCGACGCAGCACCAGCTCGCGGTTGCTCTCCAGCACCATGTCGATGAAGTCGATGACCACGATGCCGCCGATGTCGCGCAGCCGCAGCTGGCGCACGATCTCCTCGGCCGCCTCGAGGTTGTTCCGGGTGACGGTCTCCTCGAGGTTGCCGCCCGCGCCGGTGTACTTGCCGGTGTTGACGTCGATGACCGTCATCGCCTCGGTCCGGTCGATCACCAGGTGGCCGCCGGACGGCAGGAAGACCTTGCGGTCCAGCCCCTTGAGGAGCTGCTCGTCCACCCGGTACGCCGCGAAGACGTCCACCGAGCCGGTGTAGCGGTGCACCCGCTCGACGAGGTCGGGCGACACGTGCTTGAGGTATCCCTCGACGGTGTCGTACGCGTCGGAGCCGGCGATGACCAGTTCCTTGAAGTCCTCGTTGAACAGGTCCCGGACGACCCGCACGAGCAGGTCGGGCTCGGAGTAGAGCAGCGTGGGCGCGCCACCGGTGCCCGCCTTGGCCTGGATCTCCTCCCACTGCGCCTGCAAGCGGGCGACGTCGCGGGCCAGCTCCTCCTCCGAGGCGCCCTCCGCCGCCGTACGCACGATGACGCCCGCGCCTTCGGGGACGAGCTTCTTGAGGATGTCGCGCAACCGGCGGCGCTCGACGTCGGACAGCTTGCGGCTGATGCCGGAGGCGGTGCCGTGCGGCACGTACACCAGGTGGCGGCCGGACAGCGCGATGTGGCTCGACAGCCGGGCGCCCTTGTGCCCGATCGGGTCCTTGGTGACCTGCACGAGGACCGAGTCGCCGCTCTTCAGCGCCTGCTCGATGGACCGCGAGCGGCCTTCGAGCCCGGCCGCGTCCCAGTTCACCTCGCCGGCGTAGAGCACGGCGTTGCGGCCCCGGCCGAGGTCGACGAAGGCCGCCTCCATGCTGGGCAGCACGTTCTGGACCCGGCCGAGATAGACGTTGCCGACCATGGTCGCGGCGCTGGCCCGGGTCACGTAGTGCTCGACGAGGACGCCGTCTTCGAGGACGCCGATCTGCGTCCGGTCGCCCTTCTGGCGTACGACCATGACCCGGTCGACCGCCTCGCGGCGGGCCAGGAACTCGGCCTCGGAGAGGATCGGGGGGCGGGTGCGACGCTGCTCACGGCCGTCCCGGCGGCGCTGGCGCTTGGCCTCGAGCCGGGTCGAGCCGGTGACGCCCTGCACCTCGTCGGAGGGCTTACGGCCGTCCCGGATCTTGACGATCGTGGGTACGCCGTCCTCGTCGATCTCGTCGACCTCGGAACCGCTGCCCTTGCGGCGGCGACGGCGACGGCGACGGGTCAGCGGCTCGCCGCTCTCGTCCTCCTCGCCCTCTTCCTCCTCAGCCTCGTGCTCCTCGGCGGCCTCGGCCTCCTCGCCGGTGTCCTCCGCGGTGCCCTTGCCCCGGCCACGTCCCCGGCGGCCCCGGCGACGACGACGGTGCTCGCTGTCGGCGTCCCCCTCCGCCTCGGCGCCGAGTTCGTCTTCCTCGGCCTCGGCTTCGGTCTCGGTCTCCACGGCCTCCGCGGCCTCGACGGGCTCGGCAGCGGCCTTCTTGCGGCGGCGACGGCGGCCGGACTCGGCGGGCGCCTGCTCCGTTTCGGCTTCCTGGACCGGTTCGTCCCGCTCCGGACGGCTCTCGCCCCGGGTGTCGCGGTCCCAGGTGTCCCGGTCGGCACGCTCGGCCCGCTCGGCCCGCGCTGGGCGGGCCGGGGGCGTCTGCGGCTCGGGGGCCATGAACAGCACGGTCGCGGCCGGGCGGCGACGGCCCGGCGGCTCCTCGACGGCCTCCGGGGTCTCCGCTTCCGCGGGAGTCTCCTCGTCGGCGGCGGCCGCCTCGATCTCGGCCGGCGCAGCCTCCTCGGCCGACTCGGCCGACTCGGCCTCCTCGGCCAGCTCCTCCTCGCCGGGCTCGGCGTCCTCGACGAGGGGCACCGGCTCGGGCTCGGGGGCGGCCGACCGGCGACGCGTACGCGTCACTCGCCCGGTCTCACCGGACGAGTCGTCGGGGTCGGACGTGCCACGGCGGCGAGTCGTCCGGCGACGCGCCGGCGCTTCCTCGGCCGGGGCGTCCTCGGGACGTGCCAGTGGCGCGGTGTTCTCTGCCTCAGCCGCGGATTCGTTGTCCGCAGCCTCGGCGGGCTCGTTGTCGAGCATCCGGACGTTCTCCAGTTCTAGCAGGCCCCGGGCGCGACGCACGCTGCCACGCAGGACTTGCTCCATAGTCACTCGGACGGCGATCCCCAGGGGAACCGCCCTTCCTAAGTCAGCTGTCGGGTGCCGGACCTTTCCGGGGTCTAGCGCTCGACCGACGAAGCCTCGCGATCCGCGTCCAGCGGATCCACGATCTCTCCGGCCGCGTTCAGGGAACCCTGCGCGAGCCGGGTGGCCCGCGGCGGGACCGGCTGGGCCAGATCCGCCACGACACGCAGCCCGGAGAGGACGTCGTCGGGTCGCACGGTCGGTGTCACCTGCCGTACGACAAGGTCGAGTATCGCATACGGGGCGTCCGGGACCCCGTCAGGTGGCGAGATCACCGTGATGTTCAGCACTGCCGCACGGCAGTCCAGGCTGCGCCGGCCCTGTTTGGTCAGGCGTTCGACCAGCACCTCCGGCGCGGCGCGAAACGCCTCGACCGCGCGCTCCAGCTCCGCTGACGAGACATCCGGCAACTCGACACGCCAGCGCGACGCCTCGATCCGGTCGGCCAGGCTCCCCGGCGCGGCCGCCTCCACCACATCGAGCACGTCCAGGCCGGGCGACAGCGCCGAATCCAGGGCGGTACGCAGTTCGTCCGGGCTCACCCTGGCCTGGAGGCCGAGTTCGAGGTACTCGGCCTCGCTGGCGACGCCGGTCGGCGCGGCGGAGGCGAAGGAGATCTTGGGATGCGGGGTGAACCCCTGCGAGTACGCGATGGGCACGTTCGCCCGGTGGATCGCGCGTTCGATGGCCCGCGCGAAGTCGCGGTGGCTGGTGAACCGCAGCGGGCCGCGTTTGGCGTACCGGACGCGGACTCGCTGGACGACCGGGGCCTGCCCGCCTTCTGGCTGCTTCTTAGGCACGCCCTTCTCCCGCCGTCGCGCGTACGCGGCCGGGGTCGGCCGCGCGAATCGTGTCGATCATGCCATCCGTTTCCTCGTCGCCGTCGGAGTCGTACCCGACGTAGTACGCCGGCCGCCCCTGGCTCGCCGCGTAGATCCGCCCGACGTACTCCCCGAGCAGCCCGAGGCAGAGCAGCTGGCACGCGCCGAAGAAGATGACGACCAGGAACATCGACGTCCAGCCGGGCACGGTGGCCCCGGCGAAGTACGCCCACAGCGTCTTCACCACCAGGGCCAGTCCCAGTAGTACGCCGAACCCGCCGAGCCAGGTGGCGACGCGCAGCGGGGCAGCGGTGAAGCTCACAATGCTGTCAGCGGTCAGCTTGATCATCCGGGTCAGGGGGTATTTGCTGACTCCGGCGGCCCGCTTCTCCCGCGTATAGGCGACCTGACCGCTCGGGAAGCCGAGCCACGGCACCAGCAGCCGATAGACCGGCGCCCGCTCGGGCAGCCCGCGCAGGGCTTCCACCATGGCCCGGCTGAGCAGCCGGAAGTCGCCCGCGCCGTCCGGCATCTTCTTGCCGACGATGCGGCGCATGAGTTTGTAGTACCAGCCGGCCGTGATCCGCTTGAACGACGTGTCGGTGCTGCGGTCGGCGCGTACGCCGTAGACGATGTCCAGCTCGCCGTCCTCGGCCGCCTGTAGCATCTCCGCGATCGTCTCCGGTGGATCCTGCAGGTCGGCGTCCAGGCTGACCACGTAGTCGCCGCGCGACCGGAACAGCCCGGCGCTCAACGCCGCCTGGTGCCCGCTGTTGCGGCGCAGCTTGATCAGCCGCAGTTGCGGCCACTTCGCCCGCAGCAGGTGCACGATGGCGGCGGTGTCGTCGCGGCTCCCGTCGTCGACGGCGACGACCTCATAGGTGCGGCCCAAGCCGTCCAGGACGGGCCGGAGCCGCTGGACGAGGAGAGGCAGCACCTCTTCCTCGTTGTACATGGGGATCACGACCGAGAGCCTCGGTGGTGACTCCGCGTCCGGCCTCATCACGCTCCGTACTATAGATGTGGGTTCCGCCCGATGTCAGCGCGGTGGAACGCTCGGCCCCGTTCGGCCGACCGACGCCCGAGTCG
The DNA here is from genome assembly GCF_024172085.1 of Hamadaea flava. NCBI lineage: Bacteria > Bacillati > Actinomycetota > Actinomycetes > Micromonosporales > Micromonosporaceae > Hamadaea > Hamadaea flava. Next base: position 6,318,980 of record NZ_JAMZDZ010000001.1, on the reverse strand, counting down.
TTCTCCCGTTCCGTACGATCGAAACAATCAGGGCAGTCGGCGGATGGCGGACGAATGGACGTGCAGACGCAGGGGGCCGTGCTGGAGGGAGCGGTGCCGATCCGGTCCCGCGCGGACGGAAAGCGCCGAACTGTCACGGCGTACGCCGGATATCTTCCGGCGCTGGTGGTGACCGTGCTGGCCGTCGCCCTGCTCTGGTACTACGACGTCCCGCTCGGCACGACGGCGCTGTTCGGCGCGTACACGGTGCTGGTGGTCGCCCTGCCCGGCCTGCTCGTCTGGCGGGCCCTCCGCGGCCGGGCCGGGCTGCTAGCCGAGGACGTCGCGGGCGGACTGGCGGTCGGCTACGCCCTCGTCATCGGTACGCAGCTCCTGGCAGTCGCGGTCGGACTCCCCCGGCTCGCCGCCGCGCCGATCGGCGTACCCATCGTCTTCGCGATCGTGCCACGCTTCCGCCGGTTCTGGCGGGGCTCGAGCCGCGCGGCGCCCTTGGCCTGGAGCTGGTCGGTGGCGGCCGGGCTGGTCTTCCTGCTGTCGTGGACGGCGGCGATCTTCTACCGGACGGTGGGGCTGAGCTTCCCCGGCAACTCCTCGCCTTACCTGGACCTGCCCTACCAGATGGCGTTGACGGGCGAACTGAAGCACCACGTGCCCCCGGTGACGCCCTACGTCGCCGGCGAGGACCTGCGCTACCACTGGTTCTTCCACGCCGCGACGGCGTCCGCGAGCAATCTGACGGGCATCGAGGTCCAGACGCTGATCTACCGGCTCGCCGTGCTACCGGCGCTCCTGGTCTTCGCCGTCGCCATCGCCGTCCTGGGCTGGAAACTCGCCGGCCGCTGGTGGGCCGGAGCCGGCGCGCTGGCCCTCACGCTCTTCGCCGTCCGCCCCTTTCACCTCGACGGTTCCGGGGTGGTCCTGACCAATTTCTGGAACAGCCCCACGCAGACCTTCGGGGCGATGATCTTCGCCGGTCTGATGCTCGTGCTGAGCGACGTCCTGCGGGGGCGGCACCGCCGCGCCGACTGGGTTCTGGTGGTCCTGCTGGCCGTCGCCGTGGCCGGGGCGAAGGCCACCTTCGTACCACTGCTGGTGTGCGGGCTGCTCCTGGTGGCGGCGGTGCAGCTCGTCACGCGGCGGCGGATCACCCGGCCGGTGCTGATCGCCGGACTCGTCGCCGTCGCCGTCCTCGCCGGCGCGACGCTCGTGCTGTTCGCGGGCTCCACGACCGGCCTCCGGGTAGTCCCCCTCACCTCGCTGACCGGCGCCAGAGTGGGCACGATCGCCGTCGGCTGGCTCGCCGCGTGGGCCGGGCTCGCCGGGCTCGCGATCGCCCGGGACCGCCGGACCGACCCGCCGGTCGTGCTCTGCGTCGGTCTCGGCCTGGCCGGGATGGCGGCCCTGCTGCTCACCACCCAACCCGGCGGCAGCCAGGCGTACTTCCTCCAATCCGCGCGTCCCTACCTCTCGATCGCCGCCGTCTGCGGCGTCACCGGACTGCTGACCCTGCGGTCCCGGTTCTGGCGGGTCGCCGGCCTCGTCCTGGCCGCGGTCATGGCGCTCACCTTCATCACGGTCCCCCACCGCTACCTCGGTCCAGCTCGGGCCACGCTCCAGGAGGCCCGGCACCATCCGGTACGCCCAGGGCAGGTGCCGGCGGGCGCGCTCGACGCCGGGAAGTGGCTGCGGCAGCACTCCTCGCCGGACGACCTCGTCGCGACCAACGTCCACTGCGTACGGCTGCCCACGGGGGTCTGCGACTACCGCAGCTTCTGGGTGTCGGCGTACGCCGAGCGCCGGGTGCTCGTCGAAGGCTGGGCGTACACGCCGACGGCGTACCGGGTCGCCGAGGAGACGGGCGCGAACTACACCCGGCTGCCCTTCTGGGACCAGCAGCGGCTGGCCGACAACGACGCCGTCTTCACCACCGGCACAGCGGCCGCCGTCGACCGCCTGGTCTCGGCGTACGGGGTCCGGTGGTTGTTCGCCGACCGGCGGCTGGACCCCCGGCCGCTCGACGGGGTGGCGACCCTGCGGTACAGCAGCGGCGACTGCCTGATCTACGAGGTGCCGCGCGGCTGACGCGTCAGGGCGCGACCGTCTGGCACTGCCCGCTCGTCGTGATCGCGGCGAGGTCGACCAATTCGACGTTGGCCGCCCGCTCCGGACTCGCCCGCAGGGCGGTGGCCAGGGCAGCACGGGCGCCCTCGTCACCGACGACGATTCGGACGGGCTTGGTGGCCCGGCGGACGATGGCGTCGGCGCGCTTCTCCACCGAACTCCACGGCAGCGAGTAGGCCACCCGGTAGCCCCGGCCCGCTTGACGTTGCAGGGCGGCCAGGAAGATCGACTCGCTGTAGCCGTACCTCTGCTCGGGATCGCTGAAGAAGACCACGGTCGGCCGGTCCGGATCGGTCGGGCAGGCCCGATGGACCGCCACGATCGTCCGCGCCTGGCTGGGCAGCCCGGTCTTCGCGGCGGCCTGACTGGTCAACCAGGGGAAGTCGGTCAGCGACGGAATGCCGAAGACGATCTGGCCCACCGCGAACACGGCCAGCACGCCGACCGCCGCCGTCGTGCGTACCCGGGGCCGGCTCGACAGCCGACGCAGCGCCGGGCCGGCGACCTCGCCGACGGCGGCCACCCCGAGGATCAGCACGAGCACGACGACGTGCAGCATCTTGCCGAAGTAGTAGCCGGGATCGCCGCCGGACAGCACCTGGTAGAGGAGGATGCCCACCGCCGCGGCCAGCGCGGTCACCAGCGGGACGGCGTACCGGCGCCAGGCGGGCCGCCGGCGCCCGAGCACCACCCCGGCGATGATCAGCAGGGCGAACAGGGCGATCTCGATCGGCCGGATGTCGCCCAGCGCGCCCACGGCGATCTGCTCGTCCCGCTTGCCCAGCACGACCGCCGCCGCCGCCTGTGCGGCTGAGAGGCCGGCGACCAGGACACCGGCGGCGACCGAGAACGGCACCCGCCGCATCCGCCGGCGATCCATGATCACTCCGCCGACGGCGATGACGACCGCGATCGGTAGGAAGAGGTAGTAGGTCGACCCGACGCCGATCGTCAGCGCCGCGATCAGCACGATCTGGTCGCGTACCTTGACCGCCGGGCGGACGACCGCGACGACCAGCGCGCCGAGGAAGGCCAGGCAGGCCATTTCCGCGGGATAGGTGTAGACCATCGTGCGGACCAGTTCGGACCAGGCGGCGAGCCAGCCGGCCCCGAGCACGATCAGCAGGTACGCCCCCGGGCTGCGGCGCGGCCCGGCCACCCGGCCGGCGCCCCACGTGACCACCAGCATCAACGCGAAGAAGGTCGCCAGCATCAGGACCACGAGCAGGACGATGCCGTTCTCCCCGGAACCCAGGCGCGTCGTCGAGGTGAGCAGGTTCTCGATGATCGCGGCGACCAGGTGCCAGCCCTGCGGATAGTCCGACATGCCGGGGTTGAGGATGTCGCTGGTCATCCGAGGATGGATGAAGGTGTACGCCCCGATGTCGCGGATCTGATCGACCAGGCTGGCATGCCGGGACGAGTCCTCGCCGCTCATCATCGCGCCGAGGACGCCGGCGAAGTCGGTCGCCCGGAGGTACGGCAGCGCGGCCAGGGTGGTGATCACCAGGGAGGCCCCGACCGGAACGGCATCCCGCCATTGCGGGCGGGGCAGGCGCGGGCGGCGGCCGGAGAGCACGCCCGCGAGGACGACCGCGCTCAGCGTCACCCCCGCGACCGGTGCCGGGTCGAGCCCCCACGGCCAGACCGAGAAGACGAGACCGGCCGCCATGACGAAACCGGTGATCACCAGCGCACCGGCGATCAGCCGATCCAGCAGTGACTCCCCGACGCGCAGCAGCGCGGCGACGCTCAGCCAGGCGATCGGGACGAGCAGCCAGGCCACGTGGAGCGCGACCAGCCCGAACCCCAGGGCCCAGGCCAAAAGAAGCAGGCCACAGGCCATAACCCACCGAGGCATGTCGTCCGTTCCGTCACAAGGTGGCACGCCGTACGGCGGCGAGGGTTTCACCGGATTCTGTGTGAGCGGAGGTCAGGCTACCAGCCCTGTGACCACTGCGTACGCCCCTGGCGGCTACTCCTCTGACGTCACGATGTGTGGGCGTGCCGGAGTCCTCCGACGGGCGTCAGCGGGAGCAGTTTGCGGCCGGTCGGGCCGATCTGGATCTCGGTGTCCATCGCGGGGCAGACACCACAGTCGAAACAGGGCGTCCACCGGCAGTCGTCCTGCTCGTACTCGCGCAGCGAGTCCTGCCAGTCCTGCCAGAGCCAGTCCTTGTCCAGCCCGGAGTCGAGGTGGTCCCAGGGCAGGACCTCCAGCTCGTCACGCTCCCGGACGGTGAACCAGTCCAGGTCCACCCCGTACGCCGGGAGGACCTCGGCGGCCGAGTCCACCCAGCGCCGGTAGTCGAAGTGCTCGCTCCAGCCGTCGAAGCGGCCGCCGTTCTCCCAGACCCGCCGGATGACCGCGCCGACGCGGCGGTCGCCCCGTGCGAGCAGGCCCTCGATCAGGGACGGCTCACCGTCGTGGTAGCGCAGCCCGATCGCCCGGCCGACCGACTTGTCGGCGTTGATCGCCTGCTTGAGCTGGCGCAGCCGGTCGTCGATGACCTCCGGCCGTTCCATGGACGCCCACTGGAACGGGGTGTGTGGCTTCGGCACGAACCCGCCGATGGACACGGTGCAGCGGATGTCCCGGGTGCCGGTGGCGGCCCGCCCGGCCTTGATCACCTCGTGCGCGAGCCGGGCGATCTGGAGCACGTCCTCGTCGGTCTCGGTGGGCAGCCCGCACATGAAGTAGAGCTTCACCTGCCGCCAGCCGTTGGTGTACGCCGTCACGACCGTCCGGATCAGGTCCTCTTCGGTGACCATCTTGTTGATGACCTTGCGCATCCGCTCCGAGCCGCCCTCGGGAGCGAACGTCAGACCGGTACGCCGCCCGTTGCGGGACAGCTCCTTGGCCAGATCCACGTTGAAGGCGTCCACCCGGGTCGACGGCAACGACAGGGAGACGTTGGTGCCCTGGTACTGGTCGGCGAGGCCGGAGCAGATGTCGCCGATCTCGCTGTGGTCGGCGCTGGACAGCGACAGCAGACCGACCTCGTGGAAGCCGGAGAACTCCAGCCCCTCCTTCACCATCTGCCCCACAGTGGTGATCGACCGCTCCCGGACAGGCCGGGTGATCATGCCCGCCTGGCAGAACCGGCAGCCGCGCGTACAGCCGCGGAAGATCTCGACGGCGAACCGCTCGTGCACCGTCTCGGCCAGCGGCACGAGCGGCTTCTTGGGGTACGGCCAGGCGTCCAGATCCATGGTGGTCCGCTTGTGGACCCGGAACGGCACGTCCGCCCGGTTCGGCACGACCCGCTGGATCCGCCCGTCGGGCAGGTAGTCCACGTCGTAGAAACGGGGCACGTACACCGACTCGGTGCGAGCGAGGCGCAGCAGCAGCTCGTCGCGGCCGCCCGGGGAGCCCTCGGACTTCCACTGGCGCACGATCTGCGTGATCTCGAGGACCGCCTCCTCACCGTCACCGAGCACGGCGGCGTCGATGAAGTCGGCGATGGGCTCCGGGTTGAACGCGGCGTGCCCGCCCGCGACCACCACCGGGTGCGACTCGTCCCGGGCGGCCGCGTCCAGCGGAATCCCGGCCAGGTCGAGCATGGTGAGCATGTTCGTGTAGCCCAGCTCGGTCGCGAACGAGATGCCGAACACGTCGAAATCGCGTACCGGCCGGTGGGCGTCGACGGTGAACTGGGGCACGCCCCGCTCCCGCATCAGCTTCTCGAGGTCCGGCCAGACCGCGTAGGTCCGCTCGGCGAGCACGTCAGGCTGCTCGTTCAGCACCTCGTAGAGGATCTGCACGCCCTGGTTGGGCAGGCCGACCTCGTACGCGTCCGGGTACGACAGCGCCCAGCGCACCGTGACGGAGTCCCACTCCTTCACCGTCGCGCCGAGCTCTCCGCCGACGTATTGGATCGGCTTGGAGATCAGCGGAAGCAGCCGCTCCAGCTGCGGCCAGACGGTCGGTGCCGCGGTCAGACTGTTCGAACCCATAAGAATTGAGACTACCCGGCTGCCCCGGTCAGCTCTCCACCCGCTTGGGCGCGTACCGCGGCACGTACTCCTGGCCGGTCAGAGCCTGGATGGCGGACATCACGGTGTCGGTGATCTCCCGGGCGGCCGACGAGGTGCTCTCGGCGTCCTGCCACTTGTCGACGACGATCGGCTTGCCGAACTTGATCGTCACCTCGCCGCGCCTGAGCTTCGGCAGCACCTGGCCGGTCGGCTGGATCTTGTCGGTGCCCTGCGAACCCACCGGGATGATCGGCACCCCGGCCGCGAGCGCCAGCCGCGCCACCCCCGTACGCCCCCGGTAGAGCCGCCCGTCGGGCGACCGGGTGCCTTCGGGGTAGACGCAGACCAGGCCACCCTCCTGCAGGACCGGGATGGCCGAGTCGAAGGCGCTCAGCGCCGCCCGGCCACCCTCCCGGTTGACCGGGATCGCGCCCAGGCCGTTCATCAGGGTCCGGAAGAAGAGGCCGGACGGGCCCTTGCCGGTGAAGTAGTCGGACTTCGCCCAGAACGAGACCCGCCGCGGGCTGACGACCGCGCCGAGCATGAACTCGTCCGCCACCGAGAGATGGTTGCCGGCGAAGATCGCCCCACCCGTCTCGGGAATGTTCTCCCGGCCCTCGATCTCGGGCGCCCAGCCGAGCTTCAGGAGTGGAGCGACCGTCCACTGACCCACCGTGTAAAGCACGGGCACCGCTTGCCTCCTGCGTCGTCCGCTCGTCCCCACGAGACCGCCGCTGAACATACCGTAGTCAGCTGAAGCCGAAACCGCCGCCGGAACGCGTCCGCGCGTTTCTGGAACGCAGATCACACCAGGTGCACCCAAGATCAGCGGCGGATCAGGAATGTGGGTCCCTGATCCGCCGCCGAACGTGGACTGTCAGACGCGGGCGACGGAGACGGTGACGGACTCGCCGTCACCCGCCTCGCCGGTGAAGCCGCCCTCGACCGGGCCGTACGCCACCGAGGTGGCCAGTACCTCGCCCGCCACGAACGACTCGTGCGCCCGGACCGCCGCCTCGACCGCGGGCGAGCCCGCCAGCCGCAGCGCGATCCGGTCGGAGACGTGCAGGTCGGCGTCCCGTCGGGCCTGCTGCACCGCGCGTACGACGTCCCGGGCCAGGCCCTCGGCGGCCAGTTCCGGCGTGACCTCGGTGTCGAGCAGGACGACCCCGCCCGTCATCGGAGCCGCCGACTCGCCGGCCGCCGCGACCAGCTTCAGCTCGTACTCGCCCTCGGCCAAGGTCACGCCGGCCGCCACCGGAGCACCGTCGACCAGCGACCACTCGCCCGCCTTGACCGCCTTGATCACCGACTGCACCGCCCCGCCGACGCGCGGCCCGAGGACCCGCGGCACGACGTTCAGCACCTGCTCGCAGTGCGCCGAGACGTCCTCGGTCAGCTCGACGGCCTTCACGTTCACCTCATCGGCGATCAACTCCGTGAACGGCTCCAACCGGTCGGCCCCCTCGGCCGCCACCGTCAGCTTCGCCAGCGGCAGGCGTACCCGCAGCCCTTGCGACTTGCGGAGGGACAACGCGGCGGAACAGACCTCGCGGACCTGGTCCATCGTGGCGACCAGCTCGTCGTCGGTGGGCAGCGCGGCAGCCGCGGGCCAGTCGGCCAGGTGGACCGAGCGGCCGCCGGTGAGCCCGCGCCAGACCTCTTCGGCCGTGAGCGGGGCGAGCGGCGCGACCACCCGGGCCACCGTCTCCAGGACGGTGTACAGGGTGTCGAACGCCTCCTGGTCGCCGGCCCAGAAGCGGTCCCGGCTACGCCGGACGTACCAGTTGGTCAGCGCGTCCAGGTAGGACCGGACCGCGGTGCTCGCCCCGGACAGGTCGTACGCGTCCATAGCGCCGGTCACCTCGGCGACCAGCGAGTGCGTCTTGGCCAGCACGTAGCGGTCGAGGACGTGCGAGCTCGCCGTGCTCGGCTTCGCCTGATATCCCGACGCGTTGGCGTAGAGCGTGAAGAAGTAGTACACGTTCCACAGCGGCAGGAGCACCTGGCGAACCGCGTCCCGGATGCCGGTCTCGGTGACCGGCATGTCCCCGCCCCGCAGCACCGGGGAGGAGACGAGCATCCAGCGCATCGCGTCCGCGCCGTACTTGTCGAACATCTCGTAGACGTCCGGGTAGTTGCGCAGGCTCTTCGACATCTTCCGGGTGTCGTCGCCCAGCAGGATGCCGTGCACCACGCAACTGCGGAACGCGGGCCGGTCGAACAACGCCGTCGCCAGCACGTGCAGCGTGTAGAACCAGCCGCGGACCTGACCGATGTACTCCACGATGAAGTCGCCCGGGTAGTGCGACTCGAACCAGTCCCGGTTCTCGAACGGGTAGTGGACCTGGGCGAACGGCATCGAGCCGGACTCGAACCAGCAGTCCAGCACCTCCGGCACCCGGCGCATGGTCGACTTCCCGGTCGGATCGTCCGGGTTGGGCCGGGTCAGCGAGTCGATGTACGGCCGGTGCAGATCCGTGACCTCGACCCCGAAGTCCTCCTGGAGCTGGGCCAGCGAGCCGTACACGTCCACCCGCGGGTACGCCGGATCGTCCGACTTCCACACCGGGATCGGCGAACCCCAGAACCGGTTCCGGGAGATCGACCAGTCGCGGGCGTTGGCCAGCCACTTGCCGAACGAGCCGTCCTTGACGTGCCCCGGCGTCCAGTCGATCTGCTGGTTCAGCTCGACCATCCGGTCCTTGAACTGGGTCACCGCCACGAACCAGCTGGACACGGCGAGGTAGACCAGCGGCGTGTCACACCGCCAGCAGTGGGGGTAGGAGTGCGAGTAGGTGTCGTGACGCAGCACGACCCCGCGCTCCTTCAGCTCCCGGATCACCGGCTTGTTCGTCTCGAAGACCTGCTGGCCCTCGTACGTCGGCACGAGCGAGGTGAACCGGGTGTGGGCGTCCACCGTCACGATCGTCGGCACCCCGGCCGCGTTGCAGGCGTTCTGGTCGTCCTCACCGAACGCGGGCGCGAGATGCACCACGCCGGTGCCGTCGGAGTCGCTGACGAAGTCGGCCGCGAGCACGTGGAACGCGTTCGGGCCGGCCTGCTCGACGAGGTAGTCGAACAGCGGCGTGTACTTCCGGCCGACGAGGTCGGCGCCGGTGAGCGTACCGACGCGCTCGTAGCCCTCCAGCTCCTTCGCGTACGCCTCGACCCGGGTCGCGCCGAGGATCACCTTCTCCCCTTGGGGGGAGGCGAGCACTGCGTACTCCAGGTCCGGGCCGACGGCCAGGGCCAGGTTGGACGGCAGGGTCCACGGCGTCGTGGTCCAGACCGCGATCTTCTCGCCGGTCTCCAGCTGGAACAGCACGTGCAGGGCCGGGTCCTGCCGGTCCTTGTAGACGTCGTCCATCCGGGTCTCGGTGTTGGACAGCGGCGTCTCACACCGCCAGCAGTACGCCAGCACGCGGAAGCCCTCGTAGATGAGGCCCTTCTCGTGCAGCGACTTGAACGCCCACATGACCGACTCCATGTAGGGCAGGTCGAGCGTCTTGTAGTCGTCGGCGAAGTCGACCCACCGGGCCTGCCGGGTGACGTACCGCTCCCACTCGCTGGTGTAACGCAGCACGGACTCACGGCAGTACTCGTTGAACTTGTCGACGCCGAGCGCGACGATCTCGGCCTTGGTCGTGATGCCGAGCTGCTTCTCGGCCTCCACCTCGGCCGGCATGCCATGGGTGTCCCAGCCGAACCGGCGCTCGACCCGCTTGCCGCGCATCGTCTGGTAGCGCGGCACGACGTCCTTGACGAAGCCGGTCAGCAGGTGGCCGTAGTGCGGCAGGCCGTTGGCGAACGGCGGGCCGTCGTAGAAGACGTATTCGTCGTCCTGGGGCCTGGCCTCGATGCTGGCCTGGAAGGTCTTGTCGGCCGCCCAGTAGTCGAGCACGTTCCGCTCGACCGCCGGAAGATCCGGGCTGGCGGCCACGCTCTCGTGGTGGTGCAGGGGGTACGCCATGAGTGGTCCTCTCTCGCGTACAGTCCGTCGGTCCTGTCCGCGAGGACGAACTGGGTCGCGCCCAGCCCGCGGTACCACCTCGCTTGCCCGCTTCACCCTGGTCAGGATGTCGCGGGCCGCTCGTTGTCGGCTGTGACGGGCCGTCCCGTCCGGTTCTACTGAGCCTGACCCGTTCGTCGCGGTCCGGCGGTTCTTCCGGAGGCTCACCGGTGATGGCCGGGTCGAAGCCTGTACGCCAAGAATAGCGGGTGGCGCTACCCGTTAGCGGGACACCACCGCCGAGGTGGGCCCTCAGCGGGGAATACCGTAGAGATCCATGTAAGTGCCGGTCACCTCGTCCGTGGGACCGTCCATCCGCAGGACACCGGAGTCGAGCCAGAGCGTCCGGTCGCACATCGCCCGGATGGTGCTGAGTTGGTGACTGACCAGGAAGATCGTGCCCGCTCCGGCGCACAGTTCCTGCATTCGCTGCTCGCTGCGCTGCCGGAACTCAGCGTCGCCGGTCGCGAGCGCCTCGTCGATCAAGAGGACGTCGTGCTTCCGGGCCGCCGCGATGGCGAACCGCAACCGGGCGGCCATTCCCGACGAGTAGGTACTCATCGGCAATGAGGAGAAGTCGCCCCGGTCGTCGATGCCGGAGAATTCGATGATCTCCGGCACCTGCCGGCGGACCTCAGCAAGGGACATTCCCATCGCGAGGCAGCCGAGGACCACGTTGCGCTCGCCGGACAGCTCGTTCAGCAGCGCCGCGTTCACCCCGAGGAGGGACGGCTGGCCCTTCGCGTACACCTGACCGCGCTCGGGCGGCAGGAGCCCGGCGATCGCCCGGAGAAGGGTGGATTTGCCCGAGCCGTTCGTGCCGATGAGGCCGATCGCCTCGCCCTCGTAGGCGACGAAGCTGACGCCCTTGACCGCGTGCACCTCCCGCATCGAAGGCGACGCCGTACGGTTCACGAGCCGCCGAAGCCCCGCGACGGGACTGCTGTCGTACTTGGCACCGGCGCTCACCCGATAGACGACGTGCAGGTCATCGACGATGACCGTCGGTTTCCGGGTGGGATCGAGCGGCGGCGGGGCGTACGCCGTTTCCACTGAGGAGATGTCAACCGCGGCCATAGGTCTGCTCCCCGTGCCAGAAGAAGATGAATCCGCCCAACGCCACCACCAGCGCCCAGCCGACGCCCAGTGCCCAGAGCACCGGCCTCGACGAGGAGAGCGGCGACGATTCGACGAGCGCGTCGCGCGCCAACTCGACATAGACGAGCAGGGGATTCACCCGCACTGCCGTCGCGAGTGCCGCGGGCAGGTTCTCGGCGAAGTTGTTGACGCTGTAGAAGACCCCCGAACCGTACATCCAGGTCCGCATCACGAACGGGATGACTTGCCTGAGGTCGGCGGTACGGCCACCGAGCCGGGCGACGACGAGGGCCAGCCCGGTGTTGAACAGGCTCTGCAGGATCAGCGTCGGGACGAGCAGGAGCCAGTGCCACGTAAGCGGCTCCCCGCTCAGCAGGACGATTCCGGCGAGAACCACCATCGCCGCCGCCATGTGCTGCATCTGCGACAAGACCGCGGCGATCGGCAACGAGGCGCGCGGGAACCGCAGCGCTCGCAGGAGTCCCAGATTGCCGGAGATGGCCTGGGCTGCCTGCTGCACCACCGTCTGGCTGAAGTTGAAGACGAACAATCCCACGCACAGGTAAGCGATGAAGTTCGGCACTCCGGCTCGAGTGTTGATCACGACGCCGAAGATCAGGTAGTAGACGCCGGCGTTGATCACCGGTGTCATCACCTGCCACAACCGGCCCAGCCGCGTCTGCCCGAACCCCGCGACCACCTTGGCGTTGGCATAGACCGCCATGAAGTGCCGATACGCGAACACCTCCCGGGCGTACGCCGGGAGTGACGGTCGCAGACCCGACTCGTGGAGGCCGTGCCGCGCAGCGAAGTCGCGGAGTGGAGAATCGTTCTCTTGCCGAGCTATCACCAGATCGGCCATCTCATCCCCCATCGTCCGGCTCCGGCTCGCCCCGACGAGCGCCGGGGAGGAGACTAGCCACTCTTACGTCGCGACGCAACCGTATCGTCGTAGCGGTATAGTCCCCGCGTGACCACGAGCAAGCGCCCACCCGCCGGGGCCGCCGTACTGCGCCCGGAGATCACTGCGGCGGTCACCGCGGCGCTGCTCCAGGAGCTCTCCGAGGTCGGTTTCGGACGCCTGTCCATCGAGCGGGTGGCTCGCCGGGCCGGCGTGACGAAATCGGCCGTCTACCGGCGTTGGGACTCCAAACTAGACATGGTTCTGGAACTGGTCACCAGCGCCCTCGAACAGAACATCGCGCTACCGGACACGGGAACGCTGCATGGCGACGTGCGGCTGGTCGTGACGCTCGTCGGCCGCGCCCTCACCCATCCCTTGGCCGCCAAGATCGTGCCCGACCTCCTCGCGGAGGCCGCCCGGAACCCGCGCGTCCACCAGACCCTGCACGACGTCATTCGGTCCTACCAGCACAAGACGAGCGATCTGCTGGTGAACCGGGCGATCGCGCGCGGGGAGCTGCCGACCGGGACAGACCCCGATCTGGTCACCGACCTCCTCGTCGGCCCCGTCTACTGGCGGACCGCCGTCATGCGGGGCTCCGGCGAACCGGCGTATCTCGATCAGCTGGCGAGTGCGATCATCAGCGCGGTCGCTCCTGGCCACTGACTCGTCGCCGTCCTCCCCGTCTTCGATCGACGCGACATCGACGAGCAGCGACGGTGCGGCTACGCCTAGAATACCGGCGACGCAATCGCCTCATCCCACCCCGGGAGCTCGAATGCCTTCAAGCCGAGCACCGTCGCGCCGTACCGGCGCGATGCTCGCCGCGGCAGCTGTACTGCTCAGCGTGGTTCTTCCCATGCCCATCTCGCGCAGCGCCGCATATGCCACGCCCGCCTACACCTTGGAGGAACGCGCTCAGGCGATCGCCGAGCCGGCAATCGTCTTCACCGAGTTGACGCTCCAGGGCGTGATCCGCGACAAAGCAGGCAAGCCGATCGCCGACGGAGCGGTCAAGTTCTCGATCATCTGCAGCGCGGTCGTAGTCGACCCCTCAGGCATCGCGGTCTCGACCAGATACTGTCTGACACCGTCCCGCGAACGCATCACCCGCCTGGCGTTTCACACTTACACGCTTGAGCTGATCGCTGCGGGCAAGCTGCCCGAGTCGCGGCGCACGACCAACATCGACCAGATGATGGCCACCCGTCTGTTCACCGCCGAGCAGACGGTCAACGCCGACCCGGCCCGGCAGCTGTTCGTGCAGCCGGGCCCCGCGACCGCGGGGTTCACCGCGACGCCGGCCATCCAGATGGAGGCGCCCGCGCCGCAGGATCTGGACAGCGGCCTGACCTCGATCACGATTCCCGGGGGCGACATGCCCACGATCGAGATCGGAGCGCCGCCGACCTCGTTCAAACCCGGCTCGACCGCGGTGGCCGTCGGGTACGCCCCGACCTCTGGGACCGGGCCGTCCTTCGCCGTCACCGAGCATTCCGTCCGCATCGCCGGCACCGAGGGTGACCATGAGCCGCCGACCTTCACCTTCGACAGCAACCTGCCATCGGCGGAGATGCGGGGCGGCGCGCTCGTCGACAACGACGGGAAGATGATCGGGCAGACGCTCTGGTTCGACACCGCCAACGACGGCGCGGCGGTCACGACCGCCCTCTCGGCGCTCGGTATCCACAACAGCCTCCGCCAGACCGATCGCGTCTACCGCGAGGCGCTGGACGACTACTTTGCCGGCCGGTATCGCGATGCCATCAAGAAGTTCGACCTCGTGACCGCGGTTCAGCGGACGAACACCACGGCCACCCGGTACCGGGCGCTCGCCGTCAGCCGCCTTGCCATCGAAGGCGGCGAGACCCCGGGCGTGTCGACGACGGTCATCATCGCGATCACCACGGTCGGCGGCCTGCTGCTCGGAATTCTCATCACCGTCATACTGATGCGGCGCCGGGATCGCACGAACAAGCAGATGCCCGAACTCCTGGTGCCGGTCTCGGTGAACCCGTTCGCCCCGATCTCCGACCCCGGCGCCTACTCGGTCTCGGGCGGTGGTGGCTACGGGCATTATCCGACGGCCGCGTATCCGGCGGTCGAACCGTCGGAGCCCAACCGCCCCTCCCCGCCACCCACCATCCTGGAGATCCCCGAGCAGGCTCCCCCGGGCGTACCGGTGCCACATCCGCCGGTGCAGCTGCCCAGGACGGCTCCGCCCATGCCGGAATCCGCGCCGCCGACGGCGAACGGCCCGGGTGGTCCTTCAGCCAGCGAGAACCGGCCGGAGAACCAGCAACACCCGACGCCGCTGCCCTCGACCCTCCCCGGTGCTGGCGGACAGCAGGTGGCGCCGCCCGGCCCGCCGGGTCATCCGGCGCAACCGGGTTACCCCGCCCAGCCGGGCTATCCGGCCCAACCGGGTCAGCCGGCCCAACCGGGTCAGCCCGCCCAGCCGGGCTATCCGGCCCAGCAGGGTCATCCGGCCCAGCCGGGCTATCCAGGCTATCCGGCCCAACCAGGTCAGCCGGGCTATCCGGCCCAGCCGGGTCAGCCGGGTCAGCCGACGCAACCGGGTCAGCCGGCCCCGCCACCCGCCTTCGCCTGGCCCGATGACGACGACTCACCCAAGACCACCAACGACAACCCCTGGGCTCCCCCACCGGCGCGTTGACGTACTGCCCGGCCCTACCCGTGGTTCGCCCGGGTGAGGGCCGGGCCTTTGACGGGGTGGGCGGCTTTGGCCGACGCGAGTTCCGACAGCCGGCCTCTGGTCGCCAACCCCGCCGCTAGGCAGGCAAGCGGTATCGCCGGCAGTACGTATCGGTGGTCGAAATCCGCTGTCATCACCGGTACTGCCAACAGCGCCATCGAACAGACCCAGGGCAGCAACGCCTCGCCGCCCCACCGCCGCCATCGCCGGGCGATTCCGGCCAGGCCCGCCGCCAGCAGCAGGGCTAGCATCGGCCCGCGGGTCGCGAAAATACTCTGGTACGCGTAAAGCCAGTTCGCGACCGGCTGGCGAACATGAGTGCCGTCCATCGGTGCGTAGAGCTCCGCCAGTTCGCGTACGGACAGGCTGCCGGACGAGTGGTCGACCGGCAGCGGCTGGTCGTTTCGGGTGAAACGGTAGTACACCAGCGTAGATTCGCCAGGATGAGGCGCTCGTTCCCAGTGGAACGAGAGGGAGAAGTCCTTGATGACGGCGATGGCGTAGTCCACCGGCTGCTGCTGGATCACCTTGATGGCGAACTGTCGAGCGAGTTCGTTGCGAACATCCTCGTCCATCGTCGAGGGCAGCTGTCGAAGCGGCGACCAGTCGCTCCATAACCACAGCGACGCCGGTGGATGTTGATCGCGGATCTCCTGCGGCACGTGATCCGGACATAACAGGCGCTCGGCGTCGGAGAGCTTGAGCTGTGCGCAGTCCGCGAAGGCGGCGGTCCGCGACCACAGGTACAGTCCGTCCACTCCGGACAGCGCGAATCGGCCGTGATAGTTGTCGAACCAGGTGGCGTAGCCGATGAGGGGCAGCGCGGCGGCCAGGGCGGCGACCGCCAGAACCCGGACGCCCACCCGTTTGAGCAGGAGGCTCGCTATGGCGAGCAGGAGGATCGGCAGGCCGATCGTGCGGGTGACGGAGGCGATGGACAGCAGCACAAGACCGGTCGTGGCGGCCCAGTAGGACCCGATCCTCGCCTGCATCACCAGGATCACGCCGATGACCACGCAGAAGCCGAACATGGCCTCCGACATGATGAGATGTTCGAGCTGAATCTGGTACGCGTCGAGCATCGCGGGCGCGGCGAACAGCGCGGCCGCCCACCGGGGCAGGCGGTACACCCGCCGTCTGCCGATGCGTTCAAGCCTGGTCAGGGGGAGGTAGATGGCCAGGCCGACCAGCAGCCCGGCGAGATGCTGCGCCAACGCGACCACGGTGAAACTGTGGAACGGCCTCAGCAGCCGCAGTGCCAGGCCATAGCCGGCCGGGTTACCCGCCGGCGGATAGACGTTCGCCGCGACGAGGACGTAGAGATCCGAGTCTCCGCCGAACCAGAGGATCGGATAATTGCCGATGATCGCCAGAAAGCGAACAAACGCCCCCACCGCGAACAGCGCCACGAACAACCGATGCGACCGAACCCATCGCCAGATCTCCGTCGGCAGCAGCTTTGGCAGGCTGCCGAGGCCGTCGCCCGGGCGATATGTCTGCGAGCCCCCTTGGTAGTAACCACCACGAGGCGCGAAGACGCGTCGTGTGCGGGTCAGCCGATCGCTCATCAATCTTCCGTCCACAGGCCGAGGGGATGTCCTGCCGACAAGGCTAGATGTCGGCCACCGTCACGCCGGGGCGCCCAGGTTCAAATGGCCGTCGATCGCACGCCACTCGAGCGAATGCCGGATGCCCTCCTCCGTGGTGAACTTCGGCCGCCAGCCCAGCAGGCGCTGCGCGAGATCGTTGCGGCTGAAGGACCCGGCTGTGTCACCCGGCCGGGGCCGGTCCTCTCGCAGAGTCAGCCGTGCCCCGGTGACGTGCTCGAATGCGGCGAGGAGTTCACGAACCGTGGTGCCCCGTCCGCTGCCGAGGTTGATGACTTGATGTACGCGGTTGGCTTTGCCGGCGACAGCGTCGAACTCCCGGACGGCGGCCACATGCGCTTCGGCCAGATCCCAGATGTGGACGTAGTCGCGAATCGCGGAGCCGTCACGGGTGGGCCACTCGATACCGGTGATGGTGAACCGCTCGCCCCGCTCCCAAGCGCGAATGAGGTTCCCGAGCACATGGCTCGGGTTGCGGATCTGCAGACCGGTCCGCATCTGTGGATCGGCGCCGATCGGGTTGAAGTAGCGCAGCGAGATCGCCGACAGCGCTCCAGCCGCGGCGAGGTCACTGAGGATGCTCTCCGCCATCGCCTTGGTCTGGGCGTATGGGCTGTTGGGGGCGGTGGGCGACCATTCGTCGACCGCCTCGCCGCTGGCAGCTCCATAACAGGCGGCCGACGAGCTGAACACCAATCGACGGCAGTCGTTACGCAGCAAATGGTCCACGAGCTGGACCGTCTTCGCGACGTTCTCGCGGTAGTACCGCAGCGGCTGAAGGACCGACTCCGGCACCACGATGAGCCCGGCGCAGTGGATGGTGGCATAGATGTCGGGATGCTCGGCGAAGATCTGGTCGACGAGCGCGCCGTCGGAGATGCATCCCCGATAGAACAGGCGATCGCGCACGTAGTCGGCCCGGCCGGTCGTCAGGTTGTCCAATATGACCGGCACGAGGCCGTGATCCACCAGCGCCGACGCGATGGTGCTTCCTATGTAACCGGCTCCGCCGGTGATGAGAACCTTCACCAATAACCCCCGTCGAGCGATGGCAAACACCTGCCCGAGCAACGAGTCCCAGGTAGGCGCTGCGCCATACTACTGATCGCGCTGTGGCTCGTCAGGTGCGGGAACCCGAGGACCCGTATGCGCGAGAGGGGACGACCACGGGCCATCATCCAATCGTTGGCGAGGTGCCGCCGTTCGGATGATCGAGGACGACCCGTCCTCGAGCCGGCGCCGTGTATCCGGCATCAACTCGGGATGGGGACTCTCATCAAGCCGTCCCGTGGCCTGCCGGGCGAGGAAGACGTTCGCGCGGCGCATGCTTTCGTAGATCGAGAACGCATCGCGCCGGACGAGCCAGTGCTTCATCGCGTCCGCACCCTCTGGACGGGCATAGCCATTGGCGGGAAGGCGGGCGGCGTACTCATGGACGATCCGCGCGAAGAACCGCCGCCGCTCACTCGGTGGAAGCCGCCAGCGATTGCCGAGAATGACCAGGTAATGATTGAGCATGACGCGGAACAACTCCGCCCGCACCTGGTCAGGCACATTCGGAAGCGCGTCCACCGCCGCAAAAAGCTGCGCATACTGGTCGAAAACCTCAAAATGCCGTGCACTCAAGGAGTTCGTGATGCTGCCCGGCGTCTGCAGCCGGTAGCAGTAGGCGTACTCAGGGAGGACGTCGATCTCACCCGCCGCGATGAGCGCCAGATGGCTGAAGTAGCTGTCCTCGTACCAGCCTGGCAGGAACCGTAGACGTTGCGAGCGCACGAAATCGGCGCTGACGATCTTCGTGCACGCCGACTGGGCCAGCCGCAGCAGTTCAGGTCGTTGCGACAGCCGGAGCGGAGCCGTGGCGTCGTCGAGGACGTCGGCCAGCCGCGGCCGGACCAGCAGGCCGCCGGGAAGAACCTCGGCGTGGTCGATGATGAGGAGATCCGGGCTACTGCGGCGCAATTTCTCCAGGACCGCCTCGACGGCACCAGCCGGCAGCCAATCGTCGGAGTCCACGAACCAGATATAGCGGCCACGGGCTTCGTCCATCCCGGCGTTCCGGGCTTGCCCGAGGCCACGATTCACGGGCAGGTGCAGCACTCGCAGCCGATCGTCGCCTTCGGCGTACCGGTCGAGGATCGCACCACAGCCGTCGGGTGACGCGTCGTCGACGGCGATGACTTCAATGTCCGATGTGGGATTAGAAAGCACCGAATCGAGGCATTGCTCCAGATATGCCTCGACTCGATAGACGGGGACGACGACGGAGAGCGTCGCGCCCGGCTGCTGACTCCTCACGTTGCTAGAGCGTGCCAGAAGGCGGATACCGAACGCCACCACTTGCCGGCGACGTAACACTTCCGGCCAGCCCAGCTTGTCCGAATGGACGGGCACCTGACCGTATTAGTGGCCTTTGTCTGCCGGGCATGACAACGAGGCACGTCGTCTGGCATGCTTCGCAGCCGGACGCGGTGGCACAGTCACTGCTCCGCCCCCGTTTGAAAGGTCACCGATGTCTGATCTTGTGTTGCACATCACCGGCGCGCGGCCGAATTTCCCCAAAGCCGCGCCGGTGATCCGGGCGTTGAGCGCGGTCGGTGTCAACCAGCGATTGGTGCACACCGGACAACACTATGACGACAAGATGTCCGCGGTCTTCTTTCGACAGCTCGGCCTGCCCCGTCCGGATTACGACCTCGGCGTGGGTTCCGGCTCCCACGGACGCCAGACCGCCGCCCTGCTGACCGCGCTGGAAGACCTCTTCGTCGAGCTCCAGCCGGCGTTCGCGGTCGTCTACGGCGACGTCAACTCCACTCTGGCCGCCGCCCTCGTCGCCGCGAAGCTCGGCGTACGGCTGGCTCATGTCGAGGCCGGCCTCCGCAGCTTCGACATGACGATGCCGGAGGAGGTCAACCGGCTGGTCACCGACCGGCTGAGCGACGTGCTCTTCGCTACCAGCCCGGACGCGGTGGCCCACCTCGGCAACGAAGGGGTGGATCCAGGCAAGATCCACCTGGTCGGCAACCCGATGATCGACACCTTGCTGGCCAACCTGGAGAACTTCGACGCCGAGGCCGCGCGGACGACGCACGACCTGACGGGGTCCTACGTGGTCGCAACGCTCCACCGGCCCGGCAACGTGGACGATTCGGCGGACGCGCAAGCCCTGGTGAAGACTTTGCACTCGGTGGCGGATCAAGTGCAGATCATCTTGCCGTTGCATCCCCGTGGACGTGCCAGCCTAGAAGAGGCCGGCCTCTTGGCACATCCCCGGCTCCGCGTGGTCGACCCACTGGGATATGTGGAGTTCCTCGGGCTGGTCCGCGGTGCGGACGCGGTGGTCACCGACTCCGGGGGCGTGCAGGAGGAGACGACCATGCTCGGCGTCCCCTGCCTGACCCTGCGTCCCAACACCGAGCGTCCCGTGACGATCAGTCACGGGACCAACCGCCTGGTCACCCGGGAGGAGCTGCCGGCGGTGGTGGCGGGTGTCCTGGCCACGGGACGGGCGACGACGTGGACCGTCCCGCCGCTGTGGGACGGCCAAGCAGGGCCACGAATCGCGAAGATCCTGCGGGACGAACTGATGTCCGAGGCGTCGGCGCGATGAGAACGTACGGCGATCCGCGGGTGGTTCGCTTACACGGGAGGCGTTAAGTTGTCTGCGTCATCGACCAGCCGCCGCGGGGCGTTGCTACAGCTGGGAAAGCTGTCCTTCGCGGGTGCAGCGGGAGCAGGGGGAGTCATGTTGTGGGATCGGCTTCGCAAGCAGAATCCGGCGACGACCGCCGAGCCGAGCTTGAGCCCGACCGTCGTAAAAATCAGCGGACAGGCCAGGCTGATCTGGTCGGTGGAGTCGTCGCGGAAACTGGTGGCCCTCACGTTCGATGACGGGCCTGTTCCGAACGCCACGCCCCTCGTACTCGACGCGCTGGACAAGACCGGCGTCTCGGCGACCTTCTTCCTCGTGGGCTCACGGTTGGAAGCCAACGCCGGGCTGATCGAAGGTCGGCTCGACCGTCACGAAGTCGGCAACCACACCTGGTCGCACAAGGATCTCAGTACCCTGGACTGGCAGGGCAACTTCGACGAGATCTCCAAGAGCCACCAAAGCATCGTCAAGCACCTCGGCATCGAGCCGAAGATCTTCCGCCCGCCGTTCGGCCACATCGGCACCCTCACAATGCGCGCAGCGGACCGTTTCGGTTATGACTTCATCATGTGGTCGCAGGGCGTGACGGAGAAAGACTTCGTCGAGAAGCCGGACGCGGTCATCCCCTTCGTCGTGGACAACATGGTCCCGGGAACGATCTTCCTCGCACACGACGCGGTGGCTCCGGGCATCGATCCGCCCTTCCTGAACCGCCTTGTGGACATCATCGAGAAGCTCAAAGCGCAAGGCTACGAGTTCGTGACCGTCTCGGAGCTGATGGCCGCGGGCCAGGCGCACGCCGCCACCGCGAAGGTGACGACCGCGCCCAGCTGATCCGAACATCCACAAGCGAATGGAGGCCGCTCGGCCTCCATTCGCGTTTCTGCGGCAACTCACCGGATGAGAACTGAAGTGATCTTCTCGTGCGGGAGCACCTCGAGGTTCCAGCCGGGATAGGCGTCGCGCCAGCGACTCACGATATCCGTCTCCTCCTGGCGCACACAGTCGTCCATGATGACGACCGCGTCCGAAGCCAACTGCTCCGAGAGAACGGGCAGCGCCGGGTAGCGCGCATGGTCTCGGGTCGCGGCCGGCGGTCCGTCGACGATGAGCAAGTCGATACCGCTGAGCGACGCGAAGGCCGCACGGTCGTACCACGGCCAGCTTTCGCCGTCGAGGGTCAGCTCGGACAGGGGCGCGTGCCGGAGTTCCACCAGGTGGTCGAGTCCATGGTCGGCCAGCATCCGGCGGGTCTTCGCCAAGAACTCCGCGTCGTGCTCGATCGAGATCAGGCGGCCGGCGTGACCGCTCTTCTCCAGCGCGTAGCCGAGCCACACGCTCGACAGCCCACTGCCGAGCTCGACGATGAGCGAAGGCTTGCGCACCTGCACGAGAGAGACGAGATAGGCCAGCAGATCCGGCGACATGGCCCACTTGCGTGACGGCGGCAACGGCTCCCGGACCGTCACGGTGGCGTAGAGATTGAGCAGCGCCTCCACCTGTCGGAATTCACGTTCGAGCCCTTGCAGGACGCCGCTGTTGAGCCGCCGGGCCTCCGCGCTGGACAGCAGGCCGGCCAGCTGCTTCTCCGACCGGCCGAGGATCTCCTCGAAGCCGTTCAGCCGCTTGCGGTTCTCCTCCTCGTGGCCGCGCAGCGCCGCAAGCGTCTCGTTGGTCGCCGCCACGTGCAGGGACGCGATCTCCTTGCCGAGCGCCGTCGTCTGGGCGACCGCCTTCTCGATCCGGGCGGCTTGGACGGCCTGCGCGTCCAGCTTCTCCCCCTGTTCAGCCAGCGCGATGCGCAACTGGCCGGCATCCCGGTTGACCCGATCCGACTGACGTTGCCCCACATCACGAAGCGCCCGCAGCGCAGCCCGCTCGCGCACCGCGTACAGCCCGAAGGCCAGCACGGCCAGGGCCACGAGCACCGGGGCACGCCAGTCGGTCGGCACGGCGAACACCACAGCCCCCGAAGCCAGCGCGGCGACGAGGATGAGCGCTTTGGAACGCACGGCTTCTCCTTAGGAGCGGTTGATCAACGGCTGGGCACGGGGCTGCCGAGGATCTTCTCGACGATCTGCGCATACAGTTCCGCCGCCCGGCCCGGCACGGTCAGCTCCCGCAACCGGTCGGCCGTCGAGAGAAGCTCGGCCCGGAACGCTTGGTCGTGAAGCGCACGGCGTACCTTCTCGCGGGCGGCGCCGAAGTCCTCGGCTTCGTAAAGCGCGGCAGCCGGAAGAATTTCGGGAAGCGCGCCGACGGCCGGCGCGATGACCGGGCATCCGCGGACGACCGACTCCGCGACTGCCATGCCGAATGACTCGTTGATGCTGGTGCAGATGTGGACACCGCCACTGGCGGCCACCGAAGTGTAGAGAGCGGGCATCCGGTCGTACTCCACGCGCGGCCACCAGACCGCGTTCGCCAGCCCCGTCGACGTGGCCAGCCGCGTCGTGAGAGCGGCCACCTCAGCCACCGGCGAGGTGAGCCCGCCGACAAGCATCGGAATCAGCCCGTCGCGCTCCCCTTCGGCGACCTGATCCATGAGATCGACAGCGGTCCGCCAGCGCTTGTGGCTGTCGAGCTTGCCGACCCAGACCAGCGGGTGCCCGTCCATGATCGTCGGCACCGTGGGCTGCCGCCACATGTCGTCGAGGCAGTTCGGCACGATCGAGATCGGCGCGATCTCCTGCATGCGGTGGCTCCGCAGCAGCTCGTCCATGTACTGGCTGACGGTGATGATGTGGGAGACGTCGGCGAATTGGTCCCGATCGCGCAGGTAGCTGACGTTGGCGGTGGTCGTGTGCACCTCGAGCACCAGTCGGCCAGGCTTGCCCGCAGTACGCCAGGCGTCGATGAAGCTTGGGCTGTCGATAACGACGACGATGTCGGCGTTCGCCTGGGCGAGGGCCGCCTCGCGATCACGTTGGGTCGGCGCGACCACCGCCGCGCCCGCGGGGAATCGGCTCGCCATGCCGTAGTCCTGTTCGTAGACCACGGTGACGTCGAAGAACTGCGACATGGCCGGATACCGGTTGAGAAGCTGCGCGGAGACCCCGCCGAGCAGTCCGTACCGATAGCAGAAGACGATCCGGGGCCGGGTCACTTGACGTCCTCCAGCAGTGCCATGGCGCCCTTGCGGCCTTGTCGGCGGACGTCGCCGGCCTGGGCCGAATAGGTGTCGACGCGCTTCTCCCAAGTGTTCTCGGCGAGCCAGCTTACGATCTCGTCCTCCGCTACGCTCATCGCCGCGACCTTGGGCAGCATCTCCAGGAACTCGTCCCGCCCTTCGGTGATCACTGTGCCCGGATAGTCCCGACACTGCGGGAAGTAACTGGCGAGCACGGGCAGCCGGAGGTGCAGGTACTCGTAGATCTTGATCGGGTCGACCGCGTCCGCCAGCGGGCTGTTCTTGAACGGGATCAGCGCGGCCGACCATCGCAGGCTGTGTTCGGCTAGATCCTGGTGGCCCAGGAGGCCGAGCATCCGGATGTTGCGAGGCAGGTCCAGTGTCGGCGCACCATGCCCGGCGATCTCGAAGGTGATCTCGGGATACCGCTGCGCCGCTGCGATCACCAACGGCCAGTCGAACCACTTGTCCGTGAGGTGCCCGAAGTAGCCGACGGTGGTCCGGCTCGCATCACGGCGGCCTCGCGGACGCGGGAACTTCGGATCCAGGGCGTTGGCGTTGACGTGCACCTCGCGCCCGCCGGCAAGGGCGGAGATCTTACGGGCAAGCGGCCGGGAAACAGCCGAGACGATGTCGGCGTGGGCGGCGATGTATCGCTCGTAGCCGGGGTGGTGCCACTTCGCCATTCCGACCTTGGCGAACTCCTCCCAGTCGTCTCGGGCGTCGTACACCGTCACCCAGCCATGCTGAGCGGCCAGCGTCAGATAGCGAACCATGACCTCGTGCGGGAACGAGGCGAAGAAGATCTTCTTTTTGCCGCCGAAGTCCGCGGTGATGAGCTCGTCCAGCAATTTCGGCGTCGCGTCGATCGGGCTCTGGAAGAGAAGCGGATCGGGATGGTCGGGCAGCGGGTCCTTCTCGCTCCACCGGTAATAGTTGAAAAAGACCGGGCAGTTGCGCTCCAGGTAGACGCGGGTGAGGCGAATCGGCCGGTTCGCTCGCGCCTCCTGGACGAAGGTGGTCCCGGAGAACATCAGTACGACCTCGTCACCGGGTGCCGACCGGGCGGCGGCGAGCCACTGCTCGAACCCGTCCCGCAGAGTGTCCATCCAGGACGCGGCACCGGCCGGCGCCGCCGAACCGGACACTGACTTCGCGGCTGGGCTCGAGTTCGCCGACGACAGGGCCGGGAGGGTCGGAGCGAGCCGGCTCTGGGCGGTGGTCTTGAGCGATTTCACCCGGCGGTAGGCCGCCAATGGCAGTGCGTAGATCGGGCGGAGCCGGCGTACCCGCGCCCGGAGCTGGGCCAGCTCTCGCGTGACCCGCTGCAGTTCGGACTGAGACTTCTCCACCCGGGCCATCGCGCCTCGATAACGGGCACCGGCCTGGACGATCTGTCCGGCGAGCCCGCGCATCCGCTCGGCTAGCCGCCTCTCGTGGTCCCGGAAGGCGATCTCATCGGCCGACAGCGTCAGCGCGACCGCCCCGTCAGGTTGATCGCGCCGCTGGGCGACGAGCACGATCCGCCCGTCCAGCACCGCCATTTCGCTGATGTGGAACAACGGCTCGACGAGCCCGCGGACGGAGCCTTGATAGAACGGGACACGCGTCGGCGCGTCGGTCGCCCCGAACGGCAGGACGGCCAACAGAACCGCTTCCGGCTTCAGCGCGGTGTGAAGCCGGCGCATCATCGCAACCGGGTCTCCGTGCTGCTCGGTGATCCCCGTCACCACCGCGTGATCGAACATCGCGACGTATTCCAGAGCGTTCGCCAGCTGATCGACCTGGACGACCTTCGTGCCCGGCCCGGGTGGAACGACCGCGTCCCCGCCGCCCACCTGCACGATGGCACCGGTGGGCAAATGGGAGGTCAACCATCCCTTCACCACATCGGTCAACGCTCCGGCGTCCTCATGGGCATTCGTCGCCGCCATTACCTACCACCCCGTTCAACCCGGCAAACGCCGAGCGAAGACTAGTCGGGTCGTACCACCAGGTCAACACGACCGAACCGGCCCGAACTAGGTCTCGCGGTCACTTTCCTGCGGCCGCGATCCGGGTCAGCACCGCCCTCGCCGCAGCCGCGTCGCCCAGCGGCGACCGATACATCAGGCTCTGCTCACTCAGCGCGCTTCCGGGCGAGACCAGGCCCCAAACCGGGCGCCCGCTTCCGGCGTAATCGGCCCATTTCGAGGGCAGATAGGGGTTCACCGCACCGTGCGTCTGCACTGTGTCGGCGTCGTTCACCAGGAGACAGTCGAGCCGAACGGCCAGGTTCAGAAACGCCAGATAGGGGAGGTACGCGTTCGCGTGCACCCGGTCGGCGAGATCGAGCGCCCGTGCTCGACGGGCGACTTCGTCTGGATTCTTCGTGAAGACATGGAGCACGATCCGGCGGCTCTGGGCGTCATCCGCCTCGGCCATCGCCCGAAGGACGTCGTCAATGCCACGATTAGCATAAAAATTGCCGAAGTACCCGATGTGTACGCGGTCGGCGGCCAGCGGATAAGGCCAGGCGACCATCCGGTAGAAGGCGTCGGGCAGAGTCGGCTGTGGACGGATGACCGCCTTGCGCCGCACCAGCGCCACAGTCCTGGGGTCCGGGCAGTAGCCGAGCATGTAATCCAGTTGATACGCGTTCGTGAAGACCAGTTCGTCGGCGAGGACGTACGCCAGATGCTCGCACCACGCGAAGGCGTTCCGGCCCCGAGGCATCGGAAGTCCCTGCGCGCGCAGCCGCTTCAGCAGCGCCCGCGCGAAGGCGGTACGGCCGACGCGCTCCCCCCGCTCCGCTCCGTTGACGTCGCGCGACAACGGGTCGGAGAACTCCGCGCGCCAGAAGGTAGCCGGCGAGGTCAGCTTGTACGCCGCCGCGAGCACGTGGGAGGCCGCGAAGTGTGCCCGGCTGTAGACCGTGCGGTATGGCCCCAGGCCGGTACGCCACTCCCGAATCACGGCGAGTCCCCGGCGGGCGAACTCCTCCATCGAACTCCACGGCGCGAAATACGTCGGGGTCGGCAGTTCCGCCGTCCGGGCCGTGAACGGGCCGGCGATCCGGACCGTCGTGGGATCCACCTGACGCACACCCTGCATCCGGTTGCTGATCACGTCGTACACCTCGCCGGACTCCCGCAACCGCTTGGCCGCGACGACGGCGCTCGTCTCGGTGTACGGCGGGAAGGCGAACGCGACTGCCAGGGCCGCCGCCGGCACCCGGTTGACGGCGGCGTACGGCATGTCAGCCGCGGTACTGGCATCGAGGAGCGCGACTACCTTGTCTCGATCGTCGGGGTGCCGGAGGAGATACTCCCCGATGCGGGTCCCTTCGTGATCCGCCATTCGGGCGACGGCGTCCCGGCGCGGCCGATCGGTCCCGCCGTACGCCTGGATCAGCTCGATGATTCGCACCGGTTCGACGACCGAATCCGCGAAGCTCGTGCGGGACGTGGCGGGGGCGTACGCGGCATCGACCCCGGCCACCTCGCGGACGGGTAGGCCGTGTTCGACCTGGAGGGCAGCGAGCACGAGTGCGGCACCGGTCGCATCGGCGGGCCGGTCACTCGCGCGTGCCAAGGCGGTCGGCAGGCATTTGCCGTACGGGATGTCCGGCCCATCCGCCGGGGTGATCGGAGCGGCTGCGACCCGGTCCGGCCCGGCGGCTTCCCAGAGTGCGGCGAGAAACCGCTCGCCGACCGAATCGACCCCCGTGGCGAAGACAACGAACTGCCTGGTCGCGGCAGCCAGGCCGAGCTCCTCGGCGTGACGTTGATCGGCGTTGGGCGCGTGCAGGACCCGGAGCCCCGGGGCGCCGTCGGTTCCCGCATGAGCGGTCCACGAATCCGGGTCGAGTCGTCCGGCCAGGACCAGAATCGTCTCGATCAAGGCCGGATCCAACGTCTGTCGACGGAGATCGGCCAGGATGGGCGATGCCGCTTCCACGGCGGTCACCACAACGGTCAGGCCAGGGGCAATGGCGTCCCGATGCGAGCGCTCCCCCATCGTGCTGTCGAGTTCCATGCTCCCCCGCATCCTGATGACCCAGTGCACGTGCTCGCCTGCTCGCGGCCGCCCGGCGTGTGGTGACCCGCATCGTGCGGCATCCTAGCCAGATGACCGAGCAAGGACATCTGGAAGGATCGCCGACGATGACGGCGAGTGACGACCTTCTGGTTCCCGTGCCCGTCCCCGATCGCCTCTTGATTCTTCAGGAGCGCCCGCAGTCGGTCCCAGCGGCTCTCCGGTTGCCTTTCGGCGAGGCATGGCTGGCAGGGGACGTCGACTCCGTCGGCCGCCGGGACTTCGACATGGTGGTCGTCGAGCCGGCCGGCGATCCGGGCGGCTGGCTCGCGCGGACGCTGCCCGGCGCGTCCGGCCTCCTCCGGGACGGCGGCTGCGCCCTCGTGGTCCCGGCCTTGCCGAACTCGGCGGGCGTCGCCGATCATCGTTGGCTCGGCAGCTTGCCTGTGGGGGTCACCTGGTCGGGCTGGAGTCTCGTCGGGGGCAGGCCCGCCCTGCACCTCCTCGCGGCTGCCGACCGGCCGTACGCCGAACGCGACAGCAGCCTGGTGACGAGCGCCCTCACCGCCGCATGGCTGACTGCCGGAGCCGCGTTCCAGCAAGGTGAGCGGGAACGACGACGGGAACTCGCCTCGGTCGAGGCCCGGTTCGCCGAGGCGCGGTCACGAATCGAATCCGATTTGCGAGACCGTGTCGAGGTGCTGACGGCCGAGC
Organism: Hamadaea flava; assembly: GCF_024172085.1. Classification (NCBI taxonomy): domain Bacteria; kingdom Bacillati; phylum Actinomycetota; class Actinomycetes; order Micromonosporales; family Micromonosporaceae; genus Hamadaea; species Hamadaea flava. The sequence continues at coordinate 6,291,031 of NZ_JAMZDZ010000001.1, read as the reverse complement.
TCGACGACCTGCGGCGGCGACACCGGGGCGCGCAGCTGGTCCGGACGGTGGCCGGCCGTAGTCGTGCCGGTCGCGCGATTCGCCGGGCCCGGCGGTGGGTCCACGCCGCCTTCACCGCCCGCTCCGATCAGTCGCTGCTCTGACTGGCAAGCCGAGAAAACCGCTGCTACTAGGGCGAATTGGGCAATGCGTACAGTTGCCACAGTGGCCGTGCCCGGAACCCGGGGGGTGCGTCGGCCGCCCTCAGGAGCCGGTAGCATGCGTCTCTCACAGAGGCAAGCAAGACAGGCACGGGGGAATCGTCAACGGCGTGCCGTCGATTCACTGTCCAAGGAGGCACCAATGGCCGTCGATGTCGTCATCCTCGGACTCGGATACGTCGGGTTGCCGCTCGCGCGCGAAGCGACTCGCGCCGGCTTGCGCGTACTCGGCTTCGACGTGAACACCCGGGTCGTCAAGTCCCTGAACGAGGGCCGGTCGCACGTGGACGACCTCTCGGACGACGACATCGCAGACATGGTGGCCCAGGGCTTCCGCGCGACGTCCGACGAGAGCGAGATCGCGACCGCAGGCACCGCGGTCATCTGCGTTCCCACCCCGCTTTCCGAGGAAGGCGGACCCGACCTGCGGGCGGTGACCTCCGCGACCGGTTCGATCGCCCGGAATCTGCGCGCCGGCATGCTCGTCATCCTGGAGTCGACGACCTACCCGGGGACGACCGACGACGTCGTCCGTCCCATTCTCGAGGCGAATGGGCTGCGGGTAGGCGAGGACTTCAACCTCGCGTTCTCGCCCGAACGCATCGATCCGGGCAACGCCACCTTCGGCGCGCACAACACTCCGAAGGTCGTCGGCGGGCACACCCCCGCGTGCACCGAGCGTGCGGCCGCGTTCTACGGCACCTTCGTGACCGAGGTCGTACGCACGAAGGGAACCCGGGAGGCCGAGATGGCCAAGCTCCTGGAGAACACCTACCGCCACGTCAACATCGCCCTCGTGAACGAGATGGCGAAGTTCTGCCACCAGCTCGACATCGATCTCTGGGACGTGATCCACGCGGCGTCCAGCAAACCGTTCGGCTTCCAGGCCTTCTACCCAGGTCCTGGCGTGGGCGGTCACTGCATCCCGATCGACCCGAACTACTTGAGCCACAACGTCCGGGCCAAGCTCGGTTACCCCTTCCGGTTCGTCGAGCTGGCTCAGGAGATCAACGCGACGATGCCCGCGTATGTGGCTCGGCGGGCGCAGAACATCCTGAACGAGGCGGGCAAGGCCACGAACGGCTCTTCGGTGCTGTTGCTGGGCGTGACCTACAAGCCGAACATCGCCGACCAACGAGAGTCGCCGGCGGTACAACTGGCCCAGCGGCTGAGCGGGCTGGGCGCCAAGCTCACCTACCACGACCCGCACGTCGAGGACTGGCGGGTGCCGGACGTCGAGGTGCTGAAGGCAGACGAGCTGGAGCCGGCCGTCGCCCAGGCAGACCTGGTCATTCTGGTGCAGAACCACGCCGTATACGACGCCGATCGCCTGGCCGGGATGGCGCAGCGCTTCTTCGACACGCGTGGGGTCACCACGACGTCTGCCGCGCACCGGCTCTGACCACCGTGGCACAACCAGCTGAGCTGAGCGAGACCGGAAACGTTCCGCGCAGTCGTACCGGCAAGACTTCCGCGGCCTCGACCAGCTTGGTCGACGACGTCCGACGCCGCCGCGAGCCGGGGCTGGACCTCTTACGGGTCGTCGCCATCGCCGGCGTCGTGGCAATCCATGTTCTCGGTCCGGACGAGGCACTCCAGGGCACGCTGCATTGGTGGGTCGCGACGGCGATTCAACGCGCCTCCTTCTGGGCCGTCCCTGTGTTCATCATGATCAGTGGCGCGCTGGTGCTGAACCCGCGAGCGCATCAGGACGGGCCGGGTGCCTTCTACCGCCGACGGCTGACGAAGATCCTGCCGGCGATGATCGCCTGGCATCTCGTCTATGTGGTCGGCGTTCGCATGTGGATTTTCGGCGAACACCTGACCCTGGCCTCGCTCGGCTCGATGTTCATCGAGTCCCGATTCTTCACCGCGCTCTATTTCCTGTGGCTGATTCTCGGGCTGTACCTGCTTGCCCCGATCCTGGTCGCGTTCCTCCGAGACGGTGGCGAGCGACGGGCGTACATCTTCGCCGGCGTCGTCATGCTGTGGTCGATCGCACTGATCATGGTGCCGAACATGTCCCGGTTGACCGACTCGCCGCACGAGGTCTATTTGGGCAGTCTGACCATCTGGCTGCCCTACGTGGGTTACTTCCTCGCGGGCTGGGCGCTGCGAAACGTGCGGCTCGGGCCACGCGGACTCCTGATCGCCACCATTGTCGGTGTGCTCGGAGCGGCCGAGCTGACGTGGCAGGTCGGTTCCGGGGTGGACGCTCCGCTGCTCTGGGCGTTGCTGCCGGTCGAGTACGCCGGTCCGGTCACGGCGGTGCTGGCGTTCTGCGTCTATCTGGTCGGATTGAGCATCGGCGGCATGATTCAGCTGTCCGCGGGTCAGGCAAGGGTGCTCCGCCGACTCGCCGAGGCCACGTTCGGCGTCTTCCTGACGCACCTGCTGGTCCTCGTCCTGCTGCGCACCTGGTTCGACATTGTGGACCGGGGCACCTCGTTCGCGGTCATGCTCATCACGTACGTCGTGGTCCTGTGCACGTCCTTCGTGATCGCCCTCGCCGGCTCGCGAATCCCTTACGTGCGGCGCATCTTCTAGCCGGCTCGGGTGATCGCGGACGGCCCGACAGCTCGGTCAGCCCGGCTGGGCGACTCTGAGCCGGGCCGCGCCCACGTCGCCGTGCAGCAGATCCGCCCAGGCGGCGACGGTCCTGGCCGGGTCGGCCGTCGCCCGGATCTCGGCGTACGCACGTTCCCCGCGGTCGACCCAGCTTTGCTCGTCGGCAGAGGCGAGGATGGCGGTGGCCGCCGCTTCGACGGACGGCTGAATCCACTCGGCGGAGTAGATCTCGGCGGAACCCGGCCATGGTCGGATCACGGGGATCGCCCGGGATGCCATGCCTTCGGCGGCCGCCAGATGGAAGCTTTCGATGTCGCTCATGGACAGGACATGGCCAACCTTGCGATACCACCGGGCCATGTCCCCGCCGGGGCGATCGAAAGCGACCGCTCCCCGGAGCAGCGGATCGCGTTCGATCCGCTCCAGGCACCAGCCGACGAACTCCCGCTCGGCGGCGCGTGGCCAGGCGTACGCGTTGTCCCAGGGCATGACCGAGCGGACGTGGAGCGTGAAGCGGGGGTCTTCCCGGCGGACCGCGGCCAGAACGTCGAGGGCGAGATCGAACCGCTTGTTCATGAACTCCATCCCGACGAACCCGATGCCGAACCGCGCGCCCGGCACCTTCCGCCGGTCGAACAGATCGACGTCGAGGTAGTTGGGAATGTAGACCAGCTTGTCCGCGGGCCAGCCCAGTTCCCCGAGGATACGGCCGCGGATCGGCGGCGAGACGTGGACTACGGCGTCGACCCGATCGATGTCGATGTCACGGGGATAGGGAGCATCCAGTTCGTAACGATGCAGACGAAGGATGAGGGTCTGGCCGGGCCGCTTGTTCTGGGAGAGCCAGACGGCGCTGGGCCGTGCCCATTCGGCGAACACCGCGTCCGCTTGCGCGAGCAGGCCACTGGTGGCAGGCGAGCGCTGCCCTAGGGACGGCCAGCTGTCTAACCGCAGGTCCAGGTCGTCATGGGCAGCCAGCCGCCCGGCCAGCTCGCGGGCGAATTTGAGGTCGTAGCCCGAGACCAGGACGCGACGACGGCGACCCGAGCCGGTCCGCACCGGCAGCGTCGCGGCCAGAACTCGGCGAGCTGCGGCCACCTGGCGCTCAGCTGTCCAGGGGTCCGGCGGCTCGGCGGCCGGAACCGACAGCGAAACGCCTTGGCCGACCTGCGCCCAGTCGAGCAACGGCGACGGCTCCCACCCGGCGCCCAGACCAGCCCAGCGGGCCGCGACGAAGGAGTAGGAACCGAGCGTCTGTCCATTGCGGAGATCTCGCCAGACGGCCAACGGGGCGGCCGGCGCTGGAAGCGCAGCCGCCGGCGAGCACTCGTCGCATGGCCGGTCCACAGCGATCGGCGGGAAGATCTCGACCCGCAGCCTGGTCGCGTGCGCGGCGCGCTCGACCGATTCCCGCGCGAGTTCGGAGTCGGTCAGGACTCCGGCGATGTTCGCCGCGAGCCGGGCGATCTGAGCAGCCGGCCCGGAATCGACCCCGGCGAGCAACCGTTCCGCAGGCCACGTCGCCACCCAGAGGCGGCCGCCCGGTGCGCCGGCGGCGAGCGCGGCCGCCGCGACTTCGGCCGATTCCGCGACGATCACGTCTGTCCGGCTCGTGTCCGCGCCGAGCCGGCGAAGGTTCGCCTTCGCCCGGCGCCCGTCGTCCGTGTACGCCTGAAGTTCAGCTCGCACCGCCCTGGTGACCTGCTGGGCGCCTCGGTACGCGAGACCGGCCGGTCGGCGTACGACGCGGGGCAGCCGAGCGGCGCGACCGGCGCCCGGAGGACCGACGGCCGCGGTGGCCGCCGGAGCCGGTTCGACACCGATTTCGCTGACGGCTGCTCCCGCCTCCGTGAACGCGGCGCGGACGGCATTACGCCAGCAGCACACGCCGGCGGCGTCCGGCCAGGTCTGGTCGCGTAGCAGCAGGACGTCGCCGACAGGCATCTGGTCTCCCTAACGCCCGGACGGGTGATGGACCCGCCCGGCCGAGCTTCGATCCTGGTTCCGGCGCCCGAACTGCCGGGCCGCCCGGATCGCGGTGAGCTTAGCCACCATGGCCGCCGCCCGCAGGAGCGTGCGTACTCCACCGACTTCGACGACCATCGGGGTCCAGCGTTCGGGCGCTGACAGCTGGGCGTCGACGAGAAGTTCGGCAAGCGCCGCGTCGGCGAGTTGACGCAGATCCGTGATGCCGGCGGCCGCCGGGCTGACCTTTCGGTGTTCGAGTGAAGCGCCGCTCCACGCGGCTCGGGAGTCCGCGGCGGTACGCCGCAACTCGACCGCACCGGCAAGCACGACCGCCGCCTCGTGCCGTTCGGCCTCGGCGATCAGCATCGGCACGGTGTCCGCCGCCAGCCGGGCGTACGCCGGAACGCGGAGCAGGAAGGGTGCGGGGAACGCCGTCCGGGGCGGTTCGACGACGAAGCGCACCCGCTGGTCGGCCCGATATGTCTCCCTGATCAGGCGCAGATCGAGGTCGGGGTCGTCCAGGACGTCGCGCCGCTCGTCGGCAAGCCGATTCCACGGCCCGCTCAGCACCACCTGGATGTCTCCGGTCAGCAGGCCGTCGACGCAGGCGCGGACCAGTTCCAACGGCTGGCCGTCGACGTCGACCGTGGCCGTGACGAGTGGGACCGCCCAGGACGTGCCGCCGTTCTTGCGCAGCCAACGGGGTTCCGGCATGCGCGTGGCGAGGAACGGCCGGTTGAAGCGCCGCAGCCGCTCACCGCGCTTCGTCATCGCGGTCGGCCCCACATGCCAGGCCCGTGCCTGCCGGTCCGGAATGAACAGCGCGCCGGCTTGGGCCAGTCGGTACCCGAACTCCGTATCCTCGCCAAGGTGCAGGTCCGGATCGTATCCGCCGGCCCGTTCGTAAAGCTCCCGGCGCACCGCCACTGTGGCGCCCACATGCGCCAGGAATGCGGCGGAGCCCGCGTCCCGCAGATCCCGCGTCCGCCGGAACATGTCCTCTATGTAGTCGTGGGGCTCGGTTCCGTCCGTTGTGAACAGTCCTGCGGCGTCGTCGGCGACCTGTGCGGCGGTCACGGTCGACGCCGCCACGTCGGCGAACCGCTTCATTCCCAGCGATACCGCGTACGGCACGAGGTGATGCCAGCGAGCCAGGGCCTCGACATGGTCCGGGAAGAGCACCATGTCGGCGTCGAGCCGATGAATGATCTCTCCGGCCGCATCACGTACGCCCCGGGCTACCGCATGTCCCGGACCCCAGCCTGGTCCCTCGGCGCGGACGATCCGTGTACGCGACGGGCGCAGCTGCGGCAAGCGCAACGGGTTGGGCGACCCGTCGTCGACGACGATCACCTCGAGCAGTTCGGCCGGGTAGGTCTGCCGGCTCAGCGCGGCCAGGGTGAGGTCGAGGTGCTGCTGACTGCCGTAGGCGGGGATGACGACGCTCACGGTGAGCTCGGGCCGCCAGCCGCCCAACGGCGGCGTGTCCAGCCCGGACCAGTCGTTGCCCACGATCGTCATTGTGCGTCGAACTCGCGATGGGGCGGCCGGCCCGGCCAGCGCCGAGCGGGGTCGTTGAGGAAGTATTCGATGCCCGGATCCCAGGTGTGCCCGTCGTCGTGCCGCGTGTAGAGGAATCCGAAGCCGTGTGTGCGGTAGACGAGGCCGCCGGCGGCGAGGACCCGATCGAGCAGTGCGCGGTCGACCGACCGAGCGACTGGGCGCCAGCCACCCACCTCTTCCAGATCCCCGCGGGAGATCATCATCGTGCCGCCCGCGACCACGTCGGAGTAGAGCTCGCTGCCCATCCGCCGACGCACCGTAGCGTCGAACGGCTCCAGGTAGACGAACTCGGCGCCTTTGCCGACCACGGCCGCACCCGAGTGGAGCCGGGCGAGGACCAGGTCCCAGATGTGTTCGCGGCCGTAATGGTCGTCGTCGTCCACCTTGGTGAGCAGGCTGCCGGAGGCCATCCTGGTGGTGGCCGCCAGAACCTCACCGAATCCGGTTTCGGGCGGGAACGAAGCCAGGCGTATCGGCACCGGGAGGCTCGTCAGCCGGGCGGTCTGCTCGGGCGTCAACTCGATGCCGTGCAGCCCTACCACCAGCTCGAACTCGGCGTAAGTCTGGGCGGCCAGGGCGACTGCGGCGGCCACCGCGCGCTCTGGACGACGGCTGACCAGCACAGCCGACACCGACGGCGGCCGCGCGACGGAGGGGTGCCGGTCGGCCACGATCTCGCGAAGCCGCAGGGCACTGGCGTGGTGACGCATAGCTGCCCGGCGTTGACCGACGCCGTGGACCTCGCGATCGAACGGGTCCGAACCGTCCAGGCCGGTGTCGAAATAGCCGAGGAGTTCGGGATGCAGGCGCGCACGGACATCGCTTGGCAGCTCAGGGGTGTGCAGGACGAGACCGGTCATCGCAAGCTGGGCCAGCACCGTCGCGCCGAGCTCGCCCGGCGCCGGGTCGCCGACGAGACTCGCCGAGCCGACCTGTGCCAAGGCTGCGGCCTGCCGCTCGTCGAGCACCTGGCCGGCTCGCCCGGCCACAAGGACGTGCGCACGCCCTGGCCGCAGGAGGCACCAGTCGTATCCACTCTCGGCCGCCGTCATATGCAACTCCGCGTGCGGCACCGTCAGCAGCGTCTCCTGCCGACCGCGAGGATTGGCGCCGGCCACGTCGACCAGGACGAGCCCTCCGGTCTCGTCCCGGATCACGAAGTCGTACGCCGGAAGCGGCCCCACGTCCGGACGTGCCGACTCGGCGGCGTACGCCGAGTCCACCGGCAGCCAGGCCGGACGGGGACCGTCGACGAGCACATCGGCGGTGAGTACGCCCGGTAGCGGCCGGACCGGGCTGAGCAGCATGAGCGCAGCGCCCAGCAGCCGCGAGACTGGTACGGGCCGACCGAACGTCCAACTGAGGACCACCCTGCCGTCCCCGTCCGGAAGACTGAGCTTCTGCCGCAGCAGCCCCGTCAGGGCGGGCGTCCGCCCTACCCAGTCCGGCCAGGGCCGGCTCCACGACTGAATGGTGAGGTCGAACCCGGTCGCCTCGTCTGGCGTCAGGTGGCTCGAGACGAGCCGCCGCAGCTCTCCGACGGTGCCGACGGTGATTTCCACTCGGCCCGAGTCTGCTGCCATTCGGGTCGCATCGCCGGCCCGTTCGCTCCAAGCCGGGACCGAACGCTTCTGACGGGTACGCCGTTTGACGGCGCGCAGGACGTTGCGTACGCGAGCCCGCAGCGGCGTCGACGGCAACGCGCGGACGGCCGGAGCTGGTCTGTCCTGCCTCACGCGACACGCCCCCTCGATCGAACCCGGTCCGCGACGGGCCCGGACCGGCTGGGCATGCTAACACGGCGGCCCTGGCCGTCCCGGAAATCGCCTGACCGTCGGTGTAGTGGCAGGCCGGTATCCTCTGGTTCCATGTCGATCCCCTCGGATGCCGATCCAAGCATCGATCCCCAGGAGATCGCCCACGGGGGCGATAACGTCGAAGACTCGGATTCTCAGGTGGCGCCGCCGTCGGCCGCTCCGGCGCCGAAGCGCCGCCGCTGGTTGCGCGTGACGCTGTGGAGCCTGGTGACGCTGGCGCTGGTCGCCGCTGGCAGCGTGGTGGGGCTTCGGCTCTACCTCAAGTCGGTGGAGAACAAGGTGACCCGGGTGGACGCGTTCGCCGAGGTCGTGGAGTCCGAGCGCCCGGCCAAGCCGGTGCAGACCACCAAGGCCGTGAACCTCCTGATCCTGGGCAGCGACTCACGCGACCCGGACACCGACGGTTCCCGCACCGACACGATCATGCTGGCGCACGTGGCGGCCGACCGCTCGAGCGCGCAGATCGTCTCCATTCCGCGCGACACCTGGTTGGACATTCCCCGGGCCAAGAACGGTCACGGCGGGGTGAAGGCGAAGATCAACGCCGCCTTCGCCTGGGGCGGCATTCCACTCATGGTGCGGACCGTCGAGGCGTACTCGAAGGTGCGGATCGACCACGTGGTGGTCATCGACTTCGCCGGGTTCGCCCAGGTCGTCGACGCGCTGGGCGGCATCGAGGTGGACGTCGAGAAGAACTTCACCTCCATCCATCCGCCGTACCGGAAGTTCAAGGCCGGTCCGCAGCATCTGGACGGTGCCGAGGCGTTGGACTATTCCCGTCAGCGCAAGCAGTTCGCCAACGGCGACTTCTCCCGGATCAAGCATCAGCAGCAGGTCATCCGGGCGGTTCTCGCCAAGGCGACAAGCGCCGGCATCCTGACCGATCCGGTCAAGCTCAACAATTTTCTGAAGGCCACCGCCGGGGCGATCTCCGCCGACAAGGGTTTCGACCTGTTCGGGACGGCTATGGAACTACGCGGAATGAACACCAGCCGCATTCGGTTCATCACCAACCCGACCTCGGGCGGCGGCTGGGAAGGTACACAAAGCGTGGTGTACGCCAACAAGGCGGTCGCCGCTTCCCTCTTCGAGGCGATCAACAACGACACCGCCGCGACCTGGCAAGCCCCCAAGTCGTAGCGCTCTCGGCCGGCGGCTATCGGCTGACGGGCTGGCGCTCGGTGCCGTCGCCGGTCGCCTGGGCCGGGATCGTGACCGTGGCGATGCCGCGCAGCGTCATCAGACTGGCGAGCAGACCCGAGAACATCACCATCACACCGAGGCCGATCGCGGTCGCCGACGGCAGCACGATGCGTACGGTGCCGGTCGGATCGAGGTCGCCGAAGCCGGTCTCGCCCCACTGGCCGACCGCGAAGGCCGTTCCGGCGATTCCCACCGTGATCAGCAGCAGACCATAGGCGGCGCACCGTTCGAATTTGAGCAACGTGACCCAGCGATGCAGCCGGGCACCCCGGGTGATGCCCTCGACTCGGCCGTAGACCTCAGCGAACCCGCCCACCAGAATCAGCTGCGCCCCGACTAGGACGGCGAAACAGGCGTAGACGAGGACGTTGACGTCCATGCGCACGCCGCCGATCGCCACCGGCCCGGGCGTCAGCGCGACAACGCCGAGCATACCCACCAGGAACAGCACCGTCCCCGGCCAGACGACTGCTCGCTGCGGCGCGAAGACCAGGAGGAAGCGCAGGTGACGCCAACCGTCCCGCCAGGTCCGCAGATGGGGCGGTCGGCTGCGGCCGTCGCGGTGCAGCCGGGTCGGCACCTCGGTGATGTCGTACCCCGCCAGGGCGGCCCGGACCACCATCTCGGAGGCGAACTCCATGCCCGGCATGCACAGCTGCAGCGCGCGTACGCGGTCGCGGTCGAACCCGCGCATGCCGCAGTGGAAGTCCCGGACCTTCAGTCCGAACAGGACCCGGCCTAGCCACGAGAGCACCGGGTTACCGAGATAGCGGTGCAGCGGAGGCATCGCCGCCGGCGCGATCCCGCCTCGGAACCGGTTGCCCATGACGATGTCGTGGCCCGCACGGAGGGCCGTGACGAACGGCTCGAGGTCGGTCAGGTCGTAAGAGTCGTCGGCGTCCGCCATGATGACGTACCTACCGCGAGCGTGTTCGATGCCGTTGATCAGGGCGCCGCCGTAGCCGCGCACCGGGGCGGCCACGACCCGAGCCCCGGCCGCCTCCGCGATCGCCTGCGAGCCGTCCGTCGAACCGTTGTCGCTGACCAGCACCTCGCCGCGGATGCCGAGCGACTGCAGGCTGATCTGAGCCTTTTCGACGCACACCTTCAGCGTCTCGGCCTCGTCGAGGCAAGGCAACAGGACGGTGAGTTCAAGGGGTTCGGACATCTGGTCTCCCGGCTACATGGCTACGCCTGGACTCGTGCACCGTCGATCGAGGAGGGTGGCGACGGCGCCTGCAAGATACCGGCGTTCCAACCGGCGTTACCGGTAGCTCAGACGAGGTCCGGGAACCAGAGCTTGATCTCGCGCTCGGCGGACTCGGTGGAGTCCGAGGCGTGCACCAGGTTCTCGCGGTTGGACAGCGACAGGTCGCCCCGGATGGTGCCGGCGGCGGCCGCCCGGCCGTCGGTCGCGCCGACGAGCGTACGCACGACGGCGATCGCCTCGTCGCCGGTGACGATCGCCGCGACCAGCGGACCCGAGGTCATGAACTGCTTCAGCGGCGGGTAGAACGGCCGCTCCACGTGCTCGGCGTAGTGCGCGTCGGCCAGCTCGGCGTCCATCGTGCGCAGCACCAGCGCATCGATCCCGAGCCCCTTGCGCTCGAGCCGGCTGATGATCTCCCCGACCAGCCCCCGGCGTACCGCGTCCGGCTTGATCAGTACGAGCGTGCGCTCGGCCACGAGCATTCCTCCTGGGTTTCGGACTGCGCCCTTTTTGTGAGCGTGGTTCATCAGCAGACTACCGATCGAGTCGGGCAAGCCACCGTGAACCCCCCATCAGCCACACCCGATCGGCCCTTCCGAAACGCCACGACGCCCCCCTATGTTTACTCAAGACGCCGACTCCCCCCGCTGTGGCACGATCGGGTCGTTGGGGGACGCGGTCGCCGGGGAGGGACGAAACGTGGCAAACGGCCAGCGGAAGAAAGTCGGGGCAGTACGCGCGACCGGTGCGGTGGCCTTGGGCTCACTCGGTGTCTTCACCGCGATGGCCGGCCTCGGACTGACGAGCTGGCCGCTCGGCGCCGTCGGCGTCGCGATGCTCATCCTGGCCGTCGCCCTCATGCTGACCTCGTCGTTCCGCGGGGCCGACCGGGCGTTCGTCGTCGGCACGGCGCACGTGCTGGAGGCGACCGAGCCGCCCGCGACGCTGACCCACGGCCGGATCGAGATGCACCTGCAGATCGAGGCCCCCGGCCACCCGCCGGCGTCGGTGCGCGTACGCGATCCGCGGGTGCCGGTGGCGAAGTGGCCGACCGTCGGCGACGTCCTCCCGGTCCGGGTGGCCGTCGACGACATCCGTCGCGTACGCGTCCTCTGGGACGAGATCCTCACCCACACGCAGCGCTACCAGGACGACGCGTACTCCGAGTACGAGGGCCTCATAGACGACGAGGAACCGTTGTACGACGATCGCACGGGCCACCAGGCCGGGCCGATGCGGTTCGAGGACTACGACGACGACGACGATCGCGAGGACCTCGCCGGCTACCGGGACTCCGACCTGGCCGACGAGGTCGCCGCCGCGCGAGCCGCGCAGGGGCCGCCGGCCTACGAGGACGGGCCGGAGGGGCCGGACCTGCCGCTCCGCCGTCGTCCCAGCCCACGCCGCCGCGGCGAGCCCCGTCGCGACGACGTACGCGAAGAGGCGGCCGAAGGTGCGGGCGCGACGACCCAGGTGCTCGAAGGGCAGATCATCGACGGGCCGGAGGCCGGACCGGAGGCGCCCCTGCGGGTCGACGTCATCGACTTCTCCGAGGCGACCCCGTCCGCCCTGGGCGACCTGCCACCGAATCCCCGGACCAGCCCGGAGAACGAGGGCTACCTCGGGCACGCCGAACCGCCGGTGGACCCGATCCCGGCGTACTCCGCGCGCGGCGCCGGATCGGTGAACGCCGTCGGCGTGACGCTGCTGGTGGCCGACGTGGACCGCTCGGTCGCCTTCTACCGCGATCTGCTGGGCTTCGACGAGATCGACAGCGGCTACGGCAACGCCGTGATGTCCTCCGGCGACACCCGCATCGTGCTGCGCCGGGCCGAGGACCTGACCGCGGGCAACCGCCGCCTCACCCACCTGAACCTGGAGGTCGACGACCTCGACCGGGTGCACGCCGACCTCGTCGAGCAGGGCGTCACCTTCACCTACGCCCCGCGCGTGGTCAACCGGGGCGAGCGCCTGGAGCTGTGGGCGGCCGCCTTCCGCGACCCGGACGGGCACGCGGTGAACCTCACCCAGTGGCGCTCCCGCCACTGAGCGAGTCCGGTCAGGACAGGATCGTGCGGCGTACCTTGAGCACGTAGAGCCAGGCGAGCCCGAAGGTCACCCCGACCGCGGCGATCATCCAATGGGCGAGCCCGCCCGCGATCAACACGATCTGCAGCACTCCGCCGGCGGGCCAGGCCCACGGCCGGCCCATCATCCCGGCGAGGGTGAAAGCCGCGAGGGCCGTGACGATCAGGATGATGATCGCCGCCGTCGGATGGCCGGTGCCGAGCATCCGGATCGGGGCGATGCCCAGTAGCAGGGTGAGACCTTCGAGCGACAGCGCGGCCGCGCCGAGCCCGCGGACGGCCTTCTCGGGGTTACGCAATCCGGATGGTTTGACCTCGGTCATCGCTTCAACAGCCTCCGCGCGTCGGCCACGGTCACGACCGAGCCGGTGATGAGCACGCCGACTCCGCTGAGCGGGCCGTCCTGGTCCTCCTCGGCCAGGACGACCGCCTCGGAGATGGCGTCGGGCAGGTCGGGGACGACGTGAACGCGATCCTCCCCGAAGATCTCGATGGCCAGCTCGCCGAGCTGGTCGGGGGCCATCGACCGGGGCGACGAGTTGCGGCTGACCACGATCTCGTCGAGCACCGGCTCCAGCAGCTCCAGCACACCGGACACGTCCTTGTCGGCGAACGCCGCGAGGACGCCGACGAGGCGGTGGAAGGTGAACTCCTCGGTCAGCGCCGCGACGGTCGCCGCCATCCCGTGCGGGTTGTGCGCGGCGTCCAGCAGGATCGCCGGGGCGCTGCGTACGCGCTCCAGCCGGCCGGGCGAGCTGGCCGAGGCGAAGCCCTCCCGGACCAGCTCGACATCGAGCTGCTTGACCTTGCCGCTGGTGGCTCCGGCACCGAGGAAAGCCTCGACGGCGGCCAGCGCCACCGCGGCGTTCTGCGCCTGGTGCGCGCCGTGCAGCGGGATGAAGATGTCCTGGTAGATCCCACCGAGCCCCTGGAGGGTCAGCACCTGGCCGCCGAGCGCCACGTTCCGCTGGACCACGCCGAACTCCAGCCCCTCGCGGGCGATGGTCGCGCCGACCTCGGCGCAGCGCTCCAGGATCGGCTCCAGGGCCTCCTCCGGCTGCTGCGCGCAGATCAGCGTCGAGCCGGCGTGGACGATCCCGGACTTGGCCAGCGCGATGTCGTAGATCGTGTCGCCGAGCCACTCGGTGTGGTCCAGCCCGATCGGGGTGATCACCGTGACGCCCGCCTGCAGGACGTTCGTCGAGTCGTCGGCGCCGCCGAGCCCGACCTCGACCACGCCCACGTCCACCGGCGCGTCGGCGAAGGTCGCGAAGGCCAGCGCCGTGGTCATGTCGAAGTAGGTCAGCGGTTCGTCGTTACGGGCGTCGAGCAGCGCGGCCACCGGCGCGACCTCGTCGTAGATCCGGGTGAACCACTCCTCGTCGACGGGGTCGCCGTCGAGGCTGATCCGTTCCCGGACGGTCTCCAGATGCGGGCTGGTGTAGCGACCTGTGTGCAACCCGTACGCCCGGAGCAGGCTGTCGATCATCCGGGCCGTCGACGTCTTGCCGTTCGTGCCGGTCAGATGGATCGACGGGTACGCCCGCTGTGGACTGCCGAGCACGTCGAGCAGCTCGGTGATGCGCCCGAGGTCGAACACCATCCGGGTGAAGCCGCGGCCTTCCAGCTCCGCCTCGGCGGCCCGCATCTTGTCCGTTACGTCGTCGCTCATGATCCCCCCGTCACGCCGCCGGAAGGGCGGCAAGAGCGGCGTCGATGCGCGCGAGGTCGGACTCCGCCGCCGCCAGCCGCTGCTCGATCTTGGCGACCACCTCGGCCGGAGCCTTCGCGGTGAACGCCTCGTTGCCCAGCTTCGCCCGGCACTGGGCGGCCTCCTTCTCGGCGGCCACCCGGTCCTTGGTCAGCCGCGCGCGTTCGGCGGCGACGTCGATGCTGCCCCGGGTGTCGAGCGCGACCGTCACTCCCCCGACGACGGTCAGCGTGGCCGTCGCGGCGAACCCGTCGGCGGCGTGCTCCAGGCGTACCAACGAGAAGATGAGGTCCTCGTGGCCCGAAATGCCCACAGACTCGAGGCCCGCGAGCGTCGCCGCCACCCGCTGACCCGGCTTGAGCCCCTGGTCGGCCCGGAACCGGCGGACCTCGGTGACCACGCGCTGGAGCGCCTCCAGCTCGGCCTCGGCCGCATCGTCGACGAGCCGGGGCTCGACCGTCGGCCATGCCTGCGAGACCACCGTGGCCTGGCGGGTGAGCGCCGACCACAGTTCGTCGGTGACGAAGGGGATGACCGGGTTCAGGAGCCGCAGGAGTTGGTCGAGGACATGCCCCAGAACCCGCCGGGTACGCTCGGCCGCCTCGCCGCCGCCGGCGAGCACCGGCTTGGCCAGCTCGACGTACCAGTCGCAGACGTCGTCCCAGGCGAAGTGGAACAGCGCGTCGCAGGCCTTCCCGAACTCGAAGCCGTCGAAGTACTCGTCGACCTCGGTGATGGTGTGCTGCAGCCGGGACAGGATCCAGCGGTCCACAGCGGACAGCTCGGTCGGCAGCGCGCCTTCGACGGTCGCGCCGTTGAGCAACGCGAACCGGGTGGCGTTCCACAGCTTGTTGCAGAAGTTGCGGGAGCCCTGCACCCACTCCTCGCTGACGGCCACGTCCGAGCCCGGGTTCGAGCCGCGGGCGAGGGCGAACCGGGTGGCGTCGGCACCGAAGCGGTCCATCCAGTCCAGCGGGTCGACGACGTTGCCGAACGACTTCGACATCTTCTTGCCGTACTGGTCGCGGACCATGCCGTGCAGCGCCACGACGTCGAACGGCTGCTTGCCGTCCATCGCGTAGAGGCCGAACATCATCATCCTGGCGACCCAGAAGAAGAGGATGTCGTAGCCGGTGACCAGGACGTTGGTCGGGTAGAACTTGGCCAGGTCGGCGGTCGGCTCCGGCCAGCCGAGCGTGGAGAACGGCCACAGCGCGCTGGAGAACCAGGTATCGAGGACGTCCTCGTCCTGCCTCCAGCCGTCGCCGGACGGCGGCTGCTCGTCGGGGCCGACGCAGACGACCTCGCCGGCCGGGCCGTACCAGACCGGGATGCGATGGCCCCACCACAGCTGCCGCGAGATGCACCAGTCGTGCATGTTGTCGACCCAGGCGAAGTAGCGCTTGGCCAGCTCGACCGGCTCGATACGGACGCGGCCGTCGCGCACGGCGTCGCCGGCCGCCTTGGCCAGCGGGCCGGTGTTGACGAACCACTGCAACGACAGGCGAGGCTCCACAGTGGTCTTGCATCGGGAGCAGTGGCCGACGGCGTGCACGTACGGGCGCTTCTCGGCGACGATGCGACCCTGCTCGCGCAGCGCGGCCACGATCGCCGGGCGCGCCTCGAACCGGTCGAGCCCCTCGAACGGGCCGTGCGCCGTGACGACGCCGCGCTCGTCCATGATGGTCAGCGAGGGCAGCGAGTGCCGCTGGCCGATCTCGAAGTCGTTGGGGTCGTGCGCCGGGGTCACCTTGACCGCGCCGGTGCCGAAGGCCGGGTCGACGTGCTCGTCGGCGACGATCGGGATCATGCGCCCGGTGAACGGCAGCTCGACCTCGGTGCCGATCAGGTGCTGGTAACGCTCGTCGTCGGGGTGCACCGCGACCGCCGTGTCACCCAGCATCGTCTCGACGCGGGTGGTGGCGACCACGATCGCGTCTTCCCCCTCGCCGCTGAGCTGCTGGTCCGGCTCCCGAGCGGAGCCGTAGCGGATCGAGACCAGCTCGCCCTCGTCGTCGGAGTGCTCCACCTCGATGTCCGACAGCGCCGTGAGACAGCGCGGGCACCAGTTGATGATGCGCTCGGCCCGGTAGATCAGGCCGTCGTCGTAGAGCCGCTTGAAGATCGTCTGCACTGCGCGGGACAGACCGTCGTCCATGGTGAACCGCTCGCGGCTCCAGTCGACGGAGTCGCCGAGCCGGCGCATCTGGCCGAGGATCGTGCCGCCGGACTCGGCCTTCCACTCCCAGACCTTCTTGACGAACGCCTCGCGGCCCAGATCGTGCCGCGACAGGCCCTCGGCGGCGAGCTTGCGCTCGACGACGTTCTGGGTGGCGATGCCCGCGTGGTCCATGCCGGGCAGCCACAGCGTCTCGTAACCCTGCATCCGCTTGCGGCGGACGATGGAGTCCTGGATGGTGTGGTCAAGGGCGTGACCGATGTGCAACGATCCGGTCACGTTCGGCGGCGGGATGACGATGGTGAACGGAGGCTTGTCACTCGCGGCATCGGCGCTGAAATGCCCGCCCTCGACCCACTGCTCATATCGGCGTTGCTCCACCTCACCGGGCTGGTACGCGGCGGCGAGCTCGACGGTCGAAGGGGTGTTCTGGGCAGTCTCGGTCACCAGGTCAGTCTACGGACCGGCTCGGTACGCCCGTCCGCGGCGGTGGCCCCGGGGCGCTGAGACCGTTTACGATCGCCCGGCACCCCTGAAAAGGAGCCAAACCGTGACCTACCCCTCCGGCGGCTCGCAGCCGTCTTCCCGCGTTGAGCGCGACCGCGCACAACAGGGATCCGCCGGGTACCGGCCGCAGCACGGCTACCAGCCGTCCGGCGGTTACGGCGACGAACCCCACGACCCGTACGCCAGCCTCGGCGAACTGAACGACGGGGCGCAGCAGCAAGACCCCTACCGGCAGGACCAGTATCAGGACCAGCGCACCGCCGAGTACCCCCGCCAGGTCTTCCCTCGCCAGGCGACGCGCGACGATCCGGCACCGCCAGCCGCCTCGGCCACCGGTTTCACCCCGGCCGTGCCGCCCGCGAGCGGATTCGATTCCACTCCGGCCGCCGACCAACCGCCGCGCAAGCGCACCGGTCTCAAGGTCTTCCTCGCGGCAGCGATCGTCCTCGTCCTCGCCGGCGGCGTCGCCGGATACGTCTTCGGCAAGCCGATCATGGCCGAATACCCCGCGACCGTCGCCGCCCCGGACACGATCGCCGGATACCCGCGGTCCACCTCGGCCGAATTGAAGTCGATCGGCGACCAGATGGACAGCGACCTGCGGCAGGGCGCCGGGTTCAAGACCACCGCCGCCGGCGTCTACCACAAGGAGACCGACGCGCAGCAGAAGATCATCATGATCTTCGCGGGCAGCAAACTCATCCTGCGCCCGCAAGCCGAACTGAACGCGGCGTACGACGCGATCGAATCCGGCGGCCTCCAGCTCGCCGACCGTAAAGCCATCCCGGCCGGACCGCTCGGCGGCCGCGCCGAGTGCGCGACCTCGGTCACCGGCGGCGTCAAGCTGTCGATCTGTGGATGGGCCGACCACGGCGCGCTCGGCATGGTGATGTTCTTCGACCGCGGCTCCGCCGAGGCGGCCAAGCTTCTGCTCGACTTCCGGCAGACCATCCAGCACCGCTGACGACTCGCACAACGGCCGGGCCGTCAGGCCCGGCCCTTGCTTTGTCCGCCGTGGAGTCACGGCGAACAGACTCGCGCTTGCTAAGCTCCGCGGGTCTCGGGAGGTCGAAATCATGACAGAGCAGCACGATAAGGTACGCACAGAGCAGGTACCGGCAGCGCGATCAGCGTCGGAGCCACAAACGACGGTCGTGTCCACCGAACCGGCCGACATCCTCACGAGTACCACGAAGAGCCGCAACCCTTGGGCTGGATGGTCACGTCGGCGCCGCTGGGTCGCGATGACCGGCTCAGTCGTCGGATGTGGCGTACTCGCCGCAGGGATCACGCTGGGCCCGACGGGATACCGCATGCTGGCGCAGAAGGATGCCACCCTGACCACTCCGGCCACCGCGGCCGGCCTCACCCTCGACACGACCGACGCCGCGAAGTCGGCCGCCGACGATCTGCGTACGGTGCTCGACGCGGGCTTCTCCCTCGACGAGACGGTGGCCGGGGTCTACGGCGATCCGGCCCAAGCCGCGCGATCGGTGCTCTTCGTCGGCGGTACCGCCTTCCTCGGCCGCCCGGAGAAGGAGCTCGACGAGCTGTTCGCCCTCCTCGACGACCAGGCCGGCGGCGTACGCGACGTCCGCGCCGTGGACGCGGGACCGCTCGGTGGCGTGATGCGCTGCGGAGCAGCCGAAGGATCGGATGCGACCATGACTATCTGCGGCTGGGCCGACTACGGCAGCATCGCACTCGCGATGTTCCCGCAGCGGAATGCCGACGAGTCCGCGCAGCTGCTCCGTGATCTGCGTACGGCGGTCCAGCACCGGAACTAAGCGCTCCGCAATTGGGCGCAATCGGGCGCCCAATGCATTGGATGCGGAAATGCAATTAGCCCCCGCTTTCGCGGGGGCTAATTGAAAGTTTGTCCGGCGGTGTCCTACTCTCCCACACCGTCCCCGGTGCAGTACCATCGGCGCTGGAGGGCTTAGCTTCCGGGTTCGGAATGTAACCGGGCGTTTCCCCTCCGCCATGACCGCCGTAACACTATCAACCTGTCAAACCACGAGCCCAAATCCGGCTACGAGTGGTTGCTGGTCGTGATGTGAAAAGTGAACGCGAGCAACAAGACGAATCTATCGTCGAATGTTTTAGTCAAGTCCTCGGCCTATTAGTACCAGTCCACTGAACCCGTTACCGAGCTTACATGTCTGGCCTATCAACCCAGTCGTCTACCTGGGGGCCTTACCCACTCACGTGGTGGGAGACCTCATCTTGAAGCGAGCTTCCCGCTTAGATGCTTTCAGCGGTTATCCCTTCCGAACGTAGCCAACCAGCCATGCACCTGGCGGTACAACTGGCACACCAGAGGTTCGTCCGTCCCGGTCCTCTCGTACTAGGGACAGCCCTTCTCAAGTCTCCTGCGCGCACGGCGGATAGGGACCGAACTGTCTCACGACGTTCTAAACCCAGCTCGCGTACCGCTTTAATGGGCGAACAGCCCAACCCTTGGGACCTGCTACAGCCCCAGGATGCGACGAGCCGACATCGAGGTGCCAAACCATCCCGTCGATATGGACTCTTGGGGAAGATCAGCCTGTTATCCCCGGGGTACCTTTTATCCGTTGAGCGACACCGCTTCCACAAGCCAGTGCCGGATCACTAGTCCCGACTTTCGTCCCTGCTCGACCCGTCAGTCTCACAGTCAAGCTCCCTTGTGCACTTGCACTCAACACCTGATTGCCAACCAGGCTGAGGGAACCTTTGGGCGCCTCCGTTACCCTTTAGGAGGCAACCGCCCCAGTTAAACTACCCACCAGACACTGTCCCTGAACCGGATAACGGTCCGAAGTTAGATACCCAAACACAACAGAGTGGTATTTCAACGTTGCCTCCACCCGAACTGGCGTCCGAGCTTCACAGGCTCCCACCTATCCTACACAATTGAGTCCGAATACCAATGTCAAGCTATAGTAAAGGTCCCGGGGTCTTTCCGTCCTGCCGCGCGTAACGAGCATCTTTACTCGTAGTGCAATTTCGCCGGGCCTGTGGTTGAGACAGTGGGGAAGTCGTTACGCCATTCGTGCAGGTCGGAACTTACCCGACAAGGAATTTCGCTACCTTAGGATGGTTATAGTTACCACCGCCGTTTACTGGCGCTTAAGTTCTCAGCTTCGCCGTGAGGCTAACCGGTCCCCTTAACGTTCCAGCACCGGGCAGGCGTCAGTCCATATACAGCGTCTTACGACTTCGCATGGACCTGTGTTTTTAGTAAACAGTCGCTTCCCCCTGCTCTCTGCGACCCCCACCAGCTCAGACAGCATGTGCCATCACCAGCAGAGGCCCCCCTTCTCCCTAAGTTACGGGGGCAATTTGCCGAGTTCCTTAACCACAGTTCGCCCGTCGCCTCGGTATTCTCTACCTGACCACCTGTGTCGGTTTCGGGTACGGGCCGCTCACAACTCGCTAGAGGCTTTTCTCGGCAGCATAGGATCACTGACTTCACCTGATACGGCTCGGCATCACGTCTCACCCCCATGTGCCACGGATTTACCTATGGCACGGGCTACACGCTTACCCCGGCACAACCACCGGCCGGGCTCAGCTACCTTCCTGCGTCACCCCATCGCTCACCTACTACCCACCAAGATCCCAACCACAAAAGCCTCAGCCCGAAGGCCTCCGCTCCCGCAGGAGGTTAGTACAGTGAGGTTCAGCGTTGACGCTGCTTCGCGGGTACGGGAATATCAACCCGTTGTCCATCGACTACGCCTCTCGGCCTCGCCTTAGGTCCCGACTCACCCAGAGCAGATAAGCTTGACTCTGGAACCCTTGGTCATCCGGCGGCAGGGTTTCTCACCCTGCTTTCGCTACTCATGCCTGCATTCTCACTCGCACGCGCTCCACGGCTAGGTCACCCTGCCGCTTCCCCGCACGCACGACGCTCCCCTACCCACCCACACGCCTAGACCGGAGACCCGCAGGTACATCCGGCCGAGCAAAGTGTGAGTGCCACGGCTTCGGCGGTGTGCTTGAGCCCCGCTACATTGTCGGCGCGGAACCACTTGACCAGTGAGCTATTACGCACTCTTTCAAGGGTGGCTGCTTCTAAGCCAACCTCCTGGTTGTCTGCGCGATCCCACATCCTTTCCCACTTAGCACACGCTTAGGGGCCTTAGCCGGCGATCTGGGCTGTTTCCCTCTCGACTACGAAGCTTATCCCCCGCAGTCTCACTGCCACGCTCTCACTTACCGGCATTCGGAGTTTAGCTGACTTCGGTAAGCTTGTAGGCCCCCTAGGCCATCCAGTAGCTCTACCTCCGGCAAGAAACACGTGACGCTGCACCTAAATGCATTTCGGGGAGAACCAGCTATCACGGAGTTTGATTGGCCTTTCACCCCTAACCACAGGTCATCCCCCAACTTTTCAACGTTGGTGGGTTCGGCCCTCCACGAAGTCTTACCTTCGCTTCAGCCTGCCCATGGCTAGATCACTCCGCTTCGGGTCTAGGACACGCGACTGAACCGCCCTATTCAGACTCGCTTTCGCTACGGCTACCCCACCCGGGTTAACCTCGCCACATGCCACTAACTCGCAGGCTCATTCTTCAAAAGGCACGCCGTCACCTTCAGCTTACGCTGTCAGCTCCGACGGATTGTAGGCGAACGGTTTCAGGTACTATTTCACTCCCCTCCCGGGGTACTTTTCACCATTCCCTCACGGTACTTGTCCGCTATCGGTCACCAGGTAGTATTCAGCCTTACCAGGTGGTCCTGGCAGATTCACGGCAGATTACAGGAGTCCGCCGCTACTCGGGACACGCCACAGGAGATCTGGAACTTTCACCTACCGGACTATCACCGTCTACGGTGCGCCTTCCCATGCGCTTCGACTAACCCCAGATTTTGTAACTCCTCGACCGGTTGTCAGCCCGATCCGTGGCATCCCACAACCCCCCACGTGCAACCCCTGACAGGTATCACACACGCAAAGTTTAGGCTACATCCGCTTTCGCTCGCCACTACTCACGGAATCACTATTGTTTTCTCTTCCTGCCGGTACTGAGATGTTTCACTTCCCGGCGTTCCCCCCTACACCCTATGAATTCAGGTGCAGGTAACACGACATGACTCGTGCTGGGTTCCCCCATTCGGACACCCTGGGATCACAGCTAGGTTGACAGCTCCCCCAGGCCTATCGCGGCCTCCCACGTCCTTCATCGGCTCCTGGTGCCAAGGCATCCACCGTCCGCCCTTAACAACTTGACCAAAGACAGATAGATACTTCTCGGCTTCTACAAACATGTCAAAAACATGCAGAGAAACAAGATGCTCGCGTCCACTATCCACATCTCAACAAACAACCAACCACAACCCACCAGACCAACACCAGCCCAGACTCCGAAGAGCTGACGGTATGAAGATCAAGGCGTGATCGGACCCAAGAAAACCGCCCCAGAGGCTTGTTCTCTCAGATACCCAACAGGGTGCTCATCATCCGATACCAGCCGCACCAACCCTGTTCCACGCAGAACTTTCGCCCCGCAGTACTAAGAGGTCGGCCGTTGCCGGCCCAGACTAACCAGTGTCTCCGCCAATTGAGCCCCCCGGACAGACATTCGCCATCCGTGAGGTCCTGCCCTGCTTTCACAGGGGAGGTGCTCCTTAGAAAGGAGGTGATCCAGCCGCACCTTCCGGTACGGCTACCTTGTTACGACTTCGTCCCAATCGCCAGCCCCACCTTCGACCGCTCCCTCCACAAGGGTTAGGCCACGGGCTTCGGGTGTTGCCGACTTTCGTGACGTGACGGGCGGTGTGTACAAGGCCCGGGAACGTATTCACCGCAGCAATGCTGATCTGCGATTACTAGCGACTCCGACTTCACGGGGTCGAGTTGCAGACCCCGATCCGAACTGAGACCGGCTTTTTGGGATTCGCTCCACCTTACGGCATCGCAGCCCATTGTACCGGCCATTGTAGCATGCGTGAAGCCCTGGACATAAGGGGCATGATGACTTGACGTCATCCCCACCTTCCTCCGAGTTGACCCCGGCAGTCTCCCATGAGTCCCCGGCATAACCCGCTGGCAACATGGAACGAGGGTTGCGCTCGTTGCGGGACTTAACCCAACATCTCACGACACGAGCTGACGACAGCCATGCACCACCTGTCACCGACCCCGAAGGACCCCGCATCTCTGCGAGATTTCCGGTGATGTCAAACCCAGGTAAGGTTCTTCGCGTTGCATCGAATTAATCCGCATGCTCCGCCGCTTGTGCGGGCCCCCGTCAATTCCTTTGAGTTTTAGCCTTGCGGCCGTACTCCCCAGGCGGGGCGCTTAATGCGTTAGCTACGGCACAGGAAACCGGAGAGGCCCCCCACACCTAGCGCCCAACGTTTACAGCGTGGACTACCAGGGTATCTAATCCTGTTCGCTCCCCACGCTTTCGCTCCTCAGCGTCAGTATCGGCCCAGAGACCCGCCTTCGCCACCGGTGTTCCTCCTGATATCTGCGCATTTCACCGCTACACCAGGAATTCCAGTCTCCCCTACCGAACTCCAGCCCGCCCGTATCAACCGCAAGCCCGAAGTTAAGCCCCGGGTTTTCACGGTTGACGCAACGAGCCGCCTACGAGCTCTTTACGCCCAATAAATCCGGACAACGCTCGCGCCCTACGTCTTACCGCGGCTGCTGGCACGTAGTTGGCCGGCGCTTCTTCTGCAGGTACCGTCACTTGCGCTTCGTCCCTGCTGAAAGAGGTTTACAACCCGAAGGCCGTCATCCCTCACGCGGCGTCGCTGCATCAGGCTTTCGCCCATTGTGCAATATTCCCCACTGCTGCCTCCCGTAGGAGTCTGGGCCGTGTCTCAGTCCCAGTGTGGCCGGTCGCCCTCTCAGGCCGGCTACCCGTCAAAGCCTTGGTAGGCCATCACCCCACCAACAAGCTGATAGGCCGCGAGCCCATCCCAAGCCGAAAAACTTTCCACACCCAACCATGCGATCAAATGTGTATATCCGGTATTAGCCATCGTTTCCGACAGTTATCCCAGAGCCCGGGGCAGGTTACTCACGTGTTACTCACCCGTTCGCCGCTCGAGTACCCCGAAGGGCCTTTCCGCTCGACTTGCATGTGTTAAGCACGCCGCCAGCGTTCGTCCTGAGCCAGGATCAAACTCTCCAACAAAGAATTCAAAAATCCTGGCAACACCAAATCAATGGTGCAACCAAAGGAATCATCACGAGGATGATATGTGCATACTTTGGCACTGGCTTTACAAGCACCCTGTTGAGTTCTCAAAGAACAAGCACACACCATCAACCACCCGACTTCCGCCGGGCCGCATCAGGGGCAACTCGTCCAGCCTACCCGACCGACTTCGCACACCCCCACCGGGGGCCTGCATCACTCGAGGATTCGCGCTCCGGCCTCCCGCCGAGGTAACCCTCGTCGTTCTCGTCCGTGCCGCGCTGGCAGAGAGAACATTACGCGATGCCCTACGCCGCTCGCAAATCGGGGGTCGTTGTCCCCCGTCACACTCACGATCGACGCCCGCTCCATTCGGCGTACTCGCTGGTCAAGAGGGTGAAACGCGGATCGTGACCATTGTGGATTGTCACGTGGCGGTGAGCACGAGCGCGAGTGCGGCGAGTCCTAGACCGGCGAATTGCAGTGGCCGCATGCGTTCTTTCTCCACGAGAAGCGCGAGCAACACGGTGCTGGCCGGATAGAGCGCCGCGATCGGCGCGATGACCGAGAGATCGCCCCGCTGGACCGCAAGCAGGTAGAAGCCGTTGGCCAGAGTGTCGCCGAGACCTGCCGCTGCCGCGAGCGCGAGCGTCGTACGCCCGTCGAGGCGCAGTCGTGCGCCGGCCTTCCACACCAGGAACAAACCGACGGCGAGTGACGAAGCCCGGACACCGAGCATCGGCCAGAGGCCCGCATCGGCGTCAGCGAAGCCGAGGATGATGAAGAAGCCGCCGAAACAGGCGCCGGCGAGCAGGGCGAGGCCGACGGTGGCCACGCTCACCTTCGCAGGTTCCCCCGGTCGGCTTGGGGCGAGGCTCACCAGCCCGATCGCAGCGACCGCGCAGAACGCTCCGGCGAGCGCCGCGGGTGCGGGACGTTCCCCCTGGAGCAGCCCACCCAGGATCGGCACGATCGCCGAGGTCACCGCGGTCGTCGGAGCGACCACCGCCATGGCGCCCTGGGACAGCCCACGGTAGAGCAGGACTATCCCGAAAAGCCCGAGTACGCCCGCCGCCGCGCCCCATAGCAGGTCAACACCGCGTGGCGTGCCGGGGATGACGACCATCATCAGTGCGATCATCGGAAGACCGAGTATTTGCGAGAGCACGGTCACGGAGAGCGGATGAGCGCGCTGCGACGCCTTTCCGCCGCAGAAGTCCGACGCGCCCCAGATCAGGGCGCAGGCAGCGGCGAGGGTGATCGCGTACACCTGGGCAGTGGTATCACGATATTGACCGTGGAGGACAGTGTGGTAGCCGACACGTCGCCGGTCACGGCGTCGATCGCCTCGTCCGCTGAGGAACTCAACGCGGCGGTGGCACTCCATGTACGAGCGCTGCGTACCGGACGCGGATGGTCGCTGGACGAGCTGTCCGGACGCTCCGGCGTCAGCAAGGGCATGCTCGTGCAGATCGAGGGTGCGCGGACCAACCCCAGTATCGGGACGCTGTCCCGGGTCGCCGACGCGTTCGGTGTCACCGTCGCCCGTCTCCTGGAACCCGCGGTCGACCGCACCGTCCACGTGAGCGAGTACGAGGAGGCGCCGGTCCTGTGGCGCGGCGGCCGAGGCGGCACCGCGCGACTGCTGCGCGGCCTGCAAGACACGGAACTCTGGGACTGGCGGCTCGCCCCGCACGAGACCCACTCCCCCGACGACCACCGCCCCGGTACGCGCGAAGTCATCTCCGTGCTCGCCGGAACCCTGGTCGTGACCGTCGGCGGCGAGGAGCACACCGTCTACGCCGGACAGACGATCGACCTGATCGCCGACCGTACGCACACCTATGCGAACCCGACGGACGTGCCGGCCCGGTTCATGATGCTCGTGACGATGCCGCCGCGCGAACACGATCGCCGCCTCATCCGCCAACGCACCTAACGCCCCGCCCCCGCTTCCCCGTCGACCCCTTCCCCGTCGACCCCTTCCCGTTGATCATGAACTTTCGGTCATGATCGACCGGCGTGTCGCGTGCCGGGGACCCTGATCAACTCCGTAGGCCAATGATCGATTCGAGCTGTGGGAGCGAGTGTCAGGCGGTGACGGACTCGGGTTCGCGGCTGTGCACGATGTCGGCCGAGCGCAGAGCGGGAGCGGCGAGCGTCATCACGAGGATCAGCACCGTGACCACCGCGAAGGACACCGTGAGCGAGGTGAGGTTCGCGATCCCGCCGACGATGCCGGGCGCGGCCAAACCGGCCCCGTACGACACCGTGGCGACGCCGGCGATGGCGTGGGCCCGGGTCGCCGTGCTCTCCGCGCTGTGCCCGGCAGCAGCGAAGGCCAGCGGCACCACCACGGCGATCCCGATGCCGACCAAGGCGAACCCGCCGATCGCCGCGATCTTCGCCCCTAGGGAGTCACCAGCCACTCCGGCGATCACAATAAGCACTCCACCGAGGACGCCGAGAACCCCGGCGACGCGTACGGTCGGCACTGGACCCCAGCGGCGTACGACGGCGTCTCCGGTGAGCCGGCCGAGCGTCATCGCGCCCGCGAAGCAGGCGTACGCCACCGCGCCGGTCGCATCGCCCGCGCCGAGCCGGTTGACGAGGTAGACGGCGCTCCAGTCCGCCGACGCCGCCTCCGCGAAGATCGCGGCGAAGCCGACCAGGCCGATGATGAGGATCGGACCCTTCGGCAACGCGAACCTGGGCGCGCCGTCGTCCTCCTCCTCGTCCTCGACGGGAGTCTGCGACGGGAGGTACGAACAGGCCCACACCGCGACGACGATCGCGACGAGGGTGGCGCCGATGAAGTTCGCCCGGCCGGAGACGTCGTTATGGGCCAGCAGCCAGCCGACGCCGCCCGCGAGGAAGCCGCCGATGCTCCAGCCACCGTGCAGACTCGACATGATGGATCGGCCCAGCTGCCGCTCGACCGCGATGCCCTCGGCGTTCATCGCCATGTCGGCTGTTCCCGCGAAGGCGCCCGCGAGGAACATGGCCACCGCCAGCGTGGGCAGCGTGGGCATGAAGGAGATCAGGGTCAGGGCCAGCGCCCAGCCGGTGAGCAGCAGGAGGGTGGCCCGTCGACCGCCCAGACGATGCACCACGCGGCCGGCGAAGGGCATCGTCAGAATCGCGCCGACGGACGGCATGACCAGGGCGTACCCGAGCTTTCCGACACCACCGCCGGCGAGACCGACATGATCGGCGATCCAGGGCATCCGGGCGGCGAGACTGCCGCTGATGGAGCCGTGGACGGCGAAAATGGTCGCTACCGACCAGCGCGGAGACATGCCGTCGAAACTACACCGGCGAGCGGGCGTCCGTGGGAGCGCTCTCCTGCACTCTGGGACGCCGAGCCCAGCTGATTACGCGGAGCGTTCCTCACCGCGGTGCCGCGCCCGGCGACCGACGAAGTCGCGGGGCACGATGGTCGGGTAGACCTTCTCCAGCACCGTGGCCCTGGTGATCTGGACCTTCTCGGCGTTGGGGTCGCTCGGCACCTCGTACATGACCGACAGCAGAACCTCTTCGAGGATCGCGCGCAGCCCCCGCGCTCCGGTGCCGCGCAGCATCGCCTGGTCGGCGATCGCCTCCAGGGCGGTCGGCTCGAACTCCAGGGCGACGTTGTCCAGCTCGAAGAGTCGCTGGTACTGCTTTACCAACGCGTTGCGCGGCTCGGAGAGGATCCGGACCAGCGCCGTGCGGTCGAGGCTGCGGACGTTGGTCAGCACCGGGAGCCGGCCGATGAACTCGGGGATCATCCCGAACTTCAGCAGGTCCTCGGGCATGACCTGGGCCAGGATGTCGTCGGTCTTACGCTCGGAGACCGCCCGCAGGTGCGAGCCGAAGCCGAGACCGCTGCTGCCGGTCCGGCCCTCGATGATCTCCTCCAGGCCGGCGAACGCGCCGCCGCAGATGAACAGGATGTTCGTGGTGTCGATCGACACGAACTCCTGGTTCGGGTGCTTGCGGCCGCCCTGCGGCGGGACGTTGGCGACGGTGCCTTCGAGGATCTTCAGCAGTGCCTGCTGCACGCCCTCGCCGGAGACGTCACGGGTGATCGAGGGGCTGTCGGACTTGCGGGAGATCTTGTCGATCTCGTCGATGTAGACGATGCCGGTCTCGGCGCGCTTGATGTCCCAGTCGGCGGCCTGGATCAGCTTGAGGAGGATGTTCTCGACGTCCTCGCCGACATAGCCTGCCTCGGTCAGCGCGGTCGCGTCGGCGATCGCGAACGGGACGTTCAGCATGCGGGCCAGGGTCTGCGCCAGGTGGGTCTTCCCGCACCCGGTCGGGCCGATCATCATGATGTTCGACTTCTGCAGCTCGACGGCCTCGCCGTCGCGGTGCCCGTGGCCGCCGGTGTCCGCCTGGATGCGCTTGTAGTGGTTGTAGACCGCCACCGCGAGCGCCTTCTTGGCCTGCTCCTGCCCGATCACGTATTGATCGAGGAATTGGCAGATCTCGACCGGCTTCGGCAACTCCTCGAAGCGGACCTGGTCCTCGCCGGCCAGCTCCTCCTCGATGATCTCGTTGCAGAGGTCGATGCATTCGTCGCAGATGTAGACGCCCGGTCCCGCGATGAGCTTCTTCACCTGGCGCTGCGACTTGCCGCAGAAGGAGCACTTCAGCAGGTCGCCGCCATCGCCGATACGTGCCACCTACGACTCTCCCTCGCCCGTTGGCCCTGCTGTCGCCGCCCGTCGGTCTGACACCGGTGACGGGGAGCGCGTCTTTGCCGACTTGACGTTACCCTTTGTCGGCTTGTTTCACCGAGTCAGGGAGCGCCCTCGCGTGTCGCCGCAGGCGCTCCCTGACTCGCGTGGAGCTGTGTGGAGATCTTACCGAACGGCCGCGAGCGGCGTCTTCTTCCGGCTGGCGAGAACAGTGTCGACCAGACCGTAGTCCTTGGCCTCGTCCGCCGTCAGAATCTTGTCCCGGTCGATGTCCTTCTTGACCTTGTCGAGCTCCTGACCCGAGTGACGGGCGAGCAGCTCCTCCAGGTTGTTCCGCATCCGCATGATCTCACGCGCCTGGATCTCGATGTCCGAGCCCTGCCCGTAACCACCTTCGGTGGCGGGCTGGTGGATGATGATCCGGGAGTTCGTGAGGGCGAGACGCTTACCCGGCGTCCCCGCCGCGAGCAGCACGGCTGCGGCGCTGGCGGCCTGCCCGAGGCAGACCGTCATGATGTCCGGGCGGATGTACTGCATGGTGTCGTAGATGGCGGTCATCGCCGTGAACGATCCACCGGGCGAGTTGATGTACATCGTGATGTCCCGGTCCGGGTCCCGGGCCTCGAGGACGAGCAGCTGCGCCATGATGTCGTTGGCGGAGGCGTCGTCGACCTGGACGCCCAGGAAGATCACGCGCTCGTCGAAGAGCTTCGAGTACGGGTCCATGGCCCGCTCGCCGAGCGCCGTCTTCTCGACGAACTGCGGCAGCACGTACCGGTTGGTCACCGGAGCGAAGTCAGACATTTAGCTCTATCTCCTTCAGTTCCCCACCGGCACCGGGGAGACACCCTCGATGACGTGATCGATGAAACCGTAATCGCGGGCGTCCTCGGCGGTGAACCAGCGGTCCCGATCGGAGTCGAGCTCGATCTGGCTGACGGTCTGCCCGGTGTGCTGCGCGATCAGGTCGATCATCAGGCGCTTGGTCTGGATCATCTGCTCGGCCTGGATCGCGATGTCGGCCGCGGTGCCGCCGATGCCGCCGGACGCCTGGTGCATCATGATCCGGGCGTGCTTCAACGCGTACCGCTTGCCCTTGGCGCCCGCGCACAGCAGCATCTGGCCCATGCTGGCCGCCATGCCCAGCGCGACGGTCGAGATGTCGTTCGGTACGTACTGCATGGCGTCGTAGATCGCCATGCCGTCGTAGACCGACCCGCCCGGCGAGTTGATGAAGATGGTGATGTCCCGCTCGGGGTCTTCAGCCGACAGCAGCAGCAGCTGAGCACAGATCCGGTTCGACACCTGCGTGTTGACCTCGCTGCCCAGGAAGATGATGCGTTCCTTGAGCAGCCGGTTGTAGATCGAGTCGTCGAGACCGAGACCGATTTGGTCGGACCCCCGCATCTGCGGTGGGAGGTGAAGCTCGCTCATGCCAACCCTTCTGATGTTCAAGTGTCGTACGCCGACCCTAACCCCTCGCTACGACGAACCCTTCCCAGATCGCCTGGTGTTCGCTGTGGGCGC
The DNA here is from genome assembly GCF_024172085.1 of Hamadaea flava. NCBI lineage: Bacteria > Bacillati > Actinomycetota > Actinomycetes > Micromonosporales > Micromonosporaceae > Hamadaea > Hamadaea flava. Next base: position 6,260,667 of record NZ_JAMZDZ010000001.1, on the reverse strand, counting down.
AGGCGTCTGGATCAACGCAGCGAGGGCGGCCGAGACTCGCCGTCCCTGCCGCCCTCGTCCCGCGTACGCGGTCAGTCGTGGTCGTGACCCTCGTGGTCATCGGCACCCCGGAGGTCGTCCAGGGTCAGCACGTTCCCGTCGGTGTCCTTCATGATCACGCTCTCCATGATCTGGGCGAGCGCCTTGCCCCGGCGCACGTCGCCGAAGACGGAGGCGGCCAGACCGGCCTGGACCAGCTGGTCGTAGTAGGCCTGCGGGGCCATGCCGACGCGCTGCGCCCGGTGCACGATCTCGTGCCCGAACTCGTCGTCGCTGACCTGGATGTCGTTGGCGTCGGCCAGGGCGTCGAGGACGAGCTGGATCTTGACGCCCTCGGTGGCCGCCTCGGCCAGCTCGGCGTCGATCTGCTCCTCGGTCTTCTCCTCGGCCTCGAGGTACTCCGCGAGGGAGGCGCCGACCCGCTCCAGCTCCTGCGCCATCGACTGCTTGCGCTGGGCTACCTCGTCGCGTACCACACCCTCGGGGGCCGGGACTCCGCTGAGCTTGACGATCTCGGTGAGCGCCTTGTCGCGAGCCGCGTAGAGCTGCTCGACCTTCTTGACCCGGGTCAGCCGCTCGCTCAGGTTGCCGCGCAGCTCGTCGAGAGTGTCGAACTCGCTGGCCAGGCCGGCGAACTCGTCGTCCAGCTCGGGGAGTTCCTTCTCCTTGACGGTCCGGACGGTGACCTTGACGTCCGCGTCCTTGCCGGCGTGGTCGCCGCCCACCAGCTGGGTGACGAAGCTCTGCTCGTCGCCGGCCGACAGGCCGACGAGGACCTCGTCCAGGCCGGGCAGCAGCTGGCCGGAGCCGACCTCGTGCGAGACGTTGCTGGCCTGACCGCCCTCGACCTCGGCGCCGTCGACCGTCGCCAGGAGGTCGATCTGGACGAAGTCGCCGTCAGCGGCGGCGCGCTCGACCGTCTTCAGCGTGGCGAACCGCTGCCGCAGCCCGTCGACCTGGGTCTCGATCTCGCTGTCGTCGATCTGGATCGGGTCCACCTCGACGGAGATCGCGGACAGCTCGGGCAGCTCGACCTCGGGCCGGACGTCCACCTCGGCGGTGAACTTCAGCGGCTGGCCGTCGGCGAACTCCTGGATGTCGACCTCCGGGCGGCCGAGCAGCTTGACGTCGTGCTCCTTCACGGCGGCGACGATCTGCTGCGGGATGGCCTCCTCGACCGCCTCCTGCAGCACCGCGCCGCGACCGACCCGCTGGTCGATGACCTGGGCCGGCACCTTGCCCTTGCGGAAGCCGGGGATGGTGACCTGCGCGCCGATCTCCCGGTACGCCTTCATGAGGCTCGGCTCGAGCTCGGCGAACGGCACCTCGATGGCGAGCCGCACCCGGGTCGGGCTCAGAGTCTCGACGGTGCTCTTCACAGACGTACTCCTTGAATCATGCAGGCAACGTGGCAAGGGCTACTTGAAGCCCGGTCGAGTGTAGGCGAATACATAGGCGAGTGCCCGCATCGGGCCAGGCGTTCCCGACAGATGTCACACTGCGTAGTCGTCCCGAGCCCCTGCCGGCCGCGTCAAACCGGACAAAAGCCCAGGGGCGGCCGCCTCGCCGAACCGGACAAAAGCCCGGTGGAGTCCCGCCCGGCTGCTACGGACTGAACCCCACCGGGGGTTGTGACGGCACGCACGCGGCGACGCCGCGGAACAGACATCGACTGCCCGCCGAGACGAACTCCGCCGCCCCACAGGGTCGACGGGTCGCCTATACGACAGGACGGCTCACGCAGGTTTCCGGCGGGTACGCCGGAAGAGGTCACCCGGCCTCGCCCTGTCCGCTCCGCGCCAATCCGGTCACCGGCTTCCACCCGGGCGGGGCGACGTGCCGGCCCGGATACGGGCTGACGGCGGGCCGCCGCCGGTGCAGGGTGGTGGTCGCCTGGCGTACCGCCGGAGCGGTCGCGCGTACCAGGAGAACCACGGCGACAAGGCAGGCCAGAGCGACCAGGAGCGGGCCGTACCAGTCGCCCTGGAATGCTCGGGCGACATCGCTCAGCCACGAGGAGTCACTGGTCACCTACTCATGGTCACGCCCCAGACGGAGGCACGTAAGGCGATTCGCGAAAATGATCCGCAGTTGTTCGCGACACCGCGATCCGTGCCCGGGAACCGGTGACGCGCGTACGCCCGCGTTGTGCATAGACTGACGCGTGCGCCGCCACGGGCGGCGCTTCGGGGTGTGGCGCAGTTTGGTAGCGCGTCCGCTTTGGGAGCGGAAGGCCGTCGGTTCAAATCCGGCCACCCCGACAACCTCCGCGGCCGACGGGCTGGAAGACTCAGCGCCATGCGCGTCTACCTGGGATCCGACCACGCCGGCTACGAGCTGAAGGTGCACCTCGTCAGCCACCTGGCCAGCCTCGGTTACGAGATCGTCGACATCGGCCCGAGCACGTTCGACCCGGACGACGACTACCCCGCTTTCTGCCTCGCGACCGGCGCCGCTGTGGTGGCCGACCCGGGCAGCCTGGGGATCGTCATCGGCGGCTCCGGCAACGGCGAGCAGATCGCCGCGAACAAGGTCGAGGGCGTACGCGCCGCGCTGGCCTGGAACGTGGAAACCGCCCAACTCAGCCGCGAGCACAACGACGCCAACATCGTCGGCATCGGTGCCCGGCAGCACACGCTCGACGAGGCGACCAGCATCGCCGAGACCTTCCTCGCGACGCCGTTCTCGCAGAACCCCCGGCACGCGCGGCGCATCGCCCAGGTCGCCGAGTACGAGAAGACGCGGATCGTTCCGGAACTGCCGTAATCCGTCAGCGGCGGGGCAGCTCGTCTCGGGGCACCCAGCCCCGGCGCACGATCAGCAGGGACTCCTCGGCGCGGGCGAGATCTTCCTCGGTGGGTCGGCTCGCATCCCGGGCCCTCATCGCGGCAACCACGCTGACCTGTGACGATCCCGCTCCGACGAGGCTTCGCAAGCCCCGCTCGACGTCCGGTTCCATGGTTCGACCGTAGCCCGTGGCACTGTCGCAGGGAAGAACTACGCTGTTCGGGTCGCCGCACGGTCGGGCGTCGTCGCACGGTCGGGCCAGGGGAGGGCACGTGAGCGAGCAGAAACGCCATGGTCTGGACAAGACCATCGATCTCTCGGCAACCGAGGAGCCGACGCATCACCTGCACCCTTCGCCGGGAAACGTCGGTTACTCCCCCGGCGTCGCGGCGGTGGGCCGGTCGGCGTCGGTCGGCGAGCCGACCCTCACCTTCGAGGAGCCGACGGACGTCGGCGGGCCCGGGATCATCACCCGGGGCCCCCTCAAGCAGCCCACGGTGCCACTGCGGCAGCGACTGCGCCAGCTACGCCGCGGCGGTCGCTGGAGCCTCGTCGGCGCGGCCGTACTGGTCGCCTGCTGGGGTCTGTTCGCCGTGTCGGCCAGCTCCGGCGACCAGGCCGGGGCCGCCCTCGCCCTCGTGGTGATCCTCGTCGTCGGCGCGTTCCTCTTCGGCCTCAGCCGCCTGCTCGGTCTGGTCGTCCTGGAGCGCACCTTCGGCCGCGTGCGCCGCTCCGCCTGGGTTTCGCACGCGGTCGCCGGGCTGTTCTGGGCCGCCTCCGGAGTCACTTATCTCACCCGGATCAGCTGGCTCGTCGAGGCCTGGAACTGGTTGCGCGGCGTCGGCTGACGCCCCTGGCCGCAAGCCCGGGAATCCGCACGCCTCGGGATTGGCACCTCTCGGCATGGGCACCAGATCAGGGATGTGGGCCCTAAATCGGCCAAGATTCGACCCATATCCCTGATCCAGCGGGAAAGGCCGCGCCCAGCGGAAAAAGGCCGCGCCCAGCGGAAAAAGGCCGCGCCCAGCGGGAAGGGCCGCGCCCAGCGGGAAGGGCCGCGCCCAGCGGGAAGGGCCGCGCCCAGCGGGAAGGGCCGCGCCCAGCGGGAAGGGCCGCGCCCAGCGGGAAAGCCAGCAGTAATAGCAGCTCACCGCCACTGTCCACAGTGACTTATCCACAGGCGTAGTCCGACGGGTCGACCTCGGACGTGGCCGTCGATACGCTCGGGAACGTGTCCAATGAAGTCCGCGCCGACCCCGTCGAGTTGACCCGGGTCGCCGACCAGATGCTGCGGTCGTCGCAGCAGATCGACGACGCCTGGCGGGCCGCGCAGGGTCCGCTGGCCGTGCCCGCGACCGCTTTCGGTGACAGCATCGGGGCGGCTGCCGTGGCTCAGGCTCAGGACCAGACGGTCGACGCCGCCGACGTCACCATCGGGCGGCTCGTCGCCGTCCTCGAAGGCGACATGGATCGGCTCTACCGCATCGCGTTCGCGTACAAGAAGGCTGATGACGACGCCGCGGCGAAGGCCCGGCAGCAGCAGCGCAATCACCGCAACATCCCGATCTGACCGAGCACGGCCCGAAGGCAGGAGACGCATAGTGAGGCCCGAGCCGGACGGCCCGACGACGACGAAGCCCGCGCCGATCTCCACGATGGATGTCTGGGATCTGCACGCGCGGCCCGATCAGCTGGACAGCGGCGCGACCCAGTGGCGAGCCGTGACCACCGCGGTCAAGACGTCGGCCGACGACGTCGACCGGGCGGCCAAGGCGCTGGTCAACGGCGCGTGGGAGGGTCCGGCGGCCGACTCGTTCGACGGTCACCGCAAGAAGCTCATCGCCGATCTGGACGCCGCCGAGGAGGCGTCGACCGCGGCCGCCGCCGCGCTGGAGAAGGCGGCGGGTGCGCTGCGGTCGAGTCAGTCGCACCTCACCGAGGAGTGGGGCAAGGTCGTCTCGGTCCAGTTCACCTACGACGGGACCTATCACCTGACGTTCAGCCCGGAGGACGACGCCGAGGCCAAGGTCGTCCATGACTCGATGACGCGGTGCGCACAGATCCGCGGCGATCTCGACGACATCCTGAACGACTGCGTCAGCGACTTCTCGAAGGCACAGGCGAAGTTCAAGTCGGTCGCCGCCAACTGGCTGGCCGTCGCCGACGGCAGCACCGACCCGTTCACCATGCCGCCCGAGGCGAACGACACCGGCGTGATCTACGACGGCAACAAGGTCATCGTCAACACCGGCACGGGCGACGACGACGTGCAGATCAGCGTCGACCCGAAGACCGGTCAGCAGATCGTCACGATCAACGGCACGAAGTACTACTTCCCCGCCGGCGCCGACATCGTGGTGCGCGGCGGCGACGGCAACGACACGATCAGCGTGGCCAAGGGCACCAACGTGCACGTGACGCTGCTGGGTGGCGAGGGCGACGACATCATCTCCGGCGGCGACGGCGACGAGACGATCCTGGGGCTGGACGGCCGGGACCGGATCACCGCCGGGGCGGGCAACGACCGCGTCTCGGGCGGCGCCGATCGGGACTATGTGGACGGTGGCTTCGGCGACAACATCCTGTCCGGCGGCATGGGCGACGACACCGTCTACGGGCTCGACGGCCGCGACCAGATCAGCGGCGGCGAGGGTCAGGACTACCTCGAGGGCGGCAAGGGCGACGACGCGATCTACGGCGGGGCCGGCAACGACATCATCTCCGGCGGCCGAGGCAACGACACCCTCCGCGCCGGGGCCGGCGACGACGTGGTCTACGCCGGTCGCGACAACGACACGACCTATGGCGGGACCGGCCAGGACAAGGTGTTCGGGGAGAAGAACGACACCTCGGTCGGCGCCGAGCAGAACGTGACCGTCGAGATCAAGGACTTCCAGACCTTCATCAACGTCGAGGGCTCGCCGGAGTTCAAGGCGCGTATCGAGGCCGACCTGGACATGCTGGCGTCCTCGCCGCGCGGCCAGCAGATGCTGACCGAGTTGCAGGCCGGGCACGACAAGACCGAGGGCGGCTGGTGGCTCTGGCACGATGACGGCGACTCCCTGACGATCAAGGAGTACAACAACCCCGCCGACCCGAACAACAGCACCGCCAGCCACTCCGGCGGCGACAACACCATCAACCTCAACGTGCACCTGGACGAGCTGACCATGGGCAACGGGCAGACGGTCCAAGGTCCGCCGGTGGCCGTGCTGTACCACGAGATGGCGCACGTCTACGACTACATGAACGATTCCCTCGCGCCCGGCGACTACTCCGGCCCGGACAATCCCGGTGTGCCCAACCGGGAGCGCGAAGCGGCCGGCCTGCCGATCGACGAGGACGGCGACCCGAACACGCCGACCAACATCTACTCGAAGCACCGCTTCGACCTGACGGAGAACGGCCTCCGCGAGGAAATGGGGGCGCCGCACCGTGACGCGTACTAAGAGGTTGTTCGCGGGTGGGCTGGCGGCGCTCCTGGGCGGCTGTTCGGCCGCTCCGGCCGAGCCCGCCGACCCGCCCGCGAGCGGTGCTCCGCCGGCGGTCGGGTTCACCGCCGACGTCCGCGTCGAGGGCCAGTCGGTGCACATCACGTACCAGCTGACCAATCAGTCTCCGGATGAGCTGCTCGTGCTGAATCGCGTACCGGCGGGCGGCAAGACGGATCCCAACGCCGTCTACATCGTCGGGCGTAGCGGCACGCATGTGGTCGAGATCGGCAAGCGGGCCTTCGCCATGCCCGACACCGACAAGGTGAGCTGGGCGCAGGCGTTCCGGGTCGGCGTCACGAAGGTCCCGCCGGGCCAGTCGGTCGGCGAGCAGCTCACGGTGCCGCTGCCGCTGAAGCGCAACCATCCTTACGGCGACGACTACGGCGACGGCGCGATCTCGCTGCCGGATCCGGTCGAGCAGATCGTTTTCTGTCTCGGCGTCGTCCGCGCGTCCGAGGCGAAGGGCCTGGCCGCCGACGAGACGGTGCCGCACCTCAGCTCCACGACATCGGTCCAGCACCTGTTCTGCTCGAACCCGATCGACCTCTGAGTGCCTCGTCGGCTACCGCACTGGAGTTCGGCAGCCGACGAGGCAAGCCCGGTCAGACCAGCGTCGCGAACCATCGTGCGACCTGGGGGACCGACAGCACGAGGGACGTGACGTGGTTGACGTCGCCCACGTCCGTCAGGCTCACGTCGGCGCCGCGCAGGGACTCCTGACAGGCGAGGCTGTTGGCGAAGACGGCCTCCGGATCGCCATGCGCCGCGTACATGCGTACCGGTGCCGTTGGGGCGAAATCGCGGCATGCCACGTCGTTGACTTCGGCGGCTTTCGCCAGGAGGCCGGTCGGGCGGATCAGCCGGTCGGCGTACTCCTGCTGGAGCAGGTCGCCTGGTGCCGCGGGCAGCGCGTCGAGTGTTTCGTCCATCGTGTGTTCCCCGTCGAACAACTCCGCGACATGGCCGGCGTACGGGGCCTGGAAGACCTCCGACTCGTCGTCGTAGAGGTCGTAGACGCGGTCCCACGCGACTGTGAGGTAGGCCAGGTAGTACGCGGCCGCGGCGGGGTCGACGTCGCCGCCCAGGGCGGCCGGCCACTCGATGTCGAACAGCCGGTAGGCGCCGCTGATCGGTGCCAACGCACCCAAGGAGAACCTCCGGTCAGCTCCGTCTTGCAAGGCTTTGGCCAGGAGGAAGGCGGCATTGGCGCCTTCGGAGAAGCCGGAGACTGAGGTCGCTCCGGTGACCAGTCGGCCGGATCGCGCCGCAACCGCTCTCGTCGCGCGCAGAGCGTCGATGGATGCGCTCACCATCGTCGGGGCGTGGAAGTAGGGATGTGTGCCCGGGCCCTCGCCCAGGCCGAGGTAATCCGGTGCCGTCGCGGCATAGCCCAACGAAGCGAACAGCACACCTGCCGCGCGATCGCAGCATGGACTCACCGAGGGCGCGTCCTGCCGGTCGGATTGCGTGCCGTGCAGCCAAACCGCCGGCTTCAGCCGACGCGCACCGTCGCGTGGCAGCACCACGAGGGTGCTAGCGGTCGTGCTGCGTCCGTGCACATCGACCGTGCGGTACACGATCCGGTACGCGTCCACGCCGTGCCGGGCTTCGGGCACCCAGACGCCGATGGGCGTGAGGAAGTCCTTGACCTGCTCCGGATCCATTCCGAAGACCGGAGTACGCGAAACGACCGTGCCACGCCAGGATTGCGCCTGTACCGGTGCGGCGGACGAAGCCACCAGCGCCAGCGCAGCCGCGACTGCCAGAGCGGCTGTCTTCAAAGGATTCATGAGACCCAGCATGATCAGCTTTGCTCACCGGCACACGCCGGTTACCCATCCGGTTCGCGGTAGGGCCTACTCCATAAGCGACTAAGTAGTCTGGGCGGCGTGTACTCCCTCGGGAGTAGACGCGATGCCGCCTAGGGCAGGACGCGGCGTCGCGCTCTGCCCGCGAGGATCGCAGGCATGACCCTCCGCCGCCGCTGCTACGCCGTCGGTCTCGCGCTGATCGCCAGCGGACTCTTCCATCTGCTCGTCTTCGCGATCGACGGCGGTCCGTGGGAAGGCCCGGTCTCCTGGCGCAAGCCCACGACGTTCGGGCTGTCCTTCGGCCTGACGCTACTCACCGTCACCTGGCTCAGCGGCTACCTCCGCGCGCCTCGCTGGCTGCTCGCGGTGTTCGCGGCCGACTGCGTGGTCGAGGTCGCGGGCATCACCGTCCAGGCCTGGCGCGGGGTCCCCTCACACTTCAACATGGAGACCCCGGTCAATCGGGCCATCGCGATGATGCTGGCCGCGGGCGGCTTCATTCTCGTGGCGGTCCTGCTCGCCATGGCTTGGTACGCCTTCCGCGGCGACCCCGCCCAGTCACCGAGCCTGCGGCTGGCGTTGCGTACGGGGTTCGCCACGATGATCATCGCGCTCGCCTCCGGCGCGGCGATGATCGCCCGGGGCGTGACGCTGGTGAACTCCGGCGAGCAGCAGTCGGCGTACCAGTTGGGTGGCTTCTTGAAGCCGCTCCACGGCGTGAGCCTGCACGGCGTGCTGGTGTTGCCCGCGATCGCCTGGCTGGCGGCGCGGCTGCCGTGGACCGAGCCGACCCGAGTACGCCTGATCGCCGCCGCCTCCTTCGCCTACGCCCTCGCCATCCTCGCCGCCCTAGCCCTCTCCCTCTCGCGTTGATCATGGCGTTTCCGGTGGTGACACACCGTCGACACAACGGTTAACTCCATGATCAACGCGGGAGAGCGGCGGAGGTTAGAGGCCGGCGGCTAGGCGGTAGTACGCCTGATTCCAGCGGAGTTCCTTGGTGAACTGCCGCATCGTCGTGTCGGCGTCGATGACGAGCAGCTCGACCCCGGTCATCTCGGCGAGGTCGGTGAGCAGGTCGACGCCGACCGCGGCGGAGAAGACCGTGTGGTGCGGCGCACCTGCGGTCAGCCACGCCTCGGCCGATGTACGCAGCTCCGGCCGTGGCCGCCAGACCGCACGGGCGACGGGGAGCTTCGGCAGCGGCTGGGGCGGTGGGACGACGTCGATCTCGTTGGCGACCAGGCGGAACCGGTCGCCCATGTCGGCGAGCCCGGCGACGACGGCCGGACCGGCCTGGGCGTCGAAGACGAGCCGGACCGGGTCTTCCCGGCCGCCGATGGACAGCGGATGGATCTCACAGGTCGGCATGGTGCCGGCGATCGACGGGCAGATCTCCAGCATGTGCGCGCCCAGGACCAGCTCCTGACCGGGGGCCAGGTGGTAGGTGTAGTCCTCCATGAACGACGTGCCGCCGGGCAGCCCGGCCGCCGCCGTCTTGAGCGTGCGGACGAGGACGGCGGTCTTCCAGTCGCCTTCGCCGCCGAAGCCGTACCCGTCTGCCATCAGCCGCTGCACGGCCAGGCCCGGCAGCTGCCGCAGGCCGCCGAGGTCTTCGAAGTTCGTCGTGAACGCCCGGAAGCCGCCGGCCGTCAGGAACTCGCGGAGGCCCAGCTCGATGCGGGCGGCGTACCGGAGCGAGTCGTGGCGCTCGCCGCCGGCGCGCAGCGCCTCGGCCACCCGATAGGTCGCCTCGTACTCCTTGACCAGTTCGCTGACGCGGAAGTCCTCGACTCCGTCGACCACGGCGACGAGATCGTTGACGCCGTACGTGTTCACCGAGACGCCGAAGCGGCGCTGGGCCTCGACCTTGTCGCCCTCCGTCACCGCGACGTCGCGCATGTTGTCGCCGAACCGGGCCAGCTTCAGGGTCTTCATCTCGAAGGCTCCGGTGGCGGCCCGCGCCCACGTGCTGATCCGCTCGGCCACCGACGGGTCGTCGACGTGCCCGGCGACGGTCTTGCGTGCCACGCCCAGCCGGGACTGGATGTACCCGAACTCACGGTCGCCGTGCGCCGCCTGGTTCAGGTTCATGAAGTCCATGTCGATGGTCGCCCAGGGCAGTTCCTGGTTGGCCTGAGTGTGCAGGTGCAGCAGCGGCTTGGCAAGCGCGTCGAGGCCGGCGATCCACATCTTCGCCGGGGAGAAGGTGTGCATCCACGCGATCACGCCGACGCAGGTGTCGTCGGCGTTGGCGGCCAGCATCACGCGCCGGATCTCCGCGGCGTCGGTCAGCACCGGGCGCCACTCCAGCGTGGCGGGCAGCCGCTCGGCCAGCGCGCGGGCGATCTGCTGGGACTGCTCGGCGACCTGCCGGAGCGTCTCGTCACCGTAGAGGCCCTGGCTGCCGGTCAGGAACCAGATGCGGTAATCGGATGTCGTCATCTCACAATTGCTCCGTCCGTTGTGGATCGCTGGCCGTAGACGTTCTGGTACCGGTCGTACAGGGCATCGACGTCCTTGCCGTCGATGGGCACGGGTTCGCCGTACGCACGGGCGAGGTGGACCGTCCGGGCGACGTCCTCGGTCATCACGGCGGCCTTCACGGCGGCCTTCGCGGTACGCCCGATGGTGAACACCCCGTGGTTGCGCATGAGCACGGCCGGGGAGCGGTGGCCGTCGAGGGTCTCGACGATGCCGCGGCCGATGTCGTCCCCGCCGATCAGGGCGAACGGCCCGACCGGGATCTCCCCGCCGAACTCGTCCGCCATCGCGGTCAGTACGCAGGGCACCGGCTCGCCGCGCGCGGCCCAGGCGCTGGCGTACGTGGAGTGGGTGTGCACGACGCCGCCGACGTCCGGTCGATGCCGGTAGACGTAGGCGTGGGCGGCGGTGTCGCTGGACGGCGCGTAGTCGCCCGCGACGAGGTTGCCGTCCAGGTCGCACACGACCATCGCCTCCGGGGTCAGCTCGTCGTATCCGACGCCCGACGGTTTGATCACCATCAGGTCCTCGCCTGGTACGCGGGCCGACACGTTCCCCGCGGTCCACACGACGAGTCCGTAGCGGACCAGTTCGGCGTGCAACTCACACACCTGCCGGCGTACCAGTTGGAGAGTCATCGGAGCGTTCCTTCCGCGATGCTTCCGGCCTGATCTCGATCAGGCGCCGGCGTGAGGGCGGTGTTGCGGATCTCCCGCAGGCGGTGGAGCAGACCTCGACCCGCGAAGGTGTCGTGGAGCAGGCGGTATTCCGCGAAGAGCTGGTCGTAGACGTCGGAGTTGGCGTGGTCGGGCTCGTAGGCGGCGGTCTCGACGCCGCCCATCGCCGCGGCGGCGGCGACCACGTCCGGGTACGCCCCCGCCGCGACCGCCGCGTGGATGGCCGACCCGAGGGCCGGGCCCTGGTCGGAGCGGGCGACCGAGACGGGACGCCGCAGCACGTCGGCGTAGATCTGCATGAGCAGGGCGTTCTGTTTGAGCCCGCCCGCGACGATGAACTCGGTGACCGGAATCCCGTGTTTCTCGAAGTTCTCGATGATCACCCGCGTCCCGTACGCCGTCGCCTCCAGCAGCGCCCGGTAGATCTCCTCGGGCCGGGTGGCGAGGGTGAGCCCGGCGATGATGCCGGACAGGTCGTGGTCGACCAGGATCGAGCGGTTCCCGCCCATCCAGTCCAGGGCGACGAGCCCGTGCGCGCCGACCGGCTGCCCGGCGGACTTGCGGCCGAGCAGGTCGTGCAGGGATTCCCCGTTCGCGGCCGCCTCCCGCTGGTACGCCTCCGGCACGCCGGTCCGCAGCCACCAGGCGAAGATGTCGCCGACCGCGCTCTGCCCGGCTTCGTAGCCGAACGAGCCCGCGGTGATCCCGCCGTCGACGACGCCACAGATGCCGGGCACGTCGACGAGGGCCGACCCGTTGAGGACGTGGCAGGTGGAGGTGCCCATGATGGCCAGCAGCCGGCCGTTCTCGACCGCCTGCGCGGCGGGCGCGGTGACGTGCGCGTCCACGTTGCCGGTGGCGACCGCGATGCCGATCGGCAGGCCGGTCCCGATGTCGACCAGGCCGCCGACCAGCGCGCCCAGCGGGGACAGCGTCTTCGACAATCGCGTCTCAGGGAAGTCCACGAACGAGGGGTGCAGCGCCGCGAGGTAGTCCGGCGACGGGTAGCTGCCGTCCTGGAAGATCCCCTTGTACCCGGCGGTGCAGGTGTTGCGGGTCTCGATTCCGGTGAGCTGCCAGACGATCCAGTCGGCCGCCTCGATCCACCGCTCGGTGCGCTCGTAGACGAGCGGGTCCTCCTCGAGCACCTGGAGCGCTTTGGCGTACTGCCACTCGGAGGAGATCTTGCCGCCGTAGCGCGCGATCCACGGCTCGCCGCGCTCATGCGCCAGCCGGTTGATCCGGTCGGCTTGCTTCTGCGCGGCGTGGTGCTTCCACAGCTTCGGCCAGGCGTGCGGACGCCCGGCCAGCTCCGGCAGCTCGCACAACGGCGTACCGTCCATAGTGGTCGGGAGAACGGTGCACGCGGTGAAGTCGGTCGAGATGCCGATCACGCGCGCGGGATCGACTCCGCCGTCGGCCAGCGCCGCCGGGACGGCGATCCGCAGCACGTCCAGCCAGTCCCGCGGGCTCTGCAACGCCCAGTCCGGCGGCAGCTTCTGGCCCGTGCCCGGCAGCTCGCGCTCCACCACGCCGTGGGCGTACTCATGGACGCCGGTGCCCACCTCCGCGCCGTCGGACACCCGGACCACGACGGCGCGGCCGGACAGCGTACCGAAGTCCACACCGACGACGTAGCGATCCTCGTAACTGTGAGCGTTAACATTCATGGCAGTCCTTCGGGGGTCGACGGGCTTTCAGCGGGTGCTCTCGCGGATGATCAGCGTCGGGGGCAACTCGACATGCTCAGGCGGCCCCGAACCGCCGCCGGTCAGCCGGTCCACCAGCAGGCGGAGCGACAGCCGGCCCAGCTCGCCGAAGTCCTGGCGTACGGTCGTCAACGGCGGCTGGAAGAACGACGTCTCGGGGATGTCGTCGAAGCCGACCACGCTCACGTCCCCCGGGACCGACCGGCCCACCTCGTGGAACGCGCGCAACAGGCCGAGCGCCATGTGGTCGTTGGCGCAGAAGACCGCGGTCACCTCCGGGTCCGCCGCCAGCCGCCGGCCCGCCGCGTACCCCGACTCCGCGCTCCAGTCGCCCGTCACCGGCTCCGGCACCGGCGCGCCGGCCCGCGTCAGCTCCGCGCGCCAGCCCTCCAGCCGGCCCACCGCGTCCAGCCATTCCAGCGGCCCGGCCACGTGGTGGACCGTGCGGTGCCCGCGCTCCAGCAGGTGCCGCGTGACCAGCTCGCCGCCACCGCGCTGGTCGATGCCGACGGTCGGCACGTTCTCCGAGGCGCCGCAAGCTACTCCGACAAGTGGTACGCCAGACGCAGCGACCTCCAGCGCGCCCGCCACGGGCGTCTGCGGGGCGATCACGACGATCCCCTCGACGGCCTGATCGCGCAGCCGCCCGACGGCGTCCAGGAGCGACCCGCGATCGATCGAGCGGAGGCTGGCGATGCTGACGAAGTAGTTCGCCGCTCGGGCCGCCTGCTCGATCCCGTACAGCATCGAGGCGGGCCCGTAGAGGGTGGTGTCGAAGCTGATCACGCCGAGCGTCTGCGACTTGCGGGTGACCAGGGTGCGGGCGGCGGAGTTGGGCCGGTAGCCCAGTTCCTCGATCGCCGCCAGCACCCGGGACCGGGTCTCCGGCCGCACGTTGCGATGGTCGTTGAGGACGCGGGACACGGTCTGGTGGGAGACCCCGGCCAGCTTGGCGACGTCGGCCATGACCGGCGGCTGCTGCTCTGCCATCGTCTCCGTCCTCCCCCGATCCTCGCCCGGTGATCTTACTTCGGCTCAGCGCGCGGCCCCTGCGCGGCGCTTGGTGAACACGTCGAACGCGACCGCCGCCAGCAGCACGAGCCCCTTGAAGAGCATCACCTGCTCGCTGGGTGCGCCGATGAGCGACATGCCGTTGTTGATGACTCCCATGATGAGGCCGCCGGTGATCGCGCCGACCACCTTGCCCACGCCGCCCTGGACCGCCGCGCCGCCGATGAACGCGGCCGCGATCGCGTCCAGCTCGAAGCCGTTGCCCGCGGTGGGACCGGCCTGGTTGAGCCGGCCGGCGAAGACGATGCCGGCCACGGCGGCCAGGACGCCCATGTTGACGAACAGCCAGAAGGTGACCGACTTGACCTTGATGCCGGACAGCGTGGCCGCGTTGAGGTTGCCGCCGATGGCGTAGATGTGGCGGCCGAACACGGCCCGGTTCGTCAGCAGCGAGTACGCCAGGACCAGCACCGCGAGCAGCACCAGCACCCACGGTAGGTTCTTGGCCCGGGCGAGCTGGACGATGACGAACATGACCACGATCGCGGCGACGACGATCTTCGCGATGAACAGCGCGAACGGCTCGACCGACTGCCCGTAGCGCGTACGCCCGACCCGGCCGCTCCACTGCGTCGCGACGATCCCCGCCACCAGCCCGACCCCGAGGATCAGGGTGAACAGGTCTGCGCCGTCGAGCGGGCCGAGCCCGATGTTGCCGAGATAGGTCGGCATGAAGCCGTTGGCGATCGTCCGCACCTCGTCCGGGAACGGCCCGATGCCCTGGTTGCCCAGGACCGACAGGGTCAGCGCCCGGAAGACGAGCATGCCGGCCAGCGTCACGATGAACGCCGGGATGCCGAAGTACGCCACCCAGTAGCCCTGCCACGCGCCGATGGCGGCTCCGGCGAGCACCGTGATGAGCAGGGCCAGCGGCCACGGCACATCGTGGTTGACCATCAGCACGGCCGAGATCGCCCCGGTCACGGCGACCACCGAACCGGCGGACAGGTCGATGTGCCCGGAGATGATGATCAGGATCATCCCGATCGCCAGGATCAGGATGTACGAGTTCTGCACGACCAGGTTCGACACGTTCTGCGGGGTCAGCAGGTCGCCGCGGGTCAGGATCTCGAACAGCACGATGATCAGCGCGAACGCGATGTAGATGCCGTTCTGGCGAAGGTTCGCCGTGAAGTGCCGGCCACCGAATCGGTCCGGTGCCGCGGCCTGAGGTTCCGGCACCACCGGGACGGCGGTGCTCGGGCCGGTCGTAGGGCCGACGCTGGTCATGGTGACTACTGCTCCTTCACCTTGGTCATGTACTGCATGAGCCGCTCCGGCGTCGCCTCGGCGCGGGCGACCTCGCCGGTGATCCGGCCGGCCGACATCGCGTAGACGCGATCGCAGACGCCGAGCAGCTCGGGCAGCTCGGAGGAGATCACCAACACCGCTTTGCCCTGGTCGGCCATCTGGTTGATGATCGAATAGATCTCGTACTTGGCCCCGACGTCGATGCCCCGGGTGGGCTCGTCGAGGATCAGCACGTCGGCGTCGGTGAACAGCCACTTCGACAGCACGACCTTCTGCTGGTTGCCGCCGCTGAGCTTCCCGGTGATCGCCGAGACGGTCGGCGCCTTGATGTTCATGCTCGCCTGAAATCCGGTGGCGACCCGGTACTCCTCGTTCTCGTGGACCCAGCCCGCGGTGGCCAGCTTCGTCAGCGCGGCCGCCGACACGTTGCGCTTGATGTCCTCGATGAGGTTCAGGCCGTAGCGCTTGCGGTCCTCCGTGGCGTACGCGATGCCGTGGCGGATCGCGTCCCGCACCGTACGCAGATGCACCTCGACGCCGTCCTTGTAGACGCGGCCGGAGATGCCGATGCCGTAACTGCGCCCGAACACGCTCATCGCCAGCTCGGTCCGGCCGGCGCCCATCAGCCCGGCCAGCCCGACGATCTCGCCGCGCCGCAGCCGCAGGTTCGCACCGGCGACGACGACCCGGCCGTGCTGAGTCGGGCTGTGCACCGTCCAGTCCTCGATCCGCAGCACCTCCTCGCCGATGTTCGGCACATGCTCGGGGAAGCGGTGCTCCAGGTCCCGGCCGACCATCCCGGCGATGATGCGGTCCTCGGTGACGTTGTCGTTCACCATGTCGAGGGTCTCGATGGTGCGGCCGTCCCGCAGGATCGTCACGGAGTCGGCGATCGCCTCGATCTCGTTCAGCTTGTGCGAGATGATCACGCAGGTGATCCCCTCGTCGCGCAGGCCCCGCAGGAGATCCAGCAGGTGTGCGGAGTCCTCGTCGTTCAGCGCGGCGGTCGGCTCGTCGAGGATCAGCAGCCGGACCTCTTTGGACAGCGCCTTGGCGATCTCGACCAGTTGCTGCTTGCCGACCCCGAGGTCCATGGCCGGCGTCGCCGGATGCTCGGACAGCCCCACCCGCTGAAGCAACGCGGCCGCCTCGGAGTGCGTACGCATCCAGTCGATGACGCCGTGCCTGGCGCGCTCGTTGCCGAGGAAGATGTTCTCCTCGATCGAGAGGTTCGGGCAGAGCGCCAGTTCCTGATGGATGATGACGATCCCGCGCCGCTCGCTGCCCCGGATGTCGGCGAACCGGCACGGCTCGCCGTCGAACTCGATGTCACCCGAGTAGGAGCCGTGCGGGTAGACACCCGACAGCACCTTCATCAGCGTCGACTTCCCGGCGCCGTTCTCGCCGCAGATCGCGTGGATCTCGCCGCGGCGTACCGTCAGGTTGACGTCCTTGAGCGCGATGACCCCGGGGAACGTCTTGGTGATGTCCCGCATCTGCAGGATCACGGTGATCTCCCTCGCTCTTGACCGGCCCTCGGCCGGTCATCGGCTGGCTCAGTCTCAGGCCTGCGAGCGCCGGCCGCAGGTCGGTGATCGCATGCCCGGCCGGGCCGTCGCACGGCCCGGCCGGACACTCGTGCTACTTGAGCTGGTCGGCCGTGTAGTAGCCGGTGTCGATGAGCGCCTTCTGGTAGTTGTCCTTGTAGACCACCACCGGCTCGAGCAGGTAGGACGGGACGACCTTCACGCCGTTGTCGTAGTCCTTGGTGTTGTTGACCTCGGGCTTGCCGCCCTTGAGGACCGCGTCGGCCATCTTCACGGTGACCTTCGCCAACTCGCGGGTGTCCTTGTAGATCGTCGCGTACTGCTCACCGGCGATGATCGACTTCACCGAGGCGACCTCGGCGTCCTGGCCGGTCACGATCGGGTAGGGCTGACCGGCCGTGCCGTAGCCGTTGCTCTTCAGCGCCGACAGGATGCCGATCGACAGACCGTCGTAGGGCGACAGCACGCCCTGGACCTTGCCGCCCTTGGCGTACGCCTTCGTGAGCAGGTCCTCCATGCGTCGCTGGGCCGTCATCGGGTCCCAGCGCAGGATCGCGACCGTCCTGAACTCGGTCTCCCCGCTCTTGACGACGAGGGTGCCCTTGTCGATGTACGGCTTGAGGGTGTCCATCGCGCCGTTGAAGAAGAAGGTGGCGTTGTTGTCGTCCGGCGACCCGGCGAACAGCTCGATGTTGAACGGGCCCTTCGCGGTGCCGTCGGTGCCGTCCTGCTTCTTCAGGCCGAGCCCGACCAGCAACGAGGTCGCCTGCTGCACGCCGACCTTGTAGTTGTCGAAGGTCGCGTAATAGTCCACGTTGGGCGACTTGCGGATCAGCCGGTCGTACGCGATCACCGGGATCTTCTTGTCCGCCGCCTCCTGCAGCTGCGTGGTCAGCGCGGTCCCGTCGATCGAGGCGACGATCAGCAGCTTCGCGCCCTTGGTGATCTGGTTCTCGATCTGGTTGACCTGGGTGGGGATGTCGTTCTCGGCGTACTGGAGGTCCACCTTGTACCCGAGCGCCTCGAGCTGGCTCTTGAGGTTGTCCCCGTCGTGGATCCACCGCTCCGAGGACTTGGTGGGCATCGTGACGCCGACGAGCGCTCCGGCGGCGCCGGCGCTCGACTGCTGGTCGATCGTCTTCGTGGTGTCGCCACAGGCCGTCAGGCCCGCCGCGATGAGCAGGCCGGCCGCAGCCGCGGCCAGCTTCGCGATCTTCATGGCACTCCTCAGGAACGGGGGATGTTAACGCTCACATTTCTGCGCGATGCGAGTTGTTTCCAGAGGTAGATGGGGGTTGTTAACGCTCACATCTTTTGCCGTGACCCAGCTCACGGTCAACGGGAATTCGGTAACGGTTGGGTTACGACGGAAACTGTTAGGGAACTTTGCTAAAACCATGTAACGTATGCGCATCAATATATTCCTGCGGGAAGGAGTATCGATGTCGCGCGTACGCGTTCTGGCGGCGACACTCATGATCACGATCGCCGGCGCGGTGGTAGCGGTGCTGCCCGCCGGCATGGCCACGGCGGCGGACTGCGTGACGCCTTGGCAGTCCTCGGCGGTCTACACAGGCGGGATGACGGCCTCCTACAACGGCCACAACTGGCGGGCCAAGTGGTGGACGCAGAACGAGACCCCGGGCGGCGCGGACGTCTGGGCCGACCAGGGCACGTGCGGCGGATCGACGCCGCCGCCCGGCGGCGGTTGCGCCTATCCGAACTGGACCGCCGGCACCTGGTACGACACCGGTGCGATCGTCCGCTACACGAACGGCAACTACTACATCGCCGAGCACGGCAATCCCGGCTATGACCCCACGATCAGCACCTGGTACTGGGACCCGTACGCCTGCAGCGGCGGCGGCACCACTCCCCCGCCTACCAACCCGGGCGGCTTCGTCGTCAGCGAAATCCAGTTCAACCAGATGTTCCCGAGCCGGAACTCCTTCTACACGTACCAGGGTCTCGTCGCGGCCCTCAGCTCCTACCCGGCGTTCGCCGCCACGGGCACCGACACCGTACGCCGCCAGGAGGCCGCGGCCTTCCTCGCCAACGTCAACCACGAAACCGGTGGACTCGTCTACATCACGGAGATCAACCGGGGCACCTATTGCGACCTGAGCCAGTCGTACGGCTGCCCGGCCGGCGCGGCCAACTACTACGGCCGCGGCCCGATCCAGCTGAGCTGGAACTTCAACTACAAGGCCGCCGGCGACGCGCTCGGTCTCCCGCTGCTCACCAACCCGTGGCTCGTCGAGACCGACGCGGCGGTCGCTTGGCGTACGGCGCTCTGGTACTGGAACACCCAGACCGGGCCGGGCACGATGACGGCGCATAACGCGATGGTCAACGGAGCCGGTTTCGGCGAGACCATCCGCAGCATCAACGGCTCGCTCGAATGCAACGGCGGCAACCCCGGCCAGGTGCAGAGCCGCGTCACGGCGTACCAGCAGTTCGTCCAGATCCTCGGTACGACCGCGGGCGGCAACCTCTATTGCTGACTCGTCGCTGAGGGGCCGCTGGAGGTTGTTCCAGCGGCCCAATGCGATCAGCAGTACTTGACGTCGACGTTGCCCCACGAGCAGGAGTCGACCGCCCGCCCGGACGCGTCCCGCACGTACGCCGCGTCGCCGGTGTTGTTCCAGACGTACCAGCCGAGCCCCCAGTAGCGGTCGGTGCTGGTGTTGGCGCCCTTGCCGGTGTGCAGGCGCACCGACTTGCCGGCGCCCAGCGTGAACGTGCCGAACTTGTAGACGTGGTTGGACTTGTCGCGCACGGTCCAGTTCGTCAGCGTGATCGCCTTGCTCGTGGTGTTCTTGAGCGTGGCGACCTCACGGACGAGCTGCGAATTGGCCGTCGTGTCCTTTCCGGACGGGTCCACGACGACCTTCGTGAACATGATTCGCGGGTTGGCCGCGAATGCCGGGGACGAGGGCAGCACGACCGCGAGACTCGCGACGGAGGCGGCGATCAGCATCGAGGCACGCTTCAACACAATGGCGCTCCAGGGGTACGTTGAACTGGGTGTTCGGCAACGTACCCGACGATCACCAGGCATTGCGAGCATCTCAGGCGTGGGGCGTACCCCGTTCGGGAATGGGCCATTCCACAGTGCACTCCAGTGCTGATTCGGTCGCCCGTTCAGTCAGTAATGGCAAACCCTGTGCGGCCGGCCGCCGCAATCATGTCGTCTTGATCGATCCCATCGCCGCTGATGCCGACCACCCCGACCGGTACGCCGCCCCGATGGAGCGCATGCGTCAGGCAGATGTCGTAGCCGAACTGGGGGGCGTCCTGCGTACTGGTGCCTCCCAGCACCGTCCCGTCCACGTCGAAGACGGTGACGTCGACCTCGGTCGGCTGCGGCACCGGCAGCCGGATCGCGAAGGTCGTGACCGCGACCAGCTCGCTGTAGAAGCCGTCGCCCTCCACCCCCAAGCCACCGACAATCAGGGCCTTGGCCACCTGCCCCGCGTGTGCGCTCACCGGTGTGATCACGACTGCCGCCGCCAGGCCGAACGCCATGGCTACTCGATGAAGCACCGATCCGGACACCGTCCACCTCCCGTTTGTCGCCGTTCGTTGCCGGATGCTCCAGCAAACCGCCGTTTAACCGAGCCGGACAGGTGAATGAACCTGACCTGCCCCGTCATCGGCATTGGAATGGAGCGTTCCGTTCTGCTATGCTGAGACGGAACGAAACATTCCGCTCCAGTTGGAGGCTCCGATGACCGCGATCCGCCCCTTCCGCGTCGACGTCGCCCAGGCGCAGCTCGACGACCTCGCCGCCCGCCTCGACCGGATCATCTGGCCGAACGAGCTGCCCGGGGCCGACGGTTCCCACGGCATGACCAACGACCGCGTACGCACGCTCGTCGAGCACTGGCGGACGACGTTCGACTGGCGGGCGCTGGAGGCTCGGCTGAACGCGTACCCGCAGTTCACCACCGAGATCGACGGCGAAGACATCCACTTCCTGCACGTACGCTCGCCGCGCGAGGACGCGACGCCGATGATCCTCACGCACGGCTGGCCCGGCTCGGTCGTCGAGTTCCTGGACGTCATCGAGCCGCTCACCAACCCGGCCGACTCGGCGGCGCCGGCCTTCCACCTGGTGATCCCGTCGCTGCCCGGCTTCGGCTTCTCCGGCCCGACCCGCTCGGCGGGCTGGAACCGCTTCCGCACCACCCGCGCCTGGGTCGAGCTGATGAACCGCCTCGGTTACGAGCGCTACGTCGCGGCGGGCAACGACGCCGGTTCGATGATCGCGCCGGAAATGGGCCGCGTCGCGCCCGACAAGGTGATCGGCGTCCACGTGACGCAGGCGTTCTCGTTCCCGTCCGGCGACTCGGCCGAGTTCGCGACGTTCGGCCCCGAGGACTACGCCGCCCTCCAGCACCTGCAGTGGTTCTACGAGAACATGTTCTCGTTCAACGTTCTCCACTCGCAGCAGCCGCAGACCCTCGCGTTCGCGCTGGCCGACTCGCCGGTGGGCCTGCTCGCCTGGAACGCCCAGCTCATGGGCGAATCGCTCGACGCGGACTTCGTCATCGCCAACACCGCGATCTACTGGCTGACCGGCACCTCCGGCTCGGCGATCCGCTTCTACTACGAGGACGCCCACACCGACGAGAAGCCGGAAGGCCCGACGACCACACCGCTGGGCGTGGCCATCTTCGCCGGCGACTTCCAGTCGATCCGGCCGCTGGTCGAGCGCGACCACGCGAACGTCGTCCGCTGGCGCAAGTACGACGCCGACCTCCCGAAGGGCGGCCCGCGCAACGCCGGTGGGCACTACGCCGCCCACGAGGCGACCGACCTTTATGTCGGCGACATTCGCGAATTCGTCGCCGAGCTCTAGCCGCTCGTTTCGGAAAGCCCGGACCCGCCTCGCGCAGGTCCGGGCTTCGACGTTTCGGGCGAGATCCGTTCCTGCACCGTCGCAGCATCACTGGAGCGCGCACGCATCAGCGATTCGGGACCGCAGGTACTCGAACTCAATAGGCTGATTGGGAAGCCCATTCACCCAACGCTGCCAGGGTCCGTCGACAGTCAGGTATGAATCCGCGATGTGGGTTCCGCGTACCGAGTCGAGATGGACCAAAGCAGCCATCGCCCAGCGCTGGTCGTATCGACGCTCGATCTGCGGCAGGTAGCGATCGAGGTATTCGG
This sequence comes from Hamadaea flava, assembly GCF_024172085.1. Taxonomy (NCBI): domain Bacteria; kingdom Bacillati; phylum Actinomycetota; class Actinomycetes; order Micromonosporales; family Micromonosporaceae; genus Hamadaea; species Hamadaea flava. The sequence continues at coordinate 6,238,622 of NZ_JAMZDZ010000001.1, read as the reverse complement.
CAAGAATGCGGGCGTCTTCCTCCGTGCCCAGTGCCGCCAGGGCGACACAGTATCCCTGGCCCGCATAGGTCATGTCGCTCGCCAGCAGCAGCTCGCCGATCGGCCTCCGGAACGTGGCGCGTCGGCCTATGCCGACGAGCCACGCCGCGACGATTCTCGGCTGCCAGCCGCCCAAGTCCAAGCGCCCCGTCAGGAGGAGGGCAAGATGCTCGTCGCTGATCGTCTGGGAATCGTGAACCAACGCACGGACGAATTCGGCGCGCTGGTCGTCTGGACGCGAGAGAAACCTGCCATGCAGCAGGTCGAGGTACCGACGTGTTCCTCCGGTGACGTAGCGTGCGACGTCGTCGGGTTCGCCATTGATCACCTGACCATGATGCCGCCAGACCTGGCCCCGCCGCCGTGCGCCCGACGAGCGGCACGGCGGCGGGCCGATCGCTACGGGCTGGTGCAGGTCATCGTCGGTGCGGTCGCGGTGCCGGCTGCGGTGAAGCCGAACGTGGTCGACGCTCCCGCCGCCAACGCCCCGTTGTAGGACTCGTTGGTCACCGTCGCCGCCGTGCCGCTCACGGCGAGTCGGCCGTTCCAGGTCTGGCTGACCGTCTGGCCGCCGGCAAGCGTCCATTTGACGCTCCAACCGCTGATCGCCGCGGTGCCGGCCGTCACCGTCACCTCACCTTGGAATCCATCCGGCCAAGAATTGACCGTCTGGTACGCAGCCGAGCACGCACCACCGGGCGGGGGCGTCGTGGGTACGGTCGACGGTGAGGTGGACGCCGTCGGCGAAGTGGTGGGCGAGGTCGTCGGCAGAGTCTTGCTGCCCTGAGCGGCGTAGTCGAGGTACTCCTCGATGTTGCGGTACCCGTCGCCGTCCGCGTCGCCGTTGTGGTCGTCGGCGCTCGGGTTCAGCCCGGCCGCCGCCTCCCAGGCGTTCGGCATACCGTCGCGGTCGGTGTCCCAGCCGCTGGGGCTGCTCACCTGCGCGGCGTTCCAAAGGTTGTTCCACTCGGTAGAGTTGGGATCGTTGATGACCGAGCCGCTGGTCGAGCGGGTGTCGCTGATCACCCGGGTGTCGACGGCGTCGCGCGCCCACCAGAACGCGCCGGAGCTGTCGAGGACCTTGGTCAGCGCGGCACCGGCCGACTCGGTGGTCACGTTGGGGACGGTGAAACGGCTGGAGTTGTGCGTCGGCACGCTGGTGAACCGGTCCCAGGCGATGTCCACGCCGTTGGTCAGGTTCGAGTCGCCGTCATAGTCGGCTCGGTTGCCCGAGATGTACGCCGCCGTTCCGGTGGCCCCGGTGTAGACCTCAGGATTGCTGGAATTCTGCCGCAGGTAGGTGTTGCCGACGAAGTTGCCGTTGGCGAGCTGGTCGGCACCGCTGTAGCCCTTGCCCTCGAAGATGACGTTGTTGCTCCACTCGACGTTGTTCACCGCACCGGTCTCGTTGCCTAGCCGCGGCAGCCGGCTGACCTGGTGGGCGAACAGGTTGTGGTGGTACGCGACGTTCGAGCCGGTGACGTCGCTGCCGACCAGGGCTCCGTAGCTGTGACCGTTGTAATTGAGCCCGTCGGACACGATGGCGTACTGCACCGTGACCTGACCGGCGGCGTCGCTGACGCTGATCCCCTCGTCGTCGGCCCAACTGACCGAGACGTGGTCGACGATGACGCTGTCCCCAGTGATCCAGATCCCGTCGTTGGTCGCCGACTCTGGATTGGCCTGATCCTTGCCGGGCCGGAACTTCACGTGCCGGATGATGACGTTCTTCCCGGTGACCTTCGTGGCCTGGCCCATGATCGTGATGCCGGGTTTGGGCGCGGTCTGCCCGGCGATGGTCAGGTTGCTCGCGTTGATCGTCAGCCAGCCCTGCCGCCCGGCCGGCGACAGCTTGATGGTGCCTGCCACGTCGAAGACGATCGTCCGGCCACCGCTGGGAACGGTCGTGATGCCGTATCGCAGTGATCCCGCCTGCGGGCTGCCGGCGTTGTCGGTGAGATTGGTGACGTGGTAGACGTCGCCACCGCGGCCGCCGGTCGCATACATCGCCGGAACCGCGGCGCCGGGGAAAGCCGCCACCGTCGCCGCGTTGGCCGCGGTGCCTCCGGCGACGATTCCGGCCATCACCAGTACGCCGGCCGCCACTGACGCCACTGCGACGCGGGCGGATCTGCCCAGGCTGAACCCCGTTGCCCGGCTGCTTGTTGTTGCTGACCTTGACATGTCTCTCCCCGATCGATCCGGTGATCCTCATGTAGGAGATGCACGCGAAACAGATCGATAACAGAAACTGCGTCGACGCCCGGCATCCCACCGAGGAATGCCGGGCGCGAAAGGTCGGCGCGTCAGACCCGGCGGAGCTGGAGCACCGCCACCCGGGCGTCGTGGCCGTCGACGTTCATCGGGACGACCTTCGTGTTCCGCAGCTGGATCTGTACGCCGTTCGTGCCCTGGATCCAGCCGATGTGATCGATGCCGGAGCCGAAGGCCCGCGTCTCCCGCTCTGGGTACAGCTTCGGCATCGGGTCACGGTTGGTGTCGCCGGTCCAGATCACCGGATAGCCACGCGTACGCCAATATTCCATGACGGTGTTCCGGAGGGTGTCGAAGTGCAGCGCCCACATCCGGTCCCGCCACGCCTCATACGGGTCTTCCTTCCCGTTGTACGCCCCGGCCACGAAGTGCGTGTTGACGAAGGCGAACTTGAGCGCCGGGTCGTCGGCCGCGCCCAGGAGGACCTCGGTGATGACTCGGTTCGGCGAAACCCCTTCCTTGCCCGGGTGAACCGGTGTGACCCGCTGGGCGAGCACCGTGTACACCTTGGGCACGGACATCGGGACGAGGTGCCCGCCGTCGTTCAGGTGCAGGTTGTTGTAGTACGGCCCGAAGTGCTCGTTGATCCAGCCCTTCTCCTTCTCGTCGCCGTCGCCCTCGCCGATCTCCTGCCAGCCGACGAGCGGCCGGTCCTGGGGACCTTCCATGCTGAGGGCGTTGCGGACGGCGACGATCGCGGCCTCCCGCTGGCCGAGGTTGTCTCGGCCGATGTTGGCGGTGACGACGCCGAGGTTTCGCCAAGCGGTCGCCGCACCGGCGGACTCGGCCAGGCCCAGCGCGCCGGTAGCTCCGGCGAGGGCGGCGCCACCGGCCAGGCCGAGCGCGCGTCGTCTACTGATTGGCATCACGGATCTCCTTTGTCGAAGCAGCGGTCAGGACACGAGGAAGCCGGAGGAGGGCCGGGTCAGCACGCCGGTCATCGGGAACCGGGTGGCCCCGTCCCACCAGTGCCAGACCACGCGGTAGGTGCCGTCGGCGGCGGTGAAGACGTCCATCCCGCCGGGACCCTGATGATTGCCGGGAAGACCGCGGATCGGGTTGAGCCCGGCCGCTCCGGTGAAGCCGAAGAAGGGACGCGCCACACCCTCGCGGATGGGCGTACAGCGCGAGCCCGGCAGCGGGGTGGTACCGCAGTTCGCGATGCCGGTCGCGTACCGGGGGCTGTCCCAGTTGTTGCCCGAGTACATCAGGTACCAGTCCCCGTCGGCGGCCTTCCACATCGACGGGTTCTCCACGACATGCGTACCACCGCTGGTCTTCGCGGTATCCCAGGTGATGTCGGTGCTCTTGAGCATGTCGCGCCGGGTGTCCCAGATCGCACGGCCCTCGCTGTCGGTCCGGACGGTGGAGATGCCGGTCTCCGCACCCGTCGCGATCGCGTCATCCCGGTAGGTCACATACAGATTCCCGCCGGCAACGAAGGGATTGGCGTCGAGCGCCCACCGACCCGCGTCGGGGCAGGCCCATTCGCCCTGGTTGACGAACGGACCGCGAGCGCTACTGGAAATCGCCCGGCCGATGCATTTCTGGCCGGAGCCCTTGCGGGAGGCCGTATAGAACATGAAGAACCGGTCGCCGAACCGCGCGACACCCGGTGCCCAGATCGCACCGTCGGGCTCAGCCCAGGCACCCGGCCCAGACGGAAGCGCGTCGTACGCCGCACAGTTGGCCATGCCGACAGCACTGCCGGAGCCGTGGACGAGAACGGGCACGAACAGCCGGCCGGTCGCGCCGCAACGCGTACCCTTCCCGGCGCCGACGGTCGTGCCATAGGTGACGTACGAGCCGTCCTTCGCCAGGACGGTGTCAGGGTCGGCCAGCGGGAAAGTCGACGTGCTCGCCGCGAGAGCCGTCGCCCCCGCGGTCACGACCAGGGCCGTTGCCGCGAGCGCGACGAGCGCCCCACGTAGTCGGAGAGAGCTCACCGGACGCCTCCTGTCGAGGTTGGTCACTTGTGGACAGCAACCGAGGCTAGAGACGTCGACTACATTCGATGCACAAAATTCATACACGACCCCGGACAACGCGGGATCTGCATACGATGCGGCGATGCCCCTCGCCGACCTCGTCATCATCGCCTGCGTCACGATGCTGTTGCCGCTGCTCGGTTGGGCGGCGATCACCCGGACCCGCCTCATCGGCATCATCGTGGGCGCGATGCTCGTGCTCGTGCCCGTCGGGATCGTCTTCGGACTGGCGCGCGGACTGCCCCTGCCCGGCGGCACCGACATGCTTTTCGCATACCCGCTCGCGGCGCTCGCGCTCATCGCGATCGGCCGCTCGATAGAACGGCGCTCGTTCCAGGCGACGACGCCGGCCGCCACTGCGAAGGCGGCGTACATCGTCCTCGCTCTTCACCTGGCCGGGCTGTTCTGCCTATGCGCGCCGGCCATGCTCCTCATGGTCGACTCTGAGGAGCTGCACACCAGTCCCAGCGTGCTGTCCCCGCTGCCCGACGGCTTGACGATCGCGTCAGACGAAGGCGACGACTGCGGGATGGCGGTTTGCTATCGCAACATCACCATCAGCAGCACCCGAGCCGATTCCACCGAGGCGATCGAACGGCGACTTCGCGATCACCTCGTCGAGCGCGGCTGGAACCTAGGCGACGACGCATCGGACTGTCGCAAGCTGGGCTGGCTCATCGATCAACGCGTGCTCTGCCTGAGCCTCCGGTCCACCGACGCCGGGGTGGTCGTCCAGCTCGAAGGCTCTCGGGCCTGGGCATGATGAAGCCCAGGTCAGTGACCTGGGCTTCATGTGTGGAGCGGGCGATGAGAATCGAACTCACGTAATCAGTTTGGAAGAACTCGATCAACTGACCGTGATACCCGAAACGTCTGCTCAGACGCACTGCCGATATGCCCGATCATGACCGTTGGCGACCGTCCGCGGAACCGCCTAATGGCCCGCTAATGGCCCACGCCTCCGCGCGGAACGAACCCTTCACGGACCTCGCAAGCGTCCGCCGCCACAAGACACGACACCTTGCCACCGCCCGACATCGCGTCGATATCAAAAGCCACGAGCACCCTCGGTTGCTCGCCGATACACCGCGCGACGTATGCCGTCTCCTCGGCGGTGGGCTCACGGAACTCGGGATTGTCGAAACTGGCGGGCAGCGCCAAATAGCTCAGATCCGTGAACGCCACTTCGAAGTGATGGCCGTATGTCAGGTCGGGCGCGGCGGCCAGGACGAGAGTTGCCCCGTTGTACGAGAGGATATCCCAGTCCCAGGCGGCCGTATCGGGAATCAGCGGCACGATCACGACGACATGCTGCCACGGGAGCATTGCCGACCCCCGCGGGTCACTGCTGCGGATCGTCCAGCCTTGCCCGCAGGCGGGCGAGTGCTCGCAGAATGTCGTCGCGGTTCTTGGCCGACTTGATCCAGGCCGGAATCCGGCTGGCCAACCTGCTGTTGCCGGGGGCGGTCTCACGAAGGTCTGCGGCGACGTAGTTCTCCAGGAAGGTCAGGTGGTCGGCGTTGATCGCCCACAGCACCCGACCGCGAAACGGCACCGCCAGCCACAAGGGCAGACCCGAACACGGGTCGACCCCCTCCCGGCCGCCAGTCACCGCGTGCACCGTCAGCGGTAGCCGGGTCGCCTTGCCGCAGGGGCAGCGCAGCCATCGCGTGCGGGGTTGACCCGACCAGCGCGAACGGCTGGCCTGGTAGGTCAGCCTCCGCCCACAGGCGCCACACCGGCCTGACGCATGGATCCACACCGGCCCGGGATACGACCGGCCGGAGTCCCCGACATATCCGCAACTCGAACAGGTCACGCGACAAGACCGAACTACCGCACGGCCGTCGCACCGCGGACAGCGCACCAGTGCCCCGTCACGTGGCAGGTACTGGACGGGCTGGGCCGCCTCGTCGAAGCGCGCAGGTGGGGCGGACACTCCATCACGGTAACCGCAGATGTAGGCCCCTGCCATGGAGTACTCCCAAGCGGGGTGAGCGTTACGTACAGCGGTAGCCGCACGCACGCCACCCGCCTGATGCCATCCCGTCTGCCGTCGACCCACACACCGTGGTCAAGATTCCCCTGAGCGGGTCAAGGTGGAGCACTCCACGACTGAACGACCTTGACCCGCTCAGGGGAATCTTGAAGGCTTCAGCCTGGGTCGATGGCGGGCGGGATGGCATACCCCAGCTCAACCACTCCCTTACCTCTCGTCGCGTACGCGCGTCGGCCATCCTGGAGCCGGAGCGCCCCCGCCGGAGGCACAGGTCTTCAACAGCCCGAGTCGACCGCGCCGATGACGACCGGAACGGCTTGGCGTCGTCGCTCTGGCACTCATCGTCGATGACATGATGCCGTAGTTCCTCAGGATGCCGGACGTCGCCAACTGTGCGCCGGCCGCCGCCGCGCGGCGGGCCGAAGGTATAGCCGCGGCGGCGAAAGCGGCACGGCGCGGCCCGCTTGCGGGCCGCTTGCGGGCCGCCTTGATCCTGTAGAGAAGAATTCGGCAATCAAGTCCATCGAACGTGCTGCGTCACGAGCGTTCGACTGCCGTTGACCTTCCCAGGGAGAATTCGCGCAGGGCAACTCGTCGGCTGGCCGAAGAGATTCTGACCGCTCAGCCCGACGAGGCTGTCCATCCAGGAATATTGTTAGCGTGCGATGCCCGCATGATCCACAGACTTCCCACTTATCATCGAACGAACGTTCGACAAACCCGCAAGGGTAGGTTAGCCTGACTAAAACTGTGGTTGACACGCCCTACAGTTCCTGCTTTTCCGACAGGTCCGCGGAAGGATACGACCATGGGAGATCGCAGCCAGATCGAATGGACCGAGGCCACGTGGAATCCGTCAACTGGATGCGATCGTGTGTCGGCTGGATGCGACAACTGCTACGCCCTGACCTTGGCAAAACGACTGAAGGCTATGGGTCAGCCCAGGTACCAGAACGACGGCGACCCGCGGACGTCGGGCCCCGGATTTGGCGTGACGCTGCATCATGACTCGCTCGCTTTGCCACGTCGATGGAAACGGCCTCGCCTGGTGTTCGTTAACTCCATGAGCGACCTCTTCCACGCGAAGGTTCCACTCTCGTTCATCGCCGACGTCTTCGATACGATGCGTGAAACTCCACAGCACACCTATCAGATACTGACCAAGCGCTCCCTACGCCTTCGGCGACTAGCGGGATTGATTGACTGGCCAGCGAATGTATGGGTCGGCGTCTCCATCGAGAACAATAAGGTCGTTAACAGAGCGGATCATTTGCGAGACGTTCCCGCAGCAGTTCGATTTCTTTCCTGTGAGCCGCTCCTGGGAGCACTGCCGGATCTACACCTACGGAATATCGACTGGGTCATAGCCGGCGGCGAGAGCGGGCCTCAGTATCGGGCCGTCGATGCGGCCGCAATTCGCCAGCTGCGAGACGTCTGCGTACGCAGCAACGTTCCCTTCTTCTTCAAGCAGTGGGGTGGACCAACCCCGAAGTCAGGTGGCCGCGTCCTAGACGGACAAGTCTGGGACGAGATGCCTGACACATATGTCGGGCACGAACTCTTACGAGTCTAGGCGGCAGTCGAGGGTGTAAGCACAAATTTCTCGACGTCTCCCTTGCCATCACATCCAGTCGCGCCCGCCTTGTACAGACGCTTAACCGCCTCCCGGATGTGCTTTTTGCGTGCATGATCGATGGCGCTCCCAAGCACAGCAGCGTGGAAGCTTTGTAGCTGGAACGCACCAATCTCGGCAAGAAGTCTTTGAATATTTGCCATGACCTCAATTACCCAGCTCTCCTCCCGTGTCGCCTCTTCGGCGTCGAAGGGATCACCGAGATCGAAAAGTGCGTTGTCGTCCGGAACATGCGGCGGCGCGCATTCACGTCGCCAAGCCGCCTGGGCAATGGAGTTTGCCTCGCCGAATAGCCAGACGCCGTCCCAGTGCCGTGTGAAGAACACAAGGTGATAGATCGGCTGGTGATGCCTACGGTTTCGAACGGCAACTGTCCATGCAACGGCACCGACCTGCCTGCATACTCGGTCGGCGTATCCATTCGCTATTGCCTCGACCGCCGATGCATTGTCGGGCGCAGCAAGGAAGACCGCCCGCCACCAATCACCGCCGCATACCTCGTCCATTCGAGCGAGCGTGACATCGCGATTTTTCACTGCCTTTTCCGTCAGGAGCAGCCCGCCGATCCGTCGAACGGCGTTCGAAGAGAAGTTCAGGAGGACCTCGGTGCCACCTGCGACATGGGGCCGCGCAGGGCCAAATATCTTCTGGGTAAGGTCCTCGAAGCTGATTCCGAGGCCGAACGGATCCAGAAAGGCTAGCAGCGGCGCGCCCTTAGCCTTCTCCAGTACGTAATCAAGGTGGCTCTCGACGCGCCCCTTCAGTGCTTCGGCCACGATTCCAGTCGCCGACAGTTGCTCCACGAGCGCCCTCAGCCGCAGATAATCCTGCCGACTACGCTCCACAAAGTAGCATTCGAGCGTGCGAAACGCCGCCACCGATTGAGCAGATCCGAGAATGAGGGCAGGAGAGCCCGGAGTGCCGTCCGAATAGGTTCCCGGACCTGCATACCCATCGAGGAATACGACCCTACGATCCTTAGCGTATAGTCCGATCTTACTCACAAATGGCGTCACGTACTGACGCAAGATCTCGTGCTTGAGAACTGCGGCTGCCTTCTTGCTGACGAAGAAGGGGCTGGACGAATCCTCCTCGGGCTCGTCGATCGCATCTGCAAGCTGATCAACTACGTCCAAGTCGTCTGCTTCGGGCACGGCCACCACCATCAGCGTAGAGGGATGTGACGGAGCGCCATGAGTATGTCACGGGCGATCACAGAGGATCGGCCCGTAAGCATCGTTCTGAGTGACCGGACGATGTAGCTCTAACCGATTAGCGTCACTCCATCATGGATTCGGACGGCGGGACTAGTGGCCTGAAGCGCATCGAGCGCTCTGACGGCGTAGACTTCCGGCATCCTGGCTCGGACATCATCGACGGTCCACCATTCGACGGCCTGCGACTCGTCTGTGGTGATCGGCGTGCCGGAGACGTAGCGAGCGAGAAACACCAGGGCGACGACGCCGACCTTAATGTTCTTGTAGACGCCAGTGAGGCGTACAGGTTCGACGTGGACGCCCGTCTCCTCCAGGACTTCGCGCTTCATGCCGTCCGGGATGGACTCGTCCAGCTCCAGAACTCCGCCTGGCAGTTCCCATCGGCCGTTGTCGCGCCGCTGGATGACGAGAACACGGTCCTGATCGTCTACGACGACTCCAGTGACGCTGACGGAGTGGCGGGGCAGGGTCATGGTTCCTCCGTGATGACCAGAACGGCTGCGGTCGCATCGTCGTGTGGCTTACCCACGACGCGGCCGGCGGCATTGCGGCGGCGCTCCGCCTCGCGTACCTGACGGATGAGTTCGCTCGGCCCTTCGTCGCTGAGGACCTTCAACAAGGCTGGCCAGGTCAAGATGCCGAGCGAGTCGACGGCGCAGGCGGCTCCGTCCGTCAGGAGCGCGATCCGGCTAGGGCTTCCATCACCGTGCGCTGGCAGGCTTCCGGTGATCGCGTGCGCGGCAGCGGCGGGTTCAGCGGCAGCGATCCAGTAACCGCCGTCGCGGTTGGTGAAGTCCCACTTACCCGGGGTGTAGCCGCGGTTGGCCGCGAACGCGTCATCTGAGTCGGCGGGCGCCCGGCGCAGCCGGGTAATGATCTGCTCAAAGCGGTCGTCGGTGATGGCCTGGACCTCACCCTCGACTTCCAGCACCAGGGTCACGTCGCACAAGACCAGATAGTCGAAGCGACCCGCGTCGACTCGCACAAGGCAGACGGTCGCGGCCGGCGTGGTCGGTGCGGTGAGGTCGCAGTCAGGGTGGTCGTCACGCACCGCCGAGATGGCCTCAGCCAGGATCTCCTTCAACGGCTTGGCGGGGTCGGCGCTGTGCTGCTCGGCGAGCCGCCTAGCAAGACGGCGCACGTACCAAGCTGCTCCATGGATGCATCCGGAGTCGACCCCATCAGCTTGCGTGACGCCATCGAGAACTCCGACCAGGTTCCCGACTTGGAAGACGGCATCCTCATTCTCCGGGCGACCAGGAGCAGCAGCCGTGGCGGATCTGACCTCGATCATCCTTGCGCGCCTTCGCCGGCCATGTCGTTCCAGCCGTAGCGCAGAGTCCAGAGGTGGCCGGGCATGACGTGGATCGTCACGCTGACCGGTTGATCGCCTTCGGCGTACGCGACATGCGTGATCTCGAAGACGGGCAGCGTCGGCTCGATCTCCAGCCTCCGGCGTTCGTCGTCTGTGGGCATGCGGACGTTGATGTCCTCGGTGAACCGGACGGGTCCGTGTCCCAGGTCTGCGAGGCGTCCGTACGAGCCGCCTTTTCCGACGTCCGGCTCGGTCAGGTTGCTGTTCTTGACGAGCGCCCACGGGTAGTACGAGTCGGCGAGCTGCGTCGGCTCCTCGTTGGCGAACAGGACCCGGCTGCGAACGAGCGCGGGCCGGCCGTTGAGCTGGAGAAGCCGGTCTACCTCCGGCGGTGCCGTCACCTCGCCGATGTGCAGGTAGGCCGTACGTGATTGCAGGTTGAGCTTCGTGATCTCGACCTGACCGGCTCCGGTGCCCTGGCCTCGCGCCGCGAAGCGGGCCACCGCATCACGGGGGATCTTCGGCAGGCTGCGAACGAAGGTGCCCGCTCCACGCCGCACCTTCACCGCGCCACTGGCCCTGAGCAGGGTTACCGCCTTGTTGACGGTCACTCGCGAGACGTTCAGTTCATTCGCGAGATCGGGCTCGCTCGGCAGGACAGAACCAGGCGGATACGTGCCGTCGTCGATACGCCGCTGAAGAAGTTCGGCGATCTGGACGTATTGCGACTTGGACGGTTCGATCACCGACACCACTGCTCACCTGCTTGTACGACGTAAGACAACTCCAGCGTACGTGCGCTAGGCGACTAGCGCACCTCGGCATGTAAGACATCTTGCCAGGGCTTCATGGGGCTCGTAAGATGTCTTACATCTATATAGGCGTCGGTTTATTTGGTGAACTATCAAGAGGCCAAGGAGGTCGGGTCGATGGTCTCGAATTCGATCAAGGTTACCGTGTGTACGGAGCTGGTAATCCTGCGTCTCCAGCCTCGATGCGGTCATCGACTTCTGCGCGAAGAAGGTTGGCATGGCCATCCCGCGGACGCAGGACGGGGACATGGCCCGCCACATGTGACCAACGGCAGCCATCGACGTCTTCCTGGAGACCGGCATGTCCAGCAGCCTGTCGGGGACGAATGTGGAGCTCGCGGCGAATCAGCAACAGGGACCACCGTCGCTTTAGCGGTCCGGTCGCCAGTCAAAGGAGGAGTTCGTCGGCGTGACGCCAGCTTGGTTGAGGCGCGCAGGCGACATGATGCCGTTCGATCCACTCGTAAAGCCGGCCTCCTGAGGCGATCGGGCCCCGATACCAGCACACAGTCCGCCAAGATCAGCTGCTCCGGGCTCTTCAGTCCCATGAATCCCGTGGAAGGGGCGGGTTCGTGATGCTCGGGTCATGGCGACACTGCCGGCCACCCGAGAGGATGTGCTCGTGGTGTCACAGGGTCGCCGCGCGCAAGAACGACATCTTCTGCTCATCGTGCACTGACGAGATCGCCGCACTGGTGTGGGCACAGTCCCGACCGCGTTGGCGGTGATTCTCAGGACCGAATTGATCCAGCTTGGACGACAAGGGCCGATGCGCTAACGGATGAGGCCCAGGTCTCGGATCATGTCCGTGACCTGGGCCTCACATGTGGAGCGGGCGATGAGAATCGAACTCACGTAATCAGTTTGGAAGACTGAGGCTCTACCATTGAGCTACGCCCGCGTAGCGCTCCCCGTGGGAAGCGCCCAGCGAATACTACACGAAGCGCAACGGGACCCCGCATGGATATCCCCCAGCAAGCGAGCAAGGTCATCAGTGAGCTGCGGAGTTGATCAGGGCGCCAGGAACACGACACGCCGGTTGATCATGACCGAAGGTTCATGATCAACCGGAAACCGCTAGGAGAGCTGGGCGGTGACGAGGCCGGCGCGGGCTTTCGGGGTGAACCAGGTCGACTTGCGCGGGAGCTTCTCCCGGGCGAGGTTCACGGCCACGAAGTCGGCCACGGTCACGGGTGCGATCAGGATCGCGAGGGCGGCGCGGCCCGCGTCGACTTCGCCGGCGAGCCAGTCGGCCGGGTAGTCGCCGCCGACGTAGGTGATGCGCTTGTCGCCGGGGTCGAGGGCCAGCGCTTCGCTGAAGACCAGCCGCTCGACCAGGGCGTGGTCGAGGTTCTCCACGTCGGGCACTCCGGCCGACGGGGGCAGCACGATGCTCCAGTGGCCGCTTTGTGCGTACAAGTGGATGGTGCCGCGGGTGGCTGGGACCGTGACCGGGCCGCTGAGCGCGGTGACCGTGGCGCCGGTTTTCTCCAGCGTCGAGACCAGCTCGTTCGGCGGCAGCGGGAGCTCCGCGAGCAGGCGGTTGTAAGGCTGGATGGCCACCGACGCCGGGGTGGTCACGACTGCGAGGAACCGCGGCAGCTCGCCGACCTGGGCCGCGAGAGACCGGTGGTTGCCGTCAGCGACGACCAGCTCGCCGCCGCCCGCGAGGCCCGCGAGACTCGCGGCCAGGGGGTCGGTCCCGCTCACCGGCCAGATTTCGTGGATACGCCCAGCGGGGTCGACGTCGCTGGCGGCGGACGGACCGAGATCCGCGACAGCGGCGGCGAGCGCGGCGTGCAGTTCGTCGCCTCGGGCGGTCTGGAGGAGCAGGACCGGGCTGAGCAGGTGGCCGATGGCCTGGAAGAGCGCGACGCGTTCCTTGACCTTGGCGAGGAAGACGTCTTCGTTGCGGATGACCAGGCCGGGCTCGTCGGCGCTGGTGGAGATCTGGTCGGTGTCGACCATCGCCCAGAGGCCGTAGCCGACCGCGCCGTCGGGGGCGGTGATCCGGTAGACGACGACCACCTCGTCGGCCGAGCTGAGCGCGCCGGACTCCTGCAGGGCGGCGAGTCGGCGCTGCGCGGCCGGCAGCGCGTCGAGGAAGCTGCTGCCGAGGGAGTCGGGTGCCAGGTGGGGCATCTCGATCGCCAGCGCGCTGGCCGGGTCGGCCTCGATGATCGCGGTGATCTCGGCGTCGTCGGCGAACTCGTCGTAGTTCTGCGCTCCGGTGTTGCCGGTGGGCGTGGCGAGCCAGGCGCGAGAGATCGGGTGCACAACCGTCATGGTGCTCGAAAATACCGCTGCCGACTCAAGCCGGGGCGAGCGCCCCGGCCAGGTCTCGCCACGTGGGCACGTAATGCGGGATGCGCTGGGCGAGGGCCTCGCTCGCGCGGTGGCGGCCGTTGCCCAGGTGGGCGCGGACGACGATCGGCGGGGCGAGAAGATCCACTAGTTCGGGGTCGGCCCACTGGCCGGGGCGGACGTCGAAGTGGATGGTGCCACGGCAGGCGGCCACCTCGGCCGGGTGGACCCGCATAGTCCAAGGCGCGGCATTGTTTTCAGCCATGTATTGCTCAACGACAGAGGGCCACGTTGGCCACACGCTCCGGTGTTAGGGTCCAAGAAACAGTGGGTGCTTACCCGTGTTTCCATTTATTCGACAAGGAGTTGCCCCCGTGGCAGGAGTGCGCAACCTCACCCAGGCGGAGGCGGTCGAGCGAGCCCGTCTGCTGACGGTGGGCACGTACGACATCACGATCGATCTCACCGACGGCTCCGGCAATCCCGGAGACGGAACCTTCCGGACTGTCACCGAGGTCGCCTTCGACTGCGCCGAACCCGGCGCGCAGACCTTCATCGAGCTCGCCGCCCGGTCGGTACGCAGCGCGACGCTCAACGGCTCGCCGGTCGACGTCTCCGGCTGGTCCGACAGCACCGGCCTGGTCCTGACCGGTCTCGCCGCGCAGAACCGGCTCGTCGTCGACGCCGACTTCGACTACTCGACCTCCGGCCAGGGCCTGCACCGCGCGGTGGACCCGGTCGACAAGGAGGTCTACCTCTACAGCCAGTTCGAGACGCAGGACGCCCAGAAGGCGTACGCGTGCTTCGACCAGCCCGATCTCAAGGCGACCTACACCTGGCACGTGACCGCCCCGGCGCATTGGAAGGTCGTCTCCAACTCGGTCGTCGACCGGGTCGAGAAGACCGACGTCGGCGCGCAGGTCGTGCATTTCGCCGAGTCGGCCAAGATGAGCACCTACGTGACCGCGCTGTGCGCCGGCCCCTACCACGAGGTACGCGACGAGCACGACGGCATCGACCTGGGCATCTTCTGCCGTCAGAGCATGGCGCAGTACCTCGACCCGGATGACATCTTCCTGCTCACCAAGCAGGGCTTCGACTTCTTCCACCAGCAGTTCGGCGTGCGCTACCCGCTGCCGAAGTACGACCAGCTGATCGTCCCGGAGTTCAACGCCGGCGCGATGGAGAACTTCGGCTGCATCACCAACGCCGAGACCTGGTTCATCTTCCGGTCGGCCGTCACCGACTACGAGAAGGAACAGCGCGCCAACACGATCCTGCACGAGATGGCGCACATGTGGTTCGGCGACCTGGTCACCATGCGCTGGTGGGACGACCTGTGGCTGAACGAGTCGTTCGCCGAGTGGGCCTCGCACTGGGCCAACACGGAGAACACCCGGTTCGTCGACGCCTGGACGACGTTCCTGTCGATCCGCAAGAACTGGGGCTACCGCCAGGACCAGATGTCCTCGACCCACCCCGTCTACTGCGAGATGCCCGACGTCGCGGCGGTCGAGGTCAACTTCGACGGCATCACGTACGCCAAGGGCGCCTCGGTCATCAAGCAGCTCGTCGCGTACGTCGGGATCGACGCGTTCGTCACGGGGCTGCGGGCGTACTTCGCCAAGCACGCCTGGTCGAACGCCACGTTCACCGATCTGCTGACCGAGCTGGAGACGGCCTCGGGCCGGGAGCTGACCGACTTCGCCGACCAGTGGCTGAAGACGGCCCAGGTCAACACCCTGACCCCGGTCGTGGAGATCGCGGCGGACGGCACCTACGAGTCGGTCGTCGTTCGGCAGTCCGCGCCGGACAGCCACCCCGTCCTGCGTACGCACCGGATCGGGGTCGGCCTCTACGACCTGGCCGACGGCGGCAAGCTCGTCCGCCGGGACGTGCTCGAGGTGGACGTCGCGGGGGCGTCGACGACGATCTCCGCGTTGACCGGCGTACGCGCCGCCGACGTGCTCGTACTGAACGAGGGCGACTACTCCTACCTGAAGCTGCGGCTGGACGACCGGTCCCTGGAGACCGTCGTCAACCACATCGGCGGCTTCGAGTCGTCGCTGACCCGCGCGCTGTGCTGGACGGCGACCTGGGACATGGTCCGGGACGCCGAACTGGCCGCGCGGGACTACCTCACCCAGGTCGTCTCGGGTCTGCCGGTCGAGACCGACTCGTCGCTCGTCACCGCGACGCTCAACCAGCTGCGGACGGCGCTGACGTTCTACGCCGACCCGGCGTGGGCGCCCGAGGGCTGGGCGCGCCTGGCCGCGACGGCTCGTGAGGTCGTCGCCTCGGCCGAACCGGGCAGCGGCACGCAGCTCATCTGGGCGCGTACGTTCATCGGGGCGGCCCGGCAGCCGGCGGAAGCCGCCGTGCTCAAGGGCTGGCTGGACGGCGACGGCGTACCGGAGGGGCTGACCATCACCGGCGAACTGCGGTGGCAGCTCGTCCAGGCGCTCTCCGCGCTCGGGGTGCTCACCGGCGACGACATCCAGAACGAGCACGCCGCCGACGAGACGGCCAGCGGTGACAAGGAGTCGGCTACGGCGTACGCCCTCCAGCCGGACCCGGCGGTGAAGGCCGAGGTCTGGGCCGAGCTGACCGGCGACGCCGAGCCGGCCAACTGGCGTTCCCGGGCGCTGCTGCTCGGCTTCCAGCACTCCACGCAGGTCGAGCTGACCAAGCCGTACGCCCAGAAGTACCTGGACGTGGCGGCGGAGATCTGGGCCAAGCGCGACAGCGAGCCGGCGCAGGAGTTCCTCGTCCTCGGGTACCCGGCGATGCAGGTGAGCCCGGAGACGGTGGCGGCCACCGAGGCGTGGCTGGCGCAGGACGGGCACCCGGCCCCGCTGCGGCGGCTCATCGCCGAGGGCAAGGACTCCGTCGAGCGGGCGCTGGCCGCTCGGGCGTGCGACAGCGCCGCCGTCTGACGCTCTGACGCGTCGGCGGCCCGCGCCGCCGACGCGCCTGCGACAGCTGCAGATCACGGTTACGCAGGCCATTTCAGGCCGCGGAAGCATGCGTAACCGTGATCCGCGGGGAATACGAGAACGGCCCCGCTCGTGGCGAGCGGGGCCGTTTGAGTGTGTGCTGAGTTACGAGCGGCCGGCGAGGTTCACGAGCATCGCGAGCCCGCTGATGAAGCCGCCCGCGAGGTCGCCGCCGTTGAACGCGGCGGCCATCGAGAACGCCGCGAGCTTGCAGTCGCGGTCGTGCAGCCGCTTGCGCGCCTGCTCCCCGGTCACGATCTCCAGCTGGCGCTGCTCCGGCGAGGCCGCCAGGAGTACCGAGCGGGCCGGTTCGGCGAGTTCGCCGTGCAGCTTCTCGGCCGCTTCGCGGACGGGCTCGTCGAGGCGTCCGCAGTAGATGCTGAACGAGAGGCCGGTCGTCTGGTCGGCCTGCTTCAGCGCCTCGTCGAGGCGGAGCAGCTGCCGGGTCGTGAACGGACCGTCGGCCGGCGGGGTCTGGGTGTCGTCACCAGCGGTCACTTGCGCCTCCCGTCACGCCGGGTGCCGTGGCCGTCGCGGCCGTGGCCAGCTCGCTGCCGGTCGCCGCAGGCAACGCCGCCTGCGCGTGCTCACCGGGCTCCTCGCCGGACGCGTGGGCCGAGGAGGTGAACCAGACCGGCGCCGAGTCGAAGGACCGGCCCGGCCGGTAGCGCTTGGCGCGACTCTTGCCGCTTCCGGCGTACACGAGAGCCGCGACCACCACGATCACGGCGAGTGGCGCCACGACGAAGGTGAGAACGGTCTGCGCAATATCCAAGATCAACGCCCCCCAATAAAGGCGTCCAACAGGACGGTGGACCTCCTAAAGCTAAACCTACCGGCGATCACCCAGCGTGGCGGGGTACGCCGAGAAATCCCGCCAATCTCGTAAAGCGGTTACGAATCTCTGTAAGGATGACGAGCAGGACATACGAGAGGAATCGCCATGAGGGCTGTTCTGTCCCGCCTAGCCGTGGGGGGCGCCGCGTTGCTCGCCGGAGCCGCGACACTCCTGTTGGGACCGGCGGTGCCGGCCCATGCCGACACCGTCTTCATCGAGGTGAACCCGTCGACCATCCTCGCCGGATACCAGGTGGCGTTGCGCGGTAGCTGTGGCGCGAACCCGAACGCCGCGAAGGCCACCTCCACCGCGTTCGGCACGGTCACGCTGACCCCGGAGAAGGGGTTCCTCATCGGATCCGCGACCATCCCGTCGGATAAGAAGCCCGCCGGATACTCAGTCAAATTGACCTGTGCCAGCGGCAGCACCGCGACCACGACCGTCTGGGTGATCAGCGCCTCGTCGACGCCGACCAAGGGCCCGAACACCGGCGGTGGTTATCTTGCTCACGGTGGTGGCGGTACCGCGCTGCTCGCCGGTGGCCTCGCCGCGATGGCGGCCGGTGGCGCGCTGGCCTTCTGGACGGCCCGCCGGCGGCGCGAAGTCCGGCAGTGAGCCGCCGGACCGGCCGGTGGACAGGGTGGCTGGCCGGTCTGCTCGTGCTCGCCGGGATCTTCTGCGCGGGTGTCGGGCTGGGCCAGGCCACCGGTGCGTTCTCACTGCCCGACCTGTTCGGCGCGGGCACCAAGGCCCCGCCGGGCGAGTTCCCGGTGCTCGGGCCGAGCCGGCCGACCCGGATCGTGATCCCGTCGATCGGCGTCCGGGCCACCGTGCACGGCGTCGGCCGGGATCGGGACGGCGCCATCGCCGTCCCCTCGCTGTCGCTCACCAATGAGGCCGGGTGGTTCACCGAAGGGCCGAGTCCTGGTCAGTACGGCCCGGCCATTCTGGTCGGCCACGTAGACACCCACGACCGCCCGGCGGTCTTCCACAAGCTCGGCGATCTCAAAGCCGGCGCGCGCATCGAGATCACCCGGCGCGATCGCAACGTCGCGGTCTTCGAGGTCAATTCCGTCGAGACCTTCCGCAAGTCGGACCTGCCGGCCAAGCGCGTCTACACCGACTACTCCCGGCCCGGACTGCGGCTCATCACCTGCGGCGGATCGTGGGTGGGCGGAGACCTCGGCTACGCGAGCAACGTCATCGTCTTCGCCTCGCTCATCGAGGTCCACAAGGCATGAAACAAGGGGTACGCCGGTGGGCGTACCCCTCGAAAGTAAGTCGGAAAGCAGGTCAGAGGGCTGGGGCCAGCCACTCCTCCCACCTCGGGTCGGGGGCCCGGTGACCAAGCACCCGCCACGCGGCGCCGCGTGGGGCGGCGGGCTGGGCGGGCAGCCGCCAACCGAGCTCGGCCAGCGTCTTGTCGCCCTTGGAGTGGTTGCACTTGGCGCAGGCCGCCACGACGTTCTCCCAGTGATGGCCGCCGCCTTTGGACTTCGGCATCACATGGTCGATCGTCTCGGCCGGGCCGAGGCAGTAGACGCAGCGACCGCCGTCGCGGGCGAAGATCGCCCGGCGGGACAGGCCGACATGCGTCCGGTAAGGCACGCGCACGTAGCGCTGAAGCCTTATCACCAAAGGGATCGGCAGGGCCCGGCGGGTGCTGTGGAGCACGCCGTCGCCGTCGGCCACACAGACGGCTTTGCCGGACAGGATCAGGATCGCGGCGCGTCGAACAGTGACGACACACAAGGGCTCATAAGTCGCGTTCAGGACCAGTGCTGCTGAGCTCTTCATGTGTCGTATGTCAGGCATCGCCGTCACCCTTCTCGCGCCGTTGTCGTTCCCCCGGCCGGGGGGCCTGTGACAATCGTGACCGACGGATGTGCTAAACGCACGACCTTTTTCGACTTCGGGCGAAGAATTCACCGCCATGTAGCCCAACGCGTCGGAAATGCCGGAAATTACCGGCGGACTGGATCTCTCAGTCGACCGTGCTGTACTAACGTCTCGTGACCGCGCTACTCCTTCAATTCCTCGCCGATGCCACTCCCTCCCCGACGCCCACGGTCGACTGCGACGGCGACAGCGCCTGCATGCAGTTCTACGACTGGTTCAAGAACGCGAAGGTGGCCGAGGCGAGCCTGTGGGTGATCAAGCCGGCCCGCATCGTGCTGATCGTCGTGCTGGCCCTGATCCTCCGCGCGGTCCTGCACCGGACGATCACGCGGATGACGGACCGGGCGGGTGAGGGCAAGATCCCCACGATCCTGCGCCCGCTGCGGGAGAAGCTGCCCTCCTCGCTGACCGAGCCGACGTCGTTGTTCCCCGAACGGCGACGTCAGCGGGCGGCGGCGATCGGCTCGGTGCTGCGCAGCTTCGTCACCGTCACGGTCTTCTCCATCGCCGGGCTGATGGTTCTGGCCGAGTTGGGCATCAACCTGACACCGCTGGTGGCGGGTCTCGGCATCGTCGGCGCCGCGCTCGGTTTCGGCGCGCAGTCGCTGGTCAAGGACCTCATCGCCGGGTTGTTCATGTTGCTGGAGGACCAGTACGGCGTAGGCGACACGGTCGACGTGGGCGACGTCGTCGGCGTCGTCGAGGCGGTCGGGCTGCGTACCATCACGATCCGCGACGGTCAGGGCATCGTCTGGTACGTCCGCAACGGCGAGATCATCCGGGTCGGCAACAAGAGCCAGGGGCACGCCGTCGCCATCGTCGATCTGCCGATCGGCTTCGCCGGCGTGGACGAGGCGGTGAGCGTACTGCGGACGGCGCTGCTGCGGTTCGCCGAGGATCCGGCGTACGCCGACGACTTCCTGGAGCCGCCGGAGGTGGCCGGGATCGAGGCGGTGACCGTCGACGGCGCGACCGTCCGCGTGATCGCCAAGACCACCAACGACACCCATGCCCGCATCCTGCGCGAGCTGCGCCGCCGGATGACCGAGGCGCTGGAGAGCTCCGGCATCGCGGCCACCATCGCGGCGTCCCGTGGGCTGCGCCCCAGCACTCCTGGTGACGGGGAGAACGGCGTACGCGGTCCCGCCCCGGTATAGGCCGGGTACCGGTGGACGTCATCCGTGGGGACTAGCCAAGCCTCAGCTATTCGGGCAGAATCGGGACTCATAGCACCACAGGAACGTCGTTCGTCGCCCAAATTGCGACGCGGTGACCGACCCATATGCACCGCCGTTCGCGAAAACTGGAGGCTCCACGGTGTCCCGGACCACCCCCGAGGATGGCGCGCGGAAAGCACCCGCACAGGATGAACGCTCTGCGACCTATCGCGAGGTGCTGGCCGGCGGCGAATATCGGACGGTCTTCACGGCGAACATGCTCTCCCTCGTCGGGGACTATTTCGCCAAAGCGGCGATCACTGCGCTCGTCTTCAGCCAGACGGGGTCGCCCGGTCTCTCGGCGGTCGCCTTCGCGCTGAGCTACGCACCGTGGCTGATCGCCGGACCGGTGCTGGCCACCCTCGCCGAGCGGTACGCGTACCGCAACGTGATGATCCTGTGCGACGTGGCCCGGATGTGCCTGGTGGCGCTGGTCGCCGTTCCTGGAATGCCGCTGTGGGGCATGTTGGTGCTGCTCTTCCTGGCCTCACTCGCCAGCCCGCCCGCGCAGGCGGCCCGGTCGGCGCTGCTGCCCCAGATCCTGCCGGGCGACCAGTTGCCGGTCGGCACCGCGCTGAACCTCACCGCCGGGCAGATCGCCCAGGTCGGCGGCTATCTCGTCGGCGGCCTCCTGGCGGCGGTCAGCCCGCGGGGAGCGCTGGTGTTCGACGCGGCAACCTTCGCCGCCTCGGCCGTGCTCTTGACCCTCTGGGTCACCGCCCGCCCGCCGATCGTCGTCTCCGGGCAGCACCACCTGATCCGGGAGACCGGCGAGGGCTTCCGGATGGTGTTCAGCTCCACCACGATGCGCTCGATCGCGCTGCTGGTGTTCAGCGCCATGCTCTTCACGACGGTCCCGGAGGGTCTGGGCGCGGCCTGGGCCAACCAGTTGGACGGCGTCTCCACCGCCAATCGGGGCCTCTGGCAGGGCCTGATCATGATGTCTTCGCCGGTCGGCGCCGCCCTCGGCGCGCTGATCCTGACCCGGGCGCTCAGCCCGGCCCGGCGGCGTCGCCTGTTGCTGCCCTTCTCGCTGGCCATCCCGGCAGTCCTGATCCCATCCCTGCTGCAGCCCGGCCTGCTCGGCGTTTGTTTGATGTCGGCGCTCTGCGGATTCTTCGCGGCAGGCATGCTGCCGACGGCGAACGCCTTGTTCGTCCGGGTGCTGCCGGAGGGCTACCGCGCACGGGCCTTCGGCGTCATGCAGATGGGCCTCCAGCTCTGCCAGGGCGGCGGCATCATCGCGGCCGGCATGCTCTCCAACTGGCACCTGCGGGTGCCGACCGCGATCGGGCTGTGGAGTGTTCTCGGTCTCATCCTCATCATCACCGTCGCGATGACCTGGCCCAGCCGGGAGCTGTTCGACCGGGCGCTGGCCGAGGCCGCCCCGAAGCCGAGCACCGCACAGCCGGTCGCCGCCGCCTGATCTTGATGTGCCGTCCGGCCGACCGCCTGGCAAGATTGAGGGCGTGACGGTCAGCCTGTACGAACAGTTCGGCGGCGAGCCGACCTTCCGGAAGCTGGTGGACGCCTTCTACGCCGGGGTCGCCGACGACCCGCTGCTCCGCCCGATGTACCCGGAGGAGGACCTCGGCCCGGCGCGCGACCGGCTCACCAAGTTCCTGATCCAGTACTGGGGCGGGCCGACGACGTACTCGGACGAGCGCGGGCACCCGCGGCTCCGCATACGCCACGCGCCCTTCACGGTGGACGCCGAGGCTCGCGACGCCTGGCTCAAACACATGCGGGTGGCGGTCGACTCGCTGGGCCTGGAGCCGGAGCTGGAGCAGACCCTGTGGGACTACCTCGAGCGGGCTGCCTACTTCATGACCAATGCTTGAGCCACGCTCCTCGGCTCAAGCATTGGTCATGAATCGGCAAGCACAGCATGACCAATGCCTGAGCCACGCTCCTCGGCTCAAGCATTGGTCATGAATCGGCAAGCACAGCATGGTGAATGCGGACGGAATGTCCGCCGCCGCAGCACTCCCACAGTGCTGTAGCCCGCGCACGCTTCGCACCATCACCCTGTCTCGTTACCTATGCATGAGACGTCGGCTTTTCCTCGCTTTCGCCGCACTTCTGACGTTGTTGACCGGTTCGAGTTTCTCGCCCGCTGAGGGCGCGGACTACCAGCCGGTCGTGGCGACCAACCCGGTCGACTGGACGCCGCACATCCGCGACGGCGCGGTGCACGCGATGACCGTCGTCGGCGACGTCGCCGTGGTCGGCGGTGACTTCAGCGAGGTCAGCAGCGCCGACGGCGGAACCGGCTACGAGCGCGGGAACCTCATGGCTTTCAGCCTCACCAACGGGCGCGTACTGCCGTTTCAGGCCGATCTGGACGGACCGGTGTGGGCGCTGGCTCCCGGCCCGGACAACAGCGTCCTGGTCGGCGGCGGCTTCGACAAGGTGAACGGGGTCACGAACCCCGGCCTGGCCCGGCTCGACCTCGCCACCGGGCGGCCGTCGGCCGGCTTCGACGCCTGGGTCGCCGGCGACGTACGCGCGATCGCCGTGCGGGGCGGGTGGGCGTACGTGGGCGGGTGGTTCGACTATGCCGACGACGTCGCCCGGACGGCGCTGGCCCGGATCGACGCGCGTACGGGTGCGCTGGACCGGTCGTTCGACGCGAAGCTGCGCGCGCCCGAGATCGGCCGGGCGAAGGTCGAGGGCTTGGCGATCAGTCCGGCCGGCGACCGGCTGGCCGTCATCGGCGCGCTGACCCAGGCGCTCGGGCAGAAACGCGTACAGGTGGCGCTGCTGGACATCTCGCGGCCGGCGGTGCGGTTGGCCGACTGGAGCACCGACGCGTACAACCCCCGCTGCCGGCGGCAGTTCGACACGTATATGCGCGACGTCGACTTCTCCCCCGACGGCGAGTACTTCGTCGTCGTGACGACCGGCCGTATGTCAGCTCCCGACCTGCTGTGCGACACCGCCGCCCGGTTCGAGACGTACGCCTCCGGCGACCGCGAGCCGACCTGGGTCAACCACACCGGCGGCGATTCGCTGTACGCCGTCGCCATCACCGGCACCGCGATCTACGTGGGCGGGCATCAGCGCTGGCTGGACAACCCGTATGGGCACGAGGACGCCGGGTTCGGGGCGGTCAGCCGGCCGGGCATCGCCGCGATCGATCCCGACTCGGGCGAGGCGATGTCGTGGAACCCCACGCGCAGCCGCGGCGAGGGACTCCGCGCGTTCGTCGTATGCAAGCAGGGCCTGCTCGTCGGGTCGGACACCGACCAGCTCGGCCACGAGTACCACGGCCGCATCGGCCTGTTTCCGCTGCGGTAACGGGTTAGATGAGCGCCGCCTCCGAGTGCAGCCAGTCGACGAACTCGGTGGCCACCGAGGCTCCGCATTCGACCAGTTCGACCAGCAGGGCGTCGTGCGCCCCGGCGTTCAACGGGACCTGCGTCTCGGCGTAGATGGGCAACTGCCCGCCGTCGGTCGGATCCCCCACGTACGCCTTGGCGAACCGGTTGACGTGGTTCCACTCGTTGACCGCCCGGTACGCCCGGTCGGCGAAGTCGAGCGGGACGGTGGCGTGCGGTCTGGCCCGGATGACCAGGATCTCGTCATCGGGACCTTCCATTGTGTACAGCAGCGCGTGCCGCTCCCACATCGCGAGGAGGTTGCCGAAGCCGTCGGAGAGATATCGGACATCGAGGAGGTTTAACGCGGTCGCGATCCGGGAAAGCGTGACCGGAGAGACGGCGCCCGGCGCCGGACCGAGGTCCAGTGTGGACAGGTCGTCCGGGACGGCGAACGCGTTCCGGCCGAGATCCTCGCACGCGGCAGCCCGCAGCGACGACTCGTGATCCCCCGTGTGATGGCGCAACGAACGACTTGGTGTAAACCATGACGCAACTGACCACCACGGCATTGCTCGCGCTCCTCTATGGATCCGAACGGTTACCTTGCGTGTGATCCCGAGGCTGAACGTTACCTGGAAGTACGACTTCTGGCAGCCCCCCAACCGCATCCACGATCCGTTCGGTTCAGCGATGATGGGCCGAATGGCCGATAGTGCAACGTAGTCGCGTAAGGGCTGGCGAGGGGCGCAGCGAAATCGCGACAGCCTCTACAAGGGGCGTAGCGTCGGCGCGGACGGCCGATACCAGGCGACACCGGCCGGTGCGGACAACCCGATCCACGGACCGGCCACCAGCACGTCGACCTCATCGACAGTCGCGGTCACGTCACGAGTCGCCGGATCGACGTCATCAGCGTCGAGCAGCCCCATCCGCGTGACGGCCTGCACGAGCCGTTGCGGTATCTCGATCGGCCGCCCGGACCAGTCCGCGACGTCGACGGTGACCGTCACGGCGACATGATCGAGCAACGCGTCGCGCAGTCGCCGGGAGCCGACCGCCTGGCCGCCGACGCCACCGGTGGACGCCTGGCGCAGGGTCTCCGCCGCGGCTCGGGCGATATCGCGTACCACTTGGGCGGGCAGGACCTCGACGGATTCGGCGGCCGCCGACGGGAGCGGCCACCGCCACTCGCTGTCGCGCACGCGCGGATGCGCGGCCCCGGCGAGCAGCTCTGCCACGGCGAACGTGCGGTCGGCCGAGGTGAAACCAGGAATGGTCCGAGTGACCAGTACGCCCCACGGCAGCATGCCCCACAGCGCGACCCGGTTGGGCCCGGCCGGCCGGACACGGACCAGAGCTTGCGGGTCGAACCGGGCGAGCCGGGCTAGGAAGCGGAGATCCATGGCCGCAGGAACTCCTGCTCGGGATCGGAAAGCCGGCGCGGGCGGCCCTTGTCCAGGTCGAACGGGACCAGGATCGAGCGCGCCCGGCTGGCCAGCACGTCGCCGTCGAACAGCTCGTAGCAGACGGTGAACCGGGACGGCCGCAGTTCGTCGATCCACATCTCGATCCGGACCGGATCGCCGTAGTCCACTGGCCGGAGGTAGTCCACCTCGTGCCGGGAGACCACGACGCCTTCCTCGAATGTGGACAGCCCGGCCGACCGGGCGCCCACGAACATCATCGCGACCCGCGCCTCCTCATACAGCGTGAGGAACCGCGCGTTGTTAACGTGCCCGTAGGCGTCCAGGTCGGACCAGCGCAGGCTGACGTGGTAGACGAAGCGCGCCGGGGAACGCTTGCGTGAGCCGCCAGATTCGTACTCGGACAAGTCAGTCCCGGGTGAGCTTGCGGTGCGTGACCCGGTGCGGGCGAGCCGCCTCGACGCCGAGCCGATCGACCTTGTTCTTCTCGTACGCGTCGAAGTTGCCCTCGAACCAGAACCACTGCGCCTCGTCCTCGTCGTCGCCCTCCCAGGCGAGGATGTGCGTGGCGACCCGGTCGAGGAACATCCGGTCGTGGGAGATGACGACGGCGCAGCCGGGGAAGTCCAGCAGCGCGTTCTCCAGGCTGGAGAGGGTCTCGACGTCGAGGTCGTTGGTGGGCTCGTCGAGCAGCAGGACGTTGCCGCCGATCTTCAGCGTCAGCGCCAGGTTGAGCCGGTTCCGCTCGCCACCGGACAGGACGTTGACCGGCTTCTGCTGGTCCGGGCCCTTGAAGCCGAACGCCGCGACGTACGCCCGCGAGGGCATCTCGACCTTGCCGACCATCAGGTGGTCGAGCCCGTCCGAGACGATCTCCCACACCGTCTTCGTGCCTTCCAGCCCAGCCCGGGTCTGGTCTACGTAGGACAGCGAGACCGTCTCGCCGACCTTCACCGCACCGTTGTCCGGCTTCTCGAGGCCGACGATCGTCTTGAAGAGGGTGGTCTTGCCGACGCCGTTCGGGCCGATGATGCCGACGATGCCGTTACGCGGCAGGGAGAACGAGAGGCCGTCGATGAGCACCCGGTCGCCGAAGCCCTTGACCAGGTCCTTGACCTCGATGACCGTGTTGCCCAGACGCGGGCCCGGCGGGATCTGGATCTCCTCGAAGTCGAGCTTGCGGGTCTTCTCCGCCTCGGCCGCCATCTCCTCGTACCGGTCGAGCCGGGCCCGGGACTTGGTCTGGCGGGCCTTGGCGTTGGACCGGACCCACTCCAGCTCGTTCTCGAGCCGCTTCTTCATCTTGGCGTCCTTGCGGCCCTCCACCGCGAGCCGGGCCGCCTTCTTCTCCAGGTAGGTGGAGTAGTTGCCCTCGTACGGGTAGGCGCGGCCGCGGTCCAGCTCGAGAATCCACTGCGCGACGTTGTCCAGGAAGTACCGGTCGTGAGTGATCGCGATGACGGTGCCCGGGTATTTCGCGAGGTGCTGCTCCAGCCAGTTCACGCTCTCGGCGTCGAGGTGGTTGGTGGGCTCGTCGAGCAGCAGCAGGTCGGGCGCCTCGAGCAGCAGCTTGCAGAGCGCGACCCGGCGCTTCTCACCGCCGGACAGCGGGCCGACCGGAGCGTCGGCCGGCGGGCAGCGCAGCGCGTCCATCGCCTGCTCCAGCTTGGAGTCCAGGTCCCAGGCGTCGGCGTGGTCCAGTTCCTCCTGCAGCCGGCCCATCTCGTCCATCAGGGCGTCGGAGTAGTCGGTCGCCATCAGCTCGGCGATCTCGTTGAACCGGGCGATCTTGGCCTTGGTGTCGGCCACCGCCAGCTCGATGTTCTCCAGGACGGTCTTGGACTCGTCGAGCCGAGGCTCCTGGGCCACCATCCCGACCGTGTAGCCGGGCATGAGGCGGGCCTCGCCGTTGCTCGCCGTGTCCAGCCCGGCCATGATCTTGAGCAGGCTCGACTTACCGGCGCCGTTCGGGCCGACGACACCGATCTTGGCCCCGGGCAGGAAGTTCAGCGTGACATTGTCGAGCACGACCTTGTCACCGTGCGCCTTGCGCGCCTTCTCCAGCACGTAGATGAACTGAGCCACGGTCGGGCCAACCCCCTGGGAATCGGATCGGATATCCCGTCAATCTTTCCACGCGCCCCCGGCCTGCCGCCCGCGGGGCCGTCGGGCCTGACCCGCCGCGTAGCAGACGGGCGGAAGCCCTGTGAGATGTTGCACGAAGGTTAACCGGGGCGCTGCGCAAAGTGGGACGATCACCTCATCCGGGGACCGCACCTCGCGGCCTCGAGACACACCTATGGAGACGCCGATGTCCCAGTCAGAAATCCCGTCCCTCTACGGCGGGCCGGCCACCAAGCGCGTACGCACTCGCGACCTGCTGCTGGCGAAGGAACGCGGGGAGAAGTGGGCCATGCTCACCTCCTACGACCAGTACACCGCCGCCCTGTTCGACACCGCCGGGATCCCCGTCCTGCTGGTCGGCGACTCGGCCGCCAACAACGTCTTCGGCTACGAGACCACGCTGCCCGTGACCGTCGACGAACTGCTCCCCCTGGTACGCGCGGTGACGCGGGCCACCAAGCGCGCCCTCGTCGTCGGCGACCTGCCGTTCGGCTCCTACGAGGAGGGCCCCACCCAGGCGCTGCGCACGGGCGTGCGGTTCCTCAAGGAGGGCGGCTGCCACGCCGTCAAGCTCGAAGGCGGCCGGCGCAGTGCCGCCGCGATCGAGGCGCTCACGCAGGCCGGCGTACCGGTCATGGCCCACATCGGGTTCACCCCGCAGAGCGAGCACGTCCTCGGCGGCTATCGCGTACAGGGCCGGGGTGCGGCGGCCGAGCAGATCCTGGCCGACGCCCGTGCCGTGGCCGAGGCGGGCGCGTTCTCCGTCGTCCTGGAGATGGTCCCGGGCGAGGTCGCCAAGCAGGTCACGCATGAGCTGGACATCCCCACGATCGGGATCGGCGCCGGGCCTGACTGCGACGGCCAGGTGCTGGTCTGGCAGGACATGGCCGGGCTGCGGACCGGGGCGGCGCCGCGCTTCGTCAAGCGGTACGCCGACCTGAACACCGTTCTCACGAACGCGGTCCGCCAGTACGCCGAGGAAGTCCGGGGCGGAGTCTTCCCAGCGTCCGAACACACTTTCTAATCGCACCGGTAGAGAAAGGCGACCGTGGGAATGACGGCCGCCTTTCTCACACGTCCGTTCAGACGTCGGTGACGCGAATTCCCGCGTGCGACTTGTAGCGCTTGTTGATGGCGATCAGATTGGCGGTGAACGCCTCGACCTGATGCGCATTCCGCAGGCGGCCGGCGTACACCCCGCGCATGCCGGGAATGCGATTCGCCAGAGCCTGCACGACGGCGACCTTCTCCCGGTCCTCGCCCAGCACCAGGACGTCGAGCTGCATCGCGTCGACCTCGGGGTCGGCCAGCAACGAGGCGCTCACGTGGTGGAAGGCTGCGCAAACGGTCGAGTCCGGCAGCAACCCCGCCGCCTGCTCGGCCGCACTCCCCTCCGGTACGCGCAGCGCGTACGGCCCCTGCTTGTCGAAGCCGAGCGGGTTGACGCAGTCCACGACGAGCTTGCCGGCCAGCGGCTCACGCAGCGAGGTCAGCAGGTCGCCGTGGCCGTCCCACGGCACGGCCACGATCACGACGTCGGACCCGGCCGCGACCGCCGCGTTGTCCGCGCCCGTCACGTCCGCCGACCCGCCGGCCAGTTCGCGGATCTCCGCGGCGGACGCGTTCGCCCGCTCCGCCGACCGGGAACCGATCACGATGCGCTGGCCCGCCCGGGCGAGCCGGTACGCCAGCCCGCGACCCTGGTCGCCGGTGCCGCCGAGGATGCCGACCGTCAGACCGGAGACGTCGGGGAGAGAGATCGCGTCGAGAGCCATGCGTCCGACCCTACCGGCGGGTATCTCCTCCACTCCAGAGATTCCCGCCCACATCACTCCGCCCCTCTCGCCCTGCGCACGCCCCGCTCGCCCGCCTTCGGCGGGAATACGTGCGGATCACGGTCACGCATGCCTCCGGAGCCCGAGATGGCCTGCGTAACCGTGATCCGCAGCGAAACGGAGCAGCGAAAAGGGAGCCGCTGTCAGGCGGCGGCGAAGCGGACCAGCCGCTTGACCGGGTCGGCGTCGGTGAGCCGAACGCGTGCGCGCTCCCCCGGCGTCAGCTCCCCGGTGCAGCGGGCGCGTACGGGCGGATCGTCGAGCGCGATCTGGTCGTCGTCGACCACGGCCGCCTCGAAGACCTCGCCCACTCGGTCCTTGAGCAGCAGCGCCTCGGCCAGGTCGATCGCACCACGGTCGGCGGCGGACGCGACCCGCCCCGTCTCGGCCATCACCTCGGGCAGCTTCGGCAGGGCCGCCCGGATCTCGTCCGGCACCCCCCGGTTCTCGAAGATCGCCAGGGCGGCCTCGGTGGCGTACCGGTCGGCCAGGCGGCGCAGCGGTGCCGTCACGTGGGCGTACGCCCCGGCGACGCCGCCGTGGTCGGTCTGCTCCGGGCGTACGCCGTCGAACGCGGTGTAGCCCGCGCCGCGCAGCGTCTCGGCGGTCTGGTCGACGAACGCGGCCGCTCGGGGATTCTTCGGGTCGAGTCCGGCCAGGACCCGGCCGACGCTGATCCCGTCGGGCCAGTCGGTCCCGAGTCCGACCGCGGCCGTACGCAGTTTGGCCAGCGCCTCCGGCGTCGGATAGGGCATCGTCCGCAGCAGCCCGATCCCGCCCTTGAGCATCAACTGGGCCGCTGCCATGCCGGTGAGCAGCGAGATCTGCGCATTCCACTCCTCCACCACCAGCGGCGGGCGGAGTTCGAGCCGGAATCCCGACTTCGACACCACGACGTCCTGCTCAGGCATCGGCAGGTTGATCGCCCCGCGCTGGAGTCCCTGCTCGACGAGCAGCCGGCCGATCTCGGGCAGCAGCGCGATCGGCTCGGGCAGGTTCCCCTTGTCCACCTCGCGCTGCACATTCGCGTATGCCAGCTTCGCACGGCTGCGGACCCGGGCCCGCTCGACGCGTACGCCCTCCGTGACGCCGCTGGCGTCGAGGTCGATCGTCCACACGACGGCGGCCCGTTCCTGCTCGGGCAGAAGGCTGGCCGCGCCCTCGCTCAGCACCACGGGATGCAGTGGCACATTGCCGTCGGGCAGATACACGGTCTGCCCTCGTTTCCAGGTCTCGGCTTCCAGGGCGCCCCCGATGGGCACCGCGCTCAGGACGTCGGCGATGGCGTACGACACCTGGAAACCGGAACCGCGGCGCCGCAGGCAGACCGCCTGATCGAGGTCCCGCGAACCGGGCGGGTCGATGGTGACGAACTCGACGTCGGTCCGGTCGAGCGCGGGGAGTCTGGGCGCGGCCGCGGCGGCCTGCGCCTCGGCCTGGGCCGGAGCCGGGAACGAGTCCGGCAGGTGAAGCTCCCCGCGCAGCGGCCCGAAGTCGATGGCGGAGGCGAAAACGCGTCGGGTGACCACGGCACATTCCTACCAGTGCCGTGCACCCGACGCGGGTCGAGACATGCTTCGGGCCGCCGGCCGTGCATCCGGCGGCCCGACGGACGTCAGCGCATACGCGAGGTCGTCCGCTTCGCAGTCGTCTTCTTCGCCGCCGTCTTCTTGGCCGCCGGACGGGTGGTCTTCTTGGCCGCCGGACGCGTCGTCTTCTTCGCCGCGGTCGTCTTCTTCGCCGCCGGACGCGTGGTCTTCTTCGCGGCCGTCGTCTTCTTCGCCGTGGCCTTCTTGGCCGCGGTCGTCTTCTTCGCCGCCGCCGTGGTCCGCTTGGCGGTGGTCTTCTTGGCCGCGGTGGTCTTCTTCGCCGCCGCGGTCGTCTTCTTCGCCGTCGCCTTCTTGGCGGCAGTGGTCTTCTTCGCGGCCGTCGTCTTCTTCGCCGCCGGACGCGTGGTCTTCTTAGCCGCCGCCTTCTTCGCGGCGGTCGTCTTCTTCGCCGCCGGGCGCGTCGACTTCTTCACGGCCGCGGTCACACGCTTCGCCGTGGTCTTCTTCGCGGCCACCGTCTTCTTGGCGGTGGTCTTCTTCGCCGTCGCCTTCTTCGCGGCGGCCGCGGTCGTCTTCTTCGCCGTCGCCTTCTTGGCGGCGGTGGTCTTCTTCGCAGCGGACTTCTTGACCGCTGCGGCGCGGCCGGCCGGCGCCTTGGCCGCCGTCTTCTTGGCGGTGGTCTTCTTCGCCGCCGGTCGGGTGGCCTTCCTAGCTTCGGCCATCTCTCCTCCTTACGGATGCGTCCGACAGGCCCTTCGCCCGCTGCGGACGTTTGTGCAACCTCGGCACTTTTGCCGCTGTTGCTCAACGTCACTATGCATCGCAATTCGGCCATGAGTGCGTATTTCAGCGAAAAATCGGAGAATTCTTTTCTCCGGCGATGATGGACGGACAGTCGAATGACCACTCACACCATTCGGCGTACGCGGCGAAAAGCACTGCGGCAGCACGGAATCAGCCCTCGGCCGTCGACAAGGGAGGCCGAAAGAGGCCTCACCCGACGAGGGTGGCCTCGGTCGTGACAGGCTCGTCCCGACGCGCCGTCGAAACGTCACGCGGGCGGGTGAGCAACGCCAGACTCAGCCCCGCGAGACTACAGAGCGCGACGACTCCGGCCCACAGTTCCACGGTCCAACCGATGCCGACGCCCACCTCGACGCCGATCAGCTGCCCGCTCCAGATCGCGAGCGGAGCGAGCGCGCCCAGCACGAGCCAGCGGTCCCAGGGCCACGGCAGGACGGCGAGCGCGACGTCGGCCGCCACCGCGCCGAGGATCGCACCCACGATCGGCTCCGGATAGGCGAATTCGGTGAACGCCGCGCCGCCGATCGCCACCACCGCGGTAACCGCCGTCAGCACGCCGAGCGGCGGGCGCGCCAGGAACCGGCGCAGCAGCAGAATCGCCACGACGATCGCGGCCGTGTTCGCGAGATACCCGCCGAACCCGAGCACCGCGCTGCCCTCATTCGCCCCGTTCGGGACGTAGAGCTGCGACGCCCGCGGCCACTGGAACACCTCCAGATAACTCAGGAAGAAGGCGCCGGCCCCCGCGATCGACGCGGTGGACAAGGCGATCGCGGCGACACCCGGCCACCGCCCCGTGAAGTCGCGCGCCGCGGCCACCGCCGGCGACGAGAACACCAGCATTCCGCCCACGAGCAGGACCAGGTGCGTCGGACTCAGCAGCGCGTCCACGCCCGTCTCCACGCCGAAAAGCGTGTGCCACAGCATGTCGCCCGCGCCGCCGGCCGCGAAGATCGCCACCCCCACGATCCCCGACTTGTACGCCTTAGGCAGCGCACTCCACCAGGCCACCGCGCCGGCGGAGCGACCGCCGAGGCGTACCCCGAGCAGGATGAGCCAGGCCGCGCTGAGCACGAAACCGGAATAGAGCACGGCGTGCCACGGCGTGAAGAAGGTCTCCAGACCGGGGCGGTTCGCATGCGCCCACCCGTCCAGATGCAGGCCGGCGATGGCGACGAGACTCAACGAAGCGGCGATCAGGTGGTCGCGATCGGAGGCCGAAGTAGACATGGCACCGCCCTTCTCCTTCGACGATGGTAGATCGCAGCGGCCTCAGAAGGCGCGCACGAACAACACGACCGCGATGAGAACGGCGTACGCCACGATGCCCGCGCGCAGAATCCGCTGCGGGATCCGGCGGGCGATCCGCGCACCGGCGTACCCGCCCGCGATCGTCGCCGGGGCGAGCAGGGCGACCGCGGTCCACTCGACATCCGCGAAGACCGCGAAGTACGCGATCGTCACGAGCCCCTCGGCGGCGGAGACCACGTTCTTCATCGCGGTGATCTGCCGCAGCGACCCGGAGACGAGCAGCCCCAACACCGCCACCAGCATCACGCCGAGCGCCGCCCCGAAGTACCCGCCGTACACACAGCCGAGCCCGACCAGCCCGTGGAGGGCGAACGCTCGTTTTCGCGTACTCATCTGATGGGGATGACCCACCAGGGCCTTGAGCCGATCCTGGAACGCAAGCACCGCGGCCGCCGCGAGCACCAGAAACGGAACCACCCGCTCGAACGCCTCCGCCGACGTGACGAGCAGCAGCGCGCAGCCGGTGGCCGTGCCGAGCGCGATCGTCGGGAGCAGGCGCACCAACGTACGCCGTTCCCCGCCGACATCCCGCCAGCTCCCCGCGACGCTCGCGAGATAGCCCGGACAGACCGCCACCGAATTCGTGACGTTCGCGATTTTCGGCGGCAAACCGGTCGCGATCAGCGCCGGGAAACTGATGAGCGAACCACCGCCCGCCGCGGCATTGACCGCACCCGCGCCGAACCCGGCCGCCAGCAACACCACAACCTGATGCGCCTGCACCTACGCCTCCCCAGGCCCCCCGCTCACTCCCCTACCCGCTCACTCTCCGCGCTCACTGTCCGCGCGATCATGAACTTACCGTCGTGATCCACCGGTGTGTCGTGTCCACAGGTCCCTGATCGACTCCGCGCGAGCCTGATCAGTATCCTTGTCAGTACGACGGACGAGTCGGCCGGGCGGTCGCGTCATCACTGCGGGCCCGCGGTGATGCCGAGGAACGTCCGGACTCCACAGGGCAGGGTGGTTGTTAACGGCAACCCGGGGCGACCCGCGGGAAAGTGCCACAGAAAACAGACCGCCCGACTCCATCGGAGATCGGGTAAGGGTGAAACGGTGGGGTAAGAGCCCACCAGCACCCCGGGTGACCGGGGTGGCTCGGTAAACCCCACCCGGAGCAAGGCCAAGAGGGACCTCCGGGTCCTGCGCAGGCGTTCGAGGGCTGCCCGCCCAAGCCTGCGGGTAGGCCGCTGGAGCGCACCGGCGACGGTGCGCCGAGATGGATGGCCGCCGCGCCCTCCTCGGAGGGCGGCACAAAATCCGGCGTACAGGCCGACTCGTCCGTCGCCCTCCTGATCAAGTCGGTTTCCAGCGTTCTGAGCTGGGCGTATTCACGGCATTCTTGGTTCTCGTTGGTCGTCGTTGGTCGCCTTTTGGCGGCCCGGTGGCGGCCCGGTGGCGGCCCGGTGGCGGCCCAGACGGCCCAGAGACGGCCCAGCACGGTGCCACGGCCAATACGGTCGAAGCGGAACTGGGTCTTCGGCATACGACCAGCACACAAGTTCGGGCGCGCTCGCTGGGGTGCATCCGGCCTTGCCTCTGATCATGGTGTCTTGCCGACGTTCACAGCCTCATGTGCGCCCGATGTACTCCAGGGCGATACGCGCGGAGCGCCATGATCAGAACGGGCAACGTGACACTTTCCAGAGCTTTAGTGTTAATAGAAACAAGACAGCAATAAACGGCTCTGACCGGTCGGCGGACTGCACGCCACGGCCGCCATATGCGATCGTCTGTATCAGAGGGGAAGGGGGTGCAACGTTATGAGCTACGAGCCAAAGATGGCTGCCGCCCTGTCTGGGGCAACGATGGCGCAGCTCGCTCACTGGCGTAAGCCTCCGCCCAAGGGCGAGCCCATCCTCCGGCCGGAGCTGTCGCCAGACAAGCCGATCTTGTACTCCTTCCGGGACATCGTCGCTCTGCGCACCTGTGTGAAGCTTCGGAACGACGCTTCACTTCAGAAGATTCGGAAGGCCCTCGATACGCTCCGAGTGGACCTCGGCGAGCGGCAGCACCTGTCCGAGTACCAGCTTGTTTCGGACGGCAGCACGATCTATCTAGTTGCGCCAGATCAGGCGGTGGACCTCGTCAAGCGGAGGGGCCACACGGTCATCGCCGAAATGGTCGATGTACTGCGCCCCTTCTATCGAAACGGACGGAGCATCCCGGACCTCTTCGAGCCCAGGGACCACGTACGCGTAGTGCCGGGGGTTCGCGGTGGGGAACCTGTGATCGCGGGTACTCGCATCCCCTCTGCAGAGGTGGCTGCGCTCGTGCGTGACGGAATCGCGCCGGAGAGGATCGACGACTTCTACGCGGGCGTCTCGCGAGAAGCAGCCTTGGACGCTGCGGACTTCGCCAACTACGTCGACTCCTACCAGCCGGTGCGTGAAGCGGCTTGAGGGTCCTACTTGATGAGAACGTGGCACGACCGCTCCACCGGGCCATCATCACCTTCGTTACTCATCATGAGATCGCACACGTGATCGACCTGGCAGGCTGGTCTGGAACCGGCGATTTGGACCTCTACGATCGAGCCGCTCAAGAGGGTTTCCATGCCATCCTGACGAACGATTCCAGACAGTTGAGCCGTCAGCTAGAAGTGGAAGCGATCGCCAGATCGGGCCTACACCGCATCCAGTACAGCCATAAGATCAACGGCCTCCAAGGGCTCGGTGTCGCCATCGGATCGGTCTGCGCTGGTCTGCCGATCGCGCTGGACGTGCTTGCTACGGCACCCTCACAGCGCTTGATCAAACTCAAAGGAATCGACCCGACGCCAGGAAGTCGACTGGAAGTTACGGACCCGTCGACTGCCCCGCCCAAGTTCTGGCCACTTCCGTCAGGGCGATCGTCAACTCCCGCTTGACTCCACGGTGCCATCCCGTTGGCCGTCGACCCACAACGCGGACACAGGTCCCACCGCCCCGTCAAGGTCGAGCGTCGGGCTGGCGGATTCGTTGCCGCGACTAGCCGAGCTGCCGTGCCGGTAGGGCTTCCGTCTAGGCGGGGGATCCGGTTGGCTCGGTGCCGCCGGGGCTCTCGCCAGCAAGTTCCTTCCGGATCTTGTCACCATGCTTACCGCCGGACAATTCGTAGAAGAAGCCCACGATGCCGAAAAGGAGGAACGCCAGCGGCACCGGGGTCAACCACAGTAGCCAACCGCCTTTCGCGATGAGAAACCAGGCAAGGCCAGCGCCGATCGTGATCAAGATGATTCCGAGAATGATTCCGGTCTTGTCGACCTTGATCAGCGCGTCTGCAACCCGCATTCTGACGTAAAGCGGAGCCGCGAAGTCTGCATGTTGGCGTAACACCTGCTGAGCCACGCTCCCCTCGGGCAATGCATCCGCCAGCTCTGTCTCCTCCTTGAGTGTCCGGAGCATCTGGTCTGCTTGGCTTCGGCGAGAAGCTGCCACCTTCGCCGACAGGACAGCCGTCAGAAATGACGGCAGCGCAACGACGATCGATGCGAGCGTTTCAGCCTTCAACGACGTCACTCCCGTTCGAGCATGGCGGAACCTGAACAAACCTTAACCGGCGCGAGCTGGCATCTACGGCCATCCCGTCGCCGTCACCCACACACTGGTGGACCCGGGTTCTGCCCTCCTGGTCAAGGTGGAGCGCCACACTTGCCGAACGACCTTGACCAGGAGGGCAGGTTCCGGGTCGGCTCCGCCTGGGTCGTCGGTGACGGGATGGTGCTCAGCCATCCTGGAGCCCGAGCGCTCCCGCCGGAGGCACGCTCTTGCCGGCCGATTCGGTCCACCCCACGATCGCGGTTGAGCTGGATGACGCCGTCGCTCTGGTCTATGGCTCGTCAGCCTTGGCGTCGATTGCCTCCGCGATTGTCGGCCCTGTCCTGCGTTGCGCCGTCGCGGGGGCTAACACCGCCGCCGGGCGGGCCGAGGCCGCCAGGCCGTAGGTCCGTTCCCGGCGAGCGGCGGGCCGTTGGCCCGGCCCCCTTCGGCGACGGCGCATGCGGCCCGGAGGGCCGCCTTGAAGACGTAAAGAAAGTTCTCACAGGCACCCGCCCGTGGCTGTCCCCGGCGCAGACCGCACCCTCGCGGGGCACCAACGGCACCCGTCCTATGCCAGCCTGGTGTCCATGTACATCAAGGCGCGCGTCTCGCTGCTCTGCACCTACGACTCCGACGCAGATGCGGCGTACATCTATCTGGAACACCCGGTCCCGCCCGCAGCGGCAGAACGCGTCATACCGTTCGACATCAAAGACGGCATGTTCAACCTGGATCTCGACACCGAGGGCCATGTTCTTGGCCTGGAAATCCTTGGAGCCCGCAAGCGCCTGCCGCACGCTCTCCTAGGGGTGATGCTGGACCAGAACCAAGAACAAACGGAACAATCCTGATGATCGTCTAGCCGGAGCGGCACGGTCGCCCAGTGTCTGCGCGGACGACTTGGGACGACTTGGGCTCCATAGCCGTCCGTAGCGGGAGATCTGGGCCGTGTATAGGCTCCCCAGCGTGCCTGAACTGGTCGAATGGACGTCGGGACATGCTGCGTAGGAGTTGGCGGCCTCCCTACCCAGGCGTTGGCAACATGTACAGGGCGTAGCGGCAAAAGCCCGCGAGATCGCCCGGGTGGTCCCGGAGAAGGACCGCGACTTGCTCGTCGCTGCTGCCTGGCTGCATGACATCGGGTACGCGCCGGACATCGCGCACACTGGCTTTCACTCGCTTGACGGCGCTCGGTGGCTCCTCCAACAGGGCCAGTCTCCCCGTCTCGCCGCGCTGGTGGCGTACCACTCCTGTGCGCTGTTCGAGGCGGAGGAGCGTGGTCTCGCTGCGGCTCTGGTCGCGGAGTTCGAGCAGGAGCACTCCATCACTGCTGACGCGCTGTGGTACGCCGACATGACCACTACGCCCGACGGCGCTCCGATCGACGTGACTACACGGCTGGACGAGATCGGCGAACGCTACGGCCCCGATCACCTCGTAACCCGATTCTGGGTGCGGGCTCGGCCGACTCTGCTGGCCGCGATCGACCGCGTGGAGCGGGCCGCTCAGCCGATATAGGGCTTCGTCCGGTCCTCGTAGCCGTGATCGATGCGCAGCCTCATCGAGGGGTGGATGTCAAGCGAGTCCAGTTCTGCGTGCGGCACCCACCTGACGCGCGATGACTCCTCGCTTGTGGTCGGCTCGCCGGAGACGTACTCACCACGGAAACAGATCGAGAACTGCTGGCGGACCTCGCCATCACTGAACTCCACAACGTGGTTCGGGTTGGTATAGACGCCCACGATGTCGGTCACGCGCACCGTCACGCCAGTCTCTTCGAGCGTCTCACGGACCGCAGTCTCGGCGATGTACTCGCCGAACTCCTGCGCTCCACCCGGAAGCGCCCAGAGGCCATTGTCGGTTCGCTGGATGAGCAAGATGCGCCCGTGCTCGTCCACAACGTGAACGGTGACGGCGGAGACAATCGTGTTCGGCTTCGAGGCTTGAGGGTCGTGGAAATGTTCGATACGTGCCACTCCCCTAGCCTGCCACGAGGCCGCCCCAGATGGGCTTGCCACTGGACCACACACGGTCGAACGAGTCGGCGTACGTGTTGAACAGCTCGCCGCCTGACAGGTGGCGCAGGTCGAATGTCGGGCAGTGTGCGGCGGGGA
The DNA here is from genome assembly GCF_024172085.1 of Hamadaea flava. Taxonomy (NCBI): domain Bacteria; kingdom Bacillati; phylum Actinomycetota; class Actinomycetes; order Micromonosporales; family Micromonosporaceae; genus Hamadaea; species Hamadaea flava. The sequence continues at coordinate 6,200,085 of NZ_JAMZDZ010000001.1, read as the reverse complement.
AGCCGTAGGCGTGAGTGTTCACCAACACTCCGACCCTGCCTTCACGCTCCGGCGATACGCCCACCTGATGCCGTCCAGCGAGGAGCGGACCAGGACGGCGGTTGACCACCTGCTCCGAAGCATGGTCTCGCCTTGACAATCCCTACAACGCCAATGCCTTCCAGGCGTGCCGATGCTTCCAGTGCTCTTGCCCTCCGAGGAACTCCTGCAACAGGCGTACAGCCTCTGCTACATCCCTGGTCTCGGCGCGAGCGCCGCTGTCAGACGAACCTTCTCGATACTCCAAGCCGTACGTTCCCGCCGGGGCACCAACCTTCTCGCCGAACCCAACCTGCACGTACCAACCATCGGCTCGTTCTAGGACGGCGTAGTGATTCTCGTTGCTGAGCTTCCGGACCGTCCACTCGATGCGCTGCGCGTCAGGATCGGGAACGTCTGGATACGCTGCCGACGTCAGCACGAAGGCGGGGATGTACCCGGGGGCGTTCGGGTTGACGATGTGGAAGCCAGGCTCGTAGCAGACCAGGCCATAGTCGTTAGCCATAGCAGCAACTGCCTCGCCCACCTCCGCCGCTCTCGACCAAATGATCGAGATAGACAAGATCGATTCCGATGGTTCTGGGGTCAAGCTCCAAACGCCTGACGAGTCGAGTTCCTCGGCTCTGAGCGACTCCAGCGGCGGGAAACGCTCCAGGAGCGCATTGCGCATTGCCATCACGGCAGGGTGCGCCGCAAAAGGGTCCTCGGCTCCTTCGGCCCATTGTTCGAGCTTCCCTAGCGCAGCATCGGCTGTCAGGGGAGCTGGCTCATGCCACACGTAAAGATCGAAACTCACAGCCTGCCGTCCTTCTCGCTCTCCGAGAGGCTAAACCACCGGGACGGCCCAGTGACGGCCCACAACCCGTGATCACGTGAAGAACCGCAGGTCAGGGCACATAGCGCGACCCGAATCCGGCGTACAGGCCGACTCGTCCGTCGCCCTCCCGATCAGCCATTGCCCGGCATTCTGAGCTGGGCGTTGATCAGGGTCATTTTCATGTCGCCCCGGCAACGTGGAAATGACCCTGATCATGGTCGGAAAAGGTGACTGCGTGGGGTGCGCGGGTCGGCTTAGATTGCGGCATGGCCGACGAGACGATCTGGGTCGTGTGGCGTCAGGACGACAACGGCAACCGTTACGAGGTCGCGCGCCACGCCACGCGCGAGGCTGCCGAGGCGCAGGCGGCTGCGTTGGAGGCTCGGGGGCACAAGCAGGTCTACTGGGTGGCGAAGCGATGACGCCGGGCGAGGCTGTGGGTGCGTTGCGGCGCGGGGTCCCCATCCAGCAGGGCGTCACGGCCGGTTCGTGGGTCGGGATCGAGTCCGTCGGCGAGATCTTCGAGATCCGCTTGTACGCCGAAAGCACCCCCGACGGCGTAATCCTGGGTGAGGGCGCCGATCCGGTCGAGGTGCTGGTGACGGCCGAGCGTCTCGCGGGCGCTTCGCGGGCCGGCTGGTCGGCGTCGGAGCTGTGAGCAGGCTGTTGGACGCGGCGGCGTTGGAGGCGTCGTCGGTGGTCGCCAACAATGCGATGAATCGGGAACGTGGCCTGGTCGGGGTGAACAGCTATGCGCGGGATCTCGGGTTCGACCCGGTGGCGTACTTGGCGTCGACGGGCGGCTCATCGTGGCTGGATCTGTGCTGTGGCCGGGGCCGGGCGCTGATCGAGGCGTCGGAGGGGTTCGCCGGCCGGATCGTCGGGGTGGATCTGGTGGACTTCTTCGACCCGGTGCCGCCCGGGCGGTCGAATCTGCGTCTGACGGTCGCGTCGTTGCACGAGTGGCAGACCGACGGCGCGTTCGATCTGATCACATGTGTGCACGGGCTGCACTACGTCGGCGACAAGTTGGGCGTACTGCGGCGGGCGGTGGGCTGGCTGGCGCCGGGCGGCCGGTTCGCCGCGAATCTCGATCTGGCGAGCGTCAAAGGGGTGCCTGGGGTGGCCCGCGTGCTGCGTAGCTGCGGCTTGACCTATGACGCTCGACGGAAGCTGATCGGCTGTGCGGGGCCGGCCGCGTTCGAGCTGCCGTATGAGTATCAGGGCGCCGACGATGCGGCCGGGCCGAACTACACCGGCCAGCCCGCCGTCGACTCCTACTATCGGCTGGCCGGAGGGGACGGAAGCTAGCCGGCGAGGGCTGCGCGGAGTTCGCGTACGACGTCGAAGGCTTCGTCGCCGTTGCCGTCCCACATCTCACGCCATTCGGACTCGTCGCCGACGACCCGGTCCAGGGCGCGTACGGCGAGGTCGCGCAGCGACTCCGGGAAGTCCAGTTCCTCGTCGTCGGCGAACATCTCCGGGGCGTACGCCGCCATGCCGGGTTGCTGGGAGGCGACGACCGCAGCGGCGGCCACTGCTTCGGCGGCTTCCGGGTATTCGAGGTAGTCGTCCCAGTCGACGACCGCCGTCAGGGTTTCGGCGATGATGTCCGACCACTCCGCCGGGTCGGCTTCGAAGAGGTCTTCCAGCCAGTCGGAGGCGTCGTCGTTGTCGTATGGTCCGGCGTCCCAGGTTCCCATGAGCGCGAGTATGGCACTGCGCGTCGCGTACCGGTCAAGGAAGGGAGTGTGCCCGCTCAAGCAGCAGGATGCGCTCGGACTCGTTGCGGGTCAGCGTCGCCGCGCGCTCGAACTCGGCGCGGGCTTCGGCTGTGCGGCCGAGCTTGGCCAGTAGGTCGCCCCGCACGCTCGGCAACAGGTGGTACGCGGACAGCGCGGGTTCGTCGGCGAGCGCGTCGACCAGTTTGAGCGCCGCTTCGGGGCCGGACGCCATGCCGACCGCGACCGCCCGGTTGAGTTCGACCACTGGGGACGGGGTGAGTTCGCCGAGCAGTTCGTAGAGCCGCACCATCTGCGCCCAGTCGGTGTCCTCGGCGGTGGCGGCGCGGGCGTGGCAGGCCGCGATCGAGGCTTGGAGGGTGTACGGGCCGACCGGTTCGCCGATCGCGAAGGCGCGGTCGAGGGCGATCAGCCCACGCCGGATCAGGATGCGGTCCCAGAGCGTGCGGTTCTGGTCGAGCAGCAGCACGGGTCGGCCGTCGCGGCCGACGCGGGCGCGCAGGCGCGAGGCTTGGATCTCCATCAGCGACACCAGGCCGTGCACCTCTGGTTCGCCCGAGACGAGTTCGGCGAGGATGCGGCCCAGGCGCAGCGCTTCCTCGCACAGCGTCGGGCGTACCCAGTTCTTTCCGGTGGTCGCGGCGTAGCCCTCGTTGAAGATGGCGTAGACGACTTCGAGGACCGAGGGCAGGCGTTCGGAGAGTTCCGCGCCTCGCGGCGCCTCGAACGGGATCTGCTTCTGCGCCAGTGTTTTCTTGGCCCGGGTGATCCGTTGGGCCACGGTCGTCTCCGGCACCAGGTACGCCCGCGCGATCTCGTCGGTGGTGAGCCCGCCGAGCAGGCGGAGCGTGAGGGCGACCCGGGCTTCCGGCGAGAGCACCGGATGGCACGCGGTGAAGACCAGGCTGAGCAGATTGTCGCCGATGTCGTCGTCGAGCGCGGCATCCACTTCCGCCTCGAACGACTCCGTGTGGTCTTCGAGGCCACGGCCCAGTTCGGCGACCTTGCGCGTCAGCGTCTCCTGCCGCCGCAGATAGTCGACCGCGCGCCGCTTGGCGATCAGCATGAGCCAGGCGCCCGGATTATCCGGTACGCCTGACTCCGGCCATTGTTCGAGCGCGGCGACCACCGCATCCTGGGCGAGTTCCTCGGCCAGGCCGACGTCGCGGACGACACGGGCCAGTCCGGCGATGATCCGGGCGGACTCGATCCGCCAGACGGCGTCCACCGCCCGTTGCGCTGCCGACACCGCCCAATGAGAGCAGCCCCGCCGCCGTTACTGCAAGCCGCTACGCTGCCGGGCGTCCTGCTCCTGCAGCTCCGGGCTGATCTGCCCGTCGAACTCCTCGTTCTCGAAGACCTGCCGGATCTCGATCTCCGCGACCTGGTCGTCCGAGGTGCCCTGGGACGCCGGCATCCGCTTGACCCACTCGACGGCCTCGTCCATCGACTTGACCTGCCACAGCCAGAAGCCCGCGATCAGCTCCTTGGCCTCGGCGAACGGGCCGTCGACGACGGTCGCCTTGCCTGCCTTGAAGGTGACCCGGGCGCCTTTGACGCTCGGGTGCAGGCCCTCGCCGGCGAGCATCACGCCCGCCTTGATCAGCTCCTCGTTGTATTTGATCATCGAACCGACGACCTCGTCGCCGGGCAGCACCCCCGCCTCGGCATTCTCGTCGGACTTGATGATCACCATGACTCGCATCTCGATCTCCCTTCCTCGCCTACCTGTCGAACGAACACCGTCATCTAGACGTCGAACGAACGCTGTCACCTATACGTCGAACGAGCAGCGGCGCGTACGACGCCGGGCGGTGGAGACTTTCAGTCCCAGGCTCGGCCGATGCGGTCGAGTTCGGCGGCGTACTCGATGCGGCCTATCCAATCGGAAGGCCAGGCGGCCAGTCCGTACGCGGCTCCGGCGAAGGCGCCGGCCAGACTGGCGATCGAGTCGGAGTCCCCGGCGGTCACCGCACCCCGCCGCAGCGCCGCGACCGGGTCGTCGGCGTACAGGAGGAAGCAGAGCAGGCCGGTCGCCAGCGCCTCCTCGGCGATCCAGCCCTCACCGGTGGCCAGGCATGGATCGGCGTCGCGATCCGGCGCGACGAGGGCCGCTTCGAGCCGGTCCAGAATGGCGGCGCACTCGTCCCAGCCGCGAGCGATGAACTCCTCCGGCGTCGTCTCGCCTGGACGTTGCCACAGTTCGCCGAGCCAGTCGACGTGGTAGACGCCGCGCTGGTCGGCGCACCGCTGCCGCAGCGCGGCCGGCAGGCTGAGCGGTGCGAGCCCGTCGCGCAGCCAGTGCACCGCGAACGCCGTCAGGTCGCTGGCCGCCAGCGCCGTCGGGTGGCCGTGCGTCAGGGCCGCCTGCAACTGCGCCATGCCCGCCCGGTCCGCGTCGGGCACCTGCGGCACCAGGCCCACCGGGGCGACTCGCATGTTGGCGCCGCAACCTTTGGACCCGGCCTCGGTCGCCGCGATCCACGGCTGCCCTTCGGCCAGCCGGCCGATCGCCCGCATGCAGGTCATGCCGGGGGCGCGGTTGTTCTCCGGGCTCACCGCCCAGTCCATGAACTCCTTGCGCCACAACGGTTCCAGGGTCGCCGCATCCAGGGCCTCCGCCGCCAGGAGCGCGTCGGCCACCGCGAGGGTCATCTGCGTATCGTCCGTCACCAGGGCCGGATCGCCGGCCGGTTCGGCCGGTCCGCCTGGACCGAATCGGGCAGTGATCTCCGCGTACCGCATGAACTCCGTGGGCTTGCCCAGCGCGTCGCCGAGGGCAAGCCCGAACATCGCGCCGCTCGCTTTTCGCATTTTCAGGAGGGTACGCCGCGCGGACTGGGCGGGTCCGCGCGGCGCGTGGGAGCGGCGCCGTCAGGGGAAGCTGACGATGTTCACCGGAACGGTGGCCGTGCCCTGGGCGGGTCCGCCCGTGGAGTTGATGACGTGCGCGATCGTGCCGTTACCGCCGAGTGAGACGGTGAGCAGGTCGTGGAACTTCACGTTGGCGGTGACCGGCACCTCGAAGCCGTGCTCGGCGACGATCGTCGGGTCCACGTTGAAGTAGCAGTAGCTGCCCAGTCCCCAGCCCTCGTGCGAGGTGACGCTGTCGGCCACCTTGTACGCCGCGTAGCCGCCCGCTCGCCAGGCGGCCTGGTTCGGCGGGTCGTACGGCATCTCGTTCTGGAAGAAGATCGTCTTGCCGCCGTTGCCGTTCCAGATCACCTCGTACTTCTGGTAGTGCTCGACGAACAGGCCGAGGGCGGTGACGTTGTTGCCGTTGACGATGAGGCCGGTGTCGGCGGTGTTCACCGTCCAGCCGACGCCCGTGCCGTGGTCGGCGCGCCAGGCCCAGATGTGGTCGATCAGGGTGTTGTTGCTGTTGACGATGAGGCTGGTGGTGGCCTTCCCCGCGCCGGCGCCGCCGATCCGGAAGAAGACGTCGTTGATCGAGATCGGGTTGGCGGTGTGCGAGGCGCTCGACCCCGTCGGTCCGATCTGGAGGAGGACGGGCGAGTTGACCGCACCCGCGTCGAAGAGCAGACCAGCGATCTTCACGCCGTCCACGTCGGCCACGGTCATCGGGGTCACGCCGTTGTCGGGGATCAAGGTGGCGTACCCGAGACCGAGGACGACCGTGTCGGCCCGCGTCACGTTGATGGTCTGGTTGAGGTGGTAGACGCCGGGGGTGAAGAGCAGGTTGAGGCCCTGCGCCAGCGCGAGGTTGAGGGTGGCCGCCGAGTCGGTGGGCTGGGCGACGTAGAACTGGGTCAACGGGATCGAGGTGCCCGGCGTCGAGCCGTTCGCCCAGGTGGTGCCGGACGCGTTGGTCCGCAGCGACGGCACGAACACCCGGTACGCCCCACTCGCGTCGAGGTAGAGGTACGGCTTCTCCCGGCTTACCGGAGTCGTCGCGAGCGTCGTGTAGGGCGGGTTCGGGAAGGCCTGCGCGGGCGCGCCCTGCACTCCGGAGAACACCATGTTCCAGACGCCGTTGCCCCAGCTGCCGATCTGGCTGTCCCGGGTGTACCACTGCTGCTGCGAGTACGGACCCACCTGGCCGCTGACCCGGGAGTCGGCGATGTAACCGCCGCTGGCCCAGCCATAGCCGTTGGGCGCCAGGTTCAGGTCGCCGTGCACGTCGATCCGCCGGAACGGGGCGGCCTGCGAGACGGCCCAGCGGGTGAACCCGGCCGACGGGTAGATCGAGAAGTTCTCGGCCGACCGCCAGAAGTTCTGCGTCGCGTTGCCGCCGAACCAGCCCGCGTCGACGGTGACGTCGCCGTTGATGCGGACGTCGCCCGGGTTCTGCCCGAGCCCGGCGATCGAGGTGTAGAAGCCGATCTGGGCGTTGAATCCGCTGTACGTGCCCGGCTTGAACAGCAGGGCGTACCGCTGGGAGCCGAACTGGTTGGACTCCATCTGGGCGAAGACGGTGTCGACCTGGCTCTGGATCGTCGCGCCCGACATGCTCGGGTCGAAGACCTTCACGTTCGGACCGAGCGAACCGCCGCCGGGCAGCTGCGGGCCGGTCGGCGTCGGAGTCGGGCTGGTGGGGGTCGGGCTCGTGGTCGTGCCGGTACGGATGACGAACTCCCAGAGTGAGTACCCGTAGCCGGTGGCCCGGGCGGTGCCGTAGAGGCGTACGTAGCGGCCGGTCCCGTTGACGGTCAGCGTCTGCGTCCCGCCGGTCCCGGTCGTGGTGCTGTAGACGCTCGTCCAGGTGGCGGCGTCGGTCGACACCTGAAGCTGGAACGCGGTCGCGTACGCCGCCTCCCACTGCAGGACCGCCTGGCAGATCGTCTGCACGCTGCCGAGGTCGACCTGGAGCCACTGCGGATCGCTGAAGGCGCTCGACCATCGAGTTCCGGCGTTCCCGTCGACCGCGGCGGAAGCTGCCGTGCCGGCGTTCTCGGCGGACGAGGCGGTTGCGGGCCGGTTGAGCGCGGCGTTGGCCGTGCCGCAGCTCGTTCCGCCGGTCGAGCCGTAAACCTGGAACTCCCACAGCGAATACCCGTACGCGGTCGCCCGCGCCGTGCCGTACAGCCGCACGTAGCGGCCGGTGCCGCTGACGGCCAGCGTCTGGGTGCCGCCCGTGCCGCTGGAGGTGCTGTAGACGGTGGTCCAGGTGGTGGCGTCGGCCGACACCTGAAGTTGGAAAGCGGTCGCGTACGCCGCCTCCCACTGCAGGACGACCTGGCTGACCGTGGCGGTGGCGCCCAGGTCGACCTGAATCCACTGCGGATCGCTGAAGGCGCTCGACCATCGAGTTCCGGCGTTCCCGTCGACGGCGTTGGCCGCGGGAGTGCCGGCGTTCTCGGCGGACGAGGCGGTGACGGGCTTGCCTTGGGAGAGCAGCGGGTCGGCCGCCTTGGCCGAACCGGTGAGCACGACGGCGAAGCAGGTCGCGAGCAGAGCTGCCGCGGCCGCCACCGCTGTGGCGTGCAGACGTCTCATGACATCTCCAGGGGGACGGAGTCGGAACGGGATAGGAGAGCGCTCTCTGGGGAGAGGTTTCATCCCGACTACCGTCGATGTCAAGACCTTGTTTCCGGCCCCTTTCCTTGCGCTATACCCTGGCCAGCAATTTTGCTGCCTCCGACAACGAATTCCCGATGTGCCAACGTTGGCTGCGCCGAGAAAGCGCTCCCCCACACGGGCTCTCCCCTCCCCCGCGCGGGTTCTCCCGCTGCGGATCACGGTTACGCATGCTTCCGGCGGCCTCGAAGGCATGCGTAACCGTGATCTGCAACCAGAAGTCGGGCTAGAGGGCGGCGGCGAGCGCCCGCATCCGGGCGGCGGCCAGCTCGATGACGACCCGGCTGGCCGCCGACAGCTGCGCGTCCGGCCGGTGCACGATCGCGAAGGTCTCGTAGAGCCGGGGTCGCAGCGGGGTCCATCCGAGCCCGGGCGGCAGCCGGTCGGCGAGCCGATGCAGGACGCCTCGCCAGATCACGGTGTCGGCGAGTCCGGTGGCGGCGACCTCCAGCGCGGTCTCGATGTCCTCGACCTCGACCCGGGGGCGCAGCGAATGCCCGGCCGACTGGACGCTGTGGGCCAGCGCCCGGCGCGTCGAGTCGGCCTCCCGCCAGCTGACGTCGGGCAGGACGAGCGGCGCAGCCGCGAGGCCCGCCGGAGTCACCGGGCGTACCAGGCGTTCCGGGTGCGCGCTGAGGTAGACGAGTTCGTCGCGCATCACGGGGTTGACGGCCAGCCCTTCCTCCTCGACGGGCAGGGCGATCAGCCCGGCTTCCAGGGCTCCCTTGCGCAACAGGTCCCGCAGCTCCGCCGAGTTCTGCCCGACCAGCTCCAGGCGTACGCCCGGATGCCGGCGCAGAACGTCGCCGACCAACTCCGCGCCGAGGTAGAACCGGGAGGTCTTGAAGATTCCGAATCGGACGGTGCCGGTGAGCACCTGGCGTACGTCGGCGACGGCCCGGCCCGCCTCCTCGACCGCGGCCAGCGCCGCCGCCGCGTGCGGCACGAGCGCTCGCGCCTCCTCGGTGGGCACGAGACCCCGCCCGACTCGGCGGAACAACGGCGCGTCCAGATGCTGCTCCAACAGCCGGACCTGCTCCGAGACGGACGGCTGGGCGTACCCGAGCGCGCCGGCGGCGGCGGTGAACGAGCCGTGCTCGACCGCGGCGAGGAAGCACCGGAGCTGGTGCAGCGTCATCAAGGCGTTTCCTTCGGGTTCCGGAGGAAAAACAGGCTACCTCGATAGCTCGAAGCGGCCTACCGTCTCCAGTCATGACCACGGAAGTGGCCGTTGCTGCGGTGCCGGCCGATGTGCGCCCCTCGACCCCTCGCCATCGGCCGGCACCCGGTCTGGGCGCCGTGCTGTGCCTGGTCTCGGCGGCCGGATTCGGGCTGTCCGCGGTCTTCGCCAAGCAGTCCTACGCCGCCGGGATCAGCGTTCCGGCGATGCTCGCGGGGCGCTTCGCCGTCGCCGCCGTCATCCTGTGGGTCATCGTGGCGTTCCGGCGGCCCGCCTTCCCAACCCGCCGCACGCTGCTCATGTGCGTCGGCCTCGGCGGCATCGGGTACGCCTCCCAGGCGGTGCTCTACTTCAGCTCGCTGGCCTGGATCGACGCGTCGCTGACCGGACTGCTGCTGTACCTGTACCCGGCGCTGGTGACCGGATTGGCCGTACTGCTGCGCAGGGAACGCCCGGATCGCCGGCGGTACGCCGCCCTCCTGTGTTCGGCCGTCGGCCTGGTACTGATCCTCGGTTCGGGTGGCGCGATCGGTTCGGCCGCCGGCATCGGGGTCGCGCTGGCGCTGGGCTCCGCCGCGGCGTACGCCTTGTATCTGACCGTGGCCGCCGGAGTCCCCGCGGACCTGGACGTCTTCCTGCTCTCCGCGATCGTCTGCACCTCGGCCTGGGTGACGATGACCGTGACCGGGTACGCGACCGGCTCGATGTCCGGGCCGCGCGAGGTGGCGGGCTGGGGCTGGGTGGTGCTGCTGGCGATCTTCTCCACAGTGGTCCCGATCGCGACGCTGCTGGCCGGCATCCGGCTCGTCGGCGCGCCCACGGCGTCGATCCTGTCGTGTGCCGAACCCGCCGTCACGGTCGCCACCACGGCCGTCGTCTACGGCGAGCGGCTGACTGCCGGGCAGTTCGTGGGCGGGGTGGTCATCCTCGCCGCGGTGCTGGTCCTCCAAGTCCGATTCCGGTGGGGTGGATCCCACACTCGCCACGCCGGCTGAGGCCATAGGATGCGCGCATGGCCGGACCGTTTCTGGTGGACTGGCCGGTCTCGGGGCGGCTGGCGGTGATGTCCCGTCCGACCGGCGGCGACGCCCTCGTGCGCGCGCTGCACGGGTTGCGCCGCAAGGGAGTGGACGCGCTGGTCTGCGCGCTCACCGAGGGCGAGCGCGACCTGCTGGGGCTGGCCGCCGAGCCGGAGATCGCCCGCGACGCCGGGCTGGCGTACATCGACTTCCCGATCGCAGACTTCTCGGTGCCGGATCTCGACGATCTCGCCGAACTGGCCGCGAAACTGGCGGTGCGACTGCGCTCCGGGGACTTCATCGTGGCGCACTGCCGGGGCGGCATCGGCCGCTCCGGCATCGTCGCGTCCGCCGCGCTCATCGCCTTGGGCGCCACCGCCGAGCAGGCGATGGAGCTGGTGTCGGAGGCGCGCGGCGTACCGGCGCCGGAGACCGAGGAGCAGCGAGCACTGTTGCGCCGCCTCGCCGAGCGCCCGGCCCGCTTCTAGCGCCGGACTCGCCGAGCGCCCCGCCCGCTTCTGGCACCGGATCAGGGTTCCCGGTCGAATCTTGAGGCAAGATTCGACCTGCATCCATGATCCAGCGCCCTGAAGATCAGGCAGCCACCGCCCGCAGGGTCAGCAGGTGTTCCAGCAGCGTGACGAGCACTTCCTTCACCGAGTCGCGCTTTCGCGCGTCGCAGTGCCGCACCGGTACGCCGGGATCGAGGTTGAGCGCCGCCTTCACCTCGTCGGTGGCGTACACCCGGGTGCCGTCGAAGCAGTTGACCGCCACGATGAACGGCACGCCCATGCGCTCGAAGTAGTCGATGGAGGTGAAAGAGTCCTCCAGCCGGCGGGTGTCGGCGACGACCACCGCGCCGATGGCGCCTTCGACGAGTTCGTCCCAGATGAACAGGAAGCGGTCCTGGCCGGGCGTGCCGAACAGGTAGAGCATCATGTCTTGGCTGATCCGGATACGGCCGAAGTCCAGGGCCACCGTCGTGGTGGTCTTCGCCTCGACGCCCGAGACGTCGTCCACCCCGAGGCTGGCGTCGGTGAGCAGCTCCTCGGTGAAGAACGGCTGGATCTCGCTGACCGAGCCGACCATCGTGGTCTTGCCGACGCCGAACCCGCCCGCGACGACGATCTTGTACGCCGTCGGCAGCACGAGGTCAGAGTGCTCGTAATCCATGGAGGACCGCCTTGTAGGTCTCGACGCTGGGCGTGGCGGCCGGGCCGGGATGGCTCCGCCGGATCAGATCTCGGGCCGCGAGTTGGGCCAGGAGCGCCCGTACCACGCCGACCGGCAGGCTCATCCGGGCCGACAGGTCTACAACAGACAGTGGTTCCTGACAGAGTTGCAGAATACGCGCCGAGGCCGTGCCGAGGGCGGCGTCGCCGGACGACGGGGCCCGGCTGGCGAGCACCACGGCGATGAGGTCGAACTCCTCGGCCGCCTCCGCCGTGATGCCCGCGGCGAGGGCGTACGGGCGGACGACCGGGCCGGCGTCGTCGTCCAGCCAGGCCTGCTCGTCCGGCTGCGCCGGGTCCGGGCCGGTCACTCGACCGCGGCCGGGGTGCGGGCGGGCGCGGTCAGGTAGTCGCCGACCCGCGTCACGAGCATCGCCATCTCGTACGCCGTCAGGCCCATGTCGGCGGAGTCGTCGGTGATGACCGCCAGGCAGGCCCCGGTGCCGCCGGAGCTGACGAAGAGGAAGCCGGCCGCCATCTCCATCACCGCCTGCCGGACCACGCCCTTGCCGAACCGGCGGCTCGCACCCCGGGCCAGCCCGAACATGCTCGCCGAGACGGCCGCGAGATGCTCGGCGTCCTCCCGGGCCGTGCCGGAGGCGGCCGCCATCACCAGTCCGTCGGCGGACAGCACCACGGCCAGCTCAGCGCCGGGCAGCCGACTGACCAGGTCGTCGACGAGCCAGCCGAGTTCAGCGGTCGGTCGCTGCGTCATTGTTCTCCCCTTCCGCGGGTGTTTCGACGGCTTCCGCCCGGCCGCGTTGCGTACCGCGTTGGAAGGCACTCATCAGGTCCCGGATGTCGCGCGCCTGCGCCGGCGCGGACGGATTCGGTTTGGGCCGCACGGGCAGCCCCGACGGCGTACGCGCGGTGACCACCCGGACCGGGGGCTCGGCGCGCACCGCGAGCGCGACCGGCGCGGCCGCCGCCCGGGGACGCATCTCGGGCACCGAGGGCAGCGCGACGGCGGCTTCCAGGAGAGTCAGCTCGGACGCGGGCGGGCGACCGGAGATGAGCTTCTCGGGGATCAGCACGATCGCGGTGACCCCGCCGTATGGCGAGCGCCGCAATTGCACCTCGATCTCGTGGCGCTGCGCCAGCCGGCCGACGACGAACAGGCCGAGCCGCGCGGTGCTCGTCAGCTTGAACTCCGGCGGGTCGCGGAGCAGTTCGTTGGACTCGTCCAAGACGGCCTCGCTCATTCCGAGGCCCCGGTCCTCGACCTCTAGGACATGGCCCGTGCCGACCCGCGCGCCCTTGACATGCACCGTGGTGTCCGGCGGGGAGAACGACAACGCGTTCTCGACCAGCTCGGCCAGCAGGTGGATGACGTCGCCGACGGCACGGCCGGCCAGCTCGGCGGCGTCGCCGGGCTGGATGACGACCCGGTGGTAGCCCTCGACCTCGGCGCAGGCGGCGCGGAGGATGTCGGCGACCGGCACCGGCCGCCGCCAGCCTCGCCCGGCCGTGGCGCCCGACAACACCAGCAGGTTCTCGGCGTTGCGGCGCATTCGGGTGGCCAGATGGTCGACGCGGAACAGCTCTTCGAGATCGGTCGGGTCGGTGACGCGGCACTCCATGTCGTCCAGCAACCGCAGCTGGCTGTGGATGAGCGCCTGGTTCCGACGGGCCAGGCTCACGAAGACGTCGCGTACGCCCCGGCGCAGTTCCGCCTGATCGACAGCGACCCGGACGGCGGTCTCCTGCGCCTTGGTGAACGCGTGCCCCACCTGACCGATCTCGTCGGAGCCGAAGGCCAGCGGAGGGGCTTCGGCCTCGACGTCGACTTCTTCGCCGGCGGCCAGCCGTTCCACCACTCGCGGCAGGCGTACCGTCGCCAGGTCGTCGGCGGCGTCGCGCAGCAGCCGGAGTTGGTGCACGATCGCCCGCGCCGTGGTGATGGACAGGATGATCGAGGCGACGACCGCGATGAGCCCGAGCCCGGCGGCCAGGATCAGCCGGACGACGATCATCACGCCGGGCCCGGTGGCCTGGTCGATCGTGGCGTCGGCGAGGTCGATGTCGAGCTGGGCGAGGGAGGCCAGCGCGGGGTCGAGCGCGGCCCGCCAGGCGGCCGCGGTGACCGGTGCGGCACCGGGTCCCTGCAGGACGATCTGGTCTTCCAGGGCCTGGAATCGGCCCAGCTCCTGACCTTCGAGCACCGGCTGGTAGATCGCCGTGTCACCGGGGAGCCCGGCGACGCCGACCGAGCGGGTGTACCGCTGAGCGCCGACGATCCGGCCGAACTCCGCCGCCTCGGCCGGGCTGAACCGACCGGCCGCGATGACGCCGGAGATGAGGGCGTCCTCCTGCGACAGCAGTTCGCGACCGCGCGACAAGGTCAGCAGATGCCCCAGTCGGCTGTTGATGTCCCGGTCGGAGAAGACGGAGATCGTCTCGAAGATCTCATACCCCTTGCCCACCACGCCGGTGTAGAAGGCGGTCACCGACGAGCGCTCCACCCGGCCCGCGTCCATATCGGACCGCTCGGCCGGCAGCGCGTTGAGCCGAGCGTCGAGTTCACTGAGCCGGGCGGCGGTGGTGTCCGACTGGGCCCAGCGGGCGGCTGTTCCGCGTACGGAGTTCCGGAACACGGACACGGCCTCGTCGGTGTGCTGCCTCGCGGTGTCGAGGGCGGTCCGGGCCGTCGCACTGGCCGCCGTGTCGCCCTTCTCCGCCAGCGCCAGGTAGACCGCCGACCGGCGGCGTTCCTCCTGAACCGATTGGACCAGCGCGTTCGTCGGGCGGCCGACCTCGGAGTCCAGCGTACGGATCCAGAGGAGGGTCAACCCGTCCCGGACCGTCACGAACGCCGCGAAGGCCCAGAGGGCCGCGAGCGACGCCAGCAGAAAGGCGATCTTCGCCCGCAGGCGCGAAGTGCGAGAGCTCATCCGTCGTGTTCCCACCATCGTCAGGGGTACGGGAGCCGCCACTCGATGTGACGGCCCGACGGAATGTCACTAGACATCGAGATGCGGTTCGCGCATCGCACCCCTTGTGCGACATGTTGGGCGGCGGATCCGCCAAGAGCCACTCCGGTGGTCCCCCGATGTACGGAGGCCGGTACCTAGCCGACCGGATGTTCAGACTTCCGTACTAAGCCTGAGGTCAGGATCGTCCACTGGGGCCTACCTTGAGATCACGCGCGCGGAGCGAAGACGAGGAAGGAGCCACGATGTCCCAGTTCGCCGACGCAATCGCCCGCCTGACCATCGACAAGGACTTCGCCCGAGCCACCCGTCTCCAACCGGAGCGGATCGCGACGCTCTACGGGCTGACCGCCGCCGAGGCCGACCAGCTTCGCCAGCTGGCCGACGCCGCGAACGCCGAACGTGCTGCCGCACTCCGTGCCCTGCTGGCCGCCGAGCCCGACGACGAGCCCACGCTCGCCGACGCCCCGGCGATCGGCGTACCGGCCGGCATGCCGACCCTCCTGACTACGAAGTTCTGACTAGCTCGCCGCCGGCTGCGGCCGAGTAGGGTCAGCCCCGTGGATCTCAACCCGCCGGCGATCGCCCTCCTCATCGGAGTGGCGATCGTCGCGTTCATCCTCGGCCGGACGACCAAGTCCCGCCGCCCCGACGACCTGGTGTCCGCGCAGATGGCGGCCCGCGTACCGGGCACGCCCCGCCCGTCGGCGAACGGCGACGAGGTCGCCGCCCTGCTCGCCGAGGGTAAGAAGATCCAGGCGATCAAGCTCTATCGCGAACTCACCGGCGTCGGTCTCAAGGAGGCCAAGGACGCCGTCGAGGCCATGGCGGCGGGCCGCGAGCCGTTCGCTCAGGTGCCGTTCGCGGGCCGACCACCGGCGCACGACGTGGCCGCGCAAGCGGCCGAGCTCAAGGCTCGGGGGCAGATCATTCCGGCGATCAAACTCGTACGCGAGAAGACCGGACTGGGTCTGAAGGAAGCCAAGGACTTCGTGGATCGACTGTAGGGACGGGGAAATGGCGATTCGTGCTGTCGTATTCGACATCGGCGGCATCCTCGAGCTGAGTGCGCCGGAGGGGTTCGACCCGGTGGACCAGAAGTGGGCCGCACGCTGGGGACTCGAACCGGTCGAGCTGAACGGCCGCCTGCGAGACATCTGGGCGCGCGGCGCGATCGGGCTGATCACCGAAGCCGAGGTGGTGGCGGGGATCGCCGAGGGCACTGGGACGTCCGTCGCCGAGGCCGAGGGGTTCATGTCCGACATCTGGACGGTCTACCTCGGTACGCCGAACGCCGAGCTGACGGCTTACTTCGAGGGCCTGCACCAGCGATATCTGACCGGCCTCATCAGCAACAGCTTCGTCGGCGCCCGCGAACGGGAGGCGGCGTTGTACCGCTATCCCGAGATGACCGACGACATCGTCTACTCGCACGAGTGCGGGATCGCCAAACCCGATCCGCGCATCTATCAGCTGGCCTGCGAGCGGCTGGACGTACGCCCCGACGAGGTCGTCTACCTCGACGATGTGGAGCGCTGCGTGGCCGGAGCCGCCGCGATCGGGATGCACGCGGTGCACTACTCGGCCACCGCGACGGCGATGGCCGAGATCGACGCGCTGCTAGCCGCGTACCCCGGTGGCGGACGCGACTAGGACCAGGCGAGGGCGAACCGCGCCGAGCTGCCGGCGGCGTACCCGGCGACCGCTCGCGTGAGCCGGCCGGCCGACTGGTTCGAGCCCGTCTTCGTCGCCGCGTCCGCGGCGGTCAGCCCGAACCGCGCCTCATAGGCACCGGTGCCCGCCTCGAAGATGACCGAGATCCGGACGCTTCCGGCGTACTGGGTCGCGCTCAGGTAGCTCACCCGCATGCCCTTGGCCATCGCGGCGTCCCACTGGGTCTGATACTCGGCCAGGGTCAGCCACGACTTGGCCAGCCACGAGCCGATGTTCTCCTTGACGTACAACGCCGTCCATTGCGGAGTGTTGTTCGGCGCCACCACCGAGACTGCCACCGGGTGGTAGCCCTCCTTGGTCAGCGCGTCGATCTTGGTCTGGTGCGCGCTCTGCGAATAGCCGTGGTACGCCACCCACACCGGACCGGACGCCTTGCGCCACATCGCGGCGTACCGGAGTTGACCGGCGACGAGGTAGCTGCTGACGTCGGCCAGCCGATAGCCCTGCGTCTTGAACTGGTCGAACGCGGTCTGGTACGCGGCCGCTGTCAGGTTGCTCCGCGACTGCCAGGCGACTCCGTCGCTCGGCCGGAACAGGGCGTTGACGAAGGTCTGCGAGCCGACCTCGTAGCCGTCGAAGTGCACCAGCCGGTACTTCGCGGCGACGATCCGGTCGAACTCGGCCTGCCACTTCGCCACCGGTACGCCCAGCCGCACGAGCTGCGGCTGCCCCGCCGGGATCGGCGCCGTCGTCGCCCCGCTGACGACCGCGCCGGTGGTCGGCGGGACGGCGGACGCGCTCGCGGCCGGGGTGGACAGGGCGCCGGCCGAGCTGGACGGCTGGACGTCGGCGACCCCCGCGCCGCTGCCGACCAGGCCGGGCTGGCCGCTGGTGAACTCAGGATCCTTCGTTGATCCGCAGCCGGCCGTCAGAACCGACGTCGTCACCATCAACGCCGCCATCGCCATCGGCATCCATCGCCGCATCCGAGCCTCCCCAGGTCGCCGGGACATCTGCCCCAGTGATGATCTTAGGGTGACCCAGTCGATGGATCACGATCGCCTCCGCGACGAGCAACGCCGTCCAGGCCACGGCCGAAGCGGTGACGGTGAGCACCGGCGACTCCGTGAACAGGCCGAAGCCCAGCGCCGTCGCGGCGACCAGCGTCTTGAGGCCGAGCAGAAGACCGTGAATCCGGCGGCCGACGCCCAGGTCCAGACCGACGCCTGTGGAGATCAGGATGAATCCGGCGATGATGACGACCTGGGCCACGGCGAACAACGGCAGGGTGCCGTGGTGGTGATGCGCCGCCATCTCGGCCGCGAGCTCCACACCGATCCCGGTCGCCGCGATCGCCACGTAGATGAGCAGATGGCCGTACCCGTAGAGGAAGGATCGCACCTGCGCGTTGCGGCCGTTGGCCAGCGCCCGGTCGATGGCCGCCTCGTCGAACCCTCCGAAGTAGACCCACCAGATGCCGCAGGCGATGACGAAGCCGCTCACGGCGACGGCCACCGCGCCGGGGCTCCAGGCGCCCTCGGTGATCCCGGCGACCGTGCTCCACACCGCCTCACCCAAGACGACGAGGGTGAACAAGCCGAACCGCTCCGGCATGTGGGAGACCTGGACGGGCGGGTTCTTCATCCGGGCGTACGCCAGGGGGCCGGAGACGGTCGAGTTGACCACCAGCGCCACCACCCATAGGGCGTACCGCGCCGGTCCGCTGACGAGCAGCGAGGCGCCCCAGAGGACGGCACCCGAGGCGGAGCCCACGACATACCAGCGGCACAGCTCGGCGGCTCGCGGAATCGACCGCCCCATGATCGCGTACAAGCCGGTCAAGAAGAGCAGGAGCAGCGCGAAGATGGCGGCGAACCGCGCGGAGTCGAACCCGGGCTGGATCGTGACCGCGAGCACCGCGGCGCCGAGCGCGGCGATCAGCTGGGCCACGCGCTGACCCGGGCCGTCGTCGTCGAAGAGGTCGGCGAAGTACGAGAAGCTGATCCACAGCCACCAGACGGCGACGAAGAGCCCGACGTACGCGACCACGCCGCCGAGCGAGTGATCGTGATGCAGCAGCTGGCCCAACCGGGCGACGGCGACCACGAACACGAGGTCGCAGAAGAGTTCGAGCCAGGTGGCTCGCCGCAACGGCTCCCAGTCGTGAATACCCCGGTTGCTCATGCGGCGAGCCTAGGGCTCCGACGCTATGCGCCGACAGCCGCCTTCACCTTGGCGATCATGGCCGTCTCGGTGTCCTGCACGCCGCCTTTGGCCTCCGCGACCTGGTCGCACGCGGCGATCACGACATCCTTGTACGCCTGCACGTCCTGCGGCGACTTGGTCTGCAGGATCTGCACCGCCTGCTGCAACTGGCCCAGGACGGTCGACTCGACCTCGGCCGCGCCGCCCTTGGGCACCGAGGGCAATCCCCCGCCCTTGAAGAGGTCCCGCAGCTCGGCCGGAGCCGCCGCCATCGCCTTCGCCCCGGCCATGCTCTCGGAGAACATCGCGAAGAAACCCGGATCGGCCTGGGAGACGAGCATCATCGCGCCGAACCCGGCGTCCCGCAGCGTCTTCCGTTCGTCGTCGGTGTAGTCGGTCATGCCCTGATCCTCCCCGAGATTCCGTCTTCCCGGCGGGTCTTTGCCGCGCATGCGAGCATGAAGGGCATGGAGAGCTCCGAACCGTGGTTCTACTGCCTGAAACACCGGCGGCCCGAGCACGGCCGGCAGGAGGCTGAGCAGTACCTGCTCGGCCCGTTCCCGGACGAGGCGACGGCAGCGCGCGCCCTGGACGTCATCCGCGAGCGCGAGGCTCGCAAGGAAGCCGAGGACCGGGCCTGGTCCGGCGACGACTGACCGCAGGTAGTTCTGTCGGTGGGGCGCGCTAGCTTCGGGGGATGGAGTTCGTCTGGCTCACCGTTCCGACACCGTTGGTCCCCCTGACCGTGGCGGTCACCGGCGACGGCTTGGCCTGTGTCTCCTTCGACGGGAGCGGGGCCACTGCCCGCTCGCTGGCCCGCCACGGCGGCGTACGCCCCGCCTCGCCGCATGATCCCTTCGTCGCCGAGGCGGCGCTGCAGATCTCCGAATGGGCACACGGGGAACGGCAGTCGTTCGACCTCACCGTCGACTGGTCGCTGACCTCCGGGCCGCAAGAACGCGTACTGCGGACGCTGTATGAGACCGTGCCGTTCGGCACCACCATCACCTACGGCGAACTCGCCGACCGCTCCGGGCTGCCGGACGGAAGTGCCCGCCTCGTCGGGCAGATCATGGGCAGCAACCCGATCCCCGTCGTCGTGCCGTGCCACCGGGTGCTGGCGTCCGACGGGCTCGGCGGGTACGGGCCGGGGATCGAGCTGAAGCGGCGGATCCTGGTCCTGGAGGGGATTCTCCAGCCCTCCCTCTTCGACTGACCCCGCGTTCGCTGCCGCTTCGTTCGGCTGCGGCTTCGTTCGGCTGTGGCTTCGCGGTGGGCGCTTTCGTTGGCACCCTCGATGCAGCATGATCAGCGGAAGTTTCGCAGGGTCATGGCCCCACGATTACTCCGTTGATCATGGCGGCGACGCACGCGGCCCAGCCGCCCTCCTCTTCGGTGCGTCTTTGGAGCACGCCGCACGAAGCCGCCGCCAAAGTAGGGCAAAGCGGCGGGGCGCCGGAATCCCGACGCCCCGCCGAATGAGGAAGGGGGTCAGCCTCGGCCGCTCGCCCGGCGGCCCCGGCGGGACACCGAGTCGAGGATGACCGCCGCCAACAGCACCGCTGCCGTGATCATGTACCGGACGGAGGAGTCGACGTCGATCAGCAGCATGCCGGAGCTGATCGAGCCGAGCACGACCGCGCCGAGCAGGGCGCCCCAGGGGCTGCCCCGGCCGCCGAAGAGGCTGACGCCGCCGATGACCGCGCCGGCGATGGCCAGCAGCAGGACGTCGCTGGCGCCGGTCGTCTGGGTGGCCGAGAAGCCTCGGGAGACGAGCAGGATGCCGCCGAGCGCGGCGAAGGTCGAGCACAGCGTGAAGACGGAGATCTGGACCGCCGCCACGTTGATGCCTGCCCGGCGGGCCGCTTCGATGTTGCCGCCGACGGCGAAGATGCTGCGGCCGTACCGGGTCTTGCGGAGCACGAGGTCCAGCACCGCCACCAGGCCGACGAGGATCAACAGGCCGAGCGGTACGCCTTGCCACGAGTTCAGCACGACCACCGTCACGACCACGATCGCGGCCAGGCCGATGACGCGTACGAGGTCGCTGCGGAGCGATGCCGCGGGGAGGCCGGCGGAGGCTCGCCGCGCCCGGGCGGTGAACGCCGCGAAGGCGTACAGGGCGACGACGATCACCCCGACGATCCAGCCCGCCGCCTGGCTGAGCTTGGTGTTCATCAGGTCGGTGATGGTGCCGGTCGGCACGTTGATGGTGCCCTCGGAGCCCAGCAGGTAGAGCTGGAGGCCGAGCCAGCCGAGGTTGCCCGCCAGGGTCACCACGAACGCCGGTACGCCCAGCTTGGCGAAGATCGTGCCCTGCAAGAACCCGATCAGCGCACCGAGCAGCAGTGCCACGATGATGGCGGAGATGTCGGACCAGCCTCGGCGTACGGACAGGACGGCCAGCGCGGCGGCGCAGACGCCGGCGACCGAGCCGACCGACAGGTCGATCTCGCCGAGCAGGAGCACCAGCACGATGCCGACGCTGATCATGCCGACGGCGGTGATCTGCAGGGCCAGGTTGGACAGGTTCTGCGCGGTCAGGAAGCGGTCGTTGAGCGCCTGGAAGACCACCCAGATGATGATCAGCCCGATGAGCACCGGCCAGGCACCCAGCTCGCCACCGCGGATGCGGCGTTTGATCAGCTCCCACGGTGAGTGGGTGTCGGAGTCGGCCAGCGGACCGGCCGCGGGCGGCGGAATGGTCGGGTTGGTCATCCCTCACCCCCGAGTTCCCCGAGGTCGCTATCGTCGACCGGTCCGGTGGCGCCGCCGGTGCCCGAGTCCGGCGCGCCGCCTTCGCTGCGGGCCCGGCGGCGGGTGACCGCGTTGTCGAGGGCTCCCGTGATCGCCTGCACGATCTCCTCCTGACTGGTCTCGTCGGGGTCGAAGACCCCGGCGTTGCGGCCCAGCCGCAGCACCACCACCCGGTCGGCGACCGCCTTGACGTCGGCCAGGTTGTGGCTGATCAGGATCACGCCGAGGCCCCGTTCCCGGAGCCGTTCGACGAGATCGAGGACTTCGGCGGTCTGTGCGACGCCGAGGGCCGCGGTCGGCTCGTCCAGCAGCACGACCTTCGGCTCGCCGAGCAGGGACCGGGCGATCGCCACGGACTGCCGCTGACCACCGGACAGGCCGGCCACCGGCACGCGTACGCTCGGCAACCGCACCGAGAGGCTGCCCAGCAGCTCGCGGGAGCGTTTCTCCATGCCGATCTCGTCGAGGACGCTCGTCCGGGTCAGTTCCCGGCCGAGGAAGAGGTTCGCGACGACGTCGAGGTTGTCGCAGAGCGCGAGGTCCTGGTAGACGGTCGCGATCCCGAGCCCGGTCGCGTCGGCCGGCTTGGAGATGTGGACCGGCTTGTCCCCCCACCGGATCTCGCCGGTGTCAGCGGGGCCGACACCGGCGATCACCTTGATGAGAGTGGACTTCCCGGCGCCGTTGTCACCCACGAGCGCGACGACCTCGCCCGGGTACACCTCCAGGCTGACGTCGGTGAGAGCTTGCACCGCGCCGAATCGCTTCGAGATGCCCGTCAGCGCGAGCACCGGAGAGTCCGTGGCGGTCACTTGATACCAGCCGCCTGGCAGGCCGCGGCGAACTGCGAGGTGCAGATCTGGTCGACCTTGTAGAAGCCGTCCTTGACCACCGTGTCCATGATCGTGTCCTTCTTGACCACGACCGGGGTCAGCAGCACCGAGGTGACGTCGACGGTGCCGTTGTTGACGGTGGTGGTCGGCTCGCCCGAGTACGCCTGCCCGGTGGCGGCGGCGATGGCCATCGACGCCGCGATCTCGGCCTCCGGCTTGATCGCCTTGTAGATGGTCATGTACTGCTCACCGGCGACGATTCGCTGGATCGCGGCCAGCTCGGCGTCCTGCCCGGTGACCGGCGGGAACGGCGAGGTGAAGCCGCCGCCCTTCATCGCCGCGATCGCACCGCCGGCGGTTCCGTCGTTAGCGGCGTACACGCCGATGATCTTGTCCTTGCCCAGGGCGGTGATGGCCTGTTCCATCTCCTGCTGGGCCTTGTCCGGCGACCAGTCCGGGGTGTCGAACTCCTTGCCGATGGTGACCTGGCCGTCGAGGACCGAGTGCGCGCCGGCCTTGAAGTCGGCGGCGTTCGGGTCGGTCGGCGAGCCGTTGATCATCACGATGTCGGCGCGCTTCGGGTCACCGCCCGCTTTCAGCGCGTCCAGCAGGGCCTGCCCCTGGAACTGCCCGACCTTCTTGTTGTCGAACGAGACGTAGTACGCGATCGGGCCCTTGGCGAGCCGGTCGTAGGAGACCACCGGCACGTTCTGACCCTTGGCGCTGTTGACGACGGTCGCCGCCGCGGAGGCGTCGACCGGGTCGAGGATGAGTACCTTGGCTCCCTGCGTCAGCATGGCCTCGGCCTGCGACTGCTGCTTGGAGCTGTCCTGGTCGGCGTTCTGATAAAGGATCTCGCACTTGGGGCAGAGTTCCTTGATCTTCGCCTCCATGTACGGCTTGTCGAACGTCTCGTACCGGGTCGTCTTGGACTCCGGCAGAAGAATGCCGACCTTGAAGCCGTTCTCGGTGCTCTCGCCGCCGCCGGTGGTGGAGCTGCCGCCGTTGTTGTTGTCGTTCGAATTGCTGCATGCCGTCGCGGCCAGTACGAGCGCCAATCCGCTCGCGGCCACCAGCCGGCGCCACTGTCCTCGCATCATAGGGGTTAGCTAACCACTTTCACCATGATAAGAGGCGGTTTCGCCCGATTTGCTCACCCTGGCCGCCCGGCCCCCGACGACAGGCGATCCGCAGCAGCGCGCCATATGATCGCCCAGTGGTGGAGAGCACGGCCGAAGACTGGCCCGTCCGCGTCCAGCGCCTCGAACAGGAGGTCGCCGGGCTGCGCCGGGCCATGCGTACGCGAGCCTTGATCGAGCAGGCGAAAGGCATCCTCGCCGAACGACAGGGTGTCGACCCGGAGACGGCGTACGCCCAGCTCTCCCAACGCTCGCAGCGCAGCAACACCCCCTTGGTCGACGTCGCCGCCGACGTCGTCAACGGCATCGCCCCGCCCGATCGACCGGCCGCCGTGGCGGTGACGGCCGAGGCGGAGACCCCGCCGGTCGCCCCGGCCGCCCCGCGGCGCACCGAAGCACTGTCCATCACACCGGAGCCGCGCCCGCTCACCGTCATGGCCGGGCTGGCCCCGACCAAGCCGCCGGCCTGGCCCGACGAGGCGAAACGGCGGCTGCGCCGGGCGGTCTCCGCGTTCACCGCGGCCGACGACATCACCGGGTTGACCTCGGCGGTCATGGCTAACGCGGGCGATCCGCCGCCCAGCGGCGTGGCCGTGTTCGCCGCCGAGCCGAACGGCTCCCTGCGCCTGATCGGCGCGGAAGGCTGGACGTCTCAGCAGATCAGCGAGGCCCGGCGGATTCCCTCGTTGATCGCCACGCCGATGAGCGAGGTCGTGCGGCACGCGCATCCCGTGCTCTTCGACGGCCAGGCGGAGACCGATCTCGCCCTGGTCGGGCCGGGTCCGGCGATGGTGGGCTATCCGATCGCCATCGAATCGCGCGTCACCGGCGTACTGCTGATCTCGTGGACGCAGCCGCGTGAGTTCACCGCGCTCGACCGCAGCTATCTCGACCGCCTCGCCCAGGAGTCGGGCCGCGCGGTCGGGCGGGTCTGGGCGCAGGCGATCGCGGGCACCGCCGCCTCGCTCACCGGCGACCTCGGCTGGATCCAGCGCGTCATCGACGCCACCTCGGGCATGACCCAGCTGCTCACGCCGATCCGGGACGCCGCCGGGGTGGTCATCGACTTCTACGTCGCGGCGATGAGCCCGCTCGCCCAGGCCGACGAGCCCGACGCGCTCGGCCGGCGGCTGCTCGACGCGTACCCGCATCTGCTGACGAACGGCATCTTCGACGCCTACGTACGGACGCTGGCCGACGGCACGCCCTGGGAACGGGAACCCGAGCCGGAGGACGCCCGGGTCGCCGGGACCTGGCAACGCGTCGTGAAGGGCCGCCGGGCCGCGCCGATCGCCGGGGCGATCATCGCCTCGTGGCGGCGCGTCGACGAGTTCGTCCGGCTGGAGGAACAGGTCACCCAGATGGAGCAGCTCGGCCACTTCGGCTGGTGCGAGTGGGATCCGATCGGCAAACGCATGTGGTGGTCGCCGGGCATGTACCGGCTGCTCGGCGTGTCACCGCGCAAGGGGCCCTTGTCGCGTACCGCCCTGGTGGAACTGGCCGAGCCCGAGTCGCGGCCGATCCTCACCGAGGCCCTGCGCCGCGCGGCGCACGGTGGTCAAGCCACTGTAGACATCGATCTGCGTCGCGGCGGCGAGGAGCTGGTCCGGCTCCGCGCGTTCGCCGCGGGCGAGGGCCCGCGGCCCGAGGAGACCGACCCGCGCGGCACCGTGCGGCTCCTGGTCCAGGACATCTCCGTGCAACTCCAGCTCGACGAGCAACTGCGGCGTTCGCAGGCGCAGGCTTCAGCTCAACGGGTACGACTGGCGGCCGAGCACGAACTCACCAGAGCCCTGATGGACCTGCTGTATCCGGCCCGCTCCTTCGACCACAGCAGCGGCCCGTTGCGCGTGGTCGGGCGGCACTTCGCCACCGATCGCACGGCTCCCCTACGCGGGGACTTCTGTGACGCTCAGCTGTTGCCGAACGGCGACCTGCTGCTGGTGGTCGGCGACATGTTCGGTTCGGGCCTGACCGCCGCCTCGGCGGTGGCCCGGCTCATGCCGCCGGTCGTCGCGCTGGGCATCGCCGGACTCGCACCCGAGGCGATCCTGGCGGTCCTCAACACCGAGCTGCATCGGCTGCCCGATCCGCCGCTGGCCAGCCTGGCGCTGGCCCGGGTGGACCACGAGACGAAG
This sequence comes from Hamadaea flava, assembly GCF_024172085.1. Taxonomy (NCBI): domain Bacteria; kingdom Bacillati; phylum Actinomycetota; class Actinomycetes; order Micromonosporales; family Micromonosporaceae; genus Hamadaea; species Hamadaea flava. The sequence continues at coordinate 6,174,842 of NZ_JAMZDZ010000001.1, read as the reverse complement.
GTCGCGACCTGGGCTCAGGCCGGCCACCTGCCCCCGATTCTGGTACGCGGCCGCACCGCTACGGCGACGCCGTTGAAGTCGCCCGAGGGGCCGGCGCTGGGTCTGCTGCCGGACGCGGTGTTCAGCAGCGGCGCCGCCCAGCTGGAACCGGGCGACACCCTGGTGTTCTACACAGACGGCGTCCTCGATCGGCGGGCCCGTGATCCGCTGAAGAACCTGAGCAGCAAGCTCGGCCGGGGCGTACGCGCCGGCGAGCCGGAGTCGGCGTTGACTGTGCCGACTCCGGCTCGAACCGACGAGGCATGCCTCGTTGCCCTGTCCTACTCGTAGAACCTGACGGATCAGGCGTCTTCGAGCAGGACGTTCTTCAGCCGGTTGAGCGACTGGGTGAGCAACCGCGAGACATGCATCTGGGAGACGCCGACGATCTTGGCGATCTCCGCCTGGGTCATGTTTCCGAAGTACCGCAGCACCAGGATCTTCTGCTCCCGGGCCGGCAGTGCGGACACCGCCTGCCAGAGAGCCTGGCGCTCGGGGACGAGCTCCAGCTCGTTGTCGACTCCCCCGACGAGATCGCCGAGTTCGACGTCGACGTCTGCTCCCCGCACCGGCGCGTTGAGCGAGTAGGCCCGGTAGGCCCGCGCGCACTCGAGACCGGCGCTCACCTGATCGGTGCTCAGTTTCAGGTGCTCGGCGAGATCGGCCACGGTCGGCACCCGGCGCAGAGACTGGCTCAGCGTCGGAATCGTGCGGCTGATCTCCATGTGCAGCTCCTGGAGCTGGCGGCGGACCCGAATCATCCAACCCCGGTCGCGGAAGTGCCGCTTGAGCTCACCCACCATGGTGGGCACCACGTAGTGCAGGAACGACTCGCCGCGCTCGGTGTCGTACCGATCGACGGCCTTGATCGCGGCGACCAGGGCGACCTGAGTCAGGTCGTCCATCTCTTCACCGCGATTGCCGAAGCGCAGCGCGATGCGCCGCGCGAGGGGAAGGCACGCCTCGATGACCGACTCGCGAAGTCGCGCCCGCTCGGGGTCGTCAGCATCGAGTTTCTGCATCCGAGCGAGGGCGTCCGAGGTCGTCGCCTCGAAATCGCCTGATGCCGCCGTCGACTCGGAGTTGTGCGTGCCGTGCTGGAACCTGACCTTCTCCTGGGTCATGGACATGACTGCTGTCACCTGCGCCGGCCCCACGCGAAAAGCCCTTGGCCTCTCGTTGGCGCCTTCGGTGTCCAGAAACGGTGGCACCCGACTGCTTGAGTGCCGCACAGCGTCACGGCTCACCGGGCCGCTGTCGCGTCAGGCGTTTTGACGCGGCTTCAGTCTAGTCCCTCCAGCCGTCAGCGCAAACTGACCAGTTGTCGGGCGATAACCGATCGGTATACGGCCTCCACCTGTTCGGCTACCCGGGGCCACGGGTAGCGGGCCTGAGCCTGGCTCATTCCGGCCACCGCGTACGCGTACCGCCGGGGTTCGACGGTCAGCAGTTCGCGGATGGCCTTCGCCAGGCCGTCGACGTCGCCGGGGGCCACCAGCAGGCCGGACACGCCGTGCGCCACCGAGTCGGCCAGCCCGCCGACGGCATACGCCACAACCGGTGTGCCACAAGCCATCGCCTCCAGCGGAGTCATCCCGAACGTCTCGTACGCCGGTGTGCAGGCGAGCAGGTCGGCCGAGCGATACAGCTCCGGCATCCGCTCGTTCGGCACCCCGCCGAGCAGTTCCACCCGGTCGGTCACGCCGAGTTCCTCGGCCGCCTCGACGAGCCGTTGCGCGACCGGGTCCGCCGCGAGCCGATCCTTCGCCGGCCCGCCCGCGATCACCAGGTGCGCCCCTGGAACCCGGCGGATGGCCTTGATCAGGTCGAGGAAGCCTTTCCGGGGGATCATCCGCCCAACGGCCAGGATCCGGGGCGTTTCCTCCGGCGACCGCAACCTGGGTCCGTCCGGGCCGGGCCGGAAGCGGTCGAGATCGACGCCGGACGGGACGACTGCGATCTGTCCTCGGGCAATGCCGAGTTTCAGCAGCTCCCCGACCTCGTCGGCGGATTGGGCGATGACCCGGTCGGCGCTGTGTGCGACCAGCGGCTCCAGCTCCGTCCGTTCGGCCGGGCTGGTGTCGGCGACCCCCTGCACCCGTCGCTTCACGGTGCCGAGCGCGTGGAAGGTGGTGACCAGCGGCAGGCGCTCGCCGTCCAGGATTCCCGCCCCCGCCCGGAGCGCGGCCACCCCGCTCATCCAGTAGTGCGAGTGCACGACGTCCGGCGGCGCGATGGTCCAGCGGGCCGCCAGCCAAGCCCCGAAATCGGACATGAAGGGCAGCAGGTGGTCCCGGGGCACGGCCTGCGGCGGACCGGCCGGAACGTGCACCACACGGAAACCGCCGGACTCCACGGTCTCCGGCGGCCCCGGATCGTCCCGGCGGGTGAAGACCTCGACTTCGTGGCCCCGGCGGGCCAGGGCGGTCGCCAGCGCGGCCACATGGACGTTCTGCCCACCGGCGTCCACCCCGCCGAGCTGGGCGAGCGGGCTCGCGTGCTCCGAGACCAAGGCGACGCGCAGTGCGCGCGGCCCCGATCGGGTCGAGATCGGCATGCTCGGCGGCGTACCCCGGCCCGTGGGGCATAAACCCCGACACGCCCGGGTACGCCCGGATCTGTGACCGAAGGCCTGGCTGCCCCTGACCCGTTCGAAGCATCCCAACCACCCGCGCTCAGCGGCGTACGCGGGGTGGTGACTCTCGTCGAGGGGACGACATTCTGCATCAGCGAGGCCACCGGCGACATCGTCGGCAACGGCCTGCAAGGGCTCTACTTTCGTGACGCGCGCGTCCTGTCGCGCTGGCAGTTGCGACTCGACGGGCAGGCTCCGCAGCCGTTGTCGGTGGTCGACAGCGACGCCTTCACCGCCCGCTTCATCGGCCGACGGCCCGCCGTCCCGGGTAAGCACGACAGCACCATGCTGGTGGATCGGCACCGCTGGCTCGGCCGGGGCATGCGCGAGGTGATCACCCTCAGCAACGTCGCCCGGGAAGCCACCGCCGTCTCGGTGGAACTGCTGGTGGACACGGATTTCGCCGATCTGTTCGCCGTCAAGGAGGGCCGCCCCGGCGCGCCCTCTCCGCGTACCAGTAGATCTGGCATGGAGCTGTTCTTCAGTCGGGAGGACGGGTCGCGCGGTCTGTTGGTCCACGCGGCCGGCGAGCCCACGGTGAGCGCCGCGGGCCTGGTGTGGCAGGTGGTCATCCCGCCGCGCGAGAGCTGGACGGTGGAGCTGATCGCGCAGCCGGTGGTGGCGAACTGCCGGATCGAGCCGCGGTTTCGCGACCTGCCCGCCGAGAAGGGCGAACCGGGCTGGCGGGATCGGGTCACCGAGCTGCGCGTCGAGCACCCGGGGCTCGCCCGCATCCTCCAGCGCACCGTGCACGACCTGGAGGCGCTGCGCATGATCGACCAGGACGAGCCGCAGCGGATCTACGTCGCCGCCGGTGCGCCCTGGTTCATGACGCTCTTCGGCCGCGACAGCCTGCTGACCAGCTGGATGACGCTGCCGCTGGACCCCACCCTGGCGGTCGGCACGCTCCAGACGCTCGCGGCGTTGCAGGGCACCCAGCACGACCTGCGCACCGAGGAACAACCCGGGCGCATCCTGCACGAGATGCGGCTCGGCCCGCAGAACGTCGAGACGCTCGGCGGCATGAACTACTACGGGACGGTCGACGCGACGCCGCTCTTCGTCGCCCTGCTCGGCGAGGTCTGGCGGTGGGGCGCGGCGGAGAGCACCGTCCGCGCCCTGCTCCCGGCGGCCGACGCCGCGCTGTCCTGGATGGAGCGGCACGGCGACCGGGACGGCGACGGCTTCCTGGAATACCAGCGCGCCACCGACCGCGGCCTGGACAACCAGGGCTGGAAGGACAGCTGGGACGGCATCAACGACGCCACCGGCCGGCTCGCCGAGCCGCCGATCGCGCTCGCGGAGGCGCAGGGGTACGCGTACGCGGCGTGGCTGGCGCGGGCGGAGCTGGCCGAGGCGGTCGGCGAACGGGCCACCGCGTCGGCCTGCCGAGCCAAGGCGGAGAAGTTGCAGCAGTTGTTCGCCGAACGGTTCTGGCTGCCGGAGGAGGGTTTCTACGCGATCGCGCTGGACGGGCTCAAGCGCCCGGTCGACTCGATCACCAGCAACCCGGCGCACTGCCTGTGGAGCGGCATCGTCCCCGACGAGCACGCCGAACGCATCGTGGCCGGGCTCGCCGGGCTGGACTCGGGCTTCGGGCTGCGGACGCTGTCGGATCGCATGGGGGCGTACAACCCGATGAGTTACCACAACGGCTCGATCTGGCCGCACGACACGGCGATCGCGGTCGCGGGGCTGATGCGGTACGCCCACATCCCAGGCGCCGTCCCGCTCGCCCACCGGCTCGCCGACGGCCTGATCCGGGCGGGGCAGGCGTTCGGCGGCCGGTTGCCGGAGCTGTTCTGCGGGTTCTCCGCCGACGCGTTCAGCCCGCCGATCCCGTACCCGACCTCGTGCTCGCCTCAAGCCTGGGCGAGCGCCGCTCCCCTGCTGCTGGTGCGCTCGTTCCTCGGACTGGAGCCGGACGTGCCGAACCGGCGCCTGCGGCTGGCCCCGGCGTTGCCGCCGTCGTGGGGTCGGATCAGCCTGCGCCGGTTGCGGCTGGGCGATTACGACCTGCGAGTCGGCGCTTCGACCAGCGGCGCGCACATCACCGGGCTTCCTCCCGAGTGGACGGTCGCCCTGTCGTGACGATCTCTCGCATCGAGCTGTCGTGGCGAGCGGGTCAGCTGCTCTGTGCCGAGAGCATGGTCGCGACCCCGGTGACCTCCAGTACTCGGGCCACCCAGTGCCGGGCGCCGCGGACGGACAGCTGCAAGCTCGCCTGCCGGGCCGACCGGTACGCCTCGACGAGCGCGCGTACGCCGGTGGAGTCGATGAACGTGACGCCCGCGAGGTCGATGACGACGTCACGCCGGTCGGCGATCGCGGACTGCAGTTCTTCGGTCAGTTGGGCGACGGTGGTCAGGTCGACGTCTCCCCGGACGAGCACTGCGGTGGCGTCCGGTTCAGACTTTCGTTCTACCGCGAAATCCTGGTCATCCATACGCATCGCCGCAATCGGCGCACATCCGTTTCTTCTAGAGGCGCATAGTCTCGACCGAACTTACCCTCTTGCGCCGAGAAGCGGGAGCCGGAACTGCCGGAACCGCACGAACCGCAGTCCCGTACGCGCAGATCTCGTTCCAGACCTCGGTCACCAGACGGTGGTCCATCCGCATGGCGATGACGGCGTTCGCCCCGATCTTCCGCGCGTTGTACGCCATCATCTCGATCGCCTCCTCCCGACAGCGCCGCATGAGGTCCATGCGTTCGGTGTTGGACACACCTTGCCCGTCCGCGAGTGATCGCATGCCTTCCAGGTATGGGCTGATCGAGTGCGGGGAGACCCCGACGACGGCGCCCATGATCGTCTCGACCTCGTATCCGGCGATCCATTCGGTCGTCACGACGACGATCCCCGATCGCATGCCAGCCACTTCCATCGCCAAACCTGCCCATCCCCGTGGGTTGTCAGAGCGCTGGACCAGGGATCTGATCCAGCGCCGGCGTCTACGACGCTTACGGACTCTTTGCGGAAAAGCACCGCTCTAGGGAAAAACGGCCAATACCCACCGGCGGCTGACGCAAACCGCCCGAGCGGGTGACCCCAGGGTGACGCGGCACCACCCCAATCGGGTGACCGCGGTCCGGCGTGTCCCGACCGACACGCCGTGACAGACGTGGGTCCAATTCGCAAACGGGGCAATTTGCATACCGGCGTTTTACCTGGGTATGGACGCGATCGTGGAATCGCTCAGCATAGTGATGGTCGCGCCGCCTTACTTCGATCTACCGCCCGCCGGCTACGGCGGGATCGAGGCGGTCGTGGCCGATCTGACGGACGGCCTGATGGCCGCCGGACACAAGGTGACACTGGTCGGCGCGGGGCGGAACGGCACACTCGGGGAACTGGTCTCCGTCTGGCCGAGCACGCTCGGCGACCGGCTCGGGGACTCGGCCGTCGAGGTGGAGATCGCTCTGATGACCCGCCGGGCCGTCCAGAAACTGATCGCCCGACGGGCGGTCGACGTGGTGCACGACCACACCTTCTCGGGCCCGCTCAACGGGGCGATCTACGCCGATCTCGGCGTACCGGCGCTGACCACAGTGCACGGTCCGGCTCACGAGCAGAACCGCCGGTTCTACCGGGCCCTGGGCACCGACGTGGGGCTGATCTCCATCAGCGGTCAGCAACGGCGGCTCGCGCCCGAGCTGAACTGGGTCGGCACCGTCTACAACGGACTACGTCCGAACGACTGGCCGTACGCCGAGCGCAAACAGGACTACGCGCTCTTCCTCGGCCGCTATCACCCGACCAAGGGCGCGCACCTCGCGATCGAGGCCGCGCACCGGGCCGGCCTGCCGCTCATCATGGCGGGCAAGAAGATGGAGGCCGTCGAGAAGGAGTACTTCGAGGAGGTCATCGAGCCGATGCTCGGCCCGGACGACGTCGCCATGGGCGTCGCCGACGCCGCTCAAAAGCGGGAGCTGATGGTCAACGCCCGTTGCCTGCTGTTCCCCATCACCTGGCAAGAGCCGTTCGGCATGGTGATGATCGAGTCCATGGTCTGCGGCACACCGGTCGTCGCCCTGCGCTCCGGGTCGGTTCCCGAAGTCGTGGAGCACGGTGTCACCGGAATCATCTGCGAGGAGCCCGACGAGCTGCCGCAGGCGTTGCACGATGTGACCCGGATCGATCCGGCGGCCTGCCGTCGCCGGGTGTCCGAGATGTTCAGCGCCAAGGCGATGGCCCGCGGGTACGCGCAGGTGTACCAGCAGGCGGTGGAGTCGGCCGGTCGGCTCGCCCTCGTCTGATCTGGCGATCGATGCACGCGGCCCGCGGAGGTGCACACCGCGGGCCGCGTTCCGTCGTGCGTTCCTCTGTCGTGCGTTCCTAGCAGGTCTGGTCGATCGCGAACACGCTGTACGCCTGCCGGATCACCGGATGCGCGACGTTCCGCACGCGTACGCCGCCCGGGGTGACGCCTCGTTCGACACCAGCGTGGGCATGCCCGTGGATCGCCAGCTGGGTCGGCACCGCGTCGATCGCCTCGGCCAGCAGGTAGGAGCCGAGGAACGGGTAGATCTCCAACGGTTCGCCCTGCAAGGTGTCCGGCACCGGCGAATAATGCGTGAGAGCGACGCGTACGTCGCATTCGAGCGACTCCAGGGCCTTGGTGAGCAGGCTCGCGCTGAACTCCGTATGCCGCACGAAGTCCTTCATCTCCGGTTCCCCGAAGGCCGTCGCGCACCGGCCGGCGAAGCCGCCGCCGAAACCCTTGGCCCCGGCGACTCCCAGCTGACCGTTCTGGGTGTCGACGACGGTCCCCTCCCCCTCCAGGACCGTCAGCCCGGCGGCCTGCAGAATGCCGGTCACCTCGATGACCCGGTCACCGTGGTAGTCGTGGTTGCCCAGGACCGCCACCACCGGCACGTCCAGCCCGCCGAACTCCTCCGCCACGCACTCGGCTTCCTCGGGCGTACCGTGGCGGGTCAGGTCGCCCGCGAGCAGCAGGACGTCGGCATGATCCGCGACGTCGTCCAGGGCCGGCCGGAACCGCCCCACCACGTCCCGGTCGAGGTGCACGTCTCCGACTGCGCCGACTCGTACGCGTCCCATCAGTGCCGATCCTCACTGGCCGCGCCCGCCCCGGCGGACGGCCGGCCGGTCAGTTCCTCAGATTCCTGCGGCTTGTGTACGTGAGGAACGGACAACTCGTTGCGGATGGTCAACTCCGGGAAGGCCTCGGCGATCCGCAGCTCGACCTCGCGGCAGCGGAGCTCGCTTTCGACCTCGCCCCGCAGCACGAGCAGATCGTCATGCCGGACGGCGTCGATACCCAGCTCGCCGCCGTCCTCGGCCAGCAGGCGCTGCACCTGGGCCAGTAGATATTCGTCCTTCATCTCAGGCATCTCCCGTCTCCAGCTGCCGCGGCGCGATCTCCAGCAGCTCCGCCAGGCGGATGAAGGCCGCCGCGTACGGAGACTCTTTGGTCTCACGGCGTACGCGGCTCCAGTCGATCCGCTCGCGCAGCGACCGGGCCAGCGGCAGCCCCTTGGAGTAGTCGCAGTGGTGCTCGTTGAAGGTCAGCAGCTTGTGCACCATCAGCGTGGTCGGCGACAGCACCGGCATGCTGAGTGCGGCGACCTTCATGACGGCCGCGTCGGCGAGGGTGTCGTCGTCGACCTCCCGATCCACCGGACGATGGATGAGGTCCACCAAGGTGCCCTCGTGGTACGCCTTCACCAGCCAGTCTTCGGGGGGACGGTGAGTCTCCAGGCCCGCGGCGGCCATCGCCTCCAGGGACCGGTCGACGTCCTCGGCCTTGATCAGGAAGTCGACGTCATGGTCGCTGGACGCACCGCCGTGCGCGTAGACGGCGTACCCCCCGGCCAGCGCGAACGGGATCTGCGCGCTCTTGAGGACGCTCGCCGCCACCTTCAGCGCCTCGATCAGCACCTCGTCATCGGCTCTGGTCACATCAGCCCGCATACCCTGAACCCCGATCAGGTACACGCGTCAGATCCGGACAAACTCCCTGTAATGATCTTTATCAAAGAGTAGCGTGACGCGCGTGACTCCCGTGAACACGCCGGGCACCTCCATACAGCCGGCGATCATCAACACATATCCGGGACCCGTTCGCCTACCGGCCAAGGGTTCCGCGTTCGGCCGCATCCTGCGGACCACCGACGCCAAACAGATCGGGATCATGTATCTCGTCACGTCGTTCGGCTTCTTCATGGCCGGCGGACTGATGGCACTGATCATGCGAACCGAGCTGGCCCGGCCGGGCCTGCAATTCCTGTCCGCCGAGCAGTACAACCAGCTGTTCACCGAGCACGGCACCATCATGCTGCTGCTGTTCGCGACGCCCATCCTGTTCGCCTTCGCGAACTACGTCGTGCCGTTGCAGATCGGCGCACCGGACGTCGCCTTCCCACGGCTCAACGCGCTCGCGTACTGGTTGTATCTGTTCGGCGGAACGATGGTGGTCTCCGGGTTCGCCATGCCCGGCGGCGCGGCCGACTTCGGCTGGTTCGCGTACCAGCCGCTCGCCGGCGAGGTCAACAGCCCCGGGCCCGGCGCCAACGCCTGGTTCGTCGGCCTGGTGATCTCCGGCCTCGGCACGATCCTCGGCGCGGTCAACATGATGACCACGATCCTGACCCTGCGCGCGCCCGGCATGACGATGTTCCGGATGCCGATCTTCACCTGGAACATCCTGGTGACGTCGCTGATGGTGCTGCTCGTCTTCCCGATCCTGGCGGCGGCGCTGCTGGCGGTGATGGCCGACCGGGTGCTCGGCGCGCACGTCTACGACGCGGCGACCAACGGCGCGCTCCTGTGGCAGCACCTGTTCTGGTTCTTCGGCCATCCCGAGGTCTACATCGTCGCGCTGCCGTTCTTCGGCATCATCACCGAGGTCATCCCGGTGTTCAGCCGCAAGCCGCTGTTCGGCTACAAGGGCATGGTGCTGGCGACGCTGTCCATCGCGGCGCTGTCGATGAGCGTGTGGGCGCACCACATGTTCGTCACCGGCCAGGTCCTGCTGCCGTTCTTCTCGGTCCTCAGCTTCATGATCGCGGTGCCGACCGGCATGAAGTTCTTCAACTGGATCGGCAGCATGTGGCGCGGCAAGGTCACCTTCGAGACGCCGATGCTGTTCTCGATCGGCTTCCTGGTGACCTTCCTGCTCGGTGGTCTGTCGGGTGTGCTGCTGGCCAGCCCGCCGGTGGACTTCCAGGTGTCCGACTCGTACTTCGTCGTCGCGCACTTCCACTACGTGCTATTCGGCACGATCGTCTTCGCCGTCTTCGCCGGCGTCTACTTCTGGTTCCCGAAGATGTTCGGCCGGATGCTCGACGAGCGGCTCGGCAAGTTCCACTTCTGGCTCACCTTCATCGGCTTCCACACCACGTTCCTCGTGCAGCACTGGCTCGGCAACGAGGGCATGCCCCGCCGGTACGCCGACTACCTGCCCAGCGACGGGTTCACCACGCTGAACACGATCTCGACGATCGGCTCCTTCATCCTGGGCTTCTCGATGCTGCCGTTCCTGTGGAACGTCTGGAAGTCGTACCGGTTCGGGCCGGTCGTGACCGCCGAGGATCCGTGGGGCCACGGGAACTCGCTGGAGTGGGCGACGCCCACCCCGCCGCCGCTGCGCAACTTCGACCGCATCCCGCGTATCCGGTCGGAGCGGCCGGCGTTCGACCTCCATCATCCCGAGCTGGCGCTCAACGCGCCCATCTCCGCTCCCCCGGCCCCAGGCGTGCCGCTTCGACCAGATCAGCGACCGGCGATCCCACCAGATCAGGGATCCGGGTCGAATCTTGAGCCATGATTCGACCCATATCCCTGATCCAGCGCTAAGGACGGCCAGCGCTAAAGCACGGCCAGCGCTGAAAGGGCGGCCGGCGCTGAGAGGGCGGAAGGGGCCGGGCTCCGAAGAGCACCGGCCCCTGATCGACCTCCCCAGGTCGAGTCTTCGGCCCTAGCGGGTCAGGCGACGGCCGCCTCGGTCGGCGTGGCCGCGCCCTGGGGCTCGTCCTCGTCGACGAAGTAGTCCGGCCGAGCCGTGCCGTCCGTTCCGTCGGCGACCTTGAACGCCCGCAGGAGGACCGTGCCGAGCGCCGCGACGACGAGGTTCGCCACCACCGCGACAAGCCCCGCGTAGATCGTCATCTTCGTGTCGAAGCCGAGCTTCGACAGCGGGAAGTTCGATCCGGCGAAGTGGTCCCGGGTCGCGTTGCTGACGTTGTACAACATCCACATGCCGAACGCCATTCCGGCAACCCATCCCGCGATCAGGGCTCCCTTGTGGAACCAGCGGGTGAACAGTCCGATCGCGACGGACGGCAGCGTCTGCAGGATGATCACGCCGCCGATGAGCTGAAGGTCGATGGAGAACTGCGGGTCCAGCAGGATGATGCAGAGCAGGGCGCCCACCTTGACCACCAGTGAGGTGATCTTGCTGACCTTCGCCTCCTGAGCCGGCGTGGCCTCCTTGTTCAGGTACTCCCGGTAGATGTTGCGGGTGAACAGGTTCGCCGCGGCGATCGACATGATGGCCGCCGGGACCAGCGCGCCGATGCCGATCGCGGCGAACGCGACGCCCGCGAACCACGCCGGGAACTGGCCCTGGAACAGCAGCGGCACCACGGTGTTCGTGTCGGGTGCCTTCGTGCCCGGCAACGGCGTCACCTTGGCGGCGATGGCCGCGAACCCGAGCAGCGCCAGCAGCCCGAGCAACAGCGAGTACGCCGGCAGCGCCGACATGTTCCGCTTGATCACGTTGCGGTTCTTCGAGGCCAGCACCCCGGTCACGGAGTGCGGGTAGAGGAACAGCGCCAATGCCGAGCCCAGCGCGAGGCTGATGTACTGCAACTGGTTGTTGGCATTCAGCAGGACGCCGTCGGCTGGGTTGGCCGAAGCCTGGAACTTCGCGTCGGCCGCCGAGAAGATGCCGTCCCAGCCGCCCAGCTTGGTCGGCAGGATGATGATCGCCGCGAGGATCACGACGTAGATCAGCGAGTCCTTCACGAAGGCGATCAGCGCCGGCGCCCGCAGGCCCGACTGATAGGTGTACGCCGCCAGGATGGCGAACGCGATGATGATCGGCAGGTGGCGGGCGACCGTGGAGTCGCCGGTGAGGCCGATCGTCTTGAGCACCGCCTCGATGCCGACCAGCTGGAGCGCGATGTACGGCATGGTGGCGACGATGCCGGTGATCGCCACGAGCAGCGCCAGCGTCGGCGACCCGAACCGGACCCGGACGAAGTCGGCCGGGGTGACCAGGCGGTGCTTGTGCGACACGGACCAGAGCCGGATCAGGATCAGGAAGAAGATCGGATACAGGATGATGGTGTACGGGACGGCGTAGAAGCCGAGCGCACCCGCCCCGAAGACGAGGGCCGGAACGGCGACGAAGGTGTACGCCGTGTACAGGTCACCGCCGATGAGGAACCAGGTGATCCAGGAGCCGAAGTTCCGGCCGCCGAGACCCCATTCGTCGAGGTGCTCCATGGTGGCCGGGCGGCGCCAGCGGGCGGCGACGAAGCCCATCGCGGACACGGCGACGAACAGGACGGCGAAGACGACCAGCTCCACCACGTGGACGTTCTTCCACATCAGCGGTCACCTCCTGAAGCCGCGCCACGCCGCTTGGTCATCTGGTAGACGACGGTCGTGGTGGTCACGCCGAGCACGATGAAGGCGAGTTGGAGCCAGTAGAACAGCGGGAAGCCGAAGAGCTTCGGCTCGATCGCGTTGAACAGTGCGGGAATGAGCGGGACCACGATCGGGATGATCAGCAGCCAGTTCCACGGGCTGCGATCGCCGGCCGGATCGGGAGCGGGCGGGGCGGGTTCTCCCATTGAGCGCCTCCTTTGACAATCGCGGGTCGCGCGAAGGAGACCAGATCTTGAGAGGCCGCGACAGTCGCGAGTGCATCGCTGAGCGCCGAACGGTCACACCGCTGCGCCGAGCGGTCTCACCTGTGCGCGTACGCCACGTAACCGTGTGTGGTCAGCGTCCAGTCCTCGGGGACGAGCTTCCGGCAGACCTTCAGGTCACCGGTGCAGACGATGGCGTCGACCTCGTCGGCACGGGCGGGCGGTCGCTTCGGGATCACCGACTGCATCGCGACGAACTCACGGCCGGGCAGCAGGACCCACCAAGGGTATTCCCAGTTGTCGTTCTGCTGGACGAGCCCGATGCGCTGGGCGCCGGCGGCCTCGATCTGGTCGCGCGCCCACAGGAAGTCGCCCGTCCACTGCGGACGGCGAAGGAATCGGGTGTCGACCGAGCTGGTCGTGACGAGCGAACCCTCACCCACCAGGCGCCGCGGGAAGCCGTACCCCACGGCCAGGGTGGCCGACAACGCGGCCGCCACGATGGTCACCACGATCAACCGGAACGGCCAGCGCCGCGCCATCGCCTTGTCGAGCCATAGGCCCACGAGCGGTGCGGCCAGGACCAGCACGAACACGATCAGGCGATTGCCCCACGGCTGCCATTTGACGGTCGCGACGTAGAGCAGCCCGGCCATCGCGACCATCAAGATGTACGCCCGGAGCAGCCCGGCGGATTCGGTGAAGCGGCGCGGCCGGATCGCGCAGAAGAGCACCCCGAGCAGAGCCAGTACGCCCTGGATGGGCAGCGAGACCCGGTCCTCGTCGGGATACCAGGCGACGACCGGGAAGTACGTGACGCCGAAGGTGATGTCGCGGTCCTGCGGGTCGACGCCGACCGCCCGCGAGATCCCCTCGACCCCGGCCGCGACCGCGTGGCTCAGCGGCGCGAGCGGGGTGTCGAGCGCGGTCTGGCCGATGCGCAGCCCGTTGACCAGGATCGCCGCCGGGTCGTGCCGCTGCATCGGGACGGAGTCGGTCAGCCGCGACGAGCCGAGCGGGCTGCCGAACTCCTGATAGTTCCGGTAATAGAAAGGCGCGCAGAGGACGGCCGCGACCGCGAGGACCGCGACCGACGTTCCGACGACCCGGGCGATTCCGCGTACGCGGCCGAGGCGGAGCTGCGCGAGTCCCCAGAGGACCAGCATCGGCGCGGTGCCCAGGAGCCCGGTCGCCTTCGTGACGGCGGCCAGCCCGAAGCCCAGCCCGATCCACAGCGCCGTACGCAGCGTGGCCTTCCGATTCGCGTCGTCGAGCACGAGCGTGGCGACCGAGGCGACCCAGCCCGCGACGATCAGGTCGACCTGCGTACTGCTGGCCTGGAGGGTCACCATCGGCGTGGTCGCGACCACGAAAGCGGTCAGCAGCTGGGCACGTCGGCTCCCGCCGAACTGGGCGACGATCCGTGCGGCGGCGAAGACACACAGCACTCCGGCGGCCCACTGCACGAGGTTGTAGAGGGCGTCCCCGCCGGTCAGCAGACGTAGATGGGCCAGCAGGTATTCGCCGCCGGGAGCCAGGCTGATCTGCCGCTGGATCGCCGTCGGGTACGCCTGCAGGTTGCCGTCGGCGACCCAATGCTCGATCCGGGACAGGTGATACGTCTGGGAGTCGAAGTTGTTCGGCTCGGCCAGGATCGCCATGACCAACTCGATCAGCAGCAGCGCGCCGATCACCGCGACGAGCAGACGCTCCACTTTCGAGGCGGCCGCCCACCAGGCGCGGGCCGACGCCCATCGCCGGGCCGGACGCGGCAGGGGGCGGCCCCGGCGGGCCCACCAGCCGAGGAAGCCGACGAGGAAGAGCGCCCACACGAGGGCGGCCGACCAGCGGTTCAGCGCGTCGAAGGCGCTCAGCGCCTCCAGCGAGACCACGGCGTACGCCCCGATCAGCAGCGCGGCGTGGACGGCCCGAAGGCGAAGCGGCGCAGTGGTCTCCCCGGTCACGCAGGGAAGTGAATCATGCCTACCTGGACGGCAGGTGACCGGTCTCGTTCACCGAACGCACCGCGACGCCGCCATCGGGATAGAGGTCCACGACGCTGATCCCGGCCGGGTCCAGATAGAGCCGATAGAGGAAGGCGTCCCCGGCGGCGAGGGCATCCCGGAGGATCAGCTTGATGGGTGACACATGCGAGACGACGGCCACCGTGTGCCCGGCGTGCTGCTGGCGAATCTGGGCGATCGCCCGGCGTACCCGCTGGGCCACTCGCTGGAAGGACTCCCCGCCGGGCGGTGCGACCGCGGTGGACTTCAGCCACGCCTGCATCGCCGCCGGATCCCGCTCCCGGGCCTCGGCGAACGTCAGCGCCTCCCACTGCCCGAAGTCGACCTCGATCAGGTCCGGCATGACCTCGACCGGCAACTCCGCGTCAGCCATCTCCGCGATGTATCCGGCGGTCTGCGTACACCTCTGGAGGGGAGAGGAGACCACAGCCGACAGCGGGCCGAGGGACTTGAGCCGCTCGGCGGCCGCCCGGGCCTGGGCCTCGCCCACCGGCGCGAGCGGGACGTCACCGCGGCCGCTGTAGCGCTTCTCGGCGGTGAGCGGAGTCTCGCCGTGGCGGACGAGGATGAGCCGCGTGGGCGGGTCCTCGCGGGGCTCCCAGCTCTGCTCGGTGGCCGCCTCGGTCAGTTCGGCCTGGGTCGCCGCGTCCATCGCCTCGTTGGCGAGCCGGTCGGCGTGCTGGTTGCGTTCGCGCGGAATCCACTGGTAGCGCACGGACGCGAAGCCGCGGACGAGATCGGCCGCCTTGGCCGCGAGCGGACGCAGCCCCGGGTGCTTGATCTGCCACCGGCCGGCCATCTGCTCGATGACGAGCTTGCTGTCCATCCGGACGTCGACCTCGGTCGCGCCCACCTCGGCCGCGGCCGTCAACCCGGCGATGAGGCCGGCGTACTCGGCCGCGTTGTTGGTCGCGATCCCCAGCGACTCGGACCGTTCCGCGAGCACCGCTCCGGTCCCGGCGTCCCGGACGACCGCGCCGAAGCCCGCCGGGCCGGGATTGCCCCGCGACCCGCCGTCGGCCTCGACGACGACCTTCACAGCCCGCTCTCGCTGGTCCGCACCATGATCCGGCGGCACTCCTCGCACCGGACCACCTCGTCCGCCGGGGCCGACTTGACCCGTACGCGGTCCGCCCCGGCCAGCTCGATCCGGCAGCCGCCGCAGCGACCGTGCTGGACGAGCGCCGCGCCGAGCCCGCCGGACACCTCGCGGATCTTGTCGTACAGCGTGACCAGCTCAGCCGGGAGATCGGCGGCGAGCGGCTTGCGGGCGCCCGCCTTCCACTCCGCCTCCTTGGTGATCTCGGCCAGCGCCTCGTCCCGCCTCGTCTCGGTCGCCTCGCGGTCCACCCGCGCCTGGGCGAGCCGCTGCTCGATCCCGTCCAGCGTGCCCTGTGCCTGGTCCCGGCGTTCCATCAGCTCGATCTCGACATCCTCGAGATCCGACTGGCGGCGCTTCAACGCGGTGATCTCGTGCTCGATCGCGGTCAGCTCCCGCGCCGGCAGCCGGCCGTCGTCGAGCCGCTGCTGATCCTTGGTCAGCCGCTGGCGTACGGTGTCGACCTCACGCTCCTGCTTGGCGATGTCCCGATCAAGGTCGTCGACATCCACCTGGGCGCGTACGCGCTCGTCGGACTGGGACGAGATCTCCCGGGCCAGCCGATCCAGCTCGGCCAGCTCCGGCAGGGTCTTGCGCCGGTGCGCGAGCTGGGCCAGCGTCGTGTCGATCGCCTGCAGGTCGAGCAGGCGCCGCTGGTCTTCCGGGTCGGCCTTCATACGTTCCCTCTCCCCTACCTGCCCTGTTTTGTCCCGCCGATCATGAACTTATCGCCACGATCGACCGGTGTGTCGCGTCCCGGGCACCCTGATCAACCCCGTTGCTCCCTGATCAATTCTCCGCCGGGGGCGTACAGGTTCCACGGGTCGGTCCGGATCTGGGAGACGATCGTCTCAATACCGAAGCGATTCCGCAGCAACTCCGCCACCCGCGGCAGCCACGGCCACTCGGTCGCCCAGTGGGCCGCCTCGATGATCGCCGGGCCGCCCGAGGCGATGTGCTCGCTCGCGTAGTGGTGCTTCACGTCGGAGGTGACGACAGCGTCCGCACCCGTGACGGCCACGTCCGCGAGGTGCTCCGCGCCTGATCCCGAGCTGACGGCGAGGCGGCTGATCATCCGGTCGGGATCGCCGGCGGCGCGTACGCCCCAGGCGGTCACCGGCAGCACCTCGGCCGCCTTCTTCGTCAGCTCACGCAGCGGCAGCGGCGTCGGCAGGGTGCCCACGCGGCCGATGCCCTCGGGCGTCATCAGCTCCCGGTCGGTCAGCCCGAACAGGTCGGCCAGCGCCTCGTTCACCCCGTCCGGCGCGACGTCGGCATTGGTGTGCGCGACATGCAACGCGACGCCGCCGCGGATCAGGTCGTGCACGATGCGACCGGCGTACGTGGTCGGCGCGACCGAGGAGACGCCCCGGAACAGCAGCGGATGATGCGACACGATCAGCTGTACGCCCAGGTCGAGCGCCTGCCGGGCGGTCTCCGGCACGACGTCGACGACGCAGAGCACGCGCTCGACGCGGGCCGTCGGCTCACCGAGCACCAGACCGACCCGGTCCCAGCTCGCGGCGGTCGCCGGCGGGTACCACGCGTCCAGCGCGGCGATCACCTCGCCGACCGTCGGCTTCTCGGCCGTCGCCTTCTCGGCCGTCGCCGCTCCGGCCGGATCAGGGTTCTGGATCGAATCTTGGCCCAAGATTCGACCGGAAACCGTGATCTCGCGGTCGGCGGCGTCGCTCAGCGACCCGTTGTCGGGGCTCATTCGGCAGACGCTACCCGAGCAGGCCGGTGACGTCGGCCAGGCGGTGGGCGAAACCCCACTCGTTGTCGTACCAGGCCACGACCTTCACCGTGTCGCCGACGACAGTGGTGAACTGCCCGTCGACGATGCTCGACTCGGCCGCCCCGACGATGTCGGAGGAGACCACCGGTTCCTCGGTGTAGCCGAGCACGCCCTTGAAGTGCCCGGCCGCAGCCGCGGCGAGCGCGGCGTTGACAGCTTCCGCCGCAGGCGCGTGCGGCATGCGTACGACGAGGTCGGCGAGGCAGCCGATGATCGCGGGCACCCGGACGTGCAGCCCGTCGAGGCGACCGGCTAGCTCCGGGACGGCCACGCCCATCGCGTGCAGGCTGCCCGGCTTGAGCGGCACCGGGATCAGGTTGGCCGCCGCCGCCCGGCCCATCCGCGGGTTCCAGTGCGGCGAGTCCAGCAGCGCGCTCTTCGTCGCGTCGTACGCGTGGACGGTGGTGAGCGTGCCTTCCTTCAACTCGCCGAGGTTGCGCAGGACGGCGAGGATCGGCACGACGGCGCTGCTGGTGCAGCAGGCGGGCGACACGATCCGGTGACGATCGCGGTCGAGCCCCTCCTCGTTGACTCCCATCAGGACGGTCGCGTCAGCGTCCACTGTGGCCGTCGAGATCAGCACCCGCTTCGCGCCGGCGCGCAGATGGGCGGCCGCGAGGTTGGCCGAGAAGAACTGGCCGGTCGCCTCCAGGACGACGTCGACGCCGAGATCACCCCACGGCACCCGGCCGGGCTCCGCCTCCTGGTACACCGCGACGGGCATGCCGTCGACCGTGATCGCGTTCGGCGTACTCGTGATGTCGGCCGGGAGCCGGCCACGCACCGAGTCGTATTTCATGAGGTAGGCCAGGTTGGCGGCGGGGGCGATGTCGTTGATCGCGACCACGTCCAGCTCGGGCCGGGACAGGCTCACCCGCCAGAAGGTTCGCCCGATGCGGCCCATGCCGTTGATGCCGACCCTGACCGCCACCCGATCGTCCCCCTTGGAGTCGCCGACGGAGCGTTAACGCTCAGCGACCCCACAGTATCCGAGAGGGTTCGGGGCAGACTAGGCCACATCGAGGCGTTTGCGGATCTCGCTCAGCGCGAGGTCCCACGGCATCGCCTCGAAATGCGCGTCGCCCTCGCCGGGCCGGAACGTCGGCAGGATGTCCTGCCCCCAGAGGACGGTCACCCCCCAGCCCCGTAGCCGTTCGAGTGACTCCACGAACGCCGGGTGGCCGGCCATCCCGGAGTTCGTGAAGGGTACGGCGACGATCGGCAGGCCACGGCCGAGTCCTTCGCAGAGCAGACCGAGCGCGAGCGTGTCGGCGATGCCGGCCGCCCATTTGGCGATCGTGTTGGCGGTCGCGGGCGCGACGATCATCGCGTCGGCGGCCGGGAGCAGATCCGGTTCGCCGGGGTTCTTGAAGGTGCTGCGGACGGCGTACCCGGTCTGCTCGGCGATCGCGGGAACGTCGATGAACTTGCGGCCGTCGGGGGTCGCGACGACGCAGACCTGCCAGCCGATCTCCTGTGCGCTCGTGACGAGGCGTGCCACGTCCCGCGCGGCGGGCGAGCCGCACGTGACTACATATAGGACGGTCAAACGCCGACTCCCATGTGCTCGGCCAGTTCCGCGATGGGCGCCGACGGGGTGCCCTTGGTTCGCCGGAGGACGTCCGAGAGTACCTCGTGCGCGATGGGACGGCAGCGGATCTCGGCCGCCGCGAGCCGATCGCCCTCCAGCAACATCTCTCCCGCCCGGTCGACGTCGCCGACCTGGGCGAACCCGCGGGCCATGTCGAGGAAGTGATGCGCCCGGCGCTCCGGCATCAGCGTCGTGAACGACGACGCCGGGATGCTCTGCTCGTGCACGTTGACCGCGAGGCCGCCCTCGCCGATCTCGACGCTGGCCGCGGCCCGGTGCAGCAGCACGTTCGTCGGCCCGAAGCAGCTCCAGTAATGGTTCTGGTCCTCGCCGACCGCTGCGCCCGCGTCGGCCGCGCCGTCGAGCAGGTCGCGCATCGTCGCGCTGTCACCGATCCGGGCCGCTGCCATGGCACCCTGAAGGAGCAGCATGCCGTACACGGAAAGCTGTTCGGGTGACGAGTCGCCGGTCCCGGGGGCGAGCCGGTTCGCCACGTTGACGTTGATCTCCAACGCCGGGCGCGCCCGGCCGAGGGCGAGCAGCGCCGAGCCCACGCGATAGGTCGCGGTGCCGGCCAGCAACGGATCTCCGGCGCGCTGCGCCACTGCGATCGACCGGTCGGCGGCCAGCCAGGCCAGCTCCAATTCGCCGAGCTTGCGCAGCACCGACGAGGAGATCTGGTAGACCTGCCCGAGCAGTTTCGCGACGTCGGTCGCTTGATCGGTCGCCGCGTACGCCGTGTCGGCGGCCTGCGCGTCCCGCAGCAACTTCGGCAGACTCCGCGCCAGTACGCCGTATCGCGCGTGCTGGAAGGTCAGCCAGGCGTGGTTCACCGCCTTGTGCATCTCCGGGACGGGCGGCGGTTCGCCGGCCGGGCTGAAGAACGCGCTGAACGCGTCGTAACGCTCCAACGCGGCACGGATCTCGGCGACCTCGACGGCGTCGACACAGTTGACCGACTCCGGTTTGCGCTCAGGTTCCTTGCCCAGCAACAGTTGCACGTCGACCTGAAGCACATCGGCGATCTCGTAGACCACGGAGAACTTGTCCAGCCGGCGTACGCCGCGCTCGACTTTGTCGACCCAACTCTTGGACTTGCCTAGGCGGTCGGCGAAGACCTGCTGGGACATCTTCCGGCGGTTGCGCCAGTAGGCGACCCGTCGTCCTATCGGCAGCTCGTCCACGTGCTCGACCTCCCCGGGGCTAGTCGCACACCATGTGCGCTGAGGTTACCGCTCTCGCTCGTAATTTTCGATGCAAGTTGCACAAGCTGTTGCCTGGTCCAACGAGATGTACGCCGTACCGGTGACGCCGTACCGCACAGTGATGTTCGGCAATGCGGCAACTTCGGAAACACCAGGTGGAAGCGCAGCAGGTCAACGGATAGGGGGTACGACGAGATGCATTGGGCCATCGACAGATGGGTGTCCCACTTCCGACTTCGGCGAGCCGCGATGCGCTTCGCGGAACAGGACTGGACCGTCACGCCGGGGGCTTGGCTCGAACCCGCGGGCGACGAGGCGCCGTCTCGATTCGAATGTGGACGGCCGGGGTGCGTCACCAGTTCGTGCCACCCGGCACTGGCCCATTGGGACTCCGACGCCACCACCGATCCGGCGCAGGTCGAGGAATGGTGGCAGGACGCGCCGTACTCGCTGCTCCTGGCCACCGGCCACGGGATCGAGGTCATCGAGGTTCCGGCACTGCTGGGCGCGCGCGCCGTCTGCGGTCCGGTCACCGGGCCCGGCCGGCCGTCGGTCACCGGCGCACTGCGGGGACCCGTCGCGGTCACTCCACAGGACCGGTGGATGTTCTTCGTGCGTACCGAAGGGGAGGCGGCACGGCTGTGCCCGGAGCTGTCGAGCCGCGAGGACGTCCTGTGCCACGCCACGGATTCCTGGGTCCCCCTGCCGCCGACCCGGTTGCGAAGCGGTCCCGTCCGCTGGGAGGTGTCGCCGGACGACGTCGGCTGGCGCCTGCCGACCAGCGACCAGGCGCAGCAGGCGCTCCTCGCGGCGATGGTGGCGCTGGACGCGTCGCTGCTGGACTCCCGGCACAGCCGGACGATCACGCCCGCGCCGCCCGCCCCTGCGGCGACGGTGTATCCCATGACGTTGCGGAGATCCGCACGGTCTACAACGGACGCATCCATGGAAGTTCTACGCCGGGCCGCCTGAACGTCCGCGATACCCTGCACAATGTCCGATTGCTGGGGGTGTGCCAGTGTCCGGCCACGTCTGCTGTCGTTGGTCGGGGTATCGAAGGAGTTTGACATGGCACACCACAGCACTCCCGCAAACCTAGGACGCCCCGGCACCGACGTCGACACCCTTACCGGGGTCACCCGTTCGATGAGCTGGGCCGGAACCCGTCCGGCCGGGTCACGCCCGGTCGGCTCCCGCCCGGCGGGCGCGCGGCCGACGTCGTCGCGGCCGCCGCGTCGCTGACGGCCGACTCCCTGTCGCCCATCGAGCGCACCTAGCGAGCCCACCGCTCGTCCTGGGTGCCTGGCGAAAACAGATCAGGGATACGCGTGCTTTCGGCGTATCCCTGAAATGCGGGTGAGACTCAGAGGAGGCGAGACGTCCAGCCATAGGGGTCCGCAGCCCGGCCCCACTGGATGTCCAGGATGCGCTTGCGCAGCGAGTCGGTGACCGGGCCGGTGCCGCCGTCGGCGATGGTGAAGTCCCCCGCCTCGGACCGGATGGTCCCGATCGGCGTGACCACCGCGGCCGTGCCGCAGGCGAACGACTCGACCACCCGGCCGCTGAGCGCGCCCTCGCGCCACTCGTCCATGCTGATCGGCCGCTCCTCGATGGCGCGGCCGTCGGCCCGGGCCAGCGTCATGAGCGAGTCACGCGTGATGCCCGGCAGGATGGTGCCGGTCAGCGGCGGCGTCACGAGCGTGCCGTCGTCGAGGACCAGGAAGACGTTCATGCCGCCCAGCTCGTCCACGTACTTGCGCTCCACCGCGTCCAGGAAGACGACCTGGTCGCAGCCCTTCTCGGCGGCCTCGACCATCGGCGCGAGCGAGGCCGCGTAGTTGCCGCCGCACTTGGCCGCGCCGGTGCCGCCGGGCGCGGCGCGGGTGTACTCACTGGAGACCCACAGCGAGACCGGCTTGACGCCACCGGTGAAGTACGCGCCGACCGGCGAGGCGATCACGCAGAAGATGTACTCCTTGGCCGGCCGCACGCCGAGGAACACCTCGCTGGCGATCTGGAACGGCCGCAGGTAGAGGCTGGCCTCCTCGGTGCCCGGGATCCAGTCGCGGTCGATCGTGACGAGCTCGCGGATCGCGCCGAGGAACAGCTCCGGCGGCAACGGCGCCATCGCCATCCGCTGGGCCGAGTCGACGAAGCGCGCGGCGTTGGCGTCCGCCCGGAACAGGCTCACCCCGCCGTCGGCGAGCTGATATGCCTTCAGCCCCTCGAAGATCTCCTGCGCGTAATGGAGCACCGCCGTCGCGGGATCGAGCGGGAGGGGTCCACGCGCCTCGACACGCGCGTCGTACCAGCCCTTGCCCTCCGCGTACTTGATGGTCACCATGTGGTCCGTGAATACCCGGCCGAAACCGGGGTTGGCCAGGAGCGCCTCGCGCTCCGCCCGCGCGACCGGGTGGGGGTTGGGGTGGATCTCGAACTGGTCTCCCATGGCGGCGTGCCCTCCATCTGATGCCACTGGGGTGACGAGGCCGCGCTGCGGGCGTCACCGTGGTCTGGCTGAAACTTACCTCTAACGGTCGTTCAACTGCAGACCCGGGCTGTGCCGGACAACGGGAGAAAGCTCGCGCCCGGCCACGGCCGGGCCGTGGTGCTACTGCGCGCCTACTACGGCGCCGCCGGATACGAACTGGGCGACACGGTCGCCGACCTCGGCGGTCACGACCGCGGCGCCGTTACGCTGCGTGAGCTCCGCCGCCACCGCGTCATTGATCTTCTGCGCCGCCTCGGGGTGGCCGAGGTGGTCCAGGCACAGACCCACCGACAGAATCGCGGCCACCGGGTCCGCGACGCCCTTGCCCGCGATGTCCGGTGCGGATCCGTGCACCGGCTCGAACATCGACGGGTACGCCGAAAGCGGGTTGATGCAGCCGCTGGCCGCCAGGCCGATGCCACCCGTCACCGCAGCGGCGATGTCGGTCAGGATGTCGCCGAACAGGTTGTCCGTCACGATCACGTCATAGCGCTGCGGGTTCGTCACCATGAACATCGAAGCCGCGTCGACGTGCTGGTACTCGGTCGCGATGTCCGGGTACTCCGCCTTGACCGCGTCGAACGTCCGCGCCCAGAGTCCGCCGGCGTGGCTCAGCACGTTCGTCTTGTGCACCATGGTGACCTTGTGGCGCTCGCGCCGGGTCGCCCGCTCGAACGCGTCGCGGATGACGCGCTCGACACCGTGCCGGGTGTTGAGGCTCTCCTCGGTCGCCACCTCGGCCGGCGTCCCGCGGTGCATGGTGCCGCCCGCGCCGGTGTAGAGACCCTCGGTGCCCTCCCGGACCACGACGAAGTCGATCTCGCCCGGCTTCACCCCGGCCAGCGGACCGGCGGTGCCCGGCCACAGCCGGCTCGGGCGCAGGTTGACGTACTGGTCGAAGTCGAACCGGAGCTTCAGCAGCAGCCCGCGCTCCAGGACGCCCGGCGGTACGCTGGGGTCACCGACCGCGCCGAGCAGGATCGCGTCGTGCTGGGCCAGTTCCTCCTGGACGCTGGCGGGCAGCACCTCGCCGGTCCGGTGGTATCGTGCCGCGCCGAGGTCGTATTCGGTGGTCTCGACGGAAGGCAGCAAGGTGCGCAGCACCTTGAGTCCCTCGGCGACCACCTCGGTCCCGATGCCGTCACCAGCCACGACTGCGATGCGCACGACGTCTCCACTCCGTTGGGTACGCTCGACTGTACGGCCACCGTCCTACGAAGCGGTACTCGCGTCCCACTTTCTGGTACGCCCCCCGCACGTGGCGAGCAGCCCTCACAATTGCGAGATGCAGTCGTCGCTCACCCCCGACGAAGCTGTACGCGCCTACCGGACGTTGGAGCGTCGCGGTTCCATCGTCGCGGCCGGCGCGATGGCCTGCCTCGTCTTCCTGTGGTGGTTGGAAGCTCCGCCCTTGCTGGCGGTGCCCGGGGTCGCGCTGGTGTTCGGCGGCCTCGTCATCACGGTGAAACGCCAATCCGCCCTACCCCGTGCAGTCGAGGCGTTGCATTCGCTGAGCGCCGCCGGCCATGTGCCACCGGATCGCCGCGACGTGCGTACGCGCTGGTGGCATCTGGACAACACATTCCCGCTGATCGTGCTGGTCTATTGCGTGGTGTACACCTACGCCGACGGACGCGGCCTAGTCGTCCTGGCCAACGTGCTCATCGTCGCTGCCCTGCCCTTCTTCGTCGCGGTGGAGGCGTACTCCAGCCCGTTCATGCCCCGGCTGCCCGGGGTGGCGCTCCGGCTGACGCCGGACGGCGTCGAACTGCCGAAGGCCCGGATCACGCTCCGCTGGCCGGAGATCGCCGCGATCTGGCCGATCCCCGACTCGGACACCCACCACCTGGGGCTGGCCCTGCACCTCGCCGATCCGGAAGCCAGCCTGGTCAGCCGCCGGATGCGGCGCGCCGCCGCCCGCAACGGGGGCTGCGTCTTCCTCCGGGCCGGCTGGCTTCAGGCTCCCCTGGTGGAACTGCTCCAGACGGCCCACGCGTACAAGAGGGCATCGGTGGAGGGCAGATGACGCTGCGCTGGCGGGACCTTCCGCGTACGACGCGGAGGGAGATCCAGCAGCTAGCGGAAAGCGGGTATCCGCACCCGGACCCGGCGATCCAGCGGGCGGCGGCGAACTGGGGAGCCCGCGCCCGCCGCCTCATGGTCTGGATGTCCCCGTACATGGCGCTGGCCCTGTTGCCCACGTTCCTGCCGCGCTCGATCCGGTACGACTCCTCCGCCGGAGTCGATCTCCTCATCCTCGCCTGGTACCTGTCCTTCCTGGTCGTCATGGTGACCTGGGCGTTCTGGTACGGCTTCAGCGGACGCAACATCGAGCAGGTCGAGCGCGTGAACACCGAGGCGCTGATCAACGCGATACACCGGCCGTCGAGCGAACCGTTCGTCGCCCATCGACGACTGTTCCTTCCCGGCTTCGATCTCGCCCCCGTCACGTGGGGCGCCTTCACCGTCGCCATGACGGTGTTCCTGCTCCATGGCGTCGACGAGGTCGTGGCCGAGGACGCGCCCGCCGTGCTGACCGCACTCGCGCCCTGGGCCAAGGGCACCGTGGTGGCGTTCGGAATCTGCCTCGGCGGGATTCATGTCGCGGCGGCCGCGATCACCCCACGGGGACGAGGCGCACTCGTCGCTATGGACGCCGACGGCGTGACCATCCCACACCTCGGGCTGACCTTCGGCTGGGCCGAAGTGGAACGGGTCGACTTCGGCCACGGGATGTCGCTCTCGTTCCGGCTTCGGGATGCGGACGGCGTATTGGGCCGGGCGCGGCCGAAGCCGTGGCGGCGCTGGCAGGCTCGCCATCTTCAGGGTGCGCTGGCCATCCCGGCGATCCAGTTCCGGGAGCCGATCGGCGAGGTCGTGGCCAGGGCTCGTGCGCTGCATTCGGCGACCTACGCCGCCGCTCGCTAGCTCTCACCCGCCGCAGCGGGCTGCAGGCACTTGATCTCGATGCGGCAAGTTGATCAGTCCCATGCGGGATCGATCAGGGCGCTCGGGACGCGACACGCCGGTCGATCACGACCATAGGTTCATGATCGCGCGGAAGGGGGTGGGCGCGGGGCCAACTGGGGGTGGGTGCGCCGATGGCCGGGACGCGGCAATCGTCCCGGCCATCGGTTTTGAGCACATGCGGGTCGCGTCACCCGAAGACGGACCCGAAGTCCACTGGGGACTTCAGCAGGTTAACGGGCATCGCAACGCAAAGCAAGCATCCGGTCACTCTTCGGTGAGGTCAACCGCCGCCGCCGCAGTCGCGCCGATCGACGCGGCCGCCTGCTGGAGCAGCTCGGCACCGATTCCACTGTCGACCGTCAGGGTCATCAGCGCCTCACCGCCGGCCGCCCGCCGGGAGACCTGCATCGAGGCGATGTTGACCCCGGCCTGGCCGAGGAAGGTGCCGATCGTGCCGACGATGCCGGGGCGGTCGGCGTACCGGAAGAAGAGGAGCACGCCCTCGGCGTCCAGCTCCAGGTCGAAGTCGTCGACCGCGGTCAGCTTCACCTGGTCGCGGAAGCCGTTCGACACCACCGTGCCCGAGACGGTGACGACGCGACCGTTCGGCTTCGCTCCGCGTACCGTCACGAGATTCTTGTGGCCCACGACCTCGGCCGAGGTGACCAGCTCGACCTCGACGCCGCGGTCCGCCGCGAGCAGCGGCGCGTTGACGTAGGTGACCTGCTCCTCGACGACGGCGCCGAAGAGGCCCTTGGTCGCGGCGAGCTTGAGGACCGACACGTCGTTGGCGATGATCTCGCCGCGGACGTCGACCGTCACGCTGGCGGCGACTCCGCCGGCGACGGCGGTGAAGACCTTGCCGAGCTTCTCGGCGAGCGGCAGCAGCGGGCGGACCGCCTCGGCCACGACCCCGCCGGCCTGGACGTTGACGGCGTCCGGCACGAACTCGCCCTGGAGCGCGAGCTTCACGCTCTTGGCGACGGCCAGGCCCGCCTTGTCCTGCGCCTCGGCGGTGGACGCGCCCAGGTGCGGGACGGCCACGACGTTGTCGAAGGCGAACAGCGGCGAGTCGGTGCACGGCTCCTTGGCGAAGACGTCCAGGCCCACGCCGGCGACCCGACCGTCGGCGACCGCGTCGGCCAGGGCGGCCTCGTCGATCAGCCCACCGCGGGCGGCGTTGACGATGCGTACGCCGGGCTTGACCATCTTGAGCTCGTTGACGCCGATGAGGCCGAGCGTCTCCGGGGTCTTCGGCAGGTGGACCGAGATGAAGTCGGACTCGCGGAGCAGCTCCTCCAGGCCGACCAGGCGGACGCCGAGCTGAGCGGCGCGGGCCGGCTGGACGTAGGGGTCGTACGCGATGAGCCGGGTACCGAACGCGGCCATCCGCTGCGCGAAAAGCACGCCGATCCGGCCGAGGCCGACGACGCCGACCGTCTTGCCCTGGATCTCGACGCCGGTGAACTTCGAGCGCTTCCACTCGCCCTTCTTGAGCGAGGCGCTCGCGACGGCGGTGTGCCGGGCGACGGCGAGCAACAGCGCGACGGCCTGCTCGGCGGCGGAGACGATGTTGGAGGTCGGCGCGTTGACCACCATGACGCCTCGGGCGGTGGCGGCGGCGGAGTCGACATTGTCCAGGCCGACACCGGCACGGGCCACGACCTTGAGCCGGGAACCGGCGGCGATCGCCTCGGCGTCGATCTTGGTGGCGCTTCGGACGATCACGGCGTCGGCTTCGGCGAGCGCGGCGAGCAGGGCCGGGCGGTCGGTGCCGTCGACGTGCCGGACGTCGAAGTCGTGGGCGAGGACGTCGAGGGCCGCAGGAGCGAGCTCTTCGGCGATGAGAACGACGGGAGTCACTGTTGCCTCACGGGATTCTTGTGATCCAGGCCGGACGGGCCAGGGCAGAAAAGAGAAACCGGCCCGCGACATGACGTGTGCTGGTGGCACGCCGCAGACGGCCGCTCCGTGGTGGGGAGGACCGCCGGAACGCAACGCCGCGCTCGGGCTCTACCAGGCGAATCGTACGGCTTATGGGGCATCCGGCGCTGGGCTGGCACGGCGTGACGGTCATCACGTCACCCCGTCCGGGACGCTATCGGGCGCGTCCCGGGCGGGCAACGGCCTATGCGAGCACCGATGTCTCCCGAACCGTGTCGTGCACGACACCCCGCTCGATCGGCACGACCGTGCGCGGTGTCACAGCGGTCACCTTGTGACCGAACTGACGGAACGACGTCGCCTCACCGGCGAGCACGTCGTAGAGGCGATCCAGGGCGAGGGTGCCGACCGGCGGGTAGACGCGTTCCCGCAGCGGCTCCTGACCGGGCTCCAGCGCCCCCTGCAGGATCAGGAAATCCAAGATCTCCGTACGCAGGGAGGGCGGGCAGACCGGGGAGTGGTAGAGCACGTTGAGCGCCTGGAAGCGCATCGACTGGACGTGCTCGTCGCCCTTGTTGTCGTGGAAATGCGGATTGCACGTGCCGATCTGCAACATCGGTACGCCCACCTCGGGCGGGACCGGTGACGCGTCCGGCAGCACCCCGCCGAACTGTTCGAACAGTTCGACGAATTGGAACGGCTCGACGGCGAACCCGCCGGCCATCCGCATCCGCAGGCCGAGCTCCAGGCTGAGCGCGTGCTCACCGGCGTTGCCGGTGACGATCGCGTCGGTGCCGAATCCGGAGTACTCGGCGAGCAGCCGATTGAGGAAGTCGTTGGTGACTTCCGACGTCCGCCCGCGCTTGCTGAAGAACAGCCGCCCGTCGCGGACCTTCGGCTTGGAGTCCCACGCGATGCGGACCATCGAGTAAGGACTGTCGGCCAACGCGAGACCGGCCGCGTAGACCTTGCAGTACTCGTGGACCGACCCGGGGACGTAGTTGTCGGCGTCCACGTAACCGATGTAGCGACGCCCGCTCATGGCGGCCAGCGCCATGGCGAGGATCATCGCTTCACCCTTGCCTCGGCGTACGCCGCCTTCGGACTCGTCGACGATCTCGGGCATGCCCGCCGCCTTCATCGCGGCGCCCACCCCCGGATCGCGCTGATGCACCGCCAGAGCCGGCCGGTTGGCCAACCGGCAGTACTCCTCCAGCGAGCGCAGCTCGATGTCGTACCGGTCCACGGGGGTCCGGTCACTGTTCGAGACGAGGACGATGAGGCAGTCGTGCGGGATGCCCGCCAGAACTCCCTCGATCACCCGGCGCGGCTCGTTCATGCAGGGGACGACGATGACCATGTCGCGCTCGATCCCCCGGAGCGTGTCCCGGCCGACTACCCGGGTCGAGCCGTCCCCTTGGACCCGCTCGACCTCGTTGTCGGCCGCGGAGCCATCGATCTCGACGACTCGCTGCAACGGGCTGATTCGGACGGCGCCGAACCGCTCCGTTCGGTACGAATACTCCAACCGCATGGCCGGACGATACCTGAACGGACGATAAAGCACCCACCCATGGGATTTCGGGGAGCGCCAAGTGGATGAACTCTGCGTTACGCAATACGTCAAAACGGGGCACAAAAAACGGGCCACGCTCCGGAGGATCGCCCCGGCGTGGCCCGTCCTTACCTGAAGGTTCCAGCTGTTGGCGGAAAAACTCAGGCGGTCTCGGTGATCGGCCGGTCGACCCAGCTCATCATTCCGCGCAGCTTCTTGCCGACCTCCTCGATCGGGTGGTCCGCGCCCTGCTGCTGCAGCTTGGTGAAGTTCGGGCGGCCGGCGTCGTCCTCGGCGATCCACTCGCGGGCGAACTCGCCCGACTGGATCTCACCCAGGATCTTGCGCATCTCGTCCTTGACGGCGGAGTTGATGACGCGGGGGCCGCGGGTCACGTCGCCGTACTCGGCGGTGTCCGAGACGCTGTACCGCATCCGGGCGATGCCGCCCTCGTACATGAGGTCCACGATGAGCTTCAGCTCGTGCAGGCACTCGAAGTACGCGATCTCCGGCGAGTAGCCCGCCTCGGTCAGCACCTCGAAGCCGGTCTGCACCAGGGCGGCCGTGCCGCCGCAGAGGACCGCCTGCTCGCCGAAGAGGTCGGTCTCGGTCTCCTCGGTGAAGGTGGTCTGGATGACGCCGGCGCGGGTGCCGCCGATGCCCTTGGCGTACGACAGGGCCAGGGCGAGCGCACCGCCGGTGGGGTCCTGCTCGACGGCGACCAGACACGGCACGCCCTTGCCGTCGACGTACTGACGCCGGACCAGGTGACCCGGGCCCTTCGGCGCGACCATCGCCACGTCGACGTCGGCGGGCGGCTTGATCAGGCCGTACCGGATGTTGAGGCCGTGCCCGAAGAAGAGCGCCTTGCCGGCGGTCAGGTTCGGCTCGATGGCCTCGGCGTAGATCTTCCGCTGGGCGGTGTCCGGCGCGAGGATCATGATGACGTCGGCCTCGGCCGCCGCCTCGAACGGGGTGACGACCCGCAGACCCTGCTCCTCGGCCTTGGCCCGGCTCTTCGAGCCCTCGGGCAGGCCCACCCGGACGTCGACGCCCGAGTCACGCAGCGACAACGCGTGCGCGTGTCCCTGGCTGCCGTAGCCGATCACCGCGACCTTGCGGCCGGCGATCACCGAGAGGTCGGCGTCGTCGTCGTAGAAAACCTCGGTCACTTGAACTCTTCCTTCCTGGGCAAACCTTGCTCATCCTGCCGCCGGGCCGTCACTGGCCCGTACGGTGGGACGGGATGTCTCAATATGTAGAACGGATCAGGCGGCGGATCGGAGCGCGGGCGCGGCGGTGATGGAGCGCGACCCGCGGCCGATGGCGACCCGGCCCGACTGCACCATCTCCTTGATGCCGAACGGCTCCAGGTCGCGCAGCAGCGCGTCGAGCTTCTCGGAGGTCCCGGTCGCCTCGATGGTGAGGGCGTCCGCGGCCACGTCCACGACGCGCGCCCGGAACAGCTGCACCGTCTCCAGCACCTGCGACCGGATCGGCCGATCGGCGCGGACCTTCACCAGCAGCAGCTCGCGCTGCACCGAGGCGGCCGGCTCCAGCTCCACGATCTTCAGGACGTTGATCAGCTTGTTGAGCTGCTTGGTGACCTGCTCCAGCGGCTGGGTCTCCGCGTCCACGACGATGGTGATCCGGGAGATCTCCGGGTGCTCGGTCTCCCCCACCGCGAGCGAGTCGATGTTGAACCCGCGCCGGGAGAACAGCCCCGAGACTCGGGCGAGCACGCCCGGCTTGTTCTCCACCAGAACCGACAGCGTGTGCTTCGTGGCCATCACAGGTCGTCCTCGTCGAAGATGGGGCGCACGCCCCGGGCGAACATGATCTCGTCGTTGCTGGTGCCCGCGGCCACCATCGGCCACACCATCGCATCCTTGCCGACCACGAACTCCACCACGACGGGGGCGTCGTCGATCGCCATCGCGGCCTCGATCGTCTTGTCGACGTCGGCCGCGCTCTCGCAGCGCAGCCCGATGCAGCCCAGCGCCTCGGCGAGCTTCACGAAGTCGGGGATGCGGTGCTTGTGCGTACCCAGGTCGGTGTTGGAGTAACGCTCGCCGTAGAACAGCGTCTGCCACTGCCGGACCATGCCCAGGTTGCCGTTGTTGATCACGGCGATCTTGACCGGGATGCCTTCGAGGGCACAGGTCGCCAGCTCCTGGTTAGTCATCTGGAAGCAGCCGTCGCCGTCGATCGCCCAGACCACCGTCCCGGGCCGGCCGACCTTCGCGCCCATGGCGGCGGGGACGGCGTACCCCATGGTCCCGAGGCCGCCCGAGTTCAGCCAGGTCCCCGGCTTCTCGTACTTGATGAACTGGCTGGCCCACATCTGGTGCTGGCCCACGCCCGCGACGTAGATCGCGTCGGGTCCGGCGATCGCTCCGATGCGCTCGATGACGTACTGCGGGGCGAGGGTGCCGTCGGAGGGCTCGTCATAGCCCAGCGGGTAGGTGGTCCGCATCTGGTCGAGCTGGCTCCACCACTCGGCCAGCCGCCGGCGGCTCGTCTCGTCCTGCCCGGCGAGGGCGGTCAGCAGCTCCTCGATGACGTGCTTGGCGTCGCCCACGATCGGCACGTCCACCGTGCGGTTCTTGCCGATCTCGGCGGGGTCGATGTCGGCGTGGATGATGTGCGCGTCCGGCGCGAACGTCTCCAGCTTGCCGGTCACCCGGTCGTCGAACCGCGCGCCCAGGGCGATCAGCAGGTCCGAGCGCTGGAGGGCGTACACCGCGGCGACGGTGCCATGCATGCCGGGCATGCCCAGGTGCTGCGGGTGCGAGTCGGGGAACGCACCGCGCGCCATCAGGGTGGTCACCACCGGCGCCCCGGTCAGCTCGGCCAGCTCCTTCAGCGCCTCGGTCGCCTGCGCCTTCAGCACGCCGCCGCCGACGTAGAGGACCGGGCGCTTGGCCTGCGAGATCAGCCGCGCGGCCTCCCGGATCTGCTTGCCGTGCGGGTGCAGGGTCGGCCGGTAGCCCGGCAGGTCCAGGGTCGGCGGCCAGCTGAAGGTGGTCTGGTTGGTGAGCACGTCCTTGGGGATGTCGACCAGCACCGGGCCTGGCCGGCCGGTCGCGGCCAGGTGGAATGCCTCGGCCAGGATCCGGGGGATGTCCTCGCCTTCCTGCACGAGGAAGTTGTGCTTGGTGATCGGCAGGGTGATGCCCTGGATGTCGGCCTCCTGGAAGGCGTCCGACCCGATCGAGGGCCGCGCCACCTGCCCGGTGATCGCCACGATCGGCACCGAGTCCATGTACGCGTCGGCGATCGGCGTGACGAGGTTGGTCGCGCCGGGACCGGACGTCGCGATGCAGACGCCCACCTTGCCGGTGGCCTGCGCGTAGCCGGTCGCCGCGTGTCCCGCGCCCTGCTCGTGGCGGACGAGGATGTGCCGGACGGAGGAGTCGAAGATCGGGTCGTACGCCGGGAGGATGGCGCCGCCCGGAATCCCGAACATCACCTCTACTCCGAGCGCCTCGAGCGACTTGACCAGGCTCTGCGCGCCGGTCACCTGAACGGGTGCGGGCGGCGGCGGGGTGGCCGCCGTGCGATGGGCGGCGGCCCGCTGGGCGAGCGCCTCCGGTGTGGGTCTGGTCATCTTCTGCCTCTCGGTAACCCCAACGGCCGTAACTCAAGCAACAAAAAAGCCCTCGTGCTGTATGCACGGGGCTAGCGCACTCTCGATCTTGCTGAGAGTGCGCTCAGGTAAGTACTCGGGCGACGTGCCGGGTCGACATGGCCTCAACTCTTACGCATCTCAGCCGCTGAGTCAACTTCTCCCAGCTTCTGGGACAGCGGTGTCGTCTGCGCCGGCAGCGCGGGCGGGATCACGGGCGGCACGTGGGCCGGCTGGGCCGAAGCGAGCAGCGCTTCCATGTGCTCCGCCGGCACTCCCCAGCCGAAGAGGCTGCCCTGGCCGAATCGGCAGCCGGCCCGCTCCACCGTCGCCCGCTGAGCCTTGTCGGTGATCCCCTCGGCGATGACTTCCAGCCCGAGGCGGTGCCCCATGCGTACCACCACGTCCACCATCGGGGCGGGCTGCGACTCGCGGACCCCGGTGTCCCAGACCAGGCTGTGGTCGATCTTGAGGATGTCGACAGGCAGGTGGCGCAGTTGCCCGAGCGACGAGTAGCCGGAGCCGAAGTCGTCGAGGGCGATCCGCGCGCCCATGTCGCGCAGGGCCGCGAGCCGGGCCTTCAGCTCCTCCAGGTCGGTGGCGACGGCCTGTTCGGTGACCTCGAAGACGAGCCGCGACGCCGGTACGCGATGCGACCGCAGCACGTCGGCGACGCGGGTCACATACTCCGCGGGGTGCAGTTCGCGCGGCGAGACGTTGACCGACACCCAGACGTCGTGGCCGTCGGCGAGCCACCGGGCGAGCTGGCGGCAGGCCTCGTTCAGGACCCAGGTGCCGAGCTGGACGATGAGGCCGGAGTCCTCGGCGATCGGAATGAACTCGTCGGGGTTGATCGTGCCGAGTTCGGGATGGTGCCACCGCATGAGCGCCTCGGCCCCGATCGGGCGCATCGACGGCAGGGACACCACCGGCTGGAACACCACGCGCAGTTCGTCACGCTCGATCGCGCCGCGCAGCTCGTGCTCGACCGTCGTACGCCGCCGCAGCCATTCGTCGTACTCCTGCGAGTACTCCTCGACCCGGTTCTTGCCGCGCTGCTTGGCGAACCGCAGCGCGAGATCGGCGTTGCGCATGAGCATCGGCACGCTGTCGGCCTCCTTGCAGCCGGCGAGGCCGATGCTGGCCGAGAGGTAGACCATGCCCTGACGGGCCTGATAGGGGCGGCACAGGACGCCGAGCAGCCGGTCGGCTACGAGCATCGCCTCGGTCGGGCGGGCCCACATGAGCACCGCGAACTCGTCGCCGCCGAGGCGGGCCGCCACGTCGCCGGGGCGCAGGTTGAGCCGCAGCCGCTGGCCGACCTCCACCAGGACGTCGTCGCCGACGTCGTGGCCCCGCATGTCGTTGACGTTCTTGAAGCCGTCCAGGTCGATCGCGAGCAGAGTGCAGGGCGGGCCGCCGACCGCGTCCTCGAACAGGGTCCGCAGCAGACCTCGGCGGTTGCTCAGCCCGGTCAGCGGGTCGGTGTGGGCCAGCTCCCGGAAGTGGCGCTCGCTGTCGGCCAGGCGGGTGGCGTATCGCTTCACGTCGAGGTAACCCAGCTGCTGCCGGGCGACCAGGAGCAGGCCGACGACCATGCCGGCGATGATGGTCGGCAGGTCGAGGGTGCCCTCGTTGCGCGACGCCTGGTACGTGGTCGCCACCAGGATGGCGAAGACCGGGGTCAACGCGGTGAGCAGGCCCGACGTCGGGGCGGGCAGCTCCAGTTCGGCGCGGACGTCCCGCCAGCGGGGGCGGACGGCCATCAGCCCGACGCCGAGCGGCAGCAATCCGCCGCCGACCAGGATCATCCAGGTCAAGCCGTAGCAGATGCCGGTGCCGAGCGCGGTCTCGGCGACGACGGCGAGCGCACCCCCGATGGCCGCCCGCGCGATCGGCCGCCGTGGCGGCTGCACCCGGCTCGACAGCGTCAGGGCCAGCCCGGCGGTCAGCGGAGTGAGCACGGCGGCCACGGCGATCGGTACGCAGCCGCCCCGGCTCGGCAGCGGGAACAGGGCCGAGTTCGGGTTCACGACGAACACCCAGCCGCAGATGAACAGGGCGGCTCCGATGGTCAGCCCGTCGAGGAGGTGCCTTGTGCGTACGCCCGGGGTGTCGCCGATGCCGGGCAGCCGGAGCAGCCCCCAGCCCAGGATCGGGGCGCCGACGATGGCCCCGAGCGCGATCAGCGCGCCCAGCATCATGCGTTCGTGCCGATCGTCCTGCCAGCCGTCGGCTAGGAACGCCACTGCGGCGAAGGTTGCGAGGAGCGGCCCGGCCAGGACCACCACGACCCCGACGGCAAGCAGCCGGGGGCCGCGGGAGGACCGGCCGCCGGCACGGGCCGCCCGCCACAGGGACCAGGCGCCCGGCAGCGCGACTATCGCGCTCACCGAGGCTGCGAGGACCAGCGGCCGCTCCAGCGGAGCGGCTGCCGGCAGTCCCGAGGGGAGGAGCACGATTCCACTCTGCCGTACCGAAAAGATCCTTTCCGCACCCGCTGTGCGATTCGGAGTTAACAATTCGGAGTTCACCCGACGGGTTCCCGACAGATGGACCGGGGCGGGTGCCCGGCGAGCCGTTCCGGGATCTCGGTGGC
The DNA here is from genome assembly GCF_024172085.1 of Hamadaea flava. Taxonomy (NCBI): domain Bacteria; kingdom Bacillati; phylum Actinomycetota; class Actinomycetes; order Micromonosporales; family Micromonosporaceae; genus Hamadaea; species Hamadaea flava. Next base: position 6,139,484 of record NZ_JAMZDZ010000001.1, on the reverse strand, counting down.
AGACTTTCCAGCATGGTTGAGCTGCGGTCGAGGACCTCCACGCACGGCCGGACTATGGCGGGCGCACGGGCGCTGTGGCGCGCCACCGGCATGACCGACGACGATTTCGGCAAGCCGATCGTCGCCATCGCCAACAGCTACACCCAGTTCGTACCGGGTCACGTCCACCTCAAGGACCTCGGCGGCCTCGTCGCCGACGCGGTGGCGGCGGCCGGCGGAGTGGGTCGCGAGTTCAACACGATCGCGGTCGACGACGGCATCGCGATGGGCCACGCGGGCATGCTCTACTCGCTGCCGAGCCGCGAGCTGATCGCCGACGCCGTGGAGTACATGGTGCAGGCGCACTGCGCCGACGCGCTGGTCTGCATCTCCAACTGCGACAAGATCACGCCGGGCATGCTGCTGGCCGCGCTGCGGCTCAACATCCCGACGGTCTTCGTCTCCGGCGGCCCGATGGAGGCCGGCAAGACGGTCGCGATCGAGGGCGTCGTCCACGAGAAACTCGACCTGATCGACGCGATGGTCGCGGCGGCCGACGACTCCGTGAGCGAGGCGGACCTGGACCGCATCGAGCGGTCGGCCTGCCCGACCTGCGGCTCCTGCTCCGGCATGTTCACCGCGAATTCGATGAACTGTCTCACCGAGGCGATCGGCCTGGCCCTGCCGGGCAACGGGTCCACGCTGGCCACCCACGCCGCCCGCAAGGAGCTGTTCGAGCGGGCCGGCAGCCTGATCGTCGACCTGTGCAAGCGCTACTACGACGGCGACGACGCCTCGGTGCTGCCCCGGGCGATCGCCACTCGCGAGGCGTTCGAGAACGCGGTCGCGCTCGACGTCGCGATGGGCGGCTCGACCAACACCGTGCTGCACCTGCTCGCCGCGGCCCGCGAGGCCGAGCTGGACTTCGGCGTCGCCGACATCGACGCCGTCTCGCGGCGGGTGCCCTGCGTGGCCAAGGTGGCGCCGAACTCGCCGAAGTACCACATGGAAGACGTCCACCGGGCCGGCGGCATCCCCGCCATCCTCGGTGAACTCGACCGCGGCGGGATGCTGCACCGCGACGTCCACTCCGTGCACTCCCCCGACCTGACGTCGTGGCTGGCCGAGTGGGACATCCGCAGCGGGTCTACCAGCGACGCGGCCATAGAGCTGTTCCACGCCGCTCCGGGCGGAGTGCGTACGACTGAGCCGTTCTCCACGCAGAACCGGTGGGCGACGCTGGACACCGACGCGGCGGGCGGCTGCATCCGCTCGGTCGAGCACGCGTACACCGCCGACGGCGGGCTCGCCGTGCTCCACGGCAACCTCGCCGAGGACGGCTGCGTGGTCAAGACGGCGGGCGTGCCCGAGGAGGTCTGGCGCTTCAGCGGACCGGCGAAGGTGTTCGAGTCCCAGGACGACGCGGTCACCGGCATCCTCGCCGGCCAGATCGTCCCCGGCGACGTCGTGGTCATCCGCTACGAGGGACCCAAGGGCGGGCCGGGCATGCAGGAGATGCTCTACCCGACCTCCTTCCTCAAGGGGCGGGGCCTCGGCAAGAGCTGCGCGCTGATCACCGACGGCCGGTTCTCCGGCGGCACCAGCGGGCTGTCGATCGGGCACATCTCGCCCGAGGCGGCCGGCGGCGGTCTCATCGCGCTCGTCGAGCCCGGCGACATCATCAGCATCGACATCCCGGCGCGCAGCCTCGTCCTGGAGGTGCCGCAGGACGTCCTCGACGCCCGGCGCGTCGCCCAGGACAAGCGCGATCGGCCCTACACGCCGGTCGACCGGGTCCGGCCGATCAGCGCGGCGCTGCGGGCGTACGCGTCGATGACGACCAGCGCCAGCGACGGGGCGTACCGCCGCGTCCCCGACTGACCCGACTCCTTCCCGGACGCCGGTCGTCCCATCCTGAGGGTTGGGGCGGCCGGCGTTCACATGAGCGGGATACGTTGGGGCGTATGGCCGTCAACTCCTTCATGGTGGAACTGGGCACCCCCGCGCCCGCCTTCACCCTGCCCTCCGCCGCGACCGGCGAGCCCGTCTCCCTGGACGACTACCGGGAGTCCCCGGCGCTGCTCGTGGCGTTCCTGTCCAACCACTGCCCGTACGTGCGGCACATCGAGGCGGCGCTCGGCGAGCTGACCACCCGATACGCCAAGCTCGGCCTCGCCACGGTGGCGATCAGCGCCAACGACGTCGAGAACTATCCGGACGACGCGCCGGCCAAACTCGTGGAGCAGACCGAGCGGGCCGGGTTCGGATTCGCGTACCTGCACGACGAGAGCCAGCAGGTCGCGACCGCCTACCGGGCCGCGTGCACCCCGGACCTGTTCCTTTACGGGCCAGCTGACGCCGAGGGGCGGCGGCCGCTGGCGTACCGGGGGCAGTTCGACGACTCCCGGCCCAAGAGCGGTGCGACCGCCACCGGAGAGTCGCTGGCGGCGGCGGTCGACGCGGTGCTCGCGGGCGAGACCGTGGCCGAACCGCACTGGCCCAGCACGGGCTGCTCGATCAAGTGGAAGCCCGGCAACGAGCCCGCCTGACCTCCCGACTCACAGGTGACGTCCAGGCCGGGCCGATCCGCCGCTGACCCGGCCCGGCCAACCTGGACGTCATGACAGCGCCGACCCTTTCACCCGGTCTCGTGCACCCCGCCGGCCAGCGGGAACTCGTCCTGGACGTGGTCATCCCGGTCTACAACGAGGAGGCCGACCTCGGGCCGAGCGTCCGGCGGCTGCACGCGTACCTCACTCAGCACCTGCCCTACACCTTCCGGATCACGATCGCCGACAACGCCTCCGTCGACGAGACACCGCTGGTCGCCGCCAGTCTCGCGGCCACCCTCTCGCACACCCGAGTGGTACGCCTGGAGCAGAAGGGCCGAGGCCGCGCCCTGCGGCACGTCTGGTCCAGCTCCGATGCCGCCGTGCTGGCGTACATGGATGTGGACCTGTCCACCGACCTGGCGGCGCTGCTGCCGCTGATCGCGCCGTTGATCACGGGCCACTCCGACCTCGCGATCGGCAGCCGGCTGGCCCGGCAGTCCCGCGTGGTGCGCGGAGCCAAACGGGAGGTGATCTCCCGGGGCTACAACCTGCTGCTGCGCGGCACACTGGCCGCGTCGTTCTCCGACGCCCAATGCGGGTTCAAGGCCATCCGGGCCGACGTCGCGCGGGAGTTGCTGCCGCTCGTCGAGGACACCGGCTGGTTCTTCGACACCGAACTGCTCGTCCTGGCGCAGAACGCCGGGATGCGCATCCACGAGGTGCCGGTCGACTGGGTCGACGATCCGGACAGCCGGGTCGACATCGTCGCGACCATCAAGGCCGACCTGCGCGGGATCGCTCGGGTCGGGCGCAACCTGCTGACCGGCGCGCTGCCCTTGGCACAGTTGCGCGAACGGCTCGGCCGGGGCCGCCAGGACGCCGAGACCACCCTGCTCGGGCAGCTCATCCGGTTCGGCGGCGTCGGGGTCGCCAGCACGTTGGCGTACCTGCTGCTGTATGCGGGGTTCGCGTCGGCGCTGGGCGCACAGGGCGCCAATCTGCTCGCGCTGCTGATCACGGCGGTGGCGAATACCGCGGCGAACCGGCGGCTGACCTTCGGCGTACGCGGATCGGCGGACGCGCTGCGGCACCAAGCCCAGGGCCTGCTGATCTTCGGGCTGGGGCTGGTCCTCACCAGCGGGTCGCTCGCGTTGCTCCACGCGGTCACCGGTACGCCCGCCCGCCCGGCCGAGATGGTGGTCCTCATCGGCGCGAACCTGCTCGCGACGCTCCTCCGGTTCGTCCTGCTCCGCGCCTGGGTTTTCCGCCCTACCGCACAAGCATGATCATCGCGCCAGCCATGCGGTTGCTTCGGGCATTTCGCAGCCCGAAGCAGCATGGCTGGCGCAATGATCACGAGGGGAAGCGCCGGCCGGGCGGCTCCCACTCCTACGCCGGCCGGCGCCGCTGCGGAGCCCGGCTATTCGGCCCGGACGTTGTCCAGGTCGAAGTCGCCGGAGCTGACGTAGATCAGGACGCCGTGGACCTCGCCCAGCGCGGTCTGGTCGCACGACACTCCGTTGAAGAGGTCGATCTCGATCGTGGTGGAACTGCCCTGCGGTACCCAGGTCCACGAGCCCTGGCACCAGGCCCAGCCCGCGCCGACCTGCAGTGCGACCGTGGTCGAGGTGCCCGCGGCCGCCCCGGCGCGGATGTCGTACTTCAGGGTGGCCTTGCCCGCGATGTTCAGCGGCTGAGCCGGGGTGAAGCCGAACCATCCGCCGTCGGCCGCCTCGATGTGCAGCCCGTACGCCCCGTCGGTATGGAAGTCGGCGGTCTGCGCCACGGTGCCGGCGTTGGCCTGCCAGCTGCCCGGAGCCCAGCCGTCCACTCCGGACTCCCACGACTCGATGAGGATCGCCGCCGTCGGGTCGGGTTTGACGGTCGCCTGGAGGTCCGCCACGTTCGACAGGCGACCGGCCGCGTCGCGTACGACATAGTGTGCGATCGCCTTGCCCACGAACCCGGCGGCCGGCGCGAAGCCCACGTCCCCCGAGCTTGCCGTGAACGTGCCTCCGGTGACCGTGACCGAGGTCTGCACCCCGGCCACGTCGGGTTGCAGATCGAGCGACGCGGGCCGCAGATACGTCCGGTACGCCACGTCGTTGGCCAGCGGGTGCAGCCCGATCGGGGTGTCGAACTCGGTGACGGCGGTGTCGTGGTCGGCGACCGGCGGCCGGCTGCGCTGGCCGTGGACCAGCTCGTCGCCGCCGTTGGCGATCGTCGCGCAGACCGGGCTCGGGCAGTAGACGGTGAACCCGTCGTAGTCGGGGTAGAGCGTCCCGTCGTCCTGTGAGCCGGACAGGATCCAGTAGAGGAAGCCGTTGCCGCCGGCGGCCCGCACCGCGTCCGTCCACTCGCGATAGACCGGGTTGCGGGTCGCCTTGTCCTTGTAGCCGAACTCGCCGAGCATCACGGCTTTGCCGAGGCGTCGGGCCGTGGCGATGTGGTCGGTGATCCACTGCGTGCCCCACGACGCGGTCTTGCCCCAGCCGTCCGGGTAGAGGTGGAAGGACATCACGTCGACGGCGGGCAGTGCGGTGAGCGCGGCGCTGTCGGTGCCCGGCCCGCAGTTGGTGGTCCAGTCGTCGGTGCCGAGGTTGGCGCAGGTGAAGCCCTCTTCGCCGACGCTGACCAGGTGCTTGGGGTCGACCGACTTCACATGCCGGGTCATCTCGTCGGCCCAGGCCGTGATCGTCTCCGGGTGCTGCATGCCGCAGGCGTCCGAGGTCGGGTACCCGCCGGAGCCCTGGCACCGCGGCTCGTTGGCCAGCTCCCAGGTCATCACGGTCGGGTCGTCGGAGTACTTCACCCCGGTCAGGGTGTTGGTCCGGTTCAGCAGATGACTGATCCAATCCTTGTACCAGCCCTTGATCCGGGCGTCGGTGTAGAAGTCGTCGTGGTGCGACAGCCCGGCCCAGCGCACGTACTGGTCCATGCCGCCGAAGTCGCTCCAGTTGTTGGTGAACGCGAGGACGAGCTTGATCCCGCTCTGCCGCGCCCGATAGAGGACGTAGTCGAGACGCTCCAGCCCGTCCGGCCCGTCGTTGTACGCGGGCGCGCCCGCCACCGGGTCCCAGTACTGGAGGTAGACGCCGTTGGCCTTGCCGGCGACCGAGTCGCTGCCGTCGGTGTTGCCGATGTCCAGCCACGCCCAGGTACGCAGCACGGTGAACCCGGCCGCCTGGGCGTCGGCGAAGACGTCGTCGGCCATCGCCGGCGACTGATACATCAGGTAGTAGTTGTTGCCGCCGTAGAACTTGAACGGCTTGCCGTTCAGCTTCAGCTGGGTCCCCTGACGGGTGACATGACCCGAGTCCGACGCGTACGCCGGGGTGACGGGCAGGACGACGGCGAGGCATGCCGCGAGCAGCAGGCAGAAGCGCCGGAGCATGGGCGTACTCCTTGAGGCGTCGGGTTGTCCGTGAGAGCGCCATCACATCACTGAACCGGTTAAGTGTCAACACCACGACGGGAACCGCCGGGGAGGCCGCCGACGAGGTGGCCTAAACTTCGACAGGTCGCGACTGGCGCCGAACTTCGGGTGGAGAACCACCGGGGAGCGATCCGATCGGCCACACGCACCGTGCGCCTGGGTGCGGGCCGGGTTACGTCTGCCAGGAGGTTGACCCAATGCACGAGCCGAAGATCTCCCACCTCGCGGCCGAGGATCCCGCTCTCGCCGACCTGATCGAGTCCGAAGCCCAGCGCCAGCACGACAAGTTGCGCATGATCGCGTCCGAGAACTACGTCTCCTCCGCGGTCCTCGAGGCGACCGGCACGGTGCTGACGAACAAGTACTCCGAGGGCTACGCCGGCAAGCGCTACTACGAGGGCCAGCAGCTCATCGACCCGATCGAGAGCCTCGCCGTCGAGCGCGCGAAGGCCGTGTTCGGCGCCGAGCACGCCAACGTGCAGCCGTACTCCGGCTCCCCGGCCAACCTCGCGATCTACCTCGCCTTCCTGCAGCCGGGCGACACCGTGATGAGCATGTCGCTCGCGCACGGCGGCCACCTCACGCACGGCTCGCCCGTGTCGATCACCGGCAAGTGGTTCCGCCCGGTGCACTACGGCGTCGAGCCGGAGACCGGTCGCGTCGACATGTCCAAGGTCCGGGAGCTGGCCCTGGCCGAGCGGCCGAAGCTGATCATCGCGGGCGGCACCGCCATCCCGCGCACGATCGACTTCCCGGCGTTCGCCGAGATCGCCGCCGAGGTCGGCGCGATCCTGATGGCCGACATCGCGCACATCGCGGGCCTGATCGCGGGCGGCGCGCACCCGTCGCCGATCGGCCTGGCCGACGTCGTCACCACCACCACGCACAAGACCCTGCGCGGCCCGCGCGGCGCCATGATCATGGCCAAGGCCGAGCACGCCACCGTCGTGGATAAGGCCGTCTTCCCCGGCCTGCAGGGCGGCCCGCACAACCACACCACCGCCGGCATCGCGGTCGCCCTCCACGAGGCGGCCCAGCCGTCCTTCAAGGGGTACGCGCACCAGATCGTCGCGAACGCGTCGGCCCTGGCGGTGGCGCTCAACGAGCGTGGCTTCGACCTGGTCTCCGGCGGTACCGACAACCACCTGATCCTCATCGACCTGACCAGCAAGGGCATCCCCGGCAAGCCGGCCGCCAAGGCGCTGGACGCGGCCGGGATCGAGCTGAACTTCAACGGGGTTCCGTTCGACACCCGCCGCCCGTTCGACCCGTCCGGCATCCGGCTCGGCACCGCCGCGCTCACCACGCGGGGCCTCACCGAGGCGCAGATGCCGCAGGTCGCCGAGTGGATGGACCAGACGGTGACGGCCGCCGTCAAGGAGGACACCGCTGCCCTCGACCGGATCGCCGGCGAGGTTCGCGACCTGCTCGCGGCGTACCCGATGCCCGGCTACACCGCCTGACTCTCTACCGTCAGAGCCACCTTGCAGATCACGGTTACGCAGGCCAAACCCGCAGCGGGAGGCATGCGTAACCGTGATCTGCTGCTTTGAGGCTAGGCGCGGAGGTAGGCGAGGACGGCCAGCACCCGCCGGTGGTCCTCGGTGTCCTGCGGCAGGTCGAGCTTGGCGAAGATGCTGCGTACGTGTTTGTTCACGGCCGCCTCGGTGACGAACAGCTGCTTGGCGACGGCCGCGTTCGACCGGCCCTCCGCCATCAACGCCAGGACCTCGCGCTCCCGGGCGCTGAGCCGTTCGAGGGGATCCCGGCGTCGGCGGAGCAGCTGGCGTACGACCTCGGGGTCGACGACGGTGCCGCCCGCGGCCACCCGTTCGACGGCCTGCACGAAGTCGGTGATCGCCCCGACGCGATCCTTGAGCAGGTAGCCGACCGCCAGACCACCGCCCGAGTCGAGCAGCCGCACCGCGTAGGACTGCTCGACGTACTGGCTCAGCACGAGCACGGGCAGCTCGGGACGCTCCTGCCGCAGATCGACGGCCGCCTTCAGCCCGTCGTCCGCGTTGCCCGGCGGCATGCGTACGTCGGTGATCAGCAGGTCCGGCTGGGCGCTGCGGACGGCGGCGGCGATCGCGCCCGCCTCCCCCACCGCGTCGACGACCTCGTGGCCGAACCGGCCCAGCAGCCCGATCAGGCCCTCGCGCAACAGCAGCGAGTCCTCGGCGAGCACTACACGGAGTGGCATGGGATCTCCACGTGAAGCAGGGTCGGGCCGCCGGACGGGCTCGACAGGCGTACGCGGCCGTCGACGACCGCGACCCGATCGGCCAGCCCGGTCAGGCCGGTGCCGTCGGCCGGATCCGCGCCGCCGACGCCGTTGTCGCGTACTTCGATGACGAGGAGGTCCGGTTCGAGACGGCCACGCACGGTTGCCTGACTCGCCCCGGAGTGCTTGGCGATGTTCGCGAGCGCCTCGGCGATCACGAAGTACGCCGTCAGCTCGACCGCCCCGGTGACCCGGCCGGGCAGGCGGATGTCGACGGTGACCGGAATCGGCGAGCGGTCGGCGATCTCGTCGATGGCGGCGGCCAGCCCGTGATCGTCGAGCACCTGCGGATGCACCCCGCGGACGAGGTCACGCAGTTCGCTCAGCACCTGGGAGACCTGCTCCTGGGCGGCGGCCAGCTGCGTTTCCACCGGTGAGCCCGGCGCGGCGTCCAGCCGGGCCAGCCCGAGATTCATGCTGAGCGACACCAGGCGCTGCTGCGCGCCGTCGTGCAGGTCCCGTTCGATGCGACGCCGCTCGGATTCGAAGGCGTCGACCAGCCGGGCCCGGGACAACGTCACCTCCTCCAGGCGTACGCCCAGCTCGTCGTCCCGCGGAGCGAGGAGCGCCCGGGTCAGGGCGGCGCGGGCGCCGGCCCAGGCGGTGATCGTGTACGGGGCCGGGAGCAGCATGGCGATCCCGATGATCATCCAGGGCCAGGTGTTCGGATCCGCGATCGGGACGCTCATGAAGTAGAAGGGCAGCCACAACGTCAAGGCGAGTACGCCCAGGTCGACGAACCAGAGCCCGCCGAGCCAGATGACGACGAAGGAGAACTCCCGCCAGGTCGCCTGCTCCCGCAACCGGGTCGTCAGCCAGGCCCGGAGCCCGGGCGCGGACGGCTGCCGGTGCGGGTCGGGAGCGCGGTCGAGATCGACCAGGCGGAGCCGCCACCGTTCGAACCGGGCGACGTAGATCCCGGCCAGCGCCGTCACCACGAGGACACCGATCCCGACGACGACGATGAGCAACAGCACGCCGGCCGCTGCCAGTCCGATCATCAGCAGGCCGGTGACGACGCCGACGGCGACCCCGCTCACCAGGTACGCCAGCGAGCGCCACGGCCAGGACGACGTCAGGAACCGCAGCGGCCGCTGCGCGATGGCCTGCCAGGCGGTCCGGGTCTGCACGCCTCGACGATAACTAGATCCACTCCCGGACGGCGGTAGTGCTGGCACTACCCCGGAAGTCGCACCTGTGGCAATGATCTCGCCGCCGATCCCGACTGGAATCGAAGGCATGTCCACCACAGTTCGTCTCGCGAACCTCCAGAAGACCTATCAGCAGGTCACCGCCCTGGCCGGCGTCGACCTGGACTTCCACAGGGGCACCTTCACCGCGATCATGGGGCCGTCCGGTTCAGGCAAGTCCACGTTGCTGCAGTGCGCCGCCGGGCTCGACGAGCCCACCTCGGGCTCGGTGACCCTCGCCGGGGTGGAGCTGGCCGGGCTCTCCGAGCATCGGCGTACGCTGCTGCGCCGCGAACGGGTCGGCTTCGTGTTCCAGGCGTTCAACCTGGTCGCGTCGTTGACGGCGGCGCAGAACGTCGAACTGCCCCTGCGGCTGGCGGGCCGCCGGCCCAAGGCCGACCGGATCCTGGCGGTCCTGACCGAGGTCGGGCTGTCCGACCGCGCCCAGCATCGGCCGGCCGAACTCTCCGGTGGTCAACAGCAGCGCGTGGCGATCGCCCGCGCGCTGATCACCCGCCCGGACGTGCTGTTCGCCGACGAACCGACCGGCGCCCTGGACACCACCACCTCCCGGGAGGTGCTCGGACTGCTCCGCCGCTCGGTCGACGCGTACGGGCAGACGATCATCATGGTCACCCACGATCCCGTCGCGGCCGCGTACGCCGACCGCGTGATCTTCCTGGCCGACGGGCAGGTCGCCGGCGAACTCAGCGGTGCCGACGCCGAGCAGATCGCCACCCGGATGACCCGGCTCGAGGCGGGTGCCCGATGATCGCGCTGTCCACCATCCGGGGCCGGATCAGCGGCTTCGCCGGAACCTTCGCCGCACTCGCGCTCGGCGTGACGCTGCTGGCCACCTCGCTGCTCGTCTACGCGTCGGCCGCGCCCCGCACACCCGAACGGTTCGCCGCCGCCCCGGCCGTCGTCCACGCCCCCATCGCCGGGAACGCCGACGGCGTCGTCCGGGCGATGCGCCCCTGGTCGGCGGCCGAGACCGAGAAGCTCCGGGCAGACCTCGCGGCCCAGCCCGGGGTCGCCCAGGTCGTCGTCGACCGTGCCTTCTACGCCCAAGCCGTCGTCGACGACCGGCAGCTGGACGCGACGGACGGGCACAACTGGTCCAGTGCGCTGCTGGGCGCGTACAAGTTGATCGAGGGAAGCGCGCCCGCGGACGGCGAGCTGGTCGCGGACGCCGGGCTGGGTTTGCGGCCGGGCACGCGGGTGCCGGTGCTGACCGGCGGCGGGCCGATCGAGCTGACCGTGGTCGGCACCGTGGACGGGCCGGGGTATTACCTGAGCGACGCGCAGGCCGCGCAGCTCGCGCCGGGGGTCCTCGCGCTCGGCGTCTGGGGTTCGTCGACTGTGGAGATCGAGCGCACCGTGGGCGAGCGCGGCGCGGTGGTCACCGGGGACGCGCGCAAGGTGCTCGAACCCGAGCACGACGCGCGCATCCGCTGGCTCGGCACCCAGCTGCTCGTCGCCATGGCCACCCTGGGCGGATTCGTGACCGTCTTCGTCGTCGCGGGCACCTTCGCCCTCCAAGCCGCGCATCGCCGCCGGAACTGGCCCTGCTGCGGCTCGTCGGGGCCACGCCCCGCCAGATCCGGCGGCTGATCGTGGGCGAGTCGCTGCTGATCGGCGTCGCGGCGGCGGCCACGGGGGCGCTGCTCAGCCTGATCACCGCACCCCTGCTGGGCCGGTTCCTGGTCCGTTCGGGGCTGGAGAATCCAGACCTGGTGGTACGCCCAACGGCGGGGCCGATCCTGTCAGCCGTCGTCGTAGGAGTGCTCGTGGGGCTGGCCGGGTCCTGGTCGGCGGCCCGCCGCTCCGCCCGGGTACGCCCGATGGAGGCCCTGCTCGACTCGTCCGTCGAGCGGCGTGCGATGACGCTCGCCCGCTGGATCTGCGCGGTCCTGGCCACGGCCCTGACCTTGGGGATGGCTCTGCTGACCGCCTCCGCCGACGCGTCCCACCGGGTCGACAACGCCCTGTTCACAGCGATGGCCGCGATCGTCGCCGCGACCGCGTGGGCTCCGGTGGTGCTCGGGCCGCTGGCCCGCCTGGCCACCTGGCCGCTGCTGCGCCTCCAGGGCGCGACGGGAATGCTGGTGCGGGGCGAGATCCAGACCTCGACCCGGCGTACGGCGGCCACCGCCGCGCCGATCATCGCCACCGTCGGACTGGCCGTGCTGCTCAGCAGCATGGTGACGACCATGCGGGAGGCGTACCCCGCCGGCAAGGCCCAGGAGCTGCACGGGATCTCCGTCGCGCTGCCCGACGACACCCCCGGGCTGACCGACGCCGCCGTACGCGCCACCGGCGGCTCCGGCGACCTCACCACTCGGGTGTTCGTCGACTCCTCGGCGTTCGACGCTTACGGCCGCGCTTCCTTCAAGGCGACCAGCACTCGGCAAGTCACCTTCGCGGACGGGCAGACCCTCCCGGTGCCCGTCGCCGAATCCGGGAAGGACCTCGTCCTGCCCCGGGACGTCGTCCGGGCGCACGACCCGTCCGCCCTGACAGCGTTCGCGATGGGAGCCAAGGGATCCCCGGCGGCGGGCGCGAAGATCGTCGACGCCCAGACGTACGCCGAAGGCGAGTTCGCTGAGGACATGCGCCTGTTGTGGCTGTTCGCACTCGTCCTCATCGGACTGTCGGTCGGCTACACCGGGATCGCCGTCGCGACGACGATGGCGATGTCGGCCCAAGCCCGCCGAACCGACCGGCTCGTCCTCGCCCGCAGCGGGGCCAGCCGACGCCAGATCCGGCGAACAGTGACCACCGAGACGATCTTCGTCGTCGGTGTCGGCGCCCTCCTCGGACTGGCCGTCGTCCTCCCCGCACTGGCCGGGATGGCGAACGGGCTCGCCGAGGAGACCCAAACCCCCGTACGCCTCCAGCTGCACTGGGCCACCGTGGGCTGGGTGACCGGCGCCTGCCTGCTGCTGGCGACCGCCTCCGCCCTACTGTCGGCCCGCGCTTCCGCCCGAGCCCGGACCTGATCCGCATATCCTGGCGGCATGCCGTTGACCCAGGCAGTGGCACACCAGCTCCTGCGCGCGCTTCTGTCCCCGGTCGGGCCTGGCCTGACCGGGGACGAATTCCGCACCATCGAAACCCGGTTCGGCTTCCGGTTCAACCCCGACCACCGCACACTCCTGGCGGCCGGCGTACCGGGGGGCGACCGGCACTGGCCCGACTGGCGCGGCTCCCCCGCCCTACTCGGCGAAGCACTCTCCGCGCCCATCGAAGGCGTGCTCTTCGACGTCGAGGAGAACGACTTCTGGCTCAACAGCTGGGGCATCAAACCGAGGAGCACGGACAAGGCGATCGGCGTGGCCCGCCGGGCGCTGGCCCAAGCCCCGGTGCTCGTGCCCGTCCACGGCCACCGATACGCCCCCGCCCTCGACATCGCCGACCTGCCGGTGCTGTCCGTCATGCAGACCGACGTCGTCAGCTACGGCGACACCCTGGCGGACTACCTCCACCGGGAGTTCGGCGTCGGCACAGCCGAGCCGCTCCCCTCCCCGAAGCCCGTCCCCTTCTGGTCCACCCTCCTCTAGTACGAAAGCCGCCCCAACTTGTTACGGTTCGCCCCGATTCGCGGGCGGCTTTCACCCGCTCAGGGTCCCGCCGTAGGCGGGCGGGCTACTAACCCCTCCCCCCGCCCCCGCTGCCGCCGCCTCCCGGTTGCTTTCCGCGCGATCATGAACTATCGGCCATGATCGACCGGCGTGTCGTGTCCACACGACCCTGATCGTTCCCCGGCGCTCGTGATCGACTCGAACGGGCGCCTACGTATGGGCGCGCCTGAGTAGGTGCGATCCGCCGCGCTGCCCACCGTGCTCACCGTGCTCACTGCGCTCACCGCAAGATCGTCGGCCACCGCCGTTCATGGAGATTCCCCGGTCCAAGATCGTCGGCTGCCGACACTCATGGCCGAAATACGGAGATGATCGTCGGCAGCCGACGATCTTGGGCGAGCGCAGTGCGGCGCGCGCAGTGGGCGCAGTGCGGTGCGCGCAGTGGGCGCAGTGCGGTGCGCGCAGAGGGCGCAGTGCGGTGCGCGCAGAGGGCAGCGCGGTGGGTGCAGTGGACAGCGCCGCGCACGGGGCGAGCGGGTGCTGCGGGCGACGAGCGGGTGCTGCGGGCGGCGAGCGGGTGCCGCGGGCGGCGAGCGGGTGACGCGGGCGGCGAGCGGGTGACGCGGGCGGCGAGCGGGTGACGCGGGCGGCGAGCGGGTGCCGCGGGCGACGAGCGGGTGCCGCGGGCGACGAGCGGGTGCCGCGGGCGGCGAGCGGAGCGAGTCAGAGGAGGGCGTACACGGTGGTGGCCTGAGCGGCCAGAACCCCGCCGGCCACCATGTCGACCTGGGCGAACGCCATCGACCGGCCGAGCTTGGTCAGCCGGGCGGTCACCAGCACGTCGACGCCGACGACGGGACGCTGAAAGGTGGCGTTGAGCTGCACGGTCGTCATCGGTCCGAAGCCGCCCTTGGCGGAGCTGATCGCCATGACGGTCGCGGTGTCGGCCGCCGCCATCAGCGCTTGGCCGGAGAGTGCGCCGCCTTCTCGGGCCAGTCGACCGGACCAGGGCAGCCGGAGCGTGGCGTAGTCGGCGCCCACTTCTTCGACGGTGAGGCCGAGGTCGCGTACCCAGTCGGCGAAGTTGGCGGCGAGGACCTTGTCACCATCGGCCGCCGTGAACTCGGCACCGCCGGCGACTGACGGGAGCACTTGAATCTCCGCCCCGTCGGCGATGGGCGTGGCGAGCCCGGCCAGGCCGCGGCAGTCTTCCCCGTCGACGTAGACGTTGACGTAGCGCCGGAGCTGTCCTTGTTCGTCACGGAGGCGACGGCCGAGGCGCGGCCAGCGCCGCTCGACCTCGGCCAGGACCGCGCCGAGGTCACCCGTCGTGTCGACGGCGACCGACTTCGCCCCCGCGATCTCCGTACGCAGAGCGGACGGCACCAGCACGGTGACGCTCACAGTTCGACCGCCCGCAGGCAGAGGATGCCCGGCAGTTGGGTGGCGACCCGCCCCCAGCTCTCCCCTTCGTCGGCGCTGGCGTAGACCTCGCCGCTCCGGCCGCCGAAGTACACCCCGGCGGGATCGGCGGTGTCGGTGCACATCGCGTCGCGCAGCACGGTCGAGTAGTAGGGCTCGACCGGCAGCCCGGCCGACTGCGCCTGCCAGGACTTCCCGGCGTCGGTGCTGCGGTAGACCTGGCACTTGAAGTCGGGCGCGAAGCGGCTGCCGTCGGCGGTCAGCGGGAAGTTCCACAGCGTGTCACCCCGCGTGGGGTGGGCCACCACCGGGAAGCCGAAATCGCTGGGCAGGCCATCGGCGATCGACGTCCAGGTGACGCCGTCGTCGTCGGAGCGGTAGACGCCGTGGTGGTTCTGGAGGTAGAGCCGATCGGGGTTGGCGTGATCGCGGGCCACCTTGTGTACGCACTGGCCGAACTCGGGGAACTGGTCGGGCAGGAAGTACGCCTTGATCCCGGTGTTGCTGGCCGTCCAGGTCTGCCCGCCGTCGGTCGTGCGGTAGACCCCGCCGGTGGACATCGCGACCAGGACGCGCTCGGGGTCGGCCGGATGCGGGCTGATCGTGTGGATCGCCTGGCCGCCGAACCCCTCGCCCCACTGCGTCCGGTGCGGGTGCTCCCACAGGCTGCGCACCAGCTCATAGGTGATCCCGCCGTCGACCGACTTGAACAACGCCGACGGCTCGGTGCCGGCCCAGACGACCGACGGATCGCCCGCCGCCGACCCGGGCGCGAACGCCCACACACGGCGCAGCGAGGTATCAGTCCCGGCCGGGAAGGCGATGGGCGCCTCCTCCGGCTCCCGCCACGAGGCGCCCAGATCGTCGCTGACCGCCACGCTCGGCCCGAAGTGGGAGCTGTCGATCGCGGCCAGCAGCCTCGGCTGCGCGGGCCGCGGGTCGATGCCCACCGCGTAGATCGCCGTCATCGGGAAGTGCGGCACACTGACTTGCCACGCCTGCCCCACCTCGTCGCGCCGGGCCAGGAAGAGGCCCTTACCGGTCCCGATCATGAGCAGTACGGACATCGCAACCTCCCGATTGGCTCCAGCGCCGCTGCCGCACCAACCCCGACAGTATTGCCGTGATGTCTGACACTTACCACGACATGCGACAATCCGCAGGTGACCAGCTTCCGTCAGCCGACCGCCCTACCGGTCGCCGGCCTCATCGCCGCCATCGGCGCGTTGCCCCTGCTCCGGGCTTCGGGATGGTTCTTCTTCGTGCCGCTGGGGATCTTCGTCTTCGCCGTCTGGGCCTGGCGCTCGGGCACCGACGCCGACTCGAACGGGGTACGCGTACGCGCGTTGCTCGGTAGCCGGAAGATCGAATGGTCCCGGATCGAGGCCCTCGTCCCAGCCGGCCGCGACAAGGCGCAGGCCGTCCTCACCGACGGCACCCGCATCACGCTGACCGCCGTACGCCCGGTGGACCTTCCCAGGCTGGTCGCGGCCAGCGGCAAGGAACTCGAGCAGGCCCAGTAAGCGAGGCCGGCTCCCGCTCAAGGCTCAGCAGCCGTCCAAAGGCTCAGCGGCCGCGCGATGAACGGGCTCAGTAGCCGTCGCGGACGACGTTGACCAGCTCCTGACCTGCGGCGTACCGGCGCAGCTGGGCTCCGGCGAGCTGGTAGCCCCGCCGGAGTACGCCCCGGACCGAACCCGCCACGTGTGGCGTGATCAGGACGTTCGGCATCGTCCACAGCGGATTGTCGAGGGGCAGCGGCTCGGGATCGGTGACGTCCAGCGCGGCCCACAGCCGGCCCGTGCCCAGTTCGGCGACCAGGGCGTCGGTCGACGCGACCGGCCCTCGGGCGGCGTTGACCAGCAGCGCCCCGTCCGGCATCGCGGCCAGGAACGCCTTGTCCACCAGTCCGGTGGTCTCCGGCGTCAGCGGGATCAGCAGCACCACGACATCGGCTGCGGGCAGAAGCTGCGGCAGTTCGTCCACTCCGCGTACGCCGTCGGCCGGGCGAGCGGTGCGCGCCACGAAGGTCAGCGACACCTCGAACGGTTCCAGTCGCCGGGCCACCGCCGATCCGATCGATCCGGCGCCGATGACGAGGACACGTTTGCCGGCCAGTTCGTCCGTCGGCGTCACGTCGGCGTACGACCACCGGGGCTCCGCCTGGGCTCGCGCGAAATGATCGAACCGCCGCAACGAGCTGAGAATTGCCGCGACCACCCACTCCGACGTGCTGGAGTCGTGCACTCCCCGGGCGTCGCAGAGCGTGACGCCGGCGGGCACCTTGGCCGCCCACGCGTCGGCGCCCGCCGAGAGCAACTGGACCACCTTGAGCGAGGTCATCTGCGGCAGCAGCACGGTGGTGCTGCCGCCGGACAGGAACGGCGGCACCCAGAACTCCACCTCGGCCGGGTCGCCCGGGAGCGGGGAGCTGGGGGTGGGCAGGAACGCGAGGTCCGCCCCGTCCGGCAACGGCCCCAGGAACTCGACGGCGTCGGGGTGGGAGATCCAGATCTTCACGCCCTCAGCCTATGCCGCGGCGCGCTCCTCCTCGCTGCGCAGTACGCAGAATTCGTTGCCCTCGGGGTCGGCCAGGACCGCCCAGCCGAGCCCGTCGGGGCGGCGGTGGTCGGCGACGAGGGTGGCTCCGAGGCCCAGGATGCGCTCGACCTCGGCGTCCCGGCGGATCTCCGGGGTGAGGCAGACGTGCACCCGGTTCTTGACGGACTTCGGCTCGGGTACGCGCTGGAAGTACAACGCCGGCCCGTCGGGCGGCTGGATGGCGGTCTCCTCGTCGTCCGGCTGATGGTCGGAGTCCAGCTGGGTGTGCATGACCTCGGCCCAGAACCGGGCGAGCGCGTACGGGTCGGCGCAGTCGAACGAGACGTTGCGGATCTTCGGCATACCACTGATCCCACCTCGGCACCACAGACGGTGGCAAATCGATATGCGAGGGGAACCGTTCGACTGGGTGCGGTGTCGTCGTCTTCATGACGACACGCAGCACCCCCGTGCGTAGGGTTGCTCCTATGCGCCGTGCCCTCGCTTTGGCGATCGCGACTGTGACCGTGGGAGCCGGGCTCACCGGCTGTTCCGAGACCCGCGACCCGGATTCCGTGGCGGCGTCCGCGCCGACGGTGCCCACCTCGGTCGAGAGTACGAAGCCGCCGGCGGTCGCCGGCACGACCGTGCTGGTGGACAAGCTCGAGGTACCGTGGGGCGTCGCCTTCCTCCCGGACGGGTCCGCCCTGGTCACCGAGCGGGACAGCGGCCGGATCCTCGCAGTGCGGGAGGGAGCCGCGACCGAGGTCGGCAAGATCACCGAGTCGGACTCGAACGGCGAGGGCGGCCTCATGGGCATCGCGGCGTCGCCGCAGTACGCCCAGGACAAGACGCTGTTCCTGTACTACACGACCAAGCAGGACAACCGGATCGCCCGCTGGAAGGTCGGCGAGCGGCCGCAGCCGATCGTGACGGGCATCCCGATCTCGGGGATCCACAACGGCGGCCGGCTCGCGTTCGGACCGGACGGCTTCCTGTACGCGGGCACCGGCGACGCCTCGCATCGGGGCAACTCCCAGGACCTCAAGAGCCTCGGCGGCAAGATCCTGCGGATGACCGCCGACGGCAAGCCCGCCCCGGGTAACCCGTTCGGCGACTCGCTGGTCTGGTCCTACGGGCATCGCAATGTGCAGGGTTTCGCCTGGGACTCGGGCGGGCACATGTGGGCGACCGAGTTCGGCCAGAACACCTGGGACGAGATCAACCGCATCGAGCCGGGCAAGAACTACGGCTGGCCCGACGTGGAGGGCGCGGCCCACGATGCACGGTTCGTCGACCCGATCGTCGCCTGGAAGCCTGAGGAGGCCTCCTGCTCGGGGGCGACGATCGTCAAGGATCGGCTGATCGCGGCCTGCCTGCGGGGGAAGCGGTTGTGGATGCTGCCGCTCGACGGCTCGGCCGGGACGCTGGCCGGCCCGCCGGTCGCGGGATTGGTGGACGAGTACGGCCGGCTGCGACACGCCGCACTCGCTCCCGATGGCTCTATCTGGGTCCTGACCAGCAATAAGGACGGACGCGGCGAGCCTGAAAGTAGCGATGACAGGATTCTTCGGGTAAGTCTTGGTTGATGTGGCGGCAACGGGTTAAGACGGTCTTCGACGGCAAAGGGCTGCGCGGTGCGCTGCGCATCCTCGGCGTCGTGATCGTCACCCTCGCCGGAGTCTGGATCGGGGTCGCCCTCGGCGCCCACACCTCGACTCCGGTCGGCCCGTTCCAGGCCACCCTGTCGATGGAGCCCACGCTCTACGGGGACAGCGAGGTCGACATCCCGCCGCTGGGGTCGCTCAGCTTCGACACCCACGACGGGCCCGCGCACATCTCGGTGAAGATGGAGTCACTGGACCGCGGCCGCACCGAGGCGCTCATCTCGGACCGCACCGCGATCACCCGGGCCAGTGAGCACGCGGTCGACGACGTGCTCAGCGGCCTCGTGCGGCTCGTCCTGCGGACGCTGTCGGTCTCGATCCTCGCCTCGATGGCGCTGGCCGCTCTCGTCTTCCGGCGGATGAGTCGGGTGGCGTTGTGCGGTGGCCTGGCGTTGGTGGTGACCGGCGGATCGCTGGGCGTCGCGCTCGCCACCTTCCGGGCGGACGCCCTGGCCGAGCCTCGCTACGACGGGTTGCTCGCCAACGCCCCGGCCGTCGTCGGCGACGCGCGGAAGATCGCGCAGAACTACACCGCGTACGCCGATCAGCTGCAGAAGCTGGTCAACAACGTCTCCACGCTCTACAGCACGCTGTCATCGCTGCCCACCTATGACCCCGCGCCCGGGACGGTACGCGTACTGCACATCTCGGACATGCACCTGAACCCGGGGGCGTGGACCGTCGTGCGGTCCGTCGTCGAACAGTTCAAGATCGACGTCGTGGTGGACACGGGCGACATCAACGACTGGGGCAGCGAGATGGAGAGCTCCTACGCCGACTCGATCGCGCTGCTCAAGGTGCCCTACATCTACATCCGAGGCAACCACGACTCGGCGCGGACCTCGGCAGAGGTCGCGCAGCAGCCGAACGCGATCGTCCTGGAGAACGGCGTCACCACCGTCAAGGGGCTGACCTTCGCCGGGATCGGCGACCCCCGGTTCACTCCCGACAAACAGACCCGGGCGGACGACTCCCTGCTCACCGACAAGACCACCGAGCTGGTCAAGTCGACCGGGGCGAAGCTCGCCCGCACCATCGACGCCCAGGGCGGCAAGGTCGACGTGGCGCTGGTGCACGATCCGGTCGCGGCCGGGCCGATCGCCGGGCACTGCCCGCTCATCCTGGCCGGCCACCTGCACGCCCGGTCGGTCTCGACGCTCCCCGCCGAGCCCGCCTCCGGGGCCACCGAGGACTCCAGCCTGCTCATGATCCAGGGCTCGACCGGCGGCGCGGGCCTTCGCGGTCTCGAATCGGGTACGCCGTTGCCGCTGGCCATGTCCGTGCTCTACTTCTCCGCGCCGGACGGCAACGGAAGCGTCGCGCTGCAGGCGTACGACGACATCCACGTGGGTGGGACGGGGCTGGCGCAGGTGTCCCTGACCCGAAAGGTGGCACCCTTCGAGTCGGTGTCACCGACGCCGACCCCGACCGGGTAGCCGCGCCCCAGCCGTCGGCCGGAGCACGGCGGGCTCAGCTGAGCCGGCTGATGACCAGCTCCCGGACGGTCTTGGCGTCCGCCTGACCCTTGGTCGCCTTCATCACCGCGCCGATGATCACCCCGGCCGCCGCGACGTTGCCGCCCCGGATCTTGTCCGCGATCTCGGGGTTGGCGGCGATGGCCTCGTCGACGGCGGCGGTCAGCGCGCCCGAGTCGGAGACGACCTCGATCCCCCGGGCCTGCATGATCTGCGCCGGGTCGCCCTCACCGGCGACGACGCCTTCGAGGACCTGGCGGGCCAGTTTATCGGTGAGCTTGCCGTCGTCGACGAGCTGCTGCAGCTGGGCGACCTGCTTCGGGGTCGCGCCGACGGTGGCCAGCTCGACGCCGGTCTCGTTCGCCTTGCGCGACAACTCGCCGAGCCACCACTTGCGGGCGGCCTCGGCGGTCGTGCCCGCCGCGATGGTCGCCTCGATCAGCTCGACCGCTCCGGCGTTCACGACCGACTGCATGTCCAGATCAGACAGGCCCCACTCGCTCTGCAGCCGCCGGCGGTGCACTCGCGGCAGCTCGGGCAGCGCTGCCTTCAGCTCGCTCACCCACGCCGTGTCGGGCGCGAGCGGCGCCAGGTCCGGCTCCGGGAAGTAGCGGTAGTCGGTCGCCGTCTCCTTCGAGCGGCCCGAGGTGGTCTCCCCGGTGTCCTCGTGGAAGTGGCGGGTCTCCTGGGTGATCCGGCCGCCCGTGCTCAGCACGGCCGCCTGGCGGACCATCTCCGACCGCACCGCGCGCTCCACGCTGCGCAGGCTGTTCACGTTCTTCGTCTCGGTACGCGTACCCCACTCCTCGCCCGGCCGGTTGAGGGAGGTGTTCACGTCACAGCGCAGCGAGCCCTGCTCCATGCGTACGTCGGAGACGTTGAGCGAGCGGATGACGTCGCGGAGTTCGGTGACGTACGCCCGCGCGACGATCGGCGCCTTCGCGCCCGTGCCCGGGATCGGCTTCGTCACGATCTCCACGAGCGGGATGCCCGCCCGGTTGTAGTCCACCAGCGACTCCGACGCGCCGTGAATCCGGCCGGTCGCCCCGCCGACGTGCAGCGTCTTGCCGGTGTCCTCCTCGAGGTGCACCCGCTCGATGCCGATGCGCACCAGCTCGCCGTCGAGCTCGACGTCCAGCCAGCCGTCGCTGCACAGCGGCTCGTCGTACTGGCTGATCTGATAGTTCTTCGGCATGTCCGGGTAGAAGTAGTTCTTCCGCGCGAACCGGCACCACTCGGCGATCGAGCAGTTGAGCGCCAGTCCGATCCGGATCGTGGCCTCGATCGCCGCCTTGTTCGCCACCGGCAGGCTGCCGGGCAGCCCGAGGCAGACGGGGCAGACCTGCGTGTTGGGAGCCGCGCCGAAGCCGGTCGGGCAGCCGCAGAACATCTTCGTCCGGGTGCCCAGCTCGACGTGCGTCTCCAGCCCGATGACCGGCTCGAACGTCGCGGTCACTTCCTCGTACGCGGGCGGCGCAACCGTGGTCATGGCAGGGCTCCTCGATAAGTGACATCGGTGGGCTACGAAACGCGGCAAACTACCCGACCAGGTTAGTCGGCCGACCCCCAGCGCCCGCGACCGGGTTTCCGCCCGCCTCATCGGGGATCAAACCGGACCGGTAGCGTAGTCGTGTGGCTGATGATCAGTTCCGTGCCGGTTTCGCCTGTTTCGTCGGGCGACCGAACGCCGGCAAGTCGACCCTGACCAACGCGATCATCGGGCAGAAGATCGCGATCACGTCGAACAAGCCACAGACCACCCGGCACATCATCCGGGCCGTCCTGCACCGGCCCGACGCCCAGCTCGTGCTGGTGGACACCCCCGGATTGCACCGGCCGAAGACGCTGCTGGGCGAGCGCCTCAACGACCTGGTCCGGACCACCTGGTCCGAGGTGGACGTGATCGGCCTCTGCATCCCGGCCGACGAGCCGGTCGGCAAGGGCGACAAGTTCATCGCGACCGAGATCGCCGAGCTGAAGGCCAAGGTCGTAGCGGTCGTCACCAAGACCGACCTGGTGAGCAAGCAGGCTCTGGCCGAGCAGCTGCTCGCGGTCAGCCAGCTCGGCGACTTCGCCGACGTCGTCCCGGTCAGCGCGGTCGCCGGGAACCAGCTGGACGTCCTGGTGGACGTCATGGTCGGGCACCTGCCGAAGTCGCCCCGGCTCTACCCGGACGACATGCTCACCGACGAGCCGGAGCACGTGCTCATCGCCGAGATGATCCGGGAGGCGGCGCTGGAGGGCGTACGCGATGAGCTGCCGCACTCGATCGCGGTGCTGGTCGAGGAGATCCTGCCGGAGGAGCGGCTGACCCGGGTCTTCGCCGACGTCTACGTCGAGCGGCCCAGTCAGAAGGCGATCGTCATCGGCGCGGGCGGCTCCCGGTTGAAGAACATCGGCGCCACCGCGCGGGCCGAGATCGAGGACCTGCTCGGCACGAAGGTCTACCTCGACCTCCACGTACGCGTCGCCAAGGAGTGGCAGCGCGACCCGAAGCTGTTGCGGCGCCTGGGTTTCTGACGCCCAGCCGCACGGCCTGAAAAACCTCCCGCGATCGGTGCACCCTTCCCCGGGTGTCCGGTCGTCTTATGTGGAGTAGGCATCCATCCATTCAAGGATGTCTCGTCCACAGTTAGGGGAGGTCATGCTACGCATCCAACGGGGAGGCGGTCGCCTGACGGCGGCCGCTTTCGCTGTGCTGGTGCTCGGCGGCGGGACCGCCGTCGCCCAGCCCGGCTTCGCGAGCACCACCGTTTCTCCGATCGAGGCCCCATCCGCCCAGGACGCGAACACGCGCCTGGTCACCTTGATCACCGGTGACGTCGTCCAGGTCAGCGGCAAGAACGTCGCGGTGCTCCGGGGCGCGGGCCGCCAGCACGTCACCTTCAAGATGTCGAGGTCGCACGACCACGTCACCGTCATCCCGTCCGACGCCCAGCCGCTGCTGGCAGCGGGCCGGCTGGACGCCCGGCTGTTCGACGTGACCTCGTTGATCCAGTACGGCTACGACCAGCGCCGCCCCGACCTGCCACTGATCATGACAGGGCTGGGTACGCCGCCCGCCGACGCCGGTCTGAAGCTGGGCAAGTCCCTCAAGACGATCAAGAGCCGAGCGGCGAAGGCCGACAAGAAACGGCTGGGCGTGTTGTGGCAGGGCCTGACCGGCCACAACCGGCGTACCACGGCCGTGTCCCTCGCCGGGGCGAAGGTGTGGCTGGACGGCGTACGCAAGCCGACGCTGGACGTCAGCGTTCCGCTGATCGGGGCGCCCACGGCGTGGCAGTCGGGCTGGACCGGCAAGGGCGTCACGGTGGCGGTGCTGGACACCGGCATCGACGTGACCCACCCGGACCTGGCGGGCAAGGTCGTCTCCTCGGTGAACTTCGCGGCGGAGTATCCCGGCGAGGACGACCGTGACCACGTGGGGCACGGTACGCATGTCGCGTCGACGATCGCCGGCAGTGGTGCTGCGTCGGGCGGCAGGTACAAGGGTGTCGCCCCGGACGCGCAATTGCTCA
This sequence comes from Hamadaea flava, assembly GCF_024172085.1. Classification (NCBI taxonomy): domain Bacteria; kingdom Bacillati; phylum Actinomycetota; class Actinomycetes; order Micromonosporales; family Micromonosporaceae; genus Hamadaea; species Hamadaea flava. The sequence goes on along the minus strand of NZ_JAMZDZ010000001.1, from coordinate 6,115,836 downwards.
ACGGCAAGGTCTGCGTCGAGTTCGGCTGCCTCGATTCGTGGATTCTGGCGGGGATGCAGTGGGCGGCCGAGCAGGGCGCCGACGTGGTGAACCTGAGCCTGGGCGGTACGGACACCCCGGAGGTCGATCCGCTGGAGCAGGCGGTCAACGACCTGACGGCCCAGTACGGGACGTTGTTCGTGATCGCGGCGGGCAACGACGGCGAGTTCGGTGACCGGACGGTCGGCTCACCGGCCAGTGCCGACGCTGCGTTGGCGGTGGCCGCGACGTCGAAGACCGACGAGCTGGCCGAGTTCTCCAGCCGAGGCCCGCGGGTCGGTGACGCGGCGGTCAAGCCGGAGATCTCCGCGCCGGGCGTGGACATCGTGGCCGCGTGCAGCTCGGTGGGTTTCCTGTGCACCCCCGGCGAGCCGTACGCGACGCTCTCGGGCACGTCGATGGCGACCCCGCACACGGTGGGTTCGGCGGCATTGCTGGTGCAGGAGCATCCGCAGTGGACTCCGGCGCAGGTGAAGGCGACCTTGATGGGCTCGGCCAAGCCGCTGGACGGGATTGCCGCGTTCGGGCAGGGTGCGGGCCGGGTCGATGTGGCCCGCGCGATCGGGCAGACGATCACCGCGGAAGCGCCGTCCGTCAGCTTCGGGTTGGCCGCGTGGCCACACGGCGACGACACCCCGATCACCAAGACGGTCACCTATCACAACAGCGGGACGAGCGACGTCACGCTCCAGCTCGCCGTCCGGGGCACCGGCCTGGCGATGTTCTCGCTCAGCGCGACCACGGTGACCGTCCCCGCCGGTGGCACCTCGTCCGCGACCTTAACCGCAGACACCCGGGCCGACGTGCCCGACGGCCTCTACAGCGGCCAGCTCGTCGGAACCGCGTCCGGAGTGAGCGTCAGCGTCCCCTACGGCCTGGAGAAGGAAGCCGAGGCATACACCCTCACCTTTGACGTCATCGAGCGCGACGGCACGCCCAGCACTGAGCACTACACCGATCTGGTGAGCCAGACCGGAATCCACTACGGCATCGGCTCGCGTACGACCTCGCTTCGGCTGCCCGCCGGGCGCTACTTCCTGCTGACCAACATCGGGACCTACGACGGTCCGCTCACCAGCCTGGTCGATCCGAAGCTCATCCTCGATCGGGACAAGACGGAGACGCTCGACGCCCGAAGGGCCCGGCCGGTCACCATCACCTCGGCCGGCGGGGCCTTCGACGACGGCGAGCTCATGACGAACGTGTCGTTCCTGCCGACGGAGATGATCGGGTACGGGTTCGCCAGCGCCGGCCACGTGTCGACCGGCTACTACACCGGGCAGGTGAGCGACGAGCCGGCGAGCGACGTCTACACCAACATCAGCGCCACGCTCTGGCGGAACGGACCGGCCGGCGACAACGCCGACGCACCCGCTCTGCACTTCGGCGCCTGGCGATTCGACAACGGCTTTCCCACCGGGCTCACCCAGCGGATCGGTTCAGGCGGCCTAGCCACCGAGAAGGTCGTCTACCAGCGGCACATGCCCGGCGCGACCGCCTACGCGTACACCTTCGCGATGCCCGCTGAGGACTTCGCGTGGGCCTCGGGTGTGCCATCGCAGCTTCCGCTGCACCGCACGATCTACTACGACGCCGCCGGCTACTACCAGTCCGGGCTCGACGAGGTCATCGAAGGCGACGGCCGGCTCACCTATTCGTCAACGCTGATGGGCGTTCTGCGGCACCATCAAGCCGGTCGGCTCCCTACGGCGACCTGGAACGGAGCTCCCTTCGGCCCGTCGTTCGCCGATCCGCCCGGAATCACCAGCTTCCTGACCCGCCGGGGTGACGATCTGCGCCTCGATCCCGCGATGTTCAGCGACGCCGCCGGGCACGCGGGCTACGGCATGTCCAGCTCGGCCACCGCACGGCTGTATCGCGACGGGCAGCTCATCGCCGAGCAGTCGGCCACCTCGCTGCGGGTGACCGTCCCGCCGGAGACGGCCGAATACCGGCTGGAGGTCGAGGTGACCCGGGACGCGCGCCTCGGCACGTCCGTCAAGGGCACGTGGACCTTCCGCTCCGGGCACACCGATCCCGACGGCCCGAACTACGGTGTCGTCCGGCTGCCGGTCACCGCCGTCGGCTTCACGCCGGAGCTTGACGACGACAACTACGCGGCACCCGCGCCGATCGCCATGGTCCCGATCGTCGTGAGCACGCAACCAGGCGTCAATACCGCCCCACTCACCCGGCTCGACGTCCAGGTCTCGACCGACGACGGCGCGCGGTGGAAGAACGTCCATGTTGTACGCACAGCGCACGGCTGGTACGCCTTCGTACCGCAGAAGGCGGGCACGTTCGTCTCCCTGAAGGTACGCGGAGTCGCCGCCGACGGGCACATCGTCGACGAGACGCTGCTGCGGGCGTACCAGGTGAGGTAGCGCGCCTGATCCGCCGAGGGGTCGTGGGCTCGTCCGCCCACGGCCCCCGACCGCGGAACGTCGTCGGCTAGTCGCCGGACAGGACGGCGAACGCTTTGCCGGTCGCGTCGGCGAGGTAGACCGGGGCTGAGCCCGACAGGTCGCGTACGGCGGCGGCGTCCGGCGAGTCGAGCGTGCTCGCCTCGGTCACCAGGGCCGCCGCCTCCAACGTCGCCGCGCCCGCGGCCACTGCGGCGGCCACGGCCAGTTGCAGGGCGCCCAATCCGAACGAGGGCAGGGCGATCGTCACTCCGGTATAGGTGCGGCCGTCCTGATCGCGTACCGCCGCCCCTTCGAGAGCGGCGACGCGAGCCCGCGCCGACCGGGCGAGGGTGACCAGCTTCGCGTCCTCGGCCGTGAGGTCGGCGGGCGCGGGCGCGAGGGCGGGGGTGTCAGGCATCCTGCAGCTCCTTCTGCGGCGTGACCAGCACGGTGTCGATGCGGTTGCGACGGCCGGTCGCGCCCTCCGCGGTGAGGGTGAGCCCGCCGACCTGGGCGCTCGCGCCCGGGATCGGCACCCGGCCGAGAGCCTGGGCGAGCAGGCCGGCGACCGTCTCGACCTCGTTGGCCGGCAGTTCCACGTCGAAGATCTCGCCGAGGTCCTCGACGGGCAACCGGGCGGTGACCCGCACCGCGCCGTCGGCGAGGTGCTCGATCGGCGGACGCTCCACGTCGTATTCGTCGGTGATCTCGCCGACGATCTCCTCCAGGATGTCCTCGATCGCGATGAGCCCGGCGGTGCCGCCGTATTCGTCGATGACGACGGCCATGTGCGTCCGGGCGGCCTGCATCTCGGCGAGCAGGTCGTCGATCGGCTTGGACTCGGGGATGAAGACCGCCTCGCGCATGACGCGGCCGACGGTGGTGCCCTCGTCGTAGCCGCCGGTCAGCGCACGGGCCAGATCCTTGAGGTAGACCACGCCGAGCACGTCGTCGACGGACTCGCCGATGACCGGTACGCGCGAGAAGCCGGACCGCAGCGCGAGCTGCAACGCCTGGCGCAGCGTCTTGTCGCTCTCTATCCAGACCATCTCGGTCCGGGGCACCATCACCTCGCGGGCGATGGTCTCGCCGAGCGCGAAGACGGAGTGGATCATCTGGCGTTCGCCGTGCTCGACGACGCCGCGCTGTTCCGCGAGGTCGACGAGTTCGCGCAGCTCGACCTGGGTGGCGAAGGGTCCCTCGCGGAAGCCCTTGCCCGGCGTGAGCACGTTGCCCAGCACGATCAGAAGGCGGGTCAGCGGGCCGAGGACCCGGCTGAGCCAGAACACGATGGGCGCGGCATACCGGCCGACCCGGTACGCGTGCTGCCGGCCGATCGTGCGCGGCGCGACACCGATGACCACGAAGAGGATCACGGTCATCACGGCGGCGGTGAAGGTGGCGCCCCACGCCGTGCCGAACGCGTCGACGGCGACGAGGGTGACCATGACGGTGGCGACGAGTTCGCACGCCATTCGCAGCAGCAGCAACAGGTTGAGGTGGCGTACCACGTCGCCGGCGATGACTTGGAGGGTCGCGGCGCCCCGCTTCCCCTCCTTGGCCATCTCACCGGCACGGGCCGGAGACACCACGCCGAGCGCGGCCTCCGTCATGGCCACCAACCCGGCGACGACAACGAGCGTTGCCGCCGTCCAGATCAACGGACCGTCGGACATCAGCGGCCGCGCCCCCGCCAACTGTTGAGCAGCTTGGCCTGCAGGCCGAACATCTCGCGTTCCTCCTCGGGCTCGGCGTGGTCGAACCCGAGCAGGTGCAGTACGCCGTGGACGGTCAGCATCTGCAGCTCGTCGGCCATGGCGTAGTCGGGCGAAGGGGTGGGGGCGGGCGCGTCGGGCTGACGCATCCGCGGGTCGTCCGAGCCGAACTGGGCGGCCTGCCGGGTGGCCACCTCCGGGCACAGCACGATGTCGCCGAGCAGCGCGGGCTCGGCCCGGCCCTCGGCGGGCCCGTGGTCGATCGTCTCCTCGTCCATCGGGAAGGCCAGGACGTCGGTGGGGCCGTCGCCACCCATCCAGCGATGGTTCAGCTCGGTCATGTAGTCGACGTCGACCAGCAGCACGGACAGCTCGGCGAGCGGGTTCACGCCCATCTCGTCGAGGGCGTGCCGGGCGACGGCGACGATCTCGTCGGCGTCGACCTCGAAGCCGGACTCGTTGGCGATCTCGATGGACATCTCGTCATTTTCCTTCATGAGGCTGACGGCACCCCGGGCGGCCCGGCTCTGACCGGGCCGCGCGGTGGTGCTCAGCGCCGTCGGCCGGCCCGCCGCGGCTGCAAATTGTGCGGCATCTGGGTGGCCTGCTGCTCGGCGTCCCACTTGGCGTACGCGTCGACGATCTCGCCGACCAGCCGGTGACGCACGACGTCGGCGCTGGTCAGCCGGGAGAAGTGCACGTCCTCGAGGCCGTCGAGGATGTCCTGGACGACCCGCAGGCCGCTGCTCGTGCCGCCCGGCAGGTCGACCTGCGTGACGTCACCGGTGACCACGACCTTCGAGCCGAAGCCGAGCCGGGTCAGGAACATCTTCATCTGCTCGGGCGTGGTGTTCTGCGCCTCGTCGAGGATGATGAAGGCGTCGTTGAGCGTCCGGCCCCGCATGTACGCCAGCGGCGCGACCTCGATCGTGCCCTGGGTCATCAGCCGTGGGATGGACTCCGGGTCGATCATGTCGTGCAGCGCGTCGTAGAGCGGCCGCAGGTAGGGGTCGATCTTCTCGTTGAGCGTGCCGGGCAGGAAGCCGAGCCGCTCGCCTGCCTCGACCGCCGGCCGGGTCAGGATGATCCGGGTGATCTCCTTGGCCTGGAGCGCCTGGACGGCCTTCGCCATGGCCAGGTAGGTCTTGCCGGTACCCGCCGGGCCGATGCCGAACACGATGGTGTGCTCGTCGATGGCGTCGACATAGCGCTTCTGGCCGACCGTCTTCGGCCGGATCGTCCGGCCGCGCCGGGACAGGATGTTGAGCGTCAGCACCTCCGCCGGACGCTCGGCCTCACCCGAGGTGAGCATGCCGATGCTGCGGCGGACTACGTCTTCGGTCAGCGTCTCGCCCTTCTCGATCAGTTCCAGGAGTTCGGTGAAGACCCGCTCGGCCAGCGCGTTCTCGGCCGCCGGGCCGGAGATCGTGATCTCGTTTCCGCGCACGAGGACGTCACTGACGAGGGACTTCTCCAGAAGCCGGAGGATGCCGTCGCCCGCGCCCAAGAGCTTGACCATCGCGTGCGGGTCAGCGACGGTCAACTTCGTCTGCACCCGCTCGGGTGTCTGCCGGTTGCTCGAAATGGTCTCTGTCATGGGCTGGCGCTACGGCCTTCTCGCACCTGCTCTCCGTGCTCTCTGCCGACTCCGGTCACTCAGGGCGTCCGGTGGATTCCATGGTACCGGGCATCGCCACCGGAATTCCCGCCTTGATCTGGAGGAAAACGCCGACGGCGGCGCCCGCATTCCCCGGCGTGTCGCCGCCGGTGCCGCGCCGGTCGCCGCCCGGACCGCGGATCGCCGCCTGGGCCAGTGGGAAGTCGTGGCTCAGAACTGGCCGTCGAAGGTCTCCTGAGCCCGGGTGAAGCGGTAGGTCGCCCAGTGCATCCGGGTCACCACGCCCTCTTCGTCGCGATGCAGTCGAAGCAGCTCACCGACCTCACGACCGGACACCGTACGCAGAACGTCGCGTTCCACCGGCTCGAACACCGACGGCGGCGTACCAACGGGGTCGTCGGCGCCCCGGGCGGTCAGGCGGCCGTCGGACCACCGGAAGACGTGCTCGTAGCCCTCGCCCCACCAGCGCCCGAGCACCGACCGGTACGCCTCCGGAGCGGGCTCGCCCGGCCGCCACGGCGCGATGGACGGCGGGTCGGCGCTGAGCGCCTGATCAACCAGGTCATGCGTGAACGGGAAGATGTCGTCGGCGGTGCCCGAGGAGGCCAGCACGGCCACCCCGACGCCGCCTGGGTTGTCGGGCCCGCCGGCACGGCCGTAGACGGCGGCCAGGAAGCCGGGCATCGCACCGTTGTGGCCTACGTGCAGTACGCGCTGCGGCCGCGGGTAGACCATCAGGCCGAGCCCGAGCCCGGAGATCCACTGTTCGTCGTCGCGTACGGTGTGCGGCCAGCGCATCTCCCGCAGCGTCGAGGCGGTCAGCACCTGGCCGTCGGGGTCGACCGAGGCCGGGTCGGCGAGGAAGGCGCCCCAGGTCGCCATGTCGGCCGCCGTCGCCCACAGCTGCGCGGCCGGGCCGAAGACCCCGAAGTCCGTCGACGGCTCCCGCCGGGCGTGATCGGAATACGGGTCGACTAGGAACCCCTGTGCGCATCGGGCGTCGACGTCGGCGCCGATGCTCTCCAAGCCGAGTGGCTTGGTGATCCGGTCGGCGACCAGCGAGGGCCACGACGCGCCGAACTTCTCCGCCGCGACCGCCCCGAGCAGCGCGTACGCCAAGTTGGAGTAGTGGAAGCGGCGAGACTGCGGATAGAGCGCCTCGGCGCGCTCCAGATCGGCCAGGAACTGCTCCGCCCCCGGTACGCGCAACGTGTCCCACACGTCGCCGAACGGCTCCCGTTGCAGCCCGGCGGTGTGACTCAGCAGCCGGCGGAGGGTCAGCTCGCCGTGCTTGGGGATCGGCAGGTGCGTACCGATCGGGTCGTCCAGCCCGACCAGCCCGGCGTCGCGGGCCTGCAGGACGAGGACGGCGGTGAACGTCTTGGTCACCGAGCCGATGCGCAGCCGCGTACGCGAGTCCAGCGGCCGGCTCGTCCCCGACTCGCCGACCTCCATCATCCACAGCGGACGGTCATTGCGGCGCAGCGCGACGGTCAGGGCGGGAATCCGGGCCTCGGCCTGCAAGCGCTGGACCGAACGGGTGAGCTGGTCGATCATCCCGCGACCATAGCGCCCCCGCTGATCATCCGGCGAGCGCGCCCATGGAACGGCCCGCCAGCAGGTGGGCGTGGACGTGCGCCACCTCCATGCCGCTGTCCGGACCGGTGTTGAAGATCGTCCGGAAGCCGGGCTCGACGATGCCCTCGGCCCGCGCCACCTCGCCGACCGCGGCGATGAGCGCGCTCGCGGCGGCGGGATCGGCGCCAAGGTCCACCACGCTGTCGAAATGCTGCTTCGTGATCACCAGGACGTGCACGGGCGCCTTGGGCCGGATGTCGCGGAAGGCGAGCACGGCGTCGGTCTCGTACACCACGGTCGCGGGGATCTCGCCCGCCACGATCCGGCAGAACAGGCAATCGGTCACGTTCAGCAATATACGACCCGCTAGTCGATCACGAGCTCAGGGAATCGATCAGGGCGCCGCGGACACGACACGCCGGTCGATCACGACCACAAGTTCATGATCGCGCGGAAAGGGGGGCGGGGGGCGGGGGCGGGGGGCGGGGGCGGGGGGCGGGGGGCGGGGGGCGGGGGGTCAGCAGGGGGGTGGGGTCCAGTCGCCGAGGTAGGTGGCGACGGTGTACGCGGCGGGGTCGGTGAGCTGGGGGCGGTCGGCCGGATCGCCCAGGGCGCCGGGTCCGGTGGTGGCGTACTCGGCGAACCGGGCGTCTCGCCAGGAGAAGCCGGACATGTCCGTCCACGGGGTGCTCTTGATCGCGGCGGGCAGGCCGCTTTCCCGGATCACGACCTGAGCTTGGGCGTTCGGGTCGTTGCTCGGGTGCCAGGGCCGGCCGAGGTAGTAGGTCTGCGCCGGGGCGTCGCTGGTCAGCGTCGAGTGGATGATCAGGAAGCCGTGCGGGTTGAACAGCTGCGTGCTGGCCGCGGTGAAGTAGCCCGCCGGGTTCAGCCCGCGGTCGAGGCCGTGGATGCGTACGTGGTCGAAGACGGCGGTGGCGCGGCCGAAGATGAAGTCGACATCTCCTTCTATATAGGAGTCTCGGACGTAGACCCGTGCGGTCGAGGTGACCACGGAGGTGTCCACGTACAGCGTGTCCTGGTTGCCGAGGAACCGCACGTCGTCGAAGAGGATCCGGTCACCGGTCGTCTTCACCGCGACGGCCTGCTTACTGCTGATCTCGGGGTGCGCGGCCTCGTCGAAGTCGTTGGCGAAGGTCAGGTCGCGGGCCACGAAGCCGTCGCCTTTCAGGGTGACCGTCGCGCTTCCCGTGGTGCCGTACGTCGTGCCGTCGGGCTTGAGGCAGCCGTTGCAGTGGTTCTCGACGATCACCACGTCACGGGCTCGGCCCGTCGTACCGACGATAGCGAGATTCGGCTTGTCGGCCGGAACCGTCACCACGCCGCGGTACACCCCGGGGCGTACTCGGATGGTGACGCGGGTGGGGCTGCCGGTGGGCGCCGCGTCCACTGCGGCCTGGACGGTCGGGAACTCACCGCGCGGGTCGACGGTGATCGTCTCCTCGCGCCCCGCGCGGCCCGCTCCGGCAAGGTCGCGGAGGACTCGCGCCAGCTGGGTGGGAGCGTGCACGGTGGCACGCAGGGCTGGGGTCCACCCGGCGTCCGCGCCGAGCTGGTCCACATTCGCCGAGTTGTACGCCGAGAGCAGATCCACGACGACGCCGTTGACGAGGTTGTCGGACGCGGTGATCGCCGTGCCCTTCCAGTACTTGATGACCTTCGCGGGGTCGACTCCGTCCGGCAGTTCGAAGGCGTTGTGCTGCGCGACGATGGCCGAACTGACGCCGACGCCCCAGCTGTAGGAGTACGCGTCCGGGTCGGTGACCTGATACAGGTTGTCGTAGACGTCGACCTGGCCGAAGCGTACGCGGGGCACACGCTGTCCGGAGTTGCGGTAGACGTTGTGGTGAATGGTGACGTGCAGCTTGCCCTCGTCGCCGTTGGTCGTCTTGTCCGTGTTGCCGATCAGGTGGGTCTTGTCGTGGTCGACGAAGACGTTCCACGACATCGTCACGAAGTCGCTGCCGCGAATCAGGTCGACGAGCCCGTCGTGCCATTGATATGGCCGTCCGAAGTAGAGCGGCTGTGCCGAGTCCGGATAGCGGCCGTCGCTGAACGAGTTGTGGTCGATCCAGACGTGCGTCGAGGCGTAGGTGAGCGTGATCGCGTCGTACTCGGAGTTCCAGTTGCCCTCGGCGCCGTCGGTCGGATCCCAGCTCGGGAAGCAGTCGACCGGGGCCTCGATGTCCAGGTTGCGGATCACGACGTTGTCGGCCGCGCTGAGCATCAGGTTCGTCCCGGACAGGCGGGCGCCGCCGCCGAGGCCGTAGATCGTGGTGTTGCCGTAGACCCGGATCTTCGTCTCGGCCGACTGGTTCGCCTGGGAGGCCGCCCGCGCCGTCTCCAGCGGGCCGCTGGGCTTGGCCGCCCGGCCCCACACCGCCGGGTCGTACGCCGCCAGGTAGGCCTCGCGGGTGTAGCCGGGGTCGGCGTACTTCGCGCAGCCGTCCGGGGCGGCGTCGCCGTCGACCTTGCCGGCCACGTACACCATCCGGGGCGCGCTGTCGGCGCCGTCGCCGAGCGCGGCGAGCAGACCGGCCCGGTCGTGGACGACGAAGGTGTGCGCGGCGTCGGCCGCTCCCCCGCCGGTCGTCCCCGTCGTGGCCGATGCCCAGCCGTCCTTGGCGGCCAAGGCCTCCCGTCCCGGACCGGCCTGGGGTCCTTGGGCGGCGGCGGGTTCGGCGACTCCGGTCAGCCCCAGGGCGACGAGCGAGAGGGCGAGCACCAGACGTGTCGTACGCATGCCGAGCACGTTACGAAAGCCGGCCGAGACCACCAATAATTCTGCACATGCAGATATATCGAATAACTTGATCGCGTCGATCGCCGCTGATGGATGCGGCATACCTGACTAGGTCGTCGGAGTTTGCAATCGTTTGCAGTTGCAGAGCCTCACCAACGCCCGAGACGGGTGTTCAGCAGGCTGATCGCGGCCACCCCCGCTGTCGACGTACGCAGCACGTTGTCGCCCAGCCGCACCGGCACCGCCCCGGCCTCGGTGAACGCGGCGAGTTCGGCCGGGGCCACGCCGCCTTCGGGCCCGACGACCAGGATCAGGTCACCGGTGTCCGGCAGGTCGACGGCCGCCAGGCGTACGACTGCCTCCTCATGAAGGACGAACGCGGAGCCGGCGGCCATGCGCGCGGCGAGGTTCTTCGTCGAGACGTCGGGTGTGCCGCCCACGGCCGGGACCCACGCGCGGCGGGCCTGTTTGGCCGCTTCGCGGGCGGTGGCCGCCCACTTGTCGCGGGACTTGGCCCCCCGATCGCCGCGCCACTGGGTGACGCTGCGGGCGGCCGCCCAGGGCAGGATCTCGTCGACGCCGACCTCGGTCATCGCCTGCACCGCGAGTTCCCCGCGATCGCCCTTGGCCAGACCCTGCGCGACGACCAGTCGCGGCTGCGGCGGCTCAGTACGCGCGACCGCCCCCACATCGAGCAGCAACGAGCCCTTGCTCGCAGAGACGACCGTGGCCGGGGCGAGGCCGCCGAGCCCGTCGCCGAGCAGCAACTCCTCGCCCGGCTGGAGCCGCTGCACATCGGCGGCGTGCCGGCCTTCCGCACCTTCCAGGACGAACCGTCCGATCGCGGGCAGCGCGTCGACCAGGAACAGCGGCCTGCTCACCGCTCAGTGGCCGTTGAACGCGTTGCGCAGCGAGCTGAAGAAGCCGCCGGTCTGCTTGGCCAGCTCGGCCATCTCCTCGCCCCGCGACTTGGCGAAGTCGCGCAGCATCTTCTCCTGCTCGGGCGTGATCTTCGTCGGCGTCCGCACGTCGAGGTGCACGAACAGGTCGCCACGGGCGCTGCCACGCAGGTGCGGCACACCCCGGCCCTTGATCCGGACGGTGGCGCCGGCCTGTGTTCCCGCCTTGACGTCGACCTGTTCCTCGGTGTCGAGGGTCTTTATGGTCAGCCGGGTGCCCAGCGCCGCCGCCGTCATCGGCACGGTCACCTTGCAGTGCAGGTCGTTGCCCTTGCGGGCGAAGACGTCGTGCGGCCGCTCGTGGATCTCGACGTAGAGGTCGCCGGGCTGGCCGCCGCCGGGGCCGACCTCACCCTGCTGCGCGAGCCGGATACGCATGCCGTCCTCGACCCCGGCCGGGATCTTCACGGTCAGCGTCCGGCGCGTACGCACCCGGCCCTCACCGCCGCAGGTGGCGCAGGGGTGCGGGATGGTGGTGCCGAAGCCCTGGCAGGCCGAGCACGGGCGGGTCGAGACGACCTGGCCGAGGAAGGTGCGCTGAACCGACTGCACCTCGCCCTTACCGTGACAGATGTCGCAGGTCACCGGATGCGTACCCGCCGCCGTCCCCGCACCCGAACAGGTCGAGCAGAGCACCGCGGTGTCCACGGTGAGCGGGGCCTCGACGCCGAACGCGGTCTCCTGCAGCTCCAGGTCGAGCCGGATGATGGCGTCCGCCCCCGGCCGTACGCGAGGCCGCGGCCCACGTGCGGTCGCACCGCCGAAGAAGGCGTCCATGATGTCCTGGAAGCCGACGAAGGGGCCGCCCGGCCCGCCGGGACCGCCCATGCCGCCGCCACCGGGCGCGAGCGGGTCGCCGCCGAGGTCGACGATCTGCCGCTTGTGATCGTCCGACAGGACCTCGTACGCGGCGTTGATCTCCTTGAAGCGGTCCTGCGCCTCGGGGTCCGGGTTGACATCAGGGTGGTATTGGCGTGCCAGCTTCCGATAGGCGCGCTTGATGTCGTCCGCGGTGGCGTCCTTGGGCACGCCCAGGATGCCGTAGTAGTCCTTGGCCACGTGATCCTCTTCAGTTCTGTGCGAGTAGGTCGCCCACGTATCGGGCCACTGCCCGGACGGTCGCGATCGTGCCGGGGTAGTCCATCCGGGTCGGGCCGAGTACGCCCATCCCGCCGACGATCTGCCCGCCCGGTCCGTATCCGGTGCTCACGATGGAGGTGGCGCGCAGATCGGCGTACTCATTCTCGTCGCCGATGCTGACCCGCGTGGAACCGGACTGCTCGCCGACCAGCTTGAGGAGGATGACCTCCTCTTCCAGGGCTTCGAGCACCGGCCGGATCGACCCGGCGAAGTCCAGCATGCTCGCGCGGGTCAAGTTCGCCGTGCCGGCGAGCGCGATCCGTTCCTCGTGTCGCTCGACCAGGGTCTCCAGCAGCACGGTGGCCAGCGTGGTCATGGCCGGCCGCAGCTCCTCCGCGACCTCCTCGACCAGTGTCTGGACCAACGGCGGGGTCTGCGTCAGCGGCTGACCGCCGAGCTTGGCGTTGATGATGCGACGCAGCTCCAGTACGTCCTCGGCGGGCAGTGTGCCGGGGATGTCGACCTGGCGCTGCTCGACCCGGCCGGTGTCGGTGATCATCACCAACATCATCCGCGTGGTCGACAAGGGCACCAACTCCAGGTGCCGCACCTTGGACCGGGACAGCGACGGGTACTGCACGACCGCGACCTGCCGCGTCAGCTGGGCCAGCAGGCGGACCGTCCGGTGGACGACGTCGTCGAGGTCGACCGCGCCGAGCAGGAAGCGCTCGATCGCCCGGCGTTCGGCCGGGGAGAGCGGCTTGATCTTCGACAGCCGGTCCACGAAGAGGCGGTAGCCGGCGTCGGTCGGGACACGCCCGGCGCTGGTGTGCGGCTGCCGGATGTAGCCCTCCTCCTCGAGGACGGCCATGTCGTTGCGCACGGTCGCCGGGGAGACGCCTAGTGAGTGCCGCTCCACCAGGGACTTGCTGCCGACCGGCTCCTGGGTCGACACGTAGTCCTCGATGATGGCGCGCAGCACGTCGAGCTTGCGATCGTCGAGTCCCACCGGCGCACCTCCCTGCCCTCCGTGGTCGGGCCCCCGGCCCCGGGGAGGGTCGGGCTGCGGCTCGATTCTGGCACTCGTACGCCGCGAGTGCCAGTTTACCGGCCGTTCGTCTCCCTCGGCGGAGCGCTGTATCGCCCCTTGACCACCATGAGTGACGAAGCTGTCGAAATCGTCCGGCTGCACGTCTACCGGCGACGATAGTCTGGACATTTGGCCGCCTTAGTGTCGCCAACCGGTCGAATGCGAGCTCTGGCGGATATTGATCTGTGGGCTTACCGTGTCGCGCATGAGTGAAACCCCCACCCCTCCGGGGACGCCGGACCCCGAGCCGCCGGCCGCCCCCCAATACGACGCGCCGCCGCCTCCCCCGGTGACGGGCTCCACGCCGCCTCCGCCGATCGCCGGTCAGGTCGCACCGGTCGGCTATGCCAACCAGGACGAGAAGATGTGGGCGCTGATCGCCCACTTCGGTGGCGCGGGCGCCGCCCTGATCAGCGGTGGCTGGCTCGGCTGGGTCCCCCCGCTGATCGCCATGCTCGTCAAGGGCAACGAATCGCCCACGGTCCGGGCGCACGCCCTCGCCGCACTGAACTTCCAGGGCCTGTGGGCCATCGTCTCGGTGCTGAGCTACGTGCTGTTCTGCGCGTTCATCGGCTTCTTCACGCTGCCGGTGGCCATCCTCATCGCCGTGATCTTCGGGGTGGTCGCGGGTCTCAAGGCCAACGAGGGAACGCTCTACTCGTATCCGTTGTCCGTCAGCGTGATCAAGTAAGCAGATCGCGGATGACCGCATCCGCCAGCAGACGGCCGCGCAGGGTCAACACCGCGCGGCCGTTCGCGTACTCGGCGGCGTCCAGCAGACCGTCCATTGTGGCGCGTTCGGCGGCCGCCGGGCCGTCCTCGCGCAGGTGGGCGAGGGAGTAGCCGTCCCGAAGACGCAGACGCAACATCACGTCCTCGACGTACTGGTCGTCCGCGCTCAGCAGTTCCCGGCCCGCGCCCGGCGAATGGCCGTCGGCGAGCAGCTTGGCGTAGTGCGCCGGGCGCTTCACGTTCCACCAGCGGACCCCGCCGACGTGCGAATGCGCGCCCGGCCCGATCCCCCACCAGTCGCCGCCGGTCCAGTACAGCAGGTTGTGCGCGCACCGGGCCGCGTCCGACGCCGCCCAGTTCGACACCTCGTACCAGCCCAGGCCGGCCCCGCTCAGCGCGGCCTCCGCCGCCAGGTAGCGGTCCGCGGCCACGTCGTCGCTGGGCATCGGGACCTCGCCTCGCCGGATGCGTGCGGCCAGGCGCGTCCCGTCTTCCACGATCAACGAGTACGCGCTGACGTGGTCGACCCCGGCCGTCACGGCGGCTTGGAGGGACGCCTCGAAGTCGTCCGCGGTCTCGCCAGGCGTGCCGTAGATGAGGTCGAGGTTGACGTGCTCGAAGCCCGCCTCGCGCGCCTCGGCCGCGGCGGCGGTGGCCCGGCCAGGTGTGTGCTTGCGGTCCAGCACCCGCAGTACGTGCGCGGCAGCCGACTGCATGCCGAGGGAGATCCGGGTGAAGCCGGCCTTCCGCAGCCGGGCCAGCGAGTCCTGGTCGACCGACTCGGGGTTCGCCTCCGTGGTGACCTCGGCCCCCGGCGCGAGGCCCCAGGTCCGGTCGACGGCGTCGAGCAGACGGGCCAGGTCGTCCGGCGGGAGCAGGGTCGGGGTGCCGCCGCCGACGAAGACCGTTCGCACCGGGCCGGCCTGCGGCAGTACGCGCCGGGCCAGCTCGATCTCGGCCAGCGCAGCGCTGACGTAGTCGCCCTGCGCCAGCCCGCTCTCGGTCGGGGTGTACGTGTTGAAGTCGCAGTAGCCACAGCGGCTGGCACAGAACGGGACGTGGAGATAGACGCCGAAGTCACGCTCACGTACGCCGTCGAGCGCCGTCGCGGGCAACTCGCCGGAGGTGGGGACGGGCTCGCCGTCGGGCAGCGTGGCTGGCATGCGTACCAGTCTGCCCCAGCGCCGCAGTTGAACGACCGTTAACCTGACGGGCATGGCTCTGATTCAGGCGGCGCACTCCGGCGGGGTGGCCACGATCACGCTCGACAGCCCGGCCAACCGCAACGCGTTGTCCCTCGCCTTGATGGCTGAGTTGCTGGCGGCCCTGGAGGCCGCGGCCGGCGACGACGGCGTACGCCTCGTCGAGCTGCGCCACACCGGTCCGGTGTTCTGCTCGGGCGCGGATCTCAAGGAGACGCAGACGGGCGACGGGGACGCCTTGCCGGTGGCTCGCCTCGGCGAGGTGCTGACGGCGTTGGCCGAGCACCCCAAGCCGGTACTGGCGGTGGTCGCCGGACCGGCCCGGGCGGGCGGGCTCGGCCTGATGGCGGCGGCGGACGTCACGATCTGCGCCGACGCCGCGCACTTCGCCTTCTCCGAGGTACGCCTCGGCGTCGTCCCGTCGGTGATCTCAGCGGTCGTCCTGCCCCGGCTGACCTCCCGGGCCGCCGCAGAGCTGTTCCTCACCGGAGACGTCTTCGACGGTCCACGGGCCGCGCAGATCGGCTTGGTCAGCCGCAGCGTGCCGGCCGACGACCTCGACGCCGCGACGCAGGCGCTCCGGGAGTCACTACTGCGCGGCGGCCCGGGCGCGATGCGTGCCACGAAGCGGCTGTTGCGGGAACGCCCCGTCGACATGGCTGAGCTGACCGCGTTGTCGGTCCGGCACTTCACCTCGGCCGAGGGGCGCGAGGGCGTCGCCGCCGCCCGCGAGAAGCGCACCCCCACCTGGCTCCCCTGACCACTCGCCCACCCGCCACTTCGCGCTGTGGGAGGGAGTGCCGGGGCTGTGAAGGGGCGCGGTCCGAGGGCAGCCCGGGGTTAGAGTGGTCTGCGTGACGAAGGCGGCACGCGGAACCCTGGTGGGGCTGGTGATCGTCGCCGTGCTGGGCGGGATCGTGCTCTACTTCGTCGCGAAGGGCGGTTCGCCCACTTTCCGCCTCCCGCAGTCGTCCGGCTGCAAGGTGTCCAACGCCGAGACCGAGGTCCGGCTGGACGTGACCCAGATGAGCAACGCCGCGACCATCACCGCGGTCGGCATCGGCCGCAAGGTGCCCGACCGGGCGGTCGTGGTCGCGCTGGCAACCGCGTTGCAGGAGTCGAAGCTGGAGAACCTCGACGGCGGCGACCGCGACTCGATCGGCCTCTTCCAGCAGCGGCCCAGCCAGGGCTGGGGCACGCCGGACCAGATCGCCGACCCGCGGTACGCGGCCAAGAAGTTCTACACCGCCCTGCTGAAGGTCAAGGGCTGGCAGAAGATGCGGGTCACCGAGGCCGCCCAGAAGGTGCAGCGGTCCGCGTACCCGGAGGCTTATCAGAAGTGGGCCGACGAGGCCGAGGTGATCGCCAACGCGTTGCTCGGGAAGGTGTCCGCGGCGGTGCGCTGCACTCTGCCCGACACCGACGGCGCGGCCATCGACGCCGCCGCGATCGGCTCGCTGGCCGCGGCGATGAAGCTGGACTACGGCACGATCACCGCCACGCCCGACGACGGGGCCAAGGCGGTGCTGGTCAGCGCGGCCGACGCGACCCGCGGCTGGGCGTACGCCCACTGGCTGGTGGCCCGGGCGGCCGATCACCGCGTGGCCAGCGTGACCTTCGCCGGCCGGGTATGGACCGCCGACTCCGGCGAGTGGAAGCCCGCCGCGGTGAACGACGCCTCCCAGGTGATCGCCGCCCTCTAGACCGCACGAAAAGTGCCGTCTCACACAGTGGGAAACACACCAGACGGCACCGCCGCACCGCGAATCCAGCACATCGGACATTTACCCCGAGTCTCATCAACCGCCCGTGACCACGGATAAGCGCAGCGTAAGCACCCTGCAGTGGTGGAGATCTCGGTCTGAACGCCGCCAGGAACGCGAGTTACCATCGCGCTTTGTGTCCGGCCGAGCCCGAGCAGCGGTCCCGACCGGTCCCTCCCAGACCGCTTACCACCCTAGGGGAGACATGGCGAAGAAGGACTACGGCTATGGCCTCACCGGCTACGAGCCGATCAGCGAGGTCGATCGCAAAGAGTTCCACGAGCAGGGCTTCCTGCTGCTGCGCAACGTGCTGACCGACGAGCACCGGGCCGACCTGGAAGCGGCGGTCGACCGGGTCTACGCCGAGGAGCTCGAGGCCGGGCGGCACAAGGACGGCACCGTTCACCTCCTGGGCTTCCTCAACCGGGACGAGCTGTTCGGCGATCTGCTGACGCACCCCAAGGTCCTCCCGTACATGTGGGGCCTCGCCGGCTGGAACATCTACTCGCACCACAACCACCTCGACGTGACCCCGCCGGCCAAGGAGCCGGAGAAGCCCTACTGGGGCTGGCACCAGGACGGTTACCGGCAGAACTCCGACCCGGAGACGATGGACCCGAACCTGCCGCGGCCGATGTTCTCGCTGAAGATCGCGTACGTGCTCTCCGACCTGTCGGAGACCGGCCGGGGCGCCACCAAGGTCATCCCGGGCAGCCACCTGGTCAACTCGCTGCCCCGCCCGGCCGACCTCTCGGTGCACAACCCGGACCCCGAGGGCACCGTCGAGATCACCGCGAACCCCGGTGACGCGTTCATCTTCGACCGCCGCCAGTGGCACTCCCGGTCGACGAACCTCTCCACGATCACGCGGAAGATGCTGTTCGTCGGCTACACCTATCGCTGGATCCGGCACCTGGACGCGATCGACTTCGACCCCAACGGCGAGTGGTACGCCAACCGCACCCCGGTGCAGCGTCAGCTGCTCGGCGAGGCGCCGCACTCGGCGAACTACTGGGGCATCAACTGGGACGGCTACATCGACGACGAGATCCCGCTGCGCAAGGAGCTGAAGGAGCGCGGCCAGCTCGACCGCGCGATCCCCTGGCTGCGCTAGAAGTGATCACGAAAACGGGGGCCCCGGTCGGGGCCCCCGTTTCGCGTTGAAGCGGCCTACTCGTAGATCGAATGCGGCGGTACGCAGCCGCCGAGCACATTGGCCGGGCTGTTGATGGCTGGAGACAGCCCGACGAGCGAGACCAGCGAGTCCTGCGCGCAGGTCTGGAGCGGCAGCACGTCCAGCACGACGTTGCTGAGCAGCGGGATGTCCGCCTGCGGCTCGCGTACGCTGATCTTGTTGTTGCTGTCGCGGCAGGTGCCCGTGACGGTCGTCGGCGAGTTGAACCCAGCCGAGACGCCCGCCCCCATGACGGCGGTGGAACCGCAGACCTGCCAGGCGGCCGCGTTGACGACCGAGCCGGACAGCAGCGACACCAGGCTGTTCGGGCCGCCCGGGTTCTTGCCGTCGGTGATCTGCGTGTTGGCGTTGTCGCAGTCGCCCACGACGGTCGCCGGGGAGTCGACCGCGGCCTGTACGCCAACGCCGGCCACCACGTTCGAGCCGCAGACCTGCCACGGCAGGGCGTTGACCGAGGTGTCGTCCAAAATGGAGATGACGCCGGGCACGGTGTCCTGCTTGAGCCGGACGTTGGCGTTGGTGCAGTCGCCGAGCTGCGTGTGCGGCGTACCCGAGGTGACCACGGCACCCGGGCCGGCGACGGCGTTCGAGCCGCAGATCTGCCAGGCGGCCGCGTTCACCGAGGAGCCCGCGCCGATCGTGATGAGCGGCTGGAAGAACGGCTCGCCCACCTTGTCCAGCGCCTTCGCGGCACCGGTGGTCGCGGCGGCGGTCGTGGCGGACGCGTCACCGTGCTGCGTCGTCAAGCCGGGTGCCGCGGCGGCGGGTGCGCCGATCGCGGCCACGGTCGCGAGCGCGCCGACGGCGACCGCCCCCACCTTTCTCACCTGCATGGTCACTCCTCGTACTGGAGATTGGTCCAAAGAAAGTGGACAAATGCTTCTAACTGGTGCAAACACTGCACTTTGGGTAACGACCCGAAGCTGATCTCGTTACCGCGTACCACGGCGGACGCGGACCGCAGCGGACATGGAAGTGGGGCGGACCCGTCGATCCGCCCCACTGCCGAACTGTTCGTAACCGCCGAACCCGACGTCAGTCGATGATCGTGTCGGCGTTGTGGCAGGCGCCGAAGACCGTGGTGCTCGACTGCAGCGCGACGGTGCCGCCGACACCCGCGACCGAGTTGGAACCGCAGACCTGCCACGGCGCCACGTTGATCGAGGTGTTGTCCAGGACGGAGACGACCGACGTCGGGTCGTCCTGGGAGATCTTCACGGTCGCGTTGCGGCAGTCGCCGAAGACCGCGTCGGGCGAGCCGCTGACGACGGTGCCACCGACGCCGGCCACCACGTTGGAGGCGCAGATCTGCCAGCTGGCGGCCTGAACCGCCGAGCCGTCACCGACGGTCGCGAGCGACTGCGGCTCGGTGTCCCACGGCGCACCCCAGCCCATGCCGGCCTTGGGCGACGCCGCCGCCGTCCGGACGGTGTGCATCTTCTTGTTCAGCAGGGCGTCCTTGCGGGCACCGAAGGCGGCGCGGACCACGTCGGTCTGGTCGCCGCCGACACCGGCCAGCTTGGCGGCGAGCCGCTGCCGCTTGACCGCCATGCGCTGCTGCTTGGCGTTCTGCTTGGCGGCCTTGAGGGCCACCTTCTGCTGCGGGGACAGCTTGGTCCGCGCGGTGGCCACCGTGCCGGCCTCGGTGTAGTTGCCGTCGGGGCCGCTGATCACGATGTTCGAGTTGTCGCAGCCGCCCAGCACCGTAGCCGGGGTCTGGAGGGCGACCGTGCCGCCGACGCCCGCGACTCCGTTGGAGCCGCAGAACTGCCACGACGCGGCGGCGATCGCCGTGTCGTTCAGCGCGCCGATCACCGGCGGGACGGTGTCCTGCTTCAGCCAGACGTTGGCGTTGGTGCAGCCGTCGAGCACGGTGGTCGGGCTGCTGGAGTTGATGACCCCGCCGACGCCGGCCATGACGTTGGACGCACAGATCTGCCACGCGGCGGCGTTCGCGACGGAACCGGTGCCGGCGGAGACCAGGGACTGCTGCGGGCCATCCCACGGGGCCTGCCACATGTCACGGGCGGCGCCGAGGAAGGGCGAGGCGACCTCACGCATCGACTGCGCCTTGGCCTCGGTGGTGTGGGCGGAAGCGGCGGCGGGAGCACCGATCACCGCGACGGTCGCGAGCGCGCCAAAGGCAACAGCTCCGGCCTTCTTAATCTGCATTGTCACTCCTTGTGCACATAGGTCCGCTTCAGCCCCGGCAATTCGGGCGAAAGCGGCAAACACTGCACTTGGGGTAACGATGGGTTGACGCCGACGTTACTCAGCGACCTGATCTTTTCTACAAAGGATCTGGACGGCGGCTGTGAGCGCGCGGTCCATCGTGCCGAACGCCATCGCAGGCGCTGTGACCAGCGGAAACCACGCCATCTCCGATGACTCCTCGGGATCGAGCGTGACCTCGCCCGCGGGCAACCGGGCCAGCCAGAAGCAGTCCAGCACCGGCAGCAGCTCGTCCTGGAACAGGTAGCTGCCGACGTACATCCCGACGAACTCGCCCAGCACGACCTCGACGCCCAGCTCCTCGCGGCCCTCGCGTACTGCGGCCGCCGCCGGCTCCTCCCAGCCGTCGCAGAACCCGCCCGGCGTCTCCCAGAGTCCCGCTTGCGGCTCGCGAGCCCGTTTCAGGGCCAGGAAATTCCCCGCGCCGTCGTGCACGATCAGGCTCGCGGTGGGTCTCGCATTCACATACAGCTGGTACGCACACTGCCCGCACTGAGAAGGCGGGGCAGCCTCCAGGGCCGCCCCGCACCGGGGGCAGAACATCACTTGCGCCCGGACTTGCCGCCGCCCGAGTCACCACTGTCCGACGTCGACAACGCGGCGATGAAGGCCTCCTGTGGCACCTCGACGCGGCCGACCATCTTCATGCGCTTCTTGCCTTCCTTCTGCTTCTCCAGCAGCTTGCGCTTCCGGGTGATGTCACCGCCGTAGCACTTGGCCAGCACGTCCTTGCGGATGGCGCGGATCGTCTCGCGGGCGATGATCCGGGAGCCGATCGCCGCCTGGATCGGCACCTCGAACTGCTGCCGCGGAATCAGTTCGCGCAGCTTCGCGGCGATGGTCGTGCCGTACGTGTAGGCCTTGTCCTTGTGGACGATCGCGGAGAAGGCGTCGACCGTCTCCCCCTGCAGCAGGATGTCCACCTTGACCAGCTCGGCCGACTGCTCGCCGGAGGGCTCGTAGTCGAGGCTGGCGTACCCCTTGGTCCTGGACTTGAGCTGGTCGAAGAAGTCGAAGATGATCTCGCCCAGGGGCAGCACGTAGCGCAGCTCGACGCGATCCGCGGACAGGTAGTCCATGCCTTGCAGCGTGCCGCGGCGGCCCTGGCAGAGTTCCATGATCGCGCCGACGTAGTCGTTGGGAGCGAGCACGGTGACCCGGGCGACCGGCTCGAACACCTCGGCGACCTTGCCCGTCGGGTACTCGCTGGGGTTGGTGACGACGACCTCGTTGCCGTCCTCCATCAGCACGCGGTACACCACGTTCGGCGCGGTGGCGATGAGGTCGAGGCCGAACTCCCGTTCCAGCCGCTGCTGGATGATCTCCAGGTGCAGCAGGCCCAGGAAGCCGACGCGGAAACCGAAGCCCAGCGCGGCCGACGACTCCGGCTCGTAGACCAGCGCGGCGTCGTTCAGCTTGAGCTTGTCGAGCGCCTCCCGCAGCGCCGGGTAGTCCGACCCGTCGATCGGGTAGAGCCCCGAGTAGACCATCGGCTTGGGGTCCTTGTAGCCGCCGAGCGACTCCTTGGCCGGCCGGGCGTTGATCGTGACCGTGTCGCCGACCCGTGACTGGCGGACGTCCTTCACGCCGGTGATCAGGTAGCCCACCTCGCCGACGCCGAGCGCACCGGACTTGACCGGCTCGGGCGAGATGACACCCAGTTCCAGCAGCTCGTGCACTGCGCCCGTGGACATCATGCGGATCCGGTCGCGGGCCTCGATCCGGCCGTCGACCACTCGCACGTAGGTCACGACGCCCCGGTAGATGTCGTAGACGGAGTCGAAGATCATGGCGCGGGCGGACGCGCCGGAGTCGCCGATCGGCGCGGGCAGCCGCCGCACGATCTCGTCCAGCAGGTGCGGTACGCCGACCCCGGTCTTGCCCGAGACCTTCAGCACTTCCTCGGGCAGGCAGCCGACCAGGTTGGCCAGTTCCTCGGCGTACTTCTCAGGCTGGGCGGCCGGCAGGTCGATCTTGTTCAGCACCGGGATGATCGTCAGATCGTTCTCCATGGCCAGATACAGGTTGGCCAGAGTCTGCGCCTCGATCCCCTGCGCGGCGTCGACCAGCAGGACGGCGCCCTCGCACGCGGCGAGGCTGCGCGAGACCTCATAGGTGAAGTCGACGTGCCCCGGAGTGTCGATCATGTTGAGGACGACCGTCTCGCCGGTCCGCTCCCCCTCGCGCACGGTCCACGGCATGCGGACCGCCTGCGACTTGATCGTGATGCCGCGCTCCCGCTCGATGTCCATGCGGTCCAGGTACTGCGCCCGCATCTGGCGCGGATCGACCACCTCGGTCAGCTGCAACATCCGGTCGGCCAACGTTGATTTACCGTGGTCGATGTGTGCGATGATGCAGAAGTTCCGGATGGCACCGGGGTCGGTGGCACCGGGCTGGTTCACACCGGGCGTCGGAGGCACGGATCGTCCGTTTCGTCGTCAGATGGGATGACGCTGCGGCTGCAGCTCGCTCCTATGATCCCATGCCCGGCCCGAACCTTTTCATGTGTAGCCCTAGCAGCGGCAACCCTCGTTCGCGGGCCAGCCCAGGAACAGTGCGGCCAGCCGCGGCAGCCGCGCCCGCATGATCAGGTCGTCGTCGACGTCGAACCGCTCACCGGCCGGGTCGCCCTGCTTGCGCAGATCGACGGCGCACACCTCGGCGACGGCGTCGCCCACGAGCTCGGCGAAGATCGCGCTGTCGTCGTCCCACTCGGCCGCCTCGGCGACGACGGGGTTCCCGGCGAGCGCGTCCGGATCGGCCAGCGCCTTGGCGTACCAGTCTTTTCCGGTCGCGATCAGGCCGAAGCGGAAGTCCTCGAAGCCGTCGAGATCACAACCGCCCCCGATCAGGTACGCGGCGGCGTACACCTCCCACCGGAGAGCCTGGGTGCTCAGCTGGGCGAACGTCTGCCCGAACGCGGTACGCCCAGCGGGCGACAGCCGCCCGAGCCGGTCGGTCAGCGCCTTGGCCAGCGCCTCGCCGTCCTGGCCGATCTCGCCGGCGACATCCGCCCGCGCGGCGTCGATCACGTCCCAGAACTCGTCCAGTTCCACGGTGGCCTCCTCGATCTGGTGGTTTAACGACTAGCGCCCGATCGCGGCTCTGCGGAACCATTCCGGGCATGATCCCGTACACCGAGACCGCGCAACGGCCCGATTGGGAGCAGTTGCCGGAGTCGCTGCGCACTGCGATCGCGGAGCGGCTCGGCGGTGAGGTCGCGTCCGCGCGGGTCGCCCGAAGCGGCTTCACCCAAGGCTTCGCGGCGGTCCTCACCACGGTGGCCGGGTTCCGCGCCTTCGTCAAGGCCGCGCGACTCGATCTCACAGTGGCCGAGTGGTACGCCCAGGAGGCGCGGATCACCGAGGCGTTGCCGGTCGGCGTACCGGTGCCCCGGGTGCGGTGGGCGACGGAGTCGGCCGGCTACTTCGTGATCTGCCTCGACGCGGTGGACGGCGCGCACATGCCCGAGCTGCCGTGGCGCGCACCGGATCTGACCGCCGCCCTGGACGCGTACGCACGAACGGCAGCGCTGCTCACGCCGATGCCGGCGGCGTTGGCCGAGTTCGCGCCGGATCCGTTCAGCATTGTGATGCGCGGCACCCTCGATCGGTGGGCCGCGGTGCTCTCGGGCGCGGCCGAGCTGCCGGACCCAAGGCTGGAGCCGCATCTCGCCGAACTCGCACGGCTGGAGCGACGGCTGCTGGACTACGGCGATGCCATGCCCGGCGTCATGCACTGCGATCTGCGGGCGGACAACGTGATCCTGGACACCGCCGGTGCGGCGTGGATCTGCGACTGGAACCACCTCTGCCGTGGACCGGCCTGGCTCGACCTGGTCAGCCTGCTGATCTCGGCGGTGCCCGATCATGACGTGGATACGCTGTTCACCACGCATCCTGCCGTCGCGGGCGCGCCCGATGACGCGCTCGACGCGACCTTGGCGGGCCTCGCCGGGTATTACCTGACCCAGGGGATGCGCCCGGAGATCCCGAATTCCCCGTATGTTCGGACCCACCAGCGGCACTGCGGGCGGCTGGCGATAGAATGGCTGGCGCGTCGCCAGAAGTGGCGCTGGTGACCTAGTCAGCCCGAGCTGCCCTGCGCTTTGGCTGACCAAGGCCGCGCCTGGTAATCTGGCACGTCGAACTTTTGTGTCCCCGCTTCAGCGGGGTTGATGCCCCGAGCTAGGAGAGGCTGACACGTGGCCAACATCAAGTCGCAGATCAAGCGCAACCGCCAGAACGAGAAGGCGCGGCTGCGGAACAAGGCGGTCAAGTCTTCGCTGAAGACCGCGATCCGCAAGTTCCACGAGGCGTCCGAGACCGGCGACGCCGCCAAGGCGTCGGAGCTGATGCTCGCCGCTTCCCGTCAGCTCGACAAGGCGGTCAGCAAGGGCGTCATCCACAAGAACCAGGCGGCGAACCGCAAGTCGTCGATCGCCAAGCGGCTCAACACGGTCGCCGCGGCCTGACGCCCCAGACACGCGACAAGCCCGCTGCCCTCATCGGCGGCGGGCTTTTGCGTACCTGGAACCAGATCGGGCTCAGTCGTAGCGGTGCGCGGCGGACTGCCGCCGCCGGGCCCGGCTGGAACGCACCTCGTCCGGGGCGGCCAGGCCGGCGTACGGCTGAGGCACCGAGGCCCGGCCGACAGCGGCGGGCGCCTCTTCCAGGAGGTCTTCGTCGTCCACCTGCGCGGGACCGCCGTCGGCAGCCGCCGAGGCGAGGGCGGCCTGCCGCCGGGCCGCCTTGGCCTCGCGTTTGGCCGCCCGCCGGGTGGCGCTGCGGACCGCCGCCCGGGCCTGCGCGCGGGCCGCTGAGCGGGCGCCGAATCCCGCGATCAGATCGTTGATCTTCACCATGATCGCGATCGCGCCGGGGAGCACCACGACCGCCCACCACGTCACCAGCTCGGCCAGGGCGAGCAGGGTGGCCAGGGCGATCGCGCCCTCGAAGAAGAAGAAGCACAGCAGACCACTGGGCCGGACGTAGTGCAGCCCCAGGGCTCGGGCATAGAACGGACGATCCTTCGCGCCGATGCCGGCGATCATCGCCCGCTCCGGGCCGCCGCCATCGCCATGATGGCCCGTTCCAGGGCGTACCCGCGATCGTCGGAACCGCCCTTGACCTCGGCGTTGCACACAGCGGCGGCGGCCATCGCGTCCACGAGGCCCTCCGGACTCCAGCCCCGAGCCATCCGCTGCGCCTTCTCGATCTTCCACGCGGGCATGCCGAGCTTGCTCGCCAACTGGTACGCGTTTCCGCCGCGCCCGGCCGAGGCGACCCGTGCGATGGTGCGTACGCCGTCGGCGAGCGCGTCCGCGATCGGGACCGGGTCGACACCCGTGGCCAGCGCCCAGCGCAACGCCTCCAGCGCGGCCGGGATGTCACCCGCGACAGCAGCGTCGGCCACGGCGAACCCGCTGACCTCAGCCCGGCCCTTGTAGTAGCGCTGCACGACGTCGAGCTCGATCCGCCCGTTCGTGTCGGCCATCAACTGGTTGCACGCGGCGGCGAGTTCGCGCAGGTCGTTGCCGACCGCGTCGAGCAGCGCCTCGGCCGCCTCGCCGCTGCACTTGCCGCCGAGCCGCCGGATCTCCGAGCGGATGAAGTCGACCTTGTCGGCATGCCGGGACAGCTTGGCCGCCAGCGCGACCTCCGCCCCCGCCTGCTTCAGACCGTCGGCGAGGGCCTTGCCCTTGGCGCCGCCGGCGTGGCAGACCACCAGGGTCGCCCCCGGATCGGCGTTGGCCGCGTAGGCGAGCAGCGCCGCCGTCAGGTCCTTCTTCGCGTCCTGTCCGTTGTAGACGATCACCACCGGGCGACCGCCGAACAGCGACGGGCTCAACGCGCCCGCCAACTCGCCCGCGAGCAGATCACTCCCCTGGAACTCGCTGACCGAGGCGACCGGATCGTCCCGTCTGACCGCTTCCACTACTTGGTTGACGGCGCGGGAGGCCAACAACTCTTCGTCACCGAGAACCAATAGCAGCGCGGGAGCACTCACACCGCAATACTCGCACGCCGAGCGCCATGATCCGCTCACTCGTCGGGGTGGGCGGCACATCGGTATTCACGACCGGGGCGTCACGGTGAGTTGACCAGCGTCGATGGCGATCGCTACGTCCCCCGCCTGGTCCGTACGCACGACACGCGCGCCGCCACGGGTCAGGCTCGCCAGCACCGCCGGGTTCGGATGCCCATAGTCGTTGCCCGCACCCACACTGACCAGCGCAATCGCCGGTGCGACGGCGGCCAGGAACGCCGGATCCTGAAAGGCCGAACCGTGATGCGCGACCTTGAGAACATCGGCGCGACCGACTCCGGCCGCGACCAGCTCCTGTTGCTCCTCGACCTCGGCATCACCCGTGAGCAGCACCGACGTTCCCCCGAACGAGACGCTCAGCACAATCGAGTTGTTGTTCGGATCCGACCTCGTGCCGCGTAACGGGGTCACCGGTCCGGTGACCGTCATCGTCAGCGGGCCGATGCGGCGTACCTCGCCAGGAGTGGCCACACTCACCGGCGAGCGGGCGGCGGCCGCCGCCGCGAGCACCCCCGTACGCCCCTCCACCGGCTCCGGCCAGTCGGGCGTCAGAACGGCGGAGACCCGGCGGCCGCGGAACACCCCGGCGACACCGCCCACGTGGTCGGCGTGGAAATGGCTGATCACCAGCAACGGAACCGTCGTGATCCCGAGCCGGTCCAGGCAGCCCGCCACCGCCGCCGGCTCCGGACCGGCGTCCACGACGACGGCCGCGCCGTCCTGCGTACGCAGCACCGTCGCGTCGCCCTGGCCGACATCGCAGGCGACCACCAGCCACCCCTTCGGCGGCCACCCCGAGGCGAGGAGGCGTACCGGGGCCGCGCCCAGCACCGCCGCCGCCGTCACGACCAGCACCACCCGCCGCACCGTCGCGCTGCGGAACCCGACGAGTGCCATCACGGTCAACCCGGCCAGGAGCACTGCTCCCGGCGTACCACTGGGCCAGGGAAGAGCGGCTCCCGGCAAACCGGCGGCGACCCGCGCGACCGTGACCAGCCACGCGGCCGGATAGCTCGCCAGCCAGGCGACGAATTCCGCGCCCCGCGGCCAGATCGGTGAGCTCGCCGCGGCGAGGACACCGAGCACGGTTGCCGGGGCAACCGCGGCCGTGGCCAGCAGATTCGCCGGAATCGCGACGAGGCTGACCGAGCCCGACAGCGCCGCGATGACCGGCGCGCAGGCGACCTGAGCGGCGGCCGGCACCGCGAGCGCCTCGGCCGCGACCCGGGGCAGCCGGCGCTGCAACGCGTCCCGCCAACCCGGCGCGAGCAGCAGCAGCCCGGCGGTGGCGCAGACGCTCAGGGTGAACCCGGCGTCGGCGGCCAACTCGGGATCGACGACCACCAGGATCGCGACGGTCGCGGACAGCGCGGGCAGTGCCGCCCGGCCCCGGCCGGTGGCCAACGCCGCCAACGCGAGACCGCCCATGACCGCGGCCCGCAGGACGCTCGGCGACGGCCGCGCCAGGATGACGAACCCGGCGACCCCCAGTACGCAGGCCGCCGCACAGATCGCCGGACTGGCCCGGCACCAGCGCAGGAACAGCAGCAGGCAGCCGATGATGATCGCCACGTTCGAGCCGGAGACGGCCGTCAAATGTGTCATCCCCGCCGCTTTGAAGTCCTCCTGCACCTCCGGCGGCAGTCGCGAGGTGTCGCCGACGACCAATCCGGGCAGCAGCCCACCGCGCCTGGGTTCCAAGCCCGCACAAGCCTTCTGGAGTCCGGCGCGCAGACCTCCGGCGGCGCGCTGAGCCCAGGGCGCGCGGCCGATCAGTCGCGGCGGGCGGTTGACCGCGAGGACGGCTGCCTGGAGATCACCACCCCGCGTCGCGCCGAGCCGGCCGGTGACCGCTATCCGCTGGCCCGGCAGCAGCGCCCGCCAATCGCCGTCGCCGCTGGCGATGACCAGCACCGGAACGCTGAGGCGGAGGTCGTCCGCCCGCGTCAGCTCGGCGTCGATCAGCCAAGAGGGCGTACGCCCTGGGAGAGAACGGGGGTCGTCGCGGACGACCACCTCCGCCGCGATCGTCGCCTTGTCGTCGACCAGCCGCGTGATCGCTGGATCGTCCCGGATCGCGAGGCGGGCCGCCGTCGCCCCGGCTCCTAACGCGACCCCGATCAACGCCAGGCAGACGATCCTCCGCCGGCGGAAGACGAGAGCGGCCACAGTGGCTGCGGCCGTGATCGCGACCGCGATCGGCAGGCTCGTGAGCAGCGCGGCGTACGCCGCCAGCCAGCAGCCGAGAGCGAGCGGCGCCAGCCGGAGATCCCGGCCGGTCACACCGTCACCAAATCCTTGAGCTGCTCGAACTTGGCGTCGCCGATGCCCTCGACCTGCCGCAGTTCACCGACGTTGCGAAAGCCGCCCTTGCGATCCCGGTACGCCACGATCCGCTCGGCGAGCACCGGACCCACCCCGGGCAGGGCGTCGAGCTGGGCGGCGGTCGCGGTGTTGAGATTGACCTTGCCGTCGGCGGCCGTGCCCGAGGCGGTGGTATTCGCGGGCGCGCCGACGGTGATCAGCTCGCCGTCGGCGACCTTCCGGGCGAGGTTCACCGTGGACAGATCCGTGCCGGGAAGTACGCCGCCCGCCGCTTCGATCGCGTCCGCGACCCGCGCCCCGGCCGGTAGCCGGACGAGTCCGGGGAACTTCACCTTCCCGGAGACGGCGACGATCAGCCCTGTCGTCGGAGCACTTGCCGAAGACGCGGGGGCGGGGGCAACCGGTTCGGCATGTGGCCGGGAGAACCAGGCGTACGCGGCGGCCGCGAGGACGACCACCGCCGCTATCGCGGCGATCGCCTTGAGACCCGGCCGCCCCGGATCGAAAGCGCTGGCAAGACTGGTCTTCAGCTCGCGGCTGCTCGGCTCCGCTGCGTGACTCTTCTGCTCGGGGCGGCGGTTCGGCTCGGGGCTGGCCAACGGCTTGCCTACGAGGGCGGCCAGGCGGCCTCGGGCTTCGGGTTCGTCGGGCTGGGTCACGCGGCGACGCTAGGCGCTCCACCGATCGTCGCACCCATCGACTCACGCCTCTTCTGTGGACAGCCGCGCTTTGTGGACAACGCGGCGGATTCGCCGAGGCAAACCCTCCGCGCGGCCCGTCCGCGTGAGCGCGGTCCGATCCGCGGGCGCGCGGTCCCGTCCGGCGGGACGCGCGGCCCGTCCGCCCGAGCGCGGCCCGTCCGCCCGAGCGCGGCCCGTCCGCCCGAGCGCGGCCCGTCCACCAGAGCACACTGCCCCTCCGCTGGCGCGCGGCGCCGTCCGGCGGGACGCGCGGCGCCGTCCGGCGGAGCGCTTCGTGATCTCCGGACTGGTGCGCACCTTATCGCGCCAAGATCAGGTAGCTAGCCTTCCGGAGATCATCACGCCTCCGGGCGCCGCGACGCCGGCCAGCGCGCGGCAGCGCACAGCGGGCCAGCGCGCGGCAGCGCACAGCGGGCCAGCGCGCGGCAGCGCACAGCGGGCCAGCGCGGGCAGCGCACAGCGGGCCAGCGCGGGGCAGCGCACGGCGAGGCGGCCCGTGGGACGGCGAGGGTCGGGACAGGCGGGTCAGCGGTGGACGATGACCCCGACGACGCCCGGCCCGACGTGCGCGCCGATCACCGCGCTGACCTCGGAGGTGTACAGCGCCCGCAGCCGGTCCCCCAGCCGCTCCCGGACGATCGCGGCGATCTGCTCGGCGCGCTCGGGGGTGTCGAGATGCTGGACGGCGATCTCGACCTCGGGTTCGTCGCCGGCGGCGGCCATCGCCAGTTCCACCATGCGATCCAGTGCCCGGGACGTCGTGCGTACGCGGTCTTGGGAGACGATCGAGCCGTCGACGACGTGCAGGATCGGCTTCACTGCCAACGCCGTGCCGAGCAGTGCGGACGCCGCTCCGATCCGGCCGCCCCGGCGCAGGTGTTCCAGGGTGTCGACGACGAAGTACGTCTCGGTACGCCCGACGGCCGTGGTCGCCACGTCGGCCACCTCGTCGACGGTGGCCCCGGATGCGGCGGCGGAGACGGCTGCCAGGACGGGAAAGCCCAGGCCCATCGCGGTCGAGCGGGAGTCGACGACGCGTACGCGGCCGGCGAAGTCGCGGGCCGCCAGTTCAGCGGATTCGTGCGTACCGGAGAGGGCGGCCGACAGGTGCACGGAGACCACGCCGGTGGCGCCGTCGTCCAGCAGCGCCTGGTACGCCTCGGCGAACTCCGTCGGGGCCGGCCGGGACGTCGTGACGCTGAGCTTGGGATTGCGCAGGGCCGCAGCCACCTCGGCGGAGGAGACCTCGACGCCTTCGGCGCGGGCGACGCCGTCGATCACCACGGCCAGCGGAACGACCCGGATCCGGCCGGCGAACTCCGCGGGCAGGCCCGCCGTCGAGTCGGTGACCAGAGCGATCGTCATGCAGCGAACGGTAGCCGATCAACCTGGACGACGGTCAGAGACGTTCTGCCGACGCCACCTCGAACGGAGTGCCGATCTGGCAGATCGTCGCGACGTCGTCGCGTACCCGGCCGGTCACGCGTACGCGGGCGCCGGGCACCAGCACGTCGCGGTCGGCCGTGCCGAGGATCTGGTAGGTCTTGCCGTTGTCGGCGTTCAGCCCCAGGCAGCCGCCCTCGACTTCGGATTTGACGACGGTCCCGGTCAGCACTGTGCCCGCCTTCGGCGACGCTGGCGGTTTGGTCGACGGCAGCAGCCGGCTCGGCGTCGGGGATCCCACGCCCGAGGTCTGGCTGCCGGTCGCCTCGGACGGCGAGGCCGACGGAGCAGCCGACGCGGAGGACGACGAGGACGCGGACGGCGTACCCGAGGAGCACCCGGCGAGGAACGCCACCGCCATCGCGCCGATCGCGAGATATCGAGCCACCATTCGCTCAATGTAACGCAGCGGGCGTACGCCCGGCCTGGCGCAAAAGCGCCAAGCCGGGCATCGCGGAGCTATCGCATGACGAGCGTGCGGATCTGCCGGAGCAGCACCGACAACGCGGCGAGATCGGCCCGCGACGAGTCGAACTCGCCGATGGCGTTGAACGCCCGGGTGATGGAGGCTTCGTTGACCTGCTCCCACTGGTTGACCCGCTCCTCCGGGGTGAGGTCCGCGTCGTCCGGCGACGCGGCGAGCACCTCCGCGGTGAGGGCGGCGAGGGCGGCGTACAGGTCGTAGCGCAGCGCCATCCGGGCCAGCGTCTGCCAGCGGTCCTCCCGCGGCAGCATCGAGATCTTCGTGAGCAGGTCGTCCACCCGGAACCGCTCGGACAGGACGAAGTAGACCCCCGCCACGTCGTCGAGGCTCCGGCTGGTCTGGTTGCCGACCTCGACCACGTCGAGCAGCCCGAAGCTGTGCAGGATCTGGGTGCCCCACTCGGCCAGCTCCACCGGGACGTCCAGTTCCTCGAGCTTCTGCGAGTGCTTGGCCAGCGCGTCCCGCTCGACGCCCAGGAACAGGTGCGTGAGCTGCGGCAACAGCGCCGCGACGCCCGGCTGGAGCCGTTCGATCTCGGCTGGGACGTCCAGCTGACGGCGGGACTGCACGAGCCAGCGCACAGCCCGGTCGAGCAGCCGCCGCGCCTGCAGGTAGATGATCGTCTGCGCGTCCGTGGGGATGCGGTTGTCCTGCTCCTCGACGGCCGCCCACAACCGGGGCAGGTCGAAGACGTCGCGGACGATCACGTACGCCCGGAGCACGTCGGCGGCATGAGCGCCGCTCTCCTCCATCGCCCGGAAGACGAAGGAGATGCCGCCCCGGTTGACCACCTCGTTGACGATCCCCGTGGTGACGATCTCCCGCCGCAGCGGGTGCTGCGCCATCGCCTCGGTGCACCGGTCCCGCAGCGGGGTCGGGAAGTAGTCCGACAGCAGCTGATGGGTCCAGGTCTCGTCCGGCAGGTCGGAGTGGAGGATGTCCTCCTCCAGCGCGATCTTCACGTACGCCATGAGCACCGCGAACTCCGGCGTGGCCAGTCCCTGTCCGGCGGCGAACCGGCTGGCCAGCTCGTCGTCGGTCGGCAGCCCTTCCAGCGCCCGGTCGAGCCGGCCGGACTGTTCCAGCGCGGTGATCAGGCGACGGTGCACCGGCAGCAGCGAATGTGCCTGGGAACGAGCCGTCCCCAGCGCGGTCGCCTGCTGGTAGTTGTCGCGCAGCACCAGGTCGCCGACCTCGTCGGTCATCTCGGCGAGCAGGGCGTTGCGGTCCTCCAGGCTCAGCTCCGGCTGGGCCGACAGCAGGATCTTGATGTTGACCTCGTGGTCGGAGCAGTCCACACCGGCCGAGTTGTCGATGAAGTCGGTGTAGACGTGCCCGCCGGTCTGGGCGAACTCGATCCGGCCGCGCTGGGTGCAGCCGAGGTTGCCGCCCTCGCCGACGACGGTCACGCGCAGGTGGCCGCCGTTGACCCGGATGGCGTCGTTGGCCTTGTCGCCGACCTCTGCGTGCGATTCGGTGGTCGCCTTGACGTAGGTGCCGATGCCGCCGTTCCAGAACAGTTCGACCGGCGCGAGCAGGATCGCCTTCATCAGTTCGGTCGGGCTCATCGAGGTGACCGTGTCGGCCAGGCCGAGGGCCTCCCGCATCTGCGGGGACACCTCGATCGATTTCGCCGTACGCGGGAACACGCCGCCGCCTGCGGAGATGAGCGAGGCGTCGTAGTCGGCCCAGGACGAACGGGGCAGGTCGAACAGCCGCTTGCGTTCGGCCCACGAGGTGGCCGAGTCCGGGTTCGGGTCGACGAGGATGTGCCGGTGGTCGAACGCGCCGACCAGCCGGATGTGTTGCGACAGCAGCATTCCGTTGCCGAACACGTCGCCGGACATGTCACCGACGCCGACGACCGTGAAGTCCTCGTTCTGGATGTCTTTACCCAAGTCTCGGAAGTGCCGCTTGACCGACTCCCACGCGCCTCGGGCGGTGATGCCCATCTTCTTGTGGTCGTATCCGGCCGAACCACCGGAGGCGAAGGCGTCGCCGAGCCAGAATCCGTAGCTGAGCGAGATCTCGTTGGCTATGTCGGAGAACGTCGCCGTGCCCTTGTCCGCCGCCACCACGAGGTAGGTGTCGTCGCTGTCGTGGCGGACGACGTCGACCGGGGGCACGACCTTGCCGGCGTCGAGGTTGTCCGTGACGTCGAGCAGGGCCGAGATGAACAGCCGGTAGCAGGCCACGCCCTCGGCCATGAAGGCGTCACGGTCGGTCGGCGCGGGCGCCTGCTTGAGGACGAAGCCGCCCTTCGCGCCGACCGGCACGATGACGGCGTTCTTCACCATCTGCGCCTTGACCAGGCCGAGGATCTCGGTCCGGAAGTCGTCGCGGCGGTCGGACCAGCGCAGACCACCGCGGGCGACCGCGCCGAAGCGCAGGTGTACGCCCTCGAACCGCGGCGAGTACACGAAGATCTCGTACTTCGGCCGGGGCGCGGGCAGCTCGGGGATCGCGCGCGGGTCCAGCTTGAACGCCACGTACGACTTCGGCCGACCGTCGATGCCCTTCTGGAAGAACGACGTCCGCAGGGTGGCCTGGATCAGCGTCAGGTAGTGGCGCAGGATCCGGTCCTGGTCGAGGCTGGTCACCGCGTCCAGCTGCCGGTTGATCGACGCGATCAGCTCCTTGCCCTGCAACGACCGGTCCTCGTCGGCCAGTTTCAGCTGCGGGTCGCACCGCGTCTCGAACAGCGCGACCAGCGCGGCGGCCAGCTGCGGGTACGCGATGAAGGTCTGCTCCATCGACTCCTGCGTGTAGACCGTCCCGGTCTGCCGCAGATATTTCGCGTACGCCCGGAGCACGATGACCTGCCGCCAGGTGAGCCCGGCCCGCAGCACCAGCTCGTTGAACCCGTCGATCTCCGCCTCGCCCCGCCAGGCGGCGGCGAAGGCGTTCTCGACGTGCGCCCGGACCTCGGCCATCTCCCGGGAGTTCTCGGGCAGTTGGAGGCCGAAGTCGTAGACGAAGACCCGGCCGTCGTCCCGGTGCAGCTCGTAGGGCCGCTCGTCGGTGACGCTCACGCCGAGCGAGTGCAGCACCGGTAGCACGGCGGAGAGCACCATCGGCTCCCCGAAGCGGAAGATCTTGAACCGGACGTCCCGGTCGTCCTTCCGGCGGCGGAACAGGTGCAGTTCGAGCTGACCCGGTTCCTCCAGCAGCTCCAGCTTGGCGAGGTCCTGCATCGCCTCGTACGCGTTGTAGCCGTCCTTGTACGTCTCCGGCAGCGCGTCGGCGTACCGGCCGAACAGGAACTTGGCCTGCTCGTCGCCGAGCTTGCGGGCGAGCACGAGTTTGAAGTCGTCGTCCCAGGCCCGGGTGGCGTCGGCGAGCTTCTCCGCGAGCGCGTCGGCGTCGATCGCCCCCGGCGGCGCGGTCGGGTCGACCCGGACGATGAAGTGCACCCGAGCCAGGGGACCCTCGGTGACCTTGGTGGTGTAGTCGAGCCCGACACCGTGCAGCTCCTGGAGCAGGATCTCCTGCATGGCCAGCCGGTGCTGGGTGGTGAACCGGTCGCGGGGCAGGTAGACCAGGCACGAGATGAACCGCCCGTACGCGTCGCGCCGAAGGAACGCGCGCAACTGCCGGCGGCCGGCCATCCGCAGCACACCGACCGACGCCTGGTAGAGGTCCTCGGTGCTGATCTGGAACAGCTCGTCGCGCGGGTAGCTCTCCAGAATCTCCAGCAGATCCTTGCCGGAGTGGCTGCGCGGGCTCAGCCCGGACCGGTCGAGCACCTCGGCGACCTTGCGGCGGACCACCGGCAGATCCCGGACGCTGCCCCGGTAGGCGGCCGAACTGAACAGGCCGAGGAACCGGATCTCACCGTCGACCTGACCCTCGGCGTTGAAGGTCTTGAAGCCGATGTAGTCCAGGTACGCCGACCGGTGGACGGTCGCCCGCGAGTTCGCCTTGGTGATGATGAGCAGCCGCTTCTCCAGCGCCTTGCGGTACGCCTCCGGCGTCATCGAGGCCAGCTCGCGCGGGTGCGCCTGGTCGTTGCGCAGGATGCCCAGGCCGGTGCCCGGGACGGCGGTCAGCAGGTGCCCCTCGACCAGCTTGTACTCGCGGAAGCCGAGGAACGTGAAGTGGTTGTCGGCCAGCCAGCGCAGCAGCTCGACCGAGTCGGTGATGTCCTTGTCCGGCACCGGCAGCTCGGCGGTGGCCAGGTCGTCGGCCAGTTCCAGGGCGCGGGCGCGCATCGACGGCCAGTCCTCGACGGCTTCCCGGACGTCGGTCAGCACGCGGCGCAGTTCCTCGCCGACCTGCTCGTTCTCGGCCGCGTCGCGGATCGGATCGGTCTCGATCCGCATCCAGCTCTCGATCTGGTCGCCGGCGATCGCGTCGTCGGGCTCGACGTCGGCGCAGACCTCCACCAACTCGCCCAGCGGCTCTCTGCGTACCACTAGAAGTGGATGGACCAGCATGTGCACGTCGAGATTGCGGGCCGACAGGGCCGCGGTGATGGAGTCCACGAGGAAGGGCATGTCGTCGGTGACGATCTCGATGGCCGTGTGATGGCCGTCGGGAGTGAGCGCGATGCGCAGCTTGAGTTCCCCGGCGACGCGACTGCTCGCCAGCTCGCGGTGCGCGCGCACCGCGGCGAGCATCACGCTGGGGGTCTGCCCGACCAGTTCCTCGTCCGGCGCGAACCGCCAGTAGCGGCTCACCAGCTGTGCGGTGTCGAGGTCCTCGCCCGCCAGCGCGACCGCGGTGGCCACGAGGCGCTCGGCGTTGGGCAGATCGTCGTCGAGGTCGGCGGAGTCGTCCACGACCTCTTCCATGGAATCGGCGTCAGCGTCCACGCTCTCGCCGCTCAGCAGGCCACCGTCTGGTGACATCACAACCGCTCCCCTCACCCACCACGCTGTGGGCTCGTCCGTCACTTCCACCCTAGCCGGGGAGCCCCACGGGCGAGCCGCCAGGAGTGCAGTGATTACAACGCTCCAGAAGCGCCCCGGGCCGCACAACAAGGGCGACACCGGCACCCCGGGCATACGCGGCTGCGCGAGTTGGTGCTCTTCGCGCAGAATGGTCGGCATGTACGCCCCCTCGCGCCGCCTGCTCACCGCCACTCTCGCCGCGCTCCTCGCGGCCACTTCGCTCGCCGCCTGCACGAAGGAACCCGAGCCGGGCTCCGCACTCGACGCGTTCGCCGCCGGCTGGCCGGGCATGGGGTCCGGCTCCTGGGATGGCAAGGTCACCTTCGTCGACCCGGACAGCAAGGCCGTTTCGGGCACAGACGTCGCCACGCAGCTCAAGGCGTACGCGGGGACGCTGACCCCGCCGACGGCGAAGGTCGAGGGCAAACCCACGGTCACCAAGGACACCGCCACCGGGAAGCTGCACCTGAACTGGACGCTGCCGGACGGCGCCCATTGGGAGTACTCGACGGACGTCAAGCTCGCCAAGGGCAAGGTCGGCGGCGAGGACGCCTGGAACGTGGTCTGGCAGCCGCAGGTGGTCCACCCCGACCTGCAGCCCGGGGCGTCGCTGGCGACCAAGCAGGTCAAGGCCCAGCGGGGTGGCATCGTCGACGCCAAGGGCGAGGCGCTGGTCTCGTCGCGCCAGGTCGTCGTGGTCGGCGTCGAGCCGCAGAAGATCACCAACCTGCCGGCGCTGACCGCCCTGCTCGACGCCGCGTTCAAGTCGATCAAGGTCGCGGTGGACCTCGGCGACCTGGCCGCCCGCGTGAAGGAGGCCAAGCCGGACTCCTTCGTCGAACTCGTGACCCTGCGGCGGGAGGCGTACGACCAGATCCGGAAGGACATCCGCGACCTCGACGGCACCGTCTTCCGGGAGGAGACCCGGGAGCTGGCCCCGAACCGCGTCTTCGGCCGCGCCCTGTTCGGCTCGGTCGGCGAGGCGACCAAGGAGATCATGGACGCCAACCCGGGCAAGTACCAGGCCGGCGACCAGGTCGGGCTGTTCGGACTGGAGAAGAAGTACGACGAACGGCTGCGCGGCACCGACGGCTTCCAGGTCTTCATCACCAGCAAGACGTCCGCGGGCACGACCCGGGAACAGCAGGTCTACGACACCGACGCGGTCAACGGGCAGCCGCTGAAGGTGACCCTGGAGACCAAGGCGCAGAACGCCGCCGACGCCGCCCTCGCCACCAAGACCGACCGGCGTACGGCGATCGTGGCGATGCGCATCAGCGACGGGCACGTCATCGCGGTGGCGAACGGACCGGACGGCGGCGGCGACAACCTGGCCTTCGTCGCGCAGGTGCCACCGGGCTCCACGTTCAAGGTCGTCACGGCGTTCGGGGTGCTCGACAACGGCTCGATCACGTCGAACACAGTGGTCAACTGCCCGAAGACGTTCACCGTCGACGGGCGTACGTTCAAGAACTCGCACGACTTCGAGCTCGGCGCGGTCCCGTTCCACACCGACATCGCGAAGTCGTGCAACACCGCGTTCGCGTCGCTGGCCCCGAAGCTCGGCCCCGACGGGCTGGCCGCCGCGGGCACCGCACTCGGCCTCGGCACCAAATGGGACATGGGCGTCGACTGCTTCACCGGCGCGGTCTCCTCCGGCGGCTCCGCCGCCGAGCGGGCCGCCGCCTCGTTCGGGCAGGGCACCACGATCGTCTCCCCGGTCGCCATGGTGGGCGCGATCGCCGCCGTCGCCCGGGGCCAGTGGAAGCAGCCGATCGTGCTGCTGGACCCCTCCCCGGCCGCCGTCGCCCCGGACGGCCCGACGTTGAAGACGAGCACCCTGAACCAGCTGCGCCCGGCGCTGCGCGAGGTCGTCACGAGCGGCACCGGCAAGGCGCTCGCGGACGTCCCCGGCGGTGCGGTCAGCGGTAAGACCGGCACCGCGGAGTACGACGCGAACCCGGCGCACACGCACGCCTGGTTCGTGGGCTGGCAGGGCGACATCGCGTTCGCCGTGTTCGTCGAGAACGGCGGCGACTCGACCTCGTCCGCGGTTCCCCTGGCCGAATCCTTCCTCCGCGCCCTCAACAAGGCATGATCATTGCGTCAGCCATGCTGTTCCGGCGGACATTTCGCCAGGTGAAGCAGCATGGCTGACGCAATGATCACCGTTAGACGGTGAGC
This sequence comes from Hamadaea flava, assembly GCF_024172085.1. Lineage (NCBI taxonomy): Bacteria > Bacillati > Actinomycetota > Actinomycetes > Micromonosporales > Micromonosporaceae > Hamadaea > Hamadaea flava. Next base: position 6,077,387 of record NZ_JAMZDZ010000001.1, on the reverse strand, counting down.
GAGAGGGCGGCGACGGGGTCGGCGACGAAGGCGAGCACGAAGTCGCCCATGCCCCGCGACATCAGCAGTACGCCGTGATCGCTGGCGGGCAGCAGGATCAGCTTCTTCTGCTTCGAAGCGCAGTCCTGATACAGCGACTGAGCGTCGGTGGCGAAGTTCCCGTCGTTGGTACCGGCGGCGAACACGACCGGCATCGCCAGCTTCTTCACGGCCGAGGCGGCATCCGCCCCGGCGTAGATCGCCGGGCCCGAGAGGCTGACGATGCCGTCGACCGGGGGCTGGATCGACGCGGCCGCGGCCAACGCCGTCGTGCCGCCCATCGACGCGCCGACGAGGAAGACCTTCCGTACGCCCGTCGACCGCAGGTACGCGACCGCCGCGACGGTGTCGTCGACCCGGGACTCGTTCCGGATGTCGACCGCGAAGCCGCGCATCCCCTTGGCGGCGTACGCGTCGGCGTAGCCGAGCCATTGGCACAGCCCGCCGCCGGCCTGGTGCAACAGGACGACTGCGGTGTCGCCGGTGCCGTTGAGGTAGCCCGCGCCCAGTTCGCCGCCCACGCTCGGGTAGGTCACGAGGCGGGCCCGGTTCTGGTCGGCGACGCAGACGGCGTTGGCCGACTGCAACCGCATCTCCCGGGCCGCCGCGCTCGGGTCCGACGCCGACGGGGATGAGGACGGCGTACCGGCGTTCCCGCAGCCCGCCAGCGCCACCAGCAAGGACAAGATCAGCACAGATTTACGCATGTCGACAGAACGCGGTGATGGGCGCGAGTCGTTCGCATCAGTAAGGTTTCTTTTCCATAAATCTCCAGAGTTTCACAGGCGCCACACAGACCGGTCCGACGAGACGTCCATCCGATCAGCCCAGCCTGGGGGCATGACCATCGCAGAAGACCGCGTCCAGGACACGCCTGTCACCGCTCTGGAACCCGCGACGGCCGCAACGCCGGCGGGGCCGAACCGCCGGAGATGGGAGCGTCCCGCGCTGCTGGCCCTCCTGGTCGCGACCGGCGTCCTCTACATCTGGGGGCTGGGCAAGTCCGGCTGGGCCAACGCGTACTACTCGGCCGCGGCGCAGGCCGGCTCGCAGAGCTGGAAGGCGATGTTCTTCGGCTCGTTCGACTCGTCGAACTTCATCACAGTGGACAAGACCCCGGCGTCGCTGTGGGCGATGTCACTCTCGGCGCGCATCTTCGGCGTCAACTCGTGGAGCATCCTCGTTCCGCAGGCGCTCGAAGGAGTGGCCGCCGTCGGCCTGCTCTACGCCGCCGTACGCCGCTGGTTCGGTCCGGCGGCCGGGCTGCTCGCGGGTGGCGTGATGGCGTTGACCCCGGTCGCCGTGCTGATGTTCCGGTTCAACAACCCCGACGCGCTGCTGGTGTTGCTGCTCGTGGCGGGCGCGTACGCCGTGACCCGCGCGGTCGAGCAGGGCAAGACGAAGTGGCTGTTGCTGGCGGGTGGGCTCGTCGGCTTCGCGTACCTGGCCAAGATGCTGCAAGCACTCCTGGTCGTTCCGGCGTTCGGCCTGGTCTACCTGATCGCGGCCCCGGTCGGCTTCTGGAAGCGGATCTGGCAGCTGCTGGCCGCGCTCGGCGCGATGATCGCCGGCGCCGGCTGGTGGATCGCGATCGTGTCGCTGTGGCCCGCCTCGTCCCGCCCGTACATCGGCGGCTCGCAGTCCAACAGCATCCTGGAACTGACCCTCGGCTACAACGGCTTCGGCCGGCTGACCGGCGACGAGGTCGGCAGCGTCGGCGGCGGAGGCGGCGGCAACGGCGGCATGTGGGGCTCCACCGGGCTCACCCGCCTGTTCGACGGCGAGATCGGCGGCCAGGTCGCCTGGTTGCTGCCCGCCGCGCTGATCTTCCTGGTCGGCGGGCTGGCGTTGAGCGCCCGCGCCGCGCGTACCTCCCGGATGCGGGCCGGGCTGATCCTCTGGGGCGGCTGGCTGCTGGTCACCGCCGGCACGTTCAGCTTCATGGCCGGCATCTTCCACGCGTACTACACGGTGGCGCTGGCGCCCGCGATCGGCGCGCTCATCGGCATCGGGGCCGTCTCGCTCTGGCAGCACCGGGCCCACATCGTGGCCCGCTCGATCCTGGCGGTCGCCCTGGCGATCACCGCCGTCTGGTCGAGCGTGCTGCTCGGTCGCAGCGCCGACTTCGTGCCCTGGCTGCGTACCAGTGTGGTCGTGGTAGGCGTGCTCGCGGCCGCCGCGCTCCTCGCGTTGCCCTGGTTGCGGTGGCGCCGAGTGGCCACTGTGGTCGCGGTCGCGAGCATCGCGACCGGCCTGGCGGGCCCCGCGGCCTACGCGCTGGACACTGCCGCGACCGCGCACACCGGCTCGATTCCCACGGCCGGTCCGTCCGTGCAAGGCTCGGGCTTCGGCGGCGGCCGGATGGGCGGTGGCGGTCAGCGGGGCGGCTTCGGCAACGGGGGCATGCAAGCTCCGCCCAATATGGGTACGCAGAACGGAGCGACCCAGCCGGGCAACGGCCAGAACGGGTTCCCGGGTACCGGCACGCGTTCCGACGGCGGCGGCCGGATGGGCGGAGGCGGCGGCGCAGGCGGTCTGCTCTCCGCGTCGACCCCGAACAGCGACCTGGTCAAGCTGCTGCGGACCGACGCCGACCAGTACGCCTGGGCCGGAGCGGCGGTGGGCTCGCAGAACGCGGCGGGCTACCAGCTCGGCAGCGGCGAACCGGTGATGAGCCTGGGCGGCTTCAACGGCAGCGACCCGTCGATCTCGCTGGCGGACTTCCAGCAGCTCGTCGAGCAGAAGAAGGTCCACTACTTCCTCGGCAGCAGCGGATTCGGCGGCATGTCGAACGGCGGCAGCAACTCGGCGCAGCAGATCGCGAGCTGGGTGGCGGAGAACTTCACCGCGCAGACCGTCGGCGGCACCACCGTCTACGACCTGATCCGGTAGCGGCTTCCGGCGAGCTAGAGAGCCTCCGGCTCGGCGGGCAGGGTGACCGGCGTGTCCTTCGTGGACGCGCCGGTTTCCGGCGTACCGCTGCGGAGGAGACGCATCGCGACCTGCGGGAAGATCAGAATGGACAGCGCACCCGCCGCCACCAGCGACGCGTCGAGCGGAGTCGTCAGTACGCCGTCCTGCGTGCCGATGGTGGTGATGACCACGATCAACGGCAGCGCCGACGCCCCGAACAAGGCCAGCGACAGCCGATCGCGTACGCCGGGCAGGTCCCGCCGGTGCAGCACGAAGATCGGGCCACCCCGGACGACCAGCAACGCCACCACGAAAAGCGCGGTCGCCAGCAGCCCCTCGACCGAGGAGAGCGCGCCGAGGTTCAGGTTGATCCCGCTCACCACGAAGAAGATCGGGATCAGGAAACCGAAGCCGATCGCGTCCAGCTTGGCCTCGACCTGTTGGGTCATGTGCTCGGACGCGGGCCGCATCGCGAGGCGTACGACGATGCCGGCCGCGAACGAGCCGAGCAGGGTGTCCAGCTCGAACCGATAGGCCAGCCAGACCATCGTGACCAGGACCAGCAGAATGAGCCGGATCGCCAGCTGGGCCGACGTATGCAGAGTTCGGATCACCAGCCGCGACATCCGCGGCGACGGAGGCTGCCGGGCCAGGTGGGCGGCCACGATCGCCACGACGGCGAAGACCACGAGCAGGATCATCGAGTGCACCGGATTGTCGGTCGTCAGCACGACCGAGATGGCGACGATCGGCGCGAACTCCCCGATCGCGCCCACCGCCATCACCCGGTTGCCGAACGGCGTACCGAGCATGCCCCGATCCCGCAGAATCGGCAGCAGCGTGCCGAGCGCGGTGGTGGTCAGGGCGAGCCCGATCACGACCGTCTTCAAACTGAACCCGGTACGCAGCGCGACCAGCCCCAGCCCGAGCGCCAGCGAGCACAGCCAGCCGACGACCGCGAGGGTCAACGGCCGCCCCCGAAGCCGGCCGAAGTCGATCTCGTAGCCGGCCATGAACATGAGCACGGCCAGGCCGAGACTGGACAGCGCGCTGATGATGTCGTCGACCTGCGCCCAGTGCAGCACGTACGGCCCGACCAGGACCCCGAGGATCAGCTCGACGACGATGGCCGGGATCACGATCCACCGGGACAGCCGATCCACCACGATCGGCGAAGCGACCGCCGCTATCGTGATCAACAGCAGCGTGAACAGGGTTGACGAGGTCACTGGATCATGCTCACACCCAGCCGCCCGATCCCGCGCCGAATCGCCCGACACCCCGATCGTCGCTGACCATGATCAGGGTCATTCCCATGTCGCTATGGGATCGCTATGGGAGCGTCGAATTGACCCTGATCATGCAGTGTCCCGTTCGCTCTCCGCAGCGGTGGCGTCCTCGACGAGGGCCCGGCCGAGGATGTCCATCGCGTCGGCGACCACGCTGAGTTCGTCGACGCTGAGGCGGGCCAGGATGCGGCGGGAGTGCTCCTCGCCGACGGTCATGATGTCGTCGACGATCGTGGTGCCGCGCTCGGTCAGCTCGACGAGGCGTACGCGCCGGTCGTGGGGGTCTTCGCGGCGGCTGACGTAGCGCCCGGCGACGAGGCGGTCGACGATGCCCGTCATGGTGGCGGGGCTGACCCCCATCTTCTGGGCCAGCTCGTGCCCGCCTTGGCCGCCGTGCAGCCGCAACGCGAAGAGGATCTTGAGCTGGGACATCGTCAGGTTGACCGCGAAGAACGGATTGGTTCGATCTCGCGCCATCGCCAGCTGGAACTGCCGCTGACCGGCCATGATCCGCGCGATCGCCGCGTCTTTGCTGGTCACCGCTACTCCTGTGCTGGTCGGCCCCCGCGCAACAGCAGCGTAACAGTAACCCGGTGAAACGCTAAATATTAGCTTCAGGCAAACTAAACGGGTTGGGCCCACCGGACCCCCGGAGTTGAAAATGTCGTTCTTCTCGAGGCTCAGCCTCGCCAACCGCGGGCTCACCGCGCTGGTCGCGGTGATCGTCACCGCGTTCGGTCTGATGGTGATCCCTCAGCTGAAGCAACAGCTCTTCCCCTCCCTCGACTTTCCGGCCGCCTTCGTCTCGGCGGCCTACCCCGGCGCCGCCCCCGAGGTGGTCGCCAGCCAGGTGACCGAGCCGATCGAGAATGCCCTGCAGGGGACGCCCGGCCTCAAACGGGTCACCTCCACCTCCTCCGAGGGCGTCTCGACGGTGCAGGTCGAGTTCGACTTCGGCACCGACCTCGACGACTCCACGACCAAGATGCAGTCGTCGCTGAACCGCATCTCGGCCACCCTGCCCGACGGCGTGGACCCGCAGGTCTTCGCCTTCAGCACGGACAACTTCCCCGTGGTCCTGCTCAGCGCGAGCAACGGCGGCGACGAGCGCCAGCTCGCCGAGAAGATCACCAAGGACGTCATCCCCGCCATCCAGGGCATCGAGGGCGTACGCGAGGCGCAGCTGACCGGCCAGCGCCAGGCGCAGCTGGTCATCGCGCCGAACCCGGCGAAGCTGGCTGGGGCGGGCCTGTCCGTCGCCGATCTGATGAACGTGCTGAAGGTCAACGGCATCGCAATGCCGGCCGGCACCCTGCCCGACGGCGACAAGACCCTGACGGTCTCGGTCGGCACGCCGCTGACCAAGATCGACGACTTGAAGAACCTGTACCTGCGGCCGAGTTCGGCGGCCCCGGGCACCGTGGTCGTCCCGGTCAAGCTGGGCGACGTCGCGACCATCACCGAGCAGCTCGCCCCGGCCACGTCCATCACCCGGACGAACGGCAAGGAGAGCCTCGGCATCATGGTGTTCGCCGCGCCGGACGGCAACGCGGTGGGCATCTCGCACGAGATCTCCGACATGCTGCCCGAGCTGAAGTCGAAGCTGGGCGGCGACGCGCAGCTGACCGCGGTCTTCGACCAGGCGCCCTACGTCGAGAAGTCGATCGAAGGACTGACCACCGAGGGCGCGCTCGGTCTGGTCATGGCGATCATCGTGATCCTGGTCTTCCTGTTGTCGATCCGGTCGACGATCGTCACCGCGGTGTCCATCCCGCTCTCGGTGATCATCGCGTTGATCGCGCTGAAGGTCGGCGACTACTCGCTCAACATCCTGACGCTGGGCGCGCTGACGATCGCGATCGGACGAGTCGTCGACGACTCGATCGTGGTCCTCGAGAACATCAAGCGGCACCTGGCGTACGGGGAGGACAAGCAGCACGCGGTCCTCGGCGCGGTCAAGGAGGTCGCGGGCGCGGTCACGGCGTCGACCCTGACCACGGTCGCCGTGTTCTCGCCGATCGCCCTGGTCGGCGGCCTGGTCGGGCAGCTGTTCTCCAGCTTCGCGATCACGGTCACGGTGGCACTGCTCGCCTCGCTGGCGGTGTCGCTGACGATCATCCCGGTGCTCGCGTACTGGTTCCTCAAGCCGGCCAACGGCTCGGCGGACGGCGAGGCGATCCGGGAGGCGGCCGAGGCGAAGGAGCGCCGGAGCATCCTGCAGCGGGCGTACGTGCCGATCATCCGGTTCGCGACCAAGCGTCGCTGGCTCACGGTGACGGCGGCGATCCTCGTCTTCTTCCTCACCATGGGGATGGCGAGCCTGCTGAAGACGAACTTCCTCGACCAGTCCGGCGAGACGACCCTGACGGTCTCCCAGGAGATGCCCAAGGGCACCAGCCTGGCGGTGACCGACGCGGCCGCGAAGAAGATCGAGTCCGTCGTGGCGAACACCGAGGGCGTCGAGACCTACCAGGTCACGGTCGGTTCCGGGGGCACCTTCGGCCTGGGTGCCGGGGGCAGCAACTCCTCGACGGTCAGCATCACGCTGAAGAAGGACGCCAAGGCGTACGACGTGCAGGAGAAGCTGCGTGCCGAGATGGCCAAGCTGACCGACGTCGGCGAGGTCAAGGTCGACGCCGGCAACGGCGGCGGCGGCTTCTCGGCGAGCACCCTGCAGGTCATCGTGCAGGCCGACGACGAGGCGGCCCTGCAGACCGCCAGCGACCAGGTACGCCAGGCGATGTCCGAGGTGGCCGACGTCACCGACGTCGCCAGCGACCTCTCGACGAGCGCGCCGCGGGTCCAGGTGACGGTGGATCGCCAGAAGGCGGCGGCGGTCGGACTGACGGAAGCCCAGGTGGCCCAGGCGGTCGGCGCGGTGTTCCGCGGCGCTCCGCTCGGGCAGTACACCCTGGACGGCCGACAGCAGCAGGTCATGCTGACCTTCGGGGCGGCCTCGCCGACCTCGCTGGACCAGCTCAAGAAGCTGCCCATCGCCGGTCCGCTGACGCTGGACCAGGTCGCCACGGTGGCCACCGTGGACGGCCCGACCCAGATCACCCGGATCGACGGCGACCGCAGCGTCACGGTGAGCGGCACGGCGACCGGCAGCAACCTCGGCAAGACGACGCAGGACCTGGACACCAAGCTCAAGGCCCTCCAGCTGCCGACCGGCGCCAGCTACACCGTCGGCGGCGCGAGCGCCGATCAGGCGGACGCCTTCGGCAACCTCGGGCTGGCTTTGCTCGCCGCGATCGCGATCGTCTTCCTGATCATGGCGGCGACGTTCAAGAGCCTGGTGCAGCCGCTGATCCTGCTGGTCTCGGTGCCGTTCGCGGCCACCGGGGCGATCCTGGCCCTGCTCGTGACGGACACCGCGCTCGGCGTACCGGCTTTGATCGGCATGCTGATGCTCATCGGCATCGTGGTGACCAACGCGATCGTGCTGCTGGATCTCGTCAACCAGTACCGGGCCCAGGGCGCGAGCGTGGTCGACGCGGTGGTCGAGGGCGGCCGGCGACGGCTGCGCCCGATCCTGATGACGGCGGTCGCGACGATCTTCGCATTGCTGCCGATGGCGCTGGGGATCACCGGTCAGGGCGGCTTCATCTCGCAGCCGCTGGCGGTCGTGGTGATCGGCGGTCTGCTCAGCTCGACCGTCCTCACCCTGATCCTGGTGCCGACCCTCTACACCATGGTGGAGGGCCGGAAGGAGCGGAAGGCGGCCAAGCGGGCGCGCAAGCTCGGCACCCCGGCGGAGACGCTGCCCGAGGCCGAGCCCACGCCCGGCCCCAACCTGCTGGAACCGCCGGCACAGAAGAACGGTTTCACCGACCTGCCGTCGGAGGACTCGTCCTGGGCCCGCCCCTGACGAAGTCCGCGTGACCGCACGTCCGACGGCCCCCGCGCACCTGCGCGGGGGCCGTTCCATTTCAGCCGTGGCTTAAGCGACGCCGGATGCGGCCACCGCCGGCCATACGGTGCGCGCATGCGACGCTTTCTTGCCTTAGCGCTGGTGGCGACCGGGCTGGTCGTCAGCCACAGCACACCCGCGGCGGCGGCGACCCCGGAGATCGTGCTCGACTTCGCCGGAACCACGCCGACTCCGGCTCCGGCGGTGGCCGGTGCGCGTACCGGCGGTCAGGTGACCTGGCTGCAGGACGCTCCCCCGGCCCACCTCGACCCGCAGCAGATCTACGACGTCATCGAGCTGTCCACCCAGCTCTTCCACCGCACGCTGACCGGGTACCTCGAAGATCCGGCCGGCGGGCCCACCCGGCTGGTCGGCGACCTCGCGACCAACGCCGGGGAGGCCGGCGACGGCGGCCGCGTCTGGACCTATCACCTCCGGCCCGGCATCGCCTTCTCCGACGGCAGCCCCATCACCTCGCACGACATCGCGTACGGGATCGCGCGGTCGTTCAGCGAGCAGGGCGCCTTCGGGCCGCACTACCTCCAGTCCGCGCTGGACCCGTCCGGAAGCTACCCCGGCCCGTACGCCGGATCGCCGGTGCCGCCGGGCATCAGCCTGCCCGACGATCGGACGCTGGTCTTCACGTTCGCGCAGCCGCATCCCGAGTTGCCGTATCTCGTGGCGTTCCCGACGACCACGCCGGTGCCGGCGGCCCAGGACACGCGGGCCGACTACGACCGGACCTTCCTGGCGACCGGCCCGTACCGACGAATCGCCGAGGTCCCCGGCGTATCGCTGACGCTGGGCCGCAATCCCGCCTGGGATCCGGCCTCCGACCCGCTGCGCCACCAGTACGCCGACACCGTCCACATCGAATGGACGGTGGACCGGGCGGCGCAGACCCAGCGCCTGCTGGCGGGGACGGGGACGGACGCGGCGGCGATCATGACCGCGAACGTGGCGGCCGACCAGATCCCCGTCGTGCAGGGCGACGCGACGCTGTCGACCCGTACGCTCGCCGGCCCGACCGGGCTCGCCAAGTACCTCAGCATCAACACCCGGCGGATCACCGACGTCTCCGTACGCAAGGCGCTCAACTGGGCGTTCGATCGAGGCGCCCTGCTCCAGGCCCAGGGCGGCACCGCTGTCGGCACGCCGCTGACCACCGTTCTCTCGCCGACCATGCCGGGGTGGCTCGGCTACGACGCGTACCCGAGTGCGGGGCACGGCAACGTCAGCCAGGCCAAGCAGCTCCTGCACGGGCGGAAGCCCACGCTCACCTACTGCTATCCGGACACCCCCGACGACGCCACGGGGGCGGCCGTCGTGCGTACGGGGTTGCAGCGGGCGGGTTTCCGGATCACTCCGACGCCGCTGAACGCGGGTGACTACTGGGGTCTCATCGGCGCGACCGATTCGACCTGCGACCTGATGTACAGCGCCTGGGTCGCCGACTTCCCCGACCCGCAGAGCACCCTCGGCACGCTGCTCCACGGCGGCAGCCTCGCCGCCGGGTGGAGCGTGAACTTCGCGAAGTTCGACGAGCCCTGCGTCAACGCCCGGCTCGACGAATTGGCCGCGATGACCGACCGGGCGGCCGCCGCGCCGCTCTACGGCCGCCTCGACCACGACATCATGTCCCGGTACGCCCCACTCATCCCGACCGTGTCGGCCAGTGCCTTCCTGCTGCGCGGGCCCGGGCTGGGCGGCGTGTTCCTCAGCCCGACCAGCGGACGCCCCAACCTCACCGCCGCGTACGTCCGCTGACTGACAGTTGCAGATCACGGTTACGCAGGCCGCCGGCGCTCAAGGTGGCATGCACATCCGTGATCTGCAGCTCAATAGGCGCAGCTAGAGTCGGCGGCGTGGATGACCTCCTGACCCGCGCCCAGGCCCTCGACGCCGCCGACCCGCTGGCCGAGTACCGCGCACGATTCTTCTACCCCGAGCAAGAGCCCGACCTGATCTACCTCGACGGCAACTCGCTCGGCCGCCCGCCGCTGGCCACCCGGGAACGGCTGATCAAACTGCTCGACGAGGAGTGGGGCGCCGACCTGGTCCGCGGCTGGGATCGCTGGATCACCTTGGCCCGCGACGCCGGAGACACCCTGGCGACCGGCGTACTGGGCGTCGAGCCGGGCGAGGTGCTGCTGTGCGACACCGCCAGCGTCAACCTCTACAAGCTGGCCGTCGCCGCTTGCGAGGCCCGGCCCGGCCGCTCGGTGATCATCACCGACGACGACAACTTCCCGTCGGACCAGTACGTGCTCCAGGGCGTCGCGGCGGCGCGCGGGATGCGGCTGGAGGTGATCAAGACCGATCTCGACCTCGGCGTCACCGCCGACCAGGTACGCGCGGCGATCGCCGCCTGCCCCGCCGACGACGTCGCGTTGATCAGCCTGCAGCATGTGGCGTACCGCTCAGGAGCGATCGCGGACATGGCGGCGATCACGCGGGCCGCGCACGACGGGGGCGCGATCATGCTCTGGGACCTGTGCCACGCGGCCGGCGCGGTGCCGACGCCGCTGCGGGACTCGGGCGCGGACCTGGCCATCGGCTGCACGTATAAGCATCTCAACGGCGGTCCTGGCGCCCCTGGTTTCCTGTACGTCCGGCGCGATCTCCAGGAATCGCTGCGCCAGCCGATCTGGGGCTGGTTCGGGCAGGCCAACCAGTTCGACATGGGCTTCGACTACGACCCAGTGCCCACTGTGGAGCGTTTCCTGGTCAGCTCGACCCCGGTGATGGGCGGGTACGCCGCCTGGGAGGGTGCGAAGCTGACCGCCGAGGCGGGCGTCGATCGGATCGCGGCGAAGGGCGCCCAGCTCGGCCAGTACGCGATCGAGCTGTTCGACGAGTGGCTGGCGCCGCTGGGCCTGCGGTTGGCGAGTCCCCGCGACCCGGCTCGGCGTGGGGCCCACGTGACGCTGCATCACGAGGCGGCCTGGCAGATCTGTCAGGCGTGGAAGGCCGCGGGCGTGATCCCCGACTTCCGTACGCCGGACCGGCTCCGGATCGGTTTCGCTCCGCTCTACACGACCTTCGCCGAGGTGCACGAGGCGTTCGCCCGGCTGCGGACGATCGTGGCCGCCTCCTCCCACCTCGCTTTCCCCGTTACTCGCTCCCGCATCACCTGACCCGCTGGTCGAACATGCAGATCACGGTTACGCAGGCATCCTTCGCCCGAGGATGCCTGCGGAACCGTGATCTGCACCCGTCAAGGGAGCGGCGTGACCGGTCGCCAGGTGATCGGGCTGGACAGGATCATCGCGGTGGAGGGGCGCCCGTAACCGGCGAGCCGGTCGATGAAGTGTTCGAGGTCGGCCATCGACGCCACGGAGACCTTGAGCGCGCAGCAGGCGTCGCCGCTGACCCGATGCATCTGGAGTACCTCGGGCCAGTCGGCGACGGCGGGTTCCCGGAGCAGGCAGGTCGGCCCGTAGCAGTGCATCCGGATGAGCGCCGTCGCCTGCCGTCCGGCCGTGGCGAGGTCGACGTGGGCGTGGTAGCCGGTGATCACCCCGGTCTCCTGCAGACGGCGTACGCGCTCGGCGACGGCGGGCGAGGAGAGGTTCACCCGCCGGGACAGTTCGTTGAACGAGAGCCGGGCGTCACGCTGCAGTTCGTCCAGAATATGCCAATCCACTGGGTCCACTTGACGATCGTAAACCCGGGTTCGCCGAACGCCTGCCGAATGCAAGATCAAACCGCCGTAACGAGCCGCAACGGCCCTTCAACGAGGGCCTGGAGGAGCGGTTTGATGAAGTCATGGTCTACGGCAGACGAGGTAGCGGCCCCAAGGTGGAGTTCGAGGGAACCACCCCCTACGCGGACTACACCCACATCGAGACGCTGCTCTCCCTCCAGACCCCGCGGACGCAGAGCCCGGCGGAGTACTCCTTCATCGTCGCGACGCAGGTGATGGAGCTGCTGTTCACGCTGCTGCGCCACGAGTGGGAGACGGCGCGCACACAGCTCGACGCGGACGACGTGCGCGCCGCGACGAGGACGTTGCGCCGGTCGATCGGCGCGCAGGACGTGCTGATCAGTTCCTGGCAGCTGCTCGCCACGCTGACGCCGAACGAGTTCGGGGAGTTCCGGGACGCCTTCGGCGAGGCTTCCGGTTTCCAGTCCTACGGGTACCGGCACCTGGAGTTCCTGCTCGGCAACAAGCGGCCCGGGATGGTCTGCCCGCACGCGGAGATGCCGTCGGTCGTCGCCGATCTGGAGAAGCAGCTGGCCGAGCCCAGCCTCGACGACGCCGCGAAGGCCGCGGTCGCCCGGCGCGGCACGAGTTGGCTCGAAATCTACAGTGGATCGAAACAGCCCGATCTCTACGAGCTGGGCGAGGTGCTGATGGAGGTCGCCGAACGCTTCATCCGGTGGCGTCAGTTGCATCTCACTGCGGTCTGGCGAGTCATGGGCGACAAGCCCGGCAGCGGTGGCTCGGCCGGCGCGAGCTGGCTCGCGAAAACGGTCCATGACCGGCCGTTTCCCGATCTCTGGGCCGTTCGCAACGAGCTGTAGAACGATGGAACGCCCGTCCGGGCGATCACGGGGGAAACCGTCCGGACGAGCGTTGTCGGAGACTTTAACGCGTTTGTTGCAGCGGCGCCAGACCCTGATGTCAGATGGTCCACTTCCCCGCTTTCGAAGTGAGAACCGTCAGGGCGTCATCGGCCAGCCCGCTGTGATCGGCGGCGGTCAGGTTGTAGACCCCGCAAACCCCCACGCAGCAGGCGTTCTCCAACTGTTCGCGGGCCATCTTCCGGTCGCGATGCCCAAGAAACACCTGATGCGTCAGCGCCACGGCGTCCGCGCCGAATCCGGCCGCCGGGTTCGCGGGCCCGTTCGGCGCGAACGCCTCCGCGAACCGCCGGACCGTGGCGAGATTCGACACGCTGTCCGGCGCCGAATCCGCGGCGGGCAGCCATGGACTCACAGCTTGTACGCCGTCGGCAGCGTCCCCCGCGGTCGAGTGGAACGTGGGGTGCACGCCTTCCGGCGTGAGCAGGATCGGGCCGGTCCAACCCGCCGCGCGCGCGTCCCGGACAGCCGCCCCGCTCTGCGGTGGGAGTGCGCTGATCACCAACGCGTCCGGCTTGGCGGCGACGAGCTTGCCCACGGCATCCTTCAGATCGGTCGCCTCGACGGGCACGGGCTCGAACCCGGCGATGCTCAGTCCCTGGTTGGCCGCCTCGGTCTGGACGAGGTCGACGACGGGCGGCGCGGCCAGCTTGTCCGTCGCGAGGTGGGCGAGCTTGGCCAGCCCGGCCTTCTTGGCCGCGCCCATCAGCGTACGCAGAACCTGTGCCGCCGAAGGCGCGGACTGGAAGGCGTACGGGCTGGTCGGGACGATCCCCGTCGCGGGAGTCAGCACCGGTACGCAGCCGAGCGTGCACTGACCGCCGACCGCGTCGGCCAACCAGGGCGCGGTCGCGACGATGACGGCGTGCACGCCTTCGTCCAGCACCGCCGAAGCCGCCGCGGCGGCCGCCTTCTCGTCCGCGCCCGCTTCGCGTACGAGCAGCTCGATCTCGGGGGCCGACCCGTGTCCCCCGGCGGCGTTGACCTGATCCGCCCGCGTACGCACACCGAGCAGCTGCCGTTGGGCGTACGCGGCCAGCGGCCCGGCCGAATGCGTGAGGACGCCGAGGCGTACCGGTCCCTGCATGCCCGACTCCGTACGCGGTCGCGCAGCCGCCGCCGGGAACCCGGCCGACAGGAACGGCGCGGCCACGAGCGCGAGCCCACCGCCGAGGGCGGCTCGCCGGGACACCTTCGTCATGCCCGATCACCTCGAATGAATTGTCCGGATTGATCCGTTGTGCCGATAGTTGGTGATCGGCCCCGCCGGGTCAAGCCCGAATCACCCTCCGGTGTAGAGCCTCTCCGCGTCGACCAGCTCGACGTCCCGCCGCGACGCTGCGGATTGCCGCAGTTCACGGGTGAATCCATGCCGAGCGAATAGGAGCAGTCGGGGCGGCTCCTCGTACCGGTCGGCTGGGATCAGCTCGCGCAAGTGGTCAAGCCGTTCGAGGTCACCGTCGCCGACCGGTTTCGCCGTGCTCTTGACCTCCCCGATCGCCAGCACGGCGTCCCGGTCATAAGGCTGGCGGCGGATCGCGACGACGTCGAGTTCGTGGCCCTGCTGATGGAGCCGGCAGGCGAGGGTGGCGGAGAGGACGGCGCTGGCGCGGGCCCCGAGCGTCTCCGGCGAGGCATGCCACAGCGCCCATTGCCGCGCGATCTCCTCGAAGTGAGGCCCATAGATCTTCGACGTGACCGTGTCGGCGTTCTCCTCCCAGACCTGTTGCGCCGCCCCACCCACCAGCTCGGGCTCGTGCGGCGCGATCAGGAGTTGATGCAGCCTGATGACCGGTTCGGTGATCCGATAGACCGGACGGCGCTGCCGGAACGCGTCGTCCACCCGCTCGATGAGCTGAGTGTGTTCGAGCACAGTGAGCGGATGCGCGAGGGACTGGTCACTACGCCCCAAGGCGGCGGCAATCTCGCCGCGACGGCACGAGCCACGCGCGATGGCGCCTAGCACGGCGTAGTAGAGACCGACGTCCGACAGTTCCGGGTCTTCATGGAGGATGACTGCGCCCTCGCGGAACAAGGCCGACGTGTCTGCCAGCGGAGCCTCAGCGACCCACCGCCCGAAGTCCTGGACGGAAGACGGGGCCGCTCCCGCCATTCCCCGGTACGCCGGCGTACCACCGAGCAGGGCGTGCGTCTGAAAGGCCAGCTGCGGATCAGCACTCAGATCCCAGAAGTCCGCCGAGTCGCGGAATCCGAACGGCCGGATCATGACCTCCCGGCTGGCCCTGCCGCGTAGGGGCGCCGAGCCGCCGAGAAGGCCCCGCATGACGTGCAGCGCGCTGCCACAGAGGACTAACCGTGTCCGGCTGCGGGTCTGCGCCCGGCCCAACGGCTCCAGGGCGAGCTGGATGAAGCCCGGCAACGCGGGTTCGCCATCCATGAGGTACTGGAACTCATCAAGGACGACCAGGCAGGGCTGGTCGGAGCGTTCGCCAAGTCGCATGAGCGCGTCCACTGCCTGTTCCCAATCGGCGAATGCGGTGGCCACCTCGCCGGTGAACGCTGCGTACGCCCGGCTGAGGCGCACGAGGTTCTGCCGGGCGGTCAGCGGCAATCCGGTGAAGACGAAGCCTCCACCGGCGCGGGCCAACGCTTCGAGCAGCATCGTCTTCCCCTGCCGGCGACGGCCGTAGACGAGGGCCAACCGAGCGCCCATCGCCGGGTCGGTCGCGAACGCACTCAACGTCGCCCACTCCCGATCCCGGCCGTGCAGATAGTCCGGCTTCTCCAGAGTCACGGAGGAAATGATAACTCAACCTTTTAAAAGCCGAGTTATCATTCACGAGCACGAATCAGACTTGGGGTGGCGGGGGTGGGCGTACGCCGGTCAGCCGGGCGAAGACCACGATGTTGTCGGAGTATGAGTGGGACGTGGCGTCGTAGCGCCCGCCGCAGGTGATGAGCCGCAGCTCGGGCACCGGGCCACCGGCGTACACGCGGTCGGTCGGGAAGTCCGCCTTGGGGAAGGACTGCATGACCTCGATCGTGAAGATCGCCGTCGTACGGTCCGCTCGCTCGATCTCGATCTCCTCCCCCGGGCGCAGCCGCGTCAGGTAGTAGAAGACCGCGACGCTCTTGCGGGAGTCGACGTGGCCGATCACGACCGCCGCGCCTGCCTCACCCGGACTGGGCCCGAGCTTGTACCAGGAGGCGTGGTTGGCCCGCTCGAACGAGGGTGTCTCGATCGCTCCGTCCGGGCGCAGCCCGATCTCCTCGATCCAGGCGCGCAGCCCGATCCTGGGGATGACGATCTTTCGTGGGGTCGACCGGGTCAGCGGGCCCGGCCCGCGGTCGGGCGGCTCGAGGCCGCCTGACGGCAGCGCGAGCACCTGGGCCGGGAGCGGGGGCGGCGTACCTGGCTTGTCGGCCGCGCCGATCAGCAGGCCGGTGCCCCAGCCGCCGAGTCCGACGAGCGCGACGCAGGCCAGCCACCAGCCGATCCGGAAGGCGGTGCCGGATCGGGGACCGGGTCGCTGCCGCCCGGTCCCCGGTCCGCCGGGTCGGCTAGGCCAGGTCACGGCGCTGGCGGGCCAGCACGAGGAACCCGATGCCGGCAACCGCGCCCAGCAGCGCCCCGCCACCGAGGAAGACGCTGCTCATGCTCATCGCGCTGCCACCGCCGCCGGTGTTGACCGAGCCGCTCGGCACCGGTGTTCCGCTGGTGGAGGCGGACGTCGATTCGCCGGGCGTCGGCGATTCGCTCTCCGCCGGGGTGGTCGACGCCGAGGCGGCGGTCGATGCGGACGGCGATTCGCCTCCGCCGAACGGCGACGGGCTGGCCGTCGGCGGCGTACTGGGACTGGTGCTCGCGCTCGGGCCGGCACTGGGCGAGCCGGTCGCCGGGCAGGCGTGGGTCAGGTTGAACTTGGCGTTCTGCGGGTCGGTGCCGGTGATGTCGGCGCTGCCGTTGACCAGGGTCCAGCCGGCCGGGGTCGCGAGGTACGCCTTGCTCGTGCCGTTGTCGTCGACGATCGCGCCGCCGTCGGCCGGGATGCTCAGCACGTGCTGGACGTTGCCGGCGTCGGTGAAGGTCACCGTCAGCGAGGTGAAATCGCCCTGCAGGTTGGGTTCGGGCAGGACGAAGATCCACACGTCCTGGTTCGCGAACGGCCCGCCACCGAAGTCACAGCCATGGGTGGCGGCCTGCGCCGTGGTCGGGACGTTGCCCGCGTTGATCTCGATCGTCGCGGCGGCGAAGGCTGCCTGGCTACTGCCGAAGATGAAGATGAGGCCTGCTGCAACGGTCGCCGCACCGCGACCGATCCATGTTGTACGCACTACTACCGTCCTGATTATTCGGCTTCTCCGGATGGAGGGTAAGTCCCAACAATTGCCGGATTTGCCAGGTACGCACCGCCACGCCGAGGTCACCCGAAAGAAGGGCGCCCGGAGTACGCTCCCGGATCATGGTCGCCGCGCTCGAGCTGTATCTGGACCCGGTCGCGACCCAACGCGTACGAAATGTGTGGGATGCCCTGGAAGCCGCCGGCGTGCCGACGCTGCGGGACCTGACCCACCGCAAGCATCGCCCGCACCTCTCCCTGACCGGCGCCGACCGGCTGGACCCGGACGCGGTCGTGGCCGCACTGGGCGGGCTGACCGCGGCGCCGCCGCTGCGCGTGAGCCTGGACTACATCGGACAGTTTCTGGGCCGGGTGCTGTGGCTCGGCCCGGTGCCCACGCCGGAACTGCTGGCGCACCACGCCGCGGTCCACGAGCGGCTGGCCGCGGCCGGGATCGAAACCTCCGAGCTGTACCGACCGGGCCGCTGGGTTCCACACTGCACACTGTCCATGCGGGTACCGCTGGCGAAGCTGACCGAGGCGCTGCGGCTGTGCCTCGACGTGCTGCCGATCGAGGCGACGATCACCGGCGCGGCGGTAGCCGACCACGCACGCGGCCTCTACACGCCGCTGTGACCCATAATGAGAGCGTGTTCACGCTGGAGGAGGCCCGTCGCCGGTACGCCGAGGTCCGTCCGCGCATCGACGAGCTGATCGACGCCCGAGCCGACCTGGCCGAGCTGACCGCCGACCTCGCCGCCGACGGGGCGAGTCCGCTGGGCGGACGCGCCGAGGCGAAGGCGCTGGAGGCGCGGCTGCACGCCCTGCTGGAGGAGATCGCCGAGCAGGACATCCAGGTCAAGGGCTACGCCCCGGTGCTGCTCGACTTCCCGGGCGTACGCGACGGCCGGGCGGTCCTGTGGTGCTGGCTCGAAGGCGACGACGACATCGAGTGGTACCACCGGGTCGACTGCGGATTCCCGGGCCGGCGTCCCGTCTGAGGGCCAGGATGGGGTCATGGAGTCGATGACCGCCTGGGAGGTCGCACGGCCGGGGCCGATGCGTACCGGGCCGCTGCGGCTGACCGAGCACCCGATTCCCGAGCCCGGCCCGGGTGAGCTGCTCATCCGGGTCAGCGTCTGCGCGGTGTGCCGGACCGATCTGCACGTCACCGAGGGCGACCTGCCGCCGCACCGGACCCCGGTGGTGCCGGGGCACGAGATCGTCGGCGAAGTCGTCGGACTGGGATCGGAAGCTCGCGGGTTCGCGGTCGGCGATCGAGCCGGGGTCGCCTGGCTGCGCCACACCTGTGGCGAGTGCGCGTACTGCCGGCGGGGTGCGGAGAATCTGTGCCCCAACTCCCGCTACACCGGCTGGGACGCCGACGGCGGATACGCGCAGTACGCCGTCGCTCCGGCCGACTATGCGTACCACCTGCCGCAGAACTATCCGGACGACGAAGTCGCGCCGCTGCTGTGCGCCGGGATCATCGGCTACCGGGCGCTGCGGTTGAGCGATCTGCCGCCGGGCGGCGTACTGGGGGTCTATGGGTTCGGCGGGTCAGCGCATCTCACGGCGCAACTCGCCATCGCGCTCGGCGCGCGCGTACACGTCATGACGCGGTCCAAGGCCGCTCAGGAACTCGCGCTCTCGCTCGGTGCCACGTCCGCGACCGGCGCCGGCGAACGACCGCCGGAACGGCTGGACTCCGCGATCCTCTTCGCCCCGGTCGGGGATCTGGTCCCCGTCGCGCTGGCGGCGCTCGATCGCGGTGGCACCCTTGCCGTCGCAGGCATCCATCTCAGCGACATTCCGCCGTTGGGCTACGAGCAGCACCTCTTCTACGAGCGCACGCTGCGCAGCGTCACGGCGAACACCCGGGACGACGGCCGCGAGTTCCTCTCCCTCGCGGCGCGGCACCGGCTCCGCGTCCACACCATCGGGTACGCGTTGAGCCACGCGGATCGGGCGTTGACCGATCTGGCGGAGGACCGCGTCGACGGTGTCGCGGTCCTGCACGCCTGATCGTCATCGCCCTGATCGCCGCCGCGCGGTCGTCGTCGGCCGGGGGCCGTCACTCCGCCGTGATCAGGCGCACTCGGAGCAGATCAGCTCGTCGCCCTTCTGCTTGGCGAGCTGGCTGCGGTGGTGCACCAAGAAGCACCGCGAGCAGCGGAACTCATCCGTCCGCATCGGGACGACCGTCACGGTCAGCTCCTCGTCCGAGAGGTCTGCCCCCGGAAGCTCGAAGCCCTCCGCTGCCTCGGTCTCGTCGACATCCACCGACGGCGACTGGGCCGACGTGCGACGCGACTTGAGTTCCTCCAGGCTGTCCTCCTCGACCTCACCGAGGGAACGCCGAGGGGCGTCGTAATCAGTCACTGTGGCCATTTGCTTGTCCTCCTCCCCACATGGTCTGGGTGGCTTAACGAACAAAGTCGCCGACGGGTATGTTCCCCGATCTTGGCGTACTGGTGCTCGGATTTCTGTGATCCCCGTCGCGCCACGCCGGACCCCGCTATTCGAACAGCGAGTGATGCGTGCCGGGCGGTTCCTCGCGGTGCCGTCGACGGCGGCGCGCCTGAATCACGATCAGGTCGACGAAGGCGATCACCGCCAGCGCGCCTAGCAGAATAGCCGGAACTGGGTAGCCCGCCAACGCCGTCCAGACAGCCAGCGGCAACGTGAAGATGAGCCCGAAACTGGCCAGCACCAGCCGCAGGTTCAGCGCGCTCCTCGCGTTGCGCGGCTCGGACATGCGCGGCTCCGTACCCCCGGCGTCGTTGCCGGAAACGGGATCAGCCGATCTTTCCGAACAGCCAGTCCCCGGCCGCCCCGCCCTGACCCGTGTAGTAACGACGGGCGGCCGTTATCAATTCCTCGACCGTCAGCGCGCCGTCACCGTCGGCGTCGAGATGGTCGAAAGCCTCCTGAGCATCCGCCGGCCGGGTGCCGAACGCCTTCTGCATTGTCTGAAATTCGTCAATGCCGAGTTTCTCGTCGTCGTCGGCGTCGGCGAGGCGCAGGACCGCTTCGACGGCGGGCCGGAAATGGCGGTCGAATCCGCTGTCGGCGTCGACGAAGGCCCGGACCATCCCGGTGTTCCACTCCTCGGGCGTCAGCCGCCGATCTCCGTCGGCATCCACCGCGACCAGCAGCGACTGCCAGAACTCCTCGAAGCCGTCGGCCACCGCCTTCGACTTCGGGCTCGCCGGCGTCTCCCGGAAGCCGGCGACCAGCCGGGCGACCAGGGCCACGACGTCGTCGTGTTCGATGTGGCCGTTGGCGTTGACGTCCAGGTGCCCGAACGCCCGGTCCAGCTTGAGATCCAGCAGCGTGGTGCTCATGCAGCGAATGTACGTGTTCGCCTGACCACCGGGGCCGGAATGCCGAAGCGCGCTACGGCGACTCCGTACGCCTCTTCGCCGCGTTCTTCTTCGCCGGCATCTTGGCGACGCCGTGCACCGGCCCGTTCGCGGAACCGTCCGCGGGCACGGCGCTTACCGGCCCCGCACTCATCGGCCCGGCGTTGGGCGAGCCGGCCCTCGACGGGCTCTTGGGCGGGCAGCCGCCGACCGAGCCGTTCACTGAACCGTTGACGGAGCCGTTGTGCCCGTTGGTGGCGATGATCGCGCTGACGGCGAGATTCCCGCCGCGCACGTTCGCGTCGGACAGTATTCGGGCCGCCTCGGCGCGCGCTCCGGCGATGATGTCCTCCCGAGCACGCTGATTCTCCCGGCGGCGCGCCGCCGCGACATGCTCGGTGTCCAGCTCCGCGTCCCGGCGGATCACGTCGGCGTCCTGGCGGGCCTTGGTCAGCGCCTCGTCGGCCTCGCCCCGCAGCGCGGCCGCCTCTTCCTCGGCGATCCGCAGCATGTGCGTGATCCGGGCACTGGCCGTCGCGCTGGGCGTGGTCGCCGAGACCTGGCCCTGTAGCCGCCGCAGCTCGACGTGCGCCGCCGCCAGCTCCTCCTCGACCGGAGCGAGCCGCTTCACGGCGACCGAGAGCACCTGCAGCTCGTCGCAGATCGCGTTCACGTAATCGTCCACCTGGGCGCGGTCGTAGCCGAACATCACCGTCCGGAACAGTCCGTCGTCCTCGTACCCGTCGCCGGGTTCGGTCTGCCGCGTCATGTTTGGAGCGTAGCCAGCGGAACCGCCGATGAGCTGCGGTTTTGACGGATGCCGATATGAACGCCCCGCCTCCGGAGGTCCGATGATCACCGCGCCCCGTCGAGCCGCCGTTGGCAACGGCGTACGCGATCATCTGCGAGGTTCATACCGGATTGTGAGCCATCGTCCCGCCGGTTTTTCCCGAGACGCGGCATGAGAGCGATTCGCACGACGTACTGTCACCCTTAGCAAGCGCCGAGTGAGCGGCGACGCCACTGGAGGGGGCAGGCAACGATGGGCATTCTCGACAAGGCCAAGGAAATGCTCGGCATGGACGGCGACGACACGCAGAACGCGGCCGACGACGCCAAGGACAAGGCGAGCGACGCCGGCGGCGGCCTGACCGACAAGGCGAAGGACGCTGCGGGCGGAATGACCGACAAGGCCAAGGCCGGTGTCGACAAGGCAGCGGACGCGGCCGACAGCGCCACCGGCGGCAAGTTCTCCGACAAGATCGACGGCGGCGCGGACGCCGCCAAGTCCGGCATCGACAAGATGGGCGGCGACTCGTAGCCCGCCGGAACCGAGCACAGCGAACTGCGCCGGATCTCGACTCTGAGATCCGGCGCAGTCGGCTTGTTCCGCCCCTGACCGTGTCAGGCTGCGACGATCGCGGTTTTCGCCCGGCGACCGCGAACCGGCGGCGCGGCCGGCTCAGCCTCCGGCGTATTGGGCTCGGCCTCGGCGGTCGGGTCTACGCCCTCCGGCTCGACGGCCACACCGGCCGACTCCGCGTACTCGGCGGCCACGACCGACGGGCCACGCAGCCGGAGAACCTCGGACTCCAGCCGCTGCCGCTCCTCGTCCGCGACCGCCAGCGCCGTCTCGTACGCGGAGATCGCCTGGGCCACGTCGGCATGGATCTCGCGGATGAACCGGTCGACCTGGGCGGGATTCAGTCCGCGCCAGACCGTGTCGAAATCGGGTACGTTCCAGTGGCTGGCCCGCAGGTCGCCGATCGTGACTTCGTGGGACATCCCCCGCTCCCTTCCCTCTGCCCCATTGAACCAATCTGGCGGGCGTTTATCCCGCAAAATGGCAGATCAGCGGCAAAAGGGACGGGCGCGTCGGGGTGTTTCAGTCCTGCGGAATCTCGGCGACGATCGACCGCTCCGGCGCAGCCGCGAAATGGCACGCGGCGGCCAGCCCTGGCGCCTTCTCCACCAGCGGCGGTTCCTCGGTCGCGCAGATGTCCTCGGCCTTCCAGCACCGGGTCCGGAACCGGCAGCCCGACGGCGGATTGATCGGGCTCGGCACGTCGCCGGTGAGCCGGATCCGCGCCTTCGGCGGCGTTCCGCGTACGACACCGAGGTCCGGCACAGCCGACAACAGCGCCTGGGTGTACGGGTGATGCGGCGCGCCGTACACCTCGTCGCGCCGCCCCTCTTCGGCGATGCGGCCCAGGTACATGACCGCCACCCGGTCACAGAAGTGGCGTACCACGCCGAGGTCGTGCGCGATGAAGACGAACGCGATGCCGAACTCCTTGCGCAGATCCTCCAGCAGGTTCATGACCTGCGCCTGGATCGACACGTCGAGCGCCGACACCGGCTCGTCGGCCACGATCACCTTGGGCTGCATGGCCAGCGCGCGGGCGATGCCGATACGCTGCCGCTGACCGCCGGAGAACTCGTGCGGGTACCGGTTGTAATGCTCCGGGTTGAGACCGACGACCTCCAGCAGTTCCTGAACCCGGTTCAGCTCCCTGCCCTTGGGCACGATGTCGTGGACGCGCAACGGCGCGCCGACGATCGCGCCGACCGTGTGCCGCGGGTTCAGCGAAGAATACGGGTCCTGGAAGATGAGCTGCAGCTCCCGGCGGTACGGGCGTAGCTCCTTCTCCTTCAGGCGGGCGATGTCGTGTCCCTTGTAGAGGATCTGGCCCGACGTCGGGGTCAGCAGCCGCGTGATCAGCCGGCCGGTCGTGGACTTGCCACAGCCCGACTCACCGACCAGGCCCAGCGTCTCGCCCTCGTGCAGGGTCAGCGACACGCCGTCGACGGCGCGCACCTTCTCCTTCGCCCCGAGTACGCCGTCGCCGCGCACGTTGAAGTGCATGACGACGTCGCGCAGCTCCAGCAGCGGCGCGCCCTTGACCGGGGCGACCGCGGCCGGTCCTGTCTGGGGTTCGACAGTCGTGGTCATCGGGTTCCCTTCACGGCAGCCGGGGCAGGATCTCGTCGGCGAAGATCAGATCCGGGTGGGCCAGGTGGCAGCGCGACGCCCGGCCCGCCTGATCCGTCCGGGCCACCAGGTCAGGCAGCTCCTTCGCGCACAGGTCATCGGTCACCTGCGAACGGAACTCGCACCGGGGATGGAACGAGCAGCCGGTCGGCAGGTTCAGCAGGCTTGGCGGCGTACCGGGGATGGGGTGCAGCCGGGACGACTCGCCGGACACCGCCGGGATGCTCTCCAGCAGGCCCCAGGTGTAGGGGTGCAGCGGCGCACCCAGGATGTCCTTGACCGTGCCGTGTTCGACCGCACGGCCGCCGTACATGACGAGCACGTCGTCGGCGATCTCGGCGACCACGCCTAGGTCGTGCGTGATGAACAGGACGGCCGATCCGAAGTCCTGCTGCAGGTCGGCGATCAGGTCCAGGATCTGCGCCTGCACCGTCACGTCCAGGGCCGTCGTGGGCTCGTCCGCGATCAGCAGCTTCGGGTCGTTGACCAGCGCCATCGCGATCATCACGCGCTGGCGCATGCCGCCGGAGAACTGGTGCGGGTAGTCGTCCAGCCGGCGGGCCGGGTTGGGGATGCCCACCCGGCCCAGCATGTCGGCGGCCCGCTTGCGCGCCGCGCGCTTGGACACGTTGTTGTGCGCCTGGTACGCCTCGACGATCTGATCGCCGATCTTGAAGAACGGGTGCAGCGACGACTGCGGATCCTGGAAGATCATCGCGGACGCCTTGCCCCGGACGTGCTTGAGTTCGTCCGCCGGCATACCGACGATCTCCCGGCCGCCGAGCCGGATCGAGCCCGTCATCCGGGTGCTCTTCGAGTCGTGCAGGCCCATGATCGCCATGCTGGACACCGACTTGCCCGAGCCCGACTCGCCGACGACGGCCAGCGTCTTGCCGAGCTCCAGCGAGTAGGTCAGCCCTTGGACCGCCCGGACGACGCCGTCGGCGGTGGGGAACGCGACGGTGAGGTCGCGGATCTCCAGATAGGGCTCGTTCTCACCGGGGCCGGCCGTCCGCTGTGCCCGCGGGCCGCGGACGACCGTCTGCGGGCCGCGCGGCTGCGGCGGGGTGGCGGGACCGGTGCCGGAGCCGGCCGAGATTGCGGACGCGTCGACCGCGTCGCCCCACATTTCGCTCATGCGAGCCTCACCCGGGGATCGAGGACCGTGTAAAGAAGGTCGACCAGCAAGTTCATCAGGACCAGCACCACCACGCCGACGAGTACGCCGCCCATGAGCACGGGCAGGTCGTACTTCTGGAACGCGCGCAGCGTCACCAGGCCGAGGCCCGGCAGGCCGAAGATGCTCTCGGTGAACAGCGCTCCGGTCAGCGCGAACGCGACGTCGAGGCCGAAGATCGTGGCGATCGGCGTCATCGCCGCTCGCAGACCGTGCCGGTAGATCACCCGTCGTTCGCTGATGCCCTTGGACCGCGCCGTACGCACGTAGTCCTCACTGAGCGACTCAATCATCGAAGCGCGCGAATATCGAGTGTACGAGGCGGAGTTCACGATGCCGAGGATGATCCAGGGCAGCAGCAGTCCGCTGAACCACTTCAACGGGTTGTCGGTCAGCGGCGTCCAGCCGGCGTCCGGGATGAAGCCCAGGTACAGCGGGATGTAGAGGGACGCGACGAGCGCCACGACGAAGTAGGGGATGGAGCCGATCGTCAGCGTGCCGCCGACCATGACGCGGTCGAGGGCGGTACCGCGACGGCGGGCCGCGAACGTGCCCGCGGCCACCCCGATCAGCAGGTACGCGATGGCGGAGCCGAAGACGATCGAGATGGTGACCGGCAGGGCGTTGGCGAGCAGCGTCGTCACCGGCTGGCCTTGCCCGTACGAGTACCCCAGGCAGGGCGCCGAGCAATTGATGGTGATCCCGCCCGACGTGTAGGTCCGGCCGACCACGAGTCCTTGGAGGTAGTCCAGCATCTGCTGCCAGACCGGCTGGTCCAGGTGGAGGCTCTTGTAGATCTCCTCGTAGCGGGCGGGTGTGCAGCGGGTGCCGCAGATGACGCCGGCGGGATCGGTGGGCGCCAGATAGAACAGCCCGAAGCTCGCCACCAGGGTCACGATGATGACCGAGATCGCGCTGGCGAGCCGCCGCAGGATGTAGAGGAGCACCGGAGCCTCCATGTGCCGTTGAGTTGGCGATTGAGCAGAGTTTCGGGGCACCCGGCCGGCGCCTCGCGACGCCGGCCGGGTGGAGGAACGCTTACTTGACGTACATGTTCAGGAAGAACGGCATGCCCATGGTGCCGTCGCCCTCGGCGCCGCCGATGCCGGTGCCCATGACGAAAGCGAGCTTGTCGTAGTAACGCGGGATCGCGATGTACTGGCCCATGATCTTCTGGTCCAGCTCGGCCCACTTGACGGTCGCCTCGGCGGCCGGCAGCTTCGCGACGGCGTCGATCTCCGCGTCCAGCGCCGAGTCCTGCAGCATGCCCCAGCTCGAGCCGTCGGCGATGCTGTGCGTCTGGAACAGCACCGGGAACCAGCTGGAACCGGTCGGCCAGTCCGAGCACCAGCCGGCGGGCGACTGGCCCATGTTGACCGGAGCGTCGTAGTCCGACGTCTTGCTGCGCAGCTCGGCGGTGGTGACACCGATCGGCTTGACGGTGAAGCCGGCCTTCTCCAGGGCCTCCTTGCGGATGGCGGTGGTCTGCTGCGAGATCGGCTTGGTGTTGTCGTAGTACCAGCTCAGCTCGAAGCCGACCTTGCCGGCGGCCTCCAGCAGCTTCTTGGCCTCGGCCGGGTCGCCCTTGCCCTCACCGGTGAGGTCGGCGACCGGCGGGTACTTCTTGTACCCGGCCACCGACGGCGGCATGATCGTCGTCGCCGGCTCGGCCACGTAGTCGTTGAGACCGGCGGCCTGCCAGATCTGGTCCGACGGGTACGCCTTGGCGATCGCCTTGCGGACCTCGAGCGGGATCTTCCGGGTGTCGAGCTGCAGCACGATGGTGCAGGGGCTGTCGCCCTGGACGAGCTGGCTCTTCTTGCCGGCCTCGATGTCGGGGATCAGCGAGGCGTCGATGTTGGAGTAGTTCAGCGCGGTCGCGTCGCCGCCGGCGCTCGCCAGAATCTGCTTCTGGTTCGCGACGTCCTCAGCGCCCCACTTGAAGTCCCAGTTGTCGACGTACTGGTGACGCACTGCGTCGCTGTTGGCGTCCCAGTTGGGGTTCTTCTTCAGCTTCAGCTGCGTCCCCGGCGTGTACGCGTCGAGCATGTACGGGCCGGTCGAGATCCACTTGTTCTTGTAGTTGTCCTTGGTGTCCTTGGCCTTCGGGATGGGGGTGAACATCGGGAAGGTCATGTACCAGGCGAGGTCCGCGAACGGCTTGGCCAGGTGGACGATGAGGGTGTCGGTGCCCTGGGTCTCCACACCGGCGTAGGTGTCGCCGCTGGCCCACGGGCCCTTGTACTTGTCGCCGTCCTTGAAGTAGGTCAGCTGGTACGTCGGGCCGTTGGCGAACAGGTCGTGCGCGAAGGACCGCTTGATCGAGTACGCCAGATCCTCGACCTTGACCTCGCTGCCGTCCTCGTACTTGAACGAGCCCTTCATCTTGAAGGTCCAGGTCAGGCCGTCAGCCGACGGCGTGCCCAGGTCGGTCAGGTCCGGAACGAGGACCGCCTTGCCGTTGCGCAGCGCGATCTGGGTCGGCGTACGCCACATGAGCTTGCCGATCTCGTTCGCGTCGACGTAGTAGACGTCGGTCGGGTCGAACGTGTTCGGCGTCGACTGGGAGTAGACCGTGATGGTCCCGCCCTTCTTCGCGCCGGAGACCTCGGGCGCGGGGCCCTTGGCGTCCGGGTCGACCGCGGTCTGCGCCTGGCCGATACCGCTCGTCGGGTTGGTGCCGCCCGGCCCGCTCTTCGACGGGCTACAGCCCACCGCGGCGAGCGCGATGACCGCGCCGACGACGACGGTTGTCCTGAGTCGCCTCACGAGTTGTCACCTCTTATCTTCTTTGTTGGCCAGACCCGGACTAGCGGCGGGTCTTGGGGTCGAACGCATCACGCACGGCGTCGCCGAGCAGGCTCAGCGCGAGGACCAGGATGGTGATGCCGAGCACGGGCACCCACAGGTAGAGCGGGTACGTGTCGTAGTAGTTCTGCGCGGAGGCGATGGTCACGCCCCAGGACGGCGTGGGGTCCATCAACCCGACGCCGAGGAAGGTGAGACCCGCTTCAGCCACGATGTAACCGGGCAGCGCGAGCGACGCGGAGACGACGATGGGGGCGATCAGGTTCGGCAGCAGCTCCCGGAACAGCACCCGGCGGGTGGGGATGCCGAGCACGCGGGCAGCGGCGATGAACTCGCGCTCGCGCAGCGACAGGACCTGGCCCCGGATGAGTCGCGCCAGGCCCGCCCAGCCGAAGAAGGACAGCACGACGATGAGCGAGATGAATCTGACCCGGGCGACCTGCTCGGGGGTGGTTCCCTCGGATCCGCCGTAGACGACCGAGATGATCACGGCCGGGAACGCGATGGCGAAGATCAGGTAGGGCAGGCTGAGGATGAAGTCGATGATCCACGAGAACACCCGGTCGACCCAGCCGCCGAAGAAGCCCGACAGCAGCCCGATCACGACGCCGACGACGGTCGTGACCAGGGTGACCAGCCCGGCGACGAGCAGCGACGGGCGAGCGCCGTAGACCCAGCGCGCGAACAGGTCGCGGCCGATCCGCGGCTCGACGCCGAACCAGTGGTCGCTGCTGGCGCCCGAGTACGGGAACGTCGTGCGCTTGTCGATCAGGTCGAAGTGGTAGGTGGTCGGGTCCTGGCCTTCCAGCTTGGCCAGCAGCGGCGCGAAGATGGCCAGCAGCACGAAGAATACGAAGATGCCGAAGCAGGTCATGGCGACTTTGTCCCGGCGCAGCCGCTCCAGCGCGATCCGGGTCGGCGATCTGCTCACACCCGAACCCGGCTTCGCCGGGGAGGTGTCCCCGGTCGCGGGTTCGACAAGCGTTTCGGTCCCAGTGATCACTGGTTCCACGGAGTACCTCCAGCCGATGTGCAGCCAGCGACCACGGAATATCCCGTTGACAGCCGCGCCCCCCGCGTTCTTGCGCAAAGCTAACGCCCAGCTTCGGAGTTTTGAGTAACGGATCAGTCACGAATCAGCTGATTAATGATCTCGTGGTCATCACTGAACGTTCAGCCGGTGCCGCTGATCGATGACTAGGTTTGCCAACTGTCTGCGCAGGACAGATAGGTGCCTAAAGTGGTAAGCGGCTGAATCCCGGGTCAGTTGTCAGCCTCGGCCGATCGTCACACGACCGTTACACATGCCGTCCGCCCCGGTCAGCGGGCGTCAGACCGAGCGCGTACTGTCGCCGGCCCGATCGCGTGCGGTAGGTTCCCCGAAGGAACCCACTCGTCCCACCTGGAGGTGACAATGCCGCGGAACACCTGGTCGCCCGATCCGTCCTGTGGGGTCGCCCAAACGGTCAGTGTCCTCGGCGACGGGTGGAGCGTGCTGATCCTGCGCGACGTCGCCCGGGGGCATCAGCGGTTCGACGACCTCGTGACCGAGTTGGGCATCTCCCGGAAGGTGCTCGCCGAACGCCTCGCGGGGCTCATCGACGACGGGGTCCTCCGGCGCGAGCCCTACCAGACGGGGCCGGTTCGGTACGCGTACGCGCTGACCGAGTCCGGTCGCGATCTGCTCGGAGTGATCGTCGCCCTGCAGGACTGGGGCGACCGCTGGCGGCTCGGCGACGGCTCGCTCACCGCCGCCGACTCCGACGAGTCCGCGACCGCTCACCGCGTACGCGATCTGGTCGGGCAGCCGGCGCCGGAGGTGCGCCTGCCGAGCGCCGCCGGTGGCATGGTCGACGCCCTGGCCGGACCGGCCGTCGTGTTCGCCTATCCCGCGACGGGCACCACCGCTCCCCTGCCGTCCGGCTGGGCCGAGATACCCGGTGCGGTGGGCTGCACTCTCGAGAACCGGCTGTTCCGCACGGCGTATCCCCGGTTGAAGACAGCGGGGATCGCGCTGCGCGGGGTGAGCACACAGCGGCCGGACGAGCAGCAGGTCTTCGCCACGGCCGAGAGCATCCCGTTCAGCCTGCTGAGCGACGTGGAGCTGGGGTTGGCCGCGGCCTTGCGGCTGCCGGTGTTCCGCGCAGGCGAGCGGCACCGGCTGAAGCGGCTGATCCTGATCGTCGACGGCGACCGGACGATCCGGGCGGTGCGGTATCCCGTGGTCGATATCGCCGCGGCGGTGGACTGGGCCGTCGAGACCGCGCTTACCTTGTGACGGCCCGAGTGGCGCGGACGGCGGGGAGCCGGGCAGACTGTCCGGCATGTCCGCGTTCAGCCCAGGCCAACGGATTCACGACCGATTCACCCTGCGGGAGCTGATCGGCCGGGGCGGGATGTCCGAGGTCTGGCGGGCCACCGACGGCGTGCTCGGCCGCCCGGTGGCGGTGAAGGCGCTCGACTCCTCGTTGGCCGCGGACCCGACGCTGTGGCAGGCGACCCTGCGGGAGGCCCGCGCGATCGCCCGCATCGCGCATCCGAACGTCGCCCAGGTCCACGACTACGGCGAGGTGCCGACGCCGTCCGGGCACGTGCCCTACCTGGTCATGGAGTACGTCGAGGGCGTGACGCTGGCCGAGCGGCTGCGATCCGGTCCCCTGCCGCCGGCCGAGGCCGCGACGATCGCCGCCCAGGTCGCGGCCGGGTTGGCCGAGGCACACCGGCTCGGGGTGGTGCACCGCGACGTGAAGCCGGGCAACATCATGCTGACCCCGGCCGGCGTGAAGATCCTGGACTTCGGCATCGCGACCCTGGCGCACGGCCCGGACTCCGACGGCGGGCGGCTCATCGGCACGCCCACGTACGCCGCACCGGAACGAATGCAGCGGGGCGGCGCGACGACCCCGGCGGGCGACGTCTACTCCCTCGGCGTGGTGCTCTACGAGATGCTGGCCGGCCGGCCGCCGCGGGCGTACGCCGACTGGCAGCAGGCGCTCGCCACCCCGACCGCGGACGTCGCACCGATCGACCGGCCGGGGGTGCCGCCGAAGCTGGCGGCGCTGACGATGGCCTGTCTGTCCGCCGACCCGAACCGCCGACCGGCCGCGTCCGCGTTGGCCGGCTCGCTCTCCGCCAGTACGACCGCCGCCGGCGCGATCCCGGGGACCTACGCGGCGGGGGTGGCCCGACCGGCCCCGGCGTCGCCGCCGACCATGGTGGCGGCTCTGCCGCCCGAACCGGCCCGGCGCTCGCGGCTGCTCCCGGCGTTCCTCATCACCGGCGGCGCGCTGGCGATCCTGTTGGCGATCATGCTGATCTACAGTTTCTCGGACCGGTCGCCGAAGGGCCCGCCCCAGGGTGCCGGGACGCCCACGACGGCCACCACCTCGGCGGGCGGGCCCAGCCCGTCTCCGTCTACTGAGGAATCGAAGGCGCCGGGGGACCTCCTCGACGAGATCGCTGCCGTCGTCGAGTCGGCCGGGCTGCCGAACAACCGGGCGCGGGACCTCAACCGGCGGATCGACGACATCCGCGAGAAGCTGGACGAGGAACCGGAGGAGGCGGGCGGCAAGGTCGACGACCTCCGGAAGAAGGTGACCGACTTCGCCGAGGACGGTCAGCTCGACACGGCCACGGCCGAACGGCTCATCACCCTCATCGACCAGCTGGCGAACTCGCTGTAGTCCCTGTGTCCGGAAACACCCGGCCGCTCTTGTCCTGGACCACCGGCTTCGGGTGAAGATCGACGGCGTGTCCGCACACGCCGACCCCCTTGACCATCGTTACTCCGGCGAACACCCCGTACGCAGTGTGGCGTACCTGCTGAGGGAGGACCGCCGCCGCCTGGTGCTCGGCATCCTCGCCTTCGCCCTCAAACACAGCCCCACCTGGTTGTTGCCGCTCGTGACCGCCAACCTCATCGACGTCGTCGTCCAGCATCGGCCGCTCTCCGAGCTGTGGCTGTCGGCCGGCCTGCTCATCGCGTCGCTGAGCCTGAACTACCCGTTCCACGTCCTCTACGTCCGCTGTTGGGCGGGGACGGTACGCCGGATGGGCACGCGGCTGCGGTCCGCGCTGTGCCACCGGATGCAGCAGCTGTCCATCGGCTACTACTCCCGGATGAGCGCCGGGGCGTTACAGAACAAGGTGATCCGCGACGTCGAGAGCGTCGAGCAGATGGTGCAGCAGACCGGCGACACCGGGCTCGGCGCCGTGATGATGCTGCTCGGCGGGCTGATCGTGATCGCCTTCCGGGCGCCCGCGTTCCTGCCGGTCTTCCTCGTCATCGTGCCGTGCGCCGCGTTGCTGGCGACGAAGCTGCGCGGACGGATGCGTACCGACAACGAGCGGTTCCGCCGCGAAGTCGAGCAGCTGTCGACCCGCGTCTCCGAGATGACCACGCTCATCCCGATCACCCGAGCGCACGGCCTCGAACGGGCCGCCTTGCGCCGGGTCGACGGCACATTGTGGCGGGTCTTCGAGGCCGGCCTGCGGGTCGACGTGCTCAACGGCCGATTCGGCGCGCTCGCCTGGACGACGCTCAACGTCCTCGGCGCGGGCTGCCTCACCGGAGCGGCGCTCGCGGCGTACTCCGGCTGGATCACGCCCGGCGACGTCGTCATGCTCAGCGCCTTCTTCGGCACGCTGACCAGCGCCACCACCGGGCTCATGAGCCTCGGACCGGTCTTCGTCCGGGGCCTCGAATCGGTCCGGTCCGTCGGCGAGGTGCTGCAAGAGCCCGACCTGGAGACCAACGAGGCCAAGGCGAAGGTCACCGAGGTGCGCGGCGAGGTCGCCTTCGAATCCGTCGGGTACGCGTACGCGGGCGGATCGGGCACGGCGGTCCGGGACTTCACCCTCACGGTGTCGGCCGGCGAACGGATCGCCTTCGTCGGAGCCTCCGGCGCGGGCAAGTCGACCGTGCTCAACCTCGTCATCGGCTTCCTGCGGCCGACCTCCGGCCGGATTCTGCTGGACGGCCGGGACATGCAGGATCTCGACCTGCGCTCCTACCGGACCTTCGTCTCGGTGGTGCCGCAGGAGCCGATCCTGTTCGAGGGCACCATCCGGGAGAACGTCGCCTACGGACTGCCCGACGTCTCCCTGGACCGCGTACGCCAGGCGCTGGCCGACGCCAACGCGCTCGACTTCATCGACGCCCTGCCCGACGGGGTCGACACGGTCGTCGGCGAACGCGGGGCGCGGTTGTCCGGCGGCCAGCGGCAGCGGCTGGCCATCGCCCGCGCGCTGATCCGCGACCCCCGCATCCTGGTCCTCGACGAGGCGACCTCGGCGCTGGACACCCACTCCGAACGCCTCATCCAGCAGGCCCTGGAGCGGCTGGTGCGCGGGCGTACGGTCTTCGTGGTGGCGCACCGTCTGTCGACGATCCGCACCGCCGACCGCATCGTGGTCATGCGCGACGGGCAGATCGTCGAAGCCGGTACGCACGAGTCGCTCGTGCGATCGGACGGCGCGTACGCCGCGCTCCTCTAGGTGCTTGGCTGCGGATCAGGGATGTGCATGCTTCCTAGGCTCGGTAAGGCATGCACATCCCTGATCCAGCTCCCAAAAGCCGAAGGGCTCAGCGGAGCGACAGCCGGTGGACGCCGCCGTTCTGCGTACCGGCGAACAGCGTCTGGCCGTCGGCGCTGACCGCCAGCGACAGCACATCGAGGTTCTGCAGCGCGGTGGACACGTTGTGCCACGTACGCCCACCATCAGTGCTCCGCAGCACCCCGCGACCGCCCTTGAGCACCCCGTACGCCGAGTAGCTCGAAGTCGCCGCATAGCTGACGCCGCCGACCTGGACGATGTCGGAGACCCACAGGTCCAGCGGTCCGGCGTCGCCGGCGCGGAACGTACGCCCGCCGTCGGTGCTCGACCAGAGCTGTGCACCGCCGACGACCATCCGGCGACCGTCGAACGAGATCGCGTTGATCTGCCCGTCGAGCACCTTCGTCGAGGTCACGCCCCCGTCGTCGGAGCGGTAGAGACCCTCGGGCGTACCGAACCACATGCGGTTCGGCTTCGCCGGATCGCCGGCCAGCGCCGTGGCGTACCGGTCCTGGTAGAGGTTCTTCCAGGTTTGACCGTCGTCAACCGTGCTGAACGTGGCCACGGCGTCGATGCGGCCCCAGCTGATCGAGATCCGGTCGGGGTCGGCCGGGTGCACGAGCAGTGCGAGCGGGATGCCGTTCTGGTGGGCCTTCTGCTCCCAGATCTCCCCGCCGTCCCGGCTGACCGAGACGTCGAAGCCGCCGAAGGCGTCGGTCCGGACCTTCCACACGACCTTCGGGTCCTGCGGGGAGACCGCGACGAGCGGTACGCCCGCCCCGACGTATCCCTCACCGTCGGCCGCACCCCATTCGGGCGTGGTCGCCGACGTCGCGGTCCGGTAGATCCCGTTGCTGGTCCCGGCGATCAGCTCGGTCCCGGCGACGGCCAGCTCGGTGACGGACGCCGACTGCACGCCCAGCCGCTGGTAGCCGGAGCCGGTCCGGGCGTACACCCCGGCAGTGTTGGTGACGACGGTCGACTGTCCCCAGTGGTCGAAGTCCCGGTCGACGGCCGCGCCCGACGGCGGTTCGATCGTCTCCCAGGTACGCCCGTGGTCGTGCCCGATCAGGCCGTCCCCGATGAAGGTGATGACGTAGAGGTCGCCACCGGACTGGCGCAGCTCGTACGGGCCGAACGACTTGGCGTACAGGGTGTTCCAGGTCTTGCCGCCGTCGTGCGAGCCGACCACGCCGGTCTGCCCGACCAGGACCGCCACCACGCCGTCGTCGGCGACGAGCTGCGACACGTACCGGCTGTTCGAGTAGACGCGGACCGCCGCGTCGACGATGCCGGGCCGCTTCCAGACGCCGCTCGCCGTGCCGAGGTAGAGGTTGCCCTGGCTGAGGCCGATCTTGGTGACCGGGTCGGCCACTCCCGTGTCGTACGCCGTCCAGCTGTCGCCGCCGTTCCAGCTGACCTGCAGCCGGCTGTCGCCGACGAGCGCGACGAGCACCTGGGTCTGGGCGTCCGAGACGAGCTGTTCGATCCAGCCGTTCGCGGGCAGCGGCAGTGCGTCCCAGGTCTTCCCGCGATCGTCGGTACGCAGAATCCGCCCACCCGTCATGGGATCGTTGACGGGGTACCACATGCGGTCGGCGTTGTTCGCGTCCGCGACCGGCTCCAGGAGACCGGCCGCGCCGCTGATCGGCAGCCGCGCGGACTGCTTCCAGGTCGTGCCCTGGTCGCCGGAGACCCACGGCGACGTGGTGTCCTCCGTCGCGAGGATGCCGGTGCCGGACGGGCCGGTCGCGAGGAACCCGCCGCCGCTGTAGGGCCCGATCGGCTGCCAGGCCGCGCCGCGCGTGGACTCCGGCGTCACCTCGAAACCGCCCCAGCCGACGAGCCGCTGACCGGAGACCGCCGTGGCCTGCGCCGTCACCGCGTACGCGCCGTCGGCCGGCTCGTCCAGCGTCGCGATGTAGCCCCCGGCCGGGTTCGGCCGCGTGGTCACCGTGTACGACCGGCCGCGCGGACGGTCCACAGTGATCACCGGCGGCCCGCTCAGGCCGGCCCAGGACTGCACCCAGACGGTGGTGTGCCCGTCGCTGGGATCGGGCGAGGTCTGCACTACCAGCGGGTGCACCACCAGCAGGTACGGGATGGTGATCTTGCCGGTCGCGGCGGTGGCGGTGACGAACCCGGAGATCTCCGTGTCCGCCGTCGGCCGCTTGGCTTTCAGCGTCACGGTCACCGTGGCCGTGCCGCTCGCCGGGATGGTGACCCGGTCCGGCTTGACGGAGACGTCGCGGCTGCTCGCGGCGAGCCGCACGGCTACCGGCTTCGACGATCCGTTGCGGAGCGCCACGGTGCGGGTTCCGCCGACGGTGCCGGACGCCAGGTCGGCGAGTCCGTAGGAGAGGGTCGACGGGGTCGCGGACAGCATGGTCCGAGCCGCGGCCGCCACGTTCAACCGGCCCGCGCCCGCTGTCGTGGGCGACTCCTTCAACGGAGCGGCCGTACCGATCAGCGACGCCGAGAGTTCGGACGCGGGCTGGTCCGGGTGCAGTTGGCGCAACAGCGCCGCCGCACCGGCCACATGCGGCGCGGCCATCGAGCTGCCCGACAGCCGGTACTGTCCGGGGCCGAACAGACTCGTCGGGACGGTCGAGCGGATCTCGTACCCGGGCGCGACGATGTCCGGCTTCAGGCCCCAGCGCAGTGACGGTCCCCGCGAGGAGAACGACGCGATCCGGTCGGTCGCGTCCTCGCCGCGGATCTGCAGGCTCAGCGGTCCGGCCGCCAGCAGCCGGGCCAGTTCCGGGTACTGCGTCTCGTCCATGCCCAGCACGACCAGCGAGTCCATCCGGTAGAGGTCGCCGGACTCGGTCACGCCAGGCCGTGCCGTGATCTTCCCGGTGGAGGCGGTCGCGGGCACGCCGGAGGTCGCGGCCAGCACCGGTCCGCCGGTCGGGTCCTGGCCGCCGAGCAAGGCCAGGGCCCCGCGCTTCTCCAGGTCCTTGGCGAGGTCGATCTGCTCCTGCCACAGGTCGTTGAAGTCGTGCGCGACATAGCCGTTGAGCAACGCGATCTTGCCGTGCAGATCACCGGCCGCGGCGATCTCCTCCGGCGTGCCGAACCCGATGCTCACGACCGGCGCGGTCACCGGGCTCGCCGACGGGTTCGCCGAGATCTGCCCCCGGTAGGTCTGCACCTTGACGCCGTCGCGGTAGATCACGGGCAGCCGCAGGTTGCTCACCGAGGCGCCCACCGCGATGACCCCGTCGGCCGCCGCCGGGCTGCCGACCGACATCGCGCCAGGCCCGTCGTTGCCGGCCGCGGCCACCACGACGATCCCGGCCGCGCTGGCCGCCGAGGCCGCCAGGCCCAGCGGGTCCAAGCCGTCCGCGTACCCGCCGAGACTCATGTTGATCACGTCCGCGCGGTGCGGGTTCGCCGGGTCACTCGCGGCCTCGATCGCCGCGACGATGTCCTCGGTCTCGCCGAAGCCCTGATCGTTCATCACCTTGTACGCCATGAGCTGCGCACCGGGTGCGACACCGGTGATCCCACCGGGCTGGGCCGCCTTGCCGGCGATGATTCCGGCGACGTGGGTGCCGTGTCCGTTGTCATCCATCGGATCGGCGTCGTCGTTGACGAAGTCGTACCCGCCGACGACCTTGTGCCCGGGGCCGAAGCCGCCGCCGAGGTCCGGGTGTGAGTAGTCCACCCCGGTGTCGATGACGGCGACGGTGACTCCGGTTCCGGTCGCGGGCGTACCGGTCGGGTCGGGCTGCTGCCAGACGTCGGTCGCGCCGATCAGCGGCACGCTGACGTCGGTGTACGCCCGGACGCGCAGGTTGTCGTAGACGCCGGTGACGCCCGGCACCTTGGACAGCGTCGCGACCTCGGACGCCGGCACGGTCAAGGCGACGGCGTTGACCAGCAGGGTGAACCGGCGCTCGGCCTTCGGATGCACGCCCTTGCCGCGTGCGGTGTCCAGGAACGAGCTCTGCCGGTCCGACAGGGCCCGGCGAGCCTGGCCGACCTGGTCGGCACCGGCGCCACGCGCGTTGCGCAGCGAACCGGCCGGGGCCGCCGTCGCGGCGGCCGCTCCGTCCAATGTGACGATGACCCGTCGCAGGGGGTCGGGCGCGGCGGCGGAACCCGTCGGCGCGTACGCCGACAGGCCGCCGAACGCCAGGACCGCGCTCACGGCGACGGCGAGGGATCGGGGTGGGGTGGACCTCATGGGTGTTGTGCCTACCGACGAGCGGGGTGGCCGGGCAAGATCTCGCCCTGGCCCATTGCTGCCGGTGGCACACCTGGGCCAAGATCTTGCCCATGTCTGGAGAGCTGACCGCGGCCGGGGTCGACCCCTTCGACGAGGAGGTCTACCGGGCGATCCTCACCCGGCATCAGGCTTCCCCGGCCGAACTCGCGACGGATCTGGGGCATTCGGCCGACCGGATCGCGCGCGCCCTCGACCGGCTGCGGGAGCAGGGTCTGGTCGGGCGGCTGTCCGGCTCTCGCCGCCGCTACGCCGCGATCGAGCCGCAGGCCGCGGTGACGGCGTTGGTGCGTACGCGGGCGGCGGAGCTGGATCAGGTGCAGGCGGCGGCCGCCCGGCTCTCGGCGCTGTTCGCCTCTGCCCACGCCGGACGTGGCGAGGAGATCGAGATCGCCGACGGCAGTGAGGCGTTGGGCCGCTGGTTCGTCCAGCTGCAACAGGAGGCGCGCGAGGAGATCATCACCCTCGACCGGCCCCCGTACGCCTTGACGACCTCCAATCCGGTGGAGAAGACCGCGATGGCCCGGGGCGTGCAGTACCGGGCGATCTACGCACCCGAGGCGTTGGAGTGGCCCGGCGTCCTGGGCGACATCCGCGAACTGATCCGGCATGGCGAACAGGCCCGGGTGCTGCCGGGACTGCGGGTGAAGGTCGCCATCGCCGACCGGCGGCTGGCCCTGATGCCGCTGTCGCTCGACCTGACCCGCGTACGCGCGGCGGTGATCCGGCCGTCGACGTTGCTCGACGCGCTGGTCGACTACTGGGAATTGGCCTGGCGGCAGGCGGTCCCGCTGGACGCCCCGGCCGACGACAGTCTTGCCGAGGACGATCGCGCCCTCCTGACGCTGCTGGTCAGCGGGCTGAAGGACGAGGCGATCGCGCGCCAGCTCGGCTGGTCCGTCCGCACGATGCGGCGACGCATCAGCCGCCTGCACGACCTGCTCGGCGCGGCCAACCGCTTCCAGGCCGGGGTGATCGCGGTGAAGAAGGGGTGGATCGAGTAAGACAGGGCGGGCGATCGCGGTGGCGTGCCCGCCCTGTCCGGCGGGGAGGAAAGGTCCCGTCTACCAGCCATCGACGTACGACGACATGAGACGGTTCCCTTCCGTCGGCGAAATTCTTTACAGGGTCAGCGTCCAGCTGTTGATGTAGCCGGTGTCGGCGCTGGCGGCGTCCTGGACGCGCAGGTTCCAGGTGCCGTTGCGTACCTCGGTGGACAGGTTGACGGTGAAGGTCTGGTCGATGTTGTCGGCCGAACCGCCCGTCCGGTTGCGCAGGGCGTAGACCGAGCCGTCCGGCGCGACCAGCGAGACCACGAGGTCACCGACGTAGGTGTGCACGATGTGCACCTCGACGGTGGAGGTCGAGCCGGCGTTGCCGGTGCAGCCGGCGATGGTGATCGCGCTGTTCACCGTGGTGTTGTCGGGAACGGTCACGTCGGTGCCGTTGGTGCCGCTGCACGCGGGTGGCGTCGACCCGGCCAGGTTGAGCGTCCAACTGTTGACATAACCCGTGTCGCCGCTGGCGGCGTCCTGTACGCGCAGCCGCCAGGTTCCGTTGGCGACCTCGCTGGACAGGTTCACGGTGTAGGTGGTGTCGATGTTGTCGGTCGAGCCGCCGGCCCGGTTGGACAGCGTGTAGACGGAGCCGTCCGGGGCGATGAGGGACACGACGAGGTCACCGATGTAGGTGTGCACGATGTGCACCTCGACGGTGGACCCGGCACCCGCGTTACCGGCGCAACCCGAGATCGTGATCAGGGACTCCACCGTGGTGTTGTCCGGAATCGTCACATCGGTCGCGTTGGTCTGCGAGCACCCGGGTGCGCCGTTGACCGTCAGCGTGTAGGTCGCACTGTGCGTCGCCGACGTCCCGGTGCCGGTCAGGGTGATCGTGTAGGTGCCGGGTGCGGCCGACGCCGACGCCGTGATCGTGGCGGTCGAGGAGCCGCCGGTGGTCACCGTCGACGGGCTGAAGGACACGGTCACACCGCTGGGCGTACCCGTCGAAGTGAGCGAGATGGATTGCGCGGATCCGTTGGTGAGCGCGGTGCTGACGGTCGTGGTGAGCGAGCCGCCGGGGCTGACCGAGCCCGACGTGGGCGAGGCCGAGAGGGAGAAGTCGTTGCTCGCGGGCGTGCCCACGGCGTAGTTCCACAGCGCGTAGGCCGCGGCGTCACCCGCCCGGTCGAGGACCGTGTCGCTGATGTTGCTCGGGTAGGTGTCGCAGGCCTTGTGGTAGCACGGGTCGTAGGAGGCCCCGGCGGTGCCGCCCCACTTGGTGGCCTGGGCCGAGGTCTTGATCGCGCTGGCGCCGGCGGCGACCCCGCTGGTCTGGATGCCCGCGCTGTTGAACGACGCGTCGTCCGATCGCCCGGCGCCCTCGGTGTTCTCCTCGGTCTGTACGCCGATCGAGTCGTAGTACGCCTTGACGGTCTGGCCGATCGCGCTGGTGATGCGGTTGATGAAGTATCCGCCGTTGGTCGACGCGACCATGTCGAAGTTGAAGTAGCCCTTGATCTTCGCGCGTTCGGTGGTGCTGAGCGTGGAGACGTAGTACTCCGAGCCGTTGAGGCCCTGCTCCTCGTCGGTCCACCAGCCGAACCGGGCGTGGTTGAGCATCGCCGGGTTCTGCGCGGCGAGGGTGAGCGCGATCTCCAGGATCGTCGAGGAGCCGGAGCCGTTGTCGTTGATGCCCGGCCCGGCGGTGACGCTGTCCAGGTGCGCGCCGAGCATGTAGACGGTGTTGGCGTCACCGCCGCCGCCCGGCCAGTCCGCGATGATGTTCGGCCCGGCGCCGCTGGTGCAGCCGGACGCGCAGGTCTGCTTCACGACGGAGAACCCGGCCGCGACGAGCTTGTCGTAGACGTAGTTCACCGACGCCGTGTACCCGGCCGTGGTGGACCGCCGGGTGCCGCCGTTGTTGGTGGCGATCGTCTGAAGCTGCTGAAGGTGAGCCTTGGTGTTGGCCAGCGAGATGTCGGGCGCGGCTGCTGCTACCGCGATCGACTGGGTGGCCGACACCGGGGCGGTCGCCACCGCGGGGATGGCCGGGGCGACGAGGGTGAGCGCGGCAGCCAGGGTGAGGCAGGCGCGCATGATCGGTTTGTGTGTCAACGCCGTACTCCTCGTGACAGGTAGGTGAACCGGGGATCACCGGCTCGCCCGAGGATACGGTTGACGGAGATGTATGTGAATACCTAGCTCGGAGTCGGCTCGGGACTCGCTGAGCTTTCGTACGGAATGGCGCTGCCCTCGACGTATTCGTCCCAGGACTTGGTGAAATCCGTCCAGCCGTTGCCGTATTTGAGCTGGCGGGAGGTGCCCTTGACGACGACGGGATCACCGATGCGGGTCTGCTGGAACAGCCACTTCGCGTTCGCCGCCGACATGTTGATACAGCCGTGTGACACGTTGCGCTTGCCTTGATCCGACACCGACCACGGCGCCGAATGGATGAACTCGCCACCCCAGGTCAGCCGCTGCGCCCAGTCGATGTCGACGCGATAGCGGTTGGCCGGATTCGGATCCGTACGCGTGTCGAACACCGTCTTGGCGAACTTCTCGATGACGACCATCGTGCCGCTGGACGACGGCATGCCCGGGCGACCGAGGCTGACCGGGATCTTCTTCAGCACCGCCCCGTCCTTCGTCACCGTCATCACCTTCGGCGACGCCTTGTCGTCCACCGTCATCACCAGCGCCGGGCCGATCGAACAGTCCAGCGACAGATCCGTACGCCCGAAGTAGCCGTCGCCGCAAGGCAGACCGCCCACTCGCAGGTCGACGCGTACCTTGGTGCCGGCCTGCCAGAACTCCTTCGGGCGCCAATGCAGCTCGGTGTCGGTGTACCAGGTCCAGATGCCGTCCTGCGCCGGTTCGGCCGACACCAACAGCCGCCGCTGGACGTCGGCCCGCTGATCCTTCGGGATCGCCCGGCTGAGCTGGATGATCAGCGGCATCCCCACGCCGACCACCGCACCGTCGGCGAGGAAACTGACGAACCGGACCTGCTTCGACGGCTTCGCCATCACGGTGAACGTGCTGCTCGCAGTGGTGGGCTTGCCATCGGCGTCGGTGGCGGTCACCGTGGCCGTGTAGGTCTCGCCGTACTCCAGCGTCGCGGCGGGCAGCCAGCCCTTGCCGTCCGGGTGCGGGGCACCGTCGACCGCCTTGCCGCCCTTGCTCTTCAGCTCGACCGTGGTCTCCTTGGCCTCAGTGGCGGAGAACACAATCTCGGCCGACGCGGGGACGTCCTTGGCATCCGCCGCCGGGCTCGTGATGGTGACCCGCGCCTTGCCCTCGGCCTTCCCGCCGTTGCTGTCCTGCGCTCCCGGCGTCTTCTTCTCGTCCGTGCAGGCCGCGAGACCGGTCAGGCTCGCACCCGCGCCCACCAGGCCCAATGCGCTCAGCGTGCGGCGTCGTGTCCAGCTCATGACTCATCTATACCCCGAAATGCGCCCGCTTGCCCTTCCGCGTCTTCTGCCGCTCTCCCGCTCCGCTTGGCGCGCTCCGCCCGGGCGCGCGCTCCGCCCGGCGCGGGCGAGTGCGGGGCGTCAGCGGACGCGGGTGCCGAGGCGCCATACGCCGACGACGTCGTGCAGCGCGGCGACGTCGGCCAGCGGGTCTCCCGCGACGGCCAGCAGATCCGCGTCGTGACCAGGCTGGATCCGCCCGACGCGGTTGCCGACCCGGCACAGGTCCGCCGCTCGGGAGGTCATCGACCGCAATGCCTCGACCGGGGTGTAGCCGAGCAGGTTCACCATCTCGCCGGCGCCGTACGGGAGGCAGTCGTGCGGCTTGGCCGGGCCGATCCCCGCGTCGCTGCTGCACACCACCGGTAC
The DNA here is from genome assembly GCF_024172085.1 of Hamadaea flava. Lineage (NCBI taxonomy): Bacteria > Bacillati > Actinomycetota > Actinomycetes > Micromonosporales > Micromonosporaceae > Hamadaea > Hamadaea flava. The sequence continues at coordinate 6,035,373 of NZ_JAMZDZ010000001.1, read as the reverse complement.
GCCGGCCTCCCGGATCTGGTGGAACACTCCCGACAGTTGCGGGATCAACGCCGCGATTCGGGGCGGCAGGGTGAATCCGGGCAGATGCCCGAGCGTGGCCGAGACGGTGACGCCGTTGGCGAGCAGGGCCTGGATGACCCCGGCGTCGGCGGACGCACCGGTATCGGTGGTGAACGAGCAGTGCTCCACGGAGTTGAACCCGGCCGACGCGGCGTTGAAGATGCCCGGCGCGCCATGGGCGTGCGCGGTGATCGGCAGCCCGGCCCGGTGCGCCTCCTCGACGGCGGCCCGCATGGCGGCCAGCCCGAACTGGGCCAGGTGCGGCTGCGTACCGGCGGTCAGTTCGCCGCCCGTCGCCATCACCTTGACGACGTCGACGCCCCGTTCGGCGCGCTCGCGGACCGCTCGGCGTACGCCGTCGACGCCGAGCGCCTCGCCGCCCAGGAACCAGCAGTGCCCCTTCATCGACGTGATCGGCGGGCCGGCGCTGAGAATCCGGGGCAACGTGGGATCGTCGCGAAGGCCCAGCGTCACATAGTTGCGATCACCGAGATCGCGCACCGTCGTCACACCGGCCTGCAACGCACGCTCGGCGGCCACTCGCGCGCCGGCCAGCAGTTCGGCGTCGTCGACGCGATCGAACCGGCCGACGGGATCGGCACTGGCATCGAACGTCAGATGGATGTGCCCGTCGACTAGACCCGGCAGCAGCGTCACGTCACCGAGATCGACCACTTCGGCGTCCACCGGCGGTTCCAGCCCGCTGGCCGCCGCCACGATACGTCCCTGTTCCACCAGTACGACCGGCTGTTCCAGCAGAGCGGCGTGCTCTCCGTCGAACAGGCGGGCGGCGCGCAGTGCCAGCATGGACACACGGTACCGGCCGGACCCCACCGGTTGACCAGACCGCTGAGCGAGATCGCACGCGCGTCTTATTGCACATCGGTGGCAACAACGGGCACAGTAGCTTGATGATCCCGGGCTCAGGCATCCCGACCACCGTGGAAGTCGTCCTGCTCTCCCAGTGGGACGGGCGGCTGCGCTACCGCATGGTGCGCGCCGGACTACGGAGCGGCGCGTTCCCCGACGACGTCGCGCTCGGCCTGTCCGGCCTGAAGCTCTGCACTCCCGGTGGGCTGCTGCACTCGACCTCGTGGCGGCATACGCCGGACGCCCTGATCCTCACGTACGCCGCCCTCCCCGATCCGCGCCCCGAACTGGCCGCGACAGACGTCGCCGTCGACGGCATGCGCTCGGGCATCGGGCCGCTCGTGCCCAGCCCGCCGAGCATCGACGAGGACGCCGTGGCCGCCCACGCCTGCCGTCATCTGGCGCTGCTGCGGACGACCGACGACCTGGCCGCCGACGCCGCACGATCGCAGGCCCAGCTCTGGACGCTCATCGCCAAGCTGACCCCGGGTACCGCAGGCAGCCCCCACCCGCCGAACCTGCTCTGCTGACCGCCCCGTGAGGGTGCATGCAGATCACGGATACGCATGCTTCCCAGGCCCGAGATGGCATGCATATCCGTGATCTGCACCTCCTGAAGGCGGCGGGCTAGAGTCACCGGCATGCTGCTGCCCCGACTGCGTGTGACCGAAGCGGACGGCGATTCCTGGGACGATCCGTCGGAGGAGCAGTTGGGCGTACTCGTCGACGGGTTGAGCGCCGATCGCCGGTTCCTCGTCGTCGAGCGCCACGATCGGCCGTCCGCGTGGCAGCACTTCATTCAGGCGTACCGGGAGGATGACGGGACTTTCCGCGTCGAGTTCCGCGAGGGCGGGCCGGAGGCGCACTTCGAGGCGCGTACGCCCGACGCCGATCAGGTCCGTCTGGTCGTCACGGCATGGGCGTTCGACCTGCCGGGGTGGCGGGAGCGCCTGCCCTGGCAACTGTGGCAGGCGAGCGAAAACCCCCAGGAGGGCTGAACACCCCGGCCCGCAACGCGGCCACCCCTGCCGCCGCCGTACGCCGAGCGAACGCCTCGTCGATCGGCTGCCGGGTGACGAGCAGACGCAGAAAGAAGGGTGCACCGACGGTCTCGATCGCCGCCCGCGCGTCGGTCCCGGTCGGCAGTTCACCCCGGGCGACCGCATGGTCCACGATGGACTGCGCTAGGCCGAAGCGCTCGAGGAAGAAGCCCCGGACGACCTGAGCCGCCCGTTCGTTGCGCGGCGCGGCGGCGGCCAGCCCGGCGATGAGGTCGCCGGGTTCGCCGGTCATCCCCTGCCGGATCAGCAACGCCAGTTCGACGAGGTCCCGGTCGAGGTCCCCGGTGTCCGGGATCGGCACCGCCTCGGTCGCGTACTCGGCCAGCAGGTCGCCGAGGACACCTTCGAGGTCGGTCCAGCGCCGGTAGATCGAGGTCTTGTTGACTCCCGCGACGGCGGCGATCCGGTCGACGGTCAGTTCCGCGTACCCGTCGGTGAGCAGGTCTCTGGTCGCGGCCAGCACCGCGCCGCGGACTCGCGCGCTCCGTCCGCCCGGTCGCCGCACCGTCTCTGTCATGACGCCAGCTTATCGCACCGACTGTTGCTTTAGCGCGCGACGCGTGGCAGACTCAAATGCAACGGGAGTTGCTATTAGGGGAGGAACTCATGGAGACCACGGTCTGCGTCGTCGGCGGCGGTCCCGCCGGGCTGGTGCTCGGCCTGCTGCTCGCCCGCCAAGGCGTCGACGTCACGGTGCTGGAGAAGCACGCGGACTTCCTGCGGGACTTCCGTGGCGACACGGTCCACTCGTCGACCCTGACCCTGCTCGACGAGATCGGCCTCGGCCGGCAGATCGAGGAGCTGCCCGGTCGCAAGGTCCGCGGCCTGCGGGTCAGCTTCGACGACGGCAGCTACCAGGTCGCCGACTTCGGACGGCTGACGGGCGCGCACCCCTACCTCATGTTCCTGCCGCAATGGGACTTCCTCGAACTGCTCGCCCGCGAGGCCGCTCAGCTGCCGAACTTCCGGTTGCTGCGGTCGACCAAGGTCACCGGCCTGCGGCGCGGTCCCGACGGCGCGGTCACGGGGGTGGTCGCGGACGGGCCCGAGGGCGTGGTCGAGATCCGCGCCCGGCTCACGGTCGCGTGCGACGGCCGAGATTCACTTGTACGCGATGAGCTGGGCCTGAAGCCGCAAACCTATGCCGCCCCGATGGACGTCCTGTGGTTCCGGATCTCGCGGCGGCCGTCCGACCCAGAGGGGCTGGACATGCGCGTCGGCGCCGGCGGCTTGATGCTGTGCATCGATCGCGGAGAGTACTTCCAGTGCGCGTTCGTGATCGCCAAGGGCGGGTACGCCGCCATCCGGGCCGAGGGGCTGGACTCGTTGCGGGCGCACGTCGCCCGGCTCGCCCCGCCGCTCGCCGACCGGGTCGCTGAACTGTCCACCTGGGACGAGGTGAAGCTGCTGACGGTGACGGTCAACCGCCTCGACCAGTGGCACGCGCCCGGAGCCTTGCTGATCGGCGACGCGGCGCACGCGATGTCGCCGATCGGCGGTGTCGGAGTGAACCTGGCGGTGCAGGACGCCGTCGCCGCCGCGCGCCTGCTCGGCCCGATCCTGCACGCCGGGCGTACGCCGACCGGGGCGGAATTGGCTCAGGTGGAGCGCCGCCGTCGCCGGCCGACCGTCGTCACCCAGAACGTCCAGCGGCTGGCTCAGCGCCGGATCGTCGATCCGCTGCTGCACGCGACCGGCCGGATCACCGCGCCTTGGCCGATCCGGCTGCTGCGCCGGGTGCCGAAGCTGCAGGCGTTGCCGGCCCGGATGATCGGCCTCGGCGTCCGGCCGGAACACCTGCGCTAGCGAGCACGGAAAAGGGAGGGCCGGCCGGTGCCCTCCCTTTTCCGTGGTGCTTTTCTGCGCCGTGCTACAGGTCGAACTCGCCCGCCTTGGTTCCCGCGACGAAGGCCGCCCATTCCTGTTCGGTGAACAGGAGGGCGCCGCCACCGGGGTTCTTCGAGTCCCGGACGGCCACACCGGCCGGGACGAAGGCGATCTCGACGCAATTGTCGCCGCTGGGACTGCTGCGGGCGCTCTTGCGCCACACCGCCCCCGCCAGCGTGGGATCGGTACTGATCTGGTCGTTCATCGATTAACCCCCGAACGCACCTCGAGGTTGATGGTCACCTTTTCGTACCATGCCGTAGCCGCTTCGGGGGCATGAAACGTCGATCACAAGCCTTCCGGGCGACCGTGGCAGGGCCAGGCTGAGAATAGCCTGTGTGTTCAGTCAACAAAGTACCGACCGATAGATCTCTTCGTATCCGGCGGCCATAGTGGCCACATCGAACCGCTGCTCGACGTGAACCCGGCAGTCGTGAGCGGTCAGTTCCGGCACCCGGTCGAGGGCGGCGGCCAACTCCTCGGGTTCGCCGCACACGAAACCCGTACGCCCGTGGTCGACGATCTCGGGCACCGAACCCTCGGCCAGCGCCACGACCGGAGTGCCGCAGGCCATGGCCTCGATCATCACCATCCCGAACGGTTCCGGCCAGCGGATCGGGAAGAGCAGACAGGACGCCTTGGCGTACAGCTCTCGTTTGAGCGTGGCGTCCGCCTCGCCCACGTAGGTCACGCCGCTGCCGAGCAGGGGGCGCACCACCTCGTCGAAGTACGCCTCCTCGGCGGGTTCGTTCATCTTCCCGGCCAGCACCAGCGGCCGCCCGGCCTCGCGGGCCGCCGTGATCGCGAGGTCGGCGCCCTTGTCCTCGGCGAATCGGCCGAGGAACAGGACCCAGTCCTCCTTCGTCTCCCGGAAGGGATAGTCGGCCACCTGAAGTCCGTTGTAGACGGTGCCGGCCCAGTTCAGGTCGGGCGCCAGCGACCGCTGCGACTCCGAGATCCCCACCAGCGCCAGGTCCTTGCCGAACTGGCGGTAGTACTCGCCGGGTTCGCCCTCCAGCGGGCCGTGCATCGTCGCGACGGTCGGCGCGTGCCGGCCCGCCGCCGTCAACGGGCCGGCCAGGGTGTGGTCGTGGACGATGTCGACGTCGAGGTCGTCGAGCAGCCGGGCGGCCATCGCCGCGTGCATGACCTCGGGCATCGGCTCGCCGAGCCGGTCGGACTGCGGCACGGCGAAGGTACGCCGGAACTTCCCGGCGGTGCCGTCGGCTCCCGCGCCGATCAGGGTCACCTCGTGCCCCCGCGCGACCAGTGCGTCGGTCAGGTCCGCGACGACGATCTCGATGCCGCCGTATCCGCTGGGCGGGATGTCGTAGTACGGCGGGGCGACCATGGCGATCCGGAGGGGTGACGGCATGCTCCGGGCTTGCCCGGAGTGCAAGATCGGCAAACGTTCCGAGGGAGCGCTCCCTCATTCCTATCTCGATTGTCCGGAAAGTCGCAGGTCGGAGAACGTCAGATTGACATAGGTAGACACCTGGACGATGCTCTGAGAGAGCGCTCCCTCGCCTCTCCCGTCCCCGGAGAGGCACCCCTCTTCCGCCCACAGAGGAGACGTCATGAAGTTACGCACGACGGCGCTCTGCGCCCTCGCCGCGCTCGCCGCCGGTTTCGCCGTCGCGCTGACCGGCGCGGCCAACGCCGCCGATCCGCTGCTCTCGCAGGGCAAGCCGGTCACCGCCTCGTCCGCCGAGAACGCCGGCACTCCGGCGAGCGCCGCGGTCGACGGCGACCTCGGCACCCGCTGGTCCAGCGCGTTCAGCGACCCGCAATGGCTGCGGGTCGACCTCGGCTCCACCGCCGCCGTCAGCCAGGTCGTGCTGCGCTGGGAGGCGGCGTACGCGACGGCATACCAGATCCAGGTGTCCGCCGACGGCAATACCTGGACCACCGTCTACAGCACGTCGACCTCCACCGGCGGCACGCAGACCCTCGCCGTCACCGGATCGGGCCGCTACGTGCGGGTCTACGCCACCGCGCGGGCGACCGCGTACGGCTATTCGCTCTGGGAGTTCCAGGTCTACGGCACGACCGGGTCGACCGGTTGCGACACCGCCACGAACGCGGCGTTGAACAAGCCCGCGACCGCCTCCTCCACCGAGAACGCCGGCACTCCGGCGAGCGCGGCGGTCGACGGCAACAGCGGTACGCGGTGGTCCAGTGCGGCCGCCGATCCTCAGTGGATCCAGATCGACCTCGGCTCGACCGTGTCGGTCTGCCAGGTGACGCTCACCTGGGAGACGGCGTACGCGACGGCGTACCAGGTGCAGGTGTCGGCCGACGCCGCGACGTGGACCTCGATCTACAGCACGACCACGTCGACGGGCGGAACGCAGCCGCTGACCGTCGCCGGTTCCGGTCGCTACCTGCGCGTCTACGGCACCGCCAGGGCGACACAGTGGGGCTACTCCCTCTGGGAGATCGCCGTCCGCACCGGCGGTGGCACGCCGCCGACCAGCAGCCCGCCCCCGACCGGCGGCGACGTCCTGCTGTCCTACAACAAGCCGGCCGTCGCGTCGACCTCGCAGAGCGACGCGAACTGCTACGAGTGCACCCCGGCGCGGGCGTTCGACCTCGATCCCGCGTCCCGGTGGGCGACCAGCTCCACGACCGGCTGGGTCGACCCCGGCTGGATCTACGTCGACCTCGGCGCCACCGCCACGATCCACCAGGTGATCCTGCAATGGGACCCGGCGTACGCGACGGCGTACCAGATCCAGGTGTCGCCGGACGCCGCTACCTGGAGCACGATCTACAGCACCACGACGGGGCACGGGTTCAAGGAGACCCTGACGGTCAACGGCACCGGCCGCTACGTGCGGATGTACGGCACGGCCCGGGTCGGCGCGTACGGCTACTCGATCTGGGAGTTCCAGGTCTACGGCACCGGCGGCAACCCCACGACGCCCCCGGCGCGACCGGCCGATCCGAGCTTCCCCGCGACCCGGCTGGTGTTCAGCGACGAGTTCAACGGCGCCGCGGGCACGAAGCCGGACACGGCGAAGTGGACGATCGACACCGGCACGGGGCAGAACAACGAGTTGCAGTACTACACCAACAACGCCAACGCCTCGATGAACGGCGCCGGGTCGCTGGTGATGGAGGCGCGCCGAGAAACCGTCGGCGGACGCGACTACACCTCGCACCGGATGAACACCGGCGGCAAGTTCACCTTCCAGTACGGCCGCGTCGAGGCCCGGGTCAAGGTGCCGAAGGGCAACGGGTTCTGGCCCGCGTTCTGGATGATGGGCGCCGACTTCCTCACCGGGCGGCCATGGCCCTACAACGGCGAGATCGACATCATGGAGATCCTCGGCAAGGACACCACCCGCAGCTACACCACGCTGCACGCGCCGGCGTACAACGGGGGCGGCGGCTACGGGTTCGAGAAGATCTGGACGACCGACCTGTCCGCGGACTATCACGTGTACGCGGCCGAGTGGGACAGCAAGGGCATCCGGTTCTTCGTGGACAGCACCGAGGTCTTCTACGCCAGCAAGGCGACCGTCGAGTCGACCCGGGGGCCGTGGGTCTACGACCACCCGTTCTACGTGATCCTCAACCTGGCGGTCGGCGGCGACTGGCCCGGCTCGCCGGACGCCACCACGCCGTTCCCGGCGCAGATGCTGGTGGACTACGTCCGCGTCTACCAGTAACCCCCTAGGCCGAGCCGCGCTCGACGATCTCCGGATGGAAGATCACCGAGCGCGGCCGGCCCTCGGGCTCGCGGATGCGGGCCAGCAGGAGCCGGGCCATCTCGGCGGCCATCTCCTCCAGCGGCTGCCGGATCGTGGTCAGCTGCGGACGGCAGGCCAGCGCCGAGACGCTGTCGTCGAAGCCCACCACGGCGACGTCCTCGGGCACGCGCCGGCCGAGGTCGCGGAGCGCCTGCATCGCGCCTTCGGCCATCAGATCGTTGGCGACGAACAGCGCGTCGGTCTCCGGGTACGCCGTCAGCAGCGTCCGCGCCGCGCGTTCACCGCCGGCCCGGGTGAAGTCGCCGGGCTCGGCCGGCACCCAGGCGTACCCGTGCACGGCGAGGGCTGAGCGGAACCCGGCCAGCCGGTCCTGCCCGGCAGTCGTGTCGAGCGGGCCGCAGACCGTCGCCGGATGCTTGCGGCCCAAGGCGATGAACCGTTCCGCCGCCAGCCGGGCGCCGGTCTGCTGCTCGACGTCGACATAGCTCATCGGCAGCGGCCGACCCGGCCGGGCCGACAGCACCGCCGGCACATGCAGGTCGCACAACTGCTGCGGAAGCGGGTCGGCGACGTGGCTGGAGATGATCAGCACGCCGTCCACGTGTCCCTGCCGCAGATACCGCAGGACCTGCTGATGAGCGGGGGCGTCGGCGGGCATGATCACCAGGTGGATGCCCTCGGGGCGCAGCACCTCCAGCGCCCCGGCGGTGATCCGGCCGAGGTACGGGTCGGTGAAGATCCGGCTCAGGAACGGCTCGGCGAACTCCCGTCCGGCCGGTTCGGAGACCACCAGCGCGACCGAGTCGGTCCGGCGGGTGACCAGCGACCGGGCCGCGTGGTTCGGGACGTAGCCGGTCGCCTCGATCGCCCGCTCCACGATCTCGCGGAGTTCCGGGTCGACTGTGGACACCTGGTTGATCACCCGGGACACCGTCGACCGGCTCACCCCGGCATACTCGGCGACCTGTTCGAGCGTGGGCGAACGGGGACCGGGCGGGCGGGGGGCGACCATGGCGCCAATGTATAGCAACCCACCAGAGAGCGCTCTCCCCCACCCGGTTCCTCAGCGCCCGGTGCCCGCCTCGTTGGCCTGCCAGTTGAGGCGTACGAGCAACTGCCGGGCCTGCTCGGCGTGGTCGGCGGTGACGGCGATGGCGTACTCCCCGGCGGTGAGCGCGCTGCGCGAGGTGAAGTCCCGCTGCCCACGGGTGGCCGCGTGCGCGATGGCGCCGAAGATCGCGCCCCAGACCGCACCGATCAGCAGGCCGGCGATCACGACGCCGAACCAGTTGCCGACGGCGAAGATGCCGAAGAGCAGACCGATGAACAGACCGAACCACGCACCGCTGGCCGCGCCGGCCAGTGCCGCCCGGCCGACGGTCATCCGGCCCAGGACGTTTTCCACCAGGCGCAGATTGGTGCCGACGATCGACGTGTGCTCGACCGGGAACTTGTTGTCCGAGAGATAGTCGACGGCCCGCTGGGCGGAGGCGTAGTCGCCGTAGGTCGCCACGGTGACGGTCGCCTGCCCGGCACCGGGCCCGGCGGCGGTGATGGCATCAGCTGCCGGTCCGACCGCCGGACTGCCCGCGGGACCGGTCGGGATGGAACTCATGGTCATCTGTCCTCCTTCATCCCCTCGATCATCACCTGTCCCCCGATGGGCCCGCAGGGCAAACGCGGATCTCGGTGACAGGATTCGAACAACCTGGTCTCAGCGGTTGTGCCGGGACCTCGCCCGGTCGGCGAGCTGCCGGGACAGCATGGAGGCGGTGGTCGCGAGCACCGCGACGTTGAAGAACATCTGTACGCACAACAGCACGCGGGCGAACTGCCCGTGCGCGGAGATGTCCCCGAATCCGACCGTCAGCAGGGTCGCCGTCGCGAAGTAGAGCGCGTCGACCCGGGTGTTCAGATCGACGAACTGGCCGGGGGCGTACACGGCGACGGCGTAGTCGATCAGCGCGAAGAGCAGCAGGCCGCCCAGGATGCCGACGATCAGCCCGCCGAGCGGGGCGTCCGGCTGGTCCAGCTGGCGCAGCAATTGGTTCTTGAGGCCGAACAGGATCGTCCCCAGGGCCAGGAGGGTGAGCCCGACCTGGACCACGATCAGCCAGTCCCCCGTACTGGGCCGGATCGGCACGGCGAAGTAGAACAGCAGCAGCGCCACGCAGGTCAGGCCGCTGCGTTCGAGGATGCCTCGCGCGGTCGCCTTGCGGAGACGCCGCGACGTCTTCTGCTCCTTTTCCGCCGACATGCCCAAATTGTGCACCGTTGGACGCCGCCTCGCCCCGAGAGCACCAGATCAGGGATGTGCAGGCCATCTCAGGCCCAGATGGCCTGCACATCCCTGATCTGCACGGAACGATCGGTCAGGAGCCGGTGATGAGGTGGACGGCCAGGTCCGGGCTGAACTGACCGGCCGGGATGCCGGCGCCGATCCCGCAGTCGCCGTCGGAGTCACCGGGCACCTTCAGCCAGAGCAGCATCTCCGCACCCCCGCCGACCTGCGCCGGTACGCCGAGTTTCCGCCCAGCCGGGTTGCACCACTCGCCGTTGGTCCCGTTCCCGTTGCGGCTGGTGTCGACGACGAACGGCTTCGCCGCGCTGCCGAGGCTGGTGTTGACCGCCGTCCCGTACGCCACGTCGTCGCTGGTCGTGTAGTAGTTGGAGACGTTGATCGAGAAGCCCCGGATGTTGGCGAGCCCGGCGGCGCTCAGCCGACCGGCCATCGTCCCGGCCGCCACCCAGCCCGGGTTCCCGGCGTCCAGGTACGCCCAGGTGTTGGGCGCCTTGTCGTGGAACTGCCGCGTCGCGTACAAGATCATGTCATTCCGGGTGGCGATCGCCGCCGTGTCCATGCAGTTGAAGTCGGCGAGCGAGTCGGGCTCGATGATCACGACGGCCGGGCGGCTGCCGATGGCCGTGGCGAACGCGGCGATCCAGGTCTTGTAGGCGTCGGCCGAGCCGGCGCCGCCGCCGGAGTGACCACCGCAGGCATCGCGCCCCGGGATGTTGTACGCGACCAGGACCGGAAGCTTGTCGGCGGCGTCGGCTGCCCCGATGAACGAGCCGACGGCGGTGCCGATGTCGCCGCTCCACGCGCCGAACCAGCGGGCCATGGGCTTGGTGGCGATGGCCGAGTTGATCTGGGCGGTTCGGGAGTCCCCGCCGTTGTTCCGGACCCACACCGCCGGGTTGGAGTCGGGATCGACGTAGAACCCGCTGGTCAGGTCGAGCGGCGAGCCGCTGCCGGCGGTGTTGTCCACGAGGGACACGTTGTCGATCCAGAAGGTGTACGCCCCGCCGGTGAGCCCGCCGAGCTGGAAGGTGATCTCGCCGTTCGCGGTCTCCAGCGTCCCGGTGAAGGTCCAGCTGAAGTGCCGCGCGGTGGTGTCCACAGTGAACAGCTGGTCGAGCGTGGCCGGGTACGGGTCGGCGTTGAGCTGCACGGTCGTGCGGACTGCCCGGGTGGCCGTGGCGGAGGCGTCGAACGACAACGTGTAGCTGCGGTTCTGGTGCAGTGTCAGGGCTGGCGACTTCTCCCCGAACATGGCGTCCCAGCGGTTCGCGGTGCCGCCCGGAACGGCGGCTTTCAGCCGTCCGCCGTCGACGCTCAACGGGGTGTTGCTGGTGCTCCACCACGGGGTGGTGGACGAGGTGAACGTGCCGTTGGTGATCAGCTCGGTGGCGGCGTACGCGTCAGGGGTGGCGAACAGGGCAAGCGGCAGTGCGAGGACGGCCGCGGCCAGCAGGCGGGGCATGCGTCGCAAGAGTTCCTCCCCAGGATGTGGAAACGATTCCAGTGCGCCATGCTGCGACACATACATCGATGTTGTCAAGATTTTCGCTGGCTCCGCCGATCGGCCGTCCGGCCACCAAGATCGCCGGAAAGCCGACAGAATGGGAGGCGTGATCGACCTCCACACGCACTCCACCGCCAGCGACGGCACCGACACTCCGACCGAATTGGTGCGGCACGCCGTAGCCGCCGGTCTCGACGTCGTCGGGCTGACCGACCACGACACGACGGCGGGCTGGGCGCCCGCGGTGGAGGCGTTGCCGCCCGGGCTCACCCTGATCCGGGGCGCCGAGGTGTCCTGCCGCTGGTTCGGCCCGGATCGCTCGGTCGGGCTGCACATGCTGGCGTACCTGTTCGATCCGGCGGAACCGGCGTTCGCCGCCGAACTGGCACGAGTCAAGCAAGCCCGCGAGTCCCGCGCCGAACGCATGGTCACCTTGCTACGCGAAGACGGCGTCGACATCGACTGGGAGGAGATCCGCGCCTTCGCCGCCGGCGGCACCGTCGGCCGCCCCCACATCGCCCAGGCACTCGTCCGAGCCGGGCTGGTGGGCACGGTCTCCGAGGCGTTCGCTTCCCAGTGGCTGGGCGCGCGGTATCGCGTACCCAAGGAGGACGTCGAGGTCTTCACGGCGCTGAAGCTGATCCGCGGCGCGGGCGGGGTCCCGGTCTTCGCTCATCCGCTGGCCGCACGGCGCGGCCCGATCGTGCCGGACGAGCTGATCGCGGAACTCGCCACGGCCGGCCTGTTCGGCATCGAGGCCGACCACGAAGACCACACCCCGGCCGAACGCGCGCACGTGCGCGAACTGGCCGCCGACCTCGATTTGGTCGTCACGGGATCGAGCGACTACCACGGCGCGAACAAGGTGGTCCGGCTCGGCGCCAACACGACCGCGCCCGAGGCACTCGACCGCATCGTCGACGCCGCGTCCGGCGTCGAGCCGGTCAAGGCGTGACGCTCGGGGCGTCTCATCCGGGGTCCAGCCGGTCAAGGCGTGACACTCGGGGCGATCTCATCCAGGGTCTAGCCGGTCAACGGGATGACGATCGTCGGCGTCGAGCCGGTCACGACGCGACGTAGGCGGCGCGGTCGCTGGTGAAGGAGACGACGGTCGCGTCCGGCACGTCGAAGCTCACCGTCAGGAACCGGCCCGGCTCCAGCTCCACACTGGACGGATTCGCCTGGTCCGGGTGGCCGGAGTCGTACAGATGCAGGTCCGGCCCGGTCCACTCGCCCGCGGGGTCGGTCACGATCCGCGCGACGGTGCTGCGCCGAGGCGAGAACCGCTTCGAGATGTCGCCGTACGCGACGAGCAGCGCTCCGTCAGCGAGCAGCAGCACGTGGTGCGACGACGCGGGGAGGTCGGTCTCCACGGGTGGGGTCCAGGTGCGGCCGCCGTCCGTCGAGCGGGCCAGATAGGCGTGCTCCACCGACGTACGCAGCAACGCGACGACCTCGCCGGTCGGCAGCACGGTCAGGGTCGGCTCCCGGAAGTGGAAGTCGGCGCTGATCCCGAGCGGCACTGCCGTCTCCGCCGCCCACGTACGCCCACCGTCGGTACTGCGGACGGCGAGCGCGCTGTCGAGGCCCGTCGACCGCCGGGGATCGACGCCGTAGAGCGGGAGCAGGACGTCGCCGTCGGGCAGCTCGACGGCCGCGCCGTGGGAGACCGCCCAGAGCAGGTCGTCCCCACCGGCGACCACCGGCTCCGACCAGGTACGCCCACCGTCCTCGCTCCGCATCACCAGCGTGCCGAGGCAGGTGAACTTGCCGTCCGGATGCCAGTCGAGCACGAAGTAGCTCAGCAGGACTGTGCCGTCCCGGAGCTGGACGAGTTTCGGATCCCGGTCGTCGTGTTCGCCGTCGGCGACGACCCTGGGCTCGGACCAGGTCTGCCCCCGGTCGCCGGACTCGACGAGCATGATCCGCCCGTCGGCGCGCACGTGCCCGGTGCTCTCCCGGTACGCGCACAGCAGGGGCCCGTCGGCGAGGGCTACGAGGTCGGGGAAGTGCGGAAGCGTGCCTGATGCGGCTCGGGCGACGATCACCCGGCCCAACCTACTCCCCTCCTGGGCGGCCACCAGCCGGACAGGCCGACACCGCCGAAGCTGCCTGGGCGGTTGACAAGTGTTGGCTACGTGTCGTAGCTTTAAGGCTATGAGAGATAGCCAAGCGCCCGGCGCCGCTCGGGACGGTGGTCGCGATGCCTAGGGCCGGGCTCACCCCGGACCGGGTGGTCGACACCGCGATCGCCCTGGTCGACGAGCGTGGACTGGACGCGCTGACGCTGGCCGCCGTGGCCGAGCGCTGTGGCGTCGCCGCTCCGTCGCTCTACAAGCACGTCAGCAACCTCGCGGATCTGCGCACGCTCGTCGGCGTACGCGTGCTGCGGGAGATGGCGGACCAGTTCGCGACCGCCGTCATGGGGCGCAGCGGGGCCGACGCGGTCGCGACGCTCATGCGGGCGTACCGGGGTTATGTGGTCGCCCACCCCGCCCGCTATGCCGCGATGCCGGCCGACCCGTTGCACCAGGCGGAATTCGCCGAGGCCGGTCGGCGGCTCCTCGAAGTGATGGGAGCGGCGTTGCGGCCGTGGCAGCTCTCCGACGCCGATCTCGTGCACGCCATGCGGGCCGCCCGGGTGATCACCCACGGCTTCGCCTCCCTGGAGTCGGCCGGCGGCTTCGGCCTGCCCCAGGGCCTCGACGAAACCTACGAACGCCTCATCCAGATGTTTCTGAACTCGCTTTCCTCCGCGCACACCCCTCAGGAGTCCTGATGTCCCGCAATCGCCTCGCCGCCGTCGCGCTCGCCGTGGCCGGTGTCCTCTTCCTCCTCTACCCCGCCCTGCGCCCGTGGGCCGACGAGTCCACCGCCGCCGGAGCCCTCCATGCGATGGGATCGCCGTGGTGGGTCGCGACTCACCTGTTCGCGATGATCGGCTTCATCCTGGTGCCGCTGGCGCTCTTCCGGGTCGACAAGGTCGCCGCCGTCATCATGTGGATCGGCGCGGGCTTGACGCTGCCCTACTACGGCGCGGAGGACTTCGCGCTCAACACGCTGGCGGGCAAGGTCAAGGACGGTCAGTCGCTGGACCTGCTCGACCTCTCCGACAGCATCCGCTACCACCCGGCCGCCGTCGCGACGTTCTTCGTGGGCCTGCTGCTGCTCGGTGTCGGCGCGGTCTGGGCCGCTGTCGCGGTGTGGCGGGGAGGCGTACTGCCGAAGCTGTCGGGGTTGCTGTTCGGCGCGGGGTTCGCCCTGTTCATCCCGCAGTTCTTCACCGGCGAAGCGGTCCGCATCGGCCACGGCGTACTGATGCTCGCCGGATGCGCCTGGCTCGCGTTCGCGCTGTGGCGTACGCCCGACCCGGCGTGACGTTCGCACTCGAAAACTCGGAAGGCCGCGCGGATTCGCGCGGCCTTCCGGCTGTTCAGGGGACCAAAGCGTACGCCCGGACGGCGATGGTGCCGAAGTCGCGGATACGCAGCGGCGCGGCGTGCAGCCTCGCGCCCGTCGCCGGCAGCTGATCCAGCCCGGTCAGGTGCTCGATGATCGGGATGTGGGCGGCGAGCAGCCGCGAATGGCAGGGGCGCGCGCCGAACGGCGTGACCTCGTCGATGTTGAGCGAGTCGATGCCGACAAGCTTGACGCCGGACTCCACGAGGTACTCCGCGCCCGCCTCGGTGAGGAAGGGAGCGTCCACCCCGTACGCCGGCGTCCCGAAGTGCCGGTCCCACCCGGTGTGCAGCAGCACCGCCTTGCCTCGGACGTCGACCTGCCGGAGCGCGTCCACCCCGACGCCCCGCCCCGTACGCGACGTCACCACGACGATCGGCAGGTTGGCGAACGAGGACAGGGGCAGGTCCGCCAGGTCCGCGCCGCCCGCGTACCGGTGGAACGGACTGTCCACATAGGTGCCAGAATTGCTGAGGATATGCAGCCAGTCGATGGTGAACTCGGTGCCGGGCGCGTAATGGCCGCGCGAGTCCTCGCGGGACAGATACGGCGCGATCTCCGGCCCCGGCAACCCCGGATACGTGGTCATGCCGGCCTCGATGACGTGGTTCAGCTCGACCAGCCGGGGACCGGGCGCGGGTTCGATCATCCGCGCATTGTGCATCACCACACCGTCGAGCGGGAGACCGTAACCACTGGTCAGGACGGGTCGAGGTTTGACGATCCGCCAATCCGGCAATGGACGTACGCAGACTGAAGGGAATGGAGCGACCGACATGCGGATTGACGACGTTCTCAGCGCCATCCTGATCGGCCTGGTGGTCGGTACGCTGGCTCGCCTGGTGCTGCCGGGCAAGCAGAGCATCGGCATCCTGGCCACCTGGCTGGTCGGCTTCGGCGGCGCGCTCGCCGGCTCGTGGGCGGCCAAGCACCTGGGCATCTCCGACGACGCCCGCGCCGCGATCGACTGGAACTCGGTGAACTGGCACTTCTCGTGGAGCTGGGCGGAACTGGCGATCCAGGTCGCCGTCGCCGTCATCGGCGTCGCCATCGTCGCGGCGGTGGCCCGGCCGTTCTACGCGTACCGGGAGACGCACCCGCGGCGGAGCCGCCGCTCCAGCCACGCCTAACGCCATACCGCCCCCGTTTCACCGTCAGATCAGGGTTATGCATGCCTCCCCGAGCGCGGGAAGCATGCATAACCCTGATCTGCACCACGGCACGGCGCTGCTCGGGCGGTAGATTCGCCGCGTGGCGGAAGCGAAACAGCAGGGGTCGCCGGTGCTGGCGGCGATCATCGGGGCGGTCGCGGGCGCGTCGCTCACGGCGGGCGCGGGCGGCGTCGCCATCGCGATCGGGGCGGTCGTCGCAGCCGTCGCGGTGGGCGTCAGCGAAGTCGTCGCGCGGCGGCGTCAGCAACCCGGGCAGATCCCCGCGCTGTGGTCGCGCATCGTGATGAGCGGCGCCCTGGCCGCCCCGTTGGGCTGGCTCATCGGCGTGATCACCGGCTGGGGGCCGATCGTCATCGGGTTGCTCGCCGGTCTGCTGGCGGGCGCGATGGGCCTGCGTCCGCAGAAGGTGCTGCTCGGACCGGTCGTCGGCGTCGTCTTCGGCTGGGCGCTGGGCGCGCTGTGGCCGTCGGTGACCCCGGCCGTCGTCGCCGCCGTCGTCGTGGTGGCCTTCCGCTGCCTGTCCGCCCTCATCTTCCGGGATCCCCAGGTCAGCCTGCTCGCTGAACGCGTACGCCCAGCGGACCTGCCGTTCGTCGTCCCGCTCGCCGCGCGTACCAAATATGTGGGCACGGGCTATGTGCGCGATCTGGCCGAGGTGGTCGGCGGGGACTACACCCCGGCGGCGGCCGATGTGGGCATCGTGGCGACGCTGGACGACTTGGCCGGGCCGGAGTTCGACCCGGCGGGAGTGGACCCCCTGGTGCGCGAGTTCTACGAGCACACCACCCGGTTCACGCTGGACATCGTGCCGGAGTGGCGGCTGTGGGTGCGGCCCGGTTACCTGTTGTACCGCTACCTGCTGGCGCGCCCGCTGGGCCAGGCGAACGTGCCGATGAACCAGCGCGAGACGCAGCGGGGCGTGGTCAGCCGGATCGACACGATCACCCGCCCGGACCAGCCCATCGTCCGCGGCTGGATCCGCTCCTACGCCGACACCGACGAGCCGATCTATGTCGGGATCTACACGACCTACCGGCGTGAGGACCGAGGCTATGTCAGCGTCGGCTTCCCGTTGCCCCAGGCCAGCTTCACCGCGACGCTCGCGCCGCGCGCCCGGCCCGGCGGCGGCCTGATCCTCAGCAGCCGCAGCGAGCTCGACCAGCCCGGTCACTATCTGACGTTCATCGATCCCGAGTCTGGCGAGCTGACCGCGGGCGAGGTCGCCGGATTCGCCGAACAGCTCGATGTCTATACCGACAACGGTCAGTTACGAGCCGAGCACGCGTTCTGGGTGTTCGGCCTTCCGTTCCTGGTCCTGCACTATCGCATCGACCGGAAGCGTCCCACTTCCTGAGCTTCCCTTCCCAAGAAGCGGTCTGATCAGGCAAGGTATCGACGAGCGCAGCGCTGGGCTCCGATGGCCGACCGTCCCACGAAGATGGAGCCCGCCCTTGCTCGCGTCCGCCCGCGCCCTCCGGCAACTGCTGCTCGACGTGCCTCTCGACCTCCCGCTGCTGCGCGGTCCGCCGGTCAACACCGCCCCGTCGTGGCACCTACCCGCGCTCCCGCCCGGTTGGCGGCCCGTCGCCGGCAGTCGCGTCCTCACGCCTTCCCAGCGGTACGCCGCCTACGCGACCGACGACGGAAAGCTCGTCAGCCTGCACTCCACGGTCGGGCTCGACGAAGGTGACCTGGCCCAGCGGCTGGCCTCGATCAGTTTGTGCGGCCACCGGATCGGGGTGCATCCGGACGATTCCGGGTTCACCGCCGCCTGGCAGGCCGGCGGTGCCCGCCACCGGCTGACCGCTCGGCCGTGCTCGCTGGCAGCCTTCATGGACCTGCTGCTGTCGCTCACCTGGCCGCCCGGCTACTGACCTGGCCGGGACCTGGTGGGGTCCCGGCGTAGCGGTCGGTCTCTACGGGAGGCGTCAGGCAGCGGCTCGCTCGACGATGGCGGCGATCTTCTGCTCGTCCGCCGGGGTGAGCTGCGTGATCGCGTAGTACGCCGGCCAGAGGTCGCCGTCGTCGAGGTTGGCCTGGTCGCTGAAGCCGAGCATGGCGTAGCGCGTCTTGAACTTCGCAGCCGGCTGGAAGTGGCACACGATCTTGCCGTCCCGGGCGTACGCCGGCATGCCGTACCAGGTCTTCGGGGTCAGCATGGGCGCGTTGGCCTTGATGATGGCGTGGATCTTCTCGGCGATCGCCCGGTCCGACGGGTCCAACTCGGCGATCTTCGCCAGCACTTCGGCCTCAGGGTCCACCTTCGGACCCTTCGCGCCCCGCGCCTTCAGTTCCTTGGCCCGATCCTTCATCGCGCTGCGCTCTGCTTCGGTGAACCCGTCGTAGGACGCGGCCTTCGTGGTCTTCGTGGTGGTCTTCGCGGCGTTCTTCGTGGTGGCCATCGTGTCGCTCCTTGGGTTCGCATCTCGTTTGGTGAGATCAGCTTCCCGCGCTGGGCGCACCACCCACATCCGTGACGACTACGGAACCCACCACGGAGCGGCCCGCCGACCGGCTACGGGGTGATCCGTAGCCGACCGGCGGGCGTGGTGGAGGTGGGTCAGGTGGCGGGCACGACGTCGGTCGGCCGCTTGACCTGCACCGAGAGGCCGTAGTCGGACAGCTGCAGGGTCGACACGACCGTGCCGCTCTGGAGCTTGCCCTTGACGGTGGTCTGCCACTGGAAGGTCATGGCGATCTTCGCCACCCGGCCGTCGGCGTCGAAGGTGACGTCACCGGCGGTGCTGGTGGTGGTCAGCCCCTTGTCGGACTGCTCGGCGTACTCGAAGTGGACCGAGCCGTCCGGCTTCCGGGTCACCGTCGCGTCGAGGGCCTTCAGCGCCTTGAACAGCGCGGCCGGGTCGGGTGCGGCCGCACCCACGACGGTGTCCGCGTCACCGTAGATGGACAGGTGGTCGAACTTGCCCGGGTACTGGCCGTACCGGCCGTACTTCTCCCCCGGCCCTTTGTCGGCCGGCAGCGGGCTCTGCGGCCGCTCCGCACCCATGTATCGGGTGCCGTCGATCAGCAGCTCGACCATGATCGAGTCGTCCTGCGGGGCCCGGACGTATCCGGTGGCGGTCCGCGGGTCGAACGCGCCCTCGTAGGTCATGAGGGACTGACCCGACGGGGTGGCGGTGGTCAGCCGCAGCCGATAGCTGATGTTCTCGCTCTTCGTCACGGCGGCCACCAGCTCCAGCCGCGGATCGGCGGCGCTCGCCGTCGCGGCGGGACGGTCAGGCGTACCGCTGGTGGCGGCGGCCACTCCGACGACGCCGAGGGCGACGACCGCCGCCAGCGACGCGCTGGTCACCGCGGCTCGCCGGTGCCGGGCGCGACGGCCCCGCTCCAGCAACCGCCCGGTCGGCGCGGCCGACGGCGGGACCTCGGCCAGTTCGTGCAGCCGGTCCCCGAGCTGCTCTTCTTGCATATGAGTCACCTACTTCTCACCGGTTCGGACATCACGTGACGGAGCTTGGCCAGCGCCTTGGAGTGCTGGCTCTTGACGGTGCCCGGCGAACAGCCGAGCACCCGGGCGATCTCCCGTTCGGGCAGATCCTCGTAGTGCCGCAGCACCACCACCGCGCGCTGCTTCGGTGGCAGCGACCGCAGCGCGTCGCGTACCGCCAGAGCTTCCGCGGAGAAGTCGTCCGACGGCCCGGGCCGGTCGGGGACTTCGTGCACGAGGTTTTCCCGGCGGCGCCGGCGCCAGATCGAGGTGTGGTTGTTCACCAGCACCTTGCGCAGGTACGCGTGGAGGTCGTCGGTTCGCGACAGCCGCCGCCACCGCTCGTAGATCCGCACCAGGCTGTCCTGGAGCAGTTCCTCCGCCTGCCATCGATCGCCGGTCAGCAGCAGAGCCAGCCGCAGATGCCGGGGCCAGGCGACTTCGACGAAGTCTGCGTACGCCTGGTCGGCTCGGCTGGTTGCGTTTCGATCCGTCACGGTCCTTCCACGGTTCGGCCGCCCGGGTGGTTGCCCGGGCGGCCGAATGTTTCTCACGCGGTTTCTCGTTCACCGTCGCAGCCGGAACGTGAGCGACCAAGGTACGGTGGTGGCCACTACGCGTGAAGGAGTGAGCTCAGACCGTGGGCGGATACGGCACCCAAGTGGTGCTTGTCCTGATTCTCGTACTGGTCAACGGGGCCCTCTCGGGCAGTGAGATGGCACTCATCTCGCTGCGGGAGAGCCAGATTCAGCGGCTGGAGCGCTCCTCGCGGGGCGGGCGGGTGCTCGCCCGGCTGTCGCGTGACCCGAACCGCTTCCTGGCCACCATCCAGATCGGCATCACGCTGGCCGGGTTCCTCGCCTCCGCGGCGGCCGCCGTATCGCTGGCCAAGCCGTTGGTGGAGCCGTTGTCGTTCCTGGGCACCGCGGCCGAACCGGTCTCCATCGTGGTCGTGACGATCGTGCTGACCTTCGTCACGCTGGTCCTCGGCGAACTCGCCCCCAAGCGGATCGCGATGCAGCGGGCCGAGAGCTGGGCGCTGATCGCCGCTCGCCCGCTGGACTGGATGGCCGTCGCCTCCCGTCCGGTGGTGTGGCTGCTCGGCAAGTCGACCGACCTCATCGTGGCCCTGACCGGCGGCGATCCCCGGGCGGCGCGCGAAGAGATCAGCGCCGAGGAGATCCGCGAACTGGTGGTGGCGCAGCGGGGCTTCACGCCGCAGCAGCGGGAGATCATCTCCGGCGCGTTCGAGATCACCGAGCGGATGGTCCGCGAGATCCTCGTGCCCCGCCGGGACGTCACGACGTTGCCCGTCGCGCTGAGCGTCGACGAGGCCCTCGCCCGGCTGGCCGAGTCCGGGCACACCCGTGCGCCGGTCGTCGGCCCGGACGGGCTCGACGACGTCCTCGGCGTCGTCCACCTGCGGGATCTGCTGGGCGGCGACCGTACGCAGTCCGCGGCGGACCGCGTACGGCCGGCGGTGTTGATGCCGGAGACCCTGTCGGTGTCCGACGCCATGCGGCAGTTCCGTCAGCAGCGCGAGCAGTTCGCCCTCATCGTCGACGAGCGCGGCGCCATCGACGGCATCATCACGATGGAGGACCTCGTCGAGGAGGTCGTCGGCGAGATCTACGACGAGACCGACCGCGACATCGAAGAGGTCGTGACCGAGGCGGACGGCGTACTGCTGCTGCCGGGCGCGTTCCCCATCCACGATCTGCCCGACCTCGGCATCGACATCGAGCGCCTCGGCGACATCGACTACACCACCGTCGCCGGGCTGATCCTCGACCGGCTGGGCCGGATTCCGGACAAGCCCGGCGACATCGTGAAGGCGCCCGGGTTCTCCGCCGAGGTCGTCGAGGTCACCGGCCGGGCCATCACCAAGGTCCGGCTGCGGCTCGCGCCCCGGCGGTCCTCGGCCGACTAAGCGGCAGCGGTACGCCGGGGGCGCAGCCGCCGGAGCAGGAGCGCGTTGACCGTCACGATGATGGTCGACGCGCTCATCAGCAACGCCGCCCACTCGGGACGCAGCAGGACGCCCAGACTCGGATAGAGGACCCCGGCCGCGATGGGGATGGCGAGCAGGTTGTAGATCGCCGCCCAGAACAGGTTCTGCTTGATCTTCGTACGCACAGCGCGCGCCACCTGGAGTGCGTACGCGACGTCGGCGGGGTCGTCGCGAACGAGCACGACGTCGGCGGTCTCCACGGCGACGTCGGTGCCGGCCCCGATCGCGATGCCGACGTCGGCCTGCGCCAGGGCCGGCGCGTCGTTGACGCCGTCGCCGACCATGGCCACCTTCGCGCCGTCGCCCTGCAGCCGGGTGATGTTGGCCGCCTTGTCCTCCGGCAACACCTCGGCGAGGACGCGGTCCACCCCGACCTGGCGGGCGACCGCCTCGGCCGTACGCGTCTGGTCGCCGGTGAGCATGACGGTCTTGACCCCGTCGTCGTGGAGCGCGCCGATCGCCGCCTTCGCGGAGTCGCGTACCTTGTCGGCGACCGCGATCAGTCCCCATGGCGCACCGTCGACCGCGACGTACATGGCGGTCTTGCCGTCGGCGGCCAGGAGGGCGGCCCGATCCGGCAGTGCGGCCAGGGGGACCTGCTCCCGTTCCAGCAGGCGGGCGTTGCCGATCAGCACCCGACGACCATCCACAGTGGCCACGACTCCGTGCCCCGGTACGGAGTCGAAGTCCTGGGGCGGGTTCACCGCCGAGCCGCGATCTCGGGCGGCGGCCACGATCGCCTCGGCGAGCGGGTGCTGCGACGGCTGATCCGCCGACGCGGCCAGCCTCAGCAGGTCGCCTTCGTCGACGCCGTCCAGCGCCACGACGTCCGTCACGGACGGCGTTCCGGCGGTGAGCGTACCCGTCTTGTCGAAGACCGCGGTCGTGACACCGGCCGTGGCCTCAAGCGCCGTGGCGTTCTTGAAGAGGACGCCGCCGCGCGCCCCTTGGCCGACCCCGACGGTGATCGCGGTGGGGGTGGCCAGCGCGAGGGCATCGGGACAGGCGATGACGACGGCCGAGACGGCGGCCGTGACCGCGAAGCCGATGCCGTGCGAACCGAAGACCGCCCAGCCGAGGAAGGTGAGCGCGCCCGCCCCGAGCGCGACGTAGACCAGGTATTTGCCGGCGGTGTCGGCGAGCCGCTGGGCCGGGGCCTTGGAGGCCTGCGCGTTGCGGACCATCTGGACGATCCGCGCCAGCGCGGTGTCCGCCCCCACGGCCGTCGCGCGGAAGGTGAATGCGCCGGTCGTGTTGATCGTGCCGCCGACGACCTTCGTCCCGACCTGCTTGGCGACCGGCACGGGCTCGCCGGTGATCATCGATTCGTCGACGTAACTAGAGCCGTCGAGGACCTCACCGTCGACCGGGACCTTCTCGCCCGGGCGGACGACGATCTCGTCCCCCGTCACCACCTGGTCGAGCGATACCTCCTGCTCCTCGCCATGCCGGCGGACGCGAGCGGTCGGCGGCGCGAGACTGAGCAGCGCCTCGACCGCGCGACCGGTCGCGTAGCGCGACCGCATCTCCAGCCAATGCCCGATCAGGCTGAGCGTGGTCAGCATCGCTGCGGCCTCGAAGAAGACGTCCTCCTCCTCGCCGAGCAGCGTCGCCCCGACCGAATACAGGTACGCCACTCCGATGCCGGTCGCGATGAGGGTCATCATGGTGACCTCGCCACGGCGCAGCGACCGGGCCGCCGCCGAGATGAACGGCCAGCCGCCCCACCACACCACCGGGGTCGCCAGGATCAGCCCGAACCAGGCCATCGACAGCCCGAACGGCGGGTGAGCCGTGAAGCCGAACGTCTCGCCGATCGGCGAATACAGAATGATCGGGATGGTCAGGACCGCGCTGATCAGGAAGCGGCGGAACATGTCCGCGACCATGTCGGCGCCGTGCCCCGCGTGCTCGTCGTGCCCCTCATGGCCGTCATGGCCCGCATGCTCGGCGCCCATCTGGGACATGTCGTGGCCCGCGTGCTCCTGCCGGGCAGCGTGCTCGTGCTCTATAGGGGCCGCGTGGGCGTGCTCTTCAGAGGCCGCATGGACGTGCTCTTCAGGGGTCGCGTGGGTGTCGTGGGCTGCGTGCTCGTCGTCGTGGCCGGCGGCTGGGTGGCCGTGCTGGCAGGTGGAGTCCGCGCAGTCCCGGCAGGTGCAGTCGTAGCCCGCCTGGCGAAGGAACGCCTCCACCTGCGCCCGGTCGGTCTGTGCCGGATCGAAGCCGACATGCGCCACCGACCTGGTCCGGTCGATGTGGACGGACGTGACGCCGGGCCGGCTCCGCAGGTCGTGTTCCAGGTGTGCCAGCTCGGTGCCGCAGAAGCAAGCGGTCAGTGCGATCTCGGCGACGGCGGGCGCGGGCTGGCCGTGCTCGTGGTGGTGCTGGGTGGTCATGTCAGGTTCCCTCGTGCGATGCCGCCCCGGGCAGGCGTACGCGTACTCCCGCCCGGGGCGGGGTGTGTCAGAGCCGGCTGACGATCTTCTGCAGCTGCGCGACCTCGGCGGTCTGGGCCGAGACGATCGCCTGGGCGAGCGCCTTCACCTGCGGATCGGCCCCGTTGGCCAGGACGCTGTTCGCCATCTCGATGGCCCCGTTGTGGTGGGCGATCATCAGCTGGGCGAACTTCTTGTCGAAGGCGTTGCCCTGCGCGGCGGCGAGCTGCTTCATCTCACCGTCGCTCATGAGGCCGGGCATGCTCTGCATGTCGTGGCCCATCGGGGCGGCGGTCGAGCGGCCCCAGGCGGCGAGCCAGCCGGTCATCTTGTCGATCTCCGGCTGCTGCGCTCCCTTGATCTGGGCGGCGAGCGTCTTCACCTCGGCGTCGGCAGCCCGCGTCTCCGCGAGCTTCGCCATCTCGACGGCCTGCTGGTGGTGGACGATCATCATCTGCGCGAACTCGACGTCGGCGGCGTTCGCCGTACCCGAGGCCGGAGCGGACGCGGACGACGTGCCGCCGTGGTTCATCCCGGGCATGCCGGTGTCATCGGAGTCGTTGCACGCGCTCAGCGCGACGGCGGCCACGGGTACGAGGCCGAGCAGGAGCGCTCGGCTGACGATGCGGTTCATGAAGTTTTCTCCTCTGTGGACGGACATTCCGGACGCTGGGCGAACCGGGCGTCCTAGTTCCGCAATACCGAGAGGTCGGCGAGGAGAAGACCGACCGGCGTACGCGGCGGACCCCGGCCGCTTTCCCGGGCAGCCGGTTGCGGCGGGCGTACGCCGGACGCGGTCGAGCGCTGGAAGCGCAGCAGCAGCGCGACAGCGAGGAGCGCCACACCGCCGAGGATGGCCAGGCACATCACGGTCGGGTCGGTCATCGGACCGTGTCGCCCGGACCCGCCTTCCCAACCGGCCGACACGCCTGACGCAGCGTGGTCGGCGGCCATGACGCTCATGGGTGCGTGGGAGGGGCCGTGGGTGGCGTGGCCGAGGGTGTGCATACCGGCGATGCCGGCCGCGAGGAGCAGCAGCAGAAGCAGCAGCGGTCCCGACCGCTGTGCTCGCATCTGGCTGACGCTGCCGCTCATGCGGGCCAGCATACCCCCAGGAGGTATCAGTACACGGACAGGTGCACGTGATTCGTGTGTTCGGCCGCCGCTCCGCAGCATCCGCTGTAGCTGCGCCAGCCCAGTCCGGGGAACCAGATCTTGCGGTACCAGATTACGTACAGTACCCCGAGCGCCCGGGAGTTCTTGATGAAGAACGAGGCGAGTCGATCACCGTATCGTCTGTCGTCGCCGGACGCGTCCGAGGTGGAGAAGGTCGCCCGAGCCGAGGAGAAGTCACAGGCGCGCCCCTTGGGATGCTCACCCGACGACTGCGTACGCCAGCACTTTGTGTACCGCGTGTAGTCGTTGGCCCGCGCCTGCTCGTACGCGTGCAGCAGCCGAGGCGTCAGACAACCGCCGGTCTTGGTCGGGTCCTTGACCGAGCAGTTCTCCTTCGGCCAACTGCCGTCCGCATTGCGGGGCGCGGGGATCGCCGCGGGCGAGTTCGGGTCGAGCCAGCCATGGATCGACTTCCCGCCCACCTTGAGCAAGACCTGCTCGGCCGCCTTCATCCGCTTCTTCATCTCGGCGACCTGGGCGGTCTGGAGCGCCGCCTCGGCGTCGATCGCCGCCTTGCCGGTACGAGCCTTCTCCTCCAGCCGCAGCAACCGGCCGAGCGCCTGATCCTGCCGGAGGGTGATCTCCTCCAGCATCGTGGCGCGAGTGAAGAAGTCCTCGGAGGTGCCTGCACCGAGCATCGCCGCGAAGCCGCTGAGCCGCCCGGTCGTGTACGCCGCTGCCGCGATCGCGCCTACCTGCTTACGCAGCGGCGCGAGCTGGGCGGTCGCCTGTTGCAGTTCCCGGCGCAGGACGACCTGGCGGGCCTGTGATTTCTCCAGCGCGTCCTGGGCTTCCAGGTAGCCGCGAGCGGCAGCCTCCAGGTTCTGGATGAGCTGCTGATTGTGCGCCTCGTCCGGCTCGGCCGCGGCCGGCGTGGCGGGCGCGAGAGCCAGGACGATCGCGGCGACGGGAGAAAGCACCGCCGCCAGAGTCCGCTTGACCGTCGGGGGCACGGTCGATCCTTCCGCGAGGGGTCAGCCGACACTCTAACCAACCCCGTCGGCGGTAGATCACGGATGCGCATGCCAAAACCGGCCGAGGTTCCCGGCGCATCCATGATCTGCCGTAAAACCTCGACCGGCTGGGCGACGTGGCTCAGGCGGTGAGCAGTCCGATCCCGAGGGTCAGCGCACCGGCGGCGAGGCTGGCCGCGCCGAGCCACAGGATGACGATGGCCTTGGTCGGCTGGGTGACGTTACGCCCGGCCGAGGCGGCGAAGAAGCCGCCGGACATGAGGATGGCGGCGGCCGGGATGAGTAGCCGCACGAGCCGGCCGACGGCGCCGTCGAAGGTCGTCGCGTCGGCGAGCACCTGAGCGATCAGCCCCAGCGTCACCAGTACGCCCGCGTGCGCGTGCCCGGCCCGGGCGAACGCCTTCTGGAAGTCGGTCATCGGCACCTGACCCCGCACGATCTTGGTCATGAACCAGCCGCCGAACTCGATGGTCACGATCGAGAGGAGGAGGATGCCGGCCACGATCCGGCTGGCGTCACTGAGCACGAGGTGGTCCATTGCGCCTCCATGTTGTCAGGAATCTTGTCATTGACTAGATACTCCGACACTGTAGATCTCCCTAGACTGGGAGGCAAGTGATGTCGATCATGCCGCCGGGGAGTTGATCAGGGTGCTGCGGACGCGACACGCCGGTCGAGCACGAACATAAGTTCATGATCGGCAGGATCGGGGGCGGCAGGATCGGGGGCGGGCGGGGCAGGAGAAGGGTATAGAGGAGACCATGAGGCTGGCGGAGGCGTTGGGGGCATTGCGCGACGCGCTCGCGGCGGCGCGGTACCCGCTCGGCCTGCCCGACGCGGCGGACTCGGCCCGGCTGGCCGATACCACCCGGGCGCAGCTCGACGACTATCTGCTGCCCCGGCTGGCCCGGCTCGACGCGCCGTTGCTGGTCGTCGTCGGCGGTTCGACCGGCGCGGGCAAGTCCACGTTGGTCAACAGCATCGTCCGGGAGCCGGTCAGCCCCGCCGGAGCCCGCCGGCCGACCACTCGCGATCCCGTCCTCGTCTGCCATCCCGACGACGCCGCCTGGTTCACCGAGGCGCATCTGCTGCCCGGCCTTGGGCGTACCACTTCGGGCGACGGCGGCCTGCGGATCGTCCCGAGCGAGCGGCTGACCGCGGGCCTGGCGTTGCTGGACGCTCCGGACATCGACTCGGTGGTGGAGAGCAATCGCGCGCTGGCCGAGCGCCTGCTGGCCGCCGCGGACCTCTGGCTGTTCGTGACCACCGCGACGCGCTACGCGGACGCCGTCCCATGGGAGCTGTTGCGCGCGGCCCGAGCACGCGGCACCGCGATCGCGATGGTCTTGGACCGGTTGCCCGCTGACGCCGACAGCGAGGTGACCCCGCATCTGACCGAGATGCTCGGCGAGAACGGCTTCGGCGACGCCCGGCTGTTCGTCGTACCGGAGACCACAGTGGACGAACGTCGGCTGCTGCCCGAGCCGGTGATCGCGGAGCTGCGCGGCTGGCTCGATTCGCTGGCCCGGTCGGCGGCCGACCGGGCGGCGGTGGTCCGGCAGACCGTGGACGGTGCGGTGGCGGCACTTGATCCGACCGTCGGCACGCTCGCTACCGCCGCGGACGCTCAGGTCGAGGCGGCGGAGACGCTGGAGACCTCGGCCCGGTCGGCCTACGAGGAAGCCGGGAAGGCGGTCGAGCGCGGCATCCGCGACGGCGCCCTGCTGCGCGGCGAAGTGCTCGCGCGCTGGCAGGAGCTGGTCGGCGCGGGCGAGTTCATGCGGGGGCTCCAGGCCCGCGTCGCCCGCTGGCGCGATCGGCTCGTCGACACCGTCACCGGCGGCCCACGCCCGGCAGACCAGTTGCAAAGCGCGCTGGAGTCGGGGGTGGTCACGTTCGTGCGAGGGGCGGCGGCCGACGCGGCCGAGCAGGCGGCGGCCGCCTGGCGGGCCCATCCGGCCGGGTCCGCGCTGCTCAAGTCCCACGCCGAGCTGGCGGCTCCGTCGGCGGATCTCAGCCTTCGGCTGGATCGACTGGTACGCGATTGGCAGCGCTCGGTGCTGGAACTCGTGCGGGTGGAATCCGGGAATCGCATCGCCGTCGCCCGAGCCGGGGCGTACGCCGTGAACGGGTTGGGCCTCGTGGTGATGATCAGCGTCTTCGCCGCGACGGCGTTCATCCCGACCGGTGCGGAGATCGCCGTCGGCGCCGGTACGACGATCGCGGCGCAGAAGGTGCTCGAGGCGATCTTCGGCGACCAGGCCGTTCGGCAGCTGGCGGCCAAGGCGCGCAAGGATTTGCTGGACCGGGTCGACGCCCTGCTCGACGAGGAGGCCGGCCGATTCCGGGCCGTGCTCGACGATTCCGGGGTCGACCGATCGGCGGGGCCGACCCTGCGAGCCTGCGCGGCGGCGGTTCGGGAGGCCCGGTGAACCTGGACTCCGTGGCCGACCGGGTCGGCGCGCTCCGCCAGTTCGTCGAGACGACGTCGCCGTACCTGTCGGCGGACGATCTCGCCCCGGCCCAGGCCGTGGTGGACTGGGCCGGTGAACGGCTGGCGTTGTCGCGGGCGCATACCGTCGTGGCGTTGGCCGGTGCGACCGGCAGCGGCAAGTCCACCCTGTTCAACCGGCTCGCCGGGGTGGACCTCTCCCCCGCCGGGCGACGCCGCCCCACCACCGGCGAGACGTACGCCTGCGTCTGGGGTTCCGGCGCGGAGGAGCTGCTGGACTGGCTCGACGTCGGCAAGCGGTACGCCGTCCCGGCCGGGGAGCTGTCCGGGCTGGTCCTGCTCGACCTGCCGGACTACGACTCCGTCGAGGCGTCGCACCGGGTGGAGGTCGATCGGCTCCTCGCCGTGGTGGACCTGATCGTCTGGGTGCTGCACCCGCAGAAGTACGCCGACAAGGTGGTCCACCGGCAGTACCTGGAACAGTTCGCCGCACACAGGGACGTGACCGTCGTCGCGTTGCACCAGGCGGATCTGCTGTCGCCGGGAGACCTCCGCGAATGTCTGTCCGATCTAGACGGTCTGCTGGCCGCCGACGGGCTGGCCGGCGTACCGGTGGTCGCCACGTCGGCGGTCGGGCCGCCGGGGCTCGACCCCCTGGTGTCCCGGTTGAGCGCCGCGGTCCGTCGGCGGGAAGCCGTGCTGCGCCGGTTGGACGCCGACGTCACCACGGTGTCGGCGCAGCTGACCCCACTCGTCGCCGCGCCCGCGCCCGACCTGGATCGGGGTTCGGAGAAGTCGTTGGTGGACGCGCTCGCCCACGCCGCGGGTGTGCCGCTGGTCGCGTCGGCGACCGAGCAGGCGTACGTGCATCGGGCGCGGAAGGCGACGGGGTGGCCCTTCGCGCGGTGGATCCGGCGATTCCGGCCGGACCCGTTGCAGCGGCTACGAGTCGGCTCGTCTCCTTCCGGCGCCGGCTCCACCATCGGGGCGACGTCCATCGGACCGGCCGCCCCGGCGGCGCAGGCCGAAGCGGCCTTGGCCGTCCGCCAGATCGCCGACGACGCCGGACGCGGGCTCGCCGCACCATGGCAGGACGCGTTGCGTACGGCGGCGCGGGGGCGCATGGATGATCTGCCGGACGCGCTGGACGTGGCCGTCGCGCGTACCGATCTGAAGGTGGGCCGCAATCCGGCGTGGTGGCGGCTGTTCGGCGTACTGCAGTGGATCGGCGCGCTGGCCGTCGTCGCCGGGCTTCTCTGGCTGCTCGTCCGGTACGTCATGTTCGCGCTGGCGCTGCCGGAGATCCCGATGCCGGACGTGGGCCGGGTTCCGCTGCCGACCTTCCTGCTCGGCGCGGGTTTGCTCGTCGGCCTCGTGCTAGCGCTGGTGGTACGCCCGATCGTCCGGATCGCCGCGCGGCGCAAGGGAAGGCGGGCGTACGCACGGCTCCGCGCTTCGATAGCGACGGTCGCCGGTTCGCACGTCCTCTCCCCCGTCCGGGAAGTCCTCGCCGACTACGCGGCGGCGCGGACGGCGCTGTCCTCGTTCCGCTGACTGCGAGCAGATGAGGCACTTGCGAAGGGGCCGACGCTCGCACACCGGCCCCTTCGCGTATCTGCGGGCTACGGCACCCAGTAGTTGCCGGAGACCACGATCATCACCTGCAACTGGACCGACATGTTGTAGTACTCGGTGCTGCCGAACGACCGCGACACCATGTGGTTCCACAGCGCGTCCAGCCATGCCTGGCTGCCGGTGTCGGTCATCGCGGCGACCGCGAACGGCGCGTAGAAGCAGGCGTCGTTGCCGGAGTCGAGGTTGCCCCCGCTCAGCGAGTAGCCGTCCACGATGCCGGCCGGGTTGCCGCCCGTCTTGGACTTGATCCAGGTGTTCAGCTTCCGGGCCGAGGCCAGCGAGGCGGAGTTGCCGCTCGTGACGGCGTCCGCGCCGATGCGCCACGGCGTACGGCAGGAGTTCCAGTAGTACTTGCCGTCGTTCGGGCCTTCCAGAACCTCACCGGTCGGCGGCTTCGGCGTCGTGTTCGTGGTGATCACGAAGTCCGGCAGCAGGCCGGTGCTGGGGGCGTACTGGTTCTGGAGGTTGGTGATGAGCGTCTGGTGGGCGCTGCGGATGGTGTCCCATGCCGTGTCGCCGGTCGCCGTCCGGAACGCCCGCATGTGGTCGATCATGTGGTCGGACGGGCGCGTCGTGTAGTACAGCGCGTCGCAGCAACTGCTCCAGTCGCCCAGCTTCAGCAGGTTCGTCGTCGGGTTGATCTCGCTGGCCTTGATGGCGTTGATCCGCTTGATCGCCAGCTGCTTGTAGTTGTAGGTTCCGGCGCTGCCCCACTGCTTGTCGGCCAGCAGGAGCGCGTACGCCACGTCCATGTCGCCGTCGGTCGCCGAGTCGGAGCCGTTGACGCTCTTGCAGCTGGTGTCCTGCTCGGCCGCGAGGAGGTCGGCGTTGTTCACCGATGGGTGGGCCAGCACGTACTTCACCATGCCGTCGAAGATCGTCTTGGCGTTGGCGTCGGCTCCGGCCATCGTCGCGGTGATCACCATGCCGTAGCCCTGGCCCTCGGCGACGTACGGGTGGTCGGCGTCCGGAGAGATCGTCTCGTACCAGCCGTTGCCGCAGTTCTGCTTGACGAAGTTCGCCTTCCACTTGGTGTACACGCTGACCACGGCCTGGTCGAGGGCGGCCTGCGACCCGCTCGGCTTGAGCATGCCCGCGGCGTACGCGAACAGGTGGCTGCCGAACGGCACCGCCGGTCCGCCGGAGCTGCCGCTCGTGGTGGCGCTCACGGAGTTCGAGGCGGCCGAGCTGTTGCCCGCCGCGTCGTGGGCCTTGACGGTGAACGTGTACGCCGTCGACGCCGCCAGCCCGCCGACGGTCGCCGTGGTGCCCGTGACGGTCGTGGCGAGTACGCCGCCCCGGTACACGTCGTAGCCGGTGACGCCCACGTTGTCGGTGGACGCGTCCCAGGCCAGGCTCACACTGGACGACGTGACCCCGGTCGAGCGCAGGTTGCCCGGCGCGGTCGGCGCCTGGGTGTCCCCACCGCCGCCGCCTCCGGTCACGCTGAGCACGTCGACGTTGGGACCGCCGTTGGCGGTGGTGGCCGTGGCCCGGACGGTGTTGGCGCCGGCCACGAGCGACGCGGTGATCGTCTTGGTGGTCCAGGTGTCCCAGTTCGTCGTGGCGGGGAAGGACACGCCGGCCGCGACGACCGCGCCGTTGACGGCGATGTCCATCGGCCGGTCGACGGTGGTGCCGTTGGCGTACCGGAAGGTGAGGGTCTGGCTTCCCGCGGTGGCGGCGGTCACCGTCCATTCCACGTAGGACCCGACGACGTTGGTGTAGTCCACGAAGCCGGTGCCGGTGTAGCCGGTGTGATTGGTGGCCACCGCGGCTTGCGCGAGCAGGGCGTTCTCGGCCTGGTAGTCGGTCGCCGCTGCGGTGATGTCGACGTCGAGGTAGTCGAGGTTGGCCGTCCCGTTCGCAGTCGTCGCGGTAACGCGTACGGTGTTCGTCCCGGCGGTGAGGGCGGCCGTCACCGATTTGTTCGCCCAGGTGTCCCAGTTCGTCGTGCTGCCGAACGCCGACGCCGCCGCGATCACCGTGCCGTTGACGGCGATGTCGGCCGGTCGGCCGGTCGTGGTGCCGTTGGAGTAGCGGATCGTCAGGGCGGCCGTGCCCGCGCTCGCGGCGGTCACCGTCCACTCGGTATAGCTCCCCACGACGTTGTCCCCATTGACGAACCCGCTGCCGGAGTAGTTGAGGTGGTTGGCCTCGACCACGCCCTGCGACACGGTCGCGCCCTCGGCTTCGTAGCGGGTGGCGGCCGCCGCGCTGGGCGTCGCCGGCGACAGCGCCGCCACGAGAGCCAGACCTGCCGTGAGGGCGAGGCCCCTTGCGTATCGCTTCATCTGACCTCCAGAGCTCGAATGGTTAGACAGTTTGCCTAACCATTATCGAAGTGTCAATGGATGTCGATCTCATAAACAGTTTTGCGACGCCGATCCCGCGACCGCTGTTAAACGACCTGTCACCGTGGATTCACCGAGTCCTACGTTTTCCGCCAGCCCCTCGCGGTCGGCGCCAGGAAGACCCGGCCGCGGGGCCGGCCCTCCGCTCGAAACAGCCAGTAAGGACGGTGGGCCGACCCCAGAAGCCGCAGGGGGCGTCTTGGGAGGAGGAACCCTTGGCACATCGCACCCCCACCGTGGCCGCGACGCTGTTGCTGGCGCTCGCCACCACAGTCACCCCCGCCGCAACGGCGTCGGCATCCCCGTCCGCCGAGCCGACCGGCGTCATCCGGGCGGCCGACAGCCCGTACGCCGTTCCGGGCCGCTACATCGTGGCGCTGAAGGACACCGCACTGGCCGCCGCTACCCCCGCGGCCATCGCAGTGAGCGCCCGCGACCTGAGTGCCCGCTTCGGCGGGCAGACCCGGCACGTCTACTCCGCCGGGTTACACGGCTTCTCGGCGAACCTGGCTGAGGCGCAAGCCCGGAAGCTGGCGGCCGATCCCGCCGTGGCCTACGTCGAACAGGTGCAGCGGATCGGCGTACTGGACACGCAGAACAACCCGCCGAACTGGGGCGACGACCGCATCGACCAGCGGAACCTGCCGCTGAACCAGACGTTCACCTATCCGGCCAACCCGGGCCAGGGCGTCACCGTGTACATCTTGGACACCGGGCTCAACGCCAGTCACACCGACTTCACCGGCCGGGTGAAGCAGGGCGTGGACATGGTGGACAACGACAGCACGCCGCAGGACTGCCACGGCCACGGTACGCACGTGGCCGGCACGGCGGTCGGCACCACCTACGGCATCGCCAAGAAGGCGTCGCTCGTGTCCGTTCGTGTCCTGAACTGCCAAGGCAGTGGCACCAACGACGACTTGATCGCGGGCATCGACTGGGTACGCGCCAACGCCCAGAAGCCCGCCGTGGCCAACTACAGCATCGGCTGCCAGAGCCGGTGCAGCAGCGCCGCCATGGACAGCGCGGTGAACAACCTGATCTCGTCGGGCGTGCAGTTCGTCGAGGCGGCCGGGAACTCCGGCGACGACGCCTGCTACTACAGCCCGCAGGGCGTCTCCGCCGCGATCACGGTCGGCAACAGCACCAACGCCGACGCGCGCAACAGCACGAGCAACTACGGCTCTTGCCTGGACTTGTTCGCGCCGGGCACGAGCATCGTGTCGGCGTCCTACTCCAGCAACACCGGCAGCGCGACCATGACCGGCACCTCCATGGCCTCGCCGCACGTGACCGGGTCCGCCGCCCTCTACCTCGGGGCGAACCCGTCGGCCACCCCCGCCCAGGTACGCAACGCGCTGGTGACCAACGGCACCACCGGGAAGATCACCAGTCCCGGCAGCGGTTCGCCGAATGTGTTGCTGTACACCGGATTCATCGGCGGCGGCGACCCCGGCAGCCCGTCGGTGACCAGCCCGGGCAACCAGAGCACCGCGGTCGGGCAGGCCGTCGACCTGCAACTGTCGGCCAGTGGCGGGACGAGTCCCTACACCTGGAGCGCGAGCGGATTGCCGGCCGGGCTGTCCATCGGCTCGTCGACCGGCCGGATCACCGGTACGCCGACCACGGCTGGGACGTCGACCGTCACCGTCACCGTCACCGACTCGGCGAGCAAGACCGGGTCCGCCCAGTTCACCTGGACGGTCGGCACCGGCGGTGGCTGCACCCCGGCGCAGCTCGTCGGCAACGGCGGGTTCGAGAGCGGGACGAGCCCGTGGACGGCTTCGCAGTACGTCGTCGGCACCTGGCCGGAGTACCCGGCCCGGACCGGCACCCGCAACGCGTGGTTCGGCGGGCGCGGCTCGGCCCACACCGACACGCTGTCGCAGTCGGTGACCATCCCGGCCGGCTGCACCGCCACCCTGAAGTTCTGGCTGCGGATCACCACGGCCGAGACGGAGAGCGTCGTCTACGACACCTTCGCCGTGACCGTGGGCAGCACGACGGTGGCCGGCTACTCCAACCTCAATGCGAATTCGGCGTACGCCGAGCGGACCGTGAACCTGGCGCAGTTCGCCGGGCAGACGGTCACCCTCACGTTCACCGGGATCGAGGACTGGTCGTTGCAGACCAGCTTCGTCGTCGACGACGTCACGCTGAACGTCGCCTGACCGGTGTGGTGGGCGGCCTCCTCACGAGGGAGGCCGCCCACCCATCGCGTCCTATTCCCATTCCCAGCGCATCCCCACGATGCCCGGCGGGACGTCGGAGGCGACCAGGTGAGCCCCGTGCGTCGAGCCGATCCAGATCTCGCGTACGCCTTGGTCCGGCGCGTGGATCGCCCGGCGCTCATAGCGGTAGCACCGCGCCGGGACCGCCCGCTGATCGAACTGCACCTCCAGGACGTATTCGCTGACGGGCACGTTGAAGCCGCGGTAGTACGTCTCGGTCGGCGTCGCCGAGTCGCTGAGGAAGGCGTACTCGATGACCACGGTGTCGCCCCGGGCGAGCATGCGGTCGAAGATGATCTCGGCGGCCAGCAGGCCCGACGCCGCGTCGGTACGCACTCGGCCGAGCCGGCAGTTGCGCAGCGCCCGGATGTCGGTGAACGCTTTCAGGTCGTCGGTGCGGAAGATGCCGACCGTGCGGCTCAGCCGATCCACGTTGGACCGCAGCACCTGGCGGCAGGTCAGGCTGATCTCCTGCCGGTCGCCGCCGACCAGATAGAGGTCGTGCAGACTCAGCCGGGTCAGTTCATGGTTGAGCCATCGGTCCAGCTCGCCGATCATCCGCGAGACGCTGGTGGCGTCCTCGAACAACCGGTCGATGTCCAACGTGCCCGGCGGCTGGGTGAGCCAGCGGCCGCGCGGACGGCGCGGGCCGAGCTGGGCGATCAGCGACTCCGGCGGCAGCGCCAGGATCTCCTCCAGCAGCCGGACCGCCTTCATGGAATCCGGCCGCTCGGGCCGGCTGCGTCCCCGCCGCCAATAGCTCAACGTGGTGAGGCTGACGGTCACCCCCGCCGCGGCCAGCTTCTCCTGGATCTCCTCCAGACGCAGGCCGCGATCCTCGATGGCCAGATGGAGGGCCGCCGAGAAGGGGCCGGTCCGCAACGCGTGCGCGAGGTCCCGGCCGATCTCCGGACGTTCTGGCTCCATATTCGCTGAGTATGCACGTCCAGCCGGACGCGGCAAGGCCTCAGCGCCGGGCGCGGAACCGCAACCGGTCGCCGACCTCGACGTCCACCTCGCCGAACCCGGCCGCCATCAGGCGTACGGGGAGGGTTTGGGGGTCGAGCGGCTCGTAGACATCCCCATCGTGGAACTCCCGCAGCCGGTCCGACGCCACGCTGTCGGTCCCGGCGAACCAGCCGCCCGGCCGCAGCAGCCGGGCCGCCTCGAAGAACAACTCGTCCTGGGCGGCCGGCGGGGTGACGTGGTGCAGCATCGTGAAGCACACGACCGCGTCGGCGACGCCGTCGGCCAACGGGACTCGGCGCGCGTCGGCGTGGCGTACGTCGACGGTGGGGAACCTGGCGGTCAGCCCGGCGGCGAGGGTCGCGTCGGCCTCGATCACGGTCAGCCGCCGGGCCCAGTCCAGCAGGTACGCCGTACTCGCTCCGAAGCCGCCGCCGAGTTCGACGGCGTACTCCGGCTCCGGCAACCCCGCCAGGCCCCAGGGCAGCACCTCGCCGACCAGGATCTCGGCCCACTCAGGGCTGGAGCAGTACGCGTCGTGCAGCGAGTTCATCGGACGGTCCCTTCGATCAGCATCGGCAGCAGGTGGGTACGCGCTTTCGCCGGGGTCCAGGCGTGCCGGGCGCGCAGGTGCAGGTAGGTCCAGGCGACCGCGTTGAACAGGATGTCGGCCCGATCCAGGTCGGTGCCCTTGCCGAGCAGCCGGCCCGCCGCCCGGGCGTCGCGAAGCACCGCGACGAACGGGTCGAGGAACCGCATCGGGAGGTCCGCCGTCGCGGCCGCCCGGTGGAACATCTCGTCGGACAGGGTCAGCACGTCCGCGTGCGCGTCGACGACGTCGCAGAGCGCGTTCATCGTCTTGCGCAGCCGCTCGGCCGGGTCGCCGCCGGCGGTGAGCACCGGCAGCATCGCGTCGCGGTAGTCCGCCGCCAGCCGTTTGAGCAACCCGTCCAGCAGGCTCTCCCGGGTCACGCCGTTGCGCCACAGCGTCACCCGCGATCGGCCGGCCTTGTCGGCGACCCGTTCCAGGGTCAGTCCGTCCCACCCGACATCGGCCAGCACCGCGACGGTCGCCTCGTGGAGATCCTCCTTCACGAATGAAACATAGCCGTTGCATTTTCTGAACGCAAGCATTGCATCGACCGGCGTCCTCGGCGCATGCTGACGGAATGATGAGACTTCCCTTCGCCGGGCCGCTCACCCCGGTAGAGCCCGGACCTCGAACCATTCCCGAGCCGCCCCGCCGCGGTGAGCCCGGCGGCGAACCGTGCCGCATCTGCGACCAGGACGACGGCATCTGGTCCGACGCGAACTGGGTGCTGCACGAGCCGGTGGGCGGCAGCCTGCCCGGCACACTCTGGTTGGCCTCCCGGGTCCATGTGGACTCGTTCGCGGATCTGCCGGAGGAACTGGCCGCCGACTTCGGCCGGGTGACAGCCCGCGTCGAGCGCGCGATCCTTGCACTTCCGGATGTAGGCCGCGTGCACCTCTACCGCTGGGGCGACGGCGCGGCGCACTTCCACGTCTGGTTCATGCCCCGGCCGCTGGGCATGCTGGAGGCGACTCGCTACGCGCTCCCGGTCTGGGAGGACGCCCTGCCCGCCGCCACCGAAGCCCAGCTACAAGCCGCGCGGGAGGTCGTCATGTCGGCGTTGGCATGACGCAAGCCGGTTCTGGGTACGCTCAGCGCCATGTCCCGGGAAGCCTGGATCGTCGTCGGAGTCATCGCCGGCGTCATCGCGCTGGCCACGTTGTACGGCGCGATCCGCTTGGCGCGCAAGCTCTTCGTGACCAAGCGCATGCTGGGCGACCTCGGCACCGGCGGGAAGGTCGCCTTCTGGGGCGCGCTGGTCTACACGATCCTGCCGGTGGATCTGCTGCCCGATCCGATCTACCTCGACGACATGGGTGTGCTCACCGCCGCCCTGCTCTACCTGACCCACCTGCTCCGGAAGCGGCGGGCGGCGGGCGTACCGGTCAGGCTGCCCGGCGCGCGAGGATCAGGCCGGTCGTCAGCTGCTGATGCAGCACCCCGCCGCGGCCGTCGATGAGCTTGGCGATCGCCTCGTGCAGCTGGGATCGCCGCTGCTCGGGCAGCATGCGGTGGTTGGAGAAGGTCGACAGCAGCCGTAGGTAACGCGGGGTCGGAAAGGGCACGACCCGGATCACCTCCTGCTGCTCGAAGTCGCTGAACAGCGGCGACGTCCGCAACTCGTCCGGGTGGAACACGTCGGGGTGGAGATTGGCCGGTACGCCGTGGGCGATCTCCGGGGCGTGCTTGAGGTAGACGTTCTGCATCGCGGTGGCGGTGTCCTCGTCGAACCCGAAGTCGTGGGCGAACAAGGCGATGACACCGCCC
The DNA here is from genome assembly GCF_024172085.1 of Hamadaea flava. NCBI lineage: Bacteria > Bacillati > Actinomycetota > Actinomycetes > Micromonosporales > Micromonosporaceae > Hamadaea > Hamadaea flava. The sequence continues at coordinate 5,997,301 of NZ_JAMZDZ010000001.1, read as the reverse complement.
GGAGCCAGCGCCTCGGCGGCCAGTCGCGTACGCGTCTGGTGGCTCACCCAGTGCCACGCCTGAGCACTGGCCAGCAGATCGACGCCGTCGGCCGGCGGTGGCCAGTCCTCGAACCGGCTGACCTCGATCGCCACGAACTCGTCGTCGTGGAACCGGCGCCGCAGCACACCCGCCATCGCGGCGTCCGGCTCGACGCAGGTGATCGGGGCGTCGAGCGTACGCAGCACCTCGGTGCCCTTGCCGGTGCCGGCACCCACCTCGGCGATCGCGGCCGGGCGACGGCCCGCGTACGCCAGGATCCGGTCGGCGATCTCGACCGGGTAGCCCGGCCGGACGTCGTCGTAGTCGGTCGCCACCTCGCCGAAGACCTGGCTCTGCACCCGCTCGGAGACCATGCCGGGCACTCTAATACGCACGAGTAGGGTACGTATGCGATGGCTGTCACGTTCACCCAAGCCGTGGCCCGGCTGCGGTCCGCTGGTTGCGTCTTCGCCGAGGACGAGGCCGAGTTGATCCTCGCCGAGGCCGATCCCGCCGCCGTCGACGGTCTGCTGCGCCGCCGGGAGGACGGCGAGCCGCTGGAGCAGATCCTCGGCTGGGCGGAGTTCTGTGGACTGCGGATTCTCGTCGAACCCGGGGTCTTCGTGCCACGCCGGCGCACCGAATTCCTTGCCCGGCAGGCCGCCGCGTACGCCCGGCCCGGCTCGATCGTCGTAGACCTCTGCTGCGGCACCGGCGCAGTCGGGCGGGCCGTCGCCGAATTCGTCCCCGGCGTCGAGGTGTACGCCGCCGACGTCGATCCCGTCGCGGTGCGCTGCGCCCGGACCAACCTGACCGGTGCGCTGCTTCACGCGTATCAAGGAGATCTGTTCGAAGCCCTGCCCCGCGAGCTGCTGGGGCGCGTCGACGTGCTCGCGGTGAACGCGCCTTATGTCCCGAGCGACCAGATCGCGTTGATGCCGCCGGAGGCGCGTGACCACGAGCCGCGCGCCGCGCTCGACGGCGGCCCGGACGGCGTGACGATCCACCGCCGCGTGGCCGCCGGCGCTCGCGCGTGGCTCAAGCTGGGCGGCCGGGTCCTCATCGAGACGAGCGACGAGCAGGCCCGAGTGACGGAAGCGGCGCTGGTCGACGGGGGTTTCCGCACCGAGATCGCGGTCGACGACGACCTCGGCGCGACCGTCGCGATCGGTCAGTCCTCAGACTGGAGCTTTTTCACCAGCTCGATGTAGCGGGTCTGCGCGGCTTCCTGATCCGTGCCGGCCAGCTCGCTCCAGGCGTCGAACTTGGCCCGGCCGACCAGGTCGAACATGCCCGGCCGCTTGCCGGTCGCGTCGCCCTGGCTGCCCTGCTTGTAGAGCGCGTAGAGCTGGAGCAGGACATCGTTGCCCGGGCGCGTCGGCAGCTGCTTGACGTCGGCCTGGGCCTGCGCGAAGTCGTCGGTGACAGACATGGTCGTCAGCCTATCGCTACCCTTGTGTCGAACATTTGTTCTATGATCCGGGAATGGAGGGCGCCTCGATTCTGCACGCCGACCTCGACGCCTTCTACGCGTCGGTCGAGCAGCGCGATCGACCCGCGCTCCGCGGCAAGCCGGTCATCGTGGGGCACGGTGTCGTGCTCGCGTGCAGCTACGAGGCCAAAGCCCGAGGGGTACGCACAGCGATGAACGGTCGTCAGGCCCGCCTGCTCTGCCCGGACGCCATCGTGCTCGAACCCCGGATGTCGGCGTACTCGCAGGCCAGCAAGGCTGTCTTCGAAGTGTTCCGGGACACCACGCCGCTGGTCGAGCCGATCTCGATCGACGAGGCGTTCCTCGAGGTCGGCGGGCTCCGGAAGATCAGCGGCACGCCGACCCAGATCGCCGTACGCCTGCGCGCCGACGTTCTGGACCGGGTGGGACTGCCGATCACGGTCGGGATCGCCCGGACGAAGTTCCTCGCCAAGGTGGCCAGCCGCGTCGCCAAACCGGACGGGATCCTGGCCGTCGAGCCCGATCGCGAACTGGAGTTCCTGCATCCGCTGCCGGTCCAGATGCTCTGGGGCGTCGGCCCGGTGACCGCGGCCAAGCTGGCCGAACGCGGCATTCGCACCGTCGCGCACGTCGCCCGGATCGGCGAGGCGGCGTTGGTCTCGATCCTCGGTGGGCATGCCGGCCGGCACCTGTGGGCGCTGGCCCACAACAAGGACGCCCGCCGCGTGGTGACCGGCCGCCGCCGCGGCTCGATGGGCGCCCAACGGGCCCTCGGCCGGGGCCATCAGTCCTACGAGGAACTCGACGCGACGCTGGCCGGGCTGGTCGACCGGGTCACCCGGCGGATGCGCAAAGCGGACCGGCCAGGCCGGACGGTGGTGCTGCGGATGCGTTTCCGCGACTTCACCCGAGCCACCCGATCGCGTACGCTCAGCCGCCCCACCGTGCAGACCGAGGAGATCCTCGCCGCCGCTCGGACTCTGCTGACCGCCGTGCGACCCATGATCGCCGTACGCGGCCTGACGCTGCTCGGGATCAGCGTCGGCAACCTGGAGAACCAAGATTTCATGCAGCTCGAACTGCCCTTCGGCACCCCCGACCGGGTGGCCCTCGACGGGGCGCTGGACGCGGTCCGGGATCGGTTCGGCAGCAGCTCCGTCACGCGTGGGGTGCTTGTCGGCAAGGGCCCCGGGCTGGAGATGCCCATGCTCCCCGACTGACTCTCGTTCACTTCGGGCTCGTTCACTTCGGGCTCGTTCACTTCGGGCTCGTTCACTTCGGGCTCGTTCACTTCGGGCTCGTTCACTTCGGGGCGGGTGATCTTGAACAGAAAATGCTGCTCTGGCGACGCTTTCCGTTCAAGATCACGTCGGGCGAAGTGGATCTAGGCGAGAAATGGTCGCCTGGGCCGCCATTTCTCGCCTAGATCATCTGAGAGCCGGCGCGGGAGCCCGGGGGGAGCCCGGGGGGAGCCGGCGCGGGAGCCAGGGCGGGAGCCGGCGCGGGAGCCCGGGCGGGAGCCGGTCAGGGGGCCGCGAGCGCCTCCGTCGGGGAGAGCCGGGCGGCCCGGATGGCCGGGTAGAGCCCGGCGATCGCCCCGATCACCACGGTGGCGCCCATGCCGCCCAGCGTCGCCCACGCCGGAACCACCGCCGGCCAGGTCTGCGTACGGGCGTACAAGCTGGTGACGAGGATGCCGACGAGGACTCCGCCGAGTCCGCCCAGCGCCGCGAGAAGCAGCGATTCCGCGAGGAACTGCAGCAGGATCTGCCCTCGGGTGGCGCCGAGCGAGCGCCGCAGGCCGATCTCGGCCCGGCGTTCGAGGACGGAGATGACCATCGTGTTGGCCACGCCGACCCCGCCGACCAGCAACGCCACCGCGCCGAGGCCGAGCAGCAGCCCGGTGAACGCCTGATCGGTGGCCTGCCGGGCGGCCAGCGCGTCGGACGGCCGGGACACCCGTACCTCGTTGGGCGCGGCCGGGTTGGCCGTCGCGGCCAGCACCGCCCGCACCGACGTGACCGCGTCGTCTCGCGTACGCGTGTAGACGGTGGTGGGCAGCCCGTCGAAGGCCAGGTAGGACTCCGCGGCCGGGAATCCGATCAACGCGGCGACGTCCAGCTCGGGTGCCAGCGCGACCGGTTGCAGGATGCCCACGACGGTGAAGTACCGGCCGCCGACCAGCACTTGGACCCCGTCGCGAACGGAGTAGACGCCGAGCCGCTGGGCGGCCGACGCGCCGAGCACCACCGCCGGATAGCGGCTGGTCGCGTCGTTGAGCCAGACGCCGTCGGCGAGCTGCGCGGCGACTGTCGCCGGCAGATCGAGGTGCGCCGCCAGAACCGACATCCCGCCGGTTTGGATCGCCGGAATCCGATCGCTGCGGAACACGGAGAGATCCGGTACGCGCCCGATCGCGGCGACGCCGGTGACCGGGCCGATGCGCCCGATCATCGCGACCGACTCGGCCGGCAGCACCGCCCGGCCGCCCATCATGGTCTCGCCCGGCGAGACCGTGAGGAGGTTGGTGCCGAGCGCCGCGAGCTGCTTGTCCAGTTGCGCCCGGCTGGACGAGGAGATCCCGACGACGGCGATCATCGCGGCGATGCCGATGGCGATCCCGAGCGCCGAGAGGAAGACCCGCAACGGCCGCGTACGCAGTCCGGCCGAGCCGACCCGCAGCACATCGGCGGGCCGCAGCCGCGAAGGACGCAGGCTCGTGCTGCTCCTGCGATCACCGTCCGGCGGCCGGCGCTCGCCTGAGGTGAACCTGCTCATGACACGACCTGCCCGTCTCTCATGTGGATCTGGCGCGGCAGGCTGTCGGCGATCTCACGATCGTGCGTGATGATCACGACCGTCGTGCCGCCCTCGTGCAGCGCCCGCAGCAGCCCCATGACACCCGCGCCGGACGACGAGTCGAGATTCCCCGTCGGTTCGTCGGCGAGCAGCAGCGCCGGGTCGCCGACAATGGCGCGCGCGATGGCGACGCGCTGCCGTTCACCGCCCGACAGCTGGTGCGGCCGATGCTCCAGTCGTTCCCCCAGCCCGACGCTGACGAGGGCCTGCTCCGCCCGCCCGCGTCGGTGCCGGGCCGGCACGCCGCTGTACAGCAGCCCGTCCGCCACGTTGTCCATGGCGGACTGTCCCGGGGCCAGGTGGAACTGCTGGAAGACGAACCCGATCCGGCTCGCGCGTACCGCCGACAGCTGGCGGTCGGACAACCGAGCCACGTCCAGGCCGTCGATGCGTACCGTGCCCCGGGACGGCCGGTCCAGCGTGCCGATCAGGTGCAGCATCGTGGACTTGCCGGAACCCGACGGGCCGGCGATCGCCACCAGCTCGCCGCGCCCGACCGTCAGGCTCACCTCGCGCACCGCCAGCACACCTGGGTACGCCTTGGTCACGCCGTCCAGTTCCACGACGGAATCCCCATGGGACTCGGTCATGACGGCATCCCCACGGTGGCTCCCTCGCGGAGCCCGTCCCCGGTGACCTCGACCCGGCCGGTGGCGAACAGGCCGACCCGCACGGCGACGATGCGCGTGGCCGAGCCGTCCACGACCTGTACGCCGTAGCCGCCCTCCGACAGGGCCAGCAACGCCGCCACCGGGACGGTCAGGACGTTCTCCCGTTTCCCGGCGGTGAATCCGACGTCGATGGTGGCCTGGTCGAACGCGGCGAGCGTCTGCTGATCGTCGGGCGCGACGGACACCCGGATCACGGTCTTGGCGGGATTGTTGCCCTCGGCCGGCTTGATCACCGTACGCGCCCGCACGATCTTGCCGGGCACGGTCTTGCCGTCGGGCAGTTTCAGGGTGACGGCGCTGCCGACCTGAGCCAGGCGCTGTTCGGCCACGCTCAGCTCGACGCCGACCAGCTTCTGCGAACCGGTCGTGTCGAGGACCGCCATGCCGGGGCCCGTCGAGTCGCCGATCGCGGCCTGCTGGGCGTTCACGCGTACGGGTCCGGGGGCGTAGTAGACCCGGCCGAGGTCGATCACGCCCGTCTGGGCCACCCCGAGCGCCTTCTGCCACTTCTTCACCGCCGTCGTCGTGGACGCCGAGAACGTCCCGTCGACGGTGAACCCCCGATAGCCCAAGGCGTACAGGTTCTGCTCGAACTGTTTGACGTCCGGGCCCTTCATCCCGGCCACCAGAGCCCGGTACGCCGGCAGCACGCCGTACAGGAGCACGACTGGATTGTTGTCCACGCGATAGATCGGCTGCCCACGGCGTACCGCTGCGTTTTGTGCGGGCAGCGCGGTGATCGTGCCCGGCAGCTTGCCGTTGACCTGGACCGAGTCGCCGTAGCCCAGCTCGCCGCTCTCGGTCTGGCTGTCGACGAGTGTCTGACGGGTGACCGTCGCGGTGGCCGGGGGCAGCTTCGCGGCCGAGGGCGCCGACGGGCCGGAGCCGATGCCCTTGGCCGCGACCACGGCGACACCGATCGCCAGGACCACCGCCGCCGTCCCGAGGCCGGTGAGAATCCGGCGCCTCATCGCCCGTTGCCCGAGTTCGTGCCCGGCGACTCGCCGGGCGGCGGCGGCGCGAACTTCTGGCACTCCTTGTCGGCCGCCTGGTACGCCGGACTGGCCGGGTCGATGCCGGAGGTGTTGCCGTCGAGCTGGAAGCCGTAGTCGGTCGGGTCGGGGAAGTTCTTCAGGCCGTGCTCGCGCATGCATTGGGCGTATTTGCGCAGCTGGTCGAGCCGGGCGGGGTCGAGCTTCTGCGGCTCGCCGCCGTTGGGCAGGTAGGGCTTGCACTTCTGCATCGCCGCGTCGACCTTGGCCGGGTCGGCGCCGTCCGGCGCGCTCAGGTCCACCCCGCCGCCGTCGCTGAACTTCGGGTCGGGCCAGTCCGGCAGGCCGTTCTCGCGCATGCACTTGGCGAACTGGAGCGCCCGCGCCTTCTCGTCGACCGCGCCGGTGACGCTCGCGGTGGCGCTGGGGCTGGACGTGCCGTTGGCGCTGGCGACGCCGTCGCCGTCGCTCTTCGAGCACCCGGCCAGTGCCGCCGTGGCGAGCAGGCCGATCGCGATCGCTGCTCTTATCCGCATGGTTCGTCTCCTTCGAGAGGGATCCTGTCGGCGGTCAGTAGATCGGCCGCGGGATTTCGCGGCCGTCACCGAATTCGTTGACAGCGAGGTGACATCACCGTGTGTCACCATGGGATTCATGCGGATCTTGGTCGTCGAAGATGAACCCCTGGTCGCCGACGCGGTCGCGCACTGGCTGCGGGGTGACGCGCATGCCGTCGACGTCGTCCACGACGGCGGGGCGGCCCTCGAGCGCATCGACGTGAACGACTACGACGTGGTAGTCCTGGATCGTGATCTGCCAGTGGTGCACGGCGACGACGTATGCCGGGCGCTGGCCGGGCGCGGCGGCGAGACGCGGGTCCTCATGCTGACCGCGTCCGCCGACGTCGCCGACCGGGTCTCCGGGCTGTCGCTGGGCGCCGACGACTACTTGCCGAAACCGTTCGCGTTCGCCGAGCTGTCCGCCCGCGTCACCGCGCTGGGCCGCCGCGCCCGCCCGGCCACGCCGCCGATCCTGCACCGCGGCGGCATCCGGCTCGACCCGCATCGCCGGGAGGTCTACCGCGACGGTCGCTACGTCCCGTTGTCCCGCAAGGAGTTCGCCGTGCTGGCCGAGTTGCTGCGCGCCGACGGTGCGCCGGTCTCCGCCGAGCAACTCCTCGAAAAGGCCTGGGACGAGAACGCCGACCCGTTCACCCACTCGATCCGCATGATCATCCTGAAGTTGCGCCGCAAGCTCGGGGAGCCGCCGATCGTGCTCACCGATCCGGGTGTGGGGTACCGAGTGCCGTGAAGCGGTTGACCTTCCGCGCGCGGCTGACCCTCGTCTACGGCTGCCTCTTCCTGGTCGCCGGCCTGGTCATGCTGGCCATCACCTACGTGCTCGTGGCCGATCGGCAGATGCCGAGTTTCAATGTCGGCTACACGTCGGCGAACCCGGGCGACGCGGGCACGCTGGTCAACCAGGTCTCCGAATCCGCCTGGGACGTGGCGCTGAACGCGCTGCTGACCCGGGGCGGCATCGCCCTGGCGGTGGTGGTCGTGGCGGCGACCGCGATCGGCTGGCTGCTGGCGGGTCGACTGCTGCGCCCTCTCGACAAGATCACCGACACCGCCGTACGCATCGCCGACGCGCCCGCCGCGGATCGGGGCCTGCACGAGCGCATCGGTCTCACCGGCCCGCACGACGAGGTGAAACGGCTCGCCGACGCCTTCGACACGATGCTGGAACGGCTCGACCACGCCTTCGACGGGCAGCGGCGCTTCGTCGCCAACGCCTCCCACGAGCTGCGTACGCCGTTGACCGTGAACCGGTCGCTGCTGGAGGTGGCGCTCTATCGCGGCGAGCCGACTCCGGAGCTGACCCAGCTGGGCCGGACGCTGCTGGAGGTGAACACCCGCCACGAGCAGCTGCTGGACGGACTGCTGGTGCTGGCCCGCGCGGAGCGCTCGGAAGGCGGCGTCGCCGATCGGTCCTATGTAGATCTAGCCGACATCGTGGACCACGTCGTCTCGGTGACCCCGTTCGGCTCGCTCGACCTGCGGCTGGCCGCCGAGGAGGCCGCCGTCACGGGGAACCCGCCACTGCTGGAGCGGCTGGTGCAGAACCTCGTTGACAACGCGATCCGTTACAACCTCCCGGACGGTTTCGTCGCCGTCTCCTGCGGCCCCTCGGCCGCCGGCGTCTTCGTGGCCGTCGAGAACAGCGGGCCGGTCATCCCCAAGTACGACGTCCCGGCGCTGTTCGAGCCGTTCCACCGAGGCAGCCGGACGGCCCATCAGGCTCCTGGTGCGGGACTCGGGCTGTCCATCGTCCAGGCCATCGCGCGAGCGCACGGCGGCGACGTCCGGGCCGAATCGCGTACCGGGGGTGGGCTGGTGGTGACGGTGACCCTGCCACCCGCGTGAATCCGCGTGCAACCCCCGGCCGCACTCGCTTCGTCGTGCCAGTGACCGACGTCGCGAGCAGAACGGGGAGCGTCGTGAGACAAGCCGACGAGGACGATTTCCAGGTCTACGTCAGCGCACGGATGGACCGCTGGCGGCGTACGGCGTACCTGCTGTGCCGGGATTGGCATCTGGCCGATGATCTGGTCTCCGTGCTGGTCGGCAAGCTCTACCGGCATTGGCGGGAGGTCGCCGGGGCCGACAACCGCGACGCGTACGCGCAGACGGTCATGACGCGTACCTGGCTCGACGAACGACGGCGTCCCTGGCGGCGACGCGAAAAGGTCGTGGACGTGCTCCCGGATCACGGCTCCGACCCCACCGACCCGGTCGTCGACCGCGCCGGTCTCGATCGGCTGCTCGCCTCGTTGGGCCCCCGTCAACGCGCAGTCCTCGTGCTGCGCTTCTACCTGGACTACTCGATCGAGGAGACCGCGGCGATCCTCGGCGTCTCCACGGGAACCGTGAAGAGCCAAGCCTCCCGCGGGCTGGCCACGCTGCGCTCGACCGCCTCGAAGATGGGAGCCTGACATGTCCCGAACTCTGTTCGACGAAGTGATCGGCGAGGTCCCGCCGTCGGCCGTAGACGTGCCCGGCATCGTCGCCCGGCAGCGCCGGAACCGGCGTCTCCGCAGCGTCGTGGGGGCGGCCGGCGGCGTCGTGGCCGTCCTCGCGGCGGTCACGTTGGCCTTCGGTGTCACCGGGTCGCCACCCCAGCCACCGCTCACGCCGTCGCCCAGCCCCACCGCGCACGTCTTGCGCTACGAACCGTCGTTGCCGTCCTTTCCCACCTACAACTGGCTCGGCGACGAACTGGACCGGGCGCTGCGAACCGCCGCGCCGGACGCACAGTGGATTCTCCAGCCGGCGGAAGGCGCGTACAGCGGAGCCGACGGCGACGCCCCCCGGTTCAGCGGCAGCACGACGGATGTGCGGACCACGTGGGGCGTACGCGTCGGCGATGTGCGGGGGACGATCCGGGTCGAGTTCACCGACGCGCACTGCCGGCAGGCCGACGGACAGGTCTACAACTGCTGGGACGAGCTGCCGTGCGAGAAGAACACCTGCACCCGCGGCACCACACCGGGCGGGCTGCGTACCGTGATCATGCAGTACACCTCGGGGCCCCACGACCACGTCAACCGGGTCATGGTCGCTCTAGCGAACGGGACGCTCGTGTCGATCGGCGTCGACAACAGCTTTCAAACCGCTCGGGACCAGTACGCATGGGCTGCTCACCCACCGCTGTCGATCGGGGCGGTCGAGCAGCTCGCGGGCCTGCTCGGCGACCGAATCGCCGCCTGATCACCAGACTGACCGCCGACGGGCGCTGGATCAGGTTTCCGGGTCGAATCTTGGATCGTGATTCGACCGAGAACCCTGACCCAGCGCCCGTCGCGGAAGTGCCCGTCACGGAAGCTCAGGGTTGGCTGTTCTGGCGGGCGATGAGCCGCCCGACTTGCTCGGCCGGGCCGGGCCGGCCGAACAGCCAGCCCTGGGCGGCGTCGCAGCCGAGCGCGCGCAGCCGGTCCGCCTGGGCTTGGTGTTCGACGCCTTCAGCGGTCACGCTCAGGCCGAGGTCGTGCGCCAACGTGATGATCGCGGAGAGCAGCCGGTCGTGCTTCGGATCGACGCTCGACCCGGTACGCAATGGCTTGAGGAACTCCCCGGCCAGCTTCACCTGGCGAACCGGCAACCTCGTCAGGTACGCCAGGTTGGCGTACCCGGTGCCGAAGTCGTCGATGGCGAGCCGGACGCCGGCGTCGGCGAGCCGCTGCAGTTCGCCGACCGGTCCGCGGTCGTCGCCGAGCACGGCGGATTCGGTGAGTTCGAGTTGCAGTCGTTCCGGGGGCATCCCGCCGTCGGTGAGCACTTGCATCACGTCGTCGACCAGGCCGGGCCGGCGGAGTTGGCCGACCGCCACGTTGACGCTGATGTAGCAGGTCAGCGTGGGATTCGCGGCGGCCCATTCGCCGGCTTGGCGGCAGGCGGCGGCGAGCACCCAGCGGCCGACGGCGGCGATGTGGCCGGTCTCCTCGGCGACCGGGATGAACTGGTTCGGCGCGACGATGCCCAGCTGCGGATGCCGCCAGCGGATCAGCGCCTCCACTCCGCGGAGCCGCCTATCCTCGAGCCCGACGATGGGCTGGTAGTCGCAGAAGAACTCCTGCCGCGTCAACGCGGCGGGCAGCGCGGTCGCGAGGGTGTGCTGGGTGATCTGCCGGGCGCTGTCGCGCGGGTCGTAGCGGGCCAGCCGGCTCTTTCCCTCGGCCTTCGCCCGGTAGAGCGTGATGTCGGCGGCCCGCATGAGCGCCTGCGGATCGGCGCCGACCGCCCGGGAGTCGACGACGCCGATGCTCGCCGAGATGGTCAGTTCCCGGCCACCCACCTGGAACGGCTCGCGCAACGCGGCCAGGATCGCCTCGGCCGGGCCGACGACGGCCGCCTCGCCCACGCAGTCGTCGTCGAGCACCACGAACTCGTCGCCGCCCAGCCGGGCCACCAGGCGATCGCCGTAGGCGACGGCCGTCTCCAGCCGCCGGGCGACCGCGATGAGCAGCTGGTCGCCGACGGCGTGCCCGAGGCTGTCGTTGACGTCCTTGAAACCGTCCAAGTCTAGAAAGGACAGTCCGAGCCGGCCGCAGGCCGGTTCGGCGAGGCGCTCGGCCAGCCGCTCGGCGAACAACGTCCGGTTGGGCAGCCCGGTCAGCGCGTCGTGCCGGGACTCGTGCCAGAGCTGATCCTGCAGCCGTCGCCGCTCGGTGATGTCGACGGTGACCCCGATCAGGAAGCCGGGCGCGCCGTCGTCGTCGCGCACCATCGACATCGACAGGTCCAGCACCAGCCGGCTGCCGTCGGGGCGTACGCGGGTCGTCTCGGTGCGGAAGTGATCCCGGCCACCCGAGAGCAGGTCGAGATAGCGGCTGGAGGTCGGGCCGTGCCCGCTGTCGCCGATGATCTCCCCGACCGTCCGGCCCCGGATCTCCTCCGGCACGAAGCCGAGCATCCGGGCGAACGCGGTGTTGACCTCGAGCAGGCGGCCGCCCAGGTCGACCATGGCGATGCCGACGGCGGCGTCGGCGAAGACGGCTCGAAACCGGGCCTCCACGACGCGCCGGTCGTCGTCGGCGAGGCGGACGGCCCGGAGGGCGGCGCGCTGGACGGCCTCCTGCTCGGTCCGGGTGCGTACGCGCAGCGCCTGGGCGTATCCGGCCGACAGGCCGCCGAGCAGCTGGCCCAGCCGAGCGCGCAACTTGATCTCGTCCTCGGCCCCGGGTTCGCCCCGGATCTCGTCGAGGAAGCCGTCGGCGAACACCTCGATCGTCCGGCGTACCGCCGCTGGGCTGTGAAAATCGGCGCCGACCAGGGCCGCCGCCACCTCTTCCGCACGCGCCTGGGCGCTGTCGTCCCGCAGTGCGGCCGCGAGCTCACGGGTCAGCCGTTCGAGGAACTCCGTCAGATGCGGCACGGGCCCGTCGCTGGTCCCGCCGATCGCCTCCGCCCAGCGCCGGGCGAATCGTCCGAGGCCGTCGGGCTCCACCGGCTCGGCCGGCGCCGGCACGTACGCGTTCATCGGCGGATTCGGGCTGCTGGTGGCCCAGTCCCGCCCGACCTGGATCGGAACGCCATTCCCCCTTGCCCTTCGACGGCCGGCCGTCCCGTCACGCCACTATGGACGACATTGTGGACGGCATCGGAGATGCGGAAGTGCGGTAACAGGCGAAGCATACGTCCAGGGCGCCCGGCCGCGACACCCGAAGACCTCAGCTTCCCGCTGTCGGAGGAGCATGCCGAGGATACACACCGGTGAAACCGACATATCGGTCACGCGCCGGCCGCCGGATAGGCTCACGGGTATGCGCAACCCGAGGTCCCTCGCGTTCGACCTGCTGGTCGCGGCGGGTGTCGCCAGCCTGGCCTGCCTCCCGATCTTCCTGCGGCAGACACCCCGGCCGCTCATGTGGCTCGGCCTGGCCATGGCGGCGGCGCTGCTGGTGCGGCGCGGCCGGCCGCTCTGGAGCATGGGCGTCATCTCGGCCGCGGCCCTGGCCCAGGTCCTGTTCTGGGGGCCGGCCAACGATCCGCTCCCCTATGACCTGGCCGTGCTCATCGGCATGTACAGCGCGGTCAAGTACAGCAAGACCCTGCGCGGCGGCCTGATCTCCGGGTTCGTCGTGATCATCGGGATCGTCATCGAGGTCGCCCGGCATTCCGACGCCGAGCACTGGTGGCAGCAGGCGCTCTTCTACGCCGGGGTCTGCGGCGGCGTCTGGCTCATGGCGTACACGGTGCGTCAACGGCGAATCTACGTCGCGGGCCTGGAGGAACGCGCGGCGAGCTTGGAGCGGGAGCGCGCGCACCTGGCCCGGATCGCGGTGGCCGACGAGCGCGCGGTCATCGCTCGGGAGCTGCACGACGTGGTCGCGCACAGCCTCGCGGTGATGGTCGTGCAGGCCGACGGCGGCCGGTACGCGCTGGACGCCGATCCGGAGAAATCGCGGCAGGCCATGGCGACGGTGGCCGAGACCGGACGCGCCGCGCTGGAGGACATGCGGCGGCTGGTGGGCGTGCTGCGGGGCAGTGCCGACTCGCCGCAGAGCCGTCGCCGGATCACCTTGGCCGAGCTGGAGCCGCTGGTCGCCGGGGCGCGCTCGGCAGGGCTGACGGTCCGGGTGGCCAACACGGTCGGCGCCGTGGACGCGCCCGCGCTGGAGCTGGCGGTCTACCGGATCGTGCAGGAGGGGCTGACGAACGTGCTGCGGCATGCCGGGCCGGACGCCCAGGTGGACCTGGATCTGCGGCGCGACGGCGACGAGATCGTGGTGGATCTCTGTGACAGCGGCTGCGGCGGCACGACCAGTGCCGAAGGGCACGGCCTGACCGGGATGCGCGAACGCGTCTCCGTGCACGGCGGCACCTTGCTGGCCGGTCCCCGCGCCGCCGGCGGCTGGCAGGTACGCGCATCGCTGCCCGTGGGAACCCCGCTGCCGCAGGCGGTGGCCGGATGAGGGTGCTCATCGTCGACGACCAGCCGTTGGTGCGTACCGGGCTGGAGATGATCCTGTCGTCGCAGCCCGACATCGACGTGGTCGGATCGGCCGGGGACGGTTCGGCGGCCGTCTCCCAGGTACGCGAATTCGCCCGCCGGGGAGAGCCGGTGGACGTCGTCGTGATGGACATCCGGATGCCGGTCCTCGACGGCGTGAGCGCCACCCAGCAGCTCACCGAGCAGCCGGACGGGCCGAAGGTGCTGGTCCTGACGACGTTCGACACCGATGAGGACGCATTCGCCGCACTGCAAGCGGGTGCGAGTGGTTTCCTGCTCAAGAACGCCCCGCCGGAGGATCTGCTCGGCGCGATCCGCGCCGTCGCAGCCGGTGACGCCGTGGTGGCCCCGCGGGTGACCCGCAAACTGCTCGACCACTTCGCCGGCCGGTTCGTGGTGTCCACCGCCGAACCCCGGTTGGCCACACTGACCGACCGCGAACGCGAGGTCGTGCTGCTGGTCGCGCAGGGCCTGTCGAACGCCGAGATCGCCGGGAAGCTGGTGGTCGCCGAGGCCACCGTGAAGACGCACGTGGGACGCGTACTGACCAAGCTGGGGTTGCGCGACCGGGTGCAGATCGTCGTGTTCGCGTATGAGACCGGGCTGGTCCGGGCTTCGCTTTCTTAACCGCCCCCGCTCGCGATAAGCGCTGGATCAGGGTTCCGGGTCGAATCTTGAGGCAAGATTCGACCGGGAACCCTGATCCAGAGCCCAAGGAATGAGGGCTAGTCGGCCATCGCCGCCACGATCGCTCCACGCCCGGCGCGGCGCGCGGGCAGGACGGCGGCCAGGCAGCTCGCCAGCGCCGCCAGCAGCAGCATCCCGGTCAGCCAATCCCACGGCACCACGATGACCGGATCGATGTCCCGGAACGCCGCCAGCAGCACCAGGGGTGCGTACACCAGGCCGAAGGCGATCCCGACGAGCGCGCCGACCACGCCCATGAGCAGCGCCTCGGCGAGCAGCATCCCGCGCAGTTGACCCCGGGTCAGCCCCAGTGCGCGCAACGTGGCGGATTCACGGGTCCGCTCGATCACCGACAGCGACAGCGTGTTCGCGATGCCGAACAGCGCGATCAGGACCGCGGTCCCCAACAGGCCGGCGAACAGCCCGATCAGGCCGTTCACCGCCTTCTCCAGGCCGCTCGACAGGTCCGCGACACTGCTTACCTCGACCAACGGGTACGCCGAACCGACGCGGTCGACGATCGCCCGGGAGTCGACGGGGCTGACCCCGTCGGCCGCCTTGACCAGGACGAGGCTGCCGTCACTGGAACCGGCCAGCTTCGCCAGCTCACTCCAGGTCACGAGGCCGTCGAAGCGGCCCGCGCCGGGGATGGTGGTGTCGCCGGAGGCAGCCGTACGCAAGGTCGTCAGCTGCGGATCAGGCTGCTTGTCGTCGACGATGATCGCCCCGTCGACGAGTCCGGCCGGCAGCTGCGGCAGCAGTTCGGGATGGTCGATGGCGCCCAGGTGCAGGGTTTTGCCGTCGACGCGTACCTTCGCGCCCCGGACGACCGCCACCTTGGCCAGTTCGCCGTGCTGCCGGAGCTGGTCGCTGTACGCCGCCGGAATCCGGCCGAGTTCGCCGGTCTTGCCGTCGCGTACCGCCGTGATCACGTAGTCGACCGGATAGTGACTCGCGAGCTGGTCCCGCGCGGTCTCCTTGATGCTGCCGAGCAGCATGCTGAACATGGCCATCAGCCCGACGCCGATCATGAGCGAGGCGGTGGTGACCGCCGTACGCCCCGGATTGCGGCGGGCGTTGGCGACCGCGACTCGGCCGGGCGGCCCGGCGAGCCGGCTGGCGGGCAGTCCGACCAGGGCGGTGAGCCGGCCGATGAACAGCGGCGAGGCCACCAGTACGCCGAGGAAGACCACGACGCCGCCGGCCACCACGATGAACGTCGCGGTCTCCGAGTCCTCCGTCTGCTGGCCTTGACGGGTGACGAGCGCGCCGATCCCCGCGATCAGGAAGGCGATGATCCCCCGGATGATCTTCGCGCGGCGGCTTACCGTGACGGCGCTCGGCAGGTCCCGCAGGGCGGCCAGCGGCTTGGTCCGGGTGGCCCGCAGCGCCGGGAGCACGGCGGCCGCGACCGTCGCCACCATGCCGAGCGTCAGTCCGATGAGGACCGGCGTCGGCCGCAGCACCACCGGATGCTCGGGCACGCCGGCGTCGAGCGCCCCGTTGAGCAGCAGCGGGAGACCGTAGCTCACCCCGATCCCGGCCAGTACGCCGAATGCCCCGCCGACCAGTCCGATCGCGGCCGATTCGAGCAGCGTCGCGGTGAAGATCTGCCGTCGCGTCGCGCCGACGCACCGCAGCAGCGCCGTCTCGCGTAGGCGTTGGGCCAGCAGGATGGCGAACGTGTTGTAGATGACGAACACCGCGACGACGAGGGAGATCACCCCGAAGACGAGCAGGATGAAGGTGAACTGCGTCGCGACCGACGTCGCCTGGTTCGCCAGATCGGTCCGGCGTTCGTCGCCGGTCTGCACCGTCGCGCCGTTCGCCGTCGAGCCGGTCACCGCCGCGCGTACCGCCCCGGCCAGGTCGGTCTGGGCGATGCCGGGACGGGAGCGGATCACGATCTCCTCGAAGCCGGTCTCGCCGGTGAGCCGCGTGATCTCCGCCCGCGGCAGTCCGACGACGCTGAGCCCCGAATACGTCTTCGAGACGCCGAAGTCGACCAGCCCCGAGATCGCGTACACCTGCTTCGTGCCGGCCTTGTCGAGCACCTGAATCGTCTGGCCGATCGACAACTTCTCGTGCGCGGCGGTCTCGGTGTCCAGCAAGGCTTCCCCAGCGCCGGGCACTCGGCCGTCAAGGTCGAAACCGCGCAGACGCTCGTCGTCGGCGACGGAGACGGCGTACCCGGAGCGGCCGTTGTTGACCAGCGGACGGCCGGTCGAGCCGAGCATCGGCAGCGAGGTGACCATCCGGCCCTCGGCGTGCTCGACGCCGGCGACGCCGGACACCGCCGTCAGCTGGTCAGCGGTGAGCGGCTTGTCCCCCGCCAGCACGACGGCGTCCACGTTCCTCGCGGTACGCGCGAACGTCTCGTCGAACCCGGCCTGCGCGGTGTCGCCGAAGATCAGCGTCCCGGCGGTGAAGCCGACGCCGAGGACCACGGCCAGCGTGGTGGCCGCCAGCCGCCGGGCGTGCTTGGTGAGGGACGCGAAGGTGACCCGCCACATCGTCAGACTCCCAACGTCCGCAGCCGGCCCAGCACCGCGTCCGCGGTCGGGTCCTCGATGTCGTCGACGATCCGGCCGTCGGCCAGCAGCACGACACGGTCGGCGTACGAGGCCGCGTTGGGGTCGTGCGTCACCATCACGATCGTCTGACCCAGTTCGCGTACGCTGCGCCGCAGGAAGTCCAGCACTTCGTGCCCGGTCTTGGAGTCGAGGTTGCCGGTCGGCTCGTCGGCGAAGATGACGGCCGGGCGGGGCAGCAACGCCCGCGCGCACGCCACCCGCTGCTGCTGGCCGCCCGAGAGCTGGCTCGGCAGGTGCCCGAGGCGGTCGCCCAGCCCGAGCGTGTCGATCACGGTCGTCATCCACTCCGGATCGGGCTTGGTCCCGGCCAGCTCCAGCGGCAGCAGGATGTTCTGCTTCGCGGTCAACGTGGGCAGCAGATTGAAGGACTGGAAGACGAAGCCGACGCGCGTACGCCGCAGCCGGGTGAGCGCGGCGTCGCCGAGCCGGGTCAGCTCCTGGTCGTGCAGCCGCACTGAACCGCTGGTCACCGTGTCCAGCCCGGCAGCGCAGTGCATCAGCGTCGACTTGCCGGACCCGGACGGCCCCATGATGGCGGTGAACCGGCCCTCGGCGAAGGTGACCGTGACGCCGTCGAGCGCGCGGACGGCGGTGTCCCCTTCTCCGTAGACCTTCGTCAGTTCGGTAACAGACAACGTCATGGTCGCCGACGGTAATGCGAGGTCAGGCCCGGTCGCGTCCACTTGAAGACTGCACTCGGCGTACGCCTCAAGTCGTACGCTGGCCAGTCATGAGCGCGAGACTGCAGGAGATCGCCCGCCAGACGGTGGCGATCGCGGAAGCCGGTTCCTACCGCACCGACGCCGGGGCCGAGATCGACATCGCCGACGCGGTGCGCTCCGCGATCGCGGGCACCCGGCTGCACGGGCCGGACGAGCCGCTCACGCCGCTGGGACCGCAGGCGACCCCGGCGATCGAGGTGACCCGCGAGTCGACGCTGGTCGCCGCGCGCCGCGTCGGCCCGTACGCGGCCGCCCTGAACTTCGCCTCCGCGAAGAACCCCGGCGGTGGCTTCCTCGGCGGGGCGAAGGCGCAGGAGGAGAGCATCGCGCGGGCGTCCGCCATCTACCCCTGCCTCCGGACGGCCGACGAGTTCTACGAGTTCCACCGGGCTCAGCGCGACCTCCGCTACAGCGACCGGGTGATCTTCAGCCCTGGCGTTCCGGTCTTTCGCGACGACAAGGGCCGGTTGCTCGATTCCGCGTACCAGACCTCGTTTCTGACCGCGGCCGCACCGAACCTGGGCGCGATCCACCGCAATCAGCCCGAGGACATCGGAGACGTGCCCACAGTCTTGCGCCGCCGCGCGAGCCGGGTGCTCGCGGTGGCCGCCGCGCACGGACAGCGCGTGCTGGTGCTCGGCGCGTGGGGCTGCGGGGTGTTCCGCAACGAGCCGGCCGTCGTGGCCGACGCGTTCGCCGAGGCGCTCACCGCGGTCCCCTACTTCGATCACGTGGTGTTCGCGGTGCTCGATCCGCTCCCGCACACGCCCGTGTACGCCGCCTTCGCCACCCGCTTCGCCGCCTAGGCTGGGCGGATGCGCGACGACGAGGTCCGGCGACGCCGGTACGCCGCCCAGGGGCTGGCCGAGCGCTCGGACGCCGGCGCTGTCGAGGTGGCCGGACGCCTCGCCGGTTTGCAGGCGCAGGACACCGCCGCGATGCGGCTGTCGGTGCGTGCCCGGACCAGGAACGTCACCGCCGAGGCCGTACGCGCGGAGTGCGCCGAACCGGGGAGGCTGGCCCGGACCTGGCTGATGCGCGGGACGCTGCATCTGGTGCCGGCCGCCGATGTGCGGTGGATGGTGAGCCTCTTCGGGCCGCGTAACGTCGCCGCGGGCAAGGGTCGCCGGGCGCAGCTGGGCCTCGACGATCGGATGTGCGAGAAGGCGATGGCGAAGCTGCCCGCGATTCTTGCCGGACGGGCGTTGAGCCGAGCGGAGATCGTGACGGCGCTGGGCCTGGGTCTGACCGGTCAGGCGCCCGCCCACCTGATGGCGTACGCCGCGGGCATGGGGCTGATCTGCCGGGGGCCGGATCTCGCCAAGGACGAACCCGGGTACGTCTTGCTCGACGAGTGGGCGCCGAAGACAGCCCCGCCAAGCGATCCACTTGCCGAACTCGCCCGGCGGTACGCCGCCGCGTACGGCCCCGCGACGGCGGAGGATTTCGCGGCGTGGTCGGGCCTGCCGATCACGACCGTCCGGGACGCGTTCCGGGCCACGACGCCGGGCGACACTCAGGGGACCGGGCTGCGCCTGCTCGGGGCGTACGACACCTATCTGCTGGGCTATCGCGACCGGTCGCTGATCCTGGACCCCGCGTACGCCCACCGCATCCAGGCGGGCGGCGGCGTCCTGCACCCGGCGGTGGTCGTGGACGGGCGCGTCGTCGGCCGCTGGAAGCGCACGGCGGGACGAGTGCAGGTCGAGGCGTTCGACGGCACCCTCCACAACAGACACCTTGAGCTCGCCGCCGAGGAGGCGGACGTCGCCCGTTTCCTCGCTTCCTGAGCCGTGCGGATCACGGTTATGCGGGCCTCCCAAGCCCTCGGATGCCTGCATAACCGTGATCCGCACGGAATCCACAGCGGAAGCCGAGCGTGAGGTGAAGAAGTAACGACGCAATGTGAAGGCATGTTAAGGCTTGACAGAGCGGTTCGACGCGGCTGAGTATTTCGATGCCCAGAGGTATCCCCCAGCCGAAAGGTCCTCCATGAGCAGTCACCCCATCCGGCGGCGCGCGCTATTCGCTGCGGCCGCCGGCGCCGCCCTCACCCCCTGGGTGGGAGTGCCGGCGTTCGCCGCCAACAAGAAGGTCTACCTCGACCCGGGCCACGGCGGCACCGACTCCGGGGCGGTCGGCAACGGCCTGCAGGAGAAGGCACTGACCCTGAACATCGCGCTGCAGGTCCGCGACATCCTGCTCGCGACCTACTCCGGGGTCGACATCCGCATGTCTCGGACGACCGACGCGACGGTGAGCCTCCAGCAGCGCTCGGACGACGCGAACGCGTGGGGCGCGGACATCTTCGTCAGCATCCACATCAACTCCGGTGGCGGCACCGGCTTCGAGAGCTACCGGTACCTCACCACCGACGCGGCGACCCAGTCGCTGCACAGCACGGTGCACGCGAACGCGCTGGCCGGGATGCGTACTGTCGCCAGTGTCACCGATCGTGGCCTGAAGACCGCCAACTTCCACGTCGTACGCGAGACCAATATGCCGGCGATCCTCACGGAGAACCTGTTCATCGACACCGTGGCCGACGCGAACCTGCTCAAGAACGCGGCCTTCCTGACCGCCGACGCGCGCGGGCACGCCAAGGGCATCGCGACCTACCTCGGGCTGCCCACGAAGACGACCAGCTACAGCACCATCGTGGACAACACGACTTCGGGCCGGTTCACCGCCAGCGCGAACTGGGCGACGTCCACCTACTCGACCCAGCGCTACGGCGCCGACTACCGCTACGCCGACCCGGTGCTCGCCAGCGACGCCGCCTGGTTCAAAGTGAACATCCCGGAGGCGGGCAACTACAAGGTCGAGGTCTGGCACCCGGGCGTCGCGGGCTACAACACCGCGACCCCGCACGTCATCGTGACCTCGTCGGGCAACCAGACCGTCACCATCGACCAGTCCACGGGCGGCGGCGCGTGGCGGTCGCTCGGGACCTTCGCCATGGCCGCGGGTGACTACAACGCCGTCGGCGTCAGCCGGTGGACCAGCGCCGCGGGCTACGTGATCGCCGACGCGGTCCGGGTCACCCGCGTCTGAGGCGAGACTTCCGGGATGACGCCCCTCCGCCGCACCGGACAACGCGTCATCCCGGAACCCCCCGAAGGCTGTCGAGATGTATTGACATCAATAACTTCCGTGAGGACAATCGCGCGTACCGCCCGGTAACAACCGTCCCCCGGAGGAGTCCATGAGTCTCCCGCGCAAGTCCCTCCTGGCCTTCGCGTCCTTCGCGTCCACGGTGGCCGCCCTGATCGCCCTCCCGTTCCTCGCGACCCCCGCGGCGGCAGCCGCGCCGACCGGCAAATACGTGGCGCTCGGCGACTCGTTCACGTCGGGTCCGCTCATCCCGACGCAGGTCGACCTGAACTGCGTACGGTCGGATCGGAACTATCCCCACCTCGTCCGGACCGCGCTCGGCTCGTCCGCGTTCACCGACGTCAGCTGCGGCGGGGCCACCACCGGCGACATCCTGAACCCGGGCGAGGGCCAGCTCGGCATCACCGTCCCGGCCCAGATCGCCGCCGTCACCGGCGACACGGCGCTGGTGACCGTCGGCATCGGCGGCAACGACATCGGCTTCTCCGGCATCATCGAGGACTGTGTCAGTGCCAGCTACGGCAAGCCGTTCGGCAGCCCGTGCAAGGACAAGTACACCGCCAACGGGACCGATCAGCTGCTGGCCCGGATCACCGCGACCGCGAGCAAGATCGCGACCGTGCTGCAGGCCGTGCACCAGGCCGCGCCGAACGCCCGCGTGGTGGTCGTCGGCTACCCGGTCATCGTCCCCGACAGCGGATACGGCTGCTTCCCGGCCGTCCCGATCGCCTTCGGCGACGTGCCCTACCTGCGGAGCACGGAGAAATCGCTGAACTCGATGCTGCGTACCACGGCGGCCGCCAACGGCGCGTCGTATGTGGACACCTACACCCCGACCATCGGGCACGACGTCTGCAAGTCCGGCGGAACTCGGTGGGTCGAGGGTCTCATTCCGACCGTGGCCGCCGCCCCGTTCCACCCGAACCTCAGTGGCGAGCAGGCGATGGCCGCCGCGGTCAAGGCCGCCCTTTAGTCTTCGGCGGCCGCGACACGGCGGCGATATCTCGACATCTTGTCGCGGCTGCCGCAGACATCCATCGAGCACCAGCGCCTACTGCCCGCCCGGGACGTGTCCAGATACAGCAGGGTGCAGGTCTCGCTGGAGCATTCCCGCAGGCGGTCGGCGTGCGGGCTGCCGAGGAGGTCGACGCCGTCGCGAGCCAGCAGGGCGAGCAGCTCTTCCGCGGTCGGCTCCACCAGGCGCGCGGTGAGATCGGCCCGCAGGGCCAGCGCCGGCAGGGCCCGCGCGGCCCAGTCGTTCACCAGCTTCAGATCGGCCGTGGTGGGTCGCTCCCCGAACACCGGCACGCGCATGAGGCGATACAACGCTTCGCGCAACGGGTACGCCTGACGCAAAGCCGTCGTCGTCACCGCCACGGGCCGGTCGGTCAGCCCGGCTTCGGCGAACCAGCGCCCGAGCGCAGCCGGATCCGGCGTCCGCTCGACGGGCGGATTCCGCCATCGTTTGCCGAGCGTGCCGGTGAAGTCCACCGAGGGCCGCCCGGCGACGAACCGGAACGCCGCCTCGTCTGCCGCGATCATGTCACACAGCATAGCTGCGTTACTGGTTCAACTGGTAACGTCCGCGCCATGCGGATTCTTGTCGTAGGAGCCGGGGCCACCGGCGGATACTTCGGCGCACGGCTGCACGAGGCCGGGCGGGACGTCACCTTCCTGGTCCGGCCGCGACGGGCCGAGCTGTTGCGCGAGCGCGGACTGCGGATCAGCGGACTCGGCCAGGAGACCGTGGTGACGCCGAACCTGGTCACCGCGCCGGACCTGGCCGGCCACTACGACATCGTGCTGCTGTCGGTGAAGGCGACGACGCTGGCACAGGCCATCGAGGACACCGCACCGGCGGTCGGGCCGCGTACGGCGGTCGTCCCGTTCCTGAACGGCATGGCTCACCTGGACACGCTGACCAAGGCGTACGGGTCGGACGTGGTACTCGGCGGCGTCGTGCGGGTCATCACGACCATCGGCGAGAACGGCGAGATCCTGCAGCTCGCACCGTTGGCCGACATGACGATCGGCGAACCGGCGGGCGGCGTCTCGGATCGCGTACGCCGGATCGAGGGGGTGCTCTCCGAAGCGGGCTTCGACTTCGCAGTGTCCCCCGACATCCAGACCGCCATGTGGCACAAGTGGGTGTTCATCAGCACCCTCGGCGCCCTCAACACCCTCGTACGCGGCTCCGTCGGCGAGGCCGTCGACGCCGGAGCGGAGCACCTGGGTCCGCAGATCGCGACGGAGGCAGCCGGCATCGCCGAGGCCGCCGGGCACCCGATGCCGGCCCAGGCACTGGCGAACGTCGCGGCGTTCGTGTCCCGGCCCGGCTCGACCGACACGGCCTCGCTCTACCGGGATCTCGTCGCCGGTCAACCGACCGAAGCCGAACAGATCCTCGGCGACCTCACGGCTCGGGCCAGGGCTTTCGGCGTATCAACGCCGCTTTTGGACGTGGCGACGGCGAGCCTGCGCGTGCACGAGCAGCGGGTGGCGCGCGGAGCTGTGTGACACACTCCCGAAGGTGACCATCACGTTCGCAAGTCAGTCGATCTCCCTGGACGGCTTCTCCGCGGGGCCGCAGATCAGCGACCGGAACCCGATGGGCGTCGGCGGTGAGCGCCTGCACGACTGGATGTTCGCCACGCCGACGGGCTCGGCGGTGGGCGTCGACGCGGACCTGAAGCGGCGGGAGCTGGAGCGGACGGGTGCGGTCGTCATCGGCCGCACCATGTACGAGGTGGGCCTGCCCATCTGGAAGGACACGCCCTATCCCCGGCCGACGGTCGTGCTGACGAATCGGCCGGAGGAGCCGGTGACGATGCCGGGCGGCACGTTCACCTTCGCCTCGACGGCGAAGGCGGCGCACGAACAGGCGCTGACGGCCGCGGGCGACCGGGACGTGCTGGTGCTCGGCGGCGCGACCACGATCCAGGCGTTCCTCGCGGCCGGTCTGGTCGACGAGTTGACCCTCCAGCTCGTGCCGCTCCTGCTCGGCGGCGGGACGCGGCTGTTCGCCGACCTCCCCACCGACCTCTCGGCCAAGCTCACCGTCACCTCCGTGACGCCCTCGGCCGCCGTCACCCACCTGCACTATCGGGTCGCCCGTCGATAGCCACGGCCCCGTCGACCTTCTGCCCGACGAAGATCGTCGGCCGCCGCCGATCATGGCGCTCGCCACCTCGAAGATCGTCGGCCGCCGCCGATCATGGAGCCCAGAGCGCGCTGATCGTCGGCCGCCGCCGATCTTCCCAACCCTGCGGCAGGCGTCAGTGGTGGGCGAACGAGGCGGCGACGCTGTCGAAGATCGCCACCGCGTCGTCGATCCGCTGGTCCGCGACGAGCGCCTCCACCTGCGGGTCGAAAGCGGTCAGCCCGGTCTCCTCGGCGACCACGGCGGCGACCTGGTAGAGCAGGCTGACGACACGGCGGGCAGCCTCTCCCGTGAACCAGTACGGCGAGTGGAGCTGTGCGGCGTCGGCCTGGCAGAAGAGCTGGATCGCCGTCTCCTCGTGCAGGAGTTCGTCGCCGGACTCGGTCGCGCCCGGCAGGATCTCGCGTACGCGGTGCACGATCTGCCGCCACGTCGCCGAGTCGAGCGGGGCCTCGTCGTCGGCCGGCTCGGCCGCCAGGAAGTCTTCCCAGCTCTGGCCGTCCGCAAGCCGGGCGAAGATCACGTCGTAGCTCATGGTAGGAAGATTAAGTGATCACTGGGGATTTGATCCGGTTACGCGCCTTCGAGCCCGCGGACGCCGACGCGTTGTGGCGCTGGAACCACGACCCGGACGTCATGCGATGGATGGATCAGTACTACGTGAACTCGCTCGACCAGGCGCGGCGTGGGCTGGCCGACCGGGAACGCAACTCCTACGGAGACGTCCTGTACGCCGTCGAGGTGATCGCCGACGGCAACCTGATCGGGCTCGTCCGGCTGCGCGACGCCGAGCCGGAGATCGGGGCCGCGGAGCTGGACGTCTACCTGGGCGAGAAAGACTACTGGGGCCGCGGGTACGCCACCGACGCGATGCGGACGATCTGCCGCTACGGGTTCGACTCGATGCGGCTGCACCGGATCGGGCTGACCGTCGTCGAGGCGAACGAAGCCGCCCGGCGGGTGTACGCGAAGGTCGGCTTCGTCGAGGAAGGACGACTCTGGGACGCGTTCCGCCGGGACGGCCAGTGGTACGACAAGATCTCGATGGGGCTGCTAGAAGGCGAACTCACATAGCTGCCTGTTCAGCGGGCTTTCCGGCGGGCTTTCCGGCGGGCTTTCCGGCGGGCTGGTAGAACGCCCGGAGGCCGAGGTAGATCACCACCGCGAACGGCGACAGCAGGATCGTCAGGACGAGCAGCGGCGACATGATCAGGGACGGGATGTTTCGCGCCCGGCTGTCGAGGTAGATCCAGCGCCCGATGAACAGATCCCAGGCCAGCACCTGCGCCCAGACCGCGGACGTGCCCGCGTCGCTGCTGAGCAGGGTGCGTACGCCGTCGAGGTCGGGGTTGAGCATCTCGGCGGCGAAGTCGGGCAGGATCGGGGCGACCGCCCCGAAGTAGGCGACCAGGACCGGCAGCACGATCAGTGGCGAGGCCACGATCCGGCCGGTCCGACCCCACTTCGGCAGCAGGATCATCAGCGCCCAGAACGGGACGGTGAGCGGGAAGGCGATCGCGAACCAGTTCATCGGCCCGCCACCTCGGGGAGCGCCGACGCCGGACGCCCGGCCGGTCGAGCCGGAGGCCGGAGCGCCCAGCCGATCCCGGCGACCACGATGACGCCGAGTACGCCCGCAGCCGACCAGGTCAGCGCGTCCGGGTGGACGACCGACTGGCCCCGCAGCGCCTGCCAGGTGACCAGTGCGGTCAGTCCGGCGTACGCCGTCGCGGCGGTCAGCACGAGCCGAGCCCGGGTCTGGTCGTCGGCCAGTCGCCCGATGCGCCGCGCGAGCAGCGTCAGGGCCAGTGCGAACAGCGGCAGCGCCTGCAGGGCGTGCATGCCGATGAAGTGGCCGACGCGCAGGTCGCCGCCTTCGGTGCTCCAGTTGACGAAGGGCAGCCCACTGCCGCCGTCGGCGACGCCGATGGAGTGCGCACCGAAGATGCGCTCGCCGCCGCCGGCCGCCGCGTCGATCTGGCCCGGCTTCGGGCGGGTCATGAAGAAGCCTTCAGCCAGTCCGGCGATCGCGACTCCGATGCCCGCGCGGATCGCGTACGCCGCCGGCCGATCGCCGATCTTCTGCCGGATGAGCTGGATCGCGACGACGGCGGTGGCGACCCAGAGCACCACGATGCTGACTGCCATCAGCATGAACAACGCGCCGTCCAGAGTGGTCGCGAAGTTGAAGTGGCTGCGGTGGCCTCGCGCGGCCTGGCCGACGATCGCGGCCATCTCGATGAGCGCGGTGACGGCGATGACGGTGCCCATCGCGCTGGCGAGGCGGCGCTTGGTCAGCAGCGAGATCAGCCAGGCGAGGGTGACCGAGTAGATCATGACGCTGACGGAGAACTTCAGCGGCTTCAACCAGATCGGTACGCCCAGCAACATGCGGTCGTCGACGCCGAGCCCGATGAGGCACCAGACGGACAGCGCGGCCATGAGCAGGGCGGTGATCATCAATGGCGGGTGGAGACGGATCAGGCGGGACATGGCGACTCCCGAATCTGTTCGATCGTTCGGATAGCGGCACTTTCCATTATCGGATAGCCCCACTATCCATCACCGCGGCGCCGCCGTCAAGACTCGCGGTACGCACGATCTGCCGTAGCGTGCCGACAGGGCACATCGGAGACACGCACCGTCTGCCGCAAGCCGTATCGGAGGGAGAGAAAGTGCCGCACTACAGCCGCGTCTCGCAGATCGTCGTGGACGCTCCGCCGGAGACCCACGACGCCGAGGTCGCCTTCTGGGCCGGTGCCATCGGCCGCGAACTGCCGGTGTTCCAGCGGTTCCCGGATTTCCGCGGCACCAAGCTCACCCCCGACGGGCTCGGCTTCATCGTGCAGCGGCTCGGCGACGGGGCGGCTCGCGTACACCTCGACTTCCACACGACCGATGTGGACGCGGAGGTGGCGCGGCTCGAAGCGCTCGGCGCGCGACGCGTACGCGCGGCTGGCCCCTGGTGGATCATGCAGGACCCCGCCGGTCTGCTCTTCTGCGTCGTGCCGGACGACGAGCTGGACGAGTCGAACGCCCAGCGCTGGGACTGACCGCACTGAGTTAACTTCTTGCACTGACTTGCGCGGGAAGTTTCATCATCTGATCGGCTATTGTCTCGCCGCGTACGCGAGTCTTACCGTAGGCCAGTCTCTATCCCCCGTCCCGGAAGAGAGCGGTCTATGCACAGGAAGAAAGCCCTCGCCCTCTTAGCGACCGGTGCTCTGGTCGCCAGCGGGGTCGTCGGCGCGTCCCCGGCCGCAGCGGCGAACAGTCCCGTGGTCACGCGCGCCGCGCTCGACCCGGCGCTGGTCGCCGGACGCGGTGCGGCCGTCGCATTCGCCGAGCAGGAGGCGGAGAACGCCGCCACGAACGGCTCCGTCATCGGCCCGAGCCGGCAGGCGTACACGCTGCCGGCGGAGGCCTCCGGGCGTACGGCGGTCCAGCTGACTCCCGGGCAGTACGTCGAGTTCACGCTGCCCGCCGCGGCCAACGCGGTCACCGTGCGCTACAGCATTCCGGACGCCCCGACCGGCGGCGGCATCACCGCGCCGCTGGACGTCACGGTGAACGGCAAGAACAAGCGCACCATGACGTTGACCTCGCAGTACTCGTGGCTCTACAACCAGTACCCGTTCAGCAACGACCCGACCGCCGGGCTGCTGCACGAGGACTGGTGGATCACCGAGTGCGGGTGCGTTCCGGCGTACACCGATCCGAAGCCGGTCGTCAGCAAGCCGTTCCGGCCCATGCACTTCTACGACGAGCAGCGCCTGCTGCTCGGCAAGGCGTACCCGGCCGGAAGCAGGATCCGGCTCACCGCACCGGCCGGAACGAACGCCGCCTGGACCGTCATCGACCTGCTCGACTCGCAGCTGGTCGGACTGCCGCACGTGGTATTCAAGGCGGCCAACGTCCTGCTGTTCGGGGCCGACCCGACCGGCCGCCGCGACTCGGCGGACGCGTTCGACCGCGCCATCGCGTACGCCCAGCGCAAGGGCCTGAAGGTGTACCTCCCGCCGGGTGCGTACCAGGTCAACCGGCACATCATCGTGGACGACGTGACGATCGAAGGCGCCGGCAGCTGGTACACCGTCGTCAAGGGGCACGAGGTCGCGCTGTCCGAACCGGCGCCGGACGGCTCCGTCCACACCGGAGTCGGCTTCTACGGCAAGGACGCGTCCGCGGGTGGCAGCCGCAACGTGCACCTGTCGGGCTTCGCCATCGAGGGCGACGTCCGCGAGCGCATCGACACCGACCAGGTCAACGGCGTGGGCGGCGCGATGAGCGACTCGACCATCAGTGGCCTCTACATCCACCACACGAAGGTCGGCCTGTGGTTCGACGGGCCGATGAGCAACCTGACGGTCCGCGACAACGTCATCGCCGACCAGATCGCCGACGGCCTCAACTTCCACGTCGGCGTCACCGACTCCGTCGCGACGAACAACTTCGTCCGCAACACCGGTGACGACGGCCTGGCGATGTGGTCCGAGACGACGGCCAACGCGCGCAACACGTTCAGCCGCAACACCGTCCAGACGCCGACGCTCGCCAACGGCATCGCGATCTACGGCGGCACGGACAACTCCGTCGTGGGCAATCTCGTGGCCGACCCGCTGCGCGAGGGCAGCGGTCTCCACGTGGGCTCGCGGTTCAACGCCACCGCGTTCGCCGGCCACTTGTCGATCACCGACAACACCGTGGTACGCGCGGGGACGTACGAACTGAACTGGAACATCGGGTTGGGCGCGATCTGGATCTACGCGCTCGACAAGAGCATCGACGCCGACATCCGCGTCACCGGCGACCACTACCTGGACAGCACGTACAACGCGATCATGCTGGTCAGCGACTGGCCGGTGAAGGACCTCTACGGCATCTCGAACGTCCACTTCACCGACGTACGCGTGGACGGCACCGGCACCTCGGTGCTCAGCGCCCGGGTGGCCGGAGCGGCCACGTTCGCCAACGTCGACGCCCGCAACGTCGGGGCGGTCGGCATCAACAACTGCGGCACGTTCCACTTCACCCCGGCGGGGTCGGAGTTCTCGGTGACCGACCTCGGCGGCAACGACGGCGGCGGCACCACCGGACCCTGGCTGGCGTCGTGGGAGCTGCCCAACACCATCACCTGTGACGACCGGCCGCCGGTCGTGACGCCGCCACCGCCCGCGCAGTGGTGACGTCTCCCGCATGAACCGCCGCCCTGCCCATCGAACCGACGGGCAGGGCGGCTTCTCTCTCAACGGGGCTAGTGCCGGATGTTCGCCGGGATCTCGACGTTCACCGCCAAACCGAAGTCGGAGTAGATCCATTCGGCCGTGTAATGCGCCCGGAAGTACGCGGACTTCGGGTCGTCGTCCGGCCGCCACTCGAACGTCGACTCATACGCGATCTTGCTGATCAGGCCGCTCTTGAGGTTGACCTCGGCGGTACCCGAGATCGGCACGCTCTTCGGCTCATCGGAATCGGTCGGGTGAATCGTCGCGCTGAACGCGTACCGTTCGACCGTGGCGTCCCCGCTGCCGGACGTGCCGAGCGAGGCGACCTCTCCCTCCTTCTGGATGACCGTCATCTGCTCCATGAAGTCGGCGGTCACCATCGGGTTGAGCAACCCGACACTTCCGGCGTCCACGAGGTAGACGAGGACGTCCAGGCCGTTCCGCTTGATCCAGAAGTCGGCCTTGTTCTGGTACAGGAAGCCGTCGACGATACGCAGCTCGCCCCACTTGGCCTTCGGATTGCGGATGAAGCCCTGCTGCAGTCGCGGGTCGAACGCGCCCACGTAAGTAGAGTCGTGCGACGACTTCTTGCCTCGGTCGTCGTCCAGCACGTGGACTTTCGCGGTGAAGGCGAAGCTCGTCTGCGACGTCGCCTTGGCCGCCGCGACGAGCCTCAACGCCGGCGACGCCGGCTGTGCCTCCGTCGTTCTGGTCGCATTCGCGGCGGGAAGCCCGCCGGCGCCTGAGCCGCCGGACGGACCGCCGCCGACCCCCGCCACCGCCGTCGCGACCACACCCAGCACGCCCACAACCGCCACCGCCGTCGTCGAGACGAGCGCGGTACGCAGTCGCCGAGCCCGCTGCGCCCGGCGGACGACCTGGGTCGCCGCAGAGGTCGCAGGCGCCTCGCGGTCCGCCAGGTCATGCAGCGACGCCGCGAAGCGTTCTTCGTCGATCGTCATCGGTACACCTCCAGAACAGATGAGTAGAAGACCGGCGCTCGCTCGCGCAGCTTGGCCATCGCGCGGGAGTGCTGAGTCTTGACAGTGCCGACCGAACAGCCGAGTTCGTCGGCGGTCTGCTGTTCGCTGAGATCCGCGTAGTAGCGCAGGACCACCACCGCACGCTGCTGCCGTGGGAGCGCCATCAACGCCGCTCGCAGTTGCTCATGCGGCTCGCGTACCTCGGCGAGCGGATCGACGCGGTCGGGCGTCTCGGCGGTCAGCGTCTCCCGCCGGGTCGAACGCCAGCGGCTGACATTGCCGTTGACCAGCATCCGCCGCAGGTACGCGTGCGGATCGCCCTTCCGGGCGACCTGCCGCCAGCGCAGGTAGAGCTTCACCAGGCAGTCCTGCAGGAGATCCTCGGCTCGATGCCGATCGCCGCAGAGCAGGACCGCCAACCCGATGTGGCGGGCGAGAGCCTCCTCTACGAAGGCGGCGTATGCGCCCGGCCCGGTCGCTTGATCCGTCATGTCCCCCACACGCACGGAATGCGGCCGAAGGTTGACAGGCGCCTCACGCCGTCAGCATATGTTGACGGCGATGTGTCGTCAGCATATGCTGACGACATGTCCGAGCTGGCGAAACTGGACGGAGCCGTCCGCAGCGCCGACCCCGACGCCGGGCTCCGGGCCGTCGCCCGGCTCCGGCGGCTGGTCGAGCAACTCGAAGCCGAGCAGGTGGCCGCCGCTCGCCGGGCTGGTTGGTCCTGGCGGGACATCGCGGTACGGCTGGGTGTCACGAAGCAGACCGTGCATCGCAAGTACCACGGGGAGGACTGAAATGTTCCGCGGCGACCATCCCGATCTCGCCCGCGCCGTCGGCCGAGCCTTCCGCCTCGCCCGCGAGTCCGGCTCGGGCCGGGTCGGCAGCGAACACCTCTTGCTGAGCCTGACGTCAGACGCCACCCGAGTGTCCACTGTGCTCGCAGCCGCCGGAGTCACGCCCCGTGCTGTCCGCGACGGCATCACCCACTGCGGTACGCCTGGCGCCGGAGCCGCCGCCGATCGCGCGGCGCTCGCCGTCCTGGGCGTCGACCTGGATCGCCTGCTCGACCGCTCCGGTCCTGCCCTGCTAGACCAGCCGCCCCGCCGCGAACCGCTGTTGCCGTTGGGCGCTCGTCAGGCCCGTCGGCGGTGTGCCGCGCTGAATCCGCCGCTGGGGCTGGACGCGCAGGCGGCGTACGAGGCGTCGCTGCGGCTGGCGTTGGCCCGGCGCGAACGCGACCACCGGCCGGAGCACCTCGCCCTGGCCCTGGTGGCAGTCGATCCCGGGGTCGCCTGGCTGCTCGCCGACCTCGGCGTCGCTCGGGCGGCCCTGCTCGGTGCTCTCACAGCCGCCTTCCCGCCACCGCGCCGAAACCTGATCCTCCGCGCCGACCGCCGCTGGGGACGGCAGGCGCGCACCCGCGACCTCGTACGCCGCTACGAACGCACCACCGGGCGTACCGCCAGCGCCGGCGCTCTCGGGACGACGCTGGCGGCTAGTTGATCAGGGAGCCGCGGGAACGATCATGCTCGCGGGGACACGACACACCGGTTGATCACGACCGTTAGTTCATGATCGCGCGGAAAGTCAGCGGGCTAGGCGGAGGACGGCTACGCCGCGGGGTTCCAGTTCGACCGCTCCCCCGGCGACCTTGCCTACCAACGGTTCTCCGGCCAGTCCGGCGACGGTCACCGGCCGGGCGGTGCGGTTGATCAGGAAGGCGTACCTGGTGCTCTGCTTTCGGCGTACCACCAGCTCGACCTGGCCTCGGACGGAAGCGGGCAGGTCGCTGGCGAGACCCGCCGCGGAGGCCAGGTCGCCCAGGACCCGGGTGAGACCCGCGGGCCCCAGCCGAGTCGAGACGTACGCCGCGGAGCCGGAACCGGTGACCCGACGCGTGATCGCGGGATATCCGGCCAGCTCGCCGTCGGTGTAGCGGGCCAGCGCCGAGACGTCCTTGGCGGTGTCGACGCGTTCGGACCAGGTCGTGCCGGTCAGTCCACTGTCGAGCCGGACGGTCTCGGCGTCGAGCAGCGGGGCGAACTCCTCGACCCGGATGCCGAGCAGGTCGCGCAGCGCGCCCGGGTAGCCGCCGAGCCAGATGTGGTCGTGCTCGTCGACGACGCCCGAGAAGTAGGTGGTGACCAGGTGGCCGCCGGACTCGGCGTAGTCCGTCAGCTCCTTGGCCGCCGACTCGGTGAGCAGGTGCAGCATCGGCGCGACGACCAGCCGGTACCCCGCCAGCGGCGTGCCGTGCGGCACGACGTCGACCCGGATGCCGAGGTTGAGGAACGCGGTGTACCAGTCGAGCGCCTCCTGCCGGTACTTCAGCCGGTTGGTCGGGTGCGAGTCGGCCTCGACCGCCCACCACGACTCCCAGTCGAAGACGATGGCGGCCGGGGCCTGCTCGCGGACCGCCTCGGCGACTGGCGCGAGAGCGTGCAGCGTCGCGCCGAGCCGCGTCACCGAACGGAAGACCGCGCTGTCCGGCCCGGCGTGCGGAACCATGGCCGAGTGGTACTTCTCGGCGCCGGCCGCGGACTGCCGCCACTGGAAGAAGCAGACCGCGTCGGCTCCATGCGCGACGTGCGTCAGCGAGTCGCGGATCAGCTCGCCGGACTTCTTCGGCACATTGATCGGCTGCCAGTTCACTGCGCTGGTCGAGTGCTCCATGAGGAACCAGGGCCGCCCGCCGGCGATGTTGCTCGTGAGGTTGGCCGAGAACGACAGCTCGTCGGCGGCCTGCGGGCCCGGCACGACGTAGTGGTCGTTGGAGACGAAGTCGACGTCGTCGGCCCAGGCCGCGTAGTTCATGGTCTTCATCTCGCCCATGACCATGAAGTTCGTGGTGACCGGGACGTCCGGGGTGTGCTCGCGCAACAGGTCCCGCTCCGCCCACAGGTACGCCCGCAGCGCGTGGTCGGAGAAGCGCTTGAAGTCCAGCTGCTGCGTCGGGTTCGGGTGGGTCGCGGCCAGCCGGGGCGGCAGGATCTCCGCGAAGTCGGCGTACTGCTGGGACCAGAAGGCGGTGCCCCAGGCGTGGTTCAGCGTCTCGATCGTGGTGTAGCGGTCGCGCAGCCAGTCGCGGAAGGCGCGGGCGGCGTCGTCGGAGTAGTCGTAGACGTTGTGGCAGCCCAGTTCGTTCGACACGTGCCAGGCGACCAGTGCCGGGTGATCCCGGTATCGCTCGGCCAGCTTCGCCACCAGGGCCAGGGCGTACTGCCGGAACACCGGCGACGTGGGCCGCCAGTGCTGGCGCCCGCCCGGCCAGACCGTCTCACCCTGGGCGTTGACCGGCAGGATCTCGGGGTGCTTGGCGGTCAGCCACGGCGGCGGCGACGCGGTCGCAGTGGCCAGGTCGACGCCGACTCCGTTGGCGTGCAACAGATCCATGACCTCGTCCAGCCATCCGAAGTCCCACCGGTCCGCGGCGGGCTGGATCTTGGCCCAGGAGAAGATGCCGAGCGAGACGACGTCCACGCCGGCCTCTCGCATGAGGCGTACATCCTCCTGCCACACCTCACGGGGCCACTGCTCCGGGTTGTAGTCGGCGCCGTACGAGATGCGCGGCGCGGCGCCGGAGGGGCGGCGCAGCCACTGTGGGGCGGTCACGGTGGTGCTCTCCTTGCAGATTGGTCAAAAGTGCCGCGGGCGGGTGGCAGCCCGCCCGCGGCCAGGGGTGGATCGGCAACCGGTTCAGCGGTTGGTTCAGTTGACGGTGAAGCCCTGGTCCTTGCCGTACTTCACGGCGGCGTCCTGCCACGCCTTGAGGCCGTCGGTCAGCGTGGTGCTGGAGACGTACGCCTTGCCCACGGTGTCGTTGAAGATGCTGTTGGCGTACACCTGGAAGGGCAGGTAGGACCAGCCGGTTACCACGCTGGAGGCAGCCGCCGCCAGGACCTCGTTGACCTTCTGGCCACCGAAGTACGGGAACTCCTTGTTCTTGAACGCGTCCGCGTTCACCTGCTCGACGGTCGCCGGGAAGGCGCCGTTGTCGACACGGATCTGCGCGCCCTCGCCGGTGGTGGCGTACTTCATGAAGCCGTAGGCCAGCGCGTTGTTCTTGCCGAGCTTCGGAATGGCCAGGCCGCTGCCGCCGTTCTCGGCGGTCGCGGTGCCGCCCGCGGTCCACTGCGGCATCGGCGCGACGCGCCACTTGCCCTTGGCCGCCGCGACGCCCGACTCCAGGTTGGCCGGCATCCACGCGCCGATGATCAGGGTCGCGATGGTGCCGTCGCCCAGGCCCTTGTACCAGGCGTCGCTCCAGCCGCTGATCGGCGCGACCAGCTTGTCGCTGACCAGCTGCTGCCAGAGCCCGGCGAACTTGGTGGAGCCCTCGTCGGCCAGGTTGATCTTCACGTTCGAGCCGTCGACCTGGAACGGCTTGCCGCCGGCCTGCCAGATCATGCTGGTGGTGAAGCCGGCGTCGCCGGTGTCGCTGGTGATGTACGCCTTCGGGTCGGCCGCGTGCAGCTTCTTGGCGGCGGCGACGTACTCGTCCCAGGTCGCCGGGACGGCGATGCCGTGCTTGTCGAAGACGTCCTTGTTGTAGAACAGCGCCATCGGGCCCGAGTCCATCGGCAGGCCGTAGGTGACGCCGCCGGACTTGACCGACGCCCACGGGCCGGGGGTGAAGGTGCCGTCGAGCGAGTTCGCGCCGAACCCGGAGAGGTCGACCAGCGACTTGCCCAGCGCGAACTGCGGCAGGGCGTAGTACTCGATCTGGGCCAGGTCCGGTACGCCGGAACCGGCGGAGATCGCGTTCTGCAGCGCGGTGTACTGCTTGTCACCGGTACCGGCGTTCACCAGGTTGACCGTGACCTTGGGGTACTTCTTCTGGAATTCGGTGACGACCTGCTTCAGGGTGGTCTCCCAGGCCCAGACCGTCAGCGTGCCGCCGGCGGCGAGCGCGGCGTCGACGTCGTTGGCGGAGACCGTCGGGTTGTCGCCGCCGTCGTCGTCGGAGCCGCAGGCCGCGAGCGCGGCCGTCGCGGCGGCGGCGGTGCCGAGGGCCGCTGCGCCCCGGAGGAATGCGCGTCGGTTGATCGTCATGATGGTCCTCTCAAGGGATGGTGCGATAAATCAGGGAACGGTGAACGGAGAAGTCAGTCCTTGACGCCGCCGGCGGCCAGGCCGGACTGCCAGTAGCGCTGGAGGAACAGGAACGCGGCGAGCAAGGGCAGGATCGTGAGCAGCGACCCGGTGATGACGAGGTTGAAGACGGCCTGCCCGCCGGAGGTCGCGGCCTGGTCGTTCCAGGAGTTCAGGCCGAGCGTGAGGGGATACCAGTCCGGATCCTTGAGCATGATCAGCGGCAGGAAGTAGTTGTTCCAGGTCGCGACCATGGTGAACAGCGACACGGTGACGATCCCCGGCGCGAGCAGCGGTACGCACACCTTCAGGAAGGTCCGCAGCTCGCCGGCGCCGTCGACGCGGGCCGCCTCGATCAGTTCGCCCGGGATGGCCTCGGCCGCGAAGGTCCACATGAGGTAGAGCCCGAACGGCGAGATCAGGGACGGGATGATCACCGCCCACGGCGTATTGGTCAGGCCGAGCTTGGAGAACATCAGGAAGGTCGGCACCGCCAGCGCGGTCGTCGGCACGGCGACCGCGCCGATCACCACGGCGAACACCGCCCGCTTGCCGAAGAAGTCGAACTTCGCCAGGGCGTACCCGCCGAGGGTGGCGAGCGCGGTCGCCCCGCCCGCGCCCAGCACCACGTAGAGCAAGGTGTTGAGCAGCCAGCGGACGAAGACGCCGTCGTCGTAGGTGAGCGTGTCGCGGATGTTGGTGAACAGCGAGAAGTCGCCGGAGAACCACAGCCCGAACGAGTCGAACAGGCTCGCCTGGGACTTGGTCGAGTTGATGAACAGCCAGACCAGCGGGACGAGGCTGTACAGCAACATGATGGCGGTCAGGACGGTCAGCAGGGGGCTGCGCTTACGCGCGCGGGCCGTCATCACGACTGGCGCTCCTTCCGCAGGCCGCGAAGTTGGACGGCGTACGCGACGATGGCGGTCAGCAGCGCCATGACGATCGCGACGGCGGCGGAGTAGTTGAACTGCTGGCCGGCGAAGGACAGCGAGTACGCGTACATGTTGGGCGTGTAGTACGTGGTGATCACGTTGGGCGCGAGGGACTTGAGGATCGCGGGCTCGTTGAAGAGCTGGAAGGTCCCGATGATCGAGAAGATCGTCGCGATCAGCAGCGCGCCGCGGATGCTCGGCAGCTTGATCGAGCGGATGACCCGGAGCTGACCCGCCCCGTCCAGCTCGGCCGCCTCGTACAGCGTGCGCGGGATGACTTGCAGCGCGCTGTAGAAGATCAGCATGTTGTAGCCGACGAACTCCCAGGTCACGATGTTGCCGATGGAGGCCAGCAGCCAGTCGGGACCGAGCGGGTTGGGCAGCGACCAGCCGAACGCGTCGTTGATGTTGCCGACGAGGCCGAACTGCGGGCCGTACATGAAGCCCCACATCAGCGTCGCGACGACAGCGGGGACGGCGTACGGCATGAAGATCGTCACGCGGAAGAACGACTTGCCGTAGAGCCGGCCGCTGTCGATCGCCAGCGCCACGAGCAGCGACAGGAACAGCATGATCGGCACCTGGACACAGAGGAACAGGGCGACCCGGCCGAACGAGGACCAGAACTGCGAGTCGGTGAAGACGTTCTGGAAGTTCTCCAGCCCGACGAAGCTCGTCCCGCCGATGAGCTTCGTGCGGAAGAAGCTCAGATAGATCGCGTACGCGATCGGCGCGAGGAAGACGAAGGCGAAGACCGCCATGAATGGGCCGACGAACGCCCATCCCGTCCAGCTTCGGCGTCGCCTAGCCGACCCGGACCGGCCGGGTGGACCGGAGCGTTGGATCGCGGGAGGCGCGAGGACCGCCATGTCCTCCTCCTTCTCAGACTTCGCCGCTAGATCGATGATGTTTACGTAAACATAGCGCGCCACCTGGATTTTCATCCTGTGACCTTGCTGGATGTTTACGTAAACATCGGCGCGGTGATACTGTCACCGGGCCACCCGGCACGTCAAGCGCGGGTTTCGGATTCGTTACGGGAGGGCGGAGGGCGATGGCAAACCCACGGCGGGTGTCGATGGCTGATGTCGCACGCGTCGCCGGGGTGTCGTCCCAGACCGTCTCCCGGGTGTCCAACGGCAGCGCCGGCGTCGTCGACACCACCCGCGAGCAGGTCCTCGCGGTCATGCGCGAGCTGGGCTACCGGCCAAACAGCGCGGCCCGCGCGCTCAAGCGCGGCGCCTTCCGGACCATCGGCGTGATCCTCTTCTCACTCGCCAGCACCGGCAACAGCCGCACGCTCGAAGCCATCGCCACCCACGCCGCCCACGAGGGGTACGCGATCACGCTGATCCCGGTCGCGGTGCCCACGCAGGACAGTGTCCTCGGAGCGTTCACCCGGCTCGGCGAACTGGCCGTGGACGGGATCATCGTGATCATGGAAGTCCACCTGCTCGACACCGCCACCGTGACGTTGCCGCCTAACGTGCAGGTCGTCGTGGCCGACTCGGACGCGGGCAACCTCTACAGCGTGGTCGACACCGACCAAGCCGACGGCACCCGGCAAGCCGTCTCGCACCTGCTCGATCTCGGGCACCACACTGTGTGGCACGTCACGGGCCCGGAGGAGTCCTTCGCCAGCAACCGCCGGGCGCTCGCCTGGCGGCAGACACTGGAAGCCGCCGACCGCCCGGTGCCCCCACCGCTGTCCGGCGACTGGTCGGCCGAATCCGGCTACCAGGCCGGGCTCCGCCTGGCCGAGGAACCCGGCTGCACGGCGGTCTTCGCCGCCAACGACCAGATGGCGCTCGGCATCCTCCGCGCGCTCCACGAACGAGGCAAGTCGATCCCCGAGGACGTCAGCGTCGTCGGCTTCGACGACATCCCCGAGGCGAACTCCTTCATCCCACCGCTGACCACGGTCCACCAGGACTTCGCCGAAGTCGGCCGGCGCTGCGTCCAAGGCGTACTGCGGCAGATCGAGCGCGCCGAGCACGAGACCGGCACCACGCTCGTTCCAACGCGTCTGGTCGTCCGCGGAAGCACCGCCCCGCCGCCGTCGCGCTGACTCGCCGCGACTCAGCGCCAGGTGGTGAACGGGGATTCGGCGAGAGCGAGGTTGGCGTACCGGGGATCGTCGCTGATCTGGTCCCCCAGCCAGTCCGGGCGCGGATGCGGAGTGTCCTCGGCCGGCAGTTCCAGCTCGGCGACGACCAGCCCGGCGTTGGCTTCGGCGTACTCGTCGATCTCGAAGACGTGGCCGGCCACCGGGACGAGGTGGCGGGTCTTCACGACCGGGTTGAGGGCGTAAAGCCCCGCTTCGAGGATCTCGTCGGCGAACGACGGCGGCACCTCGGTCTCGATCTCCGCGCGGGAGATCCCGGTCTTCGCGCCCTTCACCGTCAGGTACGCCTTGTCACCGGTGCGGCGCAGGCGTACCTGGGAATGCGGGGTGTACGCCAGATAGACCTGCACCATGGAGATGGACCGCTCGACCGAGGACCGCCAGGCGTCCGAGGCGAGCAGGAACTTGCGTTCGATCTCCGTTCCCATGCCGCGATCCTATGCCGTCCGCCAGGCCGCGACAGCGCACTCACGTCAAGCGACAAGCGCGGCGTATATGCAGGCCACCGTGCTGAGAATGCCCGGGATCGCCACGACGTGCCAGGTGAGGAGGGTGGCGATCAGACCGGGCGCGTCGGCCGAGTACGCATCGACGGACATGTCGAACAGCGGCACGGCGGGCCGTTCCGGCTCACCACGTTCGTCCGCCGCGATGCTCGACCCGACCGCCGTGTACAGGCGGCGGAAGAGGCGTTCCTGCCGCAGGTAGTAGGCGTCGAGAAACCAGAAGATGACCGCGATGGGCAGCACGCCGAGGATGACCGCCGACGGGCCCTGTGCACGAGTCCCGAGGATCGCGAGAACGAACGACACCAGCGTCACCGCCCAGCCGCGAACCGCGAATGAGTTCTGGGAGAGGCGCGAAATCGTGGCTTGGACGTCGGCGAGATGACGGAGCCGAAGTTCGTCGTCGACGCCCATGCGCCGCCCTCCTTGGCGATCCGATGTGTCAGGAGATACATCCACCTTAGACAGGCGCGGCGAGGGTGGGCCGGGGCTGTCGCCCCGGCCCATCGGTTACCGGGTGGTGCAGAGGGCGCCGTTCAGCGTGAACAGCGCAGGGAGGACGTTCGGCCCCTGGTACGCCCCGACGAAGCCGACGTTGACCGTCGCGCCGGGCGCGATCGTGCGGTTGAAGTCGGCGTTCGAGACGCGTACGGCGGCTCCGGTGGACGTCCAGGTGCCGTTCCAGCCGCCGCTGACCTGCTGCCACGCGGTCGGCCAGGTGAAGGCGAGGTTCCAGGTGTCGATCGGGTTCGTGCCGGTGTTCGTGATGTCCACGCTGCCGACATAACCGTTGCCCCAGTCGTTGACGTCCGCGAACGTCACCGCACAGGGCGCTGCGCTGGGCGTACCAGTCTGGAATGTCACGGGCGGCGAGGCCCACGAGACCTTGCCGGTGCCGTCGCGCGCGATCACGTTGGCCGTGTAGCGCGTGCCGGGCGTGAGGTTGTGGACGGTGAAGCTGGTGCCGGTGGTCTCGCCCCACTGTTCGGTGATGGTGCCGTTCTGCCGGTGGACCTCGTACTTGAGCCCCGCGGTCCCGGCGGGCCAGCTCAGCGTGGCGTCGGTGGCCGTCACGCCGGACGCGGCCG
The DNA here is from genome assembly GCF_024172085.1 of Hamadaea flava. Lineage (NCBI taxonomy): Bacteria > Bacillati > Actinomycetota > Actinomycetes > Micromonosporales > Micromonosporaceae > Hamadaea > Hamadaea flava. The sequence continues at coordinate 5,957,557 of NZ_JAMZDZ010000001.1, read as the reverse complement.
GACGGGCGGGCTGCGCGGGGCCGGTGACCGCGGCGGTCGGGTGCAGGGTGAGCACGGTCAGCGAGTACGGCGCGAGGGTGACCGAGGTGGCCGTGCCGCTGGCGGTGGTGATCGCGGTGTCGCCGTTGCCGTAGCCGGCCACCTGGGCGGTGGTGGCCGGCGAGTAGCCGGCGTAGCTGAGCGTGACCGACTTGGCGTTCGCCTCGTCCTCGTTGATGAGCAGGACCGACAGGTCGCCGTTGGGCTTACGGGCGGCGTGCGTCTTGACCAGCGGATCGCTCGCGGCCGCCCGGACGAGCTGGGCGCCGGCCGGGGCGAACTTCGAGGCGAGCGAGAGCCCGAAGTAAGGACCGAACGGGGTGTTGAAGGCGGGCTGGCAGACGGTGCCGTCGGCGGTGCAGTTGGCGCTGGAGAGCATGCCGAAGTCGCCGTAGTCGGTGTGGCCCGCCACCGTCGACACCGTGCCGATTCCGTTGTGGACGTTCCACCAGTCGACGCTGAAGACGCCGGCGGCCGTGAGACTCGCGTACGCGTCCGCGGCGAACAACGCGCCCGGCTGGGTGTTCTGGCCGTAGCCGGTGTTGATCTCGGTGAGCGCGATGCCCAGGTTCTTCCCGGCGTACTTGGTGATCTGCTGGCGGGCCAGCCACACCGCGTCGGTCACCTGCGCGGTCTTCGACAGCGCCTCCGGGCCGTTCGAACCGCCCGGGTACCAGTGCAGGATGGCGAAGTCGACGCTCGGCCCGGCGATCTGCAGGACGACCTGGTTCCAGGTTCCGGCGTCACCGCCGGCGACGATCCCGTCCGGCCAGTTGCCCGGGGTGGTCAGCACGACGCCGATCTTGACGGTCGGGTCGACCGCCTTCATCGCCTGGGCGTACTGCTTGACGACGGTCGCATAGCCGGCCGGGCTTTTGTCGGCGTGGTCGTCGGCCTCCCAGTTCGACCCGTAGTGGCCGTTGCCGTACAGCTCGTTGCCGATCTCCCAGTACTTCACGCCGTAGTTCTTCTCGACGTTGGCGTAGCGCACCCATTCCGCGGCTTCCTCCGGCGTACCGGTGCCGTAGTTGGCGATCACCATCGCCTGCGCGTTCGCCCGCTGGACACCGGCCATGAAGTGGTCGAAGTCGGTGTCGGGGGCGACATAGCCGCCCGGGGCGGTGTTGGTCTTCCAGTGGTAGATGTCCGAATAGGATCCGCCGGGGTAGCGCATGATCTGCGTACCCGCGTCCTTGAGGAGGTCGGCGACGGCGTTCGTGCCGAGGGCGGTGTCCCAGACCGCGTGGTTGACTCCGTACGCGGCGTCGCTGACGTTGTCGAGGCCGGCTCGGGCGTTGACGGTCACCGTCACCGGGGCGGCCTCGGCGGTCGCGGGTCCGGTGGGGACGGCGAGGTTTGCCGCTGCCAGCGTCAGGGCCAGCAGGGCGATGCGGCTCTTTCTCATCGTCGGGCGTCCTTCGGGTTGTGGGCTCTTCACGAGTTCGCCCCTCAGGGGCGTTCGCTCCCGTGGAGTGGAAGCGCTCCCACAGCGTGGTATGCCGCTCCTTCGATGTCAACGCCGCTCTCTTTTGCCGCTCTCTTTGGCTGCAGATCACGGATATGCGTGCTTCCCGAGGCTCGGGAAGGCTGCATATCCCTGATCTGCAGGTAATAGCGACGGGGTCAGGCCGCGCAGGTGAACGAGGTGCTCGACCGGCCGCCCCCGTCGAAGGTCACGCGGACGCTGTGCTTGGTGCCGACGACACAGGAGCCGCCCATGGAGCTGTAGCCGTCGGTCCCGGCGACGTGTACGCCGTCGTAGTACCAGACCTGGCCGTAGTACCCGCTGGGCAGGTAGCAGTCGTAGTAGCCGCCTTCGCTCTCGCAGGTCACCAGGCTCGCCGCGTGGGCGGGCGCGGCGGTGAGCGTCGCGGCCCCGAGGGCGAGCGCGGCGCCGGCGAGGGCGAGCCGAATCCGGTGTGCCATAACGGTTTCCCTTCTATCGGAAGCTGTCACCGTAATTGATTCACGAACCATGCGACATTGACCGTTAAGACTTTTCACATGATCCGCCCCGGTCGCCAGGACGGGCTGGTGAGATAGTTCCGATCATGTCCAACCCCGCCGCCGTCGAGGAACGGCACGCCACCTGGCTTGAGCTCTTCTTCGATCTCGTCATCGTGGCGGCCGTCGCCCAGCTGGCCCATCTGCTGCACGAGGACCTGAGCCTCAAGCAGGTCGGCGTCTTCGCGATCCTCTACTACGCCATGTGGAGCGTCTGGACCTCCTTCAGCCTGTACGCCAACGTGCGCGCGGACCGGGTCAGCCAGCGACCGATCCTGATCGCGATGTTCGGCATCGCCGTCATGGCCGCGGCGATCCCGCACGCCGTTCACGGGCACGGCGACGACTACCGGGTGTTCGTGCTGGCGTACGTGGGGTGCCGGATCCTGGCCGCGTTCACCTGGAAGCGATCGAACCTGGTCCCGACCGACTGGCCGGCGGCCCGTCAGGGCAACGGCGTGATCCCGTGGATCGTGTCGCTGTGGCTGGCCGATTCGCGGTACTACCTGTGGCTCGCCGGGGTCGTGCTCGACATCGTCACCTCCTTCGTCCTGTCCCTCGACCCGGACAAGCAGATCGCCGCCGAGCAGCGCGAACAGCAGAAGCAGCGGGAGGTCTGGCTTCGCCGGATGGCGCGCAACGTCCGGCGGCGGCCGGTGCGGGCGCCGGACCTGCCCGACATCCAGGCGGCCCAGCCGAACGCGCCCCACCTCGGCGAGCGGCTCGGCCTGTTCGTCATCATCGTGCTCGGCGAGGCCGTCGCCCAGCTGGTGTCCGCTGCGGCCGGCGTACCGGAGTGGGACCGCGCGCTGTGGCTGTCGGTGATCGCCGGATTCGGGCTGCTCGTCGCGATCTGGTACCTCACCCTGCAATACGGCTCCAGCGCACTGCCCAACTACGGCGCCCGCACCTTCGCGCTCCGCCTCACCCTCCCCGCGCACTACGTCATGACCGGCGCGATCGTCGCCATGTCCGCCGGGCTCGGCCTGATCGCGGCGCATCCCGGCGGGCATCTGCCGGCGGCCGACCGCTGGGTGCTCTGCGGCGGGGCGGCGTTCTACTTCCTCGTCGCCACTTTCACCGGGGCGCGCGGCGGCGTACCGGTGCGCTGGGTGTTCGGCTGGGGCGTCCCCGCCATCGCCTTCACCTTGCTGCTCGGCGCGTTCGGCGGACCGCTGCCGGGCTGGGCGGTCGCGGCGATCCTCGTCGTGATCGCACTGTGGCATATCTCCTATCGCGTCATAGACCCTGAGCAGCGTGAACGCCGAATCACTCAGGTCCGCAGCGGCGTCGAAAACGTTGACGAAGGGCAACTGTCGTGAAAGGATATTAGTACGCGCGTTCGAGAGACGTGAGCGCGCGATCCTGGGGAGGAACGGTGACGCACACGTTTGCGAGGAAGATCGGTCTCGCGCTGCTGGCGGCGGTCGTGGTGACGATCGCGGTGACCGCGCGGGCAACGGCCGAGCAGGCCGGAAATCGGGCGTCGGCGGCCGCCGACGCGGATCGCGAGGCGCGCGCGGCGGGCCGGGCCACCGCCGTCGCCCTGACCGCCATCGAGCCGCTGAACCGGCCGGTCGACGCCGGAACCCCGGCCGACGTGCGAGCACTGCCGGTCGCGTACGCCGCCGACACAGCCGCCTTCGTGACCGCCACCGGCCGGGCCTGCGCCCTGCTCAGCACTTCAGGACCGGCGACCGTCGCCGTCGAGGGCACGGGGTACGACCCGATCGAGGCGGCCTGGCCGGGCGACGGCGGGTGGCACGTCTGGTGCTGGACCGGGCTGCGCGCCGGCACGACCTATCGGCTGCGGCTCGCCGCCGATCCCGGCGTACGCGCCGAGGGAATCGTCACCGACCGCTGAGTCCGGGCCGCTGAGCCCGGGCCGCTGAGCCCGACCCCGGCAGTCCGGACCACTGGGTCCCGACTAACCGGGGTTGGACCACAATAGACACGGCATTGTCGGAGTACCGACAGAGGGACATGAATCGCGTGGGATTCTCACGTGACAGGGCACGGGACCGGGATAGCCACTCCGGTCGGATCGGCCGATCGGGTACCCATTCACCGTCCAATCCGCTCCACTGGGGACGGTCCTCGAGCGTACGGAGATCAATCGGCACAGCCATTGAGGATAGTCAAGAGTTGATGGCACTTAATTCATTTACTTGACTGTGGTCATCCAACCCCACTGGCCGTCGCATCGGGATCGTCACGGCGATTCGAATGGCGATGCCGATGACGGCTGCCCGCGAAAGGAGCGACCATGTTCCTGACCGACCGACGGCGGTCCGGACGTCTGCGTACGGGTATCGCACTCGCTGCGCTGGCGACCTTCGCCTCCGGCCTCAGCTTCGCGACCACCCCGGCCGCGGCGACCGAACCCGGAGTCGAACCTGCGAACGTCACACTGACCCTGCCGCCCGGCGGCACGGCGGACATCGTCAAGACCGTCCACACGCCGACGGTGCCGCCCAAGCCGGACATCGTCTTCTTGGCCGACACCACCGGCAGCATGGGCGCCGCCATCGGCGACGTCCGCACCAACGCCGCCGGCGTGCTCTCGACGATCAGCTCGGCCCAGCCGACCGCACAGTTCGGCGTCGCGGAGTACAAGGACTTCAACTGCGACGCGGTGCCGTTCAAGGTGGATCAGGCGATCACCTCGGACGCGGCGGCCGTGCAGGCCGGGATCAACCTCTGGAGCGCCGGCGGTGGCTGCGACCTCCCGGAGGCGGACCTGAACGCCCTATACGAGCTGTCCACCGGGGCGGTCACGTTCCGGCCGGACGGCACGCGCATCATCGTCATCTTCGGTGACGCGCCGTCGCAGGACCCGAGCAACGGCCACTCGCTCGCCCAGACGATCTCGGCGCTGCAGGCGGCGAACGTCCGGGTCGTCGCGGTGAACGTGGGCAACCTCGATGTCAGTGGCCAGTTCACCGACATCGTGAACGCGACCGGCGGCGTACTGCTCAACAACGTGCCGTCGGACCAGGTCTCGGAAGCCATCCTCGCCGGCATCCAGGCGATCAAGGTGACCGTTACCCCGACGCCGTTCGGCTGCGGCCCGCCGCTGTCGCTGTCCTTCAACCCGGGCAGCGAGGTCGTGACCAGCGGTGCCGACGCGCACTTCACCGAAACGGTGAACGTGGCGGCCAACGCCGCCGCCGGTACGCACCACTGTGCGGTGGACTTCCTCATCGACGGCACGAGCCGCGGCTTCGTGCAGAACCTGACGGTCGTGGTGCCGGGCCTGAGCATCAACGACGTCTCCGTCAACGAGAACGCGGGGAACGCCACCTTCACCGTGTCGCTGTCGGCTCCGGCTCCGTTCCCCGTGAGCGCGAGCTTCGCCACCAGCAACGGGACGGCGACGGCCCCGGCCGACTACGCCGCCACCAGCGGTGTCGTCTCCTTCGCCGCCGGGCAGACCAGTAAGCAGGTCACGGTCCCGATCGTCAACGACACGATCGACGAGAACAATGAGACCTTCACGGTGACGCTGTCCGCTCCGACCGGGGCGGCGCTGATCGACCCGACCGGCGTCGGCACGATCGTCGACCAGGACCGCAACGGCGTGTTCTCCTGCTCGGGGACCGCGCTGAACCTGGCCGGCCTCAAGGCCGGCAAGGCCAACCCGGCGGACCTGCCGTGTGCGGCCGACAGCGACACCGTGGCCAGCGTCAAGCTGACCTCCGGTCTGGTGAACGTCGACGCCAAGGTGATCACCGCGACCACCGACCTGTCGCCGAACAACCAGAACATCGTCCCGGTGCTCGGTGACAAGGCCGCGTCCACCGCGAAGATCGAGTCCACGAAGATCACCGTGGGTGGTCTGGTCACCATCGAGCTGGGCGTCATCCAGTCGTCGGCCTCGGTGACCTGTACCGCCGGGCCGAGCGGCCTCGTGCCGACCTACTCGGGCTCATCGTCGATCGCCTCACTGAAGATCAACGGCGTCACGGTGACGGTCGGCAGCGCTCCGCTGACGATCCCGCTCGTCGTCGGATCGCTGAAGCTCAACGGCACGACGACCACCGGCACCAGCATCACGCAGCAGGCGGTCGTGCTCGACACGCTGCTGACCGACGTGGTCCTCGCCGAGTCGACGGCCGACGTCCACGGCACGGCGCTGCACCCCAGCGGCAACCCCTGTGTCACGTGATCAGTCGCGTAACCGATAGATGAACGAGGGCGGGGCGGCCAGACGGTTGCCCCGCCCTCCGGCGGTTGGCGAGCTGTGGATCACCTGTGTGACACTCGGCGGGTGACCACACCCCCTCCGCCGAATCAGCCTGGCTATCCGGAGTGGAACCAGCCTCCGGAGTGGAACCAGCCCGGCTATCAGCAGCCGCCGTCGGCGGCGTATCCGGGTTCCCCCATGAACCCGCCGGGCACGGATCCGACTGCCGCATATCCCACGCTCAGCACGGGTGCGCCCGTTCCGCCGCTGGGTCCGCCGGTGCCGCCCGGCGCCCCGATCGGCCCGCCGGCCCCACCGCCCAAGAAGGGCAAGACGGGCCTGGTCTTCGGCATCGTCGGCGGCATCCTCGCGCTCTGCCTCATCGGCGGCTGCGTCGGCGTCGGCGGCTGGTTCCTTTTGCGGGACAAGAGCGAACCGGTCTCCCACTCCTCGACCTCGCCGTCGTACGAGTCGAGCTACCCGTATCCGTCCGACTCGTACTCGCCGCCCACCGTAGTGGAGACGACCGAAGCCGCTCCCCCGCCGTCGCCGGTCGACGTCGGCGACTGCATCTCCGTCGACGAGTCGGGCAGCTTCCTCGGGATCGGCAACTGCAACGGCAGCCGGGGCACCTACAAGGTGCTGTCCACCGACTACTCGCAGGGCACCTGCACCGACCCGCAGTCGCCGTACATCACGGTCGAGGGTTACCGGCTCTGCCTGGCGCTCTACCTCGTCGAGACCTACTGCTACAAGTTCCCCAAGGGGTCCGGCTGGGTGGTCGCGGCGTCGAAGTGCAAAGCGAAAGGCACTGTTCACGTCATCGACATCGTGCCGGGTGCCTCCAACGGCGACCGGTGTACGAAAAACTACAAGTGGAACCGGTGGTACCGGTTCACCCATCCGACCGTCGTGTACTGCGTGATGCAGTACTAGCGAAGTGGCAGGTGACACGATGAGGCTCGGCCTTCACTACTGGAACTACTCCGTCCCGGCCGAACCGGAGGCGATCGCGCCCACCCTGGCGCAGACCGCCCGGCTGGCCGAGGAGGCCGGGTTCTCGTCGTTCACGGTGATGGATCACTTCTTCCAGATGCAGACGGCGACCAGCACGGCCGGGGAGCCGATGCTCGAGGGCTACACGACGCTCGGCTATCTCGCCGCGATCACCGAGCGCATGACCCTCGGCCTGCTGGTCACCGGTGTCATGTACCGCAATCCCGGGGTCCTCGCGAAGATCGTGACGACGCTGGACGTGCTCTCCGGCGGGCGGGCCCGGCTCGGGCTGGGCGCTTCCTGGTACGAGCGCGAGCAGGCGGCGCTGGGCGTACCGGTGGTGCCGGTCGCCGAGCGGTTCGAGCGGCTGGAGGAGACCCTGCGGATCTGCCTCCAGTTCTGGAGCGACGACGACGGCCCGTTCGAAGGCAAGCACTACCAGCTCGCCGAGACGCTGTGCGTACCGGCGCCGCTGCGGCGGCCGCATCCGCCGATCCTGATCGGCGGCGGCGGCGAGCAGAAGACGCTGCGCCTCGCCGCCCGGTACGCCGACGCCTGCAACATCTTCGGGGTCGGCCCGGACGCGGTCGCGCACAAGTTCGACGTGCTGCGGCGGCACTGCGACGCCGAAGGCCGGGACTACGACGCGATCGCCAAGACCGTCCTGATGACCCGGGCGCCACTGGCCGACGTGGACGCCTTCGTCGCCGAGGCGGCGGCGTACGCCGACCTGGGCGCGACCGAGATCCAGGTGATGCCCGACCGGCACCCGGTCGAGTTCACCGAGCAGTTCGCCGAACTCGTCGCCCCGCGCCTCGACCTGACCCGGCCGTAGCCGACCCGATCCGGCGGTCGCCGACCTGGCCGTAACCGTTGGATCAGGGTTCCAGGTCGAATCTTGGGTCAAGATTCGGCCAGGAACCCTGATCCAGCGCGAAAAACGCCGGCGAGCGGGCTGATCCAGCGCGAAGAAGCGCCGCCGAGCAGGGACGAAGAGATCGCCTCTTGACAGACGAAACAGCGCCGCAATAATGGGAGCGCTCCCACATACGTATTTCGATATGGGGTGACTCCATGAAACGGTGGTCCACCATCGTCGCCGCGACTGCGGCCGCGGTGACCAGCCTGGCGGCGGGCGTACTGCTGCCCAGCGTGGCGCAGGCCGCGGCGGGTTGCACGGTCGCGTACGCCAACACGAACGCCTGGCAGTCGACGCCGACCTCGGGCGGTTTCACCACCACCCTGTCCATCACCAATCTCGGCGACCCGATCTCGCATTGGACGCTGACCTTCACGCTGCCGAGCGGCCACACGCGTACCAGTGGGTGGAACGCGACCTTCACCGGGACGACCGCGATCACCGCGACCGACGCGGGGTGGAACGGGGCGATCGGCACCAACCAGACCAACGCCAGCGTCGGCTTGCAGGGGAACTGGACCCGGACCACGTCCGGCGCCACCCCGCCGAGCCCGTTCCCGCAGCCGACCGACTTCGCCCTCAACGGCGTCGCCTGCACCGGAAGCACTACGTCACCGAGCCCGAGCACCAGTCCCAGCACGAGTCCAAGCACGAGCCCGGGGACGAACCAGCCGCCGAGCGCGAGCCTGACGAGTCCGACGGCGGGCCAGACGTTCACCGCCCCGGCGACCGTCAACTTCGCCGCGACGGCGAGCGACCCGGACGGCTCCGTCGCCCGGGTCGACTTCCTCAACGGCTCCACGGTGATCGGCTCGGACACCACGTCCCCGTACGCGTACTCGTGGACGAACGTGGCGGCCGGCACCTATTCGGTGAGCGCGCGAGCGGTGGACAACCTCGGGGCCACCACGACCACCACGCCGATCTCCATCACGGTCACCGGCACCAGCGGGACGGCCGCCCCGGCGCTGCACGTGTCCGGCAACAAGATCCTGACCGCGAGCGGCGCGACCTACCGGCTGCTGGGGGTCAACCGGGCCAGCGCCGAGTTCGCCTGCGTGCAGGGCAAGGGCATGTGGGACAGCGCCACCCCGGACCAGGCCAGTGTCGACGCGATGAGGGCCTGGAACATCCACGCGGTGCGGATTCCGCTCAACGAGGACTGCTGGCTGGGGACCTTCGGCACGCCGAGCGGCTCGACCTACCAGTCCGCGGTGAAGGCGTACGCCGATCTGCTGGTGGCCAACGGCATCACCCCAATCGTCGAGATGCACTGGAACCACGGCACTTACACGGGCACCTCGTCGGCCTGCTCCGATGTGAACGCGACCTGCCAGAAGCCGATGCCGGACGCCCAGTACGCGCCGACCTTCTGGACGCAGCTCGCCACCATGTTCAAGGGCACCAACGCGGTGGTGTTCGACCTGTTCAACGAGCCGTACCCGGACGCCGCCAACAACTGGAGCGACGCCACCGCCGCCTGGAAGTGCCTGCGTGACGGCGGCACCTGCACCGGCATCTCCTACCAGGTCGCCGGCATGCAGAGCCTGGTCAACGCGGTCCGGGCCACCGGGGCCACGAACGTCCTCATGGTCGCCGGGTTGACCTGGACCAACGACCTGACCCAGTGGCTGGCGTACAAGCCGACCGATCCGGCGGGCAACATCGTGGCCTCCTGGCACTCGTACAACTTCAACGCCTGCGTCACGACGTCCTGCTGGGACAGTCAGATCGGCACGGTCGCCGCGCAGGTGCCGGTGGTCGCGGGTGAGATCGGCCAGAACACCTGCGCCCACGACTACATCGACCAGGTGATGGCGTGGGCGGACGCGCACGGCGTCGGCTACCTCGCCTGGACCTGGAACCCGTGGGGCTGCGGCTCGGGCAACGTGCTCATCACCGACTACAGCGGCACCGCGACCGCGACGTTCGGCGAGGGCTTCAAGGCCCACCTGCTCACCCAGAACCCCTAGGTGCGTGCGGCCGAGGGTCCCGCGGACCCTCGGCCGCAGCAAATGGTACGCACAGCGCAGCGCCCGCCTTGTGTGACATTTCGGGCAGCTGTTTCCGCCGGTCCGGGCCGCGCCTGGGTTAAGTCATTCGCAATTTGGGCATACCATGTCGCTGATGTCCACGGAGTTCACGCTCGGCGTGCTCTCGCCCTTTCTCGGCGGGTGGTACTTCGGCGGCATCATGACGGGGATCGCCCGGGCCGGGCGGGAACTCGGCGCGAACATCCTCGCGATCCAGACGACCGACGCGGGCACCGGGCAGACCGAGATCGAACGGGCGCCGGAATTCCACCACCTCGTCGGCGCGGAGCACGTCGCCGGAGTGGTCGTGATCCTGCGTGCGGTGGGGTCGGCGTACCTGAAGAGCGTCCAGCAGTCCGGGCGGCCGGTCGTGGTCGTCGGCGACGAGGTGACCGACGTGGACTGCCCGGTCATCGTGCCGGACAACCGGGCGGGCGTACGCGCGGCGGTGGCGCACCTGATCGGGCACGGGCATCGCCGGATCGCCTTCGCCGGTTACCTCGGCGCGACCGACGTGCGGGAACGGCTGGAGGCGTACCGGGAGGCGCTGGATGAGCACGGCATCGGCGTCGATCCCGGGCTCGTCTTCGCCGCCGACGACAATCACGAATGGGGCGGCGAGGCGGCCGGGCGGCGGCTGGTCGAGGCCGGCATCCCGTCGACGGCGCTCATCGCTGGCACGGACGCCAACGCCGCCGGGATCATGAGCGTGCTGACGGGTCAGGGGCTCGTCCTGCCTCGGGACCAGGCCATCATCGGCTTCGACGACCAGCGGATCGCGGCGTACGGCGATCCCACGCTGACGACCGTGCGGCAGCCGGTGCACCTGCTCGGCCGGACGGCGATCGCCGAACTGGCCCGGCTGCTGCACGGCTCGGGCGAGCCGATCACCCATCATTACGTGCCGACGGCGCTGGTCGTACGCGAGTCGTGTGGCTGCGTACCAGGTCCGGCCGGAGCGACCGTCGCCGAGCAGCTGCGGGCGGCGGTGGCGCCGGTCGCCCCGGAGGTTCCCGCGCCGGCCGTCGACCGGGACGTGGCCGCCGTCGCCGACGCGATCGGGCACGAGACCGTGCCGGGCCTGTCGGCTGCGGTGCAGCGGCTGGCGCAGGCCAGCGGACGGCCCGAGATCCTGATGGACATGGTCACCACGGTGTCCGAACAGGACGATCCGGCTGGGCCGCTGATGCGGGCGATGATGCAGGCGCACGGCCGGGCGCTGTTCCACGACAACGTCTACCTGCAGAAGACGCTGAGCCAGCAGTACGAGGTGAGCACCGAACTCCTGCTGGGCCACCGGGACGATCCGCGCGGGCTCGGCTGGCTCGCGCGTACGCCCGCCGAGGCCGGCTGCCTCGGGCTGTGGACCGGGGACCAGACGACGCTGGAGGTCGCCGGGGCGTACCGGCGTGGCGGGACGCCGCCGGAGCTGCCGTCGCGGCTGGACGTCACGGCGTTTCCCCCGGCGTACCTGCTCGACGTCGCCGGTGGGCTGGCCGAGGGCATCGTCTTCGTCGTGCCGGTGAAGGTCGACGACAGCGACTGGGGACTGCTGGCGGTCGCCGACACCCCGGTACGCGCGGTCGAGACCGGACGCGAACCGGTCAACCACTGGGCGGCGCTGCTGTCGCACACGCTGGACTACGACCGGATGGTCCGCGATCTGCGACTGGGCAAGGAGCAGTTGCGGGCCGCCGCGCTCTATGACGGCCTGACCGGACTGCCGAACCGGACGCTCTTCCTGGACCGGCTCCGGCAGGCGATCCGCCAGCGTCGGCGTACGCCCGGCCGCCATTTCGCCGTGTTGTTCCTCGACGTCGACGGGTTCAAGGTGGTCAACGACAGCCTGGGGCACGCGGCCGGGGACGGGCTGCTGGTCGAGGTCGCCGCCCGGATCAACGAGAACCTACGAGATTCGGACACCGCGGCACGGTTCGGCGGGGACGAGTTCCTCATCCTGCTCGACGACATCGCGCAGAACTCCGACGCCGACGACGTCGCCCGGCGACTCCAGACCAGCCTGGCCGAGCCGTTCCATGTGCAGGGGCACGACGTGGTCGTGACCGCGAGCATCGGCGTGACCTTCGGCGACTCGTCCGCCGCGACCGCCGAGGATCTGGTACGCGACGCCGACATCGCGATGTACACCGCGAAGTCCCGCATGAAGGGTTCGCAGGCGGTCTTCGACGACTCGATGCGTACCAAGGCGGTCCGCCGCTTGCAGGTCGAGTCGGAGCTGCGCCGGGCTCTGGAACGGCAGGAGATCCGGACCTTCGTGCAGCCGATCGTGCACCTGCCGACCGGGCGGATCGACGGGTTCGAGGCGCTCGCCCGTTGGGAGCATCCGACCCGGGGCCTGCTCGATCCGGCCGACTTTCTGCCGATCGCCGAGGAGACCGGGCTGGTCATCGGCATCGGCCAGCAGATCCTCGTCGACTCGTGCCGCCGGCTCGCCGCGTGGCGGGCGGCGACAGGCCGGGACCTGCGTGTCAGCGTGAACGTGTCGCACCGCCAGTTGTGGACCCGGACGCTGATCGGCACGCTGACCGAGTGCCTGAACGAGACCGGGTGCGAGGGGCGCTGGCTCGCGCTGGAACTGACCGAGAGCGTGGTCATGCGGGACCCCGCGCAGGCCCGGACCTTCCTCGAGGAGATCCACGCGCTGGGCTGCGAGCTGTACATCGACGACTTCGGCACCGGCTATTCGTCGCTGGAGGCGTTGCACCGGCTGCCCATCGACGCTTTGAAGATCGACAAGTCGTTCGTGTCGCGGCTGGGTGAGGACGCCAAGAGCGGCGACCTCGTCGACTCGATCATCCTGATGGGACACAAACTCGGCCTGCGGCTCATCGCCGAAGGGGTGGAGACCGCCGAGCAGCGCGCTCACCTGGTCCGCTTGGGCTGCGCGTACGGGCAGGGCCACCTGTTCGCCGAACCGGTCCCCGCCGACGAGGCCGAGGACCGGTTCCTGCGCTGACCTATCCGGTTGTCGCCACTTCGCTTACTTGATCAGCTTCCAGGGGCCGTTCGCGGCGCCCGGAGCCTGGTTGCGGGTCCACCACTTGGCCTCGTAGACGTGGCGGTCGAAGGTCACCCGGTCACCGGCGGTGTAGACGGTGGTCGCCGTCCAGGCCGCCGGGCTGTTGTCCGGTGGGGTCGGAGCCACCTCGGCCCACGCCCCGGTCGGGTTGCCCGGCTTCTGGTTGCGCGTCCACCACAGCGCCTTGTACGTCTTGCCCTCGTAGGACACGACGTCACCGGCGGTGAAGATCCGCGACGGCGTCCAGCCGGCCACGCCGTCCTCGGTCATCGCCAGTTCCTGCCAGGCGCCGTTCGGGTCCCCGGGCTTGGCGTTCTTCGACGCCCACGCGGCCAGGTACGCCTTGCCGTCGTAGCCGACCTTGGCGTTGGCCTTGTACTGCGTACCCGCGTTCCACGCCGGCGGCAGGTTCACCGTCACCGTGACCGGGGTCTGCACCGACTCGAGCTGGTCGTTGCCCGAGTAGGACACCGTCAGCTCGTGCGTACCGGCGGACAGGCCGACCGGCAGCGGGAACGTCAGCGTGTCGCCGGCCAGCATCGCCGAACCGCGTACCTTGTCGCCTTCCCGCAGCTCGACCGTGCCGGTCACCGGCACACCAGCGGCGGCGAGCTTGACGGACACGGTGGCCGCGGTCCCCCACTCCACCGGGATGGTGGTGACGGTCAGCTCCGGGCGGCCCTTCGTCGTGCGGAACACGGACGGCTGAGCGACCGCGACACCGCCGTCGCTGCTCTCCGCCGTGACGATCCAGCCGTACGAGGTCGCCGGGGCCAGCCCGGTCCAGGTCGCCGTGGCGGTGCCGTTCGCCGTGACCTGATCCGTCCCGATCGTCCCGGACGGCACGTACGCCGCCAGCGAGTCGGTCGAGAACGACGTCTTGCGGGTCGTCAGGTCGACCGGCAGCGTCAGGTTGTCCTCCGAGCCGTTGTAGCGCGGCTTGGTCTGGCTGCCGTCCTGCCGGATGTCGTACTCGGTCGCCCCGAAGTTGTTCAGGAACGGCGAGTACGTGTCGATGTGCAGCTCGGCCCGCGCGACGTCGAACTGGAGCAGGCGCAGGAAGCTCGCGCCGAATTGCAGCCGGTCGGTCGCCTTGTGGTCGATCGTGCCGTCGCCGTTGACGTCGATGTCGCCGTTGGCGTCGATCTTGCCGGGCCACAGCTCACCGGCCGAGACCGTGTAGAACTGGTAGTCCGCCAGCAGCTCCACCACGTCGTGGGTGACGGTGACGCCGACCTTCGTCTTCAGGTTCGTGCCGACCCCGTGCTCGTGCCCGGCGAGGACCAGGAAGACGTTGGGGTTGGCCTCGACGACCGTCTTGTACAGCGGCGAGCCGTCCGGCGCGGAGAAGTCCGCGCCCCGCCCGTCGGGGTTGGTCGACGGCCGCAGGTAGTCGTGGGACAGCAGGATCCCGTTGCGGTCCTTGTACCGCTTGAAGATCGAGTCCGCCCACTTGGCCTCCTGCGGCGTCACGCCGTAGGAGAGCCCGACCGCGACGAAGTCGAGGCCGCCCGCCGAGAACAGGATGTAGTTGTTCTGGTTGTCCTTGCCCGGGGTGACCGTCCCGTCGGGGTTGGTCACCTCGTCCCAGGCGTGGTACTCGGAACCGGCCGGCCAGCCCTGCGCCACCTGGTAGTAGCGGCTCGCGCCGAACGTCTTGCTGAACCGCGAATCCGGTCCGGTCTCGGCGCCCAGCTGGTTGTCGTGGTTTCCGGCGATGACCTGGTTCACCAGGCCGTTGCTGTCGAGGATGCCCTGGAAGCCCGAGGCGACCTGGAGTTCCCGGTTGACCTGCTCGTCGAGGCCCGGCCGCAGGAGCGAGCCGTCCGGCTTCCTGGCCAGCGGGTCGTAGTAGTCGTTCTCGATCACGTCACCGGTGTGCGCGGTGTACGCGATCTTGCGGCTGGCCGCGTTGTCGGCGATCCACTGCGTCTCCGAGCGGTACGCCGCCTGCCAGATCGCCTGTTCCTCCGCCGTCTCCAGATCGGTCGGCTCGGCCGTGCCGTCGAAGTCGTCGTAGGTGCCGCCCGCCGCACCCTCGGTGAGGTACTGCGTGTCGGTGTAGTGCGCGATCGCGAAGTCGTAGGTGCTCGGGTCCTCGAACTTGTCCTTGTCGTTCTGCGCGGTCGAGTCGTGCGGCGACAGGTCGTCGGCGAACGGGTCCTCGCCCGTGACCAGGACGTGCGCGGTCGAGCCGTCGCGGTACTCCGCGCCCAGTTGCGCGGCCAGCACGGTCGACTTGCCGGCCTGACCCCGGGCGCTGGTGAGCACCACCCACTTCTGCGTGGAGGGCTGCCAGACCCGCAGCGCCACGACCCGGGCCGGGTCGATGGTGCCCTCCCAGCGCAGTACCGGCGTCGCGGCGGTGCCGACGGCGAGGTCGTAGCGCTGGAAGACGACGTCGCGGCCGGACGGCGTGTCGATGCTCTGGCCGTCGAGCGGCTTGAGCGACTCGACCTTGACGGTGGCGTCGTGCGCTACGTCGAGCGTGGTCGGGACGGCCGAGGCCGTGCCCTGGTAACCCGAGGTCGGCAGGACCACGTCGGCCTTGGTGAAGGTCGCCGTCAGGGCGGTGCCGTCGGCGCCTGGCGTCTTGGCCGTCAGCGTCGCCGACGGCGAGGTGCCGCCGGTGACGGTCGCGGTCAGGTCGGTGGGCACGTCCGGGATGCTCGCGCTGGTGAAGTGGATCTCCCGGGTCGCCTTGTTGCCGAGGGTGTCGGCCGCGGTGACGGCGATCGTGTGCGCTCCGGCCGGCAGGCCGTGGCCGATCTGGGAACCCTCGGCGACCACCGTGCCGTCGAGCTTGACGACCGGTGTGCCGACGACGCCGGAGGCGTCCTTGACCTTGACCGTCAGCGCCACCGTCGCGGTGAGCTTCTGACCCTCGGCCGGCGTGCTGTTCTCGATCTGGGGCGCAGTGTTGTCCACAGTGAACTGTCGTGTCGCGGTCTTGCCGCCGGCCACCGCCTTGATCTGGTGCGCGCCATCGGCCAGCGAGGCGGTGTTCACGTCGGCGCGGCGGCCGAGCGCGGAGGGCGTACCGCCGTCGTCGGTAGTGACCTCGAACAGGATCGTCTTGTCGAGGACGTAGTTGTTGTTGCTGCGGCAGGAGCCGTCGCCGACCCAGACGGTCACCGGGCTGCCGGTCGGATAGGTCGACGAGCCGATGGTGACGTTTGCGCCCGCGATCTGCTTGGTCAGCAGGGACGCCTTCGCGCCGGCCGGAGCCAGCTCGAAATCGCGCAGGGTGTAGTCGTCGAAGTTGTCACAGCCGCCGTTGGCGCTGCCGTGGTCGCTGCCCGCGATGAACTCGACGACGTTGACGCCCGGGGTCAGCCACTCGTTCGGGAAGGACAGGTCGGCGGTCTCCTTCTCCCAGATGCCCATCGCCAGCGGGATGCCGTTGATCAGGACCTGGTTGTCGAAGCCGCTGTCCGCGCCGTTGCCGCCGATGAACATGCGCAGGTGGGCGTTGCCGGCACCGAGCGTCTCGACCGTGGCGGTGGTCGGGGCGTCCGCGACGGCGAAGTGGAACTCCGCCTCCTTGTTCGCGCCGCAGGTACCGTCGCCGAGCGCGAGCGAGTCCGTCGTCGCCTCGGCCTTGGTCACCGTGCCGTTCGTCGCGGTCGAGACGATGTACGCCGTCCCCGGCGTGACAATGCCCGCGCCGGTCAGCGCGAGGTTCGCCGAGCTGCGGGTGAGCTTGAAGTCGTCGTGGTTGGCGCAGGTCGCGCCGTTCACGGTGCCGTTGTAGTCGCCGGTCTTCACCTCGATGACGTTGTCGCCCAGGTGCAGGAACCGGTGCGGGAACTTCACCGTGACGAACTCCGCGCCGGCCACGCCGTAGTCGCCGCCGAGATCCACCCGGTTGCCGTTGACCAGCAGATAGTTGTGGTACTTCGCCTCGACCGAGTTGCCCGCCTCGACGGTCAGGCCGAGGACGGCCGTCCCGGTTGCCAGCGACACGGGGTTCTCGGCGGCGGCTCCGTCGATGTTCAGCGACGTCACCGAGCCGTCGGTCCCGGTCGGCAGGGCGGCGATGACCGGCTGCGTCCCGCGTACGCGAGAGCCGTCGGCCGGGGTCACCTTGGCGGCGCCGGCCGGGGCGTTGTTGACGGTGACCTTGACCGAGGTGCTCGCACCCGACGCCGTCGCGGCGGTGACGGCGTGCTCGCCGTTGGCCAGGGTGGTGGTGTCGAGGTCGGCGCTGAGCCCGGCGGTGCTGCCGATCTCGCCGGAGACGACGAAGGTCAGGTCCTGCGTGAGCAGGTGCGGCGAGCTGCCGCAGGTGCCGTCGCCGAAGGTGTAACTGAAGGCGTTCTGCTCGCCGTCGGCGACGACCCCGATCAGACTCAGCCCGATGCTGGTCAACGGGAAGTCGTCGTAGTTCGGGCAGCGGCCGCCTTCGCCGTACGGGAGGACTTCGTAGCCGACAGCGGCGGTGTTGGTGGAGTCGACCCAGTTCGCTCCGGCGTGGACGGTGATCGTGTTGACCCCGGTACGCAGCCAGTCGCCGGGGAAGTCGAGGGCGGCGCTCTGCCCACCGGGGATGTCCGGGAAGTAGACCCGGTCGGCCTCGGCGGTACGGCCGTTGACGGTGAGGTAGTTGTGGTACCGCGCCTCGGTTCCGTTGCCGCCCATGGCGAAGGCGAGGTGCGCGGTGCCGGCCGTCTTCGCGGTGTCCACGGTGACACCATCGACCTTGAGCGCGGCGACCGAGTCGTTCTCGGTCGTCGGCCCGGCGTTCAGCTTGACGGTGCCTTCCAGGGTCTGCCCGTCACGCAGGTTGACGGTCGGCGGGGTGCCGGCCGCGACGTCCTGCGCGCCGGCGGAGACGGGGACAGTAGCCCCGAATCCGGCGACGAGCACGGACGCCAGCACGACCCGGAGGACGGAAGTCCCCCGCCGGGCCGTACGCAGTCGGTGCGACATGGTGAAGCGTCTCCTTAGGTGACGGTGGTGAGATTGATCGTTGCCAGGACGGTGATGCCGACGCCGAGCACCGTGATGCCGGCGGCGGCCACAACTGGGGCCACCCGGGTGGCCAGGCGGAGCAGCGATCGCGACCGCGCGCCGCGGACCACGATCGAGCTGCCCGCGACGGCGAGCGCGCCGACGCCGAACAGCACGACGGCCATGCCGAGGCCGAAGGTCATGACGAGCAGCAGGGCGAATCCGGCTCGGCCGAGAAACAGGCCGGTGACCAGCACCAGGAAGGCGGCCGGCGACGGGGTGAGTCCGCCGGAGACGCCCAGCAGGATCAGCCCCGGACGCTTTCCCGACGGTTGCGGGTGCTCGTGCTCGTGCTCATGGGCATGGTCATGCGGATGGCTGTGATCATGCGGATGACCGTGGCCGTGACCGTGACCGTGACCGTGACGATGACCGTGCAGCCGACGCCGGATAAGCCAGATCCCGGTCCCGATGACCAGCACGCCGGCGACCAGTTGCAACCAGGTCGTCAGCTGTCCCATCGGCAGGACGTCCGACAGCGACAGAAACGTCCACGCCAGACCGATGACCAGCACCGACACCGTGTGCATCACGGCGACCGAGCCGCCGAGCCAGGCGGCGTCGCGCAGGCGCGCCCGCGCCCCCACGAGGTACGCCGCCGCCAGGCTCTTGCCGTGCCCGGGGGTCACCGCGTGCCCGGCCCCGGCGGCGAACGCGAGCGCGAAGGCCAGCGGCGGCACGCCCGGCGACCGCAGGATCTCCTGCAACTGGTCGGCGGCGGTCACCGTGTCACCCGCTTCGTGCGCTGCTTTCGGCGTACCAGGAGGACAAGCAGGACCACGACGAGCAGCGAGACGCCGACGACCAGGCCGAGCTGCACGGCGGCCGAGCGTTTGGTCTCGTCACCGGACGCCGAGCCGAGAACCCAGTCGTGAGTGTCCTTGCCGGCGGCGTAGACCGCGCGCTCGCCGTTCGGGCCGGTCGCGAGCGTCTGGTACGCGGAGTTGAGGTCGGTCAGGGTACGCACCGCGATGGTGACCTTGCCGACCGCAGCCGGACAGGCGAAGTCGAGCGTTACTCCGGACTTGGCCAGATCGGCGGGCGGTTGCACGGTCCCGGCGCAGGTCTCGCCGTCACTGGCGACGGTGACCTGGCGCAGCAGGTACTCGGCGAATCGCGGCGACGGGCCGATCGCCGCCGCGTCGGAAGCCTGGAAGAAGACCGCGCCGTCGAGCATGACCCGATCGCGTGGCAGCAGCCCGAGCGAGACGCCGAGCAGCGTGAGGTCGTCGAGGCCGCCGACCTTCCAGCGAATGTGGACGACTTCCGATCGCGCGGCGTCCAGGCTGATCGCGACGGTCTGCGGATCGCCGAACGGATGCGCCGCGGCCCGGACCGGTGCCGCGAAAACGGTTACAGCGAGGGCCGCGAGCAGTGCGGCGATCGCTCGCCTTGGATGGTGCAAGGGTTGCGCTCCGAAGTGGCAGGGGTGTGATCGCGCTGCACTCTGCCGACGGTTCGCGAACTCCGACGCTTGGCTTGATGATCAGCACCGAACGCGCAGGTGAATGTTTACCTATCCCCGGAGCGGCGATCATTGCGCCAGCCATGCTGTTTCCCGCGGCGATCTGCCCGTTGGTACAGCTTGGCCGGCGCAATGATCATGTGGGTCAGACTCGGGTCACCCGGATCGCGTCGGCGATGACGTAGCCGGTGCCGGTGGTCCACCGGCTCACCCCGACCTTGTCGGAGTCGCCGGCCGCGAGGGTGAAGACACCCAGCGACACCCACTGGCCGCCGCTGGCCTGCTGGCTCACCACGACGGACTGGCTGCCCGTGCTGGTGACCACGACGTACGGCGTCGCGCTGTTGTAGCCGGTGTTGGCCGGGTACCAGACCGAGACGTCATAGGTGGCCGTCTCCGGGATGCTCACCTTGTACCAGGCTGGGTCGCTGGCCGCGACCGGGTCGGCGAACCGGTAGTCCGCGCCGTAGCGCTGGGTCGAGTAGCTCGACGTGCCCCAGCTCGCGCTGGCGGTGAACCGGCTCGTGTCGGAGTTGTCGACGATCGTGCTCCACTCCGCCGGAGGCTCGGTCACGACGGTCGAGACGTCGAGGTAGTTGCGGTCGATCTTGATCGTGACGCCGCCCCAGGTCTCGGTGACGTCACCGGAGTACTGGTGCAGGCGCTGATGGTTCGGGTACGCCGTGTCGGCGCAGTACTGGCCGCCGGCGGTGTTGGCGACGCCGTTCCACCAGGCGATCCAGAGGTGGTCGAGCCGGGTGTACTGCGGGTCGTCGTAGGCGTTGCAGACGTCGAGGACGCCGGACGAGCCGCTGGAGTACATGCCGGACAGGTAGCCCAGGGCGTGCAGCTGGACGGTCCAGCCCGACAGGTACGACAGCACGGCCGCCCGGCAGGAGGCGCTGGTCGGGTACTGCTCGATGTCGTTGTAGATGGCGCTGCCGGCCGGGATGCCCAGGGCCTTGGCGGCGTTGACCGCGCTGGTCGCCCGGCTGGCGCCCTGCGAGCGGGCGGTCGTCGGGTCGCTGGACATCTTCGGCGTACGCGTGCCGCAGGGGGCCTGATAGTCGAGCTCGATCGGGATGAGCCGCCAGCCCTTGGCGACCTGGTTGGACACCCACGTCGCGGTGAGGTTGGGCTGGGAGCAGGACCGGCTGGAGCCGCTGATGTAGATGCCCACCGCCCCGTACGGCGAGCTGGCCTTCCACGCGTTCATCGCCGACTGCGAAGGCGCGGTGCAGGTGTCGAAACCCTTGCCCACGTAGGTTCCCGGCTGGGGCGCGACGGCCGCCACCGCCACGGCCGCAGTCGCGGGCGCAGCCGCCGAGGGTGCGATCAAAGCTGCGAGGACGGCCGCGGCGGCCATCACCTTTCTCATACACGTCTCCCTATGAAGGAAATTCTCAGAGTCGGCCGGAAGATTGAAGGATTCCTACCACACATCGACGGTTACGGCTAGTGGCCTGTGTCGATGCGGCCGCGCCGGCTCTGATCAACCGAGGTCAGTGCCCTGAGCGGTGGAGAGGGCGGCCGCGTGACCCGTCGGCGAAGGCGGTCTTCCGGACCGCTTGACAACCTACAACCATTTGGTTGTACATTAGAAGCGTGACCGAGAGCGAAGATCGGGCAGACGCCCTGTTCCACGCGCTCGCCGACCGCACGCGACGCGACATCCTGCGCCGGGTGCTGGCCGGAGAGCACTCCGTCTCGGCACTCGCGGAGAAGTACGAGATGAGCTTCGCCGCGGTCCAGAAGCACGTCGCCGTGCTGGAGAAGGCCGGGCTGATCACCAAGCGGCGCAACGGCCGCGAACAGCTGGCCAGTGGCGACGTGGAGGCCGTGCGGTCGGTGAGGTCCATGCTCACCGAGCTGGAACAGATCTGGCGTGGCCGCATCACACGCATCGACGCGCTCATCGCGTCGGATTTCGACCAGGAGGATTGAATCATGCCGGTTACCGACGTCCAGCCGGACATCGACAACCTGACCTTGACCATCATCGCGGACTTCGCCGCGCCGGTGGAGCGGATCTGGCAGGTGTACGCCGACCCGCGCCAGCTGGAGAAGGTGTGGGGCCCGCCGACCTACCCGGCGACGGTGGTCGAGCACGACCTGACGCCCGGCGGTCGCGTCACGTACGTCATGACCGGGCCGGAGGGCGACAAGCACGCCGGATACTGGCTGGTCACGGCGGTCGACGAGCCGACCGGCTTCGCCTTCGACGACGGGTTCGCCGACGAGGACTTCAAGCCGCTGTCAGACCTGCCCGTCTCGCGGAACACCTACCGGTTCGACGCCCACGACGGCGGCACCCGGGCCACCTACGTGAGCACGTACGAGACCGCCGAAGGACTGCAGCAGGTGCTCGACATGGGCGTCGTGGAGGGTGCCACGCTGTCGATCAACCAGATCGACTCGCTGGTCGCCTGACCGCACCGTTTCATGATCAGCGGAAGCTTCGCGGTGTCATAGCGCCACGAAGCTTCCGCTGATCATGGCGTGCTGGGGGCGAGGCCGAGGTCGGCCAGGGCAGCCACGCCCTGTTTCGCGTGGTCGCCGCCGGCGAGGACGAGCGTCCGCGCCCGCTGGTAGCGGCTGCCCGCGGCCTCGAACGCCGCCGCGGCGGCGAGTACGCGGCTGGAGTCGTTGTCCAGCAACGCTTCCGCGCGGTCGAGGTGGGCGGAAGCGATCGAGTTGCCGGCCACGATCGGGCGGGCGGCGGCGATCTGGTCGCGGGCGTCCGGCTGTCCGGACAGGGCCGCGGCTTCGGCGCGTACGGCGAGATACCAGTGCCGCCACACCCAGATGGCCCACTCGCTCATCTCGTCGGGTTCGGTCGCCAGGAGCGCGAACGCCTCGTCGGCCCGACCCTCGTGAAGGAGCACGATCGCGTCGAACACGGCGTTGTAGCCGGCTTTCAGCTCCGGGGCGACATCGAGTTCGTCGACGACCCCCAGCCATTCGGCGCGGGCGGTTTCGTCGCCCCGGAGACCGTGGATCATCGCGACGGCCGCCGCTGCGGTGGCGAGGGTGGGCGTATGCAGCCCGCCCGACAGTCCCCACGCGTCGCGGAACCGACCGCAAGCAGCCAGTACGCCCTCGGCATTCCCGGCGAGCGCGTCGGCGAGCAGCAGGCGCGAGGTCGCGAAGTCGCCGCGTTCGGCCAGCAGCGGCAGATCCCGGAGTTGCTCGCCCCAGCGGCGGGCGGCGGCCAGGTCGCCGACGCCGACGGAGGACTCGGCCGCCTCGGACAGGGCGTTCGTGCGTTCGAGGGCGGCGGCCGGTGTCGCCGGAACCTTGGCGAGCAGGTCGACGCGCTGGCGGGAGGAGGCGGCGGTGGCGAACGTGTCACCCGCCCAGCACTGGACCGCGGCGAGCGCGTCGAGCGCGGCGCTGTGCGCCAGCGGATCGCCACTGGTGCGAGCGAGGTCGACGGCCCGCTCCGCGCGCTTGACCGCCTCCGGCAGGTCCGCCTCGGCGGTGTCGCTGAAGACGCCGCATTCGGCCAGTGCCACGGCGGCCGACGCCGCTGGATCGTCCCCCGCCAGCTCCTGCGCCTCGGCGAGCAGCGCGGCTGCCTCACCGGCTGGCGGCAGTTCGGCGAAGGTGCCGGAGAACCGGTAGACGGTGGCGGCGGCGGTGGCCAGATCCCGCGCGGTTCCAGCGTCGTCCCCGACGCTGCGCGCGGTCTCGGCTGCCGCGTAGTAGAGCCGATACATGTCGTCGCCGCGCATCCGGCAACCCGCGACGGCGGCTGCTTGCCGCAGGGCCGCGCCGGCGGCGTACGGGTCGTCGGTCAGGGCGGCGGCTTGTTCGTAGCGCTGCTGCGCCTCACCGATCAGGTTCCGAGTGAACGCCAGGTTCGCCAACGCGACGGCGAGGGCGTACGCGTCGGCACGATGATCCGCGGCGGTCACCGCCCAGCCGAGCACGGCACGCATGTCGTCGGCGACGTCGTCGAACCGCGCCCGCCACGGTCCCGCGCCCGGTTTGGGGTCCTGGGCCAACCCCGCCGCGATGGCCAGGCACCAGCGCAGCTGCTCAGCGCGTACGCCGTCCAGCTCACCGCTCGCGGCGAGCTGTTCCAGGCCGTATTGGCGGATGGTCGCCAGCGTCCGGTACCGCATGCCGCCCGGGGCCGGGGTCGCCGACAGCAGGCTCTGCTCGGTCAGCCGAGCCAGTCCGTCCATCGTCGCTCCGCCGACTTGGGCAGCTGCGTCCACAGTGAACGGTGCGACGAACACGGCGATCCGGTGCAGCAGCGTACGGTCGGCCGGGTCGAGCAGGGCGACGCTCCAGTCGAGCATCGCGCGTACGGAGCGGTGCCGGTCGTCCGCGCGGGCGCCACCGGTCAGCACGCGCAACTGATCCGCGAGTACGCCGCTCAGCCCGTCGAGGCCGAGCATCGGCAGCCGCGCGGCGGCCAACTCGATGGCCAGCGCCACCCCGTCGAGCCCGCGGCAGATCTCGGCGACCTGTTCCCGCTGCTCGGCAGCGACCGGCGAGCCGACCGCCGCGGCCCGGTCGAGGAACAGGGCCACCGCGTCGGAGTCGTCGTCGCCCGTCAAGGACATCGGCGGAATCGGGTGCACCCGTTCGAACGGCACCATCAGCCGGGCGCGACTGGTCGCCAGCACGGTCAGTTTCGGGGCGCCGGCGAGCAGCCGTTCGAGGAAGGGCGCCACTCCGTCGCGTACCTGCTCGCAATTGTCGAGAACGAGCAGCGCGCGCCGGTCGGCGAGCGCGGAGATGACTGTGTCGTCGATGCCGCGGCCCTGTTGCTCGCCCACGCCGACCGCCGCGGCGACCGTGGCGCCGACCATCGCGGCGTCCGTGATCGGGACAAGATCGACGAACCACACGCCGTCGGGGAATTCCGGGGCGACGTCCCCCGCGACCGCCAGCGCAAGGCGGGTCTTGCCCACACCGCCGGGGCCGACCGCACTGACCTGGCGATGAGTCGTGACCGCCGCGGCCAGGGCCGCGCGTTCCTGCGCCCGCCCGACGAAGGAGGTCACGGGGGCGGGCAGCCCGAGCGTCACGTCGCCGCCGCGCGCCGCGCGACCCCACTCCACCGCGAGCTGGGCGAGGGCCCGCCGGTCCGGGGCGTCGAGCTTGCGCAGCATCGAGGAGACGTGGGTCTCCACCGTCCGGACCGAGATGAACAATCGCGCGGCAATCTCCGCGTTGCTGAGGTGCTCCCCGAGCAGGGCCAGCACCTCGGCCTCGCGCGTGGAAATGCCCGCCTGGACCGCCGTCACGCGGCAATTGTGCCCCATCCCCCGCCGGATACGTGGTGCTCCCCGTGGTGACCACGGATGTGCGCGGGCTCCCGGTGGCCGAGGCTTCAAACAGGGCAACGACAACCGCGTCAGGAGTGATCATGACCACCAAGGGCATCAAGACCGTCCTTCACCCGGTCTCCGACCTCGGCAAGGCCAAGGAGGTGTACGCCGCGCTGCTCGGCATCCAGCCGCAGACGGATTCGTCCTACTACGTCGGGTTCGACATCGGTGGCCAGCATGTCGGGCTGGTGCTGGGCGGCGGCCCGCAGGCGATGACCGCACCGGTGACGTACTGGGAGGTGGACGACATCGAGGCGAAGCTCGCCGAGGTGGTGGCCGCCGGCGGCACCGTCAACGACCCCGTACGCGAGGTCGGCGGCGGCCGGATCGTCGCGACCGTCACCGACCCCGACGGCAACGTCCTCGGTCTGCTGCAGGATCGCTGACATGGCCGGGTCGTACGGCCGGGTGCTCCGGCAGCCGGCGTTGCGCCGGATCCTTCCGGGCATGCTCGTCTCCGCGCTCGGCGACGGGATGAGCATGGTCGCCGTGGCATGGCTCGCAGTGCAGATCGCTCCGGCCGGCCAGGCGGGGATCTGGACCGGGCTAGCCGTCGCGGCGTACGCCCTGCCGGCGACCCTCGGCGCCGCCCTGCTCGCTCGGTTCGTGCGCCGGTTCAGCGGCGTACGCCTGGTAGCGGTCGACGCCTCGTTGCGAGCGCTGATCCTGGGCACGATCGCGGCGCTGGCCGTCGCCGGAGTGCTCGGGCCGACCCTCTACGTGGGGCTGCTCGCGGTGTCGTCGCTGCTGCACGCCTGGGGCAACGCGGGCGCGTACACGATGGTGGCCGAGGTGCTACCCGAGGAGGACCGGGTCACCGGCAACGCCCTCGTGTCGACCTTCACCCAGGCCGCGATCCTCGTCGGCCCGGCGCTCGGCGGACTGTTGCTGGCCGCGGTCAGCCCCGGTTGGGTGATCGCCGCCGACGCGGTCAGCTTCGCGGTGCTGGCCGCGATCTGCTGGGCCACCGCGCCCGGGTACGCCTCCACGGACACCGCCGCACCCGACGATTCCGCCGACTCGGCCGGCGGCTGGCGTACGCTGCGCAGCCAGCCGAAGCTGCTCGGCCTGCTCGCCGTGACCTGCGTGTTCTTCTTCCTCTACGGGCCGGTCGAGGTGGCGCTGCCGATCCACGTCGCGACCGAGGCGCACGCCTCGGCGAGTCTGCTCGGCCTGTACTGGACGGTGTTCGGCGTCGGCTGCACCGTCGGCGGGCTGGCCGCCGGATTCCTGCGCCACCAACCGTTGTGGCTCATCGTGATCAGCATCATCCTCGGCTGGGGCGCAGCCCTGCTGCCGCTCGGGCTCACGGACCGCGTCGCGCCGGGCTTGGTCGGCATGGCGATCGGCGGCCTGATCTACGGCCCGTTCACCGCGATCTGCACCGCGCTGTTCCAGCGGCTGAGCCCGCCGGCCACGCTGAGCCGCGTACTCGCCGCCCGCAGCGCGCTGACCATCCCCTCCACCGCGCTCGGCGTCATGCTCGGCGGCCCGCTGGTCACCGCGGTCGGCGGCCGCCAGACGTTGCTGATCTCAGCGCTGCTGACGATCACGTTCGGGGTGGCCGTCGCGGCAGTGCTCGGCATCGCCCACAGCGTCGGCCAGCGGCGAACGGTCGCCGAAGCCGCCTGACTGAACTCGTTCGCACGACCCGGCCGTCCGCCACGCGACGGCCGGGTCATGCGCATCCAACCGCATTGGCGCGTGGCGGTCGCGTCAGGCGGGTGTGGTGGCCGGTTGCTTGGCCGACCGGAAGTAGGCGCGGGCCGACGGCGCGAGCAGCAGCACGATGACCAGCACGGCGCAACCGAAGACCACCGTGTTACGGGTCGAGGTCAGCACCGGCAGCCAATCCGGGTACGCCCCCAGCGCGGCGTCGAACAGCGCCTGAGCATCGAGCCGGCGCAGGTCGGCATCGTTGGACCGGTCGAACATCGTCTGGAGCGCCGATACTGCCGACGCGTTGCTGATCAGAATCGCCACGTTGGCGAGGATCACCACCGGCATCACGATCAGCGACACGATCCGCGCCGCCGGCCGTCCCGTACGCAGCCACCAGCCCAGCAGAGCGATGCCGAGCGCGATGACGACGGGAAAGACGATCGCCACGCCGGATTCGCGGAAGCTGAGCTCGTTGTCGGCCAGTACGGAGACCGGCAGCCCCTGGGCGACGACTTCCTGTTCGGCCGCCGTCTGCACGTCGTCCCCATAGACGAGTCCCAGCAGCGGAATGGTCAGGAAGGCCAGCGCGATCAGCAGGTTCGCGACGACGGCGATGCCGATCGCTGTCGGTCGCCGCGCGTACTCGGACATCGCAGTTCCTCTCGGGTAGCCGTCGCGCTAGGCGACGGACCGGCCTGAAATTGCGATCCCAGTCTGGGATTCTCCTCGAAGCGGGATCAACGCGTTGTTTCGCAACGTGCGTTAACCCAGCGATCAACGGAGCTGCTCATGGAACTGCGTGACATCGAGATCTTCCTGACGCTGGCCGAAGAACTGCATTTCGGCCGGACCGCAGCGCGGTTGCACGTCACGGTGTCCCGGGTCAGCCAGGCCATCAAGAAGCAGGAACGGCTGATCGGCGGACCGCTGTTCGTCCGCACCAGCCGTACCGTCACGCTCACGCCGCTCGGCGTACAACTGCGGGCTGATCTGGCCTTGGTCCACCACGAGCTGCGCGCGACGATGCAACGCGCCAAGATGGCCGCGCGCGGCCTGACGGGCGTGCTGCGCGTGGGCCTGATCCCGGACGTCGCCCACGACCTGATGCCCGCCTGGGAAGCGTTCCGTGCCCGCCATCCGGACTGTCGGCTGGAGATCCGGTTCAACAGTTTCGTCGACCCGTTCACCGCCCTCCGCAGTGGACAGATCGAGGCGCTGATCGCCTGGCTGCCCGTCGAAGAGCCCGACCTGACCGTCGGCGCTGTCGTCTTCAGCGAACCGCGTGTCCTCGCCGTCTCCGCCGCCGGCACGCTCGCCGGCCGGAGCGAAGTCACTCAGGAGATCCTCGGCGACGGCCACCTCGTCGCAACCGGGCAACCGCACATCCCGGACTACTGGGAAGACGCCTACACCCCCTACGCCACCCCGCGTGGCCGCCTGGTCGACAACCGTCAGTACGTGACCGGCTTCGAGGAGATACTGCGGCTGGTCAGCGCCGGCCAGATGATCCACCCGCTCGGTGCGCACGCCGCCCGCTTCTACTCCCGGCCGGACATCACCTACCTGGCGATACGCGACGCGCCGAGCCTCCGATGGGGGTTGGTGTGGCGCGAGGAGAACCCGCACGTCCATACGCTCGACCGGATCTTCCGCAACCTCGGGACGCTGACCCGCTGATCAGTCCAGCGGCTTCGGACTCACCCAGATCGAGGCGGGCGACATGTCGTAGCCCGGACCGTTCTCGAAGCCCGCGGCGGTCAGAATCGTGCGGATCGCTACGCTCATCGCCATCGTCGCGTGATGGTGGAGCTGGACATCGGGTGCCTGATGCATGCCACGCCTGCTGCCGTCTTGGCGATCCAGCGGATGGTGGGCGGCCGGTCTGACAGAGCTGTGGCAGGCGGGTCGCTGGACCCGCCCGCCACGAGCGTCATTCGATGATCAGGCGCACCATGCCCTCGCTGTCGCTGCCGAGTGGTGCCGACGCGACAGCGACCGCCTTGATCGGGGCCGCGAATTCACGCATACCCGCGATCTCGGAAGGGGCGAGGTATTTCGGCAGGTCGACGTAGACGAGCAGGTCCGGATGGCTCGGCAGCCCCTCGATCGCCTTCTGGAACAGCGGCGAGCTGGAGAGCTTCGCCGTCGCGGTGTAGCCGTCGGAGACGGCCCGGACGGTGTTGCCGGTGACGTTGACCGACAGCTTCATCTCCAGTGACTTCAGTGCCGCCGCCAGGTCCGCCGAGGCGGCCGGGTCCTTTGTCTGCAGGGTCGCGGACAGCAGGGGCAGCTCGCCCCGCACACCCGTCACGGCGAACGTCACCAGCGAGGAGTCGAGGGCCTTGATGGCCTTCGAGAAGTCCGGGGTCTTCGCCAACTCCGCCTGGATCTCCGCGATCTGCTTGGGGTCCAGCCCTTCCAGATCCTCGGGGTCGAGCGTGGTCGGACCGAACAAGCCGTCGAGGCCCTCCGGCGCCTTCCCGATCGCGGCCGAACCCGCGACCATGGCGTCGGCGGACATTTCGCCGACCGCGGCGATCAGATCGGCGGCTGGAGCGGCCACTGCCGTTCCGGCCGCTCCGAAGGTGCGGTAGCGGACGTCGACGCCGTCGTCGGTCGCGCTGGCGCCGACGACGAGGGTGCCCTGCTGCTTTCCAGCCAGGCCCGGTACGCCGAAGAACATGTTCGACGAGATGAACTCCTCGGCCAGGACACCTTCGGGGATCTCCTCTTCATCCATACCGAGGTCCGTCATCTGCGACATCATCATGGCGGTCATCGCCTCACCCGCCTCGGCGAGGTCGGCGTACGCGTGGGCGAAGTGCTCTTCCGGCAGCCATTTCACGGCGTCGGCGTACGCCTGGACCCCGGCCAACGGGGTGGCCTGGGCCGCTGCGTTCGCCGCCTCGGCCGCGGCCTGGGCGTCACGCGTACCCCTTGCTGTGACGACGTAGCCGTCGCCGACGACGAAGCCGAACTTGCCCGAGCCTTCGCGGCCCCGCAGACGTTCCAGGCCCTCGCGAGCTTTGCGGTCGTCGCGGCTGGCCGCCACGAGCAGCGTGTACGCCTCCTTCTCGTGGACCCACAGCGCCGCGCCGAACCGCCCGCCGAGCCACGGGGTGACGTCGTTGGTGAGATCCTTGTCGTCCACCCGCACGTCGCCGTCCGCAGTGAACGCCTTCGGGAACTTGGCCAGGAGGGCCGAGAGTTTGCGCTGCTGGCCGAGACCCGGCGCGAGGTCGACTGCGGCGAACGCGACGACGTCGCCCGGCGTGATCTCGGCGGCTTGCGGACCGGCCGCCGCCATCAGCGTCAACCCGGCCCAGCCGCCGATGCCGAGCAGCAGGGCGAGAACGAGGGTGCCGACGAGCAGCATGGGACCGCGACTGCGCCGCACGGAGACCGGGGCGAGGCGGGGTGGTTCCGGTAGGACCATTGCGGGCTCTGTCACCACTGTCCTTTCTCCTCAGAGAACCCCCATGGTAGAGACGCGATCACCCTCGCGTTGCCCCGAAAGCCGCTGGTCAAGGCGGATTTCCGACAGCGCCGACGCCTCATCCATGCGGATCAGGGTTGTGCATGCTTCCGGAGCCCTCGGAAGCATGCACAACCCTGATCTGGTGGCGAAACGCTAGGCGCGCATCACGGTCGCGATGGGAATCCGCGCGGCCCGGATGGCGGGGATCAGGCCGCCGAGCAGCCCGGCCACCAGCCCGGCGAGGATGCCGGCCAGTCCGGCCTGCCACGGGAAGTCCATGTGGGCGAGGACCGGTTCCCGGCCGCCGAGGATGCGGCCGACGATCTTCAGGCATACGGAGGCGACGCCGATTGCCGCCGCTGCAGTGAACAGCCCGGTCAGCAGGGTTTCGGCGAGGACGATGCCGGCCAGGAGGGATCTGGGTGTGCCGACTGCTCGGCGGAGCGCGAATTCCTCGACGCGTTCGCCGACGGTGGCGAGGCCGACGTTGAGGATGCCCGCGATGCCGATGAGCAGGACCAGTCCGGCGATGCCGAGGAAGATCAGCCGGAACATGGCCAGCTGGCCCTCGATCTCCTTCTTGGACTGGATCATGTTCGAGCTGATCTGGTCGCTGGTCAGTCCGTCGGCCAGCAGGCGCCGCTTCAGGATCTGCTCGACGTCGTGCGCGTCCGGCGTACGCAGGACTTCCATCCCGCCGAACAGGCCCTGGGTGGTCGTCGGGACCCAGTTCGTCAGCTCATCCGCCCGCACGTACGCCGCCGGCTGATCCCGCCCGTCGTCGACGACGCCGATGATCCGCGGGGTCGGGTTGGCCTTGGCGCCACGGATGCGCATCTCCGCTGGAATCTGGTACCGGCCGAATCCGATGGCGGCGGCCTTGTTGACGACGACGCGCGGGGCCAGCGACGGCGGGCCGGTGAAGTCGAGCCAAAGCCCAGCGACCAGTTGGTATGGGCGGAACGGCCGCACGTCGCCGGTGAGCCCGGTGAGGCTGAGTTCGATCGCGGCGCCGGTGGGCATCTGTTCGGTCTGCTGCTGCGGCGGGACCTCCTTGCAGTAGCCCTGCGCGTCGCAGAAGAACTGGCCACGCCCCTGCGGCCCGAAGTCGTACGGCTGGTCGAGCGGAGCGCCACCGGGATTGATCGGGTTTACGCCGGGTTCGCCGATGATCGCGCTGACGCCGAGGGCGCCGACGGCGTCCGTACGCCCCTTGAGCGTGTCGAGGGTGAGCGAGATGGCGTGCTTGTCGTCCGGCACCCACATCTGGATGGTGCCGTCCTTGCCCATCATCAGTTCGATGTTGGCCAGCGCGGCTCGGTTGGCCGTCTCGGCTCCGGCTTGCACCACGACGACGGCGAGTACGCCGAGGAACAGGCTGACGATCGACAGCAGCGTACGTGTCTTGCGGGCGCGGATGCCCTGGACGCCGATGATGAGGGCGGATCGCAGCCGCCCGGAGAACCGCCTCACGCCAGGACCCCCGCATCCTCCGTGTGCAGTACGCCTTCCGAGAGGCGTACGACGCGTCCCATGCGGCGGGCGTGATCCCAGTCGTGCGTCACGAGGACCAGCCCGCAGCCCAACTCCGTGGTCGCGTGCAGGACGTCGATCACGAGGTTGCCGGTCTCGGTGTCGAGCGCACCCGTCGGCTCGTCGGCGAGCAGGACCTTCGGCTGCCGGACCAACGCCCGCGCCACCGCGACCCGCTGCTGTTCGCCGCCGGACAGCCGGGCCGGCCGATGCTTGGCCAGGTGCGCGATGCCGACCTGTTCCAGCGCCGCCATCACCTTCGTCTTGCGGTGCCGCCGGGGCAGCCAGCCCTGCCCGTTGACCAGCGCCATCGCCACGTTCTGCGCCGCGGTCAGATGCTTGAGCAGGAAGAACCGCTGGAACACGAAGCCGAACTCGGCGCTGCGCAGCGCGGCCGCCTTGCGTTCCCGCAGCTTGGTGATGTCCTTGCCGTTGAGCAGGTACTGCCCGCCGTCCGGCCGGTCGAACAGGCCGATCAGGCTGAGCAGTGTGCTCTTGCCGGAGCCCGAGCGACCCAGGATCGCCACGCTCTCGCCGGCGTGGACGGCGAGGTCCACTCCCGACAGGATGGTGCGCGGCTCCTGCTGCCCTTTGAGCGTCTTGGTGACGCCGGTCAGTTCGATCAGCGCGGTCACTTGGTCACCACGGCACCGGGTCCGCCCTGTTCACCCGTGTTCTGCGCGGGCGGGAGGTCCGGCCCGGGAATCATCACGGTGTCGGCCTCGGTCAGCCCCGACTTGATCTGGATGACCTTCCCGTCCGTGAGCCCCAGCACCACTTCCCGGGTCTCGTGGGTCCCATCCGCGCGTACCACCTCGACCTGGCCTTTGCCCTGACCACCCGCGACCGCCTCGACCGGCAGGACCAGCACGTTGGTCGCGCGCTCGGTGACCACCTCGATGGTGACCGCGGCGCCGTTGATGAGTTTGACCGAGGCGGGCGCGATGCAGACGACGCGCATGCCGGTCGGTTCGGATGGCGGGGTGTTCTGCTGCGGTTCCTTGACCACCGGTGGCGTGGACGGCGACGCGGCCGGATCGGGTTGCTGAGCCGGCGGGTCGGGAATGACCCCGGCGGGCAGCGCGGCGATCGTGCCGAGCACCGTGCAGTCGAACGGGCCGGGTCCGTTGGTGATCTGCGCGCGGACCGTCGACAGCGCCCCGGAGATCTTGTAAGCCTGCGCCCCGTCGATGTCGGCGACGATCCCGTAGCCGACGTGCTTGGCGGAGACGATCGGCATCCCGGCCTGCACTGTGGACCGATCGTCGGCCAGCCGTCCCGTGAAGATCGCTCCGGCCGGCACGTTCACGACGTGCGACTTGCCCTTCGCCACGACCGTGGCCACCTTGGTCGCCTTCTTCGGCGTGCTCGTCGGCGTCGTCACCGTCACGTACCGGACCTGCCCGGTCACCGGCGCGACCAGCCCGAACACCGGGTTGACCGTGACCTTGCCGGTGAGGCTCACCCGGTTGGCCAGGTCTTGGCGGGTGGGTTTTGCGGTCGTCACGATCGTCCCGCGCTGCGTCAGACTCGGCGTGTCGGTCTGCTCGCCACTGTTGGAGCACGCGGCGGTCACCGCGAGCACGGCCAGGGCCGTGAAGATTCGCTTCAGCACAATCGATGGACGCGTTTTCCCGTCGCCGCGTTGCCTTGAGAATAGCTGACTTTAGTCAGATACTTTTTCGCATGGAGCAGGTCACCGGTCGCATCCGGGAGTTCAATCGGTACTACACGCAGCGCATTGGCGTACTGACCGACCATTACCTGGGCCAGCACTCGCTCGGCGAGGCCCGCCTCCTCTACGAGCTGTCGCGCGACCCCGATGTCCGTTCCGTCCGGATTCGGCTCGGCCTCGACTCCGGCTACCTGAGCCGCCTCCTGCGCGCCCTGGAACGCCAGGACCTGCTCAAACTCGACCGCCACCCGGACGATGGCCGCGCCCGGATCGCCGTCCTCACCGACGCCGGCCACGCGGCAGTGTCGGATCTAGACACCCGATCCGACGAATCGGTCACCACGCTCATCGACCCACTCACGCCTGACCAGCGCAAACGCCTCGCTGACGCGATGGAAGAGGTCCAGCGCCTCCTGCGGCTCGCGGCCATCCAGGTCCAGCCCGTCGCCGCCGGATCCGCCGTCGCTCGCTCCTGCCTCCACGCGTACGCCGAAGAGCTGTCCCGTCGTTTCCCGGAGGGATACGGACCGGACGACCTCCTGCCGGCGACCGCGTTCGCCCTCTTCCTCGTGGCGTCGGACGGAGTCTCACCCGTGGGCTGCGTAGGACTTCGCCCGCTTTCCGCGACCACCGCGGAAATCAAGCACATGTGGGTGAGCCCGTCCGCCCGGCGCCTCGGCGTCGGCCGGCGACTGCTGGCCGCCCTGGAATCCCACGCCGCCTCCCTCGGATACGCCGAACTGCGCCTGAATACGCACGAGGCGCTGCCCGAAGCCATCGCGCTCTACCAAGCCCTCGGGTACACCGAGATCCCTCCCTACGGAGACGACGTACACGGCCAACGCTTCTTCGCCCTCCCCCTCCCCCACTGACCTCCTCCCTCCCTCTCCCCGCCCACCTCCGCCCTCTCCCCACCCTCTCCCCGTTGATCATGGAGTTAACTCTG
Source organism: Hamadaea flava (assembly GCF_024172085.1). Taxonomy (NCBI): domain Bacteria; kingdom Bacillati; phylum Actinomycetota; class Actinomycetes; order Micromonosporales; family Micromonosporaceae; genus Hamadaea; species Hamadaea flava. The sequence goes on along the minus strand of NZ_JAMZDZ010000001.1, from coordinate 5,923,223 downwards.
GTGTCGCCGGTGTGTCGGCACTGGAAACCCCATGATCAACGCGCGCTTCGGCGTGATCGCCGCGTCCAGGGCGGGAGGGGAGGGCCGGGACGAAGAGGGCCGCGAACGGGCTGCGAGTCTGCAACAATCCACGATCATGGAATTCGCAGACGTCATCCGCCGACGGCGAATGGTCCGCCAGTTCGAGGATCGCCCGCTCGCCCCCGACATCGTGGAGCGCATCCTCGCCAACGCGCTGCGTGCCCCATCCGCCGGCTTCGCCCAGGGCTGGGAGTTCCTCGTGCTGACCTCGGCGGAGGATCGCGCCCGGTTCTGCCCGTTCGTTCAGAACCAGGTCCGCTACACCCCCGCCACGATGAACGCACCGCTCGTCGTCATCCCCCTCGCCCACAAGGCGCGCTACCTCGAGCGGTACGCCCAACCAGACAAGGGCTGGACGCTGGAGAACGCCGAGCAGAAGTGGCCGGCGCCGTACTGGTACATCGACGCGGGAATGGCGACCATGCTCATGCTGCTCAGCGCGGTCGACGAGGGCTTGGGCGGCTTCCTGTTCTGGATCATGCCGCCCGCAGAGATCTCCAACGACGTGGGCGCGGTCCCCGCTCACCTCGACGCGTTCCGCGCGGAGTTCGGCGTACCCGCTGAGTATGACCCGATCGGAGCGGTGGCCATCGGCTACCGAGCCCCCGACCTCCCGCCCCAGAACCCGCAACTCGGCGAGCGTCGCCGAACCGTCGCCGACGTAGTCCACCAGGGGCAGTTCGGGCGGCGCTGACGTGGCATTTTGGGAGCTTCTGTCCGGCTAGACGATAGCCTGGCTCACATTCCCGCGCCGCCGCGATACCGATTGGAGATCCCGCTCAACTGCATGCTAAGGTTTCACCCGTTGCCAACGAGCGCCGCTAGCTCAACTGGCAGAGCAGCGGACTCTTAATCCGCGGGTTCGGGGTTCGAGTCCCTGGCGGCGCACCACAGCCTAGCTGGCCATTCGTCGAAAGTCGAATGGCCAGCTTGAATGCGTTGGCTCGTGTGAGTCACATGTGAGTCACACCTTCAGACTCACCGTCCGTTCCGGTTTCGCCACGTCAAGCAGCCATACCGGGCCGAACGCATGAGATCAGCCGATCAGGCTTGGTGCACCCCAGGGTGCTCGAACCTCGAGCCCTCGGATTGAGTGTCCGCTCCTGTTAGTTAAGGAAAAGACGGTGACTCGATCCCCCACGGGAACGAAGCTCGCACAACAACAAGATCAGCCGGGTGTCGCCTACCGGCGCTGCGGCTGCCGCGGCGAGGACGGCAAGCAACTGGGCTTCAGCTGCCCGGGGCTCGAGCACGTATCGCATGGCCGCTGGTACTTCGCGGTCCAGGTCGACGGCGTGGACGGCCGGCGTACCCGGATCCGCAAGGGCGGGTTCGCCACCGAAGCCGACGCCCGCACGGCCATGGCGCAGCTCCAGTCGTTGCCCAGCGCCGAAGCGGTTGCGCGGACGTGGACGGTGGGCCGGTGGCTGCGGTTCTGGCTGGCCGAGATCGAACGTCACGAGGCGGTCCGGGCGTCGACCCTGGCCGGCTACCGGCGCGTGGTCGACGGCTACCTGATCCCCGAACTGGGGCACATCCGGGTGTCCAAGCTGCGCACCAAGCAGGTGCAGCGGGCCCTGGATCGGATCGCATCGCGGCACACCCGTACGGGCAGGTTGATCGCAGCCAGCACCGTGCACGGGATCCGGGCCGTGCTACGCAGCGCGTTGAGCCACGCCCGCCGCACCGGCCTGGTCGGGTTCAACGCGGCATGGCGGATCAAGACCCCGAACGGTGTCCGAGCGTATCCAGTGGTGTGGACACCAGCCCGGGAACGTGAATGGCGGCTGCATGGTGTGCGGCCGCGGGTGGCATGCTGGGATCTGCCGCATCTGGGCCGGTTCCTCGAAGCGGTGCAGGATGATCGGCTGTTCGCGTTGTGGTGGCTGGTCGCCTTGCATGGTTTGCGCCGCGGTGAGCTGGCAGGGTTGCGGTGGCAGGACCTCGACCTGGTCGGCCGGGAGTTGACCGTCCGGGAGCAGATGATCGTCATCGACGGCCAGACTCTTCTGGGGCCGCCGAAGTCCGAGGCCGGGCGTCGCACCCTTGCCTTGGATGAGACGTCGGTGAAGATCTTCCGCCAGTACCGGCGGGAACAGGCTCGTCTCCGTGGCGGGAAGCTGGATGTGCTGGATCCGTTGTTCACCCGGGTGGACGGCAGCCCGATGCGCCCGGACTGGCTCACCCGCGAGTTTCAGCGTCGCTGCGCCGACCTGGGGCTGCCGCCGGTGCGGTTGCATGACATCCGGCATGGCTCGGTCAGTATCGACGGGGCGGCCGGTGTGCCGTTGAAGCTGACGTCGCAGCGGGCCGGGCATTCGTCGGTGGTGACCACGGTGGACATCTATCAGCACGTGTTTCCCGAGACGGCGCACGCCGAGGTCGCGAAGACGGCGGCGCTGATCTTGCGGCATGCGAAGCTGCGCATGCGGTCCGGTGGCGCCTCCCAAGCGTAGAAGAATCCTGGTCGCCGGTAGTCCGATGGGATGGTTTCGGGCCGCGGCGGCTTGGTGGTGTGCAGGGGCGGTTAGCGTGTCAGACGTGGCCGAACTGCACACCACCAAACGGGTCCGCGAGCTGGCTGCTGTGCTGCAGGAGGCGGTCAGCGAGCAGGGCGGGGATCTGCCGGGTGGGGACTATGTGGAGCGGCTCGTGGCCGAGCGGGTCACGATTATCGGGCGGCAGATGGGCATCACACCACGGACGGTGATGACCAACTACGTGACACCGGAACTCGTGCGCGAGTGGGGCACCGGTCTGGCCGCGCAGATGCGCGATGCCGAACTGACCGCACACGACACCACACCCGTGACAGTCGAACAGCGTGACGGGTTGCTGGTGCTGGCCGCGTTCGGGGTGTGCGGCATGCTCGCGGCACGCAACGCTGACCGGCGCGAGCACATCGACCCGCGAATCGTGGCCAAAGACGCCGCCGATTCGACGGTGCAGGTCGCGGTCCCGATGTACGAGGCCAAACGTCAGCCGGTGCAGATCGGCGGGCTCACCGTCGTCGTGGCCCGGAAAGTGATCGGCATGACCCTCGAAGCCCTGCGGGAAGGCTGGTGGGAGTGCACCTGCGAACAACCCCACCGGTCAGACGGTGGCTGCGTGCTGCAGGACCGGCTCCAACACGACCTGGCGACCCTGGGCGGGTGGGTCAACCGCGGCGAGGCTGTGTAGTCGCGAGGGTCTGCGCGTCCAGGAATTCGACGACGCGGCGAATGGGCAGCGGCGTTGGTGTGATCGATGCGGATCTTCCTCAAAGCGGCCGCTGACGTGTATCAGGAGCTCTGCGACCTGGCGGAATGGATCAAGATCGTCCTGCTCTCCCGTGCTGTGTGCCTTTGATGCAGGTCATCCAGGCCATGCTGAGGAAACTGGTGACTGGATACTATAAACGTAGTAGTCTGTGTTCATGTCAATGACCGGGACGTGAAGTTCTCCAAGGCATCGATTTTGATCTTCGAGGGGCGGCCATGGCCACGATTCTGATCATCGCGGACTATGCGGTGCGCCGGTTGGATCCGGCGACGGGCCGTGATGAGGAGTTGTCGGTTGGGCAGTTGTTCGCGTTTCCGACGGATCTTGCGGTGGAGCCGACCGGCGACATTCTTGTGGTCGATTCGAGCGCGCTTGCCGTCGGTGAGTACACGCGGGGGGCTGTCATCCGGATCGACCGGGTCACTGGTCGGCAGACGGCGGTGTCGTCCGGCGGTGCGTTCACGGGGATGAAGGGAATCGCGGTCGAGGCGAGCGGGGCGATCCTCGTGGGCAACAGTCCACTGGGCTCGCCGGCGTCACTGATCCGCGTGGATCCGGCCACCGGCAAGCAGGACACCGTCTGCCAGTCCGACGATCTCGGTGAGATCCACGGCATCGCCGTGGAAGCCGACGGCAGCATCCTGGTTGCCGACGCCGGTCACGGCCAGGTGTGGCGGGTTCATCCACGGACCGGGAAACGCAAAGCCCTCACCGACGAGGGGATCTTCGACCTCAACAACGGCATCGCGGTGGAGGCCGACGGCGGCATCCTGGTCACCGAGGCACTCGGAGACCAGTACCCAGGCGCCTTGTCTCGGCTGGATCCGGCTGACGGCAGCAAGACGTTGCTGGCCTACGGCGGGATGGTGAGCACGCCTGCGGGGGTCACCGTCGACCGCGACGCAACGATCCTGGTCCTGTCCCGCGGGGCGATACCCGACGAAGACGGCGACGGGCTCGGGTATCCCGGAATTGTCCGCATCGATCCGCTGACTGGCGCGCAAACTCTCGTGTCGTCCCCGGACAGCCGGCTGGAGGAGATGTTCGCCGTCGTGGTGGGCTGACCACCGTCGGGAAGGGATAGATCATGAGCCAGGTCGGATACGGTGCCGGGTTCGCCCAGCACACCACCTACAACGGCAACTATTCGGTGATCATCCCCTGGCCCGCCGGTGGCTTCGCCGAATACTGGTTCGACCGCACCACCCGAGTGTGGAACGGGCCCGTCATCACCGCATCGGCGAAACTGGTCAGCTCCGTCAGCTTCTTCGAAGGCGACTACGCCAGCGCCGACAACGACGGCCACTTCAACTTCGAATTGATCGCCGTGGAGGACGGGACACCGATCTACTGGTTCCGCGAAAACCAGGCCCCGTTCACCTGGCATCGGCTCGGCCCGGTCCCCCAGGCTCCGACCGACACGATCTGCGCGCTCATCGGTCGCACGCACTTTAACCCTGAGCATGCACCGCGCGGCTTTCACGAGGATATTCGGGTGTTCAGCGCGTCCGGCCGCGGCGGGATCAGCGTGTCCACGCGCACGACCGAGGACGACCATCTGACCTGGGGACGACCATCACCCGCCGAAGTGGAGATCAACACCGACCGTCGGCATGCGGTCTACGAAGTCGGCGCCGGAGGCGGCGCCGACGGGGCTGCACCCCTCGGCTACGGCGATGGTCAACTGCCGGTAGGTGCGATCGGCGGCGTCTACTCCGGAATCGCTTGGGCGCGGGGAACTTTCGGCGAGCAGGAGGTCGACTTCGCAGACAGCAGATACGGGCGTGGCATCCTCATCACAGTGGACGGCGACGGCGCACTGTTCGCCTACGAATGCGGCCGGGAGATCGTCCGCGTCGACACTGGGTTACGTGGCCGGCCCGCCATCATCCAAACCGACCGTGGCCGGCTCACGCCGGCGTTCGCGCCCGGCACCCACGGCCAGTACGAGTTGTTCGCACCCAGCCTGACCGGCGGGGTACGCCACTATTGGCGCACCAACGGCGAGCACTACGGCACTCCCGGCGTCTGGAACAGAGCACCGGACATCGGCACCGAACTCTACGACGAAGTGTCGGTCATCCAGCTCAACGACGAAGACAAACCCGACCCCGACCGGACACCGCCGCTGTGGCTGTTCGGCCGGATCAACGGCCAGCCCTGGGTGGACGTCTTCCAGCAGCGTCACGTGCCCGGCGCAACCCTGTGGGAAGCCGACCGGTTCATCTGGGAACGGCTACCCGGGCTCGGAGGCGACCGGCGCCCAGAAGTCTGGGAGGTCACCTGCGTGAAACGGTGGCCACTGCTCGTGGCGCCCGGCGAGTTCTCCAGAGTGGTCGGCCTCGGCGGCGTACGCGACGGACAGGCATGGAGTGCCAACACTGACGAAGCCAAACAGCACATGCTGCACCAGGAACGCCGCTACCTAGTGCACGGCGACCGGGGTGCGGCCGCCTGGGTGCAGGTCTCCCCGCAGGGCTACCTCACGACAACCCCTGACGGCATCGCCGCCAACAACCTCGAACGGCTACCCGTCTGCGCCGGCGGCGGCAACGTGCCCGCCGCAGCCCCGGCGCTCGCGCACCCCGTCGGCGGTCTCATCGGCGCGAAGTTCGCCGAACTCGGCGGCGTGGCGACGTTCGGGCAGCCGACGTCACCCGAGGCAAGCCTGACTGGTGGAACCGACCGTCGGCAAACTTTTGAATGGGGCCAGATCGGACTCTCACCCCGGCAAGGCGCGAGGATGCTCACCTGGGCCTACCGCGACGGCAACGACGTCATCTTCGGCTGGGGACCGACCGACCCCTACAACTACGACCTGTTCATCGTCCGCTACAGCACAAACCGTGGACTGCCAGTACCACCGGACTACCAGATCGAGATCACCGACGGGCCACGCACGGCCGGCCAGATCGTCGTGCCACGCCCCATGGACTGGATCGGCGGCGACGGCCGAACCGCTGGCTGGAGCTTCATCGTCGAAGGCGCCGACAGAAGCGCACTGCGTGGCACCACCGCGATCCAGGGCTGGACCATCCCGTTGAACATCCGCCTTTAGCGCCGAAGCCCCACGGCCATCCGATGAACCCGCCTACGGCCGAAACACCCCCATCGGCGTCACCGGCTTGGGGTCACTCCCGGTCGAGCCGCACAGCGCGAGGGCACCGGCTAGCGGCAAGCTGCACGCCCGGCCTTCTCCTGAACATCACGAAACTGGGTCTATTGAATATCTCTCTGACGCCTCCGATGAGGAGTCCTTCGCTGCTGGCGGCTTCTGAGTGAGTGTTTGAGAAGGATCGCTTGAGGGTGCGGCGCGGCGTCGGTTGCTCCTGGTCGATCGTGCTGGGCGTGCGAAATCACGGCTGCGTGAGATGGCGCCACGAGGAAGACTGATCTCGTGAGATTCGCTGCTGGCCCGCCACACATGTGGCTCGTGCGCTTGAAGTCCGGCTCGGAGATCGAGGTGTGGGCTGACTTCCACGACTCGGCGCCGGTTGGCGGCGAGTGGAGGTTCGGCGTGTTGGTGGAGGCGTCGGCGGACGAGCAGCAAGCCGTCAGGGTGGAGAGCAGGACGGTGCCACCGTCGGACCGTTGCGTCATCACTGTGGCGCGGATTCCAGCGGGTGAAGTGGATTCGATCGTCGGTGGTTGGTCTCTATCCGAAGATCCGCGGTCCGGCCCGGCTGTCGAGGCGAACAAGGTCACCCACGGTGCTGAGTGAGTTCTTGAGGAGTTGCTTCGGCATCTGGTGCGCCGTGGATGCATCGTCCATAGTGGTCAGATGTCGCGTGAGCGCCGGTACCTTCCGACCTTACCGATGGCCAGTGGTCGATCATCGAAGCGTTGCTTCCCGCGCCGAACCTAGGCGGACGGCACGAGAAGCATCCGCGCCGCGACATCGTGGACGCGATCTTGTACGTGGTGCGCGGCACTGACCAAGGGCCGATGCCGCAGGGATCTACGGAATCGCATGCGCTTTCTTCCACCTGGGATGACGCAAGCATCCCGAGTGGACACTGCGGACTCCTGGTGGCCGACGGTGAACATGACCAAGTCTCGACCAGCCCGCAACCCCGGCAGCCACCAGTCAATGCCGGCCGGCTGGGCCGATTCTATGATCAGCCCAGCCGGAGAATTGTCGCCGCCCTGTGGTTAGGTGCGTTCCCAGATCACCTCGGCATTCTTGGTGGCAGGGTCGATAGCGATGATCTTGGTGACGTTGGGATTGTCCTTCAGCGTCCGGAACTCGACCCACCAGATGGCGTCGGAGCGGATGTCGGTTCCACGCACCACCCGGACGACGCCGGACGCGCCTCGGGCGTAGGCGGCCGACACCGCCGTCCACGCATCGACCAGGATTTTGTTGTCAACGTCCCATGCGGACGTGATGTTGCGGCTGTCCATGACCATTTCCAGGGTGGTGCCGCCATAGCTCTTGGCGATCTCCGCGGCGTTTTCCGGCCCGCCGATCCAGGTGCCGTCCGCCCTTTCGCTCCTGCCGGTCCAGAAGAACGCCGTGTCCCTGCTCGTGGAGTAGTCACCGGCCCGCATCTCCAACGCGATCGGCAGGGCTTTGAGCTTCTTGACCTCACCCAATGACGCTTGCAGTACGGCGACCGCGCTCTGCCCGGATCTGGCCGCTGCGTACGCGACCTTGAGCGTCCGGAAGCCGGCTTTGAGGACCTCGCCGATCCCACGTAGCACCAGCGACTCGGCAGCTATCTTGCCGAGGTTGAGCACCGTGTCGGCCAGCGACTGGTCGCCCTTGATGAGCCGGTAGACCTCCAGACCTACTTGGCCGGCTGTGATCAGGCCGCCGACGATCATGGCACAGGCGCGCTGCAGCATGCATGCGGCGAGTTCGGTGCCGGCCATCCAGACAGCGCTGGCGAGCACCGATTCCATGAACGGTTCGAGGCCGAGGATGAGCGACTGCATACCCTGGAAGGTGGGGTCCAGGGTGGAGTTGATGCAGTTGTCGTAGTACTGGCTGTCTTGCGGGTACAGGGCGCAGATCGCCGAGTTGGTGTACGCGCGCAGGGCGAGTTCTTCGGGGTCGCCGTAGGCGTTGTAGACGCAGTTGCGGTACCACTCGCCTTCGGTGTCGCCGAGTATCTGTTCCCAGTCGGTGACGGCTGGGTTGGTGTAGCTGTCGCCGCATTCGGCGACCGCGACGCCGTAGGTGTACTGGTAGGCGGTGTAGGCGTCGGCGGCGGCGGCGCCTGCGGCGTCGGCGTCGAGGCCGGCTTTGATGGCGTATTTGTAGGCGGCGTGGGCGGCGACGTTGGCTTTCTCGGCGGCGGCGACGGCCATGTTGTGGGAGGCGATCGCCCAGGACGCCGACTTGATCGCGCTGCGGGCCGAGGTGGTGGCGCGGGTGGCCGCCTGGCGGGCGGTCGCGGCGGCGGCCGCGGCCTTGTTCGCCGACGCGGCGGCTTGGTTGGCGTAGCTGGTGGCCTGCTGGGCGTAGCCGATCGCGCGGGTCGCCGAGTCGACCGCCTGCTGGGCGTATGCCGCAGCCTGGGCCGCGTCGTCGCGGGCGCGGGCGGCGACGCTTTGGGCTCGAAGCGCGTGCTCGGCGGCCGTCTCGGCGACCTGGCTGATCTTCTGCAGCAGCCCGGCGACGACCGCGACGTGCGCAGCGCTTTCGTAGTCCAGTTCGGCGGCGGCGTACCGGCCGGTGGTGAGGAACTTCTGCAGTCCGGGCGCGGGCCCGTCCAAGGCGATCTGGGCGGCCGCCTTGACCTCCGGCCCACTGTAGGGACTGGCCAGGATCTGGTTGACCAGCACCCGTTGCCCGATGATCGCAGCGGTGTACTGGCCAGTGTCCAGGAAGTCGCGCAGCGCCTGCAGCGTGTCGGTGTCGAGGGCTTGCTGCGCCTTCTGGGCCAGCACCACATCGCCGGCCGTCTTGGCCGCCGCCAGGATCTGGTTGACCTTCAGCCGGTCCGCGCTGTACCGGCCGGGATAGCTTTGCGTACGCAGGAAGGTCGCGATCGTCTGGTCGTTGCCGGCCAGGGCGGTGGTGGCCGCGGTCGCCAGCGCCGTGTTGTCGGTGACCGCGAGGTTGCGCACGGCGATGCGGTTGTCCTGTGCCACCGCGTTCGCGATGCCGGTGCGCACGTATGCCAGGACGAGATGGTCGGGTTCGCCGAGCGCGGCCAGTGCCGATTGTTTGGTCCAGGCGCCTTGGCCGCCGGCCAGGTTGAGCGCGACTTTACGGGCCGCCGCGACCGCCGCGGCCCGTTCGGTGGCTGGGTCCAGCACCACGGCGATGAGCCGGTTGGTTTCGGCATCACGCTTGGTGGCCTGGTCGACGTCGGAGTCGGCCAAGCGCTGCTGCGCCTCGTATTCGGTGTTGGCCGCGCGGGCGTTCTCCAACGCCTCGTCGCGGGCCACGGCCAGCCGTTCGGCGTCGGCGGTACGCGCGGCTTCGAACACCGCGCCCGCTTGGCTGGCGTTGTCCAGCGCCCGCTGGGCGGCGGTGGTCGCGGCGGTGGCGTACTCGGTGGCACGTTGCGCTGCCTGGGCTGCCTCGCCTGCGTGTTGGGCGGCGTCGAGCGCCGCGGTCGCTGCCGCCTCGGCGTCGGCGGCGGCCCGGTAGGCGGCCTCACGTGCCTTGTTCGCGGCATCGATGGCGACCCGCAGATAGTTCCCGGCAGCCTGGGCTGCCCGCACGGCACGCTCGGCGTTGGCGCGGGCCTTCGCCGCGGCCGCGACAGCTTCCTGGGCTGCCGCTCCGGCTTCGTTGGCGTACCGGACCGCCTCGTCGTTGGCGGCCGCAGCGGCCAGAGCGTGCTGAGCAGCTTCTGTGGCGGATTTGATCGCATCGTTGCCGGCCGCGATCGCCTTGACCGTCGTTCCCACCAGGTCCGCGAACTCACGGGTCTCCTGCGCGATGGCGTTGGCCTGCTCAGCGGCCTGCCGTGCCCGTGCGGCGTTCGCACTGTCGGTCGCCGCCTCACCCGCCCAGCGGTACGCCTCCGTGGCCTTCTGGCTGGCCCTCGACGCCATCTGCGCTGCCCGATTGGCCGCGGTGGACGCCGCCCGCGCCGCCCGGTTCGCCGCCGACGCCGCTTCGACAGCTACCTGCGCGGCCTTGGCTGCCTGCTGCGCCGCGTTTGCCGCCCGCTTCGCTTGTGCCTTGGCTTCGGCCATGTTGTTACGCGCGGCCGCAGTCGCCTGAGCAGCCTCTGCCGCAGACCGGCGCGCCGCAGCCGCGGAGTCGCGGGCACGGTCGGCTTCAGCGGTGGCGTTCGCGGTCTCCTGCGCCGCCAGCGCGCCGGCGGCCTGCGCCTGACCGAGCAGGTCTTCCAGCGTCGCGACCTCGTCGTCACGCGCGGACGCGACCGCCCAGCCGTAGCCGAGGAACCCTTCCAACGCCTCCGCGGTGCCCGCATCGAGGGCTTGCTGACCGGCGGCACGCACGTTCGGGCCACCTGTCGCGATGGCCTGGTTGACCCGCAGCCGCTGGTCGGTGTTCCACTGAACCTGCCAGCCGGACTCCAGGAACTCCTGCAGCACAGTGGTGTCCTCGGAGTCCAGCACGGCCTGGGCCGCCTGCTTGACCTGATCACCGCCGACGGCCATCAACTGGTTCACCGACACGCGCGCGTCGATGGCCGACGGACCCTGCCAACCGGTCTCCAGGAACACGGCGATGGCACCGGCATCGCCAGCGGCATCGGCGTCCAGTGCCGCCTGGGCCTTCGCGCGCACCGCCGGACCGCCATCGGCGATGACAGCGGTCAAGGCATCGCGCTGATCGAGATGCTGCGCCGCGGTCCATCCCTCGGCCAGGAACGCGCGAATCTGATCGTCGGAGCCCAGCAACGCCACTTCAGCGGCCGCCCGCACCTGTGGCCCGCCCTGCTGCCACGCCGACACCACGACGTCACGGTCAGCGGCGACCGGCTCCTGCGCGTGCGCCGGCAGGACCCGCACTAGGTTGCCCAGCAACGCCAGCACCATGAACATCGCGATCATGGCTCGCCGCCGCACCGGACCCGGGCGTGCTGGTCTATTCACGACCAGCCTCCGTACTTGCTCATTCAGCCGCACAGCAACCCTTCCTGTCACCGCTGGACCTTTCACTTCTGCATGCACTGAGGACGACCATTGCGCCGTCCATTCAGTTCGGCGGAGTATTGCACGATCCTCGAAAGACAGACAACCCGAAAGCGTCATTGCGTCCTAACTGGGCCGCTGGCCACTTCAGCGACAGAGTCCCGTTTGGGGACCGCATCAGTTCGATGCACATGGCCTCGATGGAGGTCGGCAGCGCATGCTATCCGTGTACCGATCAGCGCGGTGACCTGCTGATTCAAGGATCGTTCAAGGATTTCTCAAGCCGGCGCCGATAGTCTCCTCGCAGTTTCCCGTGCCTTCTGCCGTCTTGACGGACTACCGGGCATTAATTGTCTCTTCCCTGCCCGAAAGGAACGACGGATTAGCGCAACGATCGACATCTCACCCCGCCCGGGATTGCTTTATTCCGGCGGCCACGAGGCGGGAACAGAGATCCCCTCCCACTCATCATTTGATCGCGCGGGCGTCAACAATCCGCACCGGATCAGTGGGCACGTGTGCCCATATCTCCGCAGCGGCGCATGAGGAGTCGGAGCCCGCGCGCGTCGGGTAATCGGAGCCGACGATCCGCCGTCAGCGATCTCCTCGGTATAACGCGCTGTTGCGTCTGCGCCGGAGCTCGCAGCGACCTACGGGCGCCGGTCGGGCCAGGCGGCCACACTCCGACCGTTCGACACCCTGCATGCCAGGGCACCACGCGCGCCAGCACCGTCATCTGCAGGCACCCTCGCGTGTTCGCGCCGCCCCGGGTTGAAGCAGCACTGCTGCGTGATCACCGCCTGCGGCTTCACACAGCGTCGGCACTTTCTGTCTCCCCAATCCACGACCACTTCCACGAAAGGCTCTTGATCATGAGTGCACCTCCGCGCTGGGCGTCGCTCGCCGTCGCGGCAGCGATAGCGGCCTGCCTGCCGGTCGTTGTCGGACCGGCGCAAGCCAGCGCCTCACCCATCTCGCTCCCCTCGCTGGTGGACAGCGGCGTCTACCCCTACCCTGGCGCGGCGGAGATCCTGGCGGCACACAATGTCCGGCTGATCTCCGGTGACGGGCACATCCTGCTCGCCGACTGCGGCACGCCCGCGCAGGGCGACATCGGCCTGTTGAAGATCTGGACCACCGACGAGACCATCGGCGACGACGGGGCCGGCCGGGTCTGTTTCCAGGTGACCGCGTCCGCTGGTGTGTTGAACCTCGAAGTTCCTGGCGTGTATGAGATCCGCGGCGACGGCCAGCGCGAAGGCACCGGCCACCCGGTGACCGCACAGCTGCGCAGCGACGCCGGAGACCAGCTCACGGTCGACGTGGATCCCGACGGCAGCACCCCGGTGGGCTTGGGCGCGGACAAGGACGCGTCACCGACCATGCTGCTGCAATTGCGGGCAGGCACCGGTCCCGCACCGGTCAGCGGCGCACAGACCGCGGTCGGCAAGCTCGCCACCACCGGCCGGGAGTGCACCGCGACGCTGGTCGGACCGCGCTGGGTGCTCAGCGCCGCCAGCTGTCTGGCCACCGATCCGAACCAGCCCCAGCTCGCCGAAGGCCCGCCGGCCAGCGCCGCTTACGTCGTTCTTCCCGGGAAGGCCGCCGCCAAGGTCGACTGGTTGAGTCCACGCCCAGGCCGGGATGTGGTCCTCGCCCGCCTCGCCACGCCGATCGACGGCATCACCCCGATCCCGCTGGCCACCGCTGCCGGGACCGGTGCGACGGTGTCTGCCGTCGGCTACGGCCGCGACGGCATGACCACCACCGACTGGACCACCGACCAGCAGGACAGCACGCAGATCACCTTCACCACCGCGACCGCCACCACGCTGACCGCCGCGACCGGCCCGCTGGTGTGCAGCGGGATGGCCGGCGCACCTGTCCTCAGCGGCGGCAAGCTCGCCGGCGTCCTCAGCCGCGCGGGTCAGACAGGCTGCCCCGACACCGCCGGCAGCGGCAGCGACGTCACCGCCGCTCGCACGGACGACCTGACGACCTGGGTCGGCGTCATCACCAGCACGTCGGCCGACCACACCTGGTCTTTGGCCGATATGCCCGCTACCGCCACGTCGGGTACCTCGGTCGCCAGCAGCGCCGACAGTGCCTTCACCGCTACGGGCTTACCGCTGACGGCTACGGCGGGTGCGACCTGGAAGACCGGCGACACCTACAGCCCCGCCGTCGCCCTCAACGGAAACACCGGATCTCTGTCGGCCGGCGGCCCGGCCGTCGTCACCGACGCCGACTTCAGCCTCAGTGTCCGAGCCAAACCCACCGCCGCCGGTGGCACAGTGCTGTCCCAGGACGGCGTCAACACCGCCGGGTTCAAACTCTGGGCTGAAGCCGGATCCTGGCGGTTCGCGATGAGCCGATCCGACGTGGCCAGTCCCGTGTGGGACACCGCCACCGCGCCTGCGGGCAGTGCTACCGCCGGCGTCTGGACGCAGGTCACCGTCACCTACAAAGCCGCCACTGGCGTCGCGATCCTCTGGGTCAACGGCAAGAACGTCGCCAGCGTCGGCCACCCCGTCGCGTGGAAAGCCACCGGAGCGCTCCGCGTGGGCGCGCACAAGACCGGTGCCGCGACCGTCGGCGGCTACTTCACCGGCGTCCTGTCCACCGTTCAGGCGTGGAACCGGCTGTCACGGACTCCAGCGGTCAACAGTCACGACTTCGACGGCGACGGCCGCAACGACGTCATCATCACCGACGCGGCCGGTGACCTGTGGATGTATCCCAGTCAGGGTGGCTCGGGACTGTCCACCGTCAGCGGCGCCAACCGGGTAAAGATCGGCACCGGGTGGGGTTCCCTGAAGTGGGTCGTCTCCGACTGGGACGCCGACGGCCTGGCCGACGTCCTCATGAAGGACTCCGACGGCGTGCTGTGGATGTATCCCAACCAGAACGGCCACCTGTCGTCCGGCAACAGGGCGACTATCGGCACCGGCTGGGCGAACTACATTCACGCCGCCGGCAACGCCAACAACACGGCCAAGGCCGACCTGTTCGGCATCAACAACACCACCGGCGCCCTCTACTACTACCCCGATGGGAAAGACAAGACTCAGATCGGCAACAGCGGCTGGACCAACTACCGCATCTTCCCGGCCGACTTCAACAACGACAACCGCGCCGACATCATGGCCATCGACACCGCAGGCGACCTCTGGTTCTATCCCAACACCAGCCAGACCGGTGTGACCCTCGGCGACCGCACTCAAGCCGGCAGCGGCTGGACCAAATACAAGGCCGCCGCGATGGACCTCAGTGGTGACGGCAAGACCGACCTGGTCGCCCTCGACGCCAGCGGCAACCTCTGGGTCTACCCCGGCAACGGCAACGGCGGCTGGGCTAGCCGCTACCAAATCGGCGTCAACTGGACCATCAACACCATCGGCTGACCGTCCAAGACACGGTGGGCTGGACGCTCAGCCGTCCAGCCCACCGCTCTGCGCCCCGACAGCGACTCCGGGCGACGCAACGCCGGCGACGAACGCGACGAGTCCAAACACGATCTGCGATGGCCGGGCTAGCGCCAGCTGTACGTGGACTTCTCCGCCACAGCCTTGCGCGCTTCGTCGCTGAGCTCAGGATGACTTGACTGCAAGGCTTCGGCAACGCGCCGCCCGTATACGGCGAGGTCGTTGTCGGGTGAGACACGTCCGGCCTCCGAGATCAACGCATCGATGCGAGACAGGAGAGCGCCCGCTTGATCGCCGAACAGGTCACGAACGGCATCAGGATGCGACCCGGGCCAACCACGCCGCGGGTTCCCCCACACGAACACAATGACCGCTCGGCTCAACGCATCGTCCTGCATAGCGCCATCGTGTCACCCGGCTGGTAGGCAGCAAAACCGAGATGCCCTGGCTGACCGTCGACGGACCTCGCGGGACGTGACCACTCCGCGACCGCAACATGGGTCGACGCGTACCCGCCTTCGCCGACTTCCAGCTCAAGACCGAACGTCAGATCTCGGTCTCGTCTTGGGGGTCGATCGACCCGGGTGCCCTGACAGCAGCCAACGCGGACGGATGCGCCTGGCGACGGGAAGGGACGGTCCTGTGTCCGCCTCGCGTCGAGCGGCAATAGCCCCACGTGTCTCCGCCACAGAATCCAGACGAGATCGTGGCCTTGGGTTTGCCGCTCGAATACGCGCACTACGGCGCCGCCACCGGCGCCGTACAGCTGCAGTTGCGCCTGGATGTGCTGCTGGACCGGGGCGACGGCCATGTTGTTGAACATCGCGCCGGCCTGGTCGGCCGGCGACCGGACGGAGCTGGTGATCGTCGCGGACGCCACGCCCGCGGCCCGCAGCCCGTCCTGGACGGTGTCCAGCATTCGGGCGGCGACCGCGGCCTGTTGGGCGTTGGCACCGAAAGCGACGCGGACGTCCGCGATCGCTCCGACCTCGCCGGCGATGGAGACCGCGATCACGTGCGTCGTGCCAGCAGGATCTGCGGCCAGCTGGTTACCCGGGATGTGTATCGGGCCATAGGAGCCAAGCCCGGTCCCGGGTGGCACCTGTGGGAGAACACGGCTGGCCCTAAACGGTTGGCGGACCCAGTCCCGTTGGCGAAGCACACCTCGATCGGTCCGCCAGCCGCCGGGCCGCCGGTCACAGTACCTCGACCTGCTGGCCCGGGTACGCGCCTGCTGGATGCCCACCGGCATCCGCCACCGGATCCTGACCCCGGGCTCCAACATTCGCCGCACCATCCACGGCACGGTCAACCTGGCCACCGGCACCTGGCACCACCACGTGTCGGTCAAGAACGTCTCGGCGGTGTTCTGCTACTTCCTCGACCTGCTACTGGCCGCCTACCCTGACGCACCGATCGTGGCGGTGATCTGCGACAACGGCACCACCCACCACAGCAAGGCGGAGGCCGATGTCTTCGTCGTCGATCATGATGTCGTCGGTGGTCAGGCGGATCAGGCGGCTGACCGGCTGGGCGTAGAGCAGCATGAGGCAGCCAGCCATTCTCGCACGCAGGTCGTGTTGTTATTCGGGTCGGATGCACCGGCCGGACGCACGTCGTCCTGTGCTGGAAAGCCAGCGGCCTGCGTGGCCACACCTCAGGGGCCGCCTGGGCGCCGCTCACAGCTTGAGGTAGGCGCTGGGCTCGTTCAGCCCGATCCAGTGGTCGGTGCGCAGTTGGTGGTCGCCGAAGCCGTTGTACTCGTAGATCAGGACGGCGGTGTCGGTGACCTGGGCGACGTAGGCGACATGGCCGAGTTCGGAGATGGTGTTGCGGTCCCACCAGGCGATATCGCCGGGCTGCGGCGTGCCGGTGCGGCGGGTGGCGCGGGGGTCGTAGCCCCACATCCAGGCGTTGCCGAGCCACGACAGGTCGGTGTTGTTGTCGGCGATGGCGTCGTGGGTGACGGCCCAGGCGGCGAAGGACACGCATTCGCGCCGGTAGTAGCCCATGCCGTCGGCTTGCGCGGGGTTGCCGTTGGCGTAGGGGTAGGCGGCCGGGTCGGTGATCTGGCTGCTGGGCTTGTCCTGGTGGCTGGAGCCGCACAGCGCGGCGACGGGGTCCATGGTGCCGGTGTAGACCAGAGCGTCGGTGACATACCGGTCAGCCACCGGGTCGATCTTGTCCCACCAGGTGGTGGTGCCCCACGGTCCGGTGACGGCCTGGCCCTGGACCACGCAGTAGACGGTGATCGCGGCGTCGTCGGGCAGCTGCCCGACGACGGCTGTGCCGGTACCGGGGCCGGTGCGGATGTTGAGCGGGGTGCCGTCGGTGGCGACGGTCGCGCGGGCGCCGACGGTCTCGGCGGCGTGGGCCGCCGGGGCCGCGGCGACGAGGGCGGCCGCGGTGGCCAGCACGGTGAGCAGCGCGGCGCGAGCGGCTCGGCGGACGGTGGTCATGAGGTTCTCCTCTTCGGGTGTGCGGAGGCCTGCCCGCAGGCAGGCCTCCGCAGGGTCGGCCTGTGGTCAGTGGCAGAGGTAGAGGCCGGAGCGGCAGATCAGCTCGTCGGCGCGCGACCACCAGCTGTTGACGCCGTAGGAGTTGGCCCAGTCGCCGTTGACGTAGTTGCGCGCCTTCTCCCCGGGCGGCGTGCCGTCGGCGATGAGCTGCATGTTCTCGGCGCCGCCGTTGTAGCCGATGGCCAGCAGCTCGTCGCGCGAGTGGTCGCCGCGCCAGGTCGCGGGCAGCTGGTCGCGCAGGTCGTGCAGGTACCAGGCGGTGGCCTTGATGGACAGCTCGTCGTCGCCGGTCAGATCGGCCCACTGCTTGTCACCGAACACGTCGGGGTGCTTGGCCTTGGTGTCGTTGAAGGTGCTCTCGTGCATGTTGCCCAGGCCGCGGGAGTTAGCGCCGAACCAGAGCTTGATGTCCTCGGCGGGGCGGCCGTAACCGAAGCTGTTCTCCTCGCGCATCAGGATCGTCAGCACCAGGCGCGGATCGATGTCCGCAGCCGCGGCGTACTTGGCCACCAGGTCGATCTTCACGATCGGGGCCAGGCACTTGTACTCGATGTGGCGGCCCACAAAGCAGGACACCTCCGGGCCGGTGACCGTCGACGCCGAAGAGGTGATCTTGACGGCGTGGGCGGTGGGGACGTCCTTGCTGCCGTGAGGGCCAGGGATGGCGGAGTCCGGGCCGGTGGCGATGGTGACGTCGCCGCAGGCGTCGACCTGGGTGGTGATGTCGCCGCCGGTATTGAGCCACACGTCGGCGACGTAGCCGACGGCCCGGCCGTGGTCGGCGGGGTCCACGATCAGGTCCCAGTGCCGGTTGGTGCCGTACTGGCCGCTGACCTCGTCGCCGTCGCGGTAGCAGGCCACCGTGTAGCTGTGGTTGAAGGGCAGCAGGCCGATTCCGGCGCGCTGGGCCGACAGCGACGGGGCAGTCTTGACGGCGAGGTTCTCGCCGGCGACGACCGTGCCGGCGACGGTCCGGCCGGTGCCGCCCGCAGCGTGGGATGCCGCGCCGAGCGCGCCCAGCACCTGCGTGCCTAGCGTCTGCATGCTCAGCGAGTTGAGCTGGAACGTGGGCTGGTACTCAGTGGCACCGGCGCACGGTTCGACCTGGGTGTTGATGTCAGCGCCGGTGTCCAGCCAGACGTCGGCGATCCAGCCAGCCTCGTTGCCGGCGCTGTCGGTGACCCGATCCCAGTAGGGGTTGGTTCCGCCCGCTCCGGCGACCTGGTGATCGCCGACCCGGTAGCAGGTGACGGTGTAGACGCTGGCTGCGGTGGCGGTGCCGATGACCGCTCCTTCGGGCTCGTCGCGCAGGTTCGCGTCGGCGAACGGCGTGCCCTGCACGGTGGAGGCGGGATCGGCCACGGCGATGCCGTGGCCGACCAAGGCAGCGATCGCGGCCGCGGCGGACGCAGTGGCAATGATGATCTGTCGCTTCATGCTGTCCACGGTCGCCGGCTACCAGCGCAAGAGAAAGATCAATTGACCCCAGCATCGACCAGGGCTCTCCCGTGGAGACGCGGCGTCAGTGGTTGGGTCAGTTGAGGTGGCCACTGTGCTTTGAGCTGCCATCTTGATCGGCCAATTGTTTGTTCAATGCAGATTGCTCTGTGCGGCACAATGGTGGCCAGCAGCCGATTCTGGGGAGGACAGCCGCAGTGGCCCTCGACGTCGATCCGGAAACGATCACCGACAAGGCGAGCCTGGGTGCGCAGTTGAGCGCGTTACACAGCCGCCGCAATCGGGCCATCAGGCTGCTATCGGAACAGTCAGGCTACTCGCCCAACCAAGTGCGCAATCTGATACGCGGCGCGAACGTGCCTCGCGATACAGATCAGTTCGCCGGGCTGGTTCGTGCCATGGGCGCCGATGCCAGCGTCGTTGACGCCTTCGTCCGGGCGGTGCATCGAATTCGTGCGGCGAACGCTGACCGATCCGCCGCGCCTGCCGAGCCAGACTCGGCTGAGCCTGAGCTGACGCCGCCGTCCCACGAGTATCCGGCCCTTGTCGTGGCGGAAGACCCGTGGGGCGATCCGGGCATGGCCGGGGTCGTCGAAGACCGCGTACGCAGACTCCACGAGGCGTACGAGGAAGGCGCGAACGATCCCAAATCGGTAGCGTTGCCCATTCCGAAGACTCGCATGGAGCGCCAGAAGCGGCGGGCGACCATCGGCTCCCTCGTGGTGGCGCTGTTGCTGACTACCACGGCCGTCTGGATTTGGAGCGTCATCGAAGAACCGCAACCGACCGCTCAGCCGCCCGCGGCGTGGCCGACAGGGATCTTCGATGACCATCCACTGCGCCCGACCACCAGCCTGACGTCGGCGTCTACCCCCACCACGTCTGGTCCGACCAGCGCAGGCCCGAGCCGGTCGATCAGTCCCACGACAGCCAGCACGGAGAAATCGCGTCCGGCCGTGAACGTCACCACTGGCGCACCAGCGCAGCAAAGCACCCCCACAAGCGGCAACGCTGGGCAGAACCCGCCCGCATCACCGGTCTGGCATTACCCAATTTCGGTCTCGGCCACTGAAGGCGTGTGGGAACGCGTCGCACCAAACACCGGTGCCACTGCGGTCGCATCCCGATGGCCTGGCGACGTACTGGAGATCGTTTGCCAGATCAACAACGGAGATTGGGACGGCACGAACTACAACCCATCCAACCGCACTCAGCAGTTTCGGACCTGGGACAAGCTCAGCAACGGCCGCTGGATCTACGACTTCTGGGTCGACACTCCGCCGGTCGCAGCGGACGGCTACTCACCAGGCATCGCACACTGCTGAGACGTGGCAAGACCAGACGCTCATCGTGTCCCCAGAGCGTCCAAATTGCGCACCATGCTGGGGTCAATTGATCTTTCTCTTGCGCTGGTAGCCGGCGACCGTGGACAGCATGAAGCGACAGATCATCATTGCCACTGCGTCCGCCGCGGCCGCGATCGCTGCCTTGGTCGGCCACGGCATCGCCGTGGCCGATCCCGCCTCCACCGTGCAGGGCACGCCGTTCGCCGACGCGAACCTGCGCGACGAGCCCGAAGGAGCGGTCATCGGCACCGCCACCGCAGCCAGCGTCTACACCGTCACCTGCTACCGGGTCGGCGATCACCAGGTCGCCGGAGCGGGCGGAACCAACCCCTACTGGGATCGGGTCACCGACAGCGCCGGCAACGAGGCTGGCTGGATCGCCGACGTCTGGCTGGACACCGGCGCTGACATCAACACCCAGGTCGAACCGTGCGCCGCCACCAACCCTCTCGGTCGCCTGCACACCGACACCACCAACACGCCCACGACGTCAACCAGTAACTACGCAGGTCAGCTCTATTACGCCGAGGTCGGCTCAGGGATCACCTACGCTCGAGGAGAATGCACTACCGGATTTGCTGTCACAGGTCCCGGTGATCGCAGTTACCTCGTGACCGCTGGGCACTGCGTACTCACATCGGGGGGAGCGGTCTACGGCAAGGAAGGCGGGTTCCTGAACGGCGGCGTTGATGACTCCAGCAAGTTCGGAACGTTCGCCGACGTCGACGCTGCTAGCGATGTTGGGCTCATCGCCGCCCCGGCTGACCCGCGAGTAGCAGACGGTCCCACCGGCGGCCGCTTCGTCAAGTACGCGTCGGGCGTCGCCCGTGATCTGCGTGTCGGTCAGAGCTTGTGCGCGTCCGGGGCAGTCACCGGTGTTCGATGCGGACTCGAAATCGTCGCTCTTCAGACGGACTACCTGAAGTTCAAGGGCATGATCAAGGTCAAGGTGCCAGCCGGAACGGTGGGCGCATGCCACGGGGACAGCGGCGGGCCGGCGTTCGTGGTGGATCCCGTCCAGCCTGGGCTGGTCCTCGCGGTGGGAACGATCACCGGCGGCAACCACAGCAAGGACGACGGAACCTGCTCCGACTCGACTTCAGAAGACCCTCAGTACGTCTACATCAGCCCGATCCAGCCCGCACTCGATCGATGGCATCTGGCTCTGCAGGCGACCGGTGCCGATATCGTGCCGCTGCCCCCGGCCGGGCCAGTCATTGCGTGATCACTAACACGACCGTCACAACCACACCAAAGACGCGACGTTGGGTACCCGCTACCACGGCTTCTCTCGGCGACCGGTCCACAGGTCCCCGCTGGGCCCGTCGTCTGGAAGCGTCGCCAGCCATACGGTGTCGGTGGCGGCTGCCTCGGCGGTGATCGTCTCGATGCCGGGGAGCGCCATGCGGGTCTGGATGGGTGGGGGCGCGACGGCGTTGACGAGTACGCCGGTGCCGTCGAGTTCGGCAGCCAGTACCCGGGTCAGCGTGTTGAGGCCGCTTTTGGCGACGCGGTAGCTGACTCCCCCGTTGGCACCGGGTCGCGGTGGTGGCGGCGAGACGGCTGGAGATGGTGACGATGCGGCCGTAGCCTGCGGCGATCATGTACGGGGCGGCCGCGGCGACGCACCGCCATGCCCCCATGAGGTTGGTGTCGACGATCTGCTCGACGCGCTGGAAGTCGGGGTGGGGGGCCTTCTGCCCGGCGTCTCCGACGATGCCCGCGTTGTAGATGAGGACGTCGATCCGCTCGTGCTGCGCCATAATCTGGTCGACCGCAGTGTTGACGGAGGCTTCGGATGTGACGTCGAAGGTCACCGGGCGGATGGGCAGTCCTTCGGCCGCGAGAGTGGCGGCGGCCTGGGTGACGAACGCAGCGTCGCGTCCAGACAGGTAGACCTTTTTGCCCTGCTGGGCAAGTGCCCTGCACAGGGCGTATCCGAGGCCGCGGTTGGCGCCGGTAACCAACCCGACCCGACGGGAGGCGGTGGTCATCCGCGGCTGAGCCGGTTGGTCAGTTCGCGGCCGCGTGGTCCGCGCCGGCGAAGGCTCCATTGGAGATCGCGCAGGCGGCCGTCGTTGCGGGCGGCTCGTGCGGTCTTCATCAGCGGCTTGGCCTCCCATGCGAATGTGCCCGCGGCGAGGAAAATGCCGCTGCGGACGGCGGTTTCGGCACGGCGTAGCAGGTGAGTGGCGCGGTCGCACCCCTTGTCGGCAGGCATCGCCTTCAGCGCCTGAGCGAACCACTGGTCGGCGGTCTCAGACTTTCGTAGGTCGAGGTAGCACGATCCTGCTTGCGTACAGTATTCGGCGGCGTCGAAGTAGCCGATCCAGTCTGGATCGCTCGGGCAGTGTCCGACCATGGGCCGTCCTCAGGCTGCCAGTACATGACGTTGAAGTCTTTTCTCAACATGCGCCCCAATATTTACGTCGATGATCGACGATCCGTCCTGGTAGCTAGACGCCGGCCGACCTTAGGCGTGTTGGCGACCCCCAAC
The DNA here is from genome assembly GCF_024172085.1 of Hamadaea flava. NCBI lineage: Bacteria > Bacillati > Actinomycetota > Actinomycetes > Micromonosporales > Micromonosporaceae > Hamadaea > Hamadaea flava. The sequence continues at coordinate 5,900,569 of NZ_JAMZDZ010000001.1, read as the reverse complement.
ATTTGCGGCGCCTCTCTGCGCACCAGGACTGACTCTTTGCCGGTCGCGACTTCGTCGGTGTGCAGGTCCGCGACGGTAAGGTTAAAGGCCGTCAAATCACCGTGCAGGACAAGTCCTGCTGACGTGGTCATCGAGCGGCATCGCGATCGCGTAGGCGACCCGAGTGCGGTGTTCTCCACGAGCACCGGAAGCCGCAGGTTGATCAAGGCCGCCCGTCCGGGAAGCAGGGTCAGCAGGCCAGCGTGAGATGGTTTCCGACGTGACCGAGTCTTGGACAATCGATGGCGAGCCGGCTGGGCCGCCGACGCAGCTGCCTGAGCGGGTCCGGGCCCGGATCGCGGACGGGCAGCTTGAGATGTCGCTGGCCAGCACGTCGGGGCGATCTCTGACGTTGGCGACCAACACCCAGCGCGCGATGGTGATCCTGCGAGGGTACGAGTCTGACGAAGGCGAGCACGCCGCCACACCTGGCGCCCAGGGTTACAGCGGCGGATATGTGCTGGCCAATGGGCAGCACGACGAGTACCCCGACGAGGACACCGTCCCCCTTGCAGAGGCTCAGGATCGTCGCCTCCATCGTCGTGACAGGGGCGGCGCCAGACGGCACGGTCTGGGTGGTCGACCGCTAACCTCCGGGCGCCGTTGCCCCGCGGTCAGGGGAACACCTGTACGTCGGCCGGGCCGTATGCTGCTCGCTCATGCGGATCCCTGACGCAACACCGATCGTCGTGACTGCGATGCTCGGACACCGGTCGCAGTGCCTGTCTGTGGCTGAGGGCACTGTCCGGCTGTGGGACCCGTCAAAAGGCCCTTCGTCGGGGACAATGTTTGCTCCGCAGACGTCGTTCGGTGGTCCTACCGCTGTTGCGATCGCCGATTCGCCGGACGGCCCCTTGGTGGTCGGCGGGTCGGCCGGCTACGGCTTGTGGCGGTGGAATCAGACGACCGGCGAACCGATCGGGACGCCGATCACGGACTGGGCGATGCGTGGCATGCCGTCGCGCCTGCCGATGGCCGTGGTCGCCGGTTCGCCGGGTCCGGTGATGGTGGTTGGCTGCGACGACGGCTACCTGCGGAGCTGGAACGCCGTAGACGGTAAGCCCACCGGCGAGCCCTGGCCGGTACACGATCAGCCGATCTGGTCCCTCGCTGTGGTCGACGGCGGCGGCGCCGGCCCGGTATTGGTCAGCGGCGCAGCGGATGGGCTCGTGAAAGCCTGGGATCCGGTCACCCGCCAACCTGTGGGTACACCGCTGGCGAAATGCGGTATCCCAGTTGCCGTGTTCTCAGTCGGGCCCGGATTGGTCGGCGTCGCCAGCGCCAGCGGCAACATCCACGTTGGGGATCTGTCGACCGGACGGCGAGTAACGAAGAGCTTGAGCACGGGTTGGCAGCCGGCGCCGGGACAGCCGTGGTTTCCCGGCGATGTCACGTATGCCGGTGGGCTGCTCGCTGCTGCGGTCGTCGACACCGTGCACCGGTGGGATCCGTTGACCGGCGAACCAACTGGTGACCCGATCGCCGTGGGCGACCGCGTCAGCGCGCTCACCACCGTCCACCAGGAGAACGGAGGGCCGATGCTGCTGGCGGCAACGGAGGACACACGCGTGCAGCAGTTCGACCTGGTCACCGGCCGGCAAGTCGCGCCCGTGGTGCATCCGCACGCCGGGAACCCTAATCGTGTCGACGTCGTACGCATCGGCCGCGAACAGATCACGCTGGTAGTCGAAACCCGCAGCCGAATCGCTAGCTTTGATGTACGTACGGGACAGCTGTTAGGCGTCCTCAGACGTATGGGTTGGTTCGGTGTTGCCGTCGCCGGGCTTGCCGACGGCAGCACAGTGGTCGTGGGAGCCGATGAGGACGGCATCGTCCGTGTGGCCGCACCCCGATTGACTGTCCACGACCCGACGCCGGATGAGACGCCGATGACGATCTGGGATGTGGCAGCGGTGACCTTGCCCGATGGGCGAATCGTGATCGCTGGTGCTGGGCATGACTGGCTTGTGTATCGGTGGGACGCTGCGACCGGCCGATCGCTGGGAGAACCGTCGGCTGGCCATCCCATCAGCGTGAAGGTGGTGGCCGCCGCAGTGGTGGACGGTGTCGCGACGCTGTTCTCCGGCTGCGAAGCCGGACAGGTACGCCGCTGGGACGCGGCGACCGGCCAACCGATGGGCGAACCACTTGCCAGCGGCCTTGACCATATGAGCGGTTTGACCGTCGTCCGCGCCAATGCCGGGCAGCACATCCTCGTCGGGTTCGACCTCGACGGTGTCGTGCACTACTGGGACGCCGGCACCGGCGAGCTGATCTGGTCCGGCGACCAGATGACCCCGATGTCGCACCTGCTGCACACCTATCAGGACCGGTCAGGCCACACCGTCCTCGTCTATGTCATCACCGAGAGCAGCGTCGGCGAAGGACTGGGGCGCTGGGACGTCGAAGCCCGACGTGTCATACCAGAGCCGCTGCCGGACGGCACGTGCGCGGTGTACAACGACGACGACCACATCATGCTCGCCCGTTGCACCACCGACGGCGCGCTCATCATCGAACCGCTGGACCAGCCTCCGTCTGCGCCAGCCTCAAGCCCATCGGGGGGGCCGTTGCGTTGTGGGATCGGTGGACGTGGTGAACCCTCGGGGTCGCCGGTCAGATCGCTTGGGCGAGTTCGGTGAACGCAGCGGCGACCGGGAGAGCGGACGAGCTGTCGGCGGTGAGTTCGTAATGTCCGCGGCGCAGGTTCTGCATGAAGGCGTGTCCGGCGATGATCACTTGTGCGGTCTTGTCCGTTCGTAGCCCGCGCATCGGTCGCAGCCGGTGTTTGAGCTGGCTGTGATCAGCCTCGATCGGGTTGTTGGCGTACCGCTCGACGTGGTGCCACGCCGACGGGATCAGCTCTTCGAGCACGGCTGGGTAGACCGCGGCGGCGTCGGTGACCACTTCGGTGGGCGTGACCTTCAGCGTGGACAGCGCACGGTGGAAGAGCTTACGGGCCGCGGCGGCGTCCCGGCGGTCCGAGACCAGCACGTCGATGATCTGCCCTTGCTGGTCGACCGCGCGGTACACGTATCGCCACACCCCGTGGACTTTGACGTAGGTCTCGTCGACGAACCACCTGTCGCTTGGCGAGTGCCGGCCGAATCGGGCGGCGTCGGCCAGTAGCGGGATGAACCGCTGCACCCACCGGAACACGGTCACGTGATCGACCTCGACGCCGCGTTCGAGCAGCAGTTCCTCAACGTCGCGATAGGAGAGATTGAACCGCAGGTACCAGCGGACTGCGACCACGATCACCTCGGCCGGGAACCGGAACCCGGCAAACGCCGACTTCGGTAGCGAACAGGTGCGCGGACGGGTCGATGAGTTCACCGCTCAAGTCTCCCTCGATCTTGCCAATGGCCAATGCAACGGAGCCGATGAAGTCGGTGTCGGCCCATCGTTCAGCTCGACATGGACGTGCGGCCGGGTAAGCTGCTGATCCCCTATGAACGCGACTGAGGTATCAGCAGCCCAATGCCGAAGGGTCCCCCTAAACCATTGAGGGACGAGACCACTGCACGAGGTCAGGATCCTCGTCGGCGAGCTTGTCTTCGAACTTGCGCCACCCTTCTTCAAAAACCAAGTGCGCCTCAGCGTGGGTTATGGGCACCAGCCACGGAATGAGGATCTCGTTCCCGGAATCGTCGACGGTATCCGCGAACTCCTCCGGTAGATAAACCGGCATAGCGGTGTAGAGCGCCTCCATCGCTGTGTCGGGCACAAGTCGACCGCGAGGGCCGAGCACGCGGCCACGAAGGAACGCGCGATCGCCAGAGATTGCCTCAAGTCCCACTTGCTGCAACAGAGCAGGAACATAGTCGGCCGCTTCATGCGGGGCAATCATCAGGAGCTCCTGCCGAAACCGTCGCCCAGAGATATCGGAAAGCAATTCTCGCCGACTCAAACCGAGGGTTGAAAATGCTATTCCGCCAGCCACAGAGCCGACATACCGAACAACCTGGAACGGCATTGGCGTATCGTCAGCGTCGGCATTCCAGCCGACCTTTATCAGCCCGAGATGGTTCTCGAGATGGCTGACCAGCGCACTCCTGCTCACACTCACTCGCTTCATTAGTCGTCCGGATGTGTATAGTAGAAACGGCTATCGTTGTCTTGTCCCGATCTGTTATCCGAAATGCACTCAAGTCCGACGTCTGAGTTGTATTCGTCGAGGACCACTTTCCGGGTCGTCTTCGGGTAGAAGGTACGGTTATGCCAGGATGGATCATGGGATACATCCCAGTCACGCCGGTCGCCTGAGAACGGGGCGACAGTCACCGTACCCGCGCAGGTTTCACCCTGAGTCGGGCAGACCTTGCCCCCAGCTGGGTCATCCTCCGCATCATCCCACGCTCCGCGAAGCGTGTTGCGGCGCCAGCTGCCTCGGCTCGTGAGCTGACCCTAGCCGTAGGGCACGAGGTCTTCGTCCTCATCCCCGGTGCGATCACCTAGCCCGGTAGGTAGGTCCAGATCCCGTATGGCTGGCGAGAATTGCGCCCGCCAGCCCCACCAGATCGGCGGCGAGACGGGAGCGGTCCACTGCGCCCGCTCCGCAGCCTCGACTCGCCCATTGATCCCTAGATCGTGGTCCGCTACGCCGGGCGCGCCACTGCGGGCAATGTGCCCGTGTTCGGCGCCCACATGGCTTCCACCGCGGCCGCGAACTCGACAGACGGCTTCCTGACGTCGACCGATAGCCCGTCCCGGCTCAGCCGAGCACGCGCGATCGACTGCCACCGAGACACCACCAGAATTATCCAGCCGGCAACGCCAGCCAACAGCGCGACCGCAAACGCCCACCAACTGCTTCGGTGTTCAGCCGGCCCCGCATAGCTTGTGTCCGCCGCGTCAAGCCCGACCACCAGAAACGCCAGCATGAGGCCGATGAGCACAAAGCCGGCCGCCATCCGCAGGTAGCGCAGTGATCTGCAGCGAGTACAGAAGGCCCACCGTGGGGCGGTGACGACCCTGCGCGTCGCGGCGCGGACGGCAACGAACACAATGCCGCCGAGCGGGATCAGCGCCCCGGTCCACGGTGCCGGTGCCGACTCGATCGCGACCGAAGCGGTCAGCTCGGCCTTCGCTCCGTGGCGCACGCACATAGGCGCTGTGGCACCGCCTGCCACAACGCCGACAGGAATTGCGCAATGCAGCGTGGTCTTCCTTAGTGGAGACAATCGGCATCATGCTTCGGCGGTCGCCGAAGCATCACGATCGATGAGGATATTGGGGGGCTTCAACATGTAAAGGTTGGGCTGTCCAGGTGGCAGCACGGATGCGAGCTCTTGGAAGATCTGCGACGCCGCACTCTCGTCATAGTCCACGAAGCGGTCGGGTTTCGACTGGAGCCACAGGGCTCCGTTCGGAAGCTGTTGGACCTTAGCGAAAGCTCTGGACTTCGCCAGCGATTGGCGACCACCGAGCCGGGCAGCGGCCTGGGCCGGGATCACGGTGAGCCACGCGTACCCCCGGGAGGTCATGCTCGCTCCGGCGAGGATTTCGGCGGGCCTGAGCCCCAGAGCACGCTCGAGGACGGTTTGGTTCGTGTCCTCGAGCCACGAGATCTCGCCATAGACCACGTCCCCGAACTGGCACACGTCGCGCAGCACCGACGTCATCGTCTCCTGACCAGCCGGCGAATCGATCAACGACTGGTCACCCATGGTCAGCAGATCAAGCCACGTTTCGTCACCTACCGTGATCCGACGGCACGTGATCTGGAATATGCCGTCCGCCTGATCATCCTGCCCGTCAACGTCATCGAGCTGAACGGCGGCCAGCAAGGGCAGCCCTGCGAGCTCCTCCAGAAAATCGCTCCAGCTTTCAAGGTTCAAGAAGCGATCAGGGGTGTCAAAAAGCTCCTTGCCCGCGACCTGCAAGATGCCGCGGACGGTTCCGGGAATGAGCCGCAGCGCCTCCGGCCCGGAGGCGCGCCGCTCAGGTTGGTTCACTAGTCGAGCTCGGAGTCCACCGCCGAGGCGCTCGAAGGATAGATCGAACCATGTTCGCGCAGCCTCGACCGCTCGCTGCTCACAACTCGTAACCCGGATGCTCAGCAGAAGCCGCGGCTTCGTCGAGCGGCCGTACAGCCCAATGTCGTCCCAGCCAGCCATACCCACTCATCTCACGTGCTCAGTCTTACCGTGCTCCGCAGCGGCGGCTTGGACCGAACACGGCATTACATCATCCGCGTCGGCGATCTCACGCCGACCGACGACTCCCTTATTACGGATTCAGATCGCGAAGGATCTCCGATAACAGGGTCTGCAGTGCAAGATCGCCGTAGAAATCGTTCTTCGGCAAGGCGAGATCCTCTGCCCCTGCTTTGTACTCCGCAATAACTTCACTCGGATCACGGTCATCGTAGACCACCGTATAGCCGGCCTTATGATCGCCGCGAAAGAATTTTGTGGACGGCCACTGATCGCGTTGCCACCCGGGCAAGTTTCCGACGAAATGCCATACGTCGTTCACAATTGGGAAGTCGCCGAATCGGGCTACAAGAATTGCCTGACTCGGAACGAGGCCCGGGGCGAGCTCAACCATTTGTGCCGACGACGACGGCGGAAAGAAGTGTCCGACCGTTGCACCGGCACGGGCGTGCCTAGTGACGACACATGCAGCGTCTTGTCCATTGCGGAGGGGAACCAGAAAGACACTCCCCTCCACAATATCTCTACGTCTCACCAGCTCGTTTCCTTAGCATCGTTTGAGCCATGCCTCAGCGGCAGCTATGTATTTCGCGCGGTTCTTATTCCCCAGACCGATGGCGCGATTATCACGCAACATCGGCGTGTACCAGTTTTCGATGATCTCCTCAAGTCCCCGAATCTCATCATAGTTGTCTGTTCTCGCGAGGACGACGAACCGCAGGCTGCGACCGTAATCGGTGTTATGGCGGCTTTCTCGGACCTTCAAGTCGTTGGTGCGCCCTGTTCGCATGACAGTGCCATGATCTGAGATCAGGGCGTAGATGCCGCCGCGGGGCAAGGGCGCGCCAGGGCTGCCGCCGGTTGGTATCCCACTGCTCGCGAGCTCCTCGACCAGGTCCGCCAGAAGGCCAGCCCTCGCCTCCGCCTCACATTTCGAAGGATCTTCAGGTCCACCTGCACTAGCAGCGACAGCTGACGCCATCCCCGCGACCACGGCGTTTTGCGCCTGGCTGCCGTCGGCTTCTGCGTTGAGGATGGCGGGGATGGCGATGGCGATGGAGGGCGTGACGCTGTTTTGTACGTACTGCCCTGGCGGAGTCGCCGATACGGTGGACGGTCGCCAGACGCTGATGGTGCTTCCCGCGGTCGGGGTGTAGTGGCCGGCGGTGAGGTTGGACGCGCTGGCGGGGGTGAAGGTGCTGGGCGGTGACGCGGTTCTACCTTCGTCGATGATGCGCTGAATCGTGGTGTCGGTGGGGAATGACTGCTGAAGTTTGTTGACAATGTCCTGGGCGGAGTAGCCGGCCTTGACCAGATCGAGGATCATGAGCGTGCTGAGGGTGTATCCGGCCGTGAGGATCTTGCTGATGATCGACTTGTCGGCGGCGTCGCCGAAGCCTCCGGTCGCGGTGATGACGGCGGCGCTGGCGAACAGCACGATCGCCAGCAAGACCATGCCTTCGGCGAGGCAGAGGTCTTCGGCGCAGTGGCCGGATGGGTCGGCGAGGTTGACTGGATTGGCGTTGCCGTAGGCGTACCGGTTGGTTTGGGTGACCGGGTCGGGGGTGAGGATGAGGCTGTCGCGGCTGGTGAAGGTGGCTTGGTTGGGGTCGTACCAGCGGGCGTGCGCGTTGATCAGCCCGGTGGTGGGGTCGGTGTAGCCGCCTTGGAATCCGGTCGGGAGTTGGCCGGTGGTGGCGTAGGTGTCGCCGTAGGGGGTGTAGCTGCGGGAGGCCAGCAGGGTGCCGGTGGTCGGGTCGACGGCGGCGGTGGTGTCGCCGTGGATGGGGTCGGTGACGAGTTGCCTGCTGGTTCCGCTGGTGTTGTCGGCGATTGCGGTGCCGGCGGTGTCGCGGGCGATTTTTGTGGTGCCGCTCGTGGCGGGGATGTCGTGGGCGTCGTTGGTCTGGTCGGCATAGCCGAAGGCGCTTGAGTTGCGTTGGCTGACTCGGCCGAGTGCGTCGTAGGTATAGGTGATGGTGTCGGTGCCGTCGGCGGCCTGGAGCGTCTGGTCGAACGCATCGTTGGTGTAGGTGATCGCGTGGGCGCCGGTGGTGCTGGTTTCGAGGGTTCCTCTGGGTGACCAGGTGTTGGTCAGGGTGGGTTCGCCGCCGCCGGTGGCCGATGTCAGGCGGTTGCGGGTGTCGTAGGTGTAGGTGCGGGTGCCTGCGGCGCTGGTGACGGTGGTGCGGTTGGAAGTGTTGTCGTAGCCGTAGGTGACCTGTTGGGTGTCGGGCCGGGTCCAGGTTGTGACGCGACCGAGTCCGTCGTAGCTGTAGGTGTTGGTTCCTGCTCCGGCGAGGCCGGTGGTGGTGCGGGTTTGCAGGAGCCCGTCGAGCGTGTAGGTGAGGGTGGCGGACGCGACGGTGCCGCCGGTGGAGTTGTTGAGGGTGTCGGTGGTCAAGTCGCCGCGGTTGTTGTAGGTGTAGTGGCGGCTGGGCTGGTTGAGGCCGTAGCTGGTGTCGGTGAGCTCGCCAAGAGTGTTGTAGGTGTTCGTGGCGGTTTTGCCGGTCAGTGGGTCGGTGATGGTCTTGGTTCGGCTGGCGTTGTCGTAGGTGAAGCTGGTGGTGCCGTTGCTGTCCGTGCGAGTGGTTAGGTTGCTTTCGGCGTCGTAGGCGAACGTGGCCGTGGCTGCCGGGCTGGTGGTGCCGGCGAGCAGGCCGCGGTCGTTCCACGTGTAGGTGATCGTCCCGGTGGGGCTGCTGGCGCTGGTGATGCGTCCGAGGGCGTCGTAGGCCAGGACGCGGTCGGTGGTGGCCGCGCTGGTGCCCGTGCCGGTCTCGGTGAGCTGGTTACCGAGTCCGTCGAAGGTGCGGGTGCGGATCACGTTGCCGGGGGCGATGTCTTTGATCGGCTGGCCGGCTGCGTCGTAGACGGTCGTGAAGGTTCGGTCGGCGGGAGCGGTGGTGGCTGGTTCGTTGACGTCGGTTATCAGTCCCCAGCTGTTGCGGGTGTAGTCGGTGGCGTTGCCGTTGCCGTCGACTGTGCGGGTGTGCCGTCCGAGTGCGTCGTAGCCGAGGTTGACGGTGATCGCGGTGCCCGGGTCGGCTGGGTTGGTGCGTTGGGTGATCGTGGTGGGTTGGTCGTGGACGTCATAGCCGTACTGGGTGATCCGACCGTCTGGGCTGGTGACGGTGGTGCGGCGATCGGAAGCGTCGTAGGTGAACGTGCCGGTTCGCAGCGGCGGTGACAGGGTTCCGCTGGTGACGGTGTGGTCGGCGGTGGCGCTGAGCCGCCCGGCGGTGTCGTAGGTGTAGCTGGTGGCGCGGGTGCCGCTGGTGATTTGGGTGGTGATCTGGCCAAGCTGGTCGTAGCGCAGGTCGCGGATGACGCCTTCGCCGTCGGTGATCTTGGTGGGTTCACCAGCGCGGTTGTTGGTGAACTGAGTGGTGTGCCCGGCGATGGGGCTGGTGATGCTGGTCAGGTAGCCGGCGTCGTCTCGGCCGTAGGTGGTGGTGTAGTAGAAGGTGTCCGGGCCGCTGCGTTCGACCAGGGTTTGGGTGACCAGGGCGCCGAGGTTGTTGTAGGTGGCGGAGGTGCGCCCGCCGGTGGGGTCGACCCTTTCGACGAGTTCACCGGATCGGTCGTAGGTGTAGATCCACTGGGAACGACCTTTCGGGCCGGAGCCGTCGGGGTCGGGAAGTATCTTGGTGACAGGGCGACCGTATAGGTCGTAGGTGTAAGAGGTCTGCCGGTTCAGTGCGTCTGTGCTGTCTTTGACCTTGCCGTTGGGGTAGTAGCTGGTGGTGGTTGTGGCGGTGATCGGTAGCCCGCCCGGTGGCGTATAGGTCGGCAGGGTGATCGTGGTGGGACGGCTCATCTGGTCGTAGCCGACGGTGATGGTCGCAGAGTATGGATCGCGCTGCTGGGTGAGGTCTCCGAAGGTGTCGCGGCCCAGAGTGGTGACGGGTCGAAGGTTGTCGGTGCGCACTCCATCACGCCACACGGTGCGGGCTGGTTCGGTCACCGTTGCCGGGCTGCCGTTGGCGTCATAGGTGAAGTCGGTGACGTTGCCGGACGGATCGATGCTCTGACGTACGAGGCCGCGGGGATCACGGTGGCTGAAGCTGGTCAGCGAGGTCGGGTTGCCGCCGGCGTTGTCCACTGTCGTGCTGGTGATCCGACCGAGCTGATCGTAGGTGTTGGTGGTTTGGGCGGCAGGCTGCGTGGCCCTGGCGTATTCGACCCAGACTCGGGAGAGGGCACCGCCCCAGCCGTTTGCCGGTTGACTGTCGCCGATGCGGACATAGATCGTCTTCTGACTCGCGAGGAGGCTGGCCAGCGGCAGGGCGAAAGTGTCGCGGTTGGAGCCGTCGCGGATGTCGCGGGTCTCGCTGCGCCAGGTGGTCCATGTTTGGTTGTCGGTGCTGTACTCCAGCAGGTACTGGTTGTCGACTTCCAGGGTGATGGTGCCGTTGGCGGCTTCTTGCGGGAAGGTGAATTTGTAGGTCATGGTGGCGGCACCGTCGGCGTAGCGGCTTCCGGCGCCGTCGAGCTGTGATCCGTTGTTGTTGCTCAGGTATGGCGTTTCGGCGGTCCGGCCGGTGACAAAGGTAGCCCCGCTGGTTTGTCGCTCGGTGATGACCTTGCTGGCGCCGTTATAGCGCAGCACCGTCGAGCGGGCGATGCCGGCATGGTCGAGGGTTTCCTGCACGACGTTGCCAGCGTCGTCGTAGTCGATGTCGCGTACGATGCCGCCGGCTTCGGTCACCCGGATCAGATTGGTGCCGTGATCATACTCGTTCTCACGTAGCACGACGGTGGACGTGATGTTGCCTTGCGGATCGCGGGTGACACGATTCTCGGTAGCCAGCAGCCCGTCATCGAAGTAGGTGTAGGTAGTCTCGCGGCCGTTGGCATCGACCTTCGACGCGAGCTGCCCTGCGGGATCATATGCCCGCGATTCGATGACCAGGCGGGTGGCCTGAGAGCTCGTCGGGTCGACGCCGGCGCCGACCGCGGTGGTCTCGATGAGCCTGCGGGCGTCGTCGTAGGCGTATTCAAGTTTGAGGCCGCTGGGCTGCGTCTGCCAGGCAAGGTCACCGGCGGTGTTCCAAGCCTGGCTGGTGGTGACATTGTCCGGGGTGGTGGTGGACAGCAGACGTCCAGCAGTGTCATAGGTGTAGGACCAGGTGCGGGCCGGGTCCCCGCCGGTGATGTCGACAGTCTGCTTTTCTGCCAACAAGCCACGGCTGTAGGTGTAGGTGGTCTCAGCGGTGTGTGTGATGCCGGTGATCGGGTTGGTGACCGCAGGCCCCGTTTCGACGCGCACGCGTGACGCGCCATCGTAGGCGGTCGACGTGGTGCCGTAGGTGACGGTCGTGTCGCTGACAACCGCACTGGTGGTCTGGCCAGTGGCGCGGCCAAGCAGGTCCCGGGTGAACGTGGTGGTCAGTCCGAGCGGCTCGGTGCTGGTGACCATGTTGCCCTTGGCGTCATAGGTGTAGTCGGTTCTGCCGCCGAGTTTGCTGACCTTCTGTATGAGCATGCCTGCGGGGACGGTGCCGCCGCCCACCGCGGCCTCCGTGCCAGCCGCATAGGCGAAGGTTTCCGTCGGGAACGCCGTGGTGCCCGCTGGCTGAGGATAGGTGATCTTGGTAATGCGGCCACTGGTTGACAGGTCGTATCGGATCCGGTTCTTTGGATCGAGGTCCCAGGCGTTGCGCGTGCCCGACTGATAGATGATCTTGTCATTTCGGGGATCGAGAGGGTTGGCCGGGTTGAGGTAGTAGCCCGCTTCGGAGAAGTGCCACGCCCCGGCTTTCTTCTGCGAGGTCATGACCACATTGCCGCGCGCATCGCGGGACATTCCTGTGAGACGGCCATTTGCGTCGGTGTAGGCGTTGACGAACCCATTCGCGTCGTATCCCCAGCTAGCCGTCCCGGCGCCGTCTTGACGGCTAACTAGACGGTCGCCGCGGTTAGCGTCGAACACATAGGTGATGGTCTCGCGGTCCGTGGCCGACAGGCTCACACTGCGAGTGCCGTCGCCGATCGCTGGCTGGGCGATCGCCCAGGTCGCCCCGTGGCGGTCCTGGAGAGTCGCCAAGCGGCCGGTGAGATTGTCATAGCTCATCGTGGCGATGACCGCATTCGCGTCCTTGATCTGCGACATCCGATGGCTGGCGACACGTGTTGCATAGTGAGCGGCGACCTGTGTCGGGCCGAGCGGATGACGGTAGACAGCGATGTCGTCCAGTTGCCCGGCGAACGGGAAGTATCCCGTGCCTGCGGCGGGCCATCCGGTGCTGTAGCCGTATCCGAACGCCGCTTTGGACATGTCCAGTTGCGCTACTGGGTTACCGGTGAAGCCACCCACGGTGACTCCATCGAGGAATAGCGTCTGCGCGTCAACGTTGACCGAGAGCACGACATGGTGCCAGGCACCGTCGTCCACCCGCGCCGCGGAGACCATTTGCGTGCCGCCGGTCGGGGTCCAGAACTTGCCGTGAAGCTTGAAATCTGTACCGACATACAGGCTCGGGCTGTAGCGCGCGGGTGTTGTCCCAAGCGCGGTGTTCTGAATGCCATATAGAACACCGTTCTTACCTGATGCGGCTTTGAACCACAATTCTACGGCGAAGGCCATTGACGGCGTGGTCAGGTGATCTGGCACTGATAGCCGGCTTGATTTGGTGCCATCGAAACTGGCCGCTGCATCCGAAGTGCCGGCGAGCGCGCCGGCCTGATTGAGAGTGACGTTGGCATAGGTGGCGGCCAGCTCTCCTGGCTTGCGAGCGGCGACGTTGGCCGCAGTGCCTCCACTGGTCTCCGACAATGGCCAGTATGCGAGCGGATTGTCGTCGAGAATCGTGGATCGATAGTGCGAACCGTCAATGACGCTATATAAGGCGCACGCCTCGGTCGGGCAGAATACTGCACGAAGCCGACCGCTCAGATAGACGTACTCCCAGAGCGGCTGGGTTGCGCCTGCCGCAGGCCGGTCAGTGGTTACGAATTGCACTCGGTTGTTTGTCCACGTCAGGTACAGGCTGCGGCCACTGACCACATCCTTGATCGACGACACCCGGCCGCTGGTGTACAGGTACTGCTGTTGCAATCCGTCGACGCTGGTGATCGACGTAAGGTTTCCAGAACCGTCAAAGATCCGCATCTCGCCGCTGACATCCCGCAGCGTCCAAGTGCTGGTGCCTTTCACCAACGTGATCGCGACTCCCGGTGGCGGGGCGTAGGTGCCGTCGGCGTTACGGCCGAACCGCAACTGCCTGCCGCTGGCCAGCGTGGCCACAACGTTGCCACTGCCGTCGCTGTCCACGGTAATGCGCTGATCAAGCGGTGTCGTCCAGCCAGGTCCGAACGCACCCACGCTGCCGCTTGCCCCAAAACCGCGCGGATCCTGAGAGTTGTAGGTGCGTTCGATCCGCAGTGGCAGTCCTGGGGTCGCGACGCTTGCATCGACGACGGTGGTCGAATAGTTGCCGACTTGAGGATTGACCCCTGGCACATCTGCGTTGTCGTTCGCTCCGGCTAGCTGATGGGTGATGGCTGGCTGCGCAACGATCGGCGTCAGATAGAACGGGCCAATCAACGGCGTCATGTTCGCTCCGTCGAACAGAGCCACGTACCAGAACGATGTCTTTGACCACGACAGCACACCGGCTGGCACTGACCATGAGGAGTTTTCGATCCAGTTCGACTCCTGGCAGCCGACCGGTGCTGCCGCGGTGCCGTTGCACACCCTGAACCAGTAACGCGGGTCGCCTGGCGCGCTGTCGGCATCGAAGTATTGCGCGAACAGCGACGGTGTCAGGGACCCTGATTGGGCGTTGTTCGGTGGATACCACGACACCAGCTCTGGATTTGCTGCGGGCAAGACCTGGAAGTCCACGTCGAAGGTAGGGATCTTTCCCAGTGCGTCACTGTTGAAGTCGACCCCTGAGGCGTTACGCATCGAAATTCGTAACCGATATGTGCCAGCGGCGAGTGCGGGAATGCTGAGGTGAACTCGGGGTATGTCCAAAGGCAACACATTGCCGACACCCCAGCTGCTGACGTTGGACACCACCGTCTGGACGGTTGCCCCCGTGCCCAGGTTGATGATCTTCCCGGTCATCGCATAGCTGCCGGACCAGGTGTTGAACCCCTGGTTCTCCGCCACTACGTCTATACCCCCAGCAGTCGTGGGAGTTACGGGCGGGGTGAACTTGGAGTCTGGGAGCAGGTACGCGGCGCCTTCGTCAGAATAAGACACGTCCAGCCACGGCTGCTTCGAACTTTCGGCGCTGTAGAAGATCTTCTGGCTGTTGCTGTCGGTGGTCGAGCCGCGCAACGCGAACCCATACCAGGGCTCCTGGAAATGTGTCCACCGGGTGAAAGTCTTGAGACCCTCCGGCTTGAACGAAATCCCCTCATACCCGTCGGGGTTGCTGGCGCATTGTCCTCCACGTGCGAAGGAACTGGTGGCGACGAGGGGACCGTAGGGCGGACCTGGCCATTTGAACGTCGCCGGATCACCCTCGGTGAAGGAGTACGTCACCGGATACACGTTCAAGGCCGACTTAGTGCAGTTCAGTGCCCAGATCGAGTAAAGGTTGAGCGTCGCGCCAAGGATGTACTTGTTATGCAGGGCCGTCTCGGCGTCGGTGAAGCGGATGTAGGTGGCCGCGTTCTCGCCGTCACTCCAATGGCCCACATTGAGCGTGGTCATCGCCGAGTTGTCGCGGTTTGGCCAGGTCTTACTCGACACGAAGGTGTCGTGGATGAACAGATAATGGGTGACGAAGGACGGGTCGACGATCACGGGGAACTTCCGCGAAGGGTCGGAGATCCACTCCCGGTCAGCGCTGACCTCCAGCGACCACCGCTGGCCATCCTGGACCAGCCGATAGTGAACGTTGGTCGAGTGCGGACCCTGGTTTGTCTTCCAATCAAACGCCGCGTCCGCCATGAATCCGGGCGGGATAATCGCGCGAATCTCACCCTTGGCGTCCCGGAACTCGACACGCCCTGACTCCGACACCAGAGTTGGCGTCAGCCCTCGTACCGTCAGCGGGAACGTCCAGGTCGTGGGCGCCGAAGCCGACTTGAGGATGATGCTTTCCTTCAACCCGCCGTTGGTCACCTCCAGCTTCAGGTCTGATGCCGTCCGAACGTCACTGAACATCGCAGCCGAGCCCGACGGCGTCGCCTGCGACGAGGAGGCGCCGGACACGGAGAACCCCAGTTCGACGTCCTGCAGGTTCATCGAGGCTAGCTGCGGATCGGACGCAGTGGGAGCGATAGACAGGTCCATCGCAGCTTGTGGCCTCCACCGTCCGCCTGGTCCCGTGGCCAGCCGGGTGTCGACGTCGACCCATCGTCCAGAGGCGTCTCGGGTGTACCGGGGACCAGCAAACATGCGGATCGTCTTGGTGCCGTCGGGGTTCAGGAACGTCGTGGACGTCTCCGTCCGCTGGTCGACCAACTCCCTTGCGCTGCCCTGGTCGAACACCGGCGGCGTTGGCGCCGACTGCACCGGCGATAGCTTCTGCTCGGCGACCGCGACGCCCTTGCCGTCTTTGGGCTGCACTCGCGGAATGGTCCCCGGCGGGCAGTTCACGCACTGTGCGCCATCCATGGGCACCGGATCGGGGTACTTTCGTTCAGGGCCGACAACTCCTGTGAGTCCCGGTGGTGCGGGAGGAGTGCCTGGCTCACCAGGGTCGGCGTCCGTGGACGCAGCCGTAGCAGTATGTGATCTGCCCGCAGCCGAACCGGTGGCCTGTCCGGGCGCCGCGCGAGAACTTCCCGCCGGATCACCCGACCTCGCGGAACTCGGCGATGGAGTCACGACGATCATGCCAGCGACCAGAACCAGTGACATCATCGCCGCGAGGGCAGGCCGCCCGCCGCTGCGTCGCTCACGAGCGAGGTGCCGCGCCACGTCGCGTGCGACCTCCGGCCGCGGAACCTTCAGCCGACGAAACTTGGGAGGGTGTCCGTGTCTCATCACGCTTGACGGCTCTGCAGCCGCCGCTCCGCTTCGAACCGTCGCGCTCACGCGTCCGAGTGCCCAACTGAGCAAACCATGTCCGCGAGTAACCACTGTGGAATCACTCCCCCGTGATCGTCCAGATGTGACGCACACGATCGCAGAAGAGATCGATCGTTACAAGACCCTCGGGGGACGGGCTGTGTGGATGCCCGCCGCGACAAATCACACGGAAACGATCATCGCCGACTCCTTCACGTCGTTCCGCAGCCCGCCTTCGCGATGGCCGGACCTGCCACATGCCTCGAACATGCGTTCGGTTCATGGGCGGCGGCGTGGCGGCCGGGACCGGCGGCATGTCGCCGCCAAATCGTTATGCCCTCGACGTTTGGGAAGGTGCGGGCACTTGACGCAGCATTTGAACATTGTGCGTCGCGTTGTCTCGGCCCAGACGGCGCGTGTGCAGCTGCAGCCTTGCCTCCCCATCGGGCGACTGTTGGGTTTACCAGCTCGGGACGGTGGGCAGGTCCACAACGCGTCTGCGTGTGGCAAGTGGATACGTTTCGAGGAGCGGCTCGATGGCCGAGTGGATTCTGGCGGCTGACCCTCCGTAGAAGTACAGCGCGGTCTCCCGCGGACCTTCCCAGACAGATTGCATCCAGCCAGCCCGGCTGAGCTGCTGTTCGGGAGTGGGAGCTGCGCAACCGCCTGACCCCCCGCGCCGACAGCCCATCCGACCGGCACCTGGCCGAACTGCAGACCGACCTGAGACTGCTGCCCAAGCACGTCCGCGAACCGATCCTGGCCGCGTGGAACACCAAGGAAGACCTGCTCGATCTGCTTGCCCTGGCCCGCAGCTACCCCAGCCGAGGACAGATCGTCGATGCCCTATGGCAGTTCTACAGACGCCGCGGCCAGTCCGGCCTGCCCGAGCTCGAACGGCTCGCGATGACAGTGCAGACCTGGTGGCCGAAGGTCCTGGTCTTCCTGCAGACCGGGATCACGAACGACGGCAGCGAAGGCACCAACCGGGTGATCAAGACCGTCGCCCGCGCTGCCTACGGGTTCAGAAATGCCGCCAACCAGCGGCTACACACCCGCTGCGCGACCACCCGACGCGCCCGAGGTCACCTCGACCCCCGCTAAGTTCGTGAGCCCTCATTTGCCGGCCAAGATGCCTGCAACCAACCTCGTCCGCCTATCGTAATACTCCTTGACTCGCTGAAGCGCCTCAGCATTCTCCTCAAGTAGCTGGATTTCATACGCGGTCCGCAAGGCAACAACCAACGGAAGGTAATCGGTCTCCGCCTTACAACGGACATCAGCGGTCGCGGTCTGTACTTCACTTGCGCTCGGATTGCTGGTTGGCCAATTGGAATCAGTCGCCGCGCTCTCTGGCGAATCGTAGACGTAGCCTTTGTCTTTCATGCAGTCCGACCAACGCCTGGCCATGGCGAGGTAGCGACTGTCGTTACGGGTACGGGCCACCGCTTCATCCGGAAGCCTGAAGCTCTTGCTAAAATCTTGGACAGATGGCGCCTTCTCTGCCATGGACTGCTTTACTTCAGCGGAACACTGGCTCATAGCCGGCGAGGGCGAGTACTGCTTCTCCTCCGGAATCGGCATCGGCTCGCCATGATAGCCGAACTGCTGAGCCTTCGATTCGTCAACTAGTCCAAACGAATTGTCGCGCTGCTTCTGGACGTACTCGTTTACGGCCACGGAATAGGTTACTGATTCGCCCTCTAAAGAGGCTCCGGCCTTATGCATGCAATCACTCATTAAAAGGTCCTGAGCTTGCGCGTCGAGAAGCTTCTGCTCTGAACTTAGCCGGTAGGCGTCGAGAGGCAGCGAGATACTCGACACTGAACTCACGGGAGCAAGCACACCAATGCTCGGTTCGATAACATTGGACTGCGTCTTCTGGTCGTGAGATGAACATCCCATCGACACGGAAGCACTCAAGAAAATCGCGGTCAGCCCGCGCCATCCAAGACGGTTCACAGTAGCCATACCCTCTGCATCGAAATTGGACGGTCGCCCGGCCATTGTACGACTGGGCGACCGTCCAGGTTGACCAATTGTCAGCGTGGCGACGTGAATTGCGACCTAGTAGGTGTAGCCCCAGGCTGACGCTGTGCCGTCTCGCTGCACCGCCTGAAGCTTGTATGCGTAGTAGCCTGTACCGCGCCAGTCGTCTACGCCGCACCCTCCGGATTCGCCATCAGGATCGGGCACGTCGACGAGACTCCCCTCTTGCATGATGAAGCGACCGTAAACGCCAATGCCGTTGGCCTTGTCATCGCAGCCGAACAGCACGTCGTTGACGTTGTTGGTGGTGGCATGACCGAGACCACCCGAAATGTCCATTCTCCCATAAGCAAACGCCGGTGATTGCAAGCCTGCCATGGCTAGGGTGGCCACCACTCCGGACACAACTGCTGCCCGGAGACTCCGTCTTACAATGGGCTTGGTCGTCATACCCGCCTCCAAACGGTATAGATGATGACCCTGCGGGGGATGGTGTCATCACCACCGTCCCCCGCGGCGTTGCCAGTGAATCTAACAACTCGGCGCCATCGAGCGCAATGAGTTTCGATCTTGCGATTGCTGCTACGCCGATCTGCTCGCCGGCTGCATCGCCGACCGACCTGACAGGACAGACATAACGGCACCAGCGAGCCCGGCAGAAGGTCAGCGGCGGGCCGCACAGCTAGGCCGCTGCGCAAATTTGCTCTGTGCCACCTGCTTTCCGTCCACTTTCTACAAACGCGCTATCGACGCCAGGTCACCTCACCAGATCCACGACGGACAGTGTTGGCCCACCAGCATCGACCTATGCAGCGCGACCGTTCCCGGCCCGTGTCGCGCGAGCTTGATGGCGTAGATCCAGGAACCCGGCGGAGACCGAGTCCGCTGCTCTACGGCGCCATGTTGGTGGCTCGGGACCCACCGCGCGGTCAGGCGTGGCGATGTCGTGCCTGCAGCACTATGCGGCAGAGGCTGCCGATCGGGGCTCTGGTCCCAACTGCTGGCTTGGCAGTTGCGATGAGTCGCACGCGCTGCGCTTCCTCTTGGCAAGGAGGCTTCGCGGTGCGTTTCGGCGCTCGAGCCTACCGGCGCAGAGCCTCGACTGGTTCGATCTTCGTTGCGCGAATCGCTGGATAAAGTCCGGCGATTACACCTACCACGGCTCCGGCCAGCGGGGCCGACACTGCCGCCCACGGCGGTAGGACCGCTGTCCAGTGCCGGGCGATGGCGACGGCGAGCACTATGACGACGCCGAGGCTCGATCCGATCAATCCGCCGAAGGACCCGATGAGGGCGGACTCCGCCAGGAACTGAGCGGCGATGTGGCGAGCACGTGCGCCAAGCGATCGCCGTAGACCGATTTCGGCGATGCGCTCCATCACGGCGACCAATGTCGTGTTCGCGATGCCCACCGCACCGACGACCAGGCTGAGGGCTGCCAGTAGCAGGAAGAGCGCGTCGAAGTCTCCGGTGACGTTGTGGCGCAGGGTTTTCGGGTCGGGCGGTGCGATGATCTTAAAGCTTTCGGGTGCTTCCGGTCGCAGGGCGACCGCGAGTTGGCCGGCAACGACCGGTGCGGCGCCCAGTTGGGTTTCCACGAGCATTCGGGCTGGTTGGTCGACGGGCGGCCCGTAGGCGGCCAGTGCCGTTGACGTGGGGATGATGATGCTGAGCAGCAGTTCGGGTACTCGCTGGAGGTCGTCGAAGACGCCGATCACGGTGTAGGGAATGTCGTTGACGAAGACGGCTGGAAGCGCGTCCAGGCGGCGAATACCCAAGCGCTGCGCGGCGGCTCTGCCTACGATCGCCACTCGTGCGCCTTGGGCTTGGTGGAAGCCGTCGAAGACTCGGCCGGCGGTCACATGCGGTCGCATGGCTGCTATGGCACCCGGATCTGCCGCATATAGCGCAAGACCCGAACTGCCGCCGGTTTGGGTCGGCGAGCCGGCGATTCGTGGATTCTGCACGGGCAGCGCCCAGTAGACACCGCCGTCGACGACGCCGTCGACCTGTCGTACTCGGTCGCTGGCATCGGCAGGAAAACTGAGGGTGGTGAGGCCGGATGCGTCGGTTCTGGCCACGTCTTCGACGGATACCGAAGTCGCGGCCAACGCAGTGAAGCGTTTGTCGATCTGACCGCCCGCGGTGGCCGAAAGTCCCACGACGGCGATGAATGCGCCGATGCCAAGCACTGTCCCCAGCATGGTGAGAGCGGACCGTGCGGGCCGCTGCAGCACACCAGTCAGCGCCTCGCTGAGCAGGTCCCGCAGCCGCAGCCGGGATCGGGATCGGGATCGGGATCGGGATCGGGATCGGGATCGGGATCGGGATCGGGATCGGGATCGGGATCGGGATCGGGGGATCATTGCAGTTTTCCGTCGCGGATGGTGACGGTTCGCGTTCCACGTCTGGCGACAAGCGGATCATGCGTGATTGTGATGATGGTGAATCCCTTGTCGCGTACAGCGTCCAGTAGCGCGAGCACAGCATCGGCGGTGCCTGAGTCGAGGTTGCCGGTCGGCTCGTCGCATAGCAAAAGTGCCGGCTCGTTGACCAGTGCGCGCGCGATTGCCACGCGCTGTCGTTCGCCGCCGGACAGCTGGGTCGGCAACGCCATCGACCGATGCGTCAGGCCAACCTGGTCCAGTGCCACGCGGGCGGCTTCTCGCCTCGCTGCCGCCGGCGGCCCGGTGTAGAGCTGGGCGAGGGCGACGTTCTCCAGCGCTGTGCGGTGGGCGAGCAGGTGGAACGCCTGGAATACGAAGCCGATCCGCGATCCGCGCAATGCGGCCCGATCGGCTTCGCCGAGCTGACTGGTGTCTACGCCGTCGAGCTCATAACTACCTGTGGTCGGCCGATCGAGCAGGCCAATAACGTTGAGTAAGGTGGACTTTCCAGAGCCCGAGGGGCCAACGATCGACAGGTGCTCGGCGGGTTCAACGGTCAGGTCGACCGACTGCAGGGCGCAGACGGGTGGTGGGCCGGGGTATGTGACGCCGATCCCTTTCAGCCGCAGCACCGCGGTCACTTCCCGATCACGACCCTGCTGCCGGGTACCAGGTCGTCGTTGACCGGGGTTACTTCGAAGAATCCGTCCCCGGAGATCCCCGGGCGCACCTCGACTAGTCGCTGCTGGCCGTCACCTGCGACAACGCTCACCGTTGTCTTCCCGTCGGCGCCGGCGCTGAGCGCTGACACCGGCACGACCAGTACCTCGCCGGGGGTCTGCGCTGCGGTGATGGCGACGCGCACATCCTGCCGATTCCACTCGCTGCCCAGCGCCTTCGTCGGCGTGACCGTGACCAGCCGGTATGCCGCACCGCTGGACACTGGCGCTGCGCCGGTGGCCGACGTTTCTGTGTCGGTAGTCAGCGGGCCGATCGAGGTGATCGTCCCGGACGTGCTGTTGCCTAACGATTCCGAAGTGATTTGAGCCTTCATTCCATTCTGGAGGGCGCCGACCTGGTCCGGACGCATCCGGCAGGCGACCTCCAGCGCGCCGGACGACAGGACGATCAGCGGGGCTTTCACCGGCTGGCCGACTGCGCCCACCGAGACGACAGTTGCCGGGAAGGCCGCCAGGTACGCGAGTTCAGCCATGGGAACCATGGGACCTGTAGTCGCGATCAACGCCGCCTGGTCGTCTTTGGCCCGGGCCAATTTCCGCTTCGCGGCCGCCAGTTGTCCTTGACCAGCAACGCTCGCCTGTGCCGCGTCGACCTCGGCCTGGGCTAGCTCGACCGCGTCGGCGGCCGCACGCAACGCCGGCAGGTCGCCGCGGCCGTTGAATCCTCCGGTGTCGGGCACCGCATAACCAACACGTCGATACAAGCGGCGCACCGCGAGTTTGGTGGCTGGGCCGAAAACACCCACGCGGTCACCACCGGCGTAGTGCTTGAGTGCCCGCAACGCACGGTGCAGTTGTTCCACGTCCAGTCCGCTGTCTCCCGGCCGCAGATCCCGGTACGCGGCTAGCGGACCTGGCAATGCGATCAGCGGTCGCCCCGACACACTTAGCAGCAGGTCGCCCGGCTGCACACGGGCACCGATCTCCCGGTAAACACCGGTGACCAACGCGGTCGACGCCCCTGCGGCCGTGGCTGGCGTGACTTCCACCTGGTGTGTCGCGCCGACGGCTCCCCGGGTGATCACCGTTGAAGCCAGAACCCGCTTTTCCACTCGGGCTGTCAAGACAGTCGCATCCGGACCAGCAGCTTCTGCACGGAACTGCTCGGGCGATTTGACGAATGCCGCACCGATGACGCCGCCCAGGGATACCAGGCCGGCACCAGCTGCCACCGCCAGCACCTTGCGTCTGGTGTTGAGGTGCGTACCGCCCTGTTGATTCTCGCTTGTCATTTGCCAGCCAGGATCGTCGCCATCAACCTTGCCAGGCGATCGTAGTACTCCTTGACACCCTGCAGCGCCTCGGCGCTCGCGTCAATCAGCTGATTTTCATACGCCGTGCGCAGCGCCACGACCAGTGGAAGGTACTCGACGTCGTGCTTGCACTTGACGTCGGCGGTCGCCGCCTGGATTTCCTGCGCAGTGGGTTGTTCTGTGGGCCAGCGGACATCCGTCGAGGCATCTTCCGGCGACTGGAAGTCGTACCCCTTGTCGTCCATACATTTTGTCCACAGCTGGGCCATCGCGATGTAACGGCTATCGTTGTTCGTGCGGGCCGCAGCCTCTTCCGAGAGTTTGTCCGCCTTGATGAAATCATCGGGCGACGGATACTTGTCCCCGGCTATGCTGGCCGTCACTTCTTTGATGCACTTGTCCCCGGCGGGCGACACCTCACCTTGTCCGCCTGGAGGATGCCTCAGCAGAGGATTTCCGTGGTAGCCGAATTGCGCGGCGTCAGTTTCCGCGACGAGCCCGAATCGGGTCTCTCGTCGCAGGCTATTGCGGTTGCTCACGGATATCGCGAACTGCTCTTCGCTGTTTCCCCAGGTCTCGCCCGATTTACGCAGGCAGTCGGCAATAAGGATGTCCCGTCCGCGGGCGTTGAGAATTTTCTGCTCAGGACTCGGCTTATAGGCTTCCAACGGCAGGCTGACTTCGGCAGCGGATCCTACGGGTGCGAGTGGCCCGACCGACGGCTCGGCATGAGGTTCGCGCGACTGATCTTCCTGCGAGGAGCAGCCAGTGGCGAACATCGTGGCGAGACAGAGAGTCACGACCAATGCCTGACGGTTCCAGAATTTCACACCGATATCCTCACCTAAACCACCATGTCAGAGGCCGCAATAACCAGATTGCGACCTCTGACGAGTCTTTCTAGCAGGCGGCAAGGCACACGGTCGTGTTCGACCACGCAGACGCGGTGCCGTCGCGCTGAATGGCCTGGATGCGCACCGCATAGTAGGGCGAATCGGAGTAATCAAGCTCGCCGCAGTTGCCGCCGTGGCCGTCCAGATCGGCGACGTCAACGTCCGCATTGTTGTTGGTGTGGAACCGTCCATATACGCCGATGCCGTTCGGCTTGCCGTCGCAGGCCGTAAAGTAGCGGTTTCCCACCGCGGCTTCTGCAGTCCCGAGGCCACCCGGGATCGAAGCGAACGCGTACGCGGACGCTGGGCCTTGCATCGTTACCACCGCGAGGGTGGCGGCGGCTCCAGACACTGCCGCCGCTCGAAGGGCTCGCTGTACGATGCCTTTGGTCGTCATACCGGCTCCTAATCGGTGCAATGATGACCGGCGGGGGGTGGTGTCATCAGCACCGTCCCCCGCGCGAATGACCTTGTGAAGCTAGCAACCGACCTTCACCCAGCGCAATAGCCCTACACTTACAAGTTTAGATCTTTGCAGCTTCGAGCGTTGACTTGAAGGTTCCGCGGCCCAGCAACGCACTGTCGTTTCAGGACACCTGCATACGCAATGAGGTCGGGTCAGGCCTCCTGACGCCAGCCTCCGGGACGGCCCGGCGGTGTCGACGTGGGGACTTCGAAGGCCGCGCCGGCGGGCAACTGCGAAGGGGCGTTCCACGCCGGGCCGCTCTGTAGCTGCGCGCTGCCGGAAGTCACCGAGTCGCGCGTTGTCCAGCCCTTGCCCAGCCTCGAAGGCATACTTCGCGAGCTCGCCGAGGGCGGCGCTCCTTCTCGAGGTCGCACTGATGGGTGCCTGGGCGTCCGAAACACCAGACTGGTCGAAGGGGAGGGGAACCTTTGCTCCGTGGTCACTTCGGACAACGTCGTGAGGCCCTGGGTACAGGAGCCCGTCGATCTTCAGCTGCGGTGTCATAGGCGCGAGCCAGCCAACCGCCCGCGGGCTTGCCAGGCTGTTTATTTGCCTGCGATCACGGCATTGGCTCTGGCAACCTCCGCACTGTTGTGTGCCTTGACAACGTTGAGCGCTTCGCACCTTCGCTGAATGAGAACCTGCTGGTAGGCCGACTCGACCGCGTAGCTGACGCCGATGAGGCTCGGCCACATTCCGGCGACTACCCGTGGCCAAGATGCGCGGGTCGAACGTGAGTTCGCTGGTATCGAGGTCGCCAGCGGTCGACAGGTATGGCGAGGAGTGCTGGTCGGCGAGCCCGAGATGGCGGGTGACGACGGCGCAAACCCGGTCTCCTACGCCGGATGGAGCACCGTGGTGATACTCAGCCGCTAGGAGCTCGTGCCAATCAAGGGGCAGATCGAGGGCCAGGCATGGCTCGGCGCCCGCAGATCCGGCGGCCAACGGATTGTTCCCTCTCCTGCCACTCGGTCGGGAAATGGCGCGCTGTCGACTGCTGCGCGATTGGTTGGTTTGCCTCGATCTTTCCGGCCGAGCCGCAACGTCGATACATCGAGCCGGGCTGGAGCACTACCTGCCAGCCGTGGCGCCCAGATAGTGTCGGGATCACGGTTGACCGACAGCCTGAAGCCGTGCATGGCGCGCTGGAACTTGGGCTCCACAGCTCGCCGTAGATCATGGCAGCGTCGCGTCGCGCCCGCGACATCACTACATCGGCAATCCCCACTGCCGCTGTCGCCTAACACCGTGGGATGCAGGCGCCAGTCACGCCCTAAAGGACGCAAGGCGGCATGGGGCGGTCGAGGATTCACATTGCCCAGCAACGATCGTCGCCCTCCGACCACCGTTCTATCCGGAATAGATCTAGCGCGATTAGAACACATGTACTATTGTGATCTTTGCTGGGAGTTGAGGTTTCCCCTCAGCACACGGGAGGATTTTTGTCTGTCATCAAGCGGTTGACCACGGCGTTTGTCGCGGCGCTGTCCCTGCTCGCGTTGCCGTCGGCGGCGCTGGCCGATGCCGGCACACCGGCCAAGAGCACCACGTTTACGCAGTGGTATGACCCCACGGTTCACCCCAAGCCGCATAATCCGTCGGTTGGCTCCGCCGGAATCGGGCCGCTGCAGTCGGGCGGTGGCTGCCGGGACACGCTGGGCGCCGGATCGTGCATCAGCTTCCACAGCCCGAAGATCTGGTCGGACTTCTACATCAACAGCTTCAACGGCATCAGCTCGAACGGCACCGCGTACGTCTACCAGAACATCAACGGCAGCGAGCTGTACAAGGGCACCATCCTGACCAACTTCACTGGTCAGTCCCCGGTCTGGATGACCTCCGTCGGCAGCGGTAGCGCGTACACCATCGTCGACTTCTTCGACGGCTCCGGCAATTACCTGAGCACCGCAAACAGCTGGACGGTCTACTACCCCTAACCGGGTGATGTCGCAGTGAGCATCGGTGCCGACCCGCATCTCCCAGCCGGGTCGGCACCGATGTGCGTCCATCAGGCTCGCATTAGGGCAGCTGGCCGGCAGTGTCGACGACGGCCTGACGCAGGATCGCCGTCGATCGCAGCTGCACGCTCGCCGATCCCACAACCTGCCAGCCCAGCAACTGCTTGGTTGCCGGGTCGAAGATCAGCGCCAACGCCGCCTGCGACTCGCCCTGATATACGGCCACCCCTGAGCGCCCCGCGCTGTCGTCGACCCGCTCAATGACATGCAGGTCAGGCAACCCAGCCAACGCGTCGAACAGCGCCGCCCGCATCGGCCCGGTCAGGTAGCTCGTCGACAGCAGAGTGACCACCTGCGCGAACACGTCCGGCCCCAAGGACCGCACATAGTCGGTCATCGCGGAAGCGTTTGCCGGCAACTGTGCGGCGAACCCAGGCTCAGCCACACACGCACGGTCCGCGGTCGCCGACAGCTGCCCATCGGGCAGCCACGACCTGGCCTTGCCATCACGGCAACCCGGTAGCGGTACCTGCGTACGCCCCTGCGCATTCGGCACCTGCGTCCACACCAGACCATCCGACGCGCCGTCGGCCGACCGCCAGATCCGCGTCAGCACCGTCGTCGTGCTACCGGATCTGGCCGGAGCGGCGGCCATCGTCTCGGTGAACACGAACTGGTCACCTTCGGGAGCCGCCCCGTCCTGCGAAGCGGCAACCACCGCGGCGTCATGCAGCACACCCGCCGCATAGGCCCGTGTACCCCCCGTGCTGCCGCCGGGCAGCACTTGCACTGCAACGACCGCAGCCGCGGCAGCCAGCGCGAACCCGAGCGCCATCAGCGGGCGTCCCGCGCGCCGACTCCCCTCGGGCGAGCTGCCCGCTTCCGCTAGCTGTCCTAGCACCCGCCTGCGAAGCTCTCCTGTCGGTTGCATAGCCGGCACCAGCGCCAGCCGAACACCACGGTCTAGGTCCTCGTCGTTCATCGAACCTCCCCTCCCGCCTGACCCATCACATCGCCGAGTAGCCGCCGTAACCGCTGTCGTGCCCGGCTCACCCGGGAGCGGATCGTCCCGATCGGCACCCTCATCGCCTCCGCAGCCTCTGCGTAACTCAGCTCACCCACCACCACCAGCAGAAGCGCATCGCGATCCCGTGCCGGGACCCGCGCCAACGCTGCACGGATCGCCGGCCGCACCGCGTCCGCCGCCAGCTCATCCACGAGCTCGCTCTGCCAGTCCACCGGTCTCGGCGCCGCCAGCGCATCCAGCTGACGTAGATACGCGCGCTCCCGCCGGCGATGCCGGGAGATCATGTTTGTCAAGATCCCCAGCAGCCACGGCCGTGCACTGGCATACCTCTGGTCGAAGCGCGCTCGCAGCCGGAACGCCACCAGGAAGGTCTCCGACACCAGGTCCTCGGCGGTCTCAGCACCCATCCGGCTCGCCGCGTAACGCAGCAACGCCGACACATGCCGGTCGTAGACCGTGGCGAACTGGCCGACGTCGACAACCGACGCGGCCAGCACCGCAGCATCGGACTCCACCTCAACAGTCACCAGCGGCATCCCACCCATCGCCACCCCCGCTCAACCCCCACCAGACAACCTCCCCTGACGCCCTTCTACATAGTCATTGCCAGGAGGCCACCGTTTAGTTCGCGGCTCTTCCACGAGCTGCGAACGGCAG
This sequence comes from Hamadaea flava, assembly GCF_024172085.1. Lineage (NCBI taxonomy): Bacteria > Bacillati > Actinomycetota > Actinomycetes > Micromonosporales > Micromonosporaceae > Hamadaea > Hamadaea flava. Next base: position 5,873,029 of record NZ_JAMZDZ010000001.1, on the reverse strand, counting down.
CGCTCGCTCGGCGAGCAAACAGTGGCACCCGCTGGATCGCCGCACCCGGCCCGACGAGGACCTTGATCGCCGACGCTGGTACCTCCACCACGCCGGGCAGCGACACCGGTCGGCGGCACGCTCATCTGCCAGACAAACTGTCCGCCACCAGCACGGCAACCACCGCCCGCACACCGGCGTAGCGCGTCATCCCAAAACGGAGGCTGAAGGAACGGGTCTCAGGCAACCCTCATGCCAGACGTATTGATGATCGCGGGGCTCGCTTTGGTGCCCGATCACCGTCGCGGGAGCACCGTAGCGGGCCAGGAAAGTTTCGATCCCGGCGTTCACCACGAGGTCGCCGTCGCCATCTGGCGCCAAACCGATCAAGGTGAGCTGGGCGACGTCGCCCAGGGCCAGGGAGACAAATTGCTGACCTGCTTGATACATCTCCTCTGGCGATCGCACGAGCAGGTTCCCCAATTGGACCTGCCGGGCGAGGCAGCTTCGGATGGTCATCGGGAACGGATGAGCGATGAAGTCGCGGCCGACGTGGGGCCAGCCGCTAAGGCGCACGCCGTCGATGAGCAGAAGACGCCTCAGCTCGGTGACATCGGATCTGGTGAAGGTGGAGGTGATTGCCTGCGCCCACTGGGTCAGCGCCGGACGAAGGTGGTAGGCGCACAGACGATGCGGAAGTGAGCCCGTCACGGTGATCAGCTCGGCGCGGAGAGTTTTGATGGCGCGGCCAACCGCTTGGTCGAACAGACGCTCTTTCGTGCCGAAATAGTTGTAGATGGTCGGCTTCGCGACCTCTGCTCTGGCAGCGATGTCTTCGACCTTGGCCGCGACATAGCCGTCGACGAGGAACACCTTGTAGGCCGCCGAGAGTATGCGATCTTGCCTGCCGGTGTGCAGGCGGGAACGCGCGGGAGGGTCACGGTGGATGCCCTCACCTACGCTCATGCGCGCCGATGCTACCTGTTCTACAGTGCAGTCGACACGGCCTGGTATGACGTGCCGGAGCGGTTTCACCTGTAGGTGCATCGCCGCCCAGTTGTTGAACCCGTGAGTTAAAAGTCTTGCGCAATTGGGGTTACTCGCGAGGGCCGTCTGGATCTACATCCCCACGTCGCACGCTTTACTCACGAGACCAACATCTGCCACCGTCGCACTGCTTGTCCGTCGACATTGGCCTGGAGCCTCTTCATAGTGTTCGACGGCGACCTCCGCCACGAGCGGAGGGCCGCCGATCGTACTGAGTTCAGCGAGTTCAGCGAGTTCGGCGGGCAGGGCGGTCATTCGTCTTCGGAGACAACGCGCTCCACGGTCTGGCTTGGCGACCGCCTCCAGCCGCTCAGCGAGGTGTGACAGGAGAAGAATCGTGAAGGTGGCACCGTGGGTTCGGCGCCAGGCGTGGGACGGTCGTGGGCGTGGGATTGGCGGCACAAGCGCTTGCACCGGTCTCGAAGCCCGGTTGCGCGCCGGTCGGCGGGTGGGGCCGAGTGCCAGCGGGCCGGTCCGCACCGCGGCTTGTGACGTCGATGGGTTCACATCGACAGCAGCACATCACCCCTGTTCGGGGCACCGCCGAGTGGTGCGGACACGCTCGCTCCCGCCGGGGATGGCACATGTCTTCGCTTGAGGATGTGGCGAACTTCGGTGGTGCCGCTTCGTTCGGCGCCGCCGTGGTACTGGGCGCGATTCGCGCGATCAGACTTGTCGGCAGCCGCAAGCAACAGCGAGCGGACAAAGTAGAAGCAGCCAAGCAGCGGCAGTTCGAAGCACGTTGCCGCCAGCACGAGCCGGAGATCGACCGCGCGATTGAGATCTTGAACAGAGTGGAGGTGCAAACGAGCAGGATTGTTGTCGATAAGATCCCGCTGAGCCGGGCACAACTCGACCATAGCGGGATCCGCGAGCTGGCTGAGGAACTGGAGGTCCTGGCGAAAGACCTTCACCAGGGACTTGGTGATGACCTTCAGCTTGGTCGTCACGAAGGCGGCGTGGCCGGCCTTGTATTCGATCTGCTCGCCCACCCCTTCGATCCCCCACCGGGTGCGCCTGCTGGGACTGACCGATCGGCCCTGCCACAGCCGTCGAACCTGCGGCGGCGTATGCGGTCGATGTCGGACGCGGCTTCGCAGCCGAGTCATGTGATTGGCCGCCAGGCGATCGATCAGTTCGAAGCCGCGGTCGCTCTCCGCGACCGCGCGGCTGAGATGCGCCGGCGCCTGCGGTCCTACAAGCTGTGATGCTGCGGAGCCTGATAGCCGCCTGGCCAGCGGCTGTCAGGCGCATTGGGTGCGGCGGTCCGCAGAGCTGCCCACGCACTCGTGGACTGCTGGTTCATCACTGCCGTGTCTGCTCAGACGCTTTCGACGAACAGGTCGTTGGCACAGAACGCGCCGGGGTCGAAGTCGTCGGCCCAGCCGTAGGGCAGGACGGTCATCGTCAGCAGTTCCGGGGTTGCTTCGAGGTCTTCGGCGAGGAAGTCGGTGATCTCGATCAGGGTCAGGGGGACTTCACCACCACGCAGGTACACCGCAGCGGTCGGGGTGGCCAGGGCCAGGGGGTATCGGACCGACACCATCGCCTGGTAGGCGGTGTCGTCGGCGAGCAGGACCCATTCTTCGTCGCCGGGTTCCCACGTGACGGCGTAGCCGGCCTCGGCCGCGGCCATGTCGGCGGCCTTCTTGGCTTGTTCGCCGGACCAGCCCGCGTGTGCGGCTGGGTCCTGGAACGGGGCCAGCGCGGTGTCGAGGTTGATCACTCTGGGCTCCCCGGTGTGACGTGGATGGTTCCGTTCTTCTTACGGTAGACGTTGACGACATTGGTGGGCTGGTTGGTGCTGCCGTGCACGCCGACGGGCTGGTCGTAGACGACCTTGGCTTTGTTGGGGTAGTCGCTGGGGTGGCCGGGGTTTTGCCCGTACCACAGGCCTTTCTGATCGGCGTATTGGGCGGCGTCCATGCTGAGCTGGTCGACGTCGGTGCCCTCGTTGAAGTAGCTCTTGCCTTCGGGGGCTTCGCCGTAGGTGTGGCGTTTGTTGCCGGCGCTGTTGACCCGGTAGGTGCCGTCGGTGAGGTTGCCGTGCCGGTCGACCTGTGACGGGCGGGGTGCGAAGTCCGGGTCGTCGATCTTCGGCGGGCCTTTCGGCGTCGAGGTCGGCAGGTCGTCGCCGTGTTTGCCGGCGCCCGTGCGGCCGAGCTTGCGCAGCAGGTCCTTGAGCTTTTCCAGGATGTCGCCGAGCTTCTTGACCATCGGGATGAGTTTGCGCAGGCTCGACAGCAGCGCCCGGATGAACTTCTGGATCTTGTTGACCCAGGTGGTGACCAGCGAGACGACCTGGCCGATAACCACTGGTGTCGCCAGGCCCAGGGTGAGTCCGGCTTCGGCGAGCCACTGCGGCAGCCGGGCGGCCAGGGTGCCGATGAACTGGGCGATCAGGTCCCGGACGATGCCGCGCACCAGGCCGACGATCAGCCCGGCGCCCATCACGGCGTAGTGGATGCCATGAGCGGCTTTGCCGATGCCTTCCATGACGTTGAGCTGGTTGCCGGCGTGCTGCCGGTAGGCGTCGCCGGACGGGCCGATCCACGACGCGGTCTCGGTCTTGACCGCGTCGGCGTAGTACTTCTGCGTGTCCAGGACGTGTTTGGCGACGTTCTCCCACGTCTGGGCGTGGGCGGAGATCTCGTCGGGGTTGCCGGCGAGCCAGTCGAGGGCCTCTTTCAGCGGTTTGACGTGCTCCATCAGCCACGACACGCCCCAGGCGACCAGCGTCCCGAGCGGGTCGATGACCATGCCCAGGACGTCGAGGGCGCCGCCGACGGTGCCGAGCGTGCCGTCGACCCAGCTGTCGTTCTTGATGCCGTTCGTGATCTGGGCGGCGTCTTCGATCAGGCCGAGCCCGGTGTACCAGGTGGTTGACGACTGTGTCTGCGCTACCAGCGGATTACCCACCTCGCGAACCTCCCCCGTCGCAGCACCCCTCCCCCTGGGGCACTCGTGCCGACGTTAGGCAGACGAGTCAGCCATAGACAAGACCCTACGCATGATCTGTGGACAACTTGATCGATCAACTACAGATCTTCGATGGCCTGCCCGACGCGAATCACTTGGCCGCTCTGGCGCTCGCCGCGCGAATAGGCCGGAGTACGTCTCGGTTCTATGTGGATGTCCGGGCTGCGGCGCTCAAAGCGTCGTCTGCGTTGTGCTGTTCCGGCGTCGGAGTGCGCGGCCGAGGTCTCGCCGGTGGCCGAGGTGGACGGCGGTCACCGCCGTCCACCCCGTGCGTTGCGGGGTCAGCAGTGGTAGTTGACGTGGTCAGCGCGGTAAGGGTACGGGACGAGCCGCAGCCCGGGTGAGCTGGCGCTGACGGTGAACAGTTTCGTGTCGTGGCCGTGGGAGGTGTAGCCGGCGGCGTGGTCGAGGAAGTCGACGTAGCCGGACTTCTGGGTGTTGAAGTAGGCCGACACGACGCGGTCGTTCCAGTTCCATTGGGCCAGGTCCTGCCAGCCGCAGCTGGAGAGCCGGCCGCGGGCGCCGTTGTAGTCGGTGGCGTCGTAGAAGCAGAACCAGCCGGCCGGGCAGTCCGCGGTCAGGCTCAGCGATGTGGTGCGGCCGAGGGTGACGATGAAGGCGCCGCCGCTGTAGGAGATGTCGGTGGCGTTGATCTGGGTGCCGCCGGGGTTCCTCACGAGGTAGGCGTTGATCTCGGCCTGGAGCTTCGTGGTGCCGGCCGCGGTGGCGGCTTCGGGCTGGACGGCGTCGGCGACGATGGCGGTGGCGGCGAGGGTCAGCACGATGGCGAGGATGCGCCGGGTGATGCGGGGGGTCATGTGTGCCTCCGGATGGGATGGCGCCACGGTGGGCGCTGAAGACTGTGGTCCCGCGCGCGGTGCGAGGCTTGGCCAGAGCCTCACGATCGTCACCTCTGAGTGATGCTGCGATTGCTTTAGGCAACGAGTCCGCTGATCGTATGCCGGGTCATCCGAATGGCGGCGAACACTGACCGAAAATATACATGAGTGATTGTCATCATCCTGACCTCATGTTATGTGACCAGGCAAGCGACCAACGTGGATGGCTACTCGGCTATTCGTGGTTTCTTGCTGATTCGTGACGGTCAGGTGTCATCTGGGGGGCATCACCCGGCACTGAGGTAAGTGGAAGGACACTCAGATCTGGCAATGGCCGGGTTGCCGGGCTTACACGATGGAGTAGATCCCCTTGCCCCTCAGTGCGGACGGTGCCGATGACGACACCTGGCTACGGGAACTCACGGCAGCTCACTACACCGAACTGGTGTGTTTCATCAGCAACATGCTCTATCCGAACTTCGTCGACCTGGCTCCGCTCGCGGTCAATGATGCCCTGCATTTGGCGGTGCAGCGCCGCGGCGAATTGGACGAGGATCCGACGGGGTGGCTCTACGCCGTCGCGAGGAACAAGGCCCGCACCCGCCGGCGGCACGAGAAGCGGTTCAGCGACCGGCAAGCTCCCCTGGAAAGCCTCACGGAGCACCCGGTTTCGGCTGAGCCGGACGAGAAGATCCTCATCAACGACGCTTATCAGGACCTCGTCAGGCCGCTCAAACCGGTCGACCGCATCCTGCTGTGGCTCACCGACGTCGACAAACGGCCACACGAACAGGTGGCCACGATCATGGGCCGCATTTTCCGGGTGCGGTACTCGGCGAACCTGGTCACCAAGCGACGGGAACGAGCTCTGAAGAAGCTGAGCTCCGACCCTCATGTTCAGGAAATACATCGCCTGCAACGGCTTCGCCTCATCCAGCCACGGAAAGGAGACGACGCATGACGCGCACAGACCGCCGGCGTGCGCTCAGCCCTGACGACGTCGCCGCGCTCCTGCACGCGGCCGCGGACGCCGAGCGGCCTGCTGCGGCGCCGCCGTCCCCGGAGCAGATCATGGCGATTCCGGTGGCACGTGCCCGGCGGGGCGACTGGCTGCCGGAGCCGGTGTCGATGGCACGTCTGCTGACCGACCGCGTCCGCAATCGGGTGGCAGCGGTGGTGTCCGCGGCGGCTGGGCTTCTCGCTTTGGCTACGGCGGCGGTCGTGACGACCACAGCCAACACCGTCGCCACCCCGCCCACGGCGTCGCCCGTCGCGACCACCGCGTCACCAGCCCCCACCGCCCGGGCGCGGATGGCCGACACCCCAGCACCGCAACTGGTGAGCATCTCCCAAGACGGGACCATGATGCTGCGCACCATGTCAGAACATGTCGGGGACCTTACGGCGCCACCGGCTCTGCCCGTCACCTACGTCCGGCTACGCGACTACTGGGCCGACATCAGCGACGCCGACCCCACCCACGCCCGCAGCCAAATCGCATACGACCTGCACGTGTGGTGGGCTCCCGACCGCAGCGCCCACACCCGCAGAGTCACCCTGCCCACACCGGCCGCCGGGGTGTTCGACGAGCCGTATCTGCACGAACCCATCCCCGCCGGCCAGCCGGTGCGCGATTACCGCGACCTGCCCGGCAGCGGCACCGGCAACGACGACGGAATCCGGCTGCAGATCCCCGACCCGGCCGACACCCCCAGCCAGCTCACCGCGCAACTGGCCGCGGCACACCCAGGCACCACGGGCACCACCGCCACCTTGCGGGCGGTCGCCGATCTCTACCGGCAGCATCACCTGAGCCCACGCCAACGCGCCGCCGTCCTGTCGATCCTGGCCGAGAGCGGTCTGCGCTACATGGGTGACGTCCACGACCGGGCCGGCCGGCCCGGCATCGCGTTCGGTATCGACCTCGACACCGACGGCCCCAGCGCCACCCGCTTCCTGATGGTGATCGACGAGGAAACCGGGGCGCTACTCAGCTACGAGGAAGACCTCCTCGCCCCGGCCGCCGCCGGCAGTCAGACGAGGACCGCGGTCGCCACCGCCCACTATGTCCTGTACCTGGAAAACACGACCATGAGCCGGATCCCATGACGACCAGGCGACCACACCCACCCCGCAGGCGGACGCCACGAACCCGAGCGGCAGACCACCTCCCCAGCCTCAGCCGGCGGGGAATGTTCGCCGACGAGCCGGAAGGACAGGGGCGCCTCGCGGCCGGCCGCGCCGGGGCGAGGCCGGCCAGGTTGGGCGCGTCACCGCGGGCTGGCGGAACTTCCATCCGATCACGGTTGCGCGGGTCTGCCGCCGTCCAGCCGACCGGACGTCACGGCGAGCCTGTCACGGACCGGGATCGGCACAGCACGGATCGGCACCTGCCACCGCCGGAACACTCTGCGGTGAACGCGACGTGAAGAACCGCTCTGAGCACCGCCGCAGATCCGCAGGCGGGACCGCGGCGGTGCGTCGAGCCCGGCACCCGCGATCCGCAGATGGAAACGCATCACGCCGACCGGCGAAAAGCACCGGGGTGATGGAGCAGTTCACGGCCATATCAGCAGATGACGCCGTGAACGGTGAGCTCGCCCGGGACCAAACGGACGGTCTCGTTACAGGGGATCGCACACCGCCACACCGTAAGGAGCAGCGGGCGGCAGCACCGCTGAATGCGGTGCCACATGTCTACCGACACACCACACGGGACAGAAAGGGGTCCGGCGTTCAGGTCTGCATGTTCCAGAACGGCCGCCCTGAACATACGAGCCGACTCTGCCGTTCAGCCGTCCCGTTCCGAGTCAGCAATTCTCGCGAATCGGGGCACAGCGACATTTTCGTACCTCGCGGTGTTCGGTTCGCTGGAACAGGTAACTCCAGACAGCGTCGCACTACCGGCACCGGCGCACACGGGGTGAAGTGGTGTCGGCGAAGAGATCACCGCGTGGGTGAGTCCTGACGGGACCAAGTCCGACCACCCGCCGACGCGCGGTGCCCAAGCTCCGCCAAACCGGATCGCACACCCACACACACAACGCGTTAGGAGACGCACGTGTCCCTCACCCCACCGGCAGGATCCGCTCTGCCCGCCGCGCCGGACCGGTCAGCGACCATCCCCGGCTACCTGGCCCTCGTGGCCATGTATACGGCGTACTGCCTGCGCCCGCGCCGCCGCCCGGCGGTCGTGACCATCATCGTGGTGGTACTCGTCTTCGTCACCCTCCTCGTGACAGCCGGAGTGTCGCCCTACGCCGCGGTCGCCGTGACGCTCGCCGGCGGGCTGGCCGCAGTACGCATCCACCAGCGGGCCAACAGCTGATCCACGCGAGAAGTCGGGCCCACCGGATGGTGGGCCCGTCCTCCACGCACGGGGAAAGGGACGACGACATGGCACGGCAGAACGAACGGGCGCCCGCGGACCCGGCCGACGGGCCGATCGCCGAGTTCGGCTACGAGCTGCGGCAGCTGCGGCAAAAGGGCGGATACTCCTACGCCGAACTGGCCCGGCGCACCTACTACTCACGGGCGGCGCTACACGCCGCCGACCACGGATACCAGCTGCCCACCGTCGAGGTGGTCAAGGCCTACGTCGGCGCCTGCGACAGCAAGGCAGACGTGAAGGCGTTCGTCGAGCACCGCGATCGGATCGCCGCTGGGCTTAAGGCCGCCGCCAGCCCGCCCGAAGCGGTCCAGCCGGCCACACCCTGGTGGCACGGGCAGCCGCTGCCCGACCCGACCACGTGCAGCACCAAACAGCTGTACGTCGAAGGCTTGAAAATGCTGCGCGAACTGTCCGGGCTCAGCTACAACCGGATCTACAAGATCACAGTAGAGCGCAACTACCACCCCACGCTCCGGCAGAGCAGTTGGCACCGCGCCACCAACGGCGGAGACCCGAACAAGCTGCCCCCGAAACCCAACGTGACCAGCTTCCTCAAAGCCATCGACCTACCCGACGAACAGCAGAAGGCATGGCTCGACCAGTGGGTGGCGCTCTACCGCGGGTACGCGCAGCTACCGACACCGCGGTGGGCGGCCTTGTCGACCGCCGGCCACACGATCGTCGGACGCACTCCTCCCCCGCCGATGGAAACCATCCGCGACTGGCAGATGACCGACCACGGCGAATGGATCGAAATCCGTCAGGAAGAAGCACCCGGGCTGAGCCTGCTGCGGCCGCCGCGCCACATCCTGACGGCGGTGACATGGCTGCTGATCTTGCTAATCCTTTTCGGCTTGGTGCTGGCGGCCGCGTAACGGCGGCCTTTTGACGCCACGGGTCGACGAAACGGACACGGCTAGGAGCGCCGTCGGCGGCGAGACATTCGCCGTCGGCGGCGAGACATCCAGTTCGGGCATTTGGCAAACCCTGGGTGACGCGACGTGCTTGCCCTGGAGCCACCGCCGAAGTGGCACGCCATGCAAACTGCCAGGCACTCCGGGTCACGCGCTCCGTGTGGTTCTATCCGAGCAAGATGGACACCTGCTCCGCCTGAGCGATCAGGACCCCAGCCAAACGCTCAGCTACCTCGCCAACAGGTATGCAGCCGAGTGCCACGGCCAGGTCGAGGCCCGCATCAGTAAGCAGCAACGCCCGAACGTAGTATCGGGCGCCAGCGGGGGCGTCCGGCCACGGGTCGAGAAAGCAGCGGAACGTGGTCGCTGACGTTCGTTCACACGTTCCGAAGACCGTCCAGTTTGGTTCATTCGCGATGTGTCCGATGAGCGCCAGACGGGACGTGGTCGTGGTCGCCTGGTCGACCTGAGCCATGATCGGGTTGCCGCGTTCGAACGGCTCTGCCGGTCGAACAAGCGAAATCGGGTGACTCGCAGACGGAGCCACTGTGCTTTCCGGAGCCGGCGACCGAATAGCCGACCTGCTAGGGGCTGGGTCAGGTGCTGAAGGCCGCCTAGGCCGCGTTGTTTTTAGACTTGACGGCGATGGCGATGGGCTCATGCCGGTCGGCGACGGCGAGGCGGCGACAGCCACGTTCGCGTTCTGGCCAGCGCCGGTTCCACGTGCGTCTTGGTTCAGCGCGAAGATCGCTGAGATCAGGCCCACCAGAGCCACACCGCCCACGCTTAGCGCGCCCCTGAGGCGGATGCTGACACGAATCCAGCTCTTGCCTCCGTCGCTCGAGCCGCCGTCCGACCTCATCCTTCGCTGTTTCAACATTCCTCCCACGGCCGATCAGCCCGCCGGGAGTTATAACGCGTGACCGGCCCAGTGGTATCTGGCTTTCTTGTCGTACCGCGTAGCTACGGTGCTGGGGGTGTGGCGCGCACAGCGAGCAACGCAGGCACATCACCGCGCTGCTCGCCGGTAGCTCTCAGTACCTCCCAAATTCCGCCTAGACTCTGGTTCATTTTCGGACGCAATCTTCAAGAAATGCTACTATCCATGACGTGACAGAGCAGGAAGATGTACTAGCCGCGCTTCGAGCAGTGGGTATCGTCGACGCCCTGGAGTGGGCTGCGCGCTCTGCCCACACCCAGGCCTTCCAGGACTTTCGTCCTGAGACCGGCCACGATCTGGTCGTACTCGGAACCATCGCGCATGCCCTGATCCGGGATCGCCAGGATCGAGCCTTCCGGTGCATGAAGTACGCACGACCTGCGGTAGACGACGGCGCCGAAGCAGAGGTCGAAGCGATCGACACCCTCATCGAAGGCTTGACCGACCGCGATCAGAAGGAGATGCCGCGCGAGATCAGCGTCCCGGTGATACGAAAGAACCTCAACGGTTCGCCCGGCTGGCGCTACGACAACTATCAGTGGTTTCTGGCGTCCTACACCTACGGTGAGGTCGGCCAGATCCCGTGGGGTCAGAAGAGTCCGACGAAGAAGAGCATCGCAGCGCGGATGGGCGGCAACGATCGCGACCAGCTGGTTATCCCGATGTATGACGGGCCGGACCAGCCGCTGAACCTCTCCGGCGACTTCCGGACGATCGCCGAGGAGCTCGTGAAGGCGTCTGCGGGCGGCGTCGTGCAGCTGATCCTCGCCCACGCCATCGAGCCGCTGACCGGCTTCGACGAAGTCTTCCTCGGTCGGCCTCGCCTCAATACCGAGGGCGGCCCGTCCTGGGATTGGCTGGAGAAGCTGATCGGGCGCGGCGACGACGGCATGCCCAGTCGCGTGCATGGCCCCGCGCCTCGTCCCCAAGATCCTGATAGCGTCGCCGACGCGCCGGTGCGACTTCGGCCAAGCATCACCGAAAAGCGGGCAACTCAGGATATTAAGGGACAATGAGGAGCGACCAGCCAGCAGCCGCGCGACTCGCAGACGTCGCGCGGCTGTTCAGCGGCCGCCGCCTGACACTTGCACGCCAAGTGTCAGGCCTGCGGAAGAACGGACTCGCCGAGAGGATCGGCAAGACAGCGACAGCGGTAGCAGCCTATGAAAGCGGTAGCAAGCGGCCGGCACCGTCCACCGTGGCAGAGCTAGCGCTCACGCTCGGCGTCGACCCGTCGTTCTTCATCGGCGGCCGCGGCGATGAAGCGGTGACCCAAACACCACACTTCAGGTCGCTGCGCACGACCACGCAGCTCGTTCGCGACCAAGCCGATGCGTATGGCCGCCTGGTGCACGAGATCGCGATCTTCCTAGATCGCTATGTGGAGCTTCCGCCACGTAACACCCCACGTTTGCCCGTTCAGCCGGACACAATCTCAGTCGATGAACCTGAGGTAGCCGCCATGGAACTGCGAAAGGCGTGGGCCGTTGGAAGCGGACCGCTTGGTCATCTGATCCGGCTTGCCGAGAACAACGGCGTCCTGGTCGCTTACTCCATCCCGCAAGCGGTGTCCATCGACGCGTTTTCCATCGACGCCGAGCCGTGGCCGCTGATCTTGCTCAACCCGGCAAAGTACGACTTCTCCCGCCAGCGTTTCGATGTCGCACACGAGCTCGGTCATCTCGTCATGCATTCAGATCCAGAGCCTGGCAACAAGATCGCCGAGGATCAAGCCAACCGGTTCGCGGCAGAGTTCCTCATGCCAGCTATCGACATTCAACACGAACTGCCACGAAAGACCGACTGGCCCCGGCTGTTCGAACTCAAGGAGCGCTGGGGCGTCAGCATCCAAGCGCTGCTCATGCGCTGCCGTCAACTGCAAGTCATGAACGACACCACCTACCAGCGCGCCATGGTGAATCTGTCCACCAAAGGCTGGCGAACCAACGAGCCAGGCGAGGGAACGCTACCCGAACAGCCCTCGCTGCTAGCGCGAAGCGTGGAACTTCTCGAGGAAGCCGGCTACGACGGCGGAGTGCTCGCCGACCAGTGCCGAGTGCCGGCAGACATCTTCTGGACCGCCACGTCTCGCAAGCCGACGTTCGAGTGGCGGCCTCCCATAGAGACAGCAAACGGTGGCCAACATGACGAGCAGCTAGAACTGCTCGGCGTCACAGACCTTGAATCATATCGCGCCAAGGGACGCCGATCGGGCGCTGCGGAAGCGTGAGACCAGCCGCGACGGCCAGCGGGCACCGACCACTTCGGCTGCGCCCGAACGAATCTTGCCGCCAGCCGTTGACACGTCCGGTCAGCTGTTCTGCCCGGCCGTCATCGGGAGGGCCCCGCAAGACTGCGGAGCCCTCCCGAGACCAGAAATGCCGTTCGATTCGCGCTACTCGCCGGTACCCCTTTCGGATTGCCGCCGCTCATAATCAGCAAAGAAATCGGCGTTGGCCGCAGCGGACTCTTCTTGCTCTTTCTTGGTCTGTGCCCTGGGTTCAGGCTTGACCCGCGTCAAGCGCTCGTACATATGCCGGCATGCACTTTCCTCGGACTCGAAATAGGTCTCCGGGGTGAATTGCGCACGCTCATGTACACCGACCACCCAGCGCCCGTCGGCCTCCTTGGCGAGGTAGAGCGCGCCTTCACCGATCGGCCTGGGCTTACCAGGGACTCCGTAGGCGCGGTCGGGAACGCCGGCAGCCCGAAGAGCATTCAGCAGCTCGAGTGTGTTCACTATGAGATCGGCTCAATGTACCCGTTTGTCTCGAGCCACTCGGCCGAGACGGGAGACTTGATCTGCAAGGCACCTCCTGGCTGTTCGAACCACGGAGCAACCTTACTTCGTTCGAAAGTGCCGTATGCGGCTTCATCGGCAGCGGTCCACTCTTTGATCCAGCGGTACTGATGATATCCGTCTTTGACGGTGGACGGCGCGATTGCACGAGACGCGTAGTCATACGGCCCACCCGCAGGTATTGGCGAGAACCACTTTCCTCCGGTAAAGCCCCAGCGGTCCATGGTTTGGCCAACAGCAGGGCGGTAAATCTGCTCCGTGCCCGCGACGGCGTAGTTGCTTGGATACCGCCAGTTACCGGTGATCCCGAATGGACCGGACGCCGCCGGGTCCCAGTATTTGTTGATGAACTCTTCACGAGACATGGAACCGTAACGGCTCCAGCTCTTGAACTGGGCAGCGAATTCAGAAGGGATCGCGTCGCCGAGCAGTCCCTCGACCTTGAGCTGCTTGATCAGTCGGGCGAAGTCGACCATCTTTTCGAGTCGGGCCAGTATCGCACTGTCGAGGTTGAGGCCGCGGATCGTCGCAAGCGCCGACTCCATCCCATCAGCCGAAAGGATCGCGAATCGGGCGGCTCGCAGCCCTCTGGCGATTGCGGCGAACCCGTACGGTGCGGCTAGCATGGCGATGACCCAGGCGCATGCTGTCGCGCTTCCGTATTGGCTGGTCAGCCACTTTGCGCATTCTTTGAAGTCGTGGGTGAGGCTGGAAATCAAGCCTCCGATCTTCTGGTCAACGAGCTGTCCCGCCGGAACCTTGACGATCGCTGATCCGGACTCGGGGTAAGTCTCATCGAGTAGGAACGTTCCGACATAGTCGGCGTCGCAGTACGCGGTGGTGCCGGTGGCATCAGCGGAGGCGCAAGTGAGCTCATAATAGTGCAGATGCCCGCGAACATGAATCTTGTACGGAATGTCGCAGGTGTCGTTGGGGTCTGATAGGTCGTGGTAGCCGGTACAACTCCAGTCCAGGATCGTGGTCTCCTGGGTGAAGTCTTCGTCCGGGATGATCCACGCGCCCTCGAAGCCGGCGACGTTGCCGTCCCACGTTGAGGAATCCTGTTGCTGCTGTTGGCTGGTGTTCTGCTCGGCGCGGGTCGCCGCGTCCTGTGCAGCTTGGGCGTCGGCTTGTGCGTTAGCGGCTGCCGCTTCGGCTGCGTCGGCGTCGGCGTCTGCGTCGTTAGCTGCGGTACGTGCGGAGGCGGCCTCGGCTGCGGCCTGTGAAGCTGCGGTGCGTGCGCTGGCCGCGTCCTTTTCCGCTTCGGAGGCAGCTGCGCGTGCGACGGCGGCGTCGCGCTCGGCGTCAAAGGCCGCCTGTTCGGCCAGCCATGCGTCGGCCATGGCTTGGTCGACGAGTTTGCCAGCGTGTTCGGCTGCGGCCTTGGCTTCGTCCGCGTACTGGGCCGCTTGGGTCGCCGACGTGCGTGCCTCGGTAACCGCTTGGGCGGCACGTGCCGCTTGAGCTGCAGCATCTGCGGCAGCCTGGGCGGCAAGCTTTGCGTCTGCGGCTGCCTGAGCAGCGAGCTGGGCGGCCCGCTGTGCGGCTGCTTCGGCTTCGGCTGCTGTGGCGTTCGCTGCGGCGTTCTGCTGCTCGGCCAGAGTCATTGCGGTTTGGCCGACTAGCACCGCGAGGCCGGCGGCGGCGTCGCTGTTGCGGTAGGGGGTGCCTAGCTGGACCGCGTCATCGGCTGCGGTAGCTGCGGCGGACGCTGAACCGGTTGCTGCCTGTGCGGACTGGCTTGCCGCGATGGCTTTGCCCGCGGTGACTGCGCTCTCAGTAAGCGCGGCGTTAGCGGCGGTCAGCGCCGCTTCTGCGTCCGATTGGGCCTTGGCGGCTTCGGTCGATGCGGTTGCGGAGGCTTGCTCGGCCGCGCGGACGTTGCGGGCTGCTGCGTCGGCGGCTTGGATCGCGTCAGCTGCCGCGGCGTGCGCTGCCGCCGCCTGTGCCTGGGTTTGTGCGGCGTCGGCCCAGGCGCTGTCGGCGTCGGCTCGCGCCCGCTTGGCGGCAGCGGTGGCTTCGGTGGCCGCCTTGCGTGCCGCGACCGCTGCTGCCGTGGCTTCGTTGGCTGCAGACCGTGCGGCTGTCGCTGCCGAGGCGGCGGTGTTGGCCGCCGCACGAGCGGCGTTTGCTGCGGCCCGAGCGGCTTCGGCGTCGTCGGTGCCGTCTGCGGCGGCCGCGGCGGCTTCTAGCGCTTCGGCGCGTGCTTCGGCGGCGTCTCGTTTGCGTTCGGCTTCTTCGGCGTTGAGCCGAGCCTCATGTGCTCTGGCTTCCTGGGCTTCAGCGTCACGGCGTTTCTGGTCGGCAGTCTCTGCCGCCCATTGGGCGTCGGTATTTGCTGCATCCGCTACCGAACGCTGTGATTGCGCCTGGGCTTCGGCGGTTGCCGCTTTGGCACGTTCTGACTCGGCCGTTGCTCGAGCGGCGGCGGCTTTTGGCCGCTCGGCTTCGGCGGCCTGCCGCTTCGCGCGGGCATCGGCGGCGAAGGTTTCGGCCTTCTTCTCGGCCGCCTTGGCCGCGTCCATGCTGGCCTTGGCCGCGTCGGCGTTGGCCTGGGCCTGGTCGGCCTGAGCGCGGGCAGCGTCGGCGGAGACCTTTGCCTGGGCTGCGGCTTCTTGAGCGGCCGCGCGGCGGGCTTCGGCTTGCAGGGCCTTCGCTTCGACGGTCGCGAGTGAGTACAGCGCGGCGCTGTCTTCAGCGGTCGCCTTGGCGGTGTTCAGGGCGGTCTCAGCTGCCTTCTGCGCAGCGAGCGCAGCTGCGGCAGCGGCCTTTGTCACCTGGGCGGACTGTAGTGTGTACGACAGGCCGCGGCCGACGGGTGTTCCGTTGCCGACTGCGATCTGCTGGGCCTGCTCCTGCGCCGCGGTGGCTGCGTCCGCTTGGGCTTTGGCCGATTGAGCGGCTGACGTGGCGATGTCGATCTGGGCCTGAATGCGGGTCCTGACGGAGCCCAGTTCAGCCGTGGCTTGGTCGAACAACGCGTGGTCGTAGCCCCATTGATCGAATGCATCCATGTGCCCCGACCAGTACTTCTGCCACTTGAGCAGCTGCGCGGCGACCCACGCTTGTCCGATGGCCTCCACCATGGCGTCCGAGGCGGCTTGCAGATCCTTGGTCGCCTGCATCTGCGCCGTGACGATCTGTGCCCGCTGTGTGGCCTGCGAGCTCAGCTCGGCCTGCCATTCGCTGTGGGCGGTGGCGGCAACGTCGGTGAGTACCTTGTACGGGTCGAGCAGACCGTGGTAGTCGCAGCCGGCCCACCGGGCTTTAAGCGCCTCGACTTCGCTGCGGTACTCCAGCGAGCCCTTGTCCGGCGCGGTTTTCGGCGCGCCACCGTATTGCAGGATAAGGCGGACGTCATCGGCCGAGGCGTAGCTGCGCAGCCATTCGCCGTTGTAGACGAGATCTACCATGGGGTCGGCGCCGGCCTGCTCGCTCATGACGGTGATCGCTCGGTCCAGCTCGGTCTGCGAGGCGTGCGTCGTCAGATCGGCGTTCCAGGCGTTGAGAGTCTGCTCCCCGCGTTCGGTACGGAAGTCGGCGAGGTTCTGGTCGAACGGCTGGGCTCGGTCGAAGGTCATGAAGTCCTCGCCCCAGATCGGGTACGGGTCGAGGATCGTCTCCCATGACTGGTAGCGATGGTCGCGGTTGGCCAGGTAGGTGCGGGTCGCTTCGTCGTCGGCGAGGTACGCGTCGACCAGTGGGCCGCTGGCTGACCAGCCGCCGGCGCTGAGGACGTTGTGCACGTCGTCGCTCGTACCAGCCAAGGCACCCGCGATCGTGTTCTGCACGTGCTGGCCGCCGGCCTGCAGAATGAGCCCGGCCCGGCACTGTTCCAGCCGAAGTTCGCTGCCCAGGCCGTTGATCGGGCTGTAGTTGATGTCGCCGGTTGGTGGCTGCGGCGTGCCGCCGGAGGCGGCGAGCGCTGCGGCGTCGGCGTCGACACGGGCTTGGTCGGCGAGGTTGACGATGTTTGCGTCGGACTGCCGGACGGACTCGGCGTCGGTGGTGGCTGCTGCGGCGGCGTCATGGGCCGTGACGAGCCATTGCGCCGCGGTAACGCTGTCTGCTGCAGCCCGTTGAGCAGCGGAGGCTGCGACCTTCGCGTCGCCGTTGGCCATCGTCGCCACCGCTTCGGCTGAGACGGCGGCACGGCTGGCCTCGTCGGCCCGTGCCTGCGCGATGTCCGCCTGAGCCAGACCAAACGTCCTAGCCTTGCCTGCTACGAGAACGGCCAGGCCAGCTGTCTGATCGGTCTGACGGAACGGCGATCCCTGCGCCATCGCTTCATCGGCTGCGGCCACGATGGCGGCGGCCGCGTCCCGCGCCGCAGCAGCCGCCGCGGTCGCGGCGGACGCCTGCCCTGCGACCTTGGCGCTTTCGGTCATCGCCGCGTCGGCTGCACTGCGGGCAGCGTCCGCGTCGGTCTGGGCCTTCTGCGCCGTAACGGCTGCCGTGTTGGCCTCTTCCGCGGCAGCTTTGGCTTTCGATTCGGCGTCGTCGGCCTCGGCTGTGTATGCCTTGACGTCCTGCGCGGCTTGGGCGGCCTGTGCCGACTGGCTCTGTGCCACGGTCGCGGCAGCCTGAGCCTTGGCGCGCGCCTCGGCGGTCGCGGTCCCGGCCTGCTCAGCGATCAACCGCTGTTCACGCGATTTAGCCGCTGCCGCCCCCGCGAGTTGCTCAAGCTGACCGGCTTTGGTCTTCGCGATCTGTGCCCGGCTGGCCGCCGCTGTGGCGCGATCTGCCTGATCAGCGGCTTGAACAGCGGCCGCTTGTGCCTGGTCGGCCGCTTCGACCGCTGCCGCACGGCGGAACTCCGACTGCACGGCCTGCGCCTGTACCGACGACAACGTCGCCAACGCGGCGCTGTCAGCGAGTGTCGCCGTGGTGGCAGCTGCCGCGGTCGCGGATGCCTTCGCCGCAGCCAGCGCCGCCGCGGCGGACGCCTTGGCAACCTGAGCCGACTGCTGGGCGTAGGCGAGGCCACGCCCAATCGGGGTGCCGTTGACGGTCGCTGTCTGTGTTGCGGTCGCCTGCGCCGCAGCAACCCGCTGTGCCTGCACCTTGGCTTCGGCTGCGGCGGCGTCTGCGATTTGAGCTTGCTCGGACGCAAGACGTTGTGCCGCCGCGAGTTCGCTGGTCGCCTCGTCGAATAGCGCTGGGTCGTAGTTGCTCTGGGTGAACTGATCCTTGTGATCGGTCCAATACTGTTGCCAGTCCAGCAGTTGCCGCGCGATCCAGGCCTGGGCCTGCGACCTGATCAGCGCATCCGTCGCGATCCGGAGCTGGACGGAGGCTTTGGCCTCTGCGTCCACGATCCCGACTCGCTGTGTCGTGACCGCCGCGAGTTCCGCCTCGTATTCGTTGCGGGCGGTGCTGACGACGTCCGTCCACACATGGTTGTTGTCGATCGGATTGGTGGGATCACATCCGGCCCACCGCGTTTTGAGCGCTTCGACTTCAGATCGGAACGTCGTCGATCCGGGCGTCGGCGCGGTAGTCGGGAATCCGCCGTACTGGACGAAGATGCGAATGTCCTCGGCGAACCAGCTGTTGGGATCGCGGATCATCTCCTCGTTGACGAACCAGGAGATGTACGGGTCGCTCTTCTCCAACTGGTGGAATACCGCGACAGCGGACTCGACCAGGTCGGGGTTGCCCTTGGAAGGCTTCGGGATGGTGTAGTAGCTGCTATTCCAGTCCGATCGCTGCTGGTAGTAGAGCCGAACTTCGTCGGAGATATCGGTCGGGGGCTTGGCCCAGTCCGCAGGCCGCTCGGCGATCGGGTAACCGCTGACGAGCGATTCCCAGCCGGAGGCCTCCTGCGCGAAGCTGCTGGCCCGTCCCTGTCTGGCATTATCGTCGCGCTGAAGTGCCGCTGGAAGCGTCTTGTCCGAGGATGTTGCGTTGAGAGCTAGGTGACGATCGGCGGGCGTGCCTTGTAGGGCTTGAGCCGCAGTGGCTTTGACCTCGGATGCGCCAGCATGCAACCACCACGCGACCGCGCAGGCATCCTGTCGCGCTACCACCGCGGACACCGTGAGGTCGCTGATCTCAGATTCGGTCAGGGCACGCTGCCAAGCCCGGACGTCGTCGATGTAGCCGGGAAAGTAACCAGACGGGCTGCCAGCAGTTTGCCCCCGCCCGATCTGCAGGCCGCCAGTTGCCTTCCATGCCGCGGCGTGCTGAGCGGTGCCGACCTTCGTGCCGTCGATATAAAACCGCATATGGCTCGCGGCGGCATCGTAGACACCCGTCAGCTGAACCCATCGGAAGTGTTCATTGTCAGACTGGCCGTTGTCGGGGTTCGGCTGTGGGCCTACGACGAAGTCTGCGCCAGCACCCGCCGAGTCCGCCGTAGGCATGCGGAATGCCCACTTGCCGTCCGATCCAAGCTCGAGCGCAAAACCGGAAGTCTCGGTGCCATCCTGCGAGACGACGACTGCTGTCGTTGAGTTCTTCTTGAGCGATGCCCAGGCCGAGACAGTGAAAGACCGTGCGGTGTCGACTACCACTGGGCTACTCAGATAATCGCCCTCCCCATCGAGGGTCGCCGACGATCCGCCGGTCATGGACCAGCCTTGATTCGCCTCGAACAGGACGTCGCCATGAACAACCGCGTCCTTGCCGCTGACCGCCCAGTTCTTCAGTTGGGAGCCTGAGTCTGTGTCGAGCCGATAATGTGCCAACGCGCTCGTCTCATACGCCGCGCCAGTCAGCGGATCGTCCCAGAGCCACGCAGCGCGCGCTGGAAGTACGACCACATTTTGCAGAAGCAGCGACATCGCCGCTACAAGCACCAGAAGCAAACTCACGCGATGTACAGGCTTGGACCTACGCGCAGACAGACGGCACGAGCTGAGACGATCCACGACGGCTCCTTGATCAACGACCTAGCGGATCGGCACAGTAACGACACCGTTGCTCAGCTGGGGGGCCGCCCGGCCATTCGGCAAGTCGAACGGCCCTCGCTCGAATGCATAACCTGATTAACAGATCCCGATGAGCCTTCCCTTCACCGCAAGGATCGATTACTCTCAGTGATCGCCGCACGCAGCGACCGTCGTCGAATCTTGACATTCACCAGCAGATATGCAGGCGTTACGTAATCGTTATCAGTAACGCTATGTGCCTGACGTCGGACCGCCTCAAACGGCCGCTTTCTCAGCCGTGCCGCCACCGCACTGGCCGTCGATTGCCACTCGAACGGGTCTGCTGCACCGTGGCATGTGTCGTCACGCGGTCTGACTGGCTTATTGGGTTCCTGATGGTCTCGAACTCGACAGGGGTCAACCTGCCGAACGCACCCACCCGTCGGCCGACGGGTGGGTGCGTTCGATCCAGGTCACGATCCCCGTACGAGCTGGACGCGACTGCTCCAGGCCGAGGTCCTGGACGTCCTGACGAACGGGAGGACGCCAGCACCTGGCTGCGCCAGCAGCGCAACGACGATTGACGAACGGACCCCCGCTCGCCAGGCGCCGCGTGGCCGCGGCAGGCTGTTGCGTTTACAAGCCCCATCAGGAGGATGCAAACCTCCGACTTGTCAGTCAACAGCCGTGCGCTCTACCCGCTAGGCGACAAGGGAACCGTTCGCATCGAGATCCAAATCTGCGCGAAGACCTCGAAGACTCCCGCCCTGGACCGACAAAGCGCCGGCACGGCACCTGATCAGGCCTGTCCGCGGGCGAGTTCGAACCGACTGCCCCTCACCAGTCGCGCGAATGCTCTGCCCGCTGACCTATAGATATATGACGATGCCGACTCGCGCCTGGCGTCGTGTCACCGACAGTTGGTTGTTTGCCGTGGGCTGTCTCCGTACGGTGCGGTGATGCCCGCAGCGAACTCGTCACACCGCCGGATCGCGGTCGCGATCGCGGCCGCATGTATCGCCGTCGTCGGATGCGCCAGCAGCCCCTCGGAGAAGGAACAGCCCGACGCGTACGCCACGGTGAGCGCGAGCGCGACACCGACGGCATCCGCTTCCACGTCCAGCTCGCCGTCAGCGGCCCCCACCGTCTCACCGACGGTCGCCAAGGTCGTCGTCTCACCGAAACCGACCACGGTGAAACCGCCGAAGACCTCGACCAAGCCGTCTCCGAAACCGTCGCCGAAGACGTCGGCGACACACAACCACAGCGGGACAGTGGTCCCCGGTGCGTACTGCCCCGACTCCGAGCACGGCTGGTACGGCCGTAGTGCGGCGGGCAACCTCTACCGGTGTTCGTACTACTCCAGCGACGGCCGATGGCACTGGAAGCGCGTCTAGACCCACTGGGATTTGGGGAGGCAGGATTTACCTGCGACCTCCGGCTTATATGGCTGGCGCGCTACCGCGCTGCTCTACCTCCGCCAGCCAAGTCCGTGCTGGCACGCCACCTCGCGCTGATGTCGGCGGGCCGTTGATGTCCGCACTCGATGACGCGGCCTTGGTCGTCGACCACGGTTGCATAAATATCGCCCTGATCGATCCACACCGTTACGTTCTCAATCCCAGCGGCACGGTCGCCGGCATTCACCGAGTACTGGACGGTGAATGCCGACTGGTCACCGGAGTAGTCGGACCGGACCACGAAAGCTTCGCCCGGTCGAAGCCAGCGGTCCTCACCAAGCGGCTCAATCCACAATGTGAGCCATCCCGGCGTGCTATTGGTGACGGTGATCGCGGCCATGCCCACACCGTAACGCGGCAGCAAGGCTGTCGTACTGCGCTCGCATCGGCGCCTGCGACTCGGTTCTTCGACAGCATCGGAGATTGCCGGCCACACCGCGATGCGGCCGCTGCGGCTCGTCATGCGGTGAGGGGTTGCCCCTTGAAGACTTGCTCGCGGTGCCAGGCGATGTGTGGCTGAGCCGGATGTGGTGTGCCGGGCCTGCCTTGCAACTGCTGGCCGTGCAGGTCGTAGACCGCCTTGCCGGCAGTGGTTCGCGCGGTGTAGACGGTCGAGACGCACAGGCGCAGGTTGTGGTCGATGCCCAGGACGCCACGGTCGAACAGCTTGTGGTGCAGCGTGCACAGCGCCAGTCCGTTGTCGAGTGTGTCGGGACCGTCGAGGGCGAACCAGCGGACGTGAGCGGCGTCGACCCCGACCGTTGCGCCGTAGACCTGGCCGTCGAATCCGCAGAAGGCGCATTGACGATCCCAGGCTTGCAGGACCAGGTCACGCCATTTGGGGTCTCGCTGGCGTGGTGTGATCGAGTCGGGCGCTTCGTTCGGAGCACGCAGAACGGTCTCGGGGTCGAGTCCGACCGCTGTCAGGATGTCCGGGGCGACCGACCGCGGGAAGTGGCTGTCCACGAGCGTCCGCGCTGCGGATAGCAGGAGCGCCGGGTCGTTGAGCAGTACCTGTTCGAGGTTTAGCGTGAGCTGGCCGCAGGCGCCGGCAGCGTTCAGCGGTCCGATGGCGTCCATCGGCACCTCGTGGTCGAGCATCCAGATGCCGTCCGAGCGCAGCCGGGTGAACGGGTACGCGGCGGCTTGGACCCGGCTGGTCCTCGACGCCGGTCCGAACTCGGCGATCAGGTCGCCCAGGCTGCGCTGGGCGTCGGCCCACGTCAAGCGGCTCGACCCGGCCGTCGCCAGGTGGCCCAACGCCAGCAGGACCAGCAGCGGCTTGTGCGGGGCACGCCGCCCATCGCGCCGATGCTGCCGCAGTGAGGCCAGTCGAGCGAGCGCAGGATGCCGGCCGACAGTGGCTTCGTCTGCCATGCGCTGATTCTGGCATCACCCGCCGACAGCCACCGCAATCGAACCATGCCTACCAGAACCGCATACCGGCTAGCGGCGGTTCCACTGCAGCGCCGTCAGCCACCAAGTCGACCGCCCCTGTCGTGCACGGTGTTGGTGATGGCGCGATGCGGGCGTGCACGTTTGGCGCGCACAGCCTCGGCGGCACCGTCGACGGCCGCCCGGCTCTGCGCGGACAGCACACTGACATAGGTGTCGGCGGTGAACGCGTAGTTGGTGTGGCCGAGCATCTCCTGCACGACCCGGACGTCCGCGCCGGCAGACAGTGCGAGGGTTGCCGCGCCGTGGCGCAGGTCGTGCAGCCGTATCGGTGGCAACTTCAGCTGTTTGAGGAGCTCGGCGAACCGGTGGGTGAGCCAGTCCGGACGCAACGGTCTTCCGTCGGGCCAGCAGAACACAAACCCGTCGGCGGCTGGTGACGACCAGTCCGACAACCGGTGACATTCCAGCGCCTGGCTGGTGTCCCGGTCGAGGGCGATGGTCCGGACGCCGGCGTCGGTCTTCGGAAGGCTGTCGATGATCTGCCCGGTGATCTCGGTGCGCTGCCGGCACACGGTCAGCTCCCGTGAGTCGAGGTCGACGTCGATCCACTTCAGGCCAAGCAGTTCCCCGCGCCGCAGCCCCGTCAGGGCAGCCAGATGCCACAACCCGTACAGCGGATCGTCTTCGACGCCGTCGAGGAACCCGGCGAGCTGATCGACGGTCCACACCCCGACCACGGGACGCCACCCGTCCAGGCGCCAGGCATCGACCCGGTTGCGCGACCACACCGTCGGCCGCGACCTTCGACCACCCGGCAGGACCAGGCCCAGGACCGGATTCCATCGCAGCACCTGTTCACGGACAGCGATGTTGAGGCTGCGGCGCAACGTGGCTCGGATCCGCTGCAACGTCGCCGGAGCTAGCGGGTCGGCATACCGGTTGACCCGTTTCCCCAAGCCGTCGAACAGGTGTTGGATCTCTCCCGTGGTCAGCTCCTGCAGCGGAATCCGGCCGATCCCCGGCGACAGGTACTCGACCACATGCGACCGGTACGCCTGCCACGTCGTCGGCCGCACCGTGCCCTCGATATCGGCCAGCCACGAATACAGCCAATCACGGACCGTGGCGACCTCACCGAACCGCTCATGCAGATCGTGATCGGCAACCGCGTTCCGTGCCGCCTGTGCCGCGGCCGGTGAGTCGTAGCCGCCGCGGCGCAACCGGATCCGGTGTCCGCGCGGATCGGTGGCCTGGACAGCGAAGTACCAGGTCCCATGATCCGGATCTGCCAGCCGTGGGCAACGACTCCCCCACCGCCGGCCCGTCGCCGGATCCTTGCAACCACACCGCCGGTAGACGCCGTCCGGTTGCCCGCCCACCTTGTCGATCATCACGCTCACCCGCCTCCAGTGAGACCTCTACCGGGGGGTGAGTCAGAGACTCTGACCAGGTAACGAAGCTACCGTGGCTGGCTGCGATCACCCGCAGAGTCCGCTGAGAACATGATGAACAACCCTCCGAAGGAACGACCGTGCGCATCGGCACGCTTAGAGCACGCGCATGAGTGGTTCGACCGTCCGTGTGGGGGACGCCGGTTCGCCCACTGTCTTCCGTCGATCAGCCGTCCAGATCGCCCAGAAGCGGCGTCTTGCCAGACGGCGGAATCCAGCAGTCTGCTCATCCGGACGACCTGCTCAACGGGCACGCGGATCTAGTCTCTTCTGGACACGGATGCTGATGGCGGGCCATGGCCAGGCTAGCGCGGGGTGGCCGATGCGGAGCATCGCGCGAGCCGCCGTGCGCGCGAAGGTCAGCGGCGAGGGATGTCACGAGGTGAGCCCATGTATGCGGTAGTGGATCTGGAGACCACCGGCCTGCGGCCGAGCTGGCACGACCGGGTGGTCGAGATCGCCATCGTGCACGTCGACGCGGCCGGCAACGCCGAACGCGAGTGGTGCAGTCTGGTCAACCCGGAGCGGGACCTGGGTCCGCAAGCCATCCACGGCATCACCGCCGGCGAGGCTCGCCGTGCGCCGACGTTTTCCCAGCTCGCCGGCTCCGTTGTGGAGCTTCTGCGGGGCCGGGTGGTGGTCGCGCACAACCTGCGGTTCGATGCCCAGTTCCTCAGCCATGAGTTCAACCGCCTCGGGTTCAACGTTCCGATCGGCTTCGACTACGGCCTATGCACGATGAGCCTAGCCGAGCGATACCTGCCAGCAGCCGGACGAAGCCTGCTCGACTGCTGCCACGTCGCCGGCATCGCCCATGACAACGCACATTCGGCACTGCACGACGCTCGCGCCGCCGCAACCCTGCTCGCCCGCTATCTGAGCGCGGCCGGACAACCAGCACCTTGGACGGGTCTGGTCACACAGGCGCCTGCGCAGGTCTGGCCGCCCATAACGTCCACTGCCGGGGTGCGCCCGGTGCCGCGTCAGCAGCCAGGCGAACCGGCGGAACACTTTCTGTCCCGGCTGGTCGCCCGGCTGCCGCGTCTACACAATCCGCAGGGTGACGCATACCTCGACGTCCTCGACCGGGCGCTGCTGGACCGACACATCTCGACCACCGAGGCCGACGCGCTCATCTTCGTCGCCGAGCAGCTCGACCTCGGCTACTACGAGGTCATCGCCCTACACGAGAACTATCTGCAGGCGCTCGCGTTCGCCGCCCTAGCCGACGGCGTCGTCACCGACGACGAGCACGACGACCTCGTCGCAGTTGCCAGCCTTCTCGGACTCGGCCCGGACCATCTCGACCAGGCCATCGACGCCGCCAGCCAGGCCACCCGTGACAACACACCCCAGCAGGCGCCCGCACAGGCTGGGCGGTTCACGTTGGCGCGTGGTGACACCGTGGTGTTCACCGGTCAGATGGACGAGCCCCGCGACGTCTGGGAAGCCCGCGCCCACGCGAAGGGACTGGTCGTCGCCGAGCGGGTCACCAAGCACACTCGGCTGCTGATCGCGGCTGACCCGGATTCCATGTCCGGCAAAGCGAAGCAGGCCGCCAAGTACGGAATCCCGATCATTCATCCTGATGCTTTCAACCAGCTCGCACCTGCCTAGCCGACGGCGGCCGTCCACTGCGACTCCTCAAGATCGGCCGTGGCGTTCAAAGGCTCAACTGCTAAGCGCCAACCGCAGGGTACGGTCCCTAAGGATGTCCGGCATATCGGCGAGAGAGCCCCTGGGGACCTAATCGGGTCCCCGCGTCATCCGGTGCACACCGCATCGAGCCCGACGCCATCTTCGGCGCCCACGGCTCGCTAGCCGTCTTCGAACGGGCTGCGGACCTTGTCGTACACAGGTAAGAACTCGGTCGTTCAGGGATGTCCAAGATAAGGCTCGACCAACTCAGGTATCTCGTAGTCAGGAAAGGTTCCGGCGCGTCGCACAGCCTGGACGACCTCCGGACGAAGAAGGTGTACGACGCCGTAGTTCGTGCCAGCGTAAAGCAGGTGCACCCGGGTCGAAGCGCCACTTCGTTCGAGGAAATGGTTGACGACTCCGAGAGGCTGCAACGTCGCCGGTAGAGGATCACTGACCGTATCGGTGACGCGGCAACCGATTCCATTGATGATCAGAAGTACGTCTCCGCGATCGTGCACCGTGGCTACCTCCAACTGAACGCCGTGGCGTTCAAGAATCGGCGCTAGCTCGTCCAGCACTTGTTCCCCACGGCCTTCCGCCATGACGTCCGCATCGACGAAGACCCAGTCGATCAACGTCTTGATGTTGAACGGGTAGCCGCCTTCAGCAACAGCAGAATGGGCGCCTCGTCGCTGGTGCACGGGCAGGTGACTCCAGAGTCCGAGTTCGTCGAGTTCATCGGCAAGCCGACCGCTATGCGATCCCATGACGGGCAGTATGCCGCGCCCTCTCCGCCGGTACGCGACACTGGAATGGGGCTCTCCGCGCCCACCGACCAACTACCTGTATCCCCAGGCCGCGACGTACACCGGGTTGTGGATCACTTGTTATGGACCACCCGGACCGTACCGCAGACACCGCGACCGGTGTGCTCGCCGTGTGCTCGTATGCGGTGTACGGGGAAGGTACGCGCTGGCACGAGGTGACAGGAGCACCAAATCGGCCATCTCAACCCTCAGCTAACGTCAGGGCGTCGCGTACCTCGATCCGGTGATGAAACAGCAGGTCAAAGCTCCTCTGTTGACATTGGAGTGCGACCGTCGTAGAGTCTCAAACAGCGGCTCTTGACAGCCGCGCGGCGAAGCATGGGCTAATCTACGCGGACTCTTAATCCGCGGGTTCGGGGTTCGAGTCCCTGGCGGCGCACCAAAGATTGAGCCGGTCGATTTCGACCGGCTCTTCCGCTATTCGGGCAATCATCGACGCCGGCTACCTGTACCGATCATGATCAGGGTCATTCCACGTCGCCATAGCGTGCCGTAGCGACACGTAATTGCCCCTGATCATGACGCATCAACAGATACCTGGCGCGCGCCAGACTGCGCATACGACACTGGCGCCTGTCAATATCGATGACGACAACTTTCCGACACCTGGGCTCGAGCTGATTGATCTATCGTTATGCATCAGTATGATCAAACGAAAGGGGGCCTATGGGACCCACATCGTCAGCGATGTCCCGAAGAACGGTCATCAGCGCGGCCGCCGCAGGTTCGGTCCTCGCGCTGGGCACGCCGGCGGTTGCCGCTACAGGCGCTGACGTCCGAACAGCCGCAGCACTCGTCGATCGGGACCAGCTCGGCAAGGCCATCACCACTTCACCGGAGGGGCGTCGCGTCACCTTGCAGTACGCGCCGGACTTCCACGAGCGGCTCAGCGAATGGCTGCGATTCTGGTGGGCCAACGCACCCACCGGCTGGATCGCACCGTTCCAGGTGCAATCGGCGGGGACCACGCCAGATGGCGAGGCGTTCTTGCTGACCGGTATCGCGTACACGCGCGCCGATCGCCGTCACGACGGCTTCGTCGCCCGCGAGCGCGATGCCCGCTACTGGGCCACGGTCGCCAGCCTCTACCACCACTTCTCCTCGGTGACGCTGGCCGACACGCACATTCGGGTCGGCGACGGGCATGCCGGATTCTCCGGATCACCCGCGCAGGTCGGATTCGTGCGGACCGCGCTCGCCACCGTGTGGCAAGACGCGTCTTCGGACTGGGAGAAGGCGGCGGGCCGGGCTATCCGCTGGTCCGGCCGCGAGGGCAGCATCACCAGCCGCGCCGGCTGGGCGAATTTCACCCGCGCCACGCTTCGGCGCGGCCTCGGAACAGAACTGTGAGGAGTACGCATGGCACGTAGCGAATTCCGCTTCGCCGTCGACGGGGTCGAACTGGACGAGGCCGCCAAGTCCCATATCTCCGCCGAGATTCAGCGGGCCGGCCTGGCCGCGTTGCAGGACGTCGCCCGCCTGACGAATCCTGTCATGGTGGGACACAGCAACATCAAGCTGCGTCCGGAGTGGTGGGGCCTGGTGGTAATTCACGGTCCCTTCGCCGACGAGATCGGCCAAAAGATCAACGACATCGGCTTCTACCAGTAGGCGGGTGCCGAGATGACGGGTGACGTGGAGCGGATGTGCCCGAGTACTTCGGTCGAGAACTCCACCGTATTCCTCGGGATGATCACACCGGCGCGGACAGTGGCGTACGTGACTCCTCAGGTGCCGCTTGACGCGATCCGGGAGAGCCTGGACGAGTCGCAGGGGCCTTTGGAGCGCAATTACCGGTTCGCGGGTCCCTGCGTCACCACCGGTTGCGGCTTCTGGACGGGGGAACACTGTGGACTCGCAGCCAAGGCGGTGGAGTCATATCAGAGCACCGGAGCGCCACAGCTCGACCTGCCGAAGTGTGCGATTCGCCGCTCCTGCCGATGGTTCGCCGAGCAAGGTCCAGCCGCGTGCTCACCGTGCTCCTATGTGGTCACGGACAGTGTTTCCTGAGGCTGGACGTCCCGTAGCTGCTTGATGGTGGGCGAACCCGCAGAACGACGGCCCTCGCGGTCGCGGCGACCCCTCGTGCTGCGGTGTGGACTCACTGGAAACCGAAGCGGTGCTGGGACCGTGATCGCACACGTGCCCAGCACCGCTGAGCGCCCCGGTGGTCCCGAATCAGCCTGGCGCAGCGCGCTCCAGGCAGGAGCGGTTCACAGCCCGGCGCCTCCCGTGGCGTCGACGACCCGGCCTGTCACCCAGCGCGCATCGTTGGACGCGAGGAAGGCCACGATGTCGGCCACGTCTTCCGGTTGCCCGACCCGGCCTAGCGCAGCCAAGGATGCCGCGTACGCCTCGGCCTGCGGGTTGCCACGGAGCCAGCCCGCATTGGTGTCCGTATCGACGATTCCGGGGGCCACCGAGTTGACCGTGATGCCCCGCGGGCCCAGTTCCTTGGCGAGATTGAGGGTGAAGGTGTCCAGGGCTCCCTTGGTTGCGCCGTAGGCGATGATCTC
The DNA here is from genome assembly GCF_024172085.1 of Hamadaea flava. Classification (NCBI taxonomy): domain Bacteria; kingdom Bacillati; phylum Actinomycetota; class Actinomycetes; order Micromonosporales; family Micromonosporaceae; genus Hamadaea; species Hamadaea flava. Next base: position 5,843,975 of record NZ_JAMZDZ010000001.1, on the reverse strand, counting down.
TGGCATGGCCAGGCTGGCCGCGCCGCTGGAGATGTTGATGATCCGGCCGCCGTCCCGCAGACGGGACAGCCCTTGCTGCACGATGAAGAACGGCGCACGCACGTTCACGGCGAAGACTTCGTCGAACCCGTCCTCGGTCAACGAGGTCAGCGCCGCGCTGCGTCCGATGGCGGCGTTGTTGACGATGATGTCGAGCTTCCCGTCAGGCACGTGGTCCTTGCCCCCGGCGTCGAACGCGGCCCACAAGCGGGTCGCATCGCCGTGCCGTCCTAGTTCCGCGCACACCGCAAAGGCCAGCCCGCCGTCTTTGTGGATTCGCTCGACGGTGTCGTTCGCCGCCGCCTCGTCGCGGGCGTAGGCGACGCCAACGGTGGCGCCGTCCTTGGCGAGTCGTTCGGCGATGGCTCGGCCGATGCCTCGGCTGCCGCCGGTGACCAGCGCAATCTTGCCCTCAAGTGGTCCTGTTTCCATGGCAGTCGCCCGCCTCCCCATTTCTTGAGCGTTGACTCAAGAAAGAAACCTAGCACAAATTCTTGAGCGCTCGCTCTAGAATCGAGGCATGAGTGCACCAGGCGTGAAGCGTGGACGACCGTTGTCGTTCGACCGCACGACTGCCCTGACAGCCGCCACCTTGCTGTTCTGGGAGCACGGCTACGAGGCCACCTCCATCGGCGAGCTGACCCACGCGATGGGCATCAAGCCCGGCAGCCTCTATGCGGCGTTCGGGGACAAGAAGTCCCTGTTCAAAGAGGTCGTCCGCAGCTACGGACGCTCCCCCGTCGGTGCGTTCGTCGGCGCCGCCCTGGAAGCGGAGCCCACAGCCCGTGACGCGTTCCGCCGCATCCTTCGCGAGGCGGCGGTCGTCTACCCCGACCCGTCCCACCCGGCCGGCTGTCTGACCATCAGCGCCACCACCAACGTCACCGTCCAGGACGCCGACGTCGCGGAATTCCTGCGCGACCTGCGCAACGCGAACCTGGAAGCCTTCGAGACACGCCTGAAGACCGCGCAGCGGCAGGGAGAGCTGTCCGCCGCGGCCAACCCGCACGCGCTGGCCGCGTACTTCGCCGCCGTCATCCAGGGCATGTCACAGCGCGCCCGCGACGGCGCGACGATCACAGAGCTCTCCGAAACGGCAGAACTGGCGCTGGCCGCCTGGCCCCAAGACTGAGCGCCTCGAAAACGGCTCAGGTCTGTCGGAGGCGCGACGTAGGGTCGGGAGCGTGCTTACCTTCATGGCGGTTCACGCCCATCCCGATGACGAGGCCAGTTCCACCGGCGGCGTACTCGCGCGCTATGCCGCTGAAGGCATCCGAACAGTTGTCGTAACCTGCACCGACGGCCGGTGTGGTGACGGACCCGACGGGGTCAAACCCGGTGATGCCGGGCATGACCCGGAGGCGGTCGCGACCCTCCGGCGGGCCGAGTTGGAGGCTGCGGCCAAGGTACTCGGGGTTGATCATCTGGAGCTGCTCGGCTATCCCGATTCGGGGATGATGGGCTGGGCGACCAACGACGCGCCCGGCTCGTTCTGGACTGTGCCGGTCGAGACGGCTGCCGCTCGGCTGGCCGAGCTGATCCGGCGGTACGAGCCGGATGTGATCGTCACGTACGACGAGCGTGGCGGCTATGGTCACCCGGACCACATTCAGACGCACCGGATCACGATGGCGGCGCTGGAGCAGGCACCGGTGGCGAAGGTCTACTGGTCGGCGATCCCGCGGTCGTGGATGGCGGGGTTCCAGGAGCGGATGGCCGGGCTCGGTGTCGAGTGGGACGAGCAGCCCACTCGCGACGACGAGCAGGAGATCGACTGGTCGGAGATGGGTACGCCGGACGACCAGGTCACCTCCTGGGTGGATACCAAGGCGTACGGGTCGGAGAAGTTCGACGCGCTCGCCGCGCATGCCAGTCAGGGGGAGAACATCTTCTTCCTGCGTATGGGCAAGGAGAAGTTCACCGAGTTGATGGGCATGGAGACGTTCATCCGGGTGCACGACACCACCGGCGTACCGACTCCCGAGGACGACCTGTTCGCCGGCCTTCGATGAGCACCGGGCGGCGGGGCGTTCCGAAGAGGGCGTCCTTTGGGATGGTCAGCTGATCCGGGTGATCGAGCCCCAGCCGCTGTCGCCGACCTGGGTTCGGGGGCCGTCGGTGGGGGTCCCGGAGCTGTCGTCGCCGGCGTAGAACTGGAGCGTCCCGTCGCCTGCCGTCGCCCAGAGGTCGATCGTCCCGTTGCCGTCGGCGTCGCCGGCGGCGATCAGCGGGCGATTGGTGGGCGTCCAGCCGCGCGTACCGAAGACGGTGCGCGCGGCGAACGTCGCGTCGGCCTGGCCTCGGTATAGGTCTTCGGCGAGCAGGCTCAGTTGACTGCCGGCTTCTCCGTCTCTTGCAGCAGGGCGACGTTCGCGTCGTGCTGCGCGATGACGTAGACGATGGCTTGCGCCTTGTGCTCAGAGCATGGCGAGTGAACGCACGACCGCTGGAGCGAACCGGCGACGACTGCGCAAAGACATGATCATCTGTCCACTATGGTCGGCTCAGGTCGGCTTCGAGCACATGCATCGCTTCCACCGGGCGGAATCCGAAACGGGCGTTGATGGCACGCATCGCGGTGTTGCTGTCGGCGGTCCACGAGTGCAGATGCCGCACGGTCGGATGCTGTGCGGCGAGCTGTCGCATGTTCGTGGCCTTGGCCAGGGTGCCGAGCCGATGGCCGCGATGCGCGCGAAGCACGAAGGTGTCGTCTTGCTGGGCGTGAACGCCGTCGGCGTTGACGTAGATCCGCGTGTATCCGACCGGGGCGCCGGCCGGGTCGAGCACCAGCGTGGTCACCAGTCCCCAGCCGCGCGCGGCGGTCGCGGCATCACCGCTGAGGACCCGGTCCGCGTCGAAGGTCGGCGGCTCGTGATCGCGCTCGCCTGCCGGCACGTCGCGCTCCATCTGCGTACGCATCTGGGCGAAGACGTCCGCGCGGGCCGCAGTGACCGGGCCGGTCCAGGACTCGACCGTGTAGCCGGTCGTCGCGGATCTGGACAGTACCGCGAGGCCGGCCTCGTCGAACGGCAGATCCAGCAGGTAGCGCTGCTCGGACAAGACGCTGGTGAAGCCGCGCGCGAGAGCGAACCGGCCGCCGGGATGCGAATCGAGCGTGTACGCGCGGGGCACGTTGAGTTCGGTCGAGCAGCGGGTCCGCCCGTCGTCGGCGGCCACGCCGATCGCCGTGTCGAACAGCGCGCCGCCGACGCCGCGGTTGCGGTACGCCGGAGGCACGTTGAGTTCGATCTCCGCCAGGTGCATGTTGGGCGGTTTTTCCAGGTGGAGCAGGGCGGCACCGAGACACGTGTCCCCCGCCCAAGCGCCGTACGCGTGCCGCGTTTCGTTGTCGCGCAAGGGTCCGAGCACCGATTCGGCGGCGAAGAAGGTCGGCGCTTCGCGGTCGGCGACGCCACCGGAGCGGAACGCCTCGTACCAGCCGGCGGCGGCGGTCGCGTCGTGCGGATCGAGCCGACGGATCTCCATCGGCGCATGCTGGCCCGAGGAGGCAAGCCGAGGCAATCGATTTATTCCGGGCCCGCCGTGCCGGGGAATCGCGCCATGGTCGTCCCGGTCGGCATGGCTCCCATGATGAAGGTGTGCACGGCCGGGCCGACGGAGACCGTCGCGAACGACGCTTGGGCGGGCACGTCCTCCGGAATGGCGACGTCGTGGCGACCGGCCGATAGTCGCGTGTCGACGAGCACCCGTGAGGTGCTCCTCGGTTCCGGTGGCGTGAACGAGGTGTGCCACCAGGCGACCACAGTCACCTGTCGAGGCGCGGCGAGCGAGACGTCGAGCGTACGCGTCCCGGCGTCGAACGTGACCGAGCTGGCCGGTTCGTCGGTGGTGTCGGCGACGGCGGCCTCGACCTGCATGGCCACCAGCCCGGGTATTCCCGCGTAGCCCTGGACGAAGGTCACGGCCGCGTTCCGGTTCGTGATCTGTTCGCGGAGGTACGCCTTGGTGTCTGGCGGCACCATTCCGCCGAAGACGACGACGTCGAGCCGGCTGACGTCGAACAGGTCGAGGACGCGGTCGAACTCGTTGGTCGCACCGGCTGCGTGCCCGTTGGTTCGCAGGATCGCCACCAGGTCGGTCAGCACGTTCTCGCTTCGCCCGATCGCCAGTACGCGGACGACGGGGTCCGCGTCGGCGGCTTCGATGGGCACAGTGAGCATGTCGGCTCCTTCTCGGACTGAGCAATCAATGTTGGCAGCACCAACATACTGCATGTTGGTGATGCCAACAAGCGTCACGCCCGACCAGCAGAGTCAACGAGGCGACTCTTGATCAACGGAACGACCTCCGTCATGATCAGTACCCGCTCATTGTCTCTCCACAAAGGTGGGTGCGCATGAAACTCCCGTTCGGACGGTCCGCCCGCAGAGTGTCGACCCTCGCCGCCGCGAGCATCGGCACAGTCCTGCTGCTGTCCAACCCCGCGTTCGCGTCGTACAACGACGGGTTCGCCGCGACCACCGCCAACGCATGCGGGTCGGCCATCTTCGTCGACTACGGCGAGGGTGCCGCCGGCGGCGGTAACAACGACGACTACGTCCAGATCCGCGACAACTGTTCCGACAGCCACGGGATCCGGGCGTGGGCCTGGGTCACCGAGCACACCTCGGCCGGCGACCTGACCTACAGCCTCGGGTCGAAATACAACGGCAACGGCGTCGCGGGCGCCGACGTCATCTGGGACCCGTTCATCGACGGCAACGTGCGGGCGGGCGACACCGTGAAGCTGAAGGTCTGCCTGGTCGACGGCAGCGGCGACACCACCGGCTCGTCCTGCGGCACGGCCACCCACACCAGCGTGGACGGCTGACCACCATCGCGAACCGTCCCCGAGCCCGCCGCATCGGCAGGTTCGGGGACGGAAGTCAGGTCAGCTGGTGACCAGTGGTGCTGTCGACGTGCTCCGGAATCTCGCCCTCGTGGCGGTCGCCGGTCGTCGCGGTCCCGGACGGTTCGAACATGAGGATCGCCCCGCCCGGCGACGACGGCTTGTGCTCGACGCCCCTCGGCACGACGAAGGTGTCACCTGTGCGCAGCACCACCGTGGTCTCGTTGCCGTCGACGTCACGGATCGCGACGTCGAACCGGCCGTCGAGGACGAGGAAGAACTCGTCGGTGTCGTCGTGGACATGCCAGACGTGTTCACCCTCGGTATGCGCGATCCGTACGTCGTAGTCGTTCACCCGGGCCACGATCCGGGGACTGTAGACGTCGTCGAAGGTAGCCAGGGCTTCGGTCAAATTGACAGGCGCGGTCTGCATGGAAGCGATTCTGGACCGCCGACGGCGAAGGCTTCTTGTACGTTCCTGACCTTATTCCGCGAGCCCTTGACGGAATCCTTCGTAGCCGAGAATGAACAGTCGCTTGGCCGGGTCGAGGTTGTAGGGAACCACCATGCCCGTGTCGGTGAACCCGATGCGCCGGTAGAACGCCTGTGCACGCTGGTTGTCCTCGTGTACGCCCAAGGTGAGCCGGGCGGCGTCGGTGTTCTCCGCCGCCCAGGTGATCGCGGAATCCATCAGCCGGGCGGCCAGCTTGGCCGCACCACCGCGATGAGCTGAGGTCACGTAGACGCTGTGGACGCAGACCGTACCGGGAAACCTCTCCAGCGGAGCGATCCCGGCCATCCCCACCCAACCGCCGTCCTCGACGGTGGCGACGAACGTCGCGTGCTCTTCTGCCTGCTGTCGCCAGTCCTCGTCGGCGAGCGCCGCGGCGTCGGCGTACCGGATGCCGAAGGCGGTCGGCTCCTTCGACAGCGCCTCCAGCCGAAGCGCCCGCAACTGCCGCCACTCCCCTGGCTCGATCCTGCGAATCGCGTACGCCATAAAGCACCCCTCAGCATGATCACCCGAAGCCACCGTACGCCTGAAGCCGCACGGTCGACGCAGATGTTGGTGACACCAACAAGTGCTACGCTGCGTTCGTGCACGACCAGGTAGTGCCGTCAGCGACTGTCCCGTCCCGAATCCGTGATCGGGTGACCTGGCTGATCAGCCGGAATTACGAGCGTTCCCGGGGCCTGCTGAACGACGGCTTCGCGGCGGACGGCGCCGGGCTTCGCAGCTACCACTACCGCCTGCTCGCCGCGTTGGAGGAATGGGGGCCAGTCGGTCAGGCCGATCTCGGGCGGGCGACCGGCGTCGACCGCAGCGACGTCGTCGCCGTGCTGGGCGACCTGGAGCAACTCGGGCTGGTCGAGCGCACGGTCAACCCGAGCAACCGGCGACGCAACATCGTCTCGATCACAGCCGCCGGTGACGCCCGGCTCCGCGAACTCGACCACGTCATCGACGAAGTCCAAGAACGGGTGCTTGCACCGCTGTCGGCGGACGAACGTAGCCAGCTGATGCGGCTCTTGCGAAAGCTCACCGACGCCGGCTGACCGCCGCCGCGGTGCCCATCAACGGTTCGCGAATGCGGCGATGCCGATGGTGCCGTCGGGGAAACGCTGGACCGAACGGACCCCCGGCAGCAAGTTCAGCAGCAGGCACGGAGTGCCGATGAGCACCGCTGCGACCAGCAGGGTCGTACGCATACCGAGCAGTTCGGCGACTGGCGCCGCAGCGGCGTAGCCGGCGGGCATGGCGAGCATCGAGATCATCCAGTCCAGCGAGCTGACCCTGGCCAGCAACTCCTCGGGGAACAACTGCTGCTGTGTGGTCGCCAGAACCTCGTTGACCAGCGACGTCATCGCGAAGGCCACTGCCACGGCGATCGCGATGGCGTAGACCGGGGCGGGCCGAGCCAGCAGGGCCAGCGGGCCGGCACCGAGCACGGCGACCGCGTTCGCGGTGACGAGTGGACGACGGGGCCGGTAGTGCAAGGCTGCCAGCCCGCCGACGATCGAGCCGACCGAGCCGGTGACCATGATCGCGCTCCAGGCGGTGGCTCCGCCGTTGCCGTCCTGCATCACGACCGGGCCCAGGACGAAGAAGAACGCGATCGCGAAGTTCCACACACCCCAGGTGAGCAGGTTGGCCAGGTACCAGCGGCGCTGGGCCACCGCCCGCCAGCCGTCGCGCAGATCTGCCAGGAAGTTCTGTCGCTCGGAGCGCTGCGGCTGCCGGTGCGGGCGCATCCGGGCGAGCAGCACGAAGCTCAGCAGGAAGCTGACGGCGTTGACGAGGATCGCCGTGCCGGGGCTGGAGATCGCCAACAACAGGGCGGCAAGCGCCGGGCCGACCACCTTGGTGGTGCTGTCCGTCAGACCCAGCAGGGCATTCGCCGGTTGCAGTTGCTCCGCGCGGACCACTTCGGGGATGACGGCCCGGGACGCCGGGGTGAAGAATGCGGAAGCCATCCCGGCGATCGTGTAGGTGACGGCGAACTGCCACACCGCCACGTACTGCAGGAAGGTCAGCACGGCGAGCAGGCCGTAACAGATGGCTTGGATGGCGTCGGTCGCCATCAGCACGAGCTTGCGGGACAGCCGGTCGGCCCAGACTCCGCCCACCGGCAGCATCGCCACCTGGCCGACGGCTTGGCAGGTCAGCACGAGGCCGACGTCGAGGGCGCTGCCACCGGAGCGAAGGATGGCGAAGACCACGGTCACCGGGATCATCGCGTTGCCCAGCGCGGAGACGCCGCGCGCGGTCCACAGCAGCCGATACGGGCGCTCGCGCAGCGTACTCAATGATTGCGGAAAGACCATCGACGGAACCTTTTCTGGGCAGGGGGAAGCGCGGTCTCGCGCGACGCGCGGACCGGCGAGGGAAGAGGGTCAGGCGGTCAGGCGGAATCGTCGGCGGTAGGCCGCCGGCGTCGTGCCGATCTGCTTGCGCAGGGCGCGATGGAGGGTTTCCACCGAGCCGAGCCCGCATGCGGTGGCGACCTGCGCCAAGGGCTGGTCGGTGCTCTCGAGGAGGCGGCGGGCCGCTTCCACCCGGACGGCCTCGACATAGGCGCCCGGCGTGGTCCCGGTCTCGCGGCGGAAGACCCGCGCGAAGTGGCGCTCGCTCAGGCACATCCGGGCCGCGAGGGTGGTGGCGGACAGGTCGCCGTCCAAGTGGTCGACGATGAACATCCGCAGCTCGTCGATGTCGCGGCGGGTCCCGGGCGGTCGGCTCAGCGGAACCGAGAACTGGCTCTGGCCGCCCTGCCGCTTGAGATACATGACCAACTGCCGGGCCACCGTCAGGGCGACCCCCTCCCCCAGATCCTCGGCGACCAGCGCCAGCGCGAGATCCATGCAGGCGCTGATCCCGGCGCCGGTCCAGACGCTGCCACAGCGGACGAAGATCGGGTCGGGGTCCACGGTGATCTCAGGGTGGTCGGCCGCCAGCTGCGCCGCCGTCGACCAGTGCGCGGTCGCGGTCTTGCCGTCCAACAGTCCGGCCGCGGCGAGCAGGTGCGCGCCGACGCATACCGACACGACGCGTCGAGCCTGCGGCGCGACGCGAGCGATCCACGCGACCACGTCCGCGTCCACCCGCGCCGTCGATCCACTGGCGGCCGCGTCGATCGCCCCGGGGACCAGCAACGTGTCCACCCGTCGATCTCGTCGAACGACAGGTCCGCGACCAGCTTCAGGCCCGCCGACGTCCGCACTTCACCACGGGTACGCCCCACGAGGTCGACCTGATAGCCGGCCGCGTCTCCGCGCTCCTGGTTGGCCAGCGCGAAGACCTCGGCCGGGCCGGTGACGTCGAGCAGGTCGACGCCCGGGAACACCGGGATGACGACGCGGCGGGTGCTGGGCATGAACCCATCCTGACCTGGTGACTCGGCTGGCGGCAATGACGGTGTTCTGCAAGATCCGGACATCACAGTCGGGTGGACGGCTCTGGGCTGTCGCTGCCTTTCGGCTGAGACGTTCATGACCGAACTGTCCAACTCCATCAGGAACTGACCCGAAGCGAGCGTCAGCAGCACGAGGCGAGCCGATGCTCCATTCGGGGAAGCCGCCCCCTCCAGGGGCGAGTTATCCCAGATTGCAGAGTCCGCCCGGACGCCCTTTCGCCGCGCGTCTTCCGCTCGCTCGATGCAACCTGAATCCGCGTCGATTCCGTCGTTCGTTCGACGATGGGGAGGCTGAGTGAACAAGTCCGACGAGATCGAGTTCCGCGCCTTCGTGCGGGCCCGGATGGACCGGTGGCGGCGTGCGGCGTACCTGCTCTGTCACGACTGGCATCTCGCCGACGACCTCACGGCGGTCGTGATCGGCAAGCTCTACCAGAACTGGCGGCGGGTGGCCGCGGCCAACAACCCCGACGCGTACGCGCAGCGCATGCTCACGCATTCCTGGCTCGACGAGCGGCGGCGGCCCTGGCGGCGAGAACATCCGACCGATTCGCCACCCGAACCGAGTGGCGCGTACGCCGAACCGGCCGACTCCGGCGACGTCATCGAACTGCTCGCAGGGCTGGCGCCGAAGCAGCGCGCCGTGATCGTCCTGCGCTTCTACTTCGGCCAGTCGGTCGAGGAGACCGCGGAGCTGCTCGGGATCTCCGCGGGAACTCCCAAGGGTCGATAACAGCTAAGCTGGTCCCTAACAGGTAGAGACCGATGGGCTGGTGATACGGACATGGTACGACGTGCGACGCGGCGGCGGGTATGGGAATCCAAATCGGACCTCCTCGCTGGCGGGGATCTGGTTTCGGCGCTGACTTACGAGCGGGCCAGCCAGGACAAGAAGGAGCAGGGCAAGTCGGTCACGGATCAGCGCAAGCTGAACCTTGCCGAGGTGTCCCGGCACGGGTGGCGGCACGGGAAGTCGTTCTGGGACAACGACCGGTCGGCGTCGCGGCACGCGACCAAGGACCGACCCGAGTTCGAGAAGCTGATGGAGCGCATCCGCACCGGCACCGATGACGTGCTGGTGGTGTGGGAGATCTCCCGCAAGGAGCGGGACCTTGGCGTCTACGTGCAGATCCGGGATCTGTGCTACGAGGTGGGGCTGTACTTCTGGCTGGTGGGCGGGCAGTTGTTCGACCTGCGCGACCGCAACGACCGCATGTTCCTGGGGTTTCAGGCGGTGCAGGCGGAGTTCCAGTCCGACTACATCCGCGACAACGTCAAGCGCGGTATCGACGGCGCGGCGGCGGCCGGTCGCCCGCACGGCAAGCTCACCTACGGCTACGAGCGCATCCACGACTCGCGGACGAAGGCGTTCCTGCGCCAGCAGCCCGACGAGACGCCGCACACGGCGGTCGGCAAGGGCGGCACCTCGGAGACCTTCACGAAGGCCGGCATCGTGCGGGAGATCTTCGAGAAGATCGCCCAGGGCGTGCCGTTGATCCGGATCGAGAACGACTTGAACGACCGGGGTATCCCCGCCTCGCAGGGTGGCGTGTGGCGGCGCGGCATCGTGCGGAAGATCGCCTTGAACCCGGCGTACATCGGCAAGCGGGTGTTGCGCGGCGAAGTGGTCGGTGACGGGCTGTGGAAGGGTCTGGTGAGCGAGGAGCTGTACTGGTCGGTGCGCAACATGCTGGAGAACCCCGAGCGCACGACGTGGAAGCCCGCCCGTGCCCGCTATCTGCTGTCCTACATGGTCAAGTGCGGGGTTTGCGACGGGCCGCTGCAATGCACCAATGTCAACCGGCACGGCTGGACCGGGCAGGTGTACTCGTGCATGCTGCGCCGGTGCGCGGCGGTGAAGAAGGAGTACCTGGACGAGTTCGTCGAGAGGATCGTGGTGGCCTACTGCGCCCTGCCGCAGACGGCAGAGCAGTTGCACCGCAGGTTCGACGATCAGGGTGTGGCCGAAGCCCGCGCCGAGGCCGAGCGACTGCGCAACGAACTGGAGGACTGGCGCAGGCTGGCAGAGGAGGGCGACGTGACGGCGGTGTCGTTTGCCCGCGCCGAGAAAGGGCTGTCGAAGAAGATCGCCGCAGCCGAGGTCGAAGCGAAAGAGGCGGGCGTGCCGCCGGTGCTGCGCGGGATGATCGGCCCGCACGCCGAGCAGCACTGGTTGGAACTCGGCGATGACGTGGCCCGCAAGCGGGAGATCATCAACGAGGTCCTCGAATTGAAGCTGCTCCCGGTCGGGAAGGGCACGCGCACGTTCGGCCCGCATCGGGTGTGGCGGCGGTGGAAGCTGGCCGACGACGATGCGCAACTGCCGGAGCTGACCGAGCAGGCGGCGCAGCCGGTTGCGGCAGCGTTGCAGGCGGCCAAGCCGCGCCCAGCAGCGAAGTCGAAGGTGAACCGTCAAGCGGTGAGCCAGGACGAAACTCGGTCGACTTGAGTCGCACAGACTCATAACATCTTGGGTCATGCCGTACGAAACGACCTTGGACTCGGGCCAGGCCGCGCGCCTGGCCGAGATCGGGCGCCTGCTCATGTCGACGCGCGACCTCTTCTACCAGGTCTGGGACTCTGGCCTTCGCACACCTAGGCCCGGATCTTCGGCCTCGCAGGACTTCGAGGCCATCCAGCGCTGCCACGACGCGGACGAGCCCTGGCCGAGCGGGCTTCCGCATGAGCCCAGCAAGCTCGCCATCAATTGGGTCCAGCAGGCGGTTAACAACCTCGTCGGCCTCGGCATCCTGTTCCAGGCGGGCGAGTTCATGGAGTCACCGGTGACGCTCGCGCGGGCCGCGGTCGAGTTCATGACCCGCTCCACCTGGCTCCTCGACCCGAACGTCAGTCATCGCAGGCGCTGCGCGCGGCAGTGGCTCACGGAGCTGAACACTTTCGACATGAGGGTGGCGGCCGTCAAGTACCGGGTCGAGGACTGGGACTCCTCCGAACTGAGCAAGCAGACCAAGAAGCAGCGGAAGGAACTGATTAAGCAGTTGGGTAAATGGTTCCGGCTGGAGGACGCGCCGAAGGTGAAGCTCAACATCACGCTCGAAGGCGAGAGGTACCTGAACTTCACCGAGGTCGCCGCCCACTGGGCGACCGCATGCGGCATCGATCTCAACGGCGGCGCCATCTACGAATACCTCGCGTTGCAGGCCCACCCGCAGGGCATGAGCGCCAGCGTCGCGCAACTTGTCGATATCGGTGATGGTGCCGCCGCCCGGGTGTTCGAGTTCGAGGAGCTCGTTAAGATAGGCCGACTTGTGACGCAGATGTTCTACACAGCGCTGTTGAATATCGTGCAGTTCCACGGGCACGACGACGCCCCCGTTGAAAAGTGGACGGACGATGTGAACTCCGTCTTCCCCGGCGCCATCGCCGACCGGAGCTAACACCCGTCACCTGGGCGTGACAATCGTCGCGGGCCGGCGGCCCACACCGCGCTCGACGTCCAAGGCGTCGAGCCGACGATCGGTCGCCTGATCGAGGATGACATTGGCGCGTGTTTGGGTCGGAATGCCAACGCCAATGCCGCTAGGGTTCACCGGGTAGGCTCGGAGGTCGGCACGCCGACCAGTCTGCGACGGAACTGATCAGCCAATCCGAGACCTCTTCCCGGTTTCCGTCAGAAGGAAGCGTGCAGACGTGCCAGTCGTGAGTCAACGCAAAGCCTCCGATGAGGCAGAAGCTCTTGCGTTTACGTCCCTACAAAGGCTTGCGTTCGAGCTACTTCGTACCTCCGACTCCTGGCTCCAAGCTGGCATCCCGCTTGTCGATCCGGCCTGCGCCCTGGGACAGGATGATGCTCTCACTGCGCCATTCCGCGTCTCCTCCAAGGCCATCTACGCCACGGTCGCCGCCTGCGAGGCAACTCGCTCATGGTCGTACAAGTTCAGAGACCATGGACTCGGGGTGCACGTCGACTACATGTTGTTCCGGCCGATCATCGAGAATTTGCTGACCGCGATATGGATTCTCGGACCGGAAGATTCCACCGTACGCATTCAGCGGACGCTCGCTTCCTGGGAGTCGGAACTATCCGATGCGGCGAAATTCGGCAGGAATGTGAAGAAGTACTCCGGGAACCCGAACTACCCCGGCATTCACGAACACGATGCTGCGTGTGATCAACTTCGGGCAAGGCTTGCGCAGGTTACAGCAGCTACAGGGGTCGAGGTTGATCGCCGGCTCGCACTCACATCTATCGTGGCGGCTGCGGGTGAACACATTCCGCAGTTGGGGCAGTTGCGCGCCTATTGGGCCTGGTCCACAGCTAGCGGTATGACGCATGGGCAGTCCCTAGTAGGGATAAACATGGGCAACTTCGATGCAGACGACCGGGGAAGCGGTGACCTCGATGCTGAATTCGAGGCGAGTCCACGGGTGGTGCTGGATTACGTGGAGTCCGTCCAGCTGATGTTCAAGACGCTGGAGGAGCTATTTCATCGTCGTCTCGCCACAGCGGACGCGACATCCACTACCACCTCGGCTTGACCGGCACATCACCCTCCTGTCTGTGGTCTCTGGGCAACACGAACGAGTCTTCCACCGATGGGCTGGAAGCTGACCACGTTCGCAACAAGGCCCATAGTGGTCAGCTCCCCCAAGGGCGCCAGCGCGGGTCATGATCACCGACCGGACAAACCTGACGACGCGCTTACGACAATCGCGCACAATGGAAGCGTGGATTCTCTGCCTCGGCCGCAGTTGTTTGCCCTCATTGAGCAGATGAGCGCAACACAGCGCAATCTTACGCACGGCCTTCAGATGCTCGCCTCCTCTGAGTATCGCTCGCCTGATCTCGATGTCGTGCTTCAATCACTGGCACGTGGCAGCGAGACTCTGGTCAAGCTCACCCGCATCCTGGCGCACTTGCACGCCCACGGCACCCTCCCGCCCGAGCGCCGCGGTCACCGTGTTGACCTGTTCGAACCCGAGGTGCGCCGATCGGTATCCGAAGCAGCCGAGGACGTCATAGCCACCTGGGGATGGCTGCGGATGCTCGCTGAGTTCGTCGCCGCCGATCCAGTGATCGGAGAACTACTCGCAATTCTGGGGCGTTACGGCGAAGGCGAGCGCTACCATCATCTCGACCGCGCACACGGCAAGATCGCTCCGGAGCAACTCAATCCTGTGACGCCAGAGGACGAAGCGCGCGCCCGCGTCGCGCCAGAGCGTGCTTGGGACGAGCTAGTCGTTCGGACCGCCCTCGCGCTCGACCTGTCGCTGCTCGACGCGGACACGACGAGTAAGGTTCGCCGTCACCTTGTGCTCTCGTTCGGGTCCTGGTGGGAGTTCTACGCGGCGATCTGGGTGCGAGCCCTTGGCGATTTGGGTCGCCAGTGCGCCTCGTCGATCCGCCCTCCGATCGAGCTGCGGCCTTCCGCGGACAGCCTGAACGTGAGGCTCACGTTGCCCGCCTGATACGCATAGCCAGCTCAGTCGTCCGAACTTGACGCGGGATGGCATCCGGTTGGGACACCGCCCCGCGTGTTGGTCGTTGTTCGGCTGCATCTGTGAACGCAGATGCGAGGTCTGTGCAGCTCGCGCGGCCCGTGCGCCGAGGTCGTTGATGCCGTTAGTTGATCTCAGTAGCAACGGTTCCGACCCCGGACTCCGCTGCCCACGCTGAGATCATGCGCTGTTCGTCGCGACCCCAGTAAGGCAGTCGGATGTCTCCGCTCGGCGTTAGGAGCGGAGCTTCCGGCCTGCCGAATTCTTGAAACAGACCGCTCGCGAGCCGATAGGTTGCCGTTACGTGGCCAGCCTTGGCTTCACAAAGTTCGTCGATGTCCGCTAGAGCGTCGGCTTCCGGTTGGGCTGTTGCTACGTGGGTGCCGACCTGCTCGTTCTGATAGCTGAGGTTCGAGACGAGCGCCAAGCCAGGGCGCGGGCCACCGATGATCGTGGCGCGAAGATTCGCCATGCCCCCGGCGCTGGTCCGGTCACGTGCATGCAGCGCCAGGTGTCGCAACGCGGCGCCAATGTTCAGGACCAGTTGCTGGCTGTCGACCAGCGAAGGCGTATCTGACAGGTCACGCGCATGTGACTCGACTTCGGCGGCGTAGACGCCGTTTCCGTTGTGATGAAGTTCGCAGGCGGCACCCTGGTATGGCTTGCCTGGCTGCCACGATGAGACTCCGACGAGCCGCCGGTGGCGCACTGTGGCGCGGGTGAACCCGCGGACAACAGGGATACCAAACGCCAATGGCCTTCTTGTGAGGATGCTCTGCTCGAACGCACGGAACGTGGCCGTGTCGATCGAGAACGCGCCGGGGATGTCGGGCACGAGTGTCACGACGACGAACACTCTGCTGGGGTCGATGCTGGGCGCGAAGTCTTTCTCGATCTGTTTCGCGTGCCCGAGTCGGTCAGCCAGTCCGGCGAACCGTGCCCGATAGCCCTCCGCCACTTCGGTCTCCGAAAGATGAACGGTCCTGGTGCCGATTCGGCGCGGGTACAGCAACGACTTGTTCGGCATGACGAGGGCGTGCGGTGGGTCGGCGCTGGGCGCGACCCAAATGATCAGGAAGCCGGTTCCAGGTCTGTCGGGGTCTTCTACGGCTATGACCCCGAACTGGGGCTTTGGACGGACGACATCGAGTACGGTCTGCCAGATTCGGCTCTTCTCGCTATCGGCGATCGAAACACCCGTGTCCGTGTGGGCCCGGCCCTGCGAGTCCTCGTCCATGCCAAGGATCAGAACCCCACCGTTGGCGTTGGCGAGCGCCGCGACGTCGCTGCACATCGACTTGCGACCGCTGTCCTTCGTGTCGTACAGATCGCGCTTGAAGTCCAAGTCGGGAGCCTCGCCAACGTTGGGGATCAGCGCTTTGATCTGACCGTAGGTGAGGTTGTCATTGATCTGGCCGCCCAGGAGTTGTTCGAGCCTGGCATTCCTCAGTGCTGGCATCGGACGATCGTCACCCACGGTTGTCTGCAGGGCAAAGCAACTCGCGAAGCCGGCGAGGCCGGGTCTTTAGTCTCGTGGGAGCTTCCGCTGAAGCCCTCTGACATGCAACCGCGCTGGTTGGGCGTTGTTATTCGCCGCTTGCCCGGGTGAGGCGGCACGCCGCGACGTCGCCGCCTCGCGCGGTGCGCCGCCTCATACGGTGCGAGTTTGACACCGGACAGGCGGTCAATCTCTGGGTTCGAGGTTGCACCGGTCGGTGCCGAGCAGCCGGGCGAGTTTGGCGCGTTTGACCTCGCTCATGGGTGGTGCGGTGGCGACGAAGGCTTGAATGGCTTCCTCGATGGCGGGGTCGGTCAGGTAGCGCACGAGCGCGCCCACTGGTGCGGGCGCGCTCGTGGTGTCGTCGGTGTCGGGGTTGTCTCCGATGGTGTCGTGGTCGGCTCGCCGGGGCCGTGGGATGCGTGGTGTGGTTGCAGTACGGCGTTGAGGGGTGCCGCTCGGACTGCGTTCAGCCATAGGGCTCCTTGGTGTGTACTCGATGGATACGGTGAGTGCGCTGCGGCTTGGACATGGCTGGGTGTCCTTTCTGGAATGTGCTGGGCCACGAGCGGACCATAGGTCCGCCGCCGCTGTGACATGGGATGGTGTGTGGCGAGCCGCAGAGGCTTGCCGTGCTTCGCCTTCGCTGACCTGTCACGACCTGACACGGTCTAACAGGGCAGGTCAGGGGCGGTCTGACAGAACCTTGCAGGGCTTGACACGGGACCTGTCTGTCAGGTCGGGAGGTGGTCGGCGAGTTCGGCGAGCCGGACTCGCTGCCCACTGGTGGCGGGCTGCCAGATCGCGGCGGCCGGGTGGCCCTGGTTGCCGCCTGTGGTGGCCACGAGCAGCCGTCCGCCCGCGACGGCGGGGTGTTCGGCGAGCCGGGCGCGAAACGATGCCTCGGCGCGGGGGCCGGACATCCGGAACAGGACCGCGTCGCGGCGGCCGGAGGCGCGGGTGAACGCGTCGTAGCTGTCGAGTTTGGCCAGGATGCGGCGTGTGGACTCGGTGCCCTGGTCCTGCTCCAGCCAGAAGGTGATCCGCCGGCCGTGCTCGGTCCAGTCGCCGAAGCCGTCCGGGCGGACCAAGTCGCCGGTGATCGCCAAGGAGTCTTTGGCCGACCGCCAGGCGGTCAGGGCCGCGCCGGGAGTGGTGCGGGCGTGACCGATCAGCTCGACGAACAGACCGTTGACGGCGAGGCGGTGGTTGAGCTGCGGATTGACCGACAGTTTGTTGATCTTGTTTCGAACGGTGGTGAAGTGGGGCGGGTTCTGGTCGTCGCGGCTGGCGAGGTAGACCTCGCCGAGCAGGTCAAGGGTCCAGCGCCATTGCTCGCTGCCGGGCCGGATCGCGTTGCGGAACCGGGCCAGGATGCCTCGGGAGTTGAGCAGGACGAGGCGGTTGCGGGCGGTGTGCAGGTTGTCGAACGCGAGGGTGTTGATCTGTTCGGTTGTGAAGACGCGGTGCTGGCCAAGCAGGTCGATCAGCCACCGGTCGCGGGGCATGAGGCGACGCAGTTCGTCGGCGATGTTCGCCCCGCCGCGCGGGGCGGCCCGCAAGGCTCGGATCTGGTTGTAGATATCTGGGTAGGTCATCTCATATGTCTCTCTTTCGTGTGGCAGTCACAGACCAGCCGTGAGCTGCGCTGTCAGGCATGGCAGGGTCGGAGGTTCTGTCGGCGGCCCCAAACCAGACGAGGGTTGGAGTGAGGGTGCGATTGAGGGGCCAGGTCACCGGGTTCCTCCCGGCGGCAGGATCGGCCCGCTGTCAGCGGACCTGTCGGCGTCCAACAGATCCAGCTCATCAGGCTGTTGGGTGCGGCGGGCTCGTTGGACAGCCGGGCCGAGACGGCGGGCGTCGGCGAGCTTGCGCCGTTCGTCGAGCGGCAGTCCGCGGTTGCGGGCGGCGGCTCGTAGCAGCTCGGCGCGGCCGGGCCACACCGGCGGTGCGGGCCGGGCGCGGAGGGTGAACGGCTCGGCGTTGCGGCCCCGGATCACCAGGCGACAGACCATGCCGTAGGCGTCGCGGTGGATCAGGTCGTCGGCGGCGAAGTACGGCTTGACGTGGTGCACGAGCGCGTCGGCATCGGCCGGGGCGAGGGCGAAGTACACCTTCGACCTGGCATTGGCGTCGATCGCGTCACGGACCGGCTTGGACAACTGGCCGAGGTGCTGATGCGCGAGAAGCATCGACAGCCGCAGCGCCCTGGTTTCGGCGAGTGCGTCATCGAGCCCGATCGGCAGGTTGACGAACTGGTGGCATTCGTCCACGATCAGCGACGCGTCGAGCCGTTCGGCTTCGCGCACGGCGGCGCGGCGTCCGGCGGTGTGCAGTAACGCCGCCAGGAGCAGCGACCCGGTGAGCCGGACGGTGTCATCGCCCATGGCCTTGGGCAGCCGGACGAGCAGGATGCCGCCATTGAGGATCTCCTCCAGTCGGAAAGTGGAACGCGGTACGCCGAACAGTCCAGCGGCGAACCGCCGTGACAGCACCGCGCGGAGCTTGGACAGCAGCGGCCCGAGCTGTTGCGCGGCCAACGCGGGCGATTGGGAGTCCCACCAGGACCAGAAGGCGTGCAGGTCCACGCCCCAGCCGTCGTCGTCGCGGTCGTCAGCTCGCCGTAGAGCCGCCTGCCGCAGGCGCGGGTTCGCGAGGAGGGTCGGCAGGTCGGCCAGGCTCGCCCCCGGTAGCCGCATCAGCGTGAGCAGGGCGTGGCGGGCCAGGTCGTCGGTGCGTGGCCCCCATGTGCTCGCCCACACTTTGGCCATGACCCCGACGAGCTGATCGGCGGTGTCATACGGGTCCTCGGCGAGCTGGAGCAGGTTCAGCGCGGCCGGCGCCTGCGTCTCGTCCGGATCAATGAGCACCAGACGCTCGGCGGCTTCGGGTGGGAGCCGGTCGAGCAGATCCCTGGTGAGATCGCCTTTCGGGTCGAACACGGCCACGCCGCGCCCGGCCCGAACCTCGCTCATCGTGTAGTTGAGCAGCAGCGTGGATTTGCCGGTGCCGGTCGGCCCGAGCACGTGCAAATGGTGACGGGCATCAACGACGTGCAGGCCGACGAGCGCCCCCGAGGTGTCGGCGTCGCTGATACCGAGCGGTTTGGGACGCGTGCGGGACGGGTCGCCGAACGGGCGAAGAAGAAGGCGGGCCGGAGAATTCTCCGGCCCGCGCTCGCGTGTGTCTGTTGTGGATGGTTGGTCAGCGTTCATCGTGATGGTCTCCATGGGTTGTCAGGTAGGCGATCGGGTCGATCTCGTCCGGCTCGTCGTCGATGATGGCGAGCCCTTTGGGGGCGCTCCACCGGTGGCCGGTCCAGCCGGAGGTGTGCGCGGTCGGCCGCTCGGGATGAATCTCAGCGGCGTCAGTGGGGAACGGGCGGGTGAGCGCGGCGACGGGGAACCCGTGCCGGGCGGGGTCGGCCGGGAAGTGGAACAGCACCCCCAGCTCCGAGGCAGTCGCCAACAGCCAGTGACCTCGGTGGGCGTAGCGTTCGGTGACCAGCCACAGAGCCCGCCGTAGCCGCCGTGGGCGCAGTTTCGTGGCCACCGCGTACCCGTGGGCCACCGTGCGGGCTTCGGCCCGCGCGTACGCGCGTGCGGGCCGCACCGCGAGGGTGCGGATCGCGACGAGCAGATGTGGCCCGGCGGCGAGCTTGTCGGCCGCGCGGCGCATCTGCGCCCGCTGCAACGCGTCCGGCGGCCGGTATGCCTCGCCGCCGGCTGTGCGCCGCCTGGAGCCATAGCCGAGGTTCTGGAGCAGGTCAAGCGCCGTGCGGAGCAGCCACAGCAGCAGCTTGACCACCAGATCGGCAGCGTGGACTCCGATCGGCCGACGGGGCTTGGCCGGACGCCGGGCCGCCGAGGCGAGGGCGTTGATGCGCCGGTCGCCTGCTGGTCTGGCGAGGACTTGCAGCACGTTCGGCCCGCCGAGGTGACGAAGCGCGTCGAACACCGGCCGCAGCGGATCGGCATCACGGGCGTCGCGGCCCATGCTGGTCTCGTCGACCAGCGGGCCGAGGTCGGTGTGGGTTGGGATCAGGTGGTAACCGGCGGCGTGCCAGCCGTCACCACCAGTCGGCGGGGTGAACGGGCGCGTCGTCGCGCCCGGCCACGCCATGCGTACCTCCGTCGCGACGGCGGAGGTGGTGATCCAGGCGGGCACCCAGACGGTCAGGGCAAGGCGTCCGCCGTCGCCGTGGACCTCCATCGCGAGGGGCGGCTTGACTAGGTGCCAGCCGCCTTGTGCCCGCACCACCAAAGAGGACAACAGTTTCCACGCGGCGGCGGACTGGCCGATCGGGGTTTGCCGGGGCGGGACCACTTCGACCCAGGTACCGGCCGCGACCGCGCGCCGCCACAGCGCGCGGCGTGC
The DNA here is from genome assembly GCF_024172085.1 of Hamadaea flava. Classification (NCBI taxonomy): domain Bacteria; kingdom Bacillati; phylum Actinomycetota; class Actinomycetes; order Micromonosporales; family Micromonosporaceae; genus Hamadaea; species Hamadaea flava. The sequence goes on along the minus strand of NZ_JAMZDZ010000001.1, from coordinate 5,823,838 downwards.
CACGCATACCGCCGCCACGATCGCGACGGTCAGCACCACGGCGAAGACCAGCAGCGCCGCGTGGGCGTGCAGCCAACCGAGCACGCTGGCAAGCAGCCGGTGAGCCAGATCGCCGGGTTCCGGTGGTCGGCTCGTGCCCGGCTTCGGAGACGGAGCGGGCGAGGGCTTTCCGGCGGCCAGCCAGGCCGCCAGCAGGATCAGCGTCGTCGGAATCGTGACCACGTCCCTTCATCGGCGACAGTGGACTGAGCAGGGACAGACGTCGTAGGGGCTTTGGGCAGGGTGTGAACGGTCACGGGTGTGCTCCAGGTGAACGGCGTCCAGGCACACGGCCCGTGTGCGTGGACGAAGAAGAGAAACCGCCTGGCCAGACGGCACAGGCGGTGCGAGCCGGAAAGGCTCTCATAGTTCAAGAGGAATTGATCTTGGCTCGGAATCACAAGATCAACGAAATTCGTTCGCGGAAATTCGCTTCGTGCCGGTCGATAGGCTGACGATCTAGTCTTGCCTCTGGTGGTGACGACCGGCTGCCGGTGATCACCCGAGGGCACGAAGGCGCGAAGAAGGCAGTTCACGGGGCGAGACCGGGGATGACATCCCGGCACCGAGCCTCGTACGCTTGTTCGGTTCCCGGCGGAATCGCAGCACGCCGGAGCAGAACACGGTCACCGCCGACCGGCCATTTGTTGACGCCTACGTTGCCTCCGGTGTGCCTCCTCGACAACCCGCACGTGTTGCCGCTGGAAGGACACCCCTGTGCCGATCCGCCACGGGCCACCCGCCCGCCCCCGCCCGGACACGACCTGGGCCGCACAACGCCGGGACACCGACACCGGCACGCTCGACCCTGCGCCCACACCGGACGACGAGCACACCTGGCCGTTCTACCCCCTGGAGCAGATCGACTGGCTCTCGCGCCGCCTCGGCTGGCCCACCGTGCCGGACGCCGTCCTCGACCCGAGCGCGCCGCTGCCTGACCCCGCCGACGACCCCGGCGAAGGCGGGCTCAGCGTCCCGTACGTCATGGCGGTCATCGGCCCGAAGACCGCCCCGGCCGACCTCGTCGATCGGGTGTGGAGCTACGTCATCTCGGCCACCCGAGCCCACCGCGGACTGTGGAACCTCTACGCCCTCGGGCTGGCCCGCCGGGGCCTGCTCAAACAGGCCAACAAGCTCACCCCGGCCAAGCCGCCCACGGTCAAAGCCAGCGTGCAACACGTCCTCGCCGCCGAGATGGTCATCGAACTGCACCGCACCGAACCCGACCAGACCGGCCGGGACGTGTTCGGGTTCGACCTGGCCAAGCCGTACGTGTTCGCCCGGCTGCGTGATCACTGCGTCTACATGGTGACCACCCGGCGGTGGAACCGGCACAACCGCGACCGGCGCAACCTCGACCTGGCCACATTCGAGCTGCTGCACGAGATCCTGCCTGACGGCAACACCCACAGCCGCCGCCACGATGAGCCCGGCCGCGCCGACGCCTACTCGGTCCTCGCCCGGCTGGTCACCGAAACGGCACGGCAGCGCCCTGGGCAGCGCCTGGCCCAGGTCGACGCGAAGCTCATCGCCTTGACCCACATCGTCGGCTACTCGCTTGCCGAGGCCGCCGCCGTGCTGGGACTCACCGAACCGGCCGCGCGGATGCGCCAGCATCGGGCGATCAAGCTCGTCGCCGACCGGTTGGCCCATGAACGGGCCGACAACGTTGCGGCACAACATGACTAGCAGATAGGAGCGAACGACGGGGTTACTGGTCGCCGGAGCCGGTCGGGGTTTCGGCGAACCGGTCCCCGCCGACCGAGGTCCGCTGCAACTGCCACAGCACGTCCTGCACCATGGCGAGGAGCCGGGCCTGGACCTGCGGATCGGGGTCCTCATCCACGGCGAGAGCGACCTCGTCCCACTCGTCGCCGCACACGCGGATCGTGGTCTCGATCGTGTCGTGTTCGAACACCAGACTCCAGTCCGGCCCGTGCACGAGCACCACCACACCGGCCGCACCAGTCGCGTACACGCGGGTCTCGCCGAGGATCGTCGCGACTTGCTCGGTGACCGCCTCCGCCTGCGCGATGACCCGCAGGGCAAGAGGCGACGCGGCGACCGGCACGTATTCGCTGGACTCGCCGACGAAGTCCCCGCCGTGCCCGTAACGGGCAACGTCCGCCCCCGGGTAGGCGAACGTGTCGGCCAGCCGCTCGGCGAACCTGCGCCGCGCCCGTGCGTCCTCGCTCACCCCGGCAGGTGGTGTGGCGGCCTGCTGGCCGCGCCGCCACACCCGGAAGAACCCAAGCCCGCCGACGTACTCATGCCCAGCCGGGATCTGGCCCGCCGGGCCGTCCAGGGCCTTGGTCGCCGCCCGCATACGCGCAACCGCCGCCTCGATCGTCCAGGCGGGCACACGGTCGGCGTCAGAGCTCACCCCCACAGCTTGACACCCCACCGCCGCCTCAGGCGAGCCCAGCCACCCCTCCCAGCCCGCCCGACCACCGCCGAGACACCGCCTGTCAGGTCCGGAAGGTCCGCAGCTCGGCGCGCCGCCGGGGGCTCCGTTCGTCCTTACACCTGGGGACTCCGCAGGGGGCGTCGCCGAACAGCAACCCGCCCGGCGGGCCTGTCACGTGCCCCGCCTGCGTATCCGTCACCGCCGCACACCTGACAGCCAAGATCACCCCAGGCCGACTCCCTACCGGGATTCACTCTCCACAGGGGGATGCGACATGACTGCGTCGCGGGCCGCCTCCGCCTGGGCGGCGAGTTCGGCGGCGCGGCGAGCCCGGCTCTGGTCTCGTCGGACGGTCCGCGCAGAATGGACGCGTGACCAAGGAGCCGGATCTTCTTGCCGAGATCACGCGGGGTGCCGCTGACGATCGCGTCCCGATGGCGTCGCTGCTTCGCAAATGCATCGCGCTCGGTGGTGCCACTGGCAGCGCCGAGCTGCGGGACTGGGCCAGCGACGAGGCCACAGGATATCGGGACGAAACCAAGCTCCCCGAGTATCGGATCGTCCACGCGCCCATCCTCATCGATGGTCAGACGGCGTGGCACAAGATCGAAGGTCAGCAGATCAGCAGTTGGCAGCTTCCGGAATTCGCTCGCGACCACATCACCAACGAGGTGCCGCTTGCGCGTGGTGTGGGCGAGCTCGAAGCTTTACTGCGCAACGCCGATCGCAACGGCGAAACGTTCGTGCGCCTCCAGCCGCCCGGGGCCGCCGATCTGGTGACGTATATGAACCACCAGCAAGGCGGCGGGATTGAGCGCATCTACTGGAGCGTGAGTACCGCCCAGATCGCGGGCACGCTCGACCTGATACGCACCACCCTCGTCCGGTTAGCCAGCGAGATGCGCTCGACGCGGCCGGCGGGCACTACCGTTCCCTCCAAGGAGGCAGCCGCCGAAGCCGTCAGCGTCGTCCTGCACGGCGGCAAGCGAAACATCGTCAACATCAACACCGCGCAAGCCACGGACGGCGGCAATGCCACCGTCACCGTCACACCGCCCGCAGAATCCAAAGAATCCGGATGGTCCAAGGCTGCGACCATCTGGACCGTGATCGGTGTCGTGGTGGCCGTGGTAACTGGGTACTTCACTTACCGTCAATGGCGCGGCTGAACCGGCGCACAATCGATCGAACGACCTCGATGATCAGTCGTCGAGCCCGATGAGCCGCTTGCGTAGCCGGGTGAGCGCGCCGAGAGCCGACCGGGCGTCTCCCTCGCTGTCGATGATCTCTTCCAGCGTGCCGAGGAGCTGTCGTACTTCGTAGCCGTACAGGACCACGGACCGGACCTGCGGGACGGTGACGTCTGCCTCGAACGCCTCCAAGCCTAGGTCTTCGCCGTGGTGATCGGCACGGATCTGCTTCACCACATCGTCCGGTGAAACGTCGCTGTCTCGAACAAGGTCCACGAAGTCGAAAAGGTCGCCGTAGGTCAAGTTCTCGTTGATGTCGACTCGGGCACGAAGCGTCATGCAGCGATTCTGCCACGCTCATTCCGTAGGCCCGACCTCCTGACGGGGCGGCGCACGGACTGTCAGGTTTCTCGCCGATGCGTTCGGGCTCTCGGTTCACCCTCAGCCGGGTACTCGCTTCGCGAAGCAGCGAGACGAGGACCCGCACGAGCCGCCGACCTGCCGCCTGTCAGGTGGGCGACCTGCCCATATGCGACCTGACAGGCGGCGCAAGACGAGATCAACCTATCCAGACTCCCTGCGGGTTTCATCTCTCCACGGGGGGACGGCGTGTAGCCAACCGCCACGACAGGCGGCATCGCCTCCGCCCGTCGTGGCGGCACGCGGCCGTGTCGCAGCGGTCACCGGTGTGCGTGCGGGCCGAAGGCGCAGCCGCACCACGAAGGCCGCCACGATCCAGACCACGACGACGACCGTGAACCAGAACCGCAAGCGTTCCGAGCGCTACGCCAGGGCCATCACGCGGCCTTGCGCCCGGCCGGCGACGGTTCGGCCGAGGCGGGGCTTTCGGGCCGGTCGATGTAGAGGCCAAGGTCGGCGTTGGTGGCGTTGAAGTATGTCCGCAGTGCCGCCCGGTAGTTCTCGTTGGGCCAGCGGACCTCGCCGCGTTCCAGCGCGCCGACGTAGTTGGCGCTCATGCCCGCCCACCGGGGGGCGTGACCGGCCGTGGCGTACATCGCGTCAAGGATCTCGTTGCACGCGTCGGCCAACTCCTGACGCGACAGGACCCGCCCGGAGCCCGAAGGTGAGCGTCGCGCCCGCCGAGCCGATCGCAGCCGATCGTTGGCGGGCCGCGCCGGTCGTGACGACAACGTCACCTCCACGGCCGGGGCGTGCAGGTGTACATGGCGTGGTGCGATCAGCATGTCCGAAGGTTCCGTCTCGGCGGGTAGTAGGGGCGAAGTCGTTGCGGTGCAGGCGAACCGGGCTTCATGAGGGTCAGTTCGTGGCGGGCGGTGGCGGCTGGCCGGGTCCGGCAAGTAGCAGGCGGAAGCGGGCGCGCCCACCGAGGGCGATTCGTTCGAGGAGTTCGTCGAGCTGGAGCTGTTCCTCCAGGCGCGGAAGCGGGCCGCGTGGGCTTTCCCAGCCCAGCACCACTTCCACATCGGTCTGCATCGCGGACGCCCAGTCGTAGAACCCCATTCGCAGTGCCAGCCGCAGCGCCCGGACCTCTCGTTGCGTCCAGTGCGCCACCGCGACGAAGCACAGGCAGTCACGGGGGTTCAGGCAGCCGAGGGCGATCTCGTGGGCGGCGACGCTCGCGGACCGGTTGAGGTCGGCGATGCGTTTGAGTTCGGCGACGTGCGGCCAGGCCGCCGCCAGCCTCCCGCCGGTGGTCAGCAGGTGATCGGCGGTGCGCCAGAAGTCGATCGTCAGAAGGCTCTGGCCGGTCTCCGCCCGGCGGATCGTGGACACGCTCTTGCGCATCCGCTGCGCCAGTTGCTGGCGAGAAAGGTCTGCCGCGGTGCGATACACCGCAAGGCTTGCCCCCAGCGCCTCGCACGCCCGCAGGAAGGTGGTGAAGCTGTCGTGGGCTTTTTGGTCCGGCGTGGCCAGCACTTCGGCGGACACCAGACCCTCCGGCTCCGGCGAGCCGGCGACTGGCGGAGCGGTGTGCTGGGCGGCGGTGTGTTCTGAGGTCACCGTGTGGTCACTCCACGATTCGACGGATGCCGTCCGGACCGGTCACGATCCGGCTGGCGGGGATCTTGCGTCGCCAGCCGAAGCGACCGGGCGGGTGCGCGGGGTCGACGTCTCGACGGTCGAGCCAGCGTTGGGCGAGGCTGATCGCCGAGACGATCCCGAAGCCGGTGAACACGGCGGGCATCGCCTTCGTCAGCAGGAAGCGCGCGACGTCAGGAAGTCCGAGCACAGCCGTGCCGAGTCCGAGGATCGCGACCACAGCCAGACCAAGCCCGAGGATGGCGGCCCCATGTTTGGTCCAGCGGCGCAGCGTCGGCTCGTCGTGGCGTGACTGCACCGCCTGAAAGTCGTCGATGATCTGATCTCGCTGTTCGGCGGGCGTGTCCCACGGCAGCCGGGGCGCGTCAGCGGGAATGCCGGAGCGGCAGGTCCAGATCCCGGTCCGGCACCCTGGGCACCACATCGACGCGAATCCCATCAAGTTCTCGCCGCCGGTGTAGACCAACCGCAACCCGAGACTGCGGCAGCCAGGACACCGCAACGCAGGCTGGTCGACCGTGCGCGGGTCGGCAGCGGCGTACGCGGCCAGCCAGCCGTCCCACAGCCGGTCGCTGCGGATGATCCCGCCCGACATTCGCACACCGCGCATGCGCCACCAGCGGACCACAGCCGTACGCAGGCGGAGCGAAGTCGGCTCACGCATCGATGGCCTCCGCGACAACACGTCCGGCCTGCTCGGCGCTGGTGCTCGGACGCAGCCAGACCGTCAAGGCGCGCCGCTCGTCCATCGTCGGCACCAGCGTCGACCCGTGGCCGGTGCCCGCACCCGTCGCAGGCTCGGCGACATCGGCCGCAGGGGCGTCAGCACCACGGACGATGTAGAAACCCAGCTCGGCATCGGCGGCCGCGCCCAGAACAGCCCGCAACCCGTCACGGTAGGCGCGCTGTGGCCAGCGATACTCGCCACGCTCGTATTTTCCCACGTGACTGGCGTCCATCGCCGCATAGCGGATGCCTTGCGCGACCAGTTCGACGTTGACCAAATCCGCCAGTTCCTGACGCGACAACGGCCGCCCGGACCCTGACGGTGACTGCATCCCCAGCCGCGCCGCCCGCAGCAGAGTATTGGGCTTGCGCTGCACAGTCACCGCCCCCCTCGCGACACCGCGACGCGGTCGGTCTGTGCGCCCATGGCACCGGCCGACGACAACGCACCGTCGATCAGGTCCAGCACATCGAGGCTCGGAACACTCGGCTCAACCGTGCGGACCATAGTGATCGTGGCCAGCAGCCGACGAAGCTGCATGATCTCGCCGACGTCGAGGCCGGACTGCTGACGCAGACGGCGATGCTCATCGCGTTCGGCCACGGCGAACGCGTACAGACGCATGAGCGCTCCGCCCGCGTCGAGAACGGTGTCACTGCGCGTCGCAAGATTGAGGCTCGGGAACCGCTGCGCGGCCTCAACTTTGGCCACCATGTTGGCGGTGACGAAGACTTTGCCGGCCAGCGCCGCTTGAGAAAGACCGGCCTCGGTTCGGCGGTGACGAAGCTCAGCGCCGAAGAAATGCTGCGCCGAAAGGTTCGGCGCCAATTGCCGAAGATGTGCAGCCATGAAGGGAAATCCTTATGAGATAACGGATTGAGCCCGGCGGGCGTGCGTCATCACGCGCCGAGGCCAGGTCCTCAGTGCGGCAGGTGACGCTGATTCGGGTCGGTGAACGCCCGCCGGGGGCTAATGGCGGCGGACGCCGCTGATCAGGCGGCTTCCTCCCGATTGGTATGGGTGAGCACGATGGCGTACTCGTGGTCGAGCCAGATGTGGCACCGGCCATCGGTGTAGGCAGTCATGCCGAAGCGACGTACGCCCGGTAGCTTCCACTCGTACCAGCGTTGCCATAGCTCGGCGATCTGCGGCCAGAGGGCGCGTGGTCCGCCGAAGGCGACGCCGGTGCGTTCGTCGCCATGCTTGGCCTCGAACTGAACCCAGGAGTAGTCATCCTCGCTGTGCAGGAACACGCCCGGTCGCCCATCGGGCAACTGTTTGCCCACCGGCCCCAAGCTGGGCATGGCCAGTTGGAGCAGGAAGAGGAAATCCCGTTCGTCGAATGCGTCGGCCGGGATCTCGCTGCTGTCGCGCTGCGGGTTCGTGAAGTCGAAGGTTGCTGAGGGCGCGTCTCCGAGCCGAAGCGGGTTGTCGGCGCGAGCGCGCAGCCACATGAAGTGGCCGGGTGTGTCGCGGAACCTTCCCCGCACGGAGGTGTCGGTGTTCTTGTCGGCGACCAGCAGCGCGGAGGCCAGCTCGCCTCGGATGTCGGTGACGATTCTTCCGCCGTGTACGAGCTGCGAGATCCACGCAGGCGGGATCGTAGCGACGGCGGCGGTAGCGATGATGCGCGAGTATGGTGCTCGGTCGGCGACTCCGGCAGCTCCGTCGCCAGCGGTGAGGAAGGGTCGGTGGCCGAGGTCTGCGAGGCGGGCTCGGGCCGTCTCGACGAGGGTGGGGTCGATGTCGATGCTGATGACGTTGGTATCGCCGAGCCGGTAGGACAGCAGGGCGGCGTTGTAGCCGGTTCCGGTGCCGATTTCCAGCACCTTTTCCCCCTCGGTGACGTCGAGGAGGCTCAGCATCTGGGCCATAAGGCTGGGTCGGGTTGAAGAACTGGTCGGCCAGGAGTAGTCCGCGCCGCGCGGGTCGGGGGCAAGCTGCGTGACAAGAGATTCATCAGCGTAGACAGCCTTGAGCCCTTCGGGGCTGTCTGCCGCTACCTTGGTGTCGCCGTCGTAGAAGTACGGGACGAACACATGCCGCGGAGTGTGGAGGAACGCTTCGCGCCAGCCTGGCGCGAGCACGCCTGTCCCGGTCAGTGTCTCGGCGAGCTCTTCGGCGTATGGCTGCCAGGCCGTCATTGGCCGGTTCCCTTCATCAGCAGTTGCGCTAGGGCCGCCGCGATCGGCGCGCCGGTCTGGTGTTCGAGCCACAGCCACTGACCCGCTGGGTTGCACTCCAGCATGACCCAATGCTCGGCCGGGGTGATGGCGAAGTCGAACGCGCCGTAGGCCAGCCCGAGCCGGTGCAGGAACCGTCGCACGCCACGGCGCACAGGAAGGGGCACCTCAACGCGTTGGTAGGTCAGCGAGTCGTAGTCCGAGCGCCAGTCGACGCGCCCGGCGTCCGACGACGAGCGGATAGCCACGCCGAGGACTTCGTCTCCAGCGACCGTGACGCGCGCCTCGTACGCCTTGTCGACATACTCCTGGACGAGGTGCGCTGTCGCCGCGAACGCGGCTTCGTCGACCGTGCTCGGGTCAATGATCGTGGTGTACTGCTTGCTCATCTGCTGGCCGTCCTCGGTGAAGACCAGCGACGACAGCGGCTTGCATACGATCGGCCCGCCGACGCTCTTGGCGAAGTCGGCGACGTCGCTGTGTGTGTTGCTCAGCAGCGAGCGTGGCACCGCCAGCCCGCAATGGGCGCCGAGGTGCAGTTGCAGCGGCTTGTACTCGGCGACGGCGGTCTTGATCGGGTCGTTGACCCACAACGCGTCCAGCGATGCTAGAAGCCCACCGAGGCCGTGACGGGCTTCGACGGCCGCGAACACTTCATCGGCTGGCGACATCCCGGCAGGCAGCCGGAAGCGCGTTGGCCGCCGGTAGTACACCGAGCGGACCCGCTCCAGATCGAGCGTGGTGCCGGCCTGGTGGACCAGAGAGCCGTTCCAGCCGCCGTCCGCTGCGGTGGTCGCGGTCAACCGCAGCTCCATCGGGAAGTCACCCGTGTCGAGCCGCATGACTCGCACCGGTTCCTGCATAGCGTCGATCGCGGCCACCACGGCATCGGTGGTCGGATCGTCCTCGCAGGTCAGAGCCAAAATGATGTCCTTGCTGTTCACGGCCGTCTCACCCCGTGCCTAACTGTCGGAGCCGGTGTCGGGAAGTGTGTCGGGGTAGACCTTGCCGTCGTCGGACCGCTGGGTTGCTTGCTTGGTCGCGGGCGACGTGGAGTCCGTGCTGTGCTTGCCCGCCTGCGGCATCGGCACCGCGAGGCTGGCTCCGAACGGCCGCAGCTCACCGGGGGTGTGCTGCATGGGGTAGGCCACACCGCCGGGCTCGCCCATCGGCAGCAGCGCCGAGGGTGCGAACAGCGGAGCGATCACCCGGGGCGGGGTGCTCGTCGTCATCCAGGGTTTCCTTTCCGGCCGCAAACGCGGCCTACTGCTCGGGCTGCTCGTCGCTGGTGGTTTCGGGCTGCTCGCCGCTGTTGTCCGACTGCTCGTCGGCGGTGGTCTGCTCGTCGGGCTCCGTCACGATGGATCACCTCCCCTCAGCTGAGGTCGTGCGGTGTTGGGTGGCCCGCGCGGTACGCAGCTCCGCGCGGGCCACCAGGCCGGATATCCGGCGGTCAGCCGGAGTGACCGGAATCCTGTAGGTGTTCATGCCGCCGAGCCGAACGCGTCGAATGGGCTGGAGTCGGCGGCTGAGAAGTCGCCCCGCACGCCGATCAGCGTCATCGGGCGGCGGCGTGGAAGCTGACGGCCGTGAGTGAACAACACGACGTGTCCGGCGGTGCGGTTGGCGCACGGTTCCAACTGCCCGCAGCCAAGGCACCGCCCACCAGCGTCCGAGCGCAGGTGCTCGGCGATCACCTGCCGGGCGTCGTCCGGACCGCGCATCACCGCGACGGTCGCCGTCGCATCGCCGCTCACGGCCGATCCTGCGCAGGCTCGGCGGGCTTCCACTGGGCGGTGATCTGCTCGACCGTGGCACGGCCCTCGGCTGTCAGAGCTACGGTCAAACCGCGCTGGTGCGGAACCGTGTCCAGCAACCGGTCATCGAGCATCAGGTACAGCGTCGCGCGGACAGCCTCCACCGACACGTCCGGCAACAGTGCTGCCAGGCCGCTAATGGTCCAGATGCGCTTCGACTCGGCCAGCAACGCCGCGTAGATGCGCGCACGCGAGTGGCTATGCACAGACAGCACTGGCGAGAGCAACGGCTTCACAGCGCATCACCCTCCGACCTTGGGCTGATGACCTTCAATGCCCATCGCGCTTGCTCACACGGAAACCACGCGAACACCGCTCGGTTTTCCAGGCATCCCGCGCACAGGTCATCGCCGTTGGGCCGGTGCACCATCAGCACCCGGCGGGCCGAGTCGTCCTCGGTGGCAAATGGGCTCGTCTCGGTCACGACCATGGTCCGGTCCTCTCATCGAGGGCGGCGATCTGTTCCGCCGTCCACCCCGCGTCTGTGAGCACGTCGAACGCCCATCCGTAAGCGGCGCAAGGGAATGGCAGGTTGTCATTGAGGCAGCGGTGCCCGTGTGGCCACGAGATCGAGCAATGCACCCGAACGAGCTTCTGGGCGCGTCGCACGTCGGCGTCGACCAAGGTCGGCTGCCGTTCGGCGAGTTGTTGCACGTCTTCCCCCTTCCGGCGTCGATGGGGCACCCAGCCAGACGGCGCGCAGGTCTCGGCTGGCCGGGGCGCTCCATCGGTTCATCCACGGCACATCTCACTGTGTGTAGTTGCGCGGCGGTGATTCCGTGAGATCAGCTTGGGTGAATAGGCTGTGCTGGCCAACCTTGCGACGGGGGGACCTTTCGCGGCGAATCTTCCCTGTCAAACGGGGAAGACATGCACACCCCACATGGGCGGTAATGTCTATAACCGACCACGACGGGTCACGACGCCCGGCCGGTGGCCACCGGGAGGTGGGAATGACCAGCGCGCGCAGCACCAAACAGGAACAGGTTCGCCTGTCGGCAGAACTGCGTGAGCAGGGCAAGACATGGGTCGAGATCGCCGAGGTCTTCAGGCAGCGCTACAGCGTCAACCCTCGCGTCGCATTCAGGCTGGTACGTGGGTGGAGCCAGCGGCAGGCCGCCGAGGAGTGGACTTCGCGGTGGCCGGACGATCCGAAGAACCTCAAGAAGTTTTCATACTGGGAGGTCTGGCCCGGCGAATCCGGCCACGAGCCGTCCCTCGCCGTGCTCACCCGACTGGCGCGCCTCTACGAGTGCGACGTCGCCGACCTCATCGCAGACCTGCCCAAATATCGAAGCCTGGACCCGGCTTCACCGCGAACTGACCGCTCCACCGCTGCCCCACGCACCGGGGCAGAGTTGGAGCGGTCACCCCTTGAGTCCCGCATCGTCGACCTGATGCCCCAGCACGCCGACACCCTTGGCGTGCTGCAACCATTGCTCCTGCCCGAGGGCGCGACCGCGTTCCAATGGGCGCTGGCGGAGGTCGATCTCAGTGAATTGGCACAAGTGATTGTCATGTGGGCACAACGCCTTGACCCCTACTTCGACCGGCGTACCTTCCTGGCGAAGATCGCATCCGGTTTCGCGCTCGCGTCAGCGGCACCCCTATTCGACGCTGCCGATCGCAGCGAGCAGCAGCGAGCCCTGGAGAAACTGAACAACGACAGGTTCGACCCTGCCGCCCTGGTCCACTGTGAGCACATGATCGGCCAGCTTCGCCGCCAAGGCGACGTGCTCGGCGGTCAAATCACTCTGCAAAGCGCACTGGCCTACCGCAACATCGCCCAGCGACTCGCCCGAAACGCACCGGCAGAGTTTCGCAACCGGACACTGTCGGTCTACGCCGAATTCAGCCAGCTCGCGGGATGGCTGTGCTTTAACATCGGCGACCACCAATCAGCTCTGCACTACTACGAGGACGCGCGTACCGTCGCTCACGACGCCAAGAACGTCGAGTTGGTGACCTACATCCTGTGCACCATGAGTCATCTGGCGACCTGGCAGGGCAAGCCACGAGTCGGCATCGACCACGCCGTAGCCGCCTCCGTCTGGGCGCAACGCGCTAACAGCCCATACGCCCGAGCGTACGCAGCCGATGTCGCCGTGCGCGCCTACGTCGCCGACCAGCAGGCCGACATGAGCCGAGTGAACCTCGACCTGGAATACGAAGCCCTTCAAGAGGCCAGGAAGGCACCAACGCCGGCGTCATGGTGGTACTTCTACGACGAGGCTTTCTACTGGCGAACCGAGACCGAACTAGCCCTTGCCACCAACCGGCCCGACGAGGCATTGGACACGGTCAAGCGGTCGCTACAGACCTCCGATCCAGCCAACGTGCACAACTGGTCGTTCCGACTTCTCTTCCAAGCCCAGGCAAGGATGATGCAAGAGGAGATCGCCGAGGCCGCACGAACCATTGCCGACGTCGCCCGCATGACCACCATCAACCCGTCCAAGCGCATCGACGAGCGCATCAGCGAGCTGCGGGCCAGCCTCAAACCCTGGCAGCGGTCGAAGCCGGTCCGCGAACTCGATCAGGCACTCGTCACCTATCGCGGCAAGTTCTGGACCGGCAATGGCAACACGAACCTGATGTACTCGGGGTAGTACGAGCCGGGGCGACCGGGGACGGTGCCTATCTTGATCCAGCCCCAACCCTCGTACAACGCATGAGTCGCCGTGGCGGCCGGATTCGAAGCCAACGTTGCACGTTCCTCGGACCGGCCGCCGAGGAACGCGTCATGCAGTGCCCGCCCGACACCACGCCCCTGCCAGGCACGGCGGACCTCGATCTCAGCCAGCACCACCGTGCGATCACCGGTCTCGGTCGTAAACCCAGATGGCGGCTCCGGCTTGAGGCCCTTCCACCACTCCCGCTCCGGGCGCAGGCTGTAGCCGAACACGAAGCCAACGATCTGTTGCCCATTGCGAGCAACCACGATCTCGTAATTGCGCGCATCCAGCGCAGAGGTCGCGCGGTCACGAAACGCCGACGACTTCACGCCGGAATCCTCACCGGCCACTTCACCATATGCGTCGGCGTAGGCGTCGCAGATCTCGTCGAGCATGGCGGGAACGTCGTCCGCACCAAGGCGGGTCAGGGTTACGTCATCCACGTCTCGCAGCATAGAAGCCAACGAGATCATCGTCACCCGCAAGCTTAGGCATCAAAGGAGAGGGCGGGCAGCCGACTACGCGGCACCCGCCCTCTTCAGCCCCAGTGCTAACGCTGGGGCTCACCACCTGCGGCTGATGCGACCGTGACACCGTTGAGGCGGAGTTGCCGGACAAGGCCACTGGCCCGCTCGTTGGAGACCGTGTGCCCCGCGTCCCGAAGCCGAGCCGCGAGCACGTCACGGCTGAGCGGTGTGCCTTCCTCGGTCAGCGCGGCCTGGATGGCGCGGGCGGCTTCCTCCAACGCCGTCCGGTCCGTCCGTCCGCCACGCGCGCCGTCCACGGTTCCCGTCCGGCGTGCCCGGCGTACCGGACGACGGTCCTGGACCGAAGCCCCGGCGTCCGGGGCCTGCGGTCCGTCCGTCCGGTTCGCGTCCTGATCTTCGTCCGCAAACGCCGCTGGCCGTTCGGCCGAGGCAGTAACGAACACCGGCGGCTCGATCGGCGCGACGCTTTCCGGGACGCCGCGACCACCGTCGGTGTCCTGCACGTAGACCCGCGCCCCCGACAGCGTCGCGGTAGCCACGCTGGCAGGATGCTCCAACAGTCCAAACAGCAGCTTGACCGCCAGGAGCAGAGCGAAGGCGGGCCAGCCGGAGACGGCGCGGCCAATCCAGTCCGAGCCGCCAACGGCGATGTTGGCGGCGAAGCTGGCCCCAGTCCCTGCGACGAGCGCGGCCCAAGGCAGGCGTCCGGAGCGCCGTCCGGCTCGCTTGTCGGCGAGCAGGACGAGGGAGGCGACGATCTCGATGCCGTCCACGGACAGCGGGAACATGTGGCCGCGCCAGCCGGTCTCGCCGTGCAGGTGGGCCAGTTCGGTCATGTGGCTGTAGGAGATGGCCCCGGCGATCCCAGCGAGTCCGACGACGGTCACGCCGGCGGCTGCCTTGATGGCGGCGTCGACTCGGTTCATGGGCCGGTCACCTCCTCGTCGGTGTGGGCGGCGCGGAAGGTGTTCAGGTACTCGGTGAGCTCGATCTTTTTGTCGGCCGATGCGCGGGCGGCGAGGCCGCCGAGTGCTTGGGAAAGTTCGCCGATCAGGTCGGCGGGGATGTAGGCCGTGCCACCGACCGTCACGTGATCGGCATTGGTCAGCCCCGTCCACTCGATCTTGATGTAAACCTCGGTGAGCCAATCGGCGTGCGGCATGTGGAGTTGGGCGGTGACCGTGACGGGGAACGGGCCACCGCGTTCCAGGGGCATGACGACGGGTGTTCCCTGGTGGGATTCGCCGTTGGCGCACGCCGGGGTTGCGGTGCATTTCTGCTGGTCACACCATTCAGAATGGCGGACGATCTTGGGTTCAGATTTGTTCTGGCTTTTTTCGCTCATTGACTACAGTCAAGAGCCAGTCGGCGCGGGGACTCGAGACGCTGCGCTCGCTGGCGAACTCACCAGGGAGCATCGGATGAATCAGCAACTCTTCGACCAGCGGCTGGGAACTCCCCCGCCGTCCACCATCGACCTCGACGACATCATCGCGCAGCAGCGGCGGCGATCGGTGTTGCGGCGTACGGCCGCCCTCGGTTCGGCCGCGTTCGCGAGCATCGTGGCGATCACCATCGCGGTCAGCCTCGCGGCGGGGCCCGGACCGGGTCGCAGCCCTTCACCGCTGGCGGCGGAGGTCTCGGCGTCGAGTTCGGCCGCCGGCTTCGTTCTTCGCGTGGCCACCGCCGAGCAGCGCCAGCAGTCGCTCGACGCCCTACAGGCCGCGCTCGAAAGCGCCCTGGCGTCGACGGCACCCGGCGTGACCTGGGTGTACATGCCCGACGTCCCAGGCGAGCAGCCGGGTCCCGACGGGCATCCGCAGATGCACGCCTCGGCTTCGCCGCCCGTCTCGCTCTCCGCGCGCTCGGGTCTGGCGAACGGAAGCGTGCGGGGCGGCTTCTTCTTCAGGCTGGCCAGACCCGACTGCGACACCGTCGGCCAGCCCGGCGTGCGGGCCTGCACCCCACTGATCGAATGCGACAAGTCCAAGGCCGAGTGCGAGCAGACCCAGACCGCGAGCAGGCTGCGGCTGACCACGTGGACCGAGCGCCCGGTGCACGGCGGTCAGCACTACGTCTTCTACGGCGCCGAAGTGGTCACCCGCAGCGGGTACGCCCTGCATGTCTTGGCCGTGAACTACTTCGGCGGCGACCAGGTCCCGGTGAGCGCGGCGACCCCGGTGCTCACCAAGGAGCAGCTGGCGGCCCTGGCCACGAACGTCGCCGACCAGATCGGCGGCTGACCCGCCTTCGCGCTCACCAGATCAGGGTTCCGGGTCGGATCATGGTCCAAGATTCGACCCGGAACCCTCAGTGTCATTGTTGGGGCATGCCCGGCGGGTTCGCTCTCCGGAACCCTGCCTGCGTGGCGTTGGTCAGTAGTGCGGCCCGCCGGGTGCCCTGGTCCGTCCCGGGTGGCTTGATAGGAGCGTGGCTGCGCCCCAGCTGAGGTGTGCCTCCGGGTCGGATGCGGGGTTCCCCTGCTTCGACTGGTGAGAGGAACGCTTCTCATGGTGGTCCTGGGAATCGATGCGCACAAGCGCAGTCATACGGTGGCGGCGGTGGACGCGGCGGGTCGGCTGCTGGCCACCAAGACGGTCTCGGCTGATGCCGCCGGTCATCTGTTGTTGGTGCGGTGGGCTGGTCAGTTCGGTGAGCGGCGGTTCGCGGTGGAGGATTGCCGGCCGTTGTCGCGGCGGCTGGAGGCCGATCTGCTGGCGGTGGGGGAACGCATCGCGCGGGTGCCGCCCAAGCTGATGGCCAAGGCCCGTGACAGTGCCCGTAGTTATGGCAAGTCCGATCCGATCGATGCGCTGGCGGTGGCCCGGGCCGCGCTGCGGGAACCGGATCTGCCCACCGCGGTCCTGGACGGCCCGCCACGGCAGCTGCGTCTTCTGGTCGATCACCGTGCCGGTCTGGTCGCCGAACGCACTCGGGTGATCAACCAGCTGCGCTGGCACATTCACGAGATCAACCCCGACTGGCAACCACCCGCCCGCAGCGCTCACCGGCCTAAACACCTCACCCTGTTGCGTGGTCGGCTGGCCGACGCCACTGGCCTGGTCGCCGAACTCGCCGGTGAGCTGGCCCAGCGATGTGCTCAGCTGACCGTGCGTATTGGCGAGCTCGACCGGCAGATCAGCGAGCACATCGCGGTCCTGGCGCCCACTCTGCTGGCGTTGCCCGGCTGCGGATCCTTGACCGCGGCCAGGATCGTGGCCCAGACCGCCGACATCACCCGGTTCCGCTCGCAACACGCCTACGCCCGGCACAACGGCAGCGCACCGGTCCCGGTCTGGTCGGGCAACCAACAGCGCCACCGGCTCTCGCGCATCGGCAACCGCCAGCTCAACTCCTGCCTGCACACCATCGCCATCACCCAGCTGTCGCACTACCCACCCGGCCGGCAGCTCTACGAGCGCCGCCTCGCCAACGGAAACACCCGCAGGGAAGCCCTGCGGGTGCTCAAACGACGCCTATCCGACGTCGTCTATCGATGCCTCAAAGCCGACGCCACGATCAGCCCCTTGACATAGGAGAAACTGATCCGGCGCCGAAAGCAGAGCTAGTCGAGGCGGGCGGCGGGGCCTGGTGCGGGCGATCGCATCGCCTCGGCTGCCGCCTGTTCGGCCGGCACGTCGGGTTGCCGGGCCAATCGGCTCGGCCACCAGATGTGCCGGCCGAGGTCCAGGTTCAGGGCGGTGACCAGGACCGAGCGTACGACGATGGTGTCGAGCAGGACGCCGAAGGCGACGGCGAAGCCGATCTCGGCGAATCCGGTCAGCGGCAGGGTCGCCAGGACGGCGAAGGTGCCGGCGAGCACCAGACCGGCGGAGGTGATCACACCGCCGGTCGCGGCCAGGCCGACCAGTGCGCCTCGCCGGGTTCCGTGCCGCGTCGACTCTTCGCGTACGCGGGTCATCAGGAAGATGTTGTAGTCGATGCCCAGCGCGACCAGGAAGACGAAGACGAACAACGGCAGGGACGTGTCCGCGCCTTCGAAGCCGAAGATGTGGCGGAAGACCAGGGCGCTCGCGCCCAGGGCGGCGCCGAACGAGAGCACGACGGTCGCGATGAGCAGGACGGGTCCGATCACCGCCCGTAGCAGCATCATCAGGATCAGGAACACCACGAACAGCACGATCGGGATGATCAGGTTGCGGTCGTGTTCGGCGGCTCGCTGGACGTCGAGGTTGATCGCGGTGTTGCCGCCGACCAACGCGTCCGCGCCGGGGACTGCGTGCACGGCGTCGCGTACGCGGTCGACCGTCGCGTACGCGGCTTGGCTGTCGGCCGGGGCGGTCAGCGTGCCTTCTACGTACGCGGTTCCGTTGCGGATCACCGGTGGGGTGACGCTGGCGGGGTCGATGCCGCTCGTGCCGGCGAACGCTGCGCGTACCGCATCCGCCTGCCCGGCCCCGCTGACGACGACGACCGGGTTGCCCGCGCCGGCCGGGAAGTGCCGGGACACTGTCTCTTCCCCGACGACCGAGTCCGGGTTGCCGCGGAACGACTGCGCGTTCGTGAGCCCGCTCGCGTCGAGCTGGACGATGCCGACGGCGAGCGCGGCCAGCACCAGGGTCGTGACGATCCAGGTGAGCCGGGCACGCCTGGCGATGCCCGCGCCGATCTTCGCCCAGAACCCGGTGGTGGTGGGTTCGCGGGAGCCGAAGGCCGGCCGCTTGGGCCAGAAGACCCAGCGTCCGACCGTCGTCAGCAGTGCCGGGAGCAGGGTCAGCATGACGGCGAGGCCGACGAGGATGCCGATGGCGGCGACCGGGCCGAGGCCGCGGGTCGCGTTGGTCTCGGCGAACATCAGGCACAGCATGCCGACGACGACGGTCGACGCGCTGGCGATGATCGCCGGGCCGGCCCGGTGCAGCGCCACCGCCATCGCCGCGTGCCGGTCGGCGTGTTTACGCAGCTCTTCCCGATATCGGGCGACCAGCAGCAGGGCGTAGTCGGTGCCCGCGCCGAAGACCAGCACGGTCAGGATGCCCGCGCTCTGCGCGTTCACGGTGAGCCCGGCGTTCTTGGCCAGCAGGTAGATCACCGCCTGCGCGACGGTCAGTGCGACGCCGGCCGAGATCACCGGCAACAGCCACAGCACCGGGCTGCGATAGGTCAGCAGCAGAATGACCACGACTACCGTGATCGTGCCGTAGAGCAGTGTGGAGTCGATGCCTTCGAAGGCTTTGCTGGAGTCGGCGGCGATGCCGGCCGGGCCGGTGACGTAGGCCGTCATGCCGTTCGCGCCGGTCCGGGCGGTCGCGGTGATCCCCTCGACCGCCGCCGCGGCCTTGTTCCAGCCTTCCTCGCCCAGGTCGAGCGGGATGATGATCTCCGCGGCCTGGCCGTCCTGTGCTGGGATCGGGCCGACGACCTTGCCGTCCAGCTCGCTCAGGCCCGACCAGGTCTGCGCGTCGGCGGCGATCTTCTGCTGGTCGGCCGGGGTCAGCCCGGACGGCCGCTCGTAGACGACCACGGCCGGGAGGGTGTTCGGCGACGCGAAGGCGGCCTGGGCGTCCAGCGCCTTGGTCGACTCGGCGCTGCCCGGCAGCCAGGATTTGGCCTCGTTCTTTTCGACGTCGGTCAGCTTGCCCGCCAGCGGTCCGGCGACCGCGACGACGATCAGCCAGAAGATGATGAAGCCGTACTTAGCCCGGCGATGCGTGATCAAGCCGACGATGGATCTCGTCATGCTTCCCCCGTTGAGGCGCTCAACCCCTCCCCGCCGAGGCTACGCCCCGACCGACCATGGTCGTCGGCTTCCGCTCCGGCTTGCCAAGATGGTTGCGCAACCTATTCTGGACATGTACTGTCCAGGATATGCGGATGAGCGAGGGCGTCGAGTGGGCGGTGCACAGCTGCCTCAACCTGACCTGGCTGCCGTCGGGGCAGGCGGTTCCGGCCGCCAAGCTCGCCGCGTTCTACGGCCTGCCGGCCGCGTACCTGAACAAGCAGTTGCAGGCGTTGGCGCGAGCCGGCATCGTCACGTCGACCTCCGGTCCGCGCGGCGGCTTCCAGCTCGCCCGCAGCCCGGAGACGATCACCCTGCTCGACATCGTCGTAGCCATCGAGGGCGCCGACGCGGCGTTCCGCTGCGAGCAGCTGCTCAAGGAGGGCCCGGGGGCCGATCCCACCGTCGACTACCGCCAGTCCTGCCTCGTTTCACAAGCCATGAGCCGGGCCGATCTGGCCTGGCGCAAGGAGCTGGCCGGCCAGACGCTCGCCGGGCTCAAGGCCCAGGTCGAGCAGCGCTATCCGGCTACACCCGGCAACACGGTCAACAGATTCACGGCGCTGCGCGCCTGACCAGCTCCGCGCGGCCACTTCTCAGGGGGTTATCCTAGATGTCAAATATCCAGAATCTTCACCATGTCGTACGCGGAAAGGTGTGGCTGCCGGGCGAGGCTGATTTCGACACCACCCGCCTGCCGTGGAACCGTGCCGTCGAGCAACCGGTGGACGCCGTCGTCGAAGCCGCCGACGCAGCCGACGTCGCCGACCTGGTCCGCTACGCCCGCGCGAATGGGCTCACCCTCACCACCCAGCCCAACGGGCACGGCGCCACCGGGCGTACTGACGGGACGGTCCTCCTGCGTACTCGGCGGCTCGATGCGTTGGACATCGACGCCGGGAACCGGCGCGCCCGCATCGGTGCCGGCGTCTCGTCCGGCCGGCTCCAGCAGGCCGCGGCGGCGTACGGGTTGACCGGGCTGCCCGGCAGCTCCCCCGTCGTCAGCGTCACCGGCGTCGCCCTCGGCGGCGGACTGAGCTGGTTCGGGCGTAAGCACGGCTGGGTCGCCGACAGCGTCCGCGCCTTCGACATCGTCGACGCCGAAGGCAGCCGACGACACATCACCGCCGACACCGAACCCGACCTGTTCTGGGCGCTGCGCGGCGGTGGTGGCGACTTCGCCGTCGTCACCGCGCTCGAACTCGAGCTGCACCCGGCACCGCACGTCTACGGGGGGCGCATGATGTGGGCCGGGGCGCACGCTTCCGCCGTGCTCTCGGCGTACCAGCAGATCGTGGATAAAGCCCCCGACGAGCTGACGCTGTGGTTCAACCTGGTCCACTTCCCCGGCGCGGACCCGATGGTGACCGTGGACCTCACCCACCTCGGCCCGGAGGCCGAGGCGCGTGACCTGATCGCGGAGCTGGACCGGCTGCCGCAGCCGATCGCGGACACTCGGCGCGTGATGACGGTGGCCGAACTGGGCGGCATCACCGGCGAACCCACCGACCCCAGCGCGGGGCTGTCCCGCGCCGAACTGCTCACCACGCTCGACGAAACGTTGCTGGCCGAGCCGATCGCACCGCTGCTCAGCGTCCAAGTACGCCACCTCGGCGGCGCGTTCGCCCAGCCGTCCGACAGCCCGCACGGACCCCTCACCGAGCCGTACGCGCTCTACCTGTTCGGCCTCGCGCAGGACCCCGCCGGCGTGCTGGTGAAGCAGGCGGCGCTGGCCGAGACGCTGCCGGTGAGCGGCCGCAAGCCGTTCACGTTCCTCAACCCGGCCGAGACCGTCGCCGACGCCTTCACCCCCGAGGTGGTGGAGCGCCTGCGGCAGATCAAGAGCCAGGTCGACCCGGGCCAGCTGTTCCGCTCGAACTTCCCGGTGTGAGGATTCGGCGCATCTCGCTCACCGGCAGACTGGGATTCGTCGCGGCGACCTCGGCCAGTTCGGGGTCGCCCAACAGAGCCACGAGCCGGGCGATGGGCAGTCGCGGACCGGCCGCCGCGGCTTGCCGCACCGGCGGCTCGGGGTCGATGACAAGGCGCTCCACCAGCAGCGGATCGGCATCGGGATCGCGGGGCGCCAACTGCCGCAGGGTCGGGTCGGGATCTTCGGCATAGTGGGCAAGCCCTGCGGTCGGGAACTGCGGCAGTTCGATCAACTGTGCACGCCCGCGACCCCGGTACTCCAGGTAGCAGCGCAGCAGCGACTCTGGCGGGGCCTCGGGATGATGGAACGCGAGAATGGTGCGTACGCCGAGGTCGGCATCGTTCGCCAGGTCGAGCACGACGTCGAGCGGCAGCCGCGAGTCGTAGGCCGCCTGTCGGCGTAACAACGGATTCACAGACCGGGCCCAGCGCAACACGTCTTCGTCGCTCCAGCGGCTTTCCAGTGACACTCGCACATTTCCCGACGCCGGGCCGAAGTCGCCGCTCGACACGGAATCCACATCTATGTCCACGAGTGCCCGTTGCGGCTCGGTCAGGCTCGGATGGGCGGAGACCTCGGTGCGTACGGCCACGTCGGGGTCTGCGATCAGCCGCGTCAGCTGCTCCTCGGTGAGATCCTGGCGCTTGGCGACCGCTCGGCGTACGGCCACGTCGGAGTGCACCAGCAGCGCCTCGACCACGTCCGGCGGGGTCGTCCGGTTGCCGGCCACGAATTCGATGGCCGCCATGTCGTCCCCGGCTGCGACTTGACGGGCGAGCTCGGGCGACAGCGTGCGCTGCAACACCATGAAATAGGTGTGACCCCGCAACTCCGGTAGATCGTCGGGCCGCATGATCTGACGGTCGTACGCCACACTCGCGGCAGCCGCCTGCCTGACTTCTTCCGCCACGTCGGCCAGTAGCGCGTTCTGGGTCGATTCGTCGAGCGCGCCGAAACTGCCGGCCGCGGCCCGGCGTACGCCCGGGCGATGATGGGTGGCGGCCAGCCGGATGAGGTCGACCCGGAACCCCCCGGAAATGAAGAACTCCGTAAAGAGCTCGTGGCGGCTTGCCGGCACGTCCGCCGGGCCGTCGTCGATATCGGTCAACAGCTGCGTCAACGCATCATCAGGAACGGGGCGCTGCCCGTGCCGCCTGAACGCGCGGACTCGCACCAACCAGTCCGCATCGGCCAGCAAGGCGGCCCGATGCCGAGGCTCAGCATCCAGGTGGGTCGCCAGGGCGCCACGAACCCGGGGGTCGGGATGGCTCCGCATCGCGACCTGGACCGGTGCCGGAAGGTGCGGACGTCGGAGCAGACCGACGCGAGCCTGATCGGGGTGCTCGTCCAGCAAGCGCAACAACAGCTCGACGGGTGTCGCTGGGTTCCTGGCCAGGCCGAGCATCGTGGGAATGGGCGAAGGCAGAGATATCAGCCAGGCATCATGGCTCACTCGCTGCACTGTATCGCTCAGCGGTGGTGGACCGACGAGGACAGCGCGACTAGCGCAGGATCGCCTCGACGAAGTCTGCGCCGAGCCGGGCGCAGACCACGAGGTCGAGTTGGTAGAGCACATATCGCCCGCGTCGGCTGACCGTCACCAGCCCGGCTTGTTTGAGCACCGCCAGGTGCCGGGAGACCTCGGGCGCGGTCAGCTGCCAGGCGTCGGCGAGCTCGCCGGTGGTGTGCGGCCCGCGCGCGATCGTGCGGGCGAGCCTGCGCCGCACCGGGTGTGCGAGGGCGTCGATGCGCCGCTGCACGTCCTGGAGCGAGATCGGGTGTGGCAGACCGGGTTGGGCGGCCGGGTATTGAATCACCGGCCGCCAGCCCGGGGCGTGCACGACCAGCAGGTGGGGGTGGCCGAACGCCGTCGGAACGAAGGTGATCCCGGCCCCGTACGCGGTCGTCGCGTTGTCCTGGAGTTTGTCGACCACGATCCGGTCGTCTTGCAGCGAGATCGACGGTGACACGGCGGTGAGCATGGCCGGGAGACCGTGGTGCGCCAACAGATCCGCTTTGTGCCGGGAGTCCGCGGCGAGCTGGTTCTGCACTCGCGCCCAAGATTCGGCGAAGAACGCCTGTTCGCAGTCTTCGAGCAGGCGGCGTACCCAGGTCCGCACCCGTGGTGGGTCGGCGAGCAGGCGCTCGGCGAACTCGGCTTGCCGAGGACCACGGGCCGACGCCCGTTCCAGTGCCTTCTCGCGCGAGAAGCGGCGGTACAGCGGTGCCGAGCCGCAGCTGGTCGTCATCAACGCGGCGAACACGTACGCCTCGTCGTCGAGCTGGTCGACCTCGTCCAGCTCCTCGGCCAGCGTGGCCTTCGGCCGGCTGGGCACGAAGAAGTCGGCCCGGGAGGACCGCCAGAGGAAGTCGGCCTCGATCATGCGCTCGCTGAGTTCCGGCTTGAGTGCGGCGGAGGTGGCCGTGATCCAGCCGTGCAGTGCCGGGTGATGGCCGGGCTCGGACAGCGCGTGCAGCATCGAGGTCAGCTCGGCCAGCGGGGACGGCGCGAACAGGAATCGCTCCTGCGGCACGCCGGTGATGTCGATCGAGATGGCCACGCTGCCAATAGTGCTCGCCACTCCGCCCAACCGCCCGTGAGTTGACGATCCCCGTCAACCCACGGGCCTCCCGGCGTACGCGCGGGGAGATTCGACGGCGTGCGCAGATATGTGGCGGCCCTGGTGGTCGATTCGGTGGGCGGCGGGATACTTCGGCCGTTCCTGGTGCTCTACGCCGTGACCGTGCTCGGGCTGGGGGTCGGCCAGGCCGGCGTCGCGCTGTCGGTCGGCTCGCTGGCCGGGCTTGCGGTGCTCCCCCTCGTGGGACGGTGGATCGACCGCGGGGCGCGGTCGGCGACGGTCGCGACGGCGCTGTTCGTCCGCGTCGTCGGGGTGGCCGTCCTCCTCACCGGCAATGGGCTGGCGGCGTTCGCTGTCGCCTCGGCCCTGTTGGGCATCGGCGGTCAGGCGTTCCCGGCAGCGCACGCGGCGGTGGTGGCAGCGCTCCGACAGGGGCGGGAACGCGATGCCGCGCTCGCGATGACGAGATCGGTACGCAATGCCGGGATGGGCTCGGGCGCACTACTGGCGATGCTCGCCGTGGCCGTCGGTGGGAACGTTCTGACCGGCCTCCTGGCCGGCACCGCCGTGGCTTTCCTCGTTGCGGGCGGCCTCGCGCTGTCGACCCGAGTGACCGCCGTCGAGTCGAGGCACGACCACGACCCCGGTACGCCGCCCAGCATGGCCGGGCTGCTCGTGGCCAACCTCCCCTTCGCCATGTGCTTCAGCGTGCTGGAGGTGGTGTTGCCGGCGTTGCTCGTGACCCGGATGCACGCCAGCGCTGCCTGGCCGGCGGCCCTGTTCGTCGCCAACACAGTGCTGGTGATCGCGCTTCAGGTACCCCTGGTCAAGTGGTTGTCGCGCTGGGCCCGCGGAACGGTGTGGGCTGCGGCCGGGGTCGTGCTCGGCCTGTCCTATCTGGGCTTCTGGGCGGGCGAGGCGGTGGGAGCTACGGCCATCGCAGTGGTCGGCGTCGTCTACACGCTCGGCGAGATCCTCTACACCGGAAGCGGAACCGCCCTGGTGATCGCGGCCACGCCGCCCGCGCAGGTGGGCCGCGCGTTGGTGCGCTTCCAGCTTTCCACCGGGCTCGGCATGGCCTGCGCCCCGGCCGCGCTCATGGGACTGCTCGATGTCAGCCCGGCCCTGCTGTGGGGATGCCTCACGGTGGCGACCCTGGCAGCGGCTCTGGCCGTGGGCCGCCGACGTTCATCTGCCCAGCAGCTCTCCGCCGGCGTCAACGCCTGACCCGCTCGGGTGCCTCGTCAGCCCAATGCGGCCGCCTTGCGTACCAGCACCGAACGTTCGCGCTCGTTCGTGCAAAGCCGGGCTGCCAATTCCAGCTCGGCACGCGCCTCCGGCCGCCGGCCGAGCCTGGCCAGCAGCTCTCCGCGTACCGTCGGCACTAAATGGGAACCAGGGAGCCGATCCGAGGCGATCAGCTCGTCCACGATGGCCAGGGCTTGCGCCGGACCGGAAGCCATGGCCACGGCGACGGCCCGGTTGAGCTCCACCACCGGCGAGGGCGCGACGCGGCCGAGCACCTCGTAGAGGACCACGATCCGGTCCCAGTCGGTCGCCTCCACCGACGGCGCCGTCGCGTGGGCGGCGGCGATCGCGGCCTGCAGACCGTAGGGACCCAGACCGCGCGGCGAGGCCTTGGCCAACGCCGCCAGTCCGCGGCGGATCGCGGAGCGGTCCCACCGCCGCCGGTCCTGATCTTCCAGCAGGATCGGCGACCCGTCGGCGGCGGTCCGAGCCGGGAAGCGCGCGGCCGTCAGCTCGCACAACGCGAGCAGACCGTACACCTCCGGCTCGTCCGGCTGAAGCGCGGCAAGCGTGCGGGCCAGCCGAATCGCCTCGTACGCGACGTCGGGGCGGACCAGCCGGTCGCCGGAGGTGGCCGTCGACCCCTCGGTGAAGATCACATACAGCACGCTGAGTACGCCGCCGAGTCGTTCGCGGCGTTGGTCGGCTGGTGGCAGCTCGAACGGCACGCCGGCCGCTGCGATGGTCTTCTTCGCCCGGGTGATCCGGGCCTGCACGGTTGGCACCGGCACGAGGAACGCGCGGGCGATCTGCTCGCTGGACAGGCCGCCGACCACCCGCAGCGTCAACGCCACCCGGGCCTCGGGCGAGAGCACCGGATGGCAGCTGACGAACATCAGCGCCAGGATGTCATCGTCGATCCGATCCGGGTCGGCCTCCTCCTCGACGCCGAACGCGGCCTCCGGTTCGGCCGCCAGCAGGGCGTACCGGTCCTGGAGGGCGGCCCGGCGGCGGATCGCGTCGATGGCCCGCCGCCGAGCGGTGGCCATCAGCCAACCGGCCGGACTGCTCGGCGCCTCCACGGGCCACGACACCAACGCCTCGGCCACCGCCTCCTGGGCGGCATCCTCGGCCAGCCCGAAGTCCCCGGTGAACCGAGTCAGCGCGGCGACGATCCGCGCCGACTCGATCCGCCAGACGGCCTCGACGTCAGCCGCATCCATCAGATCCGGCCGGTGGTCTCGCTGTCGGCCCGTTCCTCGACGAACGCCGGCATCTCGTCGTCGCCGGCCACGCGGCGTACCTCGATCTTGGACCCGGTCACCGCCGGAATCCGCTTGGCCCACTCGACCGCCTCCTGCTTCGAGGCGACATCGATCATGAAGTAACCGCCGAACAGCTCCTTGGTCTCGCCGTACGGCCCGTCCGTGACGACCGGGGCAGCGCCGTTGAAGTCGATCACGACACTCTGGCCGGGATCGTCCAGCCCCTCGGCCGCGAGGAACACACCGGCCTTGACCAGCTCCTCGATGTACTGATACGTCGAAGCCGCCAGCTCCTCGAAGCCGGCCATCAAGGCCGCGTTCGACTCGTCGGTGCCCCGCATGATCAGCATGTACTTCGACATCGCGTTTCTCCTCGTCCGGCGGGGCCGCCCTTCGGCCCTCGCACCCACAGGTCGAACGAGCGGCCCACGGATCGACACGGCCCAAGGAAAATCTTCGGCACTTGTTCCCGTGAGCTATCTATATAGAAGACCTCGTGGGGAGTATGACGATGAAGACCACCACCGGCTACAGCCTCGCCCTGCTGACCTTGGCCTCCGTCATCGTCGCCGGCTGTGATCGCGAACAGGCGGCCACGCCGGCTTCGCCCACGGCGACCGCGACCTCGGCGGCGCCCTCCGCCTCCCCGTCGTCCTCGCCGGCCACGCGATCGGGCCCGAAGACCATTCCGGCGAAGGCGTTCCTGCAGAAGGAAGACACCCGGTCCACCGACGGGCCGGCGGTGATCTCGGAACCGATGCTGCCGCCGCTGTGCAAGGCGCGGTACGCCAGCGACGCGGTCCGGCAGGTCCGGCAGACCCGGACGATGCGCTACTACAACCCCGGTACGCCGCTCGACAACACCCCGGACGGCACGATCCAGCAGACGATCAGCAGCTACACCAGTGAAGGCGGCGCTCGGCTGGTCGCCGAGATCAAGGCTGCCGTCGAGGCGTGCCCGCAGGAGACGCTCGAGGGTTACACCTACACGAACCGGCTGCTGACCGGGCCCAAGCACGGCGATGAATCGCTCCTCTTCGAGCGGGCGTATCCGACCCGGGACATCGACGGCAAGCTCACTGGCGGCAAGGACATCCGCCTGATCGCGGTGGTGCGCGTCGGCAACGTGGTCACCGTGCTCTACGAGACCGGCTGGGAGATGGGCTGGTCAGCGGAGCCGGCGTCGATGGAGCGGCTCACGGCCAAGGCCGAGCAGCGCATGAGGGCCTGGCTTTCTTCTTGAAACAGGTGGCGTGTCGTTTCCGTACAAGACGGCTCCGGCGCCCGGCTTCTAGCATCGTCAAGTCACGCCCCGACAGCGCGTCGACCGACGCCGCGTGAGTTGTGAGGAGAACGGCAGATGCGCAAGCTGGTCTACACCGGGTTCATGTCCCTCGACGGTGTGGTGGACTCCCCCGGCGGCGGGCCGGGCGAGGAGCACCGCAGCGGCGGCTGGGTGTTCAAGGACATCGAGTTCCTGCCCGAGGCGTTCGCCCTCAAGGGTGACGAACTGGCCGACACTTCCGCGCTGATGTTCGGCCGGCGCAGCTATGAGGCGTTCGCGCCGACCTGGCGCGAGTCGGAGGACCACGCCGCCTACAAGGAGCTGCCCAAGTACGTGGTGTCGAGCACGCTGGGCGAGGACGCGGTCGTCGACGGCTGGGGTCCGACGACCATCCTGCGCTCGGCCGACGACGTCGCCGCCCTCAAGCAGGGCGAGGGCGGTGCGATCTTCATCCACGGGAGCGCCGAACTCGCCCGGCGCCTGTCGGACGCCGGTCTCGTCGACCAGTACAACCTGCTCGTCTTCCCGATCCTGCTCGGCGACGGCAAGAGCGTGTTCAGCCGGTCCGACCGCGAGAAGCAGATGCTCACGCTCCGCGAGTCGCAGGCGTACCCGAACGGGATCATGAAGGTGATCTACGACGTGACCCGCTGACCGAGGTCCAAGGCGATCGCGCCACCGTCGCCCTCGCGAAGTTGCACGGCGGTACGCCCGATGTAGCGGCGCAGCGCGACGGCCAGGTGCGGCGCGTCGAAGTAGTCGAGCGCGAAGACGACGTCGGCGATCGGCGTTCCCGCTGCCAGGAGCGCCGCCGCCGTCCGCGCCCGTTCGATCTGGCGTACGGCGCCTTGGGTGAGCCCGGTCGTCGACCGGAACCGGCGTTCGAGCGTACGCGCTGACACGTCGGCGGGATGGCCTCGGCGTACCTCGCTGACCAGCGGGTCGCGGAGGACGGCCCCGGCCCGGATGAGGCGCTCCACCAGTGCCTCGGCGTCATCGGCGGATGGCCGCTCCCAGCGCACTCCATCGAGGGGGAAGCTTCTTCGCGTGACGTCGGGGAGGCCGATCCCGCCGCCGACGAGCACCGGCACCGGGACTGCGCGCAGCGACGTGCCGACCGCGAACTCGATGCCGACGAAGGTCGCGCCTTCGGGCACCGGCGCGGTTCCGGCGCTCGTCTCCGGGCCGGTGATCGCCGCGTACGCGTCGCCTTCGCGTTCCCAGAACACCAGACCCCAGCAGACCCCCGCGACGGAGGTCATCTCGGTGACCTGATCGCTGGTGCAGGTCCACACGGTGTCGATCCACGGCGAGTCGGACCCGCGAGTCTCGAATCGCAACGTCACCCCGCCAGGATAAGGAGGACTCCTCTCCTGGCGGGGAGACTCGTGCGCGCTGCGGCGGGGATCGGATCAGCTGTAGGTGATCGCGAAGCTGTTACAGGTGAAGGCCTGCTGGCCGGCGGTTCCGGACAGCTCGAAGCCGAACTGCACGTCGCCGACGGTCACGTCGGCCCACCAGCCCTGGGTCCGCAGCCACTTCAGCACGGCCAGCACGTCGATGCTGCCCGAGTTGGTGTTGCTCGTCCGCAGGAACGAGAAGACCGCGTTGCTCCCGTTGTTGCCTTTGTAGACGTTCCACGTCTGGCCGCCGACGCTCAGGTTGGTGAACGACGGCACCGCGCCGTTGGAGTCGTACGAGTCGGCGATCGGCCCGACCGCGCCGTTCTTGTTGGTCCACAACATCACCTCGTAGGCGTAGTTGTTGGCCCAGATGTCGTACGCGGTCTCCCAGTCGCCATCGCCCGGCACGCTCACGTTGAACGAGGTGGTGAGGCTGGCCAGGGAGCTGATCGTCCGGTTGATCGTCTTCCCGGTGTGCGGGTACGCCTTGACCCCGGACGTCCTCGGGTGGTTGGCGATGACTCCCCAGTTCGTCCCGGTACGCGCCCAGATCGTCTGCGGTCCGGCACCCGAGCCCCAGACGTCGTTGTTCAGCGTGTACCCGTTGTTGGTCCAGCTGTCCCACTGCCCGGTGGCCACCCAGGCGGCATCCGACGGCACACCCGTGGAGCCGCTCGAACTCGGACTCGGGGACGCCGTCGGCGAGGCGGACGTCGCCGAGGGCGTCGGCGAACTGGTGACGGTGCCGGTGCAAGCAGTGCCGTTCAGGGTGAAGCTGGCCGGCACGGGGTTGGACGAGTTGTTCCACGAGCCGTTGAAGCCGAACGAGGTGGACGCGTTGGTGGCGAGCGAACCGTTGTAGCTGACGTTCTTGGCGGTGACCGTGGAGCCGCTCTGGGTGACGGTCGCGTTCCAGTACTGGGTGACGGTCTGCGCGGCGCCGAACGACCACACCAGCGTCCACGAGGAGATCGGGCTCCCGAGGTTGGTGATGGCGACGTTGGCCCCGAAACCGCCAGGCCACTGGGACGAGACCGAGTACTGGACGGTACAGCCGGCCGCGGCCGACGCCGGGAGCGCGGTGATCACCGCGGCTCCGGTCGCGGCGACCAGCGCCGCCACACCCGCCAGGGCGGCGGAAGCACGTCTACGCATGACTTGACCTTCCACGAGGTGGTCGGCGCGGGGCGTCGTTGGGCGGCGGTGCACGTGGTGCATCGCAACGGCGACGGCGACGAAATGGCCAGCAACATCCCTGGTAGACCACGATTGAGTTTGTCGTGACGTTAAACTTATAAGTTCGTCGATGCTAGGTCAATCGCTGCCCGCGCCCACTGTTCCGGAGGCGACAACCCAGCAGGCGTCGGGATGGCACGATGCCCGCGCTGTGTACAAGACGGGTCTTCTACGGGCCTCGCACGCGGCCATAGTCAACCGAGCGACTCGGGTAGTTCTCGGCACCAATGTCGTGCGATTAATGGCGAAATGGACACCACGCGCGGCCGATGATCGGTGCACGGCCGACATGACGACCGCATATCGTCACGTGGCTCATGATTTCGCCGAGCGCGCACGAACGCGCGCCTGGTCGCCTCACGTGGGAGGGCAACGGATGCAAGCTCGAACGCTAACTCCGGCAGCAATCTTCGGCAACCAGGTTCGCTATGTGGTTCCGCTATTCCAGCGTCCTTACGTCTGGTCCGAGGAGGACCAGTGGGCTCCACTGTGGGACGACGTTCATCGCATCGCCGAACAGCTGCTCGCCGGGCCAGTCGGCTATGGAACGCCGCAGCCGCCAGTGCACTTTCTCGGCGCGATCGTCCTCGATCAACCGCCGACGCCGACGGGCTACATCGGCGTACGCCATGTGGTGGATGGACAGCAGCGCCTCACAACACTCCAGCTGATGCTGGACGCCGCGGAGTGGGTAGCTTCCCGACACGGCGCAGCCATCGACGCGCAGGCGCTAAAGGTTCTGGTCCTGAACGAGTCAGCGATCACTCCCAATCCTTACGAGGTCTACAAGGTCTGGCCGACGGATCGGGATCAGGACGCGTTCCTCGCGGCGATGGACAACTCCACGGACGTTCCACCTGACCTCGAGAGCAGTCCTGTCGCGCGAGCACATCAGTTCTTCACCAAGGCCATCGAGAAATGGGCGGTAGTGCCCGACGACGCCGACCGGACGATCGCTCGCATAAGGGCGCTTGCGCTGACCCTTCGCGAGCACCTCAAGATGGTCGTGATAGATCTCGAACCCGGCGACAACGCTCAGGTGATCTTCGAGACGCTCAACCACCGAGGCGCGCCGCTTCTCGCGGCGGACCTGATCAAGAATCTCGTCTTCCAAACCGCCGCCGGCCAAGGACTCGACACAGCCGAGCTGTACAACCGTTACTGGCGCGAACTGGACAGCGACTACTGGCGGCAGAAGGTGGCTCGGGGTCGCCAGTACATCCCACGCATCGATATCTTCGTCAACTATTGGCTGGTCATGCACCTTCGGCACGAAGTGCCTGCCGACCGCATCTTCGTAGAGTTCCGAGACCACCTTGTCTCCGGCCAGCCTGCGATCGAACCGATCCTGGCCGAACTGGCCCAGGACGCTGCCATCTACCGGGCCTTGGATTCCCACCCCGCACGGTCCGCGGTCGGCCGCTTCCACTATCGCGCGATTCAAGCTCTCGATTCGGCAGTCGTCACACCGTTCCTGCTGGCCCTGCTGCGTCAACCCGCTGGCGCTCTGACTGTCGCCCAACGAGACAAGGCGCTCGCCGCCCTGGAGAGTTGGCTGATTCGCCGGGCGGTCTGCCGCTTGACCAGCAAGGACATCAATCGACTGATCATCGATCTGCTTCAGCGGCTTGCCGACGCAGAACCGAGTTCGGCGGGCGACGTCACAGAAGCCTTCCTCCTAGCACAGACAGCCGACTCGCGATTGTGGCCGACGGACGCGATGGTCGTGGAAGCGCTCACCTCGATGCCGGCCTACAAGGCCCTGCTGCGCGGGCGTCTCCGGATGCTTCTGGAGGCGATTGAGGATCACCGGCGCACCGACAAGAGCGAGCAGCCGGGGTGCCCCAGAGGACTTACCATCGAGCACGTCATGCCTCAGGCGTGGCGTGAACATTGGGCACCCGACCTGGACCCGGACATCGACCCAGCAAAACGGGATCAATTGCTCCACACGCTGGGCAACCTGACGCTGGTCAACAACAAGCTCAATCCCGCCTTGTCCAACCGCCCCTGGACGGACGCCAGCGCCCAGAGCCGGAAGCTAGGGAACAGCGGCAAACGGTCGGAACTCCTCCGGCACAGCACGCTGAAGATCAATGCCGACATAGTAGAGATGGCTGCTGAGCGGTGGAACGACGCCGCCGTCCAGCAGCGTACGGCCAAGCTCGCGACGGTGCTCACGGAAATCTGGCTCAGGCCGAGCCAGGAGCTGCCAAGTGTGGTCATTTTGGCCAACGCTGAGCTGGACGCGCTTCCTACGGCGGAACTGGCCGACGTTGAGTCTTCGACGAATGGGCACACGAGCAAATATCAGCCCATAACCGAATGGCTCAAAGCACAGACGGCTGACACGCTTCCGCTGACGTTCACCGAGATGGAGGACGTACTCGGCCAACTCCTTCCACCGTCTGCCCGGCGGCATCTGCCCTATTGGTACGACCATCAGAACTCGCTCGGAAAAGCCATCAAAGCCGCAGGCTTTCGACCTCAGGGCGCCGATCTGACGGCCGAGCAGGTCACGCTCGTTCGCGATTGAAGCTCGTGCAGGGCCTGACCGCACCCTTCGCCGTACGCGAAATGGGTGTGAACGGCACATGACGGGCTCGGTAGCCTGAGATCATGCCCCCACGCCTCCCCCACCCCGATCCCGGCGTCCCCGACACCCGAAGCCCGATCCGCTACCTCTGGTGGCTCGTCACCGCTCAGAAGGCCCGCGTACTGCGAGGAAGTGTCGTCGGCACGCTCTGGATGGTGGGGTTGTCCGTACGCCCGTATCTGATCGCCCGCGCGATCGACGACGGGTTGCGTACGGGTGACACCGAGGCGTTGCTGTTCTGGGTCGGCACGATCGTGCTGGCTGGGATGGTGCTGGCCTGGCTCGGGATCACCCGCCACCGGACGATGACCTTCATCCGGGAGGACGCCACCGCCCGGTCGGCTCAGGTGCTGCTCAAGCACATCACGCGCGTCGGCTCGGTGCTGCCGAAGAAGATCACCTCGGGTGAGGTGGCGACTGTCGGCGGCACGGACATCACGCAGATCTCGTGGGCGTTGACGATGACCGGGCCGGGCGTCGGCGCGGTGTTGGCGTACGCCGTCGCAGCGGTGGTGCTCTGGTCGGTGAACCCGATGCTGGCCCTGTTCGTGCTGCTGGGCGTGCCCGTGGTCGCGGCCTTCGTCTGGCCGCTGCTGTCGAAGCTGCAGGGCGTGGACAGCAGCTACCGGCATGAGCTGGGCATCCTGACCGCCCGTGCCGGGGACATCGTCTCCGGGCTGCGGGTGCTCGCCGGCGTCGGCGGCCGGGACCTGTTCCTGCGCCGGTACGCCGAGCGCTCCCAGACGCTGCTGGACAAGGGCTACCGGGTCGGATCGATCATGAGCTGGGTGCAGGCGCTGACCGTCGGCATCCCGGGATTGTTCCTGGCCGCGGTCGTGTGGCTGGCCGCGCGGATGGCGGCCACCGGGGAGATCACCGTCGGCGAACTGGTCGCGGTCTACGGCTACGTCGCGATCCTCATCGTGCCGGTGTGGTTCCTGCTCGAAGGCGGCTACATGGCCGTACGCGGCATGGTCGGCGCGCGACGCATGATCAACGTGCTGCGGATCGAACCGGACGAGGTGGGCTCGACCGGGCAGGAACCAGGGCCGAAGGCGAACTCGGAGCTGCACGATCCCCAGTCGGGGCTGACCGTCCAGCCCGCCCGGATGATCGGGGTGGCCTGCGACGATCCGGGCGAGGCGGTGGCGATCGCCGACCGGCTCGGCCGGTTCTCCGCCGATCCCGCCGAGCAGACGGCGACCTGGGGCGGGCTGCCGATCACGAGCATCGACCTGGCCGAGGTACGCGAACGCATCCTGGTCGCCGACCACGAGTCGTACCTGTTCGCCGGCACGCTCCGCGAAATCCTCACCGGCACCGGCGGCCCGCAAATGGATGGGCAGCAGATCAGGGTTCTAAGTCGAATCAAGGCCCAAGATTCGACCCAGAACCCTGATCCAGCGCCAAAACAAGCAGAGGGGGCGATCGCGAGAGCAGTGCACACGGCGTCCGCGGACGACGTCGTCGAGTCCCTCCAGGACGGGCTGGCGGAGCCGATCGACAGCCGGGGCCGCAACCTCTCGGGCGGCCAGCGCCAACGCGTACGCCTCGCGAGAGCGCTGCTGGCCGAACCGGAGGTGCTGATCCTGATCGACCCGACGTCGGCGGTCGACTCGCACACCGAGGCTCGGATCGCCGCCCGTCTCCGGGACCACCGGGAAGGGCGTACGACGGTTGTGTTCGCGACATCTCCCCTGCTGCTCGCCGGCACCGACGAGGTCACCTACATCGCGCAGAAGAAGGTCGTCGCGTGCGGGCGGCATGAGGATCTGCTTCACCAGGAATCCGGTTACCGAGCGCTGGTCGCCCGGGACTCCGAGGACGAGACGACGGGGGCGGCGCGATGAAGAAGGGGCTTCCGGTCGCCGACCGCAAGACGGTCTGGCGCGAGACCGCGGACCTGACTCGGCGGGAGAAGAAGGTCGTCGCCGCCGCGATCGCCTTGCATGTCGTGGCGGCCGTCGCCGGCCTGGGCGGACCGTTCCTGATCGGCCGGATCGTCGACGCCGTCAGCAAGGGCGCCGGCGCTTCCGATGTGGACAAGATGGCCTTGGCGGTCGGCGCGTGCGTACTGGTCCAGGTGCTCGTGTCGCGACAGGCGCAGTACCTCGGGCATCGGTTCGGTGAGCGGGCCAACGCCCGGCTCCGCGAGGACTTCGTCGCGCGTACGCTCGCGCTGCCGGTCTCGGCGGTCGAACGGGCCGGCACCGGTGATCTCGCCACTCGCAGCTCGGTCGACGTCGCCACGGTCGGCAACACCGTGCGTACGGTGGTGCCGACGCTGCTGATCTCCGCCATCCAACTGCTGCTGATCTTCGGCGCCGTGATCGTCATGGATCCGCCGCTCGGACTGGTCGCCCTGGCCGGCGTACCCACCACTGCTGCCGTGGCGCGGTGGTATCTGCGCCGGGCGAGTCCGGCGTACCTCATGGAAGGTGAGACGGCGTCCGAGCTGACCGAGGCCTTGACCACGACGGCCGAGGGCGGCCGCACCGTCGAGGCCCTGCGCCTGGCCGACGAGCGCGTGGCGCACGGCACCGAGAAGATCGGGCGGCAGTGGCAGGCGCGGCGGCGGACGCTGGCGTTGCGCTCGGTGTTCTTCCCGATCGTCGAGGCCGGCTACGCACTGCCCGCCGCCGCCATGCTGCTGGCAGGCGGGTTCTTCATGCGGCACGGGCTCAGCCTCGGCGTCGTCGTCAGCGCCACGCTCTACGTCCAGCAGGCCATCGACCCGCTCGACCGCGTGATGATCTGGCTCGAACAAGCCCAGCGCGGGCTCGCGTCCTTCGCGCGCGTGCTGGGCGTCGGCATGGTGCCGCCCGAGCCCCGCGGCGAGGTTCCGGCCTCGAACCAGCGCGAGCTGATCGTGCGCGGCGCGCGCTTCGCCTACGGTGACGGCCACGACGTGCTGCACGGCATAGATCTAGCGGTACGCCCAGGGGAGCGGTTGGCGATCGTCGGTCCGTCCGGGGCGGGCAAGTCGACGCTGGCCCGGCTGCTCGCGGGGATCGACGCGCCGCGGGAAGGCGTGGTGACGCTCGGCGGGCTCGCCGTGACGAAGATCGACCCGGCCGAACGGCGTCGCCGGATCGCGCTGGTGACACAGGAGCATCACGTGTTCATGGGCAGCCTGCGGGACAACCTGGCGTTCGCCGCGCCCGGCGCGACCGACGACGACATGCTCGACGCGCTGGTCGCCGTCGGCGCCGACTGGTACGGCGACCTCCCGGACGGCTTGGACACCGAACTCGGCGACGGTGTGCGTACGCTCGGCCCGGCGGATGCGCAGCAACTGGCGTTGGCCCGGCTGGTCCTGGCCGATCCGCACACGCTGATCCTCGATGAGGCGACCGCCGCCCTCGACCCGACGACGGCCCGCCGCACCGAACGGGCGCTGGCCGCCGTCCTCGAAGGACGGACGGTGATCGCGATCGCGCACCGGCTGAACACCGCCCACGACGCCGACCGGGTCGCGGTGCTGGAAGGGGGCCGGGTGAGCGAACTAGGCAGCCACGACGACCTCGTACGCGCGGGTGGCGCCTACGCTTCGCTCTGGCGCTCCTGGCACGGCTGACGCCGCGCCCGACCCGCGCGCCTCGCTCCGCCCACTCCGCGCGCCTCGCTCCGCTCGGCCGGCGGACTTATGGCTGCAGATCAGGGATATGCATGTGATCATGGGCCCTCGAAGGCTGCATACCCCTGATCTGCAGGAAACGAAAGAGTGCGTTACATGCCGGGCATCGGCATGATCTCGTAGATGGCGATGGTGCCGCCCTGCGCCGCGTGCGGGTGCCCTTCCAGGATCTGGTCGAGCGCGTCCGTGTCGGTCGCCTCCAGGATCGAGTAGCCGCCGACGGGCTGGCCGCCACCGGCGTCGTCGACCGGGTTGGTCGGGTTGCCGAAGTCCACGATCGCGGAACCGGCCTTGCCGGCCCAGGCGTTCCAGGCGTCCATCCCGGCCTTCATCTCTTCCGGGGTGGAGCCGCTCATCTGCTCGTTCATGGTCTTGTCGGCGCGGTACAGAATCAGGTACTTAGCCATAATTCAAGTGCAGCACCTGCACGAAGGCGCCGGACCTGTTTACGGGATCCGGCGCCTTGCGAAAACGGGTCAGGAGCGCTTGCCGAGCAGCGCCCGGGCCATCGCGGAGACGAACCGCTCGATCTCGGACCCGAACGGGTTCTCGTGCACCATGTAGGTCCAGGTCGCCGTCGGGCGGGGCAGGCCCGCCGCCGACGTGTCCCAGTCCGGGTCGGTCAGCTCCGCCTCGGCGAAGGTCTCGACCGTGCTCGTCTGGATGCCCTCGGTCAGCTCCTTGAACGCCGGGATGGCGACCCGGTGGTATTCGTCGAGCGGGTCCTGGCGGCCGAGGGCACGCAGGTGGACGCCTTCGCGTACGTCGGACAGCATCGCCAGGTGGTCGGCCCAGGCCCGGTCGAGGTGCGCCAGCGCGATCGAGCGCGCCGCCTCTTCGGTCTCCTCGTCGCCGATGGCGTCGGCGATCTCGTCGTAGCGCTCCTTGTCGGCTTCGAGAACCCACCGCGCGGCGAGGTCGGTGTTGAGCAGCTCCCGGCGCTTGGCGGCCAGCAGCTGCCGCTGCCGCTCCACGAGTACGCCGTACTTCCAGGTGTTGCGGTGGATCTCGAAGTGCACGCCTTCGGAGACCTTCTGTGCGTGGCTGACGGAGTAGTCGACCTCGGCGCCGGTCATCCGGCCGTCGGCGGCGACGTTGGCCGTGAACGGCTCGCCGTTGCGGACGATCAGGCTGTCCTCGGGGCTGACGAAGAACACCGAGCCGCCGGGGTCGCCCTGGCGGCCGGCGCGGCCGCGGAGCTGGTCGTCGACGCGGCGGCTGTCGTGCCGGCCGGCTCCGATGACGTAGAGGCCGCCCGTCTCGACGACCTCGTCCCGGTCGCGCTCGTCCCGGCCGCCGAGGCGGATGTCGGTGCCGCGGCCGGCCATCTGCGTCGACACGGTCACCCGGCCCAGGGCGCCGGCCTCGGCGATGATCGCCGCCTCTTCGGCGTCGTTCTTGGCGTTGAGGACGACGCACTCGATCTCGGCTTCCCGCAGCGAGCGGGCCAGCCGCTCGGACTCGGCCACGTCGAGGGTGCCGATCAGGACCGGGCGGCCCTGCTCGTGCGCCTCGGCGACCTCGGCGATGATCGCGTCTTCCTTCTCCTCCGCGGTGGCGTAGACGCGGTCCTCGTCGTCGTTACGGATCGACGGGGTGTTCGGCGGGATCACCGCGACTTCGAGGCGGTAGAACTCCCGCAGCTCGTCGCCGACGTTGACGGCCGTTCCGGTCATGCCGCAGACCGTCGGGTACAGCCCGACGAACCCCTGCACGGTGATGGTCGCGAGGATCTCGCCCTCGGCCGTCGAGTGCACGCCCTCCTTCGCCTCGACCGCCGCCTGCAGCCCGTCCGGCCAGCGGCGACGCTGGGCGACCCGGCCGCGTACGCTGTCGACGAGCTGGACCTGCCCGTCCCGCACGATGTAGTCCACGTCCCGGTGCACGAGTACGCGTGCGTGCAGCGCCAGGTTGATCGCGGTCAGCTTGTCGAGGTTGTCCTGGGCGTACAGGTCGATGCCGTCCCATTCGCGCTCGACCAGGCGCGCGCCGGCCTCGGTGAGCTGGACGTTGCGGCCGCCCTCGACCCGGATGAAGTCGCGGGCCTTCTCCATCTTCGCCACGATCTCGGCGGCCTTCTGCGCCGGCGAGACCAGTTCCTCGACGCTGCCCGCCAGCACCAGCGGCACCCGGGCCTCGTCGATGAGGATGAAGTCGGCCTCGTCGAGGATCAGCGTCGCCAGACCTGGCATCACCTCGTCGTCCTTGGAGGTGACGAGCTGGTCACGGAGGAAGTCGAAACCGGCCTCGCTGACCGACGCATAGGTCACGTCGCACGCGTACGCCGCCACGCGCTCCTCGTGCGTCGAGCCCTCGCCGACCGAGCCGACGGTCATGCCGAGCAGGTCGTAGACCGGGCGCATCCACTCGGCGTCCCGGTGGGCCAGGTAGTCGTTGACCGTCATGATCTGCACGCGCGCGCCGCGGGTGGCGTACCCGAACGCGGCGATCGCGGCGGCCAGGGTCTTGCCCTCACCGGTGGCCATCTCGACGATCGTGCCCGCCAGCATCGACATCGCGCCCAGCAGCTGCGTGTCGAAGGCGCGCTCGTCGAGCGCCCGCCGACCGGCCTCCCGGCCGAGCGCGCAGATCTCGACGAGGTCGTCGTCGTGGATCATCACCGGCTGGGCCCGCTGGAGCGAGTCCACGTACTCCGGGGACTCCTCGGGCTCGCTGTCCTCCGTCTCCCCAGCGCCGGTCAGCCGGTCGCCCAGCTCCAGCGCCCGAGCCTTCAGCTCGTCGTCGGACAGCGCCTTCAGCTCCTCCTCCAGCTCCTCGATCCGAGGCAGCAGGGCCTCGAACGGGGCGAGGCTGACGGTGGATCCGGGGCGCTGCATGAACGTACGCAGCTTCTGGCGGAACTTCGTGGCGAGACCCATGCCCGCAAAGGTACAAGGCGATGGCCGTCCAGTGGAGCCCTCACTTCAAGGTCTGAACGATCCGCTGGTCAGCGCCGTCGACGACGACCTCGGCGAGAGCACCGTTCACCAGGGCGAGTTCCGGCGCGACATGTCCGCAGTCCACATCGAGGATGACCGGAATGTCCAGATCGCCGAACGCGAAGCGTACGGCGTCGTCCTGGGTGAACGAGCCCGCCGCCGGGGCGTCCGTACGCCCGACGAGGATGGCGTTCGCCCGGTCGAACCAGCCCGCCAGCCGCAATCCGTACAGCTCCCGGGCGACATCGGCGGCGGCGTGCTCGCACACCTCGACGTAGACGATCAGCCCCTCCGGCGCATGGTTCTCGGCGAACGCCCGCACATCCCCGTACGGCGTACCGGCGAGGCAGACGACGGTCTCGACGCAGCCGCCGATCAGCCGCCCGGCCACCCGGACGGGTCCGGCTCCCGGATCGAGCAGCCGCCACGAGCCCGGCTGATCCAGGTTCGCCTCGACCAGGTCGGGCTGTTCGATGATGTTGTAGAAGCCGGGCGCCTTG
This sequence comes from Hamadaea flava, assembly GCF_024172085.1. Classification (NCBI taxonomy): domain Bacteria; kingdom Bacillati; phylum Actinomycetota; class Actinomycetes; order Micromonosporales; family Micromonosporaceae; genus Hamadaea; species Hamadaea flava. The sequence continues at coordinate 5,783,926 of NZ_JAMZDZ010000001.1, read as the reverse complement.
TGATGTGTCGACGCGCGCTGCTCCAGCACCGCACCCGGCCCGGCGGCCAGCGCGTCGAGCCAGTGCGTGATCCCGTCCGGCCGCTGCGTCGGCGTGTGCATCAGGTTCTGCCCGTGCAGCGTCGCCACACCCGTCCGCGTCGTGATCGCCAGCAGCAGCGTCGAGATGTCGGAGTAGCCGACCAGCCAGCCCGGGTCCGACTCGGCGATCGCGGCGAAGTCGAGCCGCGGCAGCAGATCGGTCGCCAGCTCACCACCCCACGGCGGCACGACCGCCCCGATGCCCGGGTCGGTCAGCATCGCCGTCAACTCCGCCGCCCGCTGCGCCGCCGGCGCGGACACGATCCCGGAACCGTCCATGCACTCGCCGACGGTCACCGCGTAGCCGCGCCGCGCCAGATCCGCGAGCACGAAATCCAGCCGCGGGCGGAACCGCTCCTGCACCCCACTCGACGGCGAGGTGACTCCGATCCGGTCACCGGGGCGCAGCGGCGCGGGATACCTGATCATCATCGCTCCTTCAAACGCAGGCTGAACTGCGTACCAATATCCTGAAATCCCAGAGCCGCCGCGACCTTGCGGCTGGCCACGGGCCGGGCCCGCCACTGACCGAACAAGCCCTCGGACAGCGCGGCCTCGACGGCGGCCGAGGCGACGCGGCGCGCAAAACCGCGCCCGCGGTGCTCGGGGTGGGTGAGAACGCAAAGGTGCGCGATGTCGTCCGGCCAGCGCTTATAGCCGGCGGCCGCGACGATCTCACCCTTCGCTTCCAGCGTGTACGCGAGACTGTCGATCTCTTCGAGGCCACACTCGTCGACATCCGCCTGGTCCACCACGCCGAGCAGGCCGCGCAGTTCGTCCTTCGCCACCGCGTCAGCCGAGCCGGCCGGGCGGAACCGTGCCGGATCGAGGTACGCCAAATGCGCCGGGCCGAGGGTCCGCGCCGCCAGGTCGTCCCACTCGCCGGTGGTACGCATCGCCTGGGCCGAAGCCTCATCCGGGCAGGTCACGAGCGTCGCGCCGCCGATCGTCACCGTGCCGCACCAACCAGGCGGGCAAAGCTTGGACGTCGGCGCGACGACGATCGCCGTTCCCGACCCCGGGAAGCTCCCCGGCCGATCCGCCAAGACTTCCCAGAGCTGTCGCGCCCGCGCCACCACGTCCATATGTGGATCTTGCCAGCCCCACCCCGCCCCAGCCACCGATTTCCCCGTGGCGAAGGCTGGTGATCTCCGGTGGATGGCGCACCTATCGGCCGCACGGATAGGTGCACGGCCCACCGGAGATCACAAAGCGGCGGAGATCGCCGCGGTCAACCCATGCGGTGGGGGCGAACTCCGGATAGAGTCCGCCAATGCGCGCGAGGTGGGTGTTCGCGGCGACAGCCTTGGCCCTGGTGGGGAGCTTGGGGCTGTGGGCGGCGGCCGATGTGAGCCGGCCCGGCCGGGCGATCGGCGAGCAGGCCGCCGAGGCGGTCGTCAATCGCAATGCCTGCGGCCAGACCGCGCCCCGGGAGCTGCGGGGCATGTGGCTGACCACCGTACGCAACATCGACTGGCCGAGCCGCCCGGGTCTGCCGGAGGCGACCGTCAAGGCCGAGTATCAGCAGTGGCTCGATCTCGCCGTGAAGATGAACCACAACGCGATCTTCGTCCACGTACGCCCCAGCGGTGACGCCTTCTGGCCGAGCGGATTCGCCCCGTTCTCCTACTGGCTCACCGGCCGGAAGGACAACACGAATCCGGGCTGGGACCCGCTGGCGTACGCGGTGGACGAGGCGCACAAGCGGGGCCTGGAGTTCCACGCCTGGTACAACCCGTACAAGGCGAGCCAGGATCCCGTCGTCCCGGCGGGCTACCCGCATCCTGAGTGGACGGTCACCTACCCGTTGAAGGCCGGCGAGGAGAAGCACGCGTATTTCGATCCGGGGATTCCGGAGGCGCGTAAGTGGGTCGAGGACTCGATCCTGGAGTCGGTCGAGAAGTACGACCTGGACGGCGTGCACTTCGACGACTTCTTCTACCCGTACCCGAAGACCGGGCAGGAGTTCCCGGACCAGGCCAGCTACGCCAGGTACGGCGGCGGCAAGAACAAGAACGACTGGCGGCGCGACAACGTCAACCTGCTCGTCAAGGAGACGTACGAGCGGATCAAGCAGGTCAAGCCGTGGGTGCGCTTCGGGATCAGCCCGTTCGGCATCTGGCGCAACGACGACAGCGACCGCCGCGGCTCGGCCACCCGGGGGCTGGAGAGTTACTCCGCGATCTACGCCGACACGCGTACCTGGATCAAGGAGGGCTGGCTCGACTACATCGTGCCGCAGCTCTACTGGTACATCGGTTTCAAGATCGCCGACTACGCGATACTGCTGCGCTGGTGGACCGAGGTGGTCAAGGGCACTGACGTGCATCTCTACATCGGACAGGCGGACTACCGCATCAACAACGCGGGCGTGTGGAAGGATCCAGCGGAACTGGATCGGCAGATCGCGCTCAACCAGAAGTCGGGTGTGCTCGGCAGCATCCATTTCAGCGCCAAAAGCGTCCGCACGAACAAGCTGGGAGCGGTGACGCGCTACCGCGACGCGCACAACGCGACGCCCGCGCTCATCCCGGTCTCGGCGCGGCTGAAGGCCGATCCGCCGCTCGCTCCCACCCTGGTGGTACGCCGAACGGCGGAGAAGACCATGGTCACGTGGCGTCCCACCGAATCCGGCCCGAAGGCGTACCGGTACGCGGTGTATCGCGACGGGGTCCTCGTGGCGACCGTGCCGAGCGGCACGCACTCGTGGCAGGACGCCGCGGCGGCCAAAACGGGTGGCACGAGCTACTGCGTGACGGCCCTCGACCGGTCCTGGAACGAAAGCCGAGCCTGACGTACTGCGTCAACCGGTGATCATCGCCTACGATCACCGGGTCCTCCTCCGCGAACTCCAAGCCCGCCCATGAGGTCCCATGAACAGACCCCTCTTCCTCCGGCGTACCTGGACGATCCGGTCGCGCGTCCTGCTGCTGTTGCTCGCGCCGCTGTTGCCGCTGGTCGGCATGTGGGCGTTCAGCACCACGCTGTCGGTGTCGGCCGCCGGCAACCTGCTCGACGCCGAGACCAGCGCCAACAACGCGGCGTTGCCGACCGGTGCGGTGGCGTACTCCCTGGAACGGGAGCGCAAACTGTCGTCCCAGCTCGTCAGCGGGGACACCGGCGTCGCCGGCGCGCTGAAGGATCAGCGGTCCGGTACCGACTCGACGGTGGCCAAGCTGAAGCAGTTCGCCGAGGGCGAGGATCTCCGTGATTCGGCGTCGCCGGCGGCCATGCGACGCATCGACGAGATGCTGACCGCGCTCGGCTCGCTGCCGACCGCCCGCGCGTCGGTCGACACCGGCCGGTACTCGCGGTTGCAGGTGGTCAACGCCTACACGGCGATGATCGAGAAGGCGTTCGCGGTGTTCTCGACCGCGATCGAAGTGGACGATCACACGCTGGCCCAGGCGTCGACGACGACCGCGACGATCAACGAGGCCCGGGATCTGTTCTCCCTTGAGGACGCGCTGATCAGCGGCGTGCTCGCGGGCGGCGGCACGTACGCGCCCGGCGAGCGCAGCATGATCGTGCAGGCCATCGGCGCCCAGCGCCATCTCTACATCATCGGTACGCGTTCCCTGCTCGCCGAGGACACCGCCTGGTACGAGAAGATCACGACGAGTGAGGCGTACACCCGCGTCCGGGCGGCCGAGGACAAGATCTCGGAGTCGACGGGCACCCGGGTGCCGGGCGGCATCGACCGCAAGCAGTGGGACGCCGACATCACCGCGCTCAACCTGGAACTGTCGCATCTGGAGGATCAGATCGCCGGCCGGGCGATCGAGGCGGCCACCCCGGCAGCCACCAGGATCATCCTGCGGCTGCTGATCGCCGGTCTGCTCGGCCTCCTGCTGATCATCGGCCTGGTGCTGCTGTCGATCCGGATCGCGCGCTCGATCATCCGGCGCCTGCGGGAGCTGCGGGCCGAAGCGCTCGACATGGCCGATCGCAAACTGCCCGACGTCGTCGGCCGGCTGCGGCGCGGCGAGGCGGTCGACGTGGACGCCGAGGCGCCACCGCTCAGCCACGCCGACGACGAACTGGGCCAACTCGGCGGCGCGTTCGCCGAGATGCAGCGTACGGCGATCGAGGCGGCGGTCCATGAGGCGCATCTGCGGGCCGGCCTCAACCAGGTCTTCCTCAACCTCGGTCGGCGCAGCCAGGTGCTGGTGCACCGGCAGCTGTCGCTGCTCGACGCGATGGAACGCCGGGTCACCGACCCGCAGGACCTGGAGGAGCTGTACCGCATCGACCACCTCGGCACGCGGCTGCGCCGCCACTCCGAGGACCTGGTCATCCTGGCGGGCGCGGTGCCCGGCCGGGGCTGGCGCAACCCGGTCCCGCTGCACGACGTGCTGCGCTCGGCGGTGTCCGAAGTCGAGGAGTACACCCGGATCACGGTGGTGACGCTGCCCGAGATGGCGCTGATCGGCCGGGCTGTCAGCGACGTCGTGCACCTGCTCGCCGAACTGCTGGAGAACGCGACCGCCTTCTCCCCGCGCGACACGCACGTCCAGCTCTCCGGGCAGCTGGTGCCCAACGGGTTCGCGGTGGAGATCGAGGACCGCGGCGTCGGCCTGCCCCAGGAGGCGATCGACGAGGCCAACGGCCGGCTCGCCGAACCACCGGACTTCGACCCCGCGCACAGCTCGCGGCTCGGTCTGTTCGTGGTGGCGCGGCTGGCCGCTCGGCACGGCATCAAGGTCACCCTCCGCGCGTCGCCCTACGGCGGGATCACCGCCGTCGCGCTGCTGCCGCGCGAGCTGGTGGTCGAGGAACGGCCCGCGCAGGGCGAACTCACCGTGGCCCGCCCCCAGGTCGCGCTGGCCGCGCTCCCCGCCGGTGATACGCCGAAAGCAGCGACCGCCGTGGCTGCTGACCGCACTCCTGCTCTTCACCCGAGCGGCTCATCGTTACCGGCGCCGCCTGCCCTGATGGACGAGGCGACCGCCGAGCAGCCCATGATCGCCGCACTCGCCGGGGAACCTCTTGGGCCAGCCGCCAGAAGTGCAGTCCAGCCGGTCAGCGGGCCGCATCAGCTCAGCCCCGAAGGATTGCCCATGCGGCAACGGCAGGCCAGTCTGGCCCCTCAGTTGCGCGTACAAAATGGTGAAGAAGAGCAACCCGTGCGGACCTCGCGCGCGCCCGAGGCGAGTCGCTCGATGCTGTCCTCGCTGCAAGCCGGCACGAATCGGGGCCGCGCCGAGGCCGCCCAGCAGGCGGCGCCCCCCTTGGAAGGTTCGGAGGAGCAGCAATGAGCAACCCCGCCCACGGCCTGGACTGGCTGATCGACGACTTCGTGGCGCGGGTTCCCGCCGCCCAGCAGGCCGTCGTGTTGTCGGTGGACGGCCTGTTGATGGGCGCCTCGCGCAACCTCGCGCAGGCCGAGGCCGAGCACATGGCGGCGGTCGCGGCCGGTTTCGCAAGCCTGTCGCGCAGTGCTGGCCGGCATTTCCAGCGGGGCGCGGTCCGGCAGACGATCATCGAGATGGAGAGCGCCTTCCTGCTCGTCACCTCGGCCGGGCAGGGGTCCTGCCTCGCGGTGCTGGCGGCCGCCGATTCCGACATCGGCATGGTCGCCTACGAGATGGCGATGTTGGTGGAGCGGATCGGGCACAACCTGGCCACCCAGCCCAGAAGCACGGCGAATGCGCGCTGACGGGGAGTCCGGGAACTCGCACGACTGGCTGGACGACGACGCCGGCCCGCTCGTGCGATCCTTCGCGCTCACCGGCGGCCGGGCGAAACCCGGCGTGGCCACGTTCGACCTGCTGAGTCACGTGACGGCGGCGCCGTTCGCGTTGCAACGCAGCACCATCCACCTGCAACCGGAGCACCGGGCCATCCTCGCCCGGGCTCGCGACCCGGTCTCGGTCGCCGAACTCGCCTCTCACCTGGGCTACGGCCTGGGCGTGGTCCGCGTGCTGCTGGCCGACCTGCTGGAGGCGGGCGCGATCACCAAGGTCGACGCCCCCTCCGACACCCTTCCCGACGACGACCTACTCCAGGCGGTGATCCATGGCCTCCGAACCAGCTGACGGCCGGGCGCGTCCGGTGCCGACGGCGATCAAGATCCTGATCGCGGGCGGCTTCGGCGTAGGCAAGACGACGCTCGTGGGTGCGGTGAGCGAGATCCTGCCACTGCACACCGAGGAAGTCCTGACATCGGAGAGCACCGAATCCGATGATTTGTCCGGAGTGGAGGGAAAAACCACCACGACGGTGACGATGGACTTCGGCCGGATCACGTTCGGCGACAACGTCGTCCTCTACCTGTTCGGCACTCCGGGCCAGGACCGGTTCTGGTTCCTGTGGGACGAGTTGGCCCTCGGCGCCCTCGGCGCGGTCGTGCTCGCCGACACCCGGCGGCTGGCCGACTGCTTCCCCTCGATCGACTACTTCGAACGGCGGGAGACCCCGTTCATCGTGGCGGTGAACTGCTTCTACGGCGAGCAGCCGTTCGAAGCCGACGCCGTACGCAACGCGCTGGCCCTGGATCCCAACGTTCCACTGGTCATGTGCGACGTCCGGGATCGCGCGTCCGGCCGGGAGGTGCTGATCGCGCTCATCGAACACGTTCGCTCGCTGCGGCTCGCCGCCGCCGCCCGCTAGCTCCCAGGTTCTTTCGGCGGCAGATCACGGATATGCATGCCAAATCGCCTCATGATCACATGCATATCCGTGATCCGCTACGAACCGGCTCCCGATGGAATCCCAGGACCAAGCCCCACGAACCCCCGCGATAGTGCACGATATCCGTGAAGCGGACAAACGGGGGGCAGCGGGATGGCTGGATTCCGAGCGATGATCATGGTCGCCGTACTGGGCGGCGCGACGGCACTGGCGGGATGCACCGCCACTAAGGACGCCGCGCAGTCGACGACGAGCGCGCAGGCGCCGCAGGAGAACCTGGCGCTCACCGTCAGCCCTGCAGACCGGGCGTCGGGCGTACCGATCAGCGCCGAGATCGGCATCAAACTCGGGTCCGGAACGGTCGACGGAGTCGACGTACGCGACGCCGCCGGCCAGAAGATCGCCGGTGAACTGCGCTCGGACGCGTCGGCCTGGGTGCCCACGGCCCCGCTCAAGTACGCCCAGCGCTACACCGCCACGGTGACCGCCGTCGGCTCGCGTACGCATCACGAGTCCAAGTCGGTCGCGTTCACCACGATGAAGCAGCCGTCCCAGGTGGAAGGCGTCGGCTTCTACCTCTTCGACGGTCAGGAGTACGGCGTCGGCATGCCGATCCCGATCGAGTTCGTGCGGGACGTCCCGGCGAACCTGCGGGCGGCGGTGCAGAAGCGGTTCTTCGTGACCAGCGACCCGCCCCAGCCCGGTGCGTGGCACTGGTTCAGCCCGACCCAGGTGCAGTACCGGCCGGCGGCGTACTGGCAGCCGGGGACGAAGCTGACCGTCCGGCTGGGCCTGAAGGGACAGGCCCTCGGCGGTGGCTACTACGGCGAAGAGGACAAGATCGCCCGCGTACGCATCGCGAAGGACAAGGTCGAGGTCAAGGTCACGAATCACCCCAAGCAGATGCAGGTATTCAAGAACGGCACCCTGATCAAGACGATGCCGGTCAGCCTCGGCAAGGCCAGCACGCCCAGTTCGAGCGGGCACATGGTGGTCATGGAGCAGGCGTACACCTATCGGTTCGACACCCGGGGTGAGCCGAACGGCGGCTACGTGGTCGACGTGAACTACGCCCAGCGCCTGACCTGGGGCGGCGAGTTCATCCACTCGGCACCGTGGAGCGTCAGCGACCAGGGCTACACCAACGTCTCCCACGGCTGCGTCAACATCGGACCGGGCAACGCCGCGTACCTGTTCACCGTGATGAAGGTCGGCACCCCCGTCACCGTCAGCGGCACCGAGGTCAAACTCGCCCCCGGCAACGGGTGGACGGTGTGGGACATGGACTGGCCGACCTTCCTCAAGGGCAGCGCCGTCCCGGTCGCCTCCGACGTCGCCAACGCGGTCGCGTACGAGCCGTATCCGAAGCCCAAGCCGTCTCCGACGGTGGCGCCGAGCACCAGCCCAGGAACGGCCGGAAACGCCCAATTGGGTACGCCGACCCCCTCGGCCAGCTGAATCCGGCCTACGAACGGGCGTGTTTTCCTTCACCACCGGCAACGAGACCTTGTCGCGCCACGTCTTTAAGGCACGATAGATCGTTGACCGCGACCGGGTTCGGTTCGCGATGCCGATGGATGAGGGGCACATGGAGCGCACCGTTTCCGGCCGTACGCCAACCGGCCGCACCGCGACCCGGCGTGGCCTGCTCGCCGGCGCCGGTCTCGTGGGCGTGGCCGCCGGCCTGGCCGCCTGCACTTCCGACAAGGGCTCCGGCGGCGGCACCGGCGGGGCGACCGAATCGCCGAAGCCGGACCCGAACGCCGCCGCGGCGACCATCGTCACCCCGGCGAAGGACGCCACCGGGGTGTCGGCCGCCACCGAGATCGTCTACGAGCTGAAGAACGCCACCGAGGCGACCGTCGAGCTCAAGGACGCCAACGGCACGGTCGTCACGGGCGAGCTACGCGCCGACGGCAGCAGCTGGGTCCCGGCTAAGACGCTCGGCTACAGCATGGCGTACACGCTGACGGTGACCGCGACCGGAAGCGACGGCAAGACCGGGACCACGACGAGCGGCTTCACCACGATGGCCAAGCCGAGCAAGACGGTCCGGGTCACCAGCTTCCTGGGCGACAACGCGAAGGCCGGCGTGGGCATGCCGCTGATGTACAAGTTCAGCCGGGCCATCCCCGAGGCGCAGCGGGCCGAGGTGCAGAAGCGGCTGTTCGTGAGCAGCGAGCCGGTGCAGGACGGGATCTGGCACTGGTTCTCCGGGACCGAGGTGCACTACCGGCCCAAGGAGTACTGGCAGGCCGGCACCAAGGTCAACGCGCGCTTGGCCATCGGCGGGCTCGACATGGGCGACGGGTACTACGGCAAGGGCGACATCACGCTGGAGAACCTCACCATCGGCTCGGCCGTGATCATGGTCGCCGACAACAAGACCAAGCAGATGACGGTGACCAAGGACGGCAAGGTCGTCAAGAAGATCCCGATCAGCCTCGGCAAGCCCAGCACCCCGTCGTCCAGCGGCACCGTGGTGATCATCGAGAAGTTCGTGCACACCATCTTCGACACGTACGCCGAACTCGGCCCCGAGCTGGGTTACCGCACCCCGATCGACTACGCCCAGCGGCTGACCTGGGGCGGCGAGTACATCCACTCGGCACCGTGGTCGATCAGCTCCCAGGGCAAGCGCAACGTGTCGCACGGCTGCCTCAACATGTCCCCCGCCAACGCCAAGTGGCTGTTCAACCTGACCAGCATCGGCGACCCGGTGATCACCAAGGGCACCGAGCGGCAGCTGAAGAACGGCAACGGCTGGACGCACTGGAACATGACCTGGGACGAGTACGTCAAGGGCAGCGCCGTCCCGTTCGTGTCCGCCGTGACCCCCACACCCGCCCCGTCGGAGTCCGAGTCCGCCACACCGGACCCGACAGCGAGCGCCACCGCGACTGCCACGCCCTCCGCGTAACGCCCGACGATCATGAGATGAAAGAAGCCCTGTCCGGACGGACAGGGCTTCTGCGAATGGGGTGATCGACGGGATTCGAACCCGCGACACCCGGGACCACAACCCGGTGCTCTACCTACTGAGCTACGACCACCATCATCAACCGCGGACCTATCAGCCCGCGGCGACCGACCAATGATAGCGGTACGACCACCGGCGCTGTCCACTGGGTATGCGGCGACACACAGCACCGCGCTCGCGGCCGATCAGAGCAGCGGATCAGACGAGCGTCCCCGCGATGCCCTTGGCGGTGTCGACGTCCGGCCCCGGCAGCGGCACGAAGATCGTCTGCCGGTAGTACGCCAGTTCGCGGATGCTCTCCTTGATGTCGGCGAGCGCGCGGTGGGCCAGGCCCTTCTGCGGCTGCCCGAAGTACACCCGAGGGTACCAGCGGCGGCACAGCTCCTTGATCGAGGAGACGTCGATCATCCGGTAGTGCAGGTGGTTGTCGAGCAGCGGCATGTCCCGGGCGAGGAAGCCCCGGTCGGTCGCGATCGAGTTGCCGCACAGCGGGGCGGTACGCGGCTCCGGCACGTACTGCGTGATGTAGTTCATGACGAGCTGCTCCGCCTCGGCCAGGGTGACGGCCGAGCGGCGTACCTCGTCGGTGAGACCCGACTTCTCGTGCATCTCCTTGACGACCTCGAGCATGCCGTCGAGCTGCGCGTCCTCGGTGTGGATCACGACGTCGACGCCGTCGCCGAGCACGTTGAGATCGGGATCGGTGACGAGCGCGGCGACCTCGATGAGCGCGTCCGAACCCAGGTTCAGACCGGTCATCTCGCAGTCGATCCAGACGAGAAGATCAGCAGCCATTGGGACAGCCTACGACGGGTGTCTCAACTCTGGTTACCACGGCGTCCACTACCGTGTCTGCATGCCTGAGCCAGCGCGCAACCGCCGACTCGCGATCGTCGCCGTCACCTGGGTGGTCGCCGCGGTCGCCTTCTGGTGGCTGTTCCGTGGGCAGCACTTCTTCGACCTGAAGATCTACATCAGCGCCGAGAAGTGGTGGCTCGACGGTCACGAGCTCTACGACTTCGCCCAGCCCGACGATCTGCAGGGCCGGCTCTACTTCACCTATCCCCCGTTCGCCGCCCTGATCATGGCGCCGCTCGGGCTGCTGCCGCAGGGTCTCGGGATCGGCTTGCTGACCGCGGGCACGATCGCCGCCGTCGTGGTCACCACGTGGTGGGTCACCGGCGGGCTCGCCCACCGGCTCGCCATTCCCCACTGGTACGCCTTCGGCCTGGCGACGCCGCTGGTCTTCGTGATCGAACCGATCCGGACGACGCTGTCGTTCGGGCAGATCAACATGTATCTCGTCGCCCTGATCCTCCTCGATCTGCTGGTGCTGCTGCCGAGGGGCAGCCGTTTCACCGGGGTCGGCATCGGGCTGGCCGCCGCCATCAAGCTCACCCCGGCGCTGTTCATCATCTATCTGCTGGTCACTCGGCGTATCAAGGAAGCCTTCGTGGCAGCCGGCACCGCGATCGGCGTGACCCTGCTCGCAGCCTTGATCGCCCCGACCGCGACCCGGGACTTCTGGTTCGGGGCGCTGTGGGACACCTCGCGGGTCGGCCGGACCGACTACACCGCGAACCAGTCGCTGAACGGGCTGCTCAGCCGGCTGGCCGCGCCGGACCGGCCGGATCAGGCGCTGTGGGCCGGGCTCGCCGTCGCGGTGGCGGTGTACGGGCTGTGGCGCGCGTCGATCGCCGCCCGCGGTGGGGACGAGATCACCGGGCTGGCGCTGACGGGGTTGACCGCCGGGCTGATCAGCCCGATCACCTGGGTCCACCACATGTACTGGTTCGTGCCGGCGATCGTGGCGCTCGTCGGGGCCGCGTACGCCGCCCGGGGCAACCGCCGGGGCTGGCTGCTGCCGGCCGCCGTCGCCGCGTACGCCATCTGCGTGATAGGCGTCGACACGTTCGTGGACTGGGGCGTCGAACAGCGACCGACCCCCGGCGTACGCGAATTCCTGCTGCGTAACGCATTCGTGCTGCTGTCGCTGGCGCTCGTCCTGCTGCTGCCGGTGCCGACCCGGCGGCCCGCGCCGGAGCCACTCGAAAACGGACCTATTGTCCGTTCTGGGACGCAGGGCTAAACTTTCGTATAGAAGGGACGATCCACCGCGCAGGACTCGTCTCCCCACACGAAGGCTCCAGAAGGTTCGGGCCTTCGCCGTTTACACCGTTCCCCCGGTGAGGGTGGGCCCGCTTCCCCGCGGGCCCACCCGCGTGGCTTCCCACCCCACCCCGCCCCGCCCGTAGCTTTCCGCGCGATCATGAACTATCGGTCGTGATCGACCGGAGTGTCGTGTCCCCGCGACCCTGATCATTCCCCCGCCGGCCTGATCAACTTCGCGAAGGGCGAGGCGCGAAAGACTGCCGTGGGCGCGGTCGGCATGACGAAGCTGCCTGCCCCTGCCATGCCGATGCCCACGCTCCCCTGGTCGGGGTTGCCCGGGCCCGGCACCGAGATGTCCTCGGCGACGTAGTGAAATCCTGATTCGGGCACGGTGCCGAGCCGGCTGAACCCGAACCCGTCTCCGACGTAGCTGAGGACCACCTGGTTCTGCTCGGTCAGGCCGGGCTCGGATGACGTCGCCGGGCTGGTAGTTGGCACCCGGTGCGAGCCGGGCGTTCTCGCCCCGGACGAAGGCGGGGTCGACGGTCCAGTCGACGGCCGCGCGTGCGCTGACGTGGCAGGGTTTCGCTTGCCAGACCAGCGGAACCGCGCCGGCCGGCAGCGACCGGATGCGCTGATACACGGAGAGCTTGGTTGTCGTCCAGTTGCGAGTCGTTGTCAATGGTGATCGCGTACGCCGGATCGGAGGTCATCGGGCGACGGGCGTGGAGTCGGCCGAGGAGGACCGGCTTCCGCTCAGCACGAGCGGCACGTTGGGCAGATCCTCGAGAACGCGCATCTCCTGGGTGGGCACGTCGATCGGCGGGGGCGTACGCCGCTGCTCCTCCGGGGGCGGCCACTCCGCCGACGGCGGATCCTCGACCGTCGATCCGGAGCCGGTCGCCGATCCGGAGACGGCGTCGGAGCCGACCGCCGATGCCGAGACAGCACCGGATTCCGAAGCAGTGGAACGCGAAGCTGGGCCAGCCGGCGGCCGAGCCCAGTCCTCCGGCGACGACGAAGCCGACGACGCCGACGACGCCGACGAAGCCGACGAAGCCGAACCCAGGTCCGAGGAAGCCGGAACCGAAGAGACCGGCGACGAAGCGTCTGGAGAGGACGGAGAGGTGGCGGAGGTGTACACCGATCCCGGCCGGGCCAGGATCACCGGGCTCTCCCGCGTGGGCGCGTCCGTCCAGCTCACCGGTTCACCGGAGCGCAGCGAGATCCCCGGGTCGCCGGGCGCGAGCACGTAGACCACCTGCCGCGCGGGCCAGGCCAGCGTCACGAAGCCGAGCAGCAGCAGGACCGGGCCGAGGATCAGCAGTCCCCAGGTCGTCGAGTCGAGCCAGCCGAAGCGTACGGCCGCGCCGAGCGAGACGTCGCTCAGCGAACGTCCGTCGGGGGCGACGACGACCAGGGCGACGGTACGCCCGCGCCACTCCGACGGCTGGTATTCGACCGAGCCGAGGCCGGATCGCAGCCACATCGGCTGTTCCTCGACTCGGCCCAACGGGGCCATCCGAGTGCCCGTGAAGGCGCGCGACGAGACGCCCAGCGGGCCCCGGCTGCCCACCGTGACGCCGTCCAGCGACGTGTAGGGCGAGCCCTGGAGCAGCGCCGCGACGTCGGGTGGTGACGCGAGCCCGACGAACAGTGGAGTGCCGGCGAAGGCGGTGATCCGCATCGACGTGCGCCCGGCTCGGGCGAACGGCGCGTCCCGCCGGAGCAACGCGTCGACGTCGGGCACCACGACGGCGTACCCCGGGTGAGCGACGGACTCCAGGCCCGCCTGGAACTCACCCGCGGCGTCGCGGTGCTGCATCGCGTACCACGCAATGGCCCCAGCCAGCAACGCGGGCGCCGCGACCGTCAGCAGAACCATTCCGACCAGCACGCGAAAGACACGCATGACTCGTCTCTCCCATCGTCGTCCATCAAGGACAACGGGTGGGCGGGCGCTTCGATGCGGTCTGCTACCCGACGGGCACGGTCACGGTGACCGACTCCTGGTCCACCTCGGTCGTCCGCAGGGTGAACTTCATCTGCCAGTCGCCCGGCGTCGGCAGGTTGATGGACCCCGACGCGTGGTTGTCGGTCAGCGGCAGCAAAGGCATGGTCACCGGCTCGATTCCCGCGGTGGGCAGGGCCGCGCTGGCCGCCCACTCCACGACCTTCAACGGCTTTCCTTCCGGCGTGTACGCGTAAAGGTGCACCACGTTCTGGCCGGTCTTCGCGGGGTCCACGTCGACCTGCAACGTGTACAGCCCGGCCTTCACCGACGTCGTGAAATAGTTCTGGGTCTGTTGGACGGTGCTGGGCTGGTCGGCGGCCACCCGGGCGGGAGTGGTCTGCGTCAGGGTGGCCGAGACGCCGATGATGACCGCGGCGATGCCCAGCTCCACGCGTACCGCCCAGCGCAGGACGTTGCCCGCCGGAGCGTTGTAGACGTATGACCGCGCCAGGTACGCGAATCCGAGGATGACGACGACGAGCGCCACCTTGGCCAGGATGAGCCAGCCGTAGGTCGTGGTGACGAGCGCCTTCAGCGTGCCGATCTCGATGAGCGCCTGCACAACGCCGGCCAGCAACAGTGCGCTGACGGACAGGGTCGCCCAGCGGGACCAGACCGGCATGATCGCCGTCAGCTCCCGTTCGGTGGCTGTCTTCGGCCGCAGTAGGAACAGCGTCAGCATGGCGAGCCCGCCGAGCCAGACCGCCATCGCGGCGATGTGCACGGTGTCGATGACGACCGTGACCGCCGGGACCGGGGAGGCCGCGGAGTGCCCGGCCAGCGGCCAGGTCGACGCGGCGCCGGCGAAGAGGATGCCGAGGATCACCAGGTCGCTGCGCGCCGGTTCGCCGTGGCTGACGATGCGCCGCAACGCGCCGGACAGGACGATCGCGGCGACGGCGAGCAGGCCGATCCGGGCGAGCATCACGGCGCCGAACTGCGAGTCCAGTACGCCCGCCAGGTCGTCGGCGGTCGTGCGATTGAGCGGTACGCCGTTGACGTAGGGCGCCTGGAGCACGAACTGCCCGAGCGTCGACAGGACCACCAGCCCGAATCCGGCCGCCAGCGCCCGTCGCGGGCCACGCCGGGACATCCGCGCCGGCCAGAGCAGCAGCAGGACCATGGCCGCCCCGACGGCCAGCAGCAGCCCGGCGTACCCGACGTATTTGGCGACCCCGATCGAGACGGCGATCGGGCGGCTCGTGGAGCTGTCGTCGGTGGTCGGCGTGGGCACGGTGGCCGACGGCGCGCCGATGTTGAAGGTGAAGCCGCCGGGAACCGGGTGCGAGTCGGCCGAGATGACGCGATAGCTGACCAGGTACGTGCCGATCGGCAGGTCATCGCGCAGCGGGATGCGCAGGACCGCGCCGTCCACGCTGGTCTCGCCCTTGTCCGCACGGCTGCCGTCCGGGGCGGTGACCCGGATCTTGTCCTTGACCGGGCTGATCGACTCCGAGAACGTCATGGTGACCTCGCTCGGCGCGGACGCGACCGTGCCGCCCTGGGGCGGGTTCGTCGAGACCACCACGGCGTGCGCCTGCGCGGGGCTCGCGACCCCGACCAGCACCACCAGCAACGCCGCGAACATCACCGCGAGCCGTCTCATTCGCTCTCCTGTTGATCATGAGGGGTTAGGTGGCGCAACGACGCTACCCGATGCCGCCGGAGGCGGGCGTCCGCGCGCCCGGCACGGTGGCCGTGCCCACGCCGGACTTCCGGCCGAGTGCCCAGAGCAGTCCGGCCTGCGCCAACGCCACCACGTGACCCACCTCATGGGCCAAGTGGGTCGCGCCGCCGGCCAGGTCGAGGAAGCTGGTCGCGGCGAGGCAGCCGGCGAGGACGAACGCGACGGGGACGAACGCCCGCGCGCGGTCCGGCTTCCACGCCGCCAGCGCGAACCCGACCGCCATCGCGATGTCGAACGAGGCCATCTCCCGCGAGGCATGAGGGTCCACCCCGACGCCCAGCAACACGGGCAACGCCAGCACCAGCTGCACCGCGGCGGCGATCGCGACCGCGATCCGCAGCACCTGCCGGTCGCCCTCGCGGCGTACGCGGAGGGTCTGGCGCTCCTGCGCGACGGCGGCCAGGATCTGGCCGGTCAGATCCGGTACGCCCACCGCGCGTACGCGGGCCAGCCGGGTCACCCGCTCGGCCTCGGTCAGCCAGGATCGGCAGCCGTCGCACCCGGCGACGTGCGTGTCGAGCCGGTCGGCCGGCAGCTCGGTGGTCTCGCCGTCGAGGCGGGCGGACAGATCCAGGCGTACGGCGTCGCAGCGGGTGGTGCTCATGTGCCAATAGTCGTCTGTCGGCAAGCCGTGGTTCCCATGGGCCCTTCGGCCGCTAACCTGGGTCCTCGTGCCCTTCCCGCAACCCGGTCAGTCCGGCAGCCTCGACGAGGTGACGAACTGGGCGTTGCGTGCGAGGGAGGGCGATCCGGTGGCGGAAGCGGCGTTCGTCCGCACCACCCAGGTCGAGGTCTGGCGGCTCTGCGCGGCACTGCTCGATCCCGGGACGGCCGACGACCTCACGCAGGAGACCTATCTCCGGGCGTTCCGGGCGCTGCCCGCCTTCGAAGGACGGTCGTCCGCGCGTACGTGGCTGCTGGGCATCGCCCGGCGTGCCTGCGCCGACCACCTCCGGCAGGTCGTCCGCCGCCGTAGGCTGGAACAACGGCTGGCGATGGAAGCCGCGACGCAGCTGCCCGGCGGCGATCCCGCCGACCGGCACGGCTCGGGCGATCTGGTCTCGGCGCTCGGCGACGAACGCCGCAGCGCTTTCGTCCTCACCCAGCTCCTAGGGCTGTCGTACGCCGAAGCGGCCGAGGTCGAGGGGGTGCCGGTGGGAACGATCCGCTCCCGGGTGGCCCGCGCCCGGACCGAGCTGGCCGCCGACGTGACGCGGGCCATGGCGGCCTGAAGCGAATTCACAGGGAACCGGACGAGGCAGGACGACGACTAATGACCATGTCGGTGAGCGGGTGGATCCGAGCCCAGCCCTGGGTGTCGCTGGTCGTAAGGCTGGCGCTGGCCGCCGTGTTCATCGGGGCGGGCCTGCCCAAGATCTTCGACCTGCCCGGCAACGCCCGGGCGGTCAACGCGTACCAGTTGATGTCGTGGGACGTCGCCCAGGTCGTCGGGGCGATCCAGCCGTTCCTGGAGGTCGGCATCGGCCTGCTTCTGCTGGTGGGCCTGCTGACCCGGTTCGCGGCCTGGCTGTCGGCCATCGCGCTGGTCGCCTTCATCTCCGGCATCGTCTCCGCCTGGGCGCGCGGACTGTCGATCGACTGCGGCTGCTTCAGCAAGGGCGGCCAGCTGCCGGTCGGGGTCGCCCCCAACTACACCTGGGACATCGTCCGCGACGTCGCCTTCCTGGCCCTGGCCGTCTTCCTGATCCTGTACCCCTCCAGCAGGTTCTCGGTGGACGCCCAGCTGTTCGGCCCACCACTGGATATGGAGGAAACCATCGATGAGCAAGCGCGTGCAGGAGAAGCGCGAAGCGGCTCGGATCGTTCGTGAGCAGCTCGCCCGCGAGCAGCGTCGCAAGCGCACCCTGTGGATCACGATCGGCGTGGTCGCCGTCCTGGTGATCGGCGGCATGATCGGATACGCGATCTACGCGAGCCAGAAGCCGACGAGCTTCAACACACCGGCTCACGCGAACGCCGAGGGCACCGCCATCGTGACCGGGTCGGGCAAGGTGTCGGTCGACGTCTACCAGGACTACCTGTGCCCGTACTGCAAGCAGCTGCACGACAGCGCCGGGCCGACGCTGGCCGCGCTCGCCGAGCAGAACAAGATCACGCTGAACATCCACCCGATCGCGATCCTCGACCAGTCGTCGACCAACCAGTACTCGACCAGATCCGCGGCGGCTTCCGGTTGCGCGGCTGACGGCGGCAAGTTCCTCGCCTTCAACGACGCCTTGTACGCCAATCAGCCCGCGGAGGGCGGCGCCGGGCCGACGAACGAGGAGCTGATCACGACCGGGCAGGGTGTCGGGCTGACCGACACGTCCTTCGCGAGCTGCGTGACCGGTGGCACCTATATGACCTGGCCCCAGCACACCACGGACGCGGCGAGCGAAAACGGGGTGAGCGGCACTCCGACGGTGTTCGTCAACGGTAAGAAGGTCACCGCGTCGCTGGACTCGATCACCGCCGCCATCACCGCCGCCGGAGGTGACGCGTCGGTGGCGCCGACCCCGTCCGCCAGCTGACCCGCTCTCACCACTCACCCCCACCGGAGGGAATGTGCTACCCCTTCGCAAGACGGCCGCGCTCCTGGGCGCGGCCGTCGCCTGGACCGCCCTGCTGAGCTGGGCCGTCGCCACCCCGGCGGCGGCCCACGCGGCGGACGCGCCGGATGCCACGAACTATCGGACGACCATCACCGGCATCACTCCGGCGCTGCCCGGGGTGAGCGTACGCGCGATCGAGGCCGGCGCCCGGCTGGAGCTGACCAGCCACTCCGACCGGGTGGTGGAGGTTCTCGGCTACAGCAACGAGGCGTACCTGGAGATCCGGCCGGACGGCGTCTTCGAGAACGTCAACTCCCCCGCGACTTACCTCAACACGACCTTGCAGGGTGGGGTCGTGCCCCCGGCCAACGCCGATCCGGCCGCCCCGCCGCAATGGCGCAAGACCTCGGACGAGCCCGTAGCGCGGTGGCACGACAAACGCGCCCGCTGGACCGCGCTGCAGCCGCCACCCGCCGTGGCCGCCGACCCCGGCGTCGGGCACCGCATCGCCGACTGGAGCGTGCCCCTGCGGATGGCCGACGATCTGTCCACACTGGAGCTGAACGGTACGCTCGACTGGGTGCCCCCGCCGTCGGCTGCCTTGTGGTGGACGCTGACCGTCGTGGTCGCTGCCGCCCTCGCGGCACTGGGCCTGGTCGCTGCTCTCCGCGTACAAGCGCTGGGAATGATCTTGATCGTCGGCGGCCTGACCGCCCTGACCTACGAGACCGCGCGGGAGATCGACGCCGGGGCGCGCGGAGCGTGGGAGATCGTCGCGGGCGCCTTCGCGAGCGAGCTGTGGCCTGCCGTGGCCGGGCTGACCGCGCTGCTCGCCGGCGGGTACGCGCTGCGCAACCGTCCGTCGGGGCCGTTCGCGGTGGCCCTGGCCGGCGCGGGCCTGGCACTGTTCGGCGGCCTGGTCAACGCCGCGGTGTTCTTCCGCTCGGTCGCCCCGATCCCCTGGCCCGACCTCGCCGCGCGGCTGATGGTGCTGGCCGTCCTGGCGATCGGCATCGGCGTGTGCGGTGCGGCGGCCCTGCGGATGCGCCGGGGCATAGGGTGAAATCATGCGACTGGAACCCGGCGACACCGCACCCGACTTCACGCTGACCACCGCGACCGGCGACCAGCTGGCCCTCAGCGACCTGCTGAAGCAGGGCAAAAAGGTCATCCTGTACGCCTACCCGGCCGCGATGACGCCCGGCTGCACCACGCAGGCCTGCGACTTCCGGGACAACCTGGCCTCGCTGACCGCGCACGGGTACAACGTCGTCGGCATCTCCCCCGACGGCCCGGACAAACTCACGAAGTTCGTCGACCGGGACGCGCTGACCTTCCCGCTGGTCTCCGACCCCGACAAGGCTGTGCTCTCGGCGTACGGGGCCTTCGGGGAGAAGATGAACTACGGCAAGAAGATGATGGGCGTGATCCGGTCGACCTTCGTCATCGACCCGGACGGCAAGATCGAGAAGGCGTTCTACAACGTCAAAGCCACCGGCCACGTCGCCAAACTCCGCCGCGACCTAGCCATCGACTAGCCCTCTCTTTCCGCGCTTTCCGCGCTTTCCGTGCTTTCCATGCTTTCCGCGCGATCATGAACTATCGGTCGTGATCGACCGGCGTGTCGTGTCCGCGCGACCCTGATCGTTCCCGCGCGAGCATGATCAACTCGTCGTGAGCCACTGCCCGATGCTCGGTGAGCGCCTCGAGTCCGGGGCACTCGGGAGGCACGGCACGACTGTGACGGTGCGCAGGTATCCCGAGCCAGCGATGCCTGCGCAACGTCACAGTCGTGGGTCCCCACTGCACGCCGGGTCAGCGCGGAGCGGCGAGCGACGGCGACGGCAGCGGGGCGGGAGTGGGACGCGCGGCGACGAGCGCGCCGGCGACGGTAGCGCCGAGGGCGACGACCGCCCCGACGACCTGCACCGGCGCCAGCGCCTGTCCCAGCGCAGCCCACCCGATGATCATCGCGGCGACCGGGCTGAGCAGCCCGAGGAAGCCGGCCGAACTCGCCGGCAGCGCTGCCAGTCCCCGGAACCAGAGCCAGTACGCCACCGCCGTGTTCACCGTCGCGAGGTAGGCGTACCCGGCGATGTTGGTCAGCGACAGGGCTGGCGGGGCGCCCTCGATGAGCAGCGCCAACGGGACGATCACGAGTCCGCCCGCGGTGAGCTGCCACGCCGTCGTCGTCAGGGCGTTCACTCCGTCGGGCCGGCCCCATCGCTTGGACAACACCGTTCCCGCCGCCATCGCGGCCGCCCCGACCAGTCCCGCGGCGAGACCGACGGCGTCGAACGAGGCACCCGGACGCAGGACCACCAGCGCGACCCCGAGTACGCCGATCGCCCCAGCGGCGACGGCCCGCAGGAGCGGTCGCTGGTTCAGCAGGAAAGCGGAGAGCCCGATGACGATCAGCGGCTGCACCGAGCCGAGCACCGCGGCGACGCCGCCCGGCAACCGGTACGCCGCCAGGAAGAGCAGCGGGAAGAACGCCCCGATGTTGAGCACCCCGAGCACGAACGCCTTGCCCCACCAGCGTCCGCTGGGCAGTTTCCGGGTGAGCAGCAGCAGAAGCAGCCCGGCCGGCAGCGCCCGCAGCATTCCCGCCAGCAGCGGCCGGTCGGCCGGGAGCAGTTGGGTCGTGACGGCGTACGTTGAGCCCCAGGCGAGCGGGGCGAGCGCGGTCAGCAGCAGTCTCATCGGGCCACCGCCAGGTCACGCGGCGTCGACACGACCGGACGGGTGTAGACGGCGTCGGCGGGCAACCGGCGTTCCAGTCCGATCAGGATCGCCGCCCCGGCGGCCGAGCTGACCGCCAGCGCCAACCACGGCAGCCGCCCGTCGATCGCCAGCAACGCGGTGAACAACCCCGGCGCGACGGTCGACGACAGCGCCCACGACAGCTGGTACGTCGCCAGGTACCGACCCCGTGCATTGTCCGGCGCGGCGCTCACCGACAGCGCCCCAGCGCTCGGGCTGTGCACCAGTTCACCGGCCGTGTACAGCACCAGCAACAGGATCAGGCTGACCATCAGCACCTGCCGGGGCAGCGAGCCGAGCAGGGCGTACCCGATGAAGGCGCCGGCGAACAGCAGCGAGCCGACGGCCGCGACCCTCGTGTGGCGGGCGTACCTGCGGGTGAATCGGCCGACCGGCACCCCGGCGAACGCGCACAGCGCCGTGTTCACCGCGAACAGCGGTCCGGCGACCGACGCCGACAGCCCGAACTCACTGACCACATAGGCTGGCAGCAGCATCGTCAGCGCGGCGTAGCCCAAGGCGATCAGGAAGTTCGCGCCCGTCAACGCGGCGAACGGGCCGTCGCGGAGCACTGCTCGATAGCTTGCCTTCTCGCGTACGACTGGAGCTTTGACGGTCTTGATCCCCACCGCGAGCAGCGCGGCGAGGAAGAAACTCGCGCCGTTGAGCCACGCGGCGATCACGAATCCGGTGTCGCCCGCGAGCGCGATCACCGCGGCCGCGAGCAGGCCACCCGCCCCCAGCCCGCCGTTGCGGACGCTGCGCGTCAGCGCCATCAGCCGGTCACGCTGCTCGCCCGTCGCGACCTCGCCGATCAGCGCCTGCTGGATCGCGGGAAAGGCGCGCTCCCCCGCGGCGCTCACGGTCGCGATGGCGGCGAAGGCGCCGAGGCTCGTTCCCAACGGGTACGCGAGGAAGCCGAGCCCGCGTAGCAGGTAGACGGCCTGGCGGGTGCGGTGGGCGCCGAACCGGTCGACGAGCGTGCCCGCCAGCGGTAGTGCGGCCATCCCGACGAACCCGGTGACGGTCAGCACCGCGCCGATCGCAGCCAGGGACAGGCCGGTCACCCGCTGGAAGAAGATCAGGCTGAACGGGACGTACATCCCCGATCCGATGGCGTCGACCAGCATCCCGGCGATCAACCCGCGCTCGGCCCGCTTGCTCAGCGCTTGCCCGTTGGACGCGCTCGACTCATTTAGCATGCCAGTAACTTAGCACTAAGCTAGTTACTGTCAAGCTAGTATCTTCCGTGCTAGCTTCGTGCTAGCCTGAGGCATGCGACAGGACGGCGTGGACGCGATCATCGAGCAGTGGCGCACCGAACGCAGCGACCTCGACGACCTGCTCCCGATGGAGGTCTTCGGCCGGATCTACCGGATCGCCGGGACCATGGGCGACCAGATGGAAAAGGTGTACAACCGGTTCGGCATCGGCCGCGGCGAATTCGATGTGCTGGCGACCCTGCGACGAGCCGGCGCACCCTACGACCTGTCCCCCAAGCAGCTCTCCGACACCCTCATGCTCACCACCGGGGGGATGACCGGGCGGCTCGACAAACTCGAGAAGGCCGGCCTGATCACGCGTACGCCGGACCCGACCGATCGCCGGTCGCTCCGCGCCCAGCTCACCGAACGCGGGCGCGCCCTCATCGACGACGCTGTCGCCGCCGGGCTCGAGGTTCAGCGCTCGGTGC
Source organism: Hamadaea flava (assembly GCF_024172085.1). Classification (NCBI taxonomy): domain Bacteria; kingdom Bacillati; phylum Actinomycetota; class Actinomycetes; order Micromonosporales; family Micromonosporaceae; genus Hamadaea; species Hamadaea flava. The sequence continues at coordinate 5,761,412 of NZ_JAMZDZ010000001.1, read as the reverse complement.
TTTCGCACCTCGCTCCTTCCGCGCGTCAGCAGCTCGCGGATCTGCTTCGCGATCTGCTCGCCGCTTCCCGCTCGTGACGCTCGCGCCACGCGGCGCTCGCTCTCCCCTCGCTCTGTCCGCGCGATCATGAACTAACGGTCGTGATCGACCGGCGTGTCGTGCCCCGGCGACCCTGATCGTTCCCCCGACGGACTGATCGACTTCGCGAACGGGGGACGGTGCGGGCGGCGCGATGACCCCGGGTCGGCGAACGTCTACACTGCGGGGGTTGCGCGGGAGTGGCGGAATTGGCAGACGCCCCGGTTTTAGGTACCGGTGCCTTCGGGCGTGGGGGTTCGAGTCCCCCCTTCCGCACCACAAGTTCCCTTGCTCGAACTGCCGGCAGGCAGGCATCGGTGTTTTGGCTCGGACCGGTTCCGGCCGTGGATACGCTGGGCCATGGCCGCTACACCTGCCGCCAACGTCGGGGTCGGTTCGTGGATCGAACGCCGGGCGAGGGTGTCGCCGGATCGCGTCGCGTTGATCGGGAACGGCCGGTCGCTGACCTACGCTGAGCTGGCCGGTCGGATTCGACGGCTGGCCAACGGTCTGCTGCGCCTGGGCGTGGAACGCGGCGATCGGGTCGGGTGGATAGGACCGAATCATCCGGCGTACCTCGAGTCGCTGTTCTCCTGTGGACTGGTGGGCGCGGCGCTGGCCCCGGTCAATCACCAGTTCGCGGCGAGTCAAGTCCGTGCAGCCCTGGATGAGACGGCTCCGACGGTTCTGATTCAGCATGACGCGGCTGATGCCGTCTCGACGCCGGCTTCGGTCCGCCATCGGATCGCGTTAGCGGGCTCCGCCGACACGGCGCTCGACTTCGAGACGCTCATGGCCGAGTCGCCCGACGCTGCCCTGGACGTACCGGTCGAGATGGACGACATCTGCCTGCTTCCGCATACCTCCGGCACGACCGGATCGCCCAAGGCGATCGCACTCACCCACGCGAACGTGACGTGGAACGTGGTCAACCTGCTCACCTGCGCGGATCTTCGCGGCGACGACGTGACGGTGGCGATCGCTCCGTTCTTCCGCGTCGGCGGTACCGGCGTGAACGTCCTGCCCGTCCTCTTCCTGGGCGGAACGGTGGTCGTTCCGGAAGGCACGAGTCCCGAGGCGATCCTGCTGGCGATGCAGCGTCACCAGGTGACCGTGGGCTTCGGCAATCCCGACCTCCTAGACGCGCTGACCCGGGCGACGGCCTGGCCATTGGTCGACTTGTCCAGCGTTCGCTTCATGCTCACCGGCGGCGCTCCCGTGCCCGAACGCCTCATCAGGCAATACTTGGACCGCGGGGTGACCCTGTTGCAGGGCTACGGACTGTCCGAGGCGGCACCGCTCGCGCTCCTGCTCGATCCGGCCAGCTCGCTCACCAAGATCGGTTCGGCCGGGAAACCACCCCTGCTGGTCGACATCCAGATCGCGGCAGCCGACGGGACTGTGGTGGGTGCGGGCGAGATCGGGGAGCTGCTTGTACGCGGTCCGAACGTGATGGCCGGGTACTGGAATCGACCTGAGGCCACCCGCGAGGCCATCACTCCGACGGGCTGGCTGCGTACCGGCGACGCGGCGCGCGTCGATGAGCAGGGGTACGTCTGGATCGTCGACCGAATCGCCGACCAGTTCTTCTCCGTCGGCGAACCTGTCTATCCAGCAGAGGTGGAACGGGTGCTGATCGGTCATCCGTCGATCGCCGACGCCGGTGTCACGCAGGTGGTCAGCGGAGACGGCCGCCAGCTGGTGGTCGCCGTCGTCGTACCGGTGGCCGGGTCGACGGCGACCGAGGAGGAACTGCTCGCCTTCGGCCGGCAACGCCTCGCGTCCCACCAGGCGCCCTCGTCCGTCACCTTCGTCGACCATCTTCCGCGGAGCACGGTGGGAAAGCTGGTACGTGCCCAACTCCAAGCCTTGGCTACGGAAAGCCTTGATCGCTGAGCCGAATGGCCGGGACGGAGGCCGTCAGCGGGACAGCGGGTCCTGGACGAAGGTGCCGTCCTGGAGCCGGAGAAGCATGAACCGCACGTTCTTCTGCGTGCCTTCCGGGTTGAAGCCGGCCGACCCGGTGAGCAGGTCGACGTCGCCGGGCTGCGTCTCGGCCAGCGCCGTGCCGATCGCGGATCGATCGAGGCTGCCGGCCCGCTTGATCGCGTTGACCGCGAGCTGGACCGCGTCGTACGCCTGAAGCGTGAACGGCCCCGCGTCGTGCCCGGCGACTGCGCGATACTTCGCCGACCAGGCGGCAAGGTCGGGCAGGAACTCCGGCATCGGCAGGGCCACGCCGTACGTGCCGTTGAACGCCGACGCGTCGACCCCACGGAACACCGCCGGATTGACGCCACCGTCCGAGAGCATGACCTTGCCCTGGTAGCCCGCCGCGCGCAGGTCGCGTATCAGCTTGCCCGCCTCGGCGTAGTAGCCGGTGAAGAAGACCAGGTCGCCGTGCGCCGCCTTGATCCGGGCGGCGACCGCGTCGTAGTGGTCGGCGCCCTGGCTGATCTGCGCCTCGCTGATCACCTCGATCTCGCTGCCGGGCTTCCGGGCCGCCTCCCGGGTGCCCTGTGCGACCGATTCCGAGAAGCTGGTCCCGTCATGGACCAGGACGACCTTGTGCCCGCCGAGGTGGGGCATCCACTCCACCGCCCGTTGCGCCTCGATCGTCGTCGTACCTGACAGCAGGAAGACGTTGTCGTACCGCGGGGAGATCAGGTCCGTGGAGTTGGCCGCCGGGATGACCATCGGGATGCCGGCGTTGTGGAAGATCCTGAGGGTCGGCACGGTCGCGCTGCTGCAGTAGCCGCCGACGGACACGGTGATGTCCTTTTTGATCATTTCGTTGGCCTGGTTCACGGCCGTCTCTGGATCACACGCGTCGTCCGCGGTCACGATCTCGACCCGCCGCCCGAGTACGCCGCCCGCGGCGTTGATCTGGTCGGCCGCCATGGTGAGAGCGGGAATGATGTTCGCCGCCGAGGGCGCGTTGTCGCCGGTCATCGGCATGAGCGCGCCGAGCCTGATGACGTCCGGCGACGTGGTCGGCGTACTGCTTCGGCCACCGCTGCCGCAAGCGGTGACGCCCAGGGTGAGGACGACGGCAACCGCCAGCATCCTGCGCCTGATTCGTCCGCTACGCATGCTTTCACCTTTCGCCGGCAGTCCTGTAGTGTTGCACACCTTGACGCGGATCCCGAACCTTCGCATAGGCAAGTTTTCGCAGGTCATAGCTGCTGCAGGAGGAGAACGCGGCGGGAATGACAAGAGATAGACGTAAATCTGATGCGGCCGTTGATCGCTTCGTCGTGCGGGCAACGGATGGCTCTCGCACGGACGCCCGCGCCCGTCGGTCGCGAAGCCTGCTCACCACCGGCGCACTGGCCATGGTCCTGGTGGCTCTGGTCGGATTCACCCTGTGGGGCAGTCTCCAGACCAGCAAGGCGACCGCTCGGCAGAGCCAGGCACAGACATTCGACGCGCTGTTCAGCGACGCCCGCGCGGCAGTGGCGCTGGAGGCCGCCCAGATTCGCAGTTACCAGCTGGAGCCCTCCAACGCCGCTCGCACCCGCTACCTGAAGTCGGTCAACGCGACCGCGGCCGTTCTGCAGAAGGCAGCGGTGTCGGGGTTCCCGCCGGCCGCCGCCGACGCCACGCGGTTGGGTCAAGAACAGGCCGCGTTCCGCGACTCCGCCGATCGACTGATCAACCAGGTCGCCAATCAGGATCCGGCCTCCCGGCAATTCGATCGCCTGGAAGTCCAGCCCCTCTACTACACGCTGCAGCGCGACATCGACGACGTGGCGAACGGCTACCACAGCGATGCCCAGCGCATCACTTCCGAGCTACAGCACATCCAGTCCCGGATCCTGATCACGATGGTGGCCGGATTCGCGATCGGGCTCGGCTTGGTGGCCATCATCTGGCGCGTGGTGCTGGGCTACCAGCGGCGGCTCGTCGTCGAGGCCGACGCCAGCGAGCACCTGGCCCTCCATGATCCGCTCACCGGGCTGCCGAATCGTGCGCTGTTCCAGCGCCGGCTCGAAGCAGCGCTTCGCGGCCGGCAGGACACGCAGCCCGCCGTCATGATCGTGGACCTGAACGAATTCAAGTCCGTGAACGACACGCTCGGCCATCACGCCGGCGACGAACTGCTCACCGCGATCAGCCGACGCCTGCAGGTACTGCTCCGGGCCGGCGACACCGTCTCCCGTCTCGGCGGCGACGAGTTCGCCGTGCTCCTCCCCGCGGTCGCCGGCGTCGCAGCCGCGACCGGCATCGCCCGGCAGGTGGGTGACGCGCTGCGACAGGACTTCCGGCTGACCGCCGGCCCGGCCGCGGTGAGCGGCAGCATCGGCCTCGCCATCGCGGACGAGTCATCCACCGCCGAGACGTTGCTACGTCGCGCCGACGCGGCGATGTACCGAGCGAAGGCCGACGGCTCGACGGTGGCCGTCTACGACCCGCAGCTCGACGCCGAACGGCCCGAACGGATGGCGCTCTTCGGGGAGCTGCGCGCCCTGCTGGACGGCGGTGACCCCGACGACCAGCTCGTCTTGTACTACCAGCCTCAGGTGTGCCTCTCGACCGCCTCGGTCACGGCGGTCGAGGCTCTGGTCCGCTGGCGGCACCCTCGGCTCGGCCTGCTGCTGCCCGGGGCGTTCCTCGCGATATCGGAGTCCGGACGCCTGGAGATACCGCTCACCTACCACCTGCTCCGGCTGGCCGTCCGGGACGCCGCGGCCTGGCAGGAGCACAACCCGGTGACAGTCGCCGTGAACGTCTCGCCCAAGTGTCTGCTCGACGAGGAGTTCGCGCACCAGGTGCGGTCTGCGCTGGCCGAATCCGGACTCCGGCCGTCACTGCTGCGGCTGGAGGTCACCGAGAGCAGCATGATGACCGACCCCGACAAGGCGCTCGCCATGCTGCGCCAGGTCCAGGGGGACGGCGTACAGGTCTCGATCGACGACTTCGGCACCGGCTTCAGCTCGCTCCACCAGCTCCGGCAACTGAACGCCGACGAACTCAAGGTCGATCAGACACTCACCCGTCGCGTGGCGACCGATCCCGGCAACGCCGTGCTGGTACGCAGCGCGATCGATCTGGCGCACAACCTGGGTCTCTTCGTCACCGCCGAGGGCGTGGAGGACCTGCGAACGTTGGCTGTCCTCCGCGACTACGGATGCGACCAGGCGCAGGGGTTCGGAATCGCCCGGCCGGTGCCGGTCGACAACCTCGAGACCGCATGTGCCGTGGCCGAGGAGCGGGCTCGCATGATCGCCGAACCCAGTCGCGCGTTGACGCCCGACGCCGTCGCCTGACGGGCTCGTCGGAGGCCACGTTCACGAAAGGTACCAACAGAATTCGGTCGCAACGGCGCCCCTGGTGCGAAAGGCTGCCAGGGTGGCTGTCGTGTATCTCGTCCAGCATGCCGAGAGGCAATCCGAGCCGGGCGATCCCGAGCTGACCGAATTAGGCCGCGAACAGGCGTCGCGTACTGCTGAGATGCTCAGCCATCATGGCGTACGCGCGGTGTTCAGCAGCCCGTTGCGGCGTGCGCTGCAGACTGCTCGGCCGATCGCTGACGCCCTCGGTGTCGAGGTGGTCGAGGATCGGCGGCTGGCGGAGCGGATGAACTGGGACGGCCGGCAGCCGCTCGCGGAGTTTCTGGCGGACTGGGATCGGGCGACTCGCGTACGCGATTTCGCGCCGCGCACCGGTGATTCGTCGCATCGGGCGGCCGCGCGGCTGATCGCGTTCGTGCAGTCCGTTGTGGACATGCCGGGTCCGGTGGTCGCGGTGAGCCATGGCGGCGTGACGACCGACATGCTGCGTACGCTCCTCGGCGACGACCAGGTCCCGCGAGTGTTACTGGAGCAGGGCGTGCCGTCGTGTGCGATCACGACGCTGGAGGGATCACGGGTCCTGCGGGTCGCCGCCGTGGATCACTTCTGACCGAGACGGCGTATCCACCTGGTCGAACGCGTCCGTTCGGCTAGGTCAGGTTGCGAATTCTCGCCAGGAGTTCCGTCAGCTCGTAGTGGACATCCGGGCCTAGCCGAGCGAAGTCGTCGACGGTCAGCGTGATGGATTCCGGGACGAGCGGACTGGGGAACTGCTTGGCGAAGCCGGTACGCCAGGCCCGGCGGAGGTCCGGGCTGAGGCTCTTGAACGCCTCCTTCTGGGCCGCCTTGGTCGCCTTGTTCAGGCCGCCTTTCATGTCCATGAGGCGCTGCTGCTCGCTGTTCATCCTCCGTAGATGGCTGATCATGGCTTGCGCGTCTGGATGAGTCGACTCGATCAGAACCTTGTCTGGCAGGTAGTTCTCGACCTCCAGCCGATGCCACATGTGTATGCGCGGCTGCTGCGGCGGCCAGTCCGCGGACTCGTCTTCGAAGGCAGACCCCGTGACGCCCTCGTCGTTGTCCTTGACCACGATGACTCGGCAGATCTCGGTGAACCGCCTCGCATGCTCATCGGCCAGATAGCGCTGATCACCGGTCCCACCTGAGTGGTCGATGTGGAGCCACTCCAAGCGTTCCGCCTCGGCGAGCGACGGGTCATACGCGGCGAATACGGCTTTGAGGAAGCTGCCGTCGTTTCGCCCGTTCTCCACGAGGACGATCGCGGGCCTACCGAGGTCCTTCGTCACCGGTTCAAGGGAGCCGACGGTGACCTGCACTACCGGCCGCGAGCTGGGCGTCTGCCAAGCCGAGGCCGTGGACGCGTTCCGCAGGTACTCGTGCCAGATCGTCATCGTCGGGAAGTGCTTCTCCAGGTAGACCTCGGCGATCTTGGCGACCTCCGGACGCGGGAACCACCGGTGGCGGCCGTCCACCATGAAGCCGATCAAGGTGAAGATCAATCGTTGATTCGGATCTTCGTGACTTGCGAAGACCTCGGCGTCGAGTTCAAGCAACATTGAGGCCCGACCTCCGCATCTGCGCGGCCGCGAGGGCGCGAACTTCCTCGAAGTCCTCGGTGAAGATGCCGTCCGGCCAGAAACTCAGCTGCCCCAGCTCATCGATGACGATCTGCTGCGCGGAGGACGCGCGCCCGTCGTGGTGGACGAAATAGATCCCCACGTCGTCGGGCGTACTCGTGCCCTCGGCGATTCTCCGGCGCAGCCGAAGGAGCAGCGCCTCGCTGTGCGTCTCGATGAGGAACCGGTTGCCCGTCAGCCTCGCCGCGTTCAGGTACTGGTCCGCCAGCTGAGCGTGCGCGGCGGGATGCAGGTGCAACTCGGGTTCCTCAACGATGTACAGGGTCCGCTCCGGTCTGCCGGTGACGCTGTCGAGCGCTTGCTGTACCAAGATCGGCAAGAGCTGGACGACACCGGATCCGGCGTCCGCGACATTGACCACGAGTTCGCCGTCGCGCCTGGACCGCAGAACGGTTGTGAAGAGCCGGCCGTCCGGAACCTCGTCCAGGGTCCAGTCCGGGAGGACCTCTCGCATCATCTCGTTGACGCGCCGGCGGATCTCGCCGTTGCCCCGGACCTGGTCGTGCGCCAGGACCGCGGCGAAGTGCTGACCCCGGTCGCCGACACTCCGGGGTACGCCGACGGGCAGGTAGTGCTCGCGCCGCAGGGCCTCACGAAACGGGGACATATAGCGGATCCGCCCATACGCCTCAGCGCAGTGCCGGGCGAGGTCGAAGCCATCGTCACGGTCGAGGATCTCGCGAGGTAGATACCGTGGCACGAGGCCCTGGAACGAGATCGGCCCGGTGGTCGACCGTTGACCCCCACCGTTCGCGACCCAGAGCTGCTCATAGACGTCCGAAGATCCGGTCCAGGTGAGCGTCCACGTGCCGTGGCTCATGCTGAGGCGCAGATACGAGACCACCTGGAGACACGCGTCGTCCAGATTCCGGACGTGTGCCTCGATCGACTGCACGCGATTGTCGTCGAAAGCCAGCCCCACCTCGATGGTGCCCCGCTCATCGTGCCGGTGCACCAGATCGGTGAAGACCGGCATCGTGTCACCGAGCCGATCGAGGTCCAACGGCGTGGCAGCAGGCTCGCCCCCGCCGCCGGGAAACCCGGTCTGCAGGACGATGGCGGCCCGAGTGAACGCGCTCTTTCCGGAGTTGTTCTTGCCCAGCACGACGGTCACCGGCCGGATGTCCAGACCCTGCCGATCCCGGAAGCATCGATAATTGGCGAAGCGAACGCTCTTCAGCACGAGAGGAATCCGTTCATCGCAGTTCGATCGGGCGGTCGCCCCACAATTGCTTGACGGTTCCCCGACCCACGATCGTGTCAGCCAGTTCCGGGCGTACCAGCTCGCAGTTGTGGACGAGGCTGGTGGTCAACGGAACGATCGGCTTATGAAAGATCGGCTCGTGATGGGCGACGCGATTGCGGAGCCGATACAGGCTGTCGATCTGCCGGTCGATCTGGGCCCGGTCGCTGCCTTTGGGGAAGGCCCGATGCAAAGCCGGCACCCACAGCGTCTTCTCCCGGGCCGTGACCGACAGATAGCGCCAGAAGTCCAGCGAAAGATTGGCGATGACCCGCCCGATCGGATCGCCGGGCCTGGTGCGCTGCACCGCCTTCTTAATGGAGTTGCGAGAGATCCGGTTGAGGTCTTCCGAGCGGTGCATTATCTCGCGGTTCACCGGACTGGCCGGATCCAACAGCCAATGCTGTTCGCCGGTCCACCAACCGCTGATGGCCCGGTCGTAGGCATTGCGCAAGGCAATCTCCCATTCACCGAGCATCTTCTGCAATTCCCCGCGCATTTCCCGATCCCAGTCGACGAGTGCCCCGACTCGCCCCCGATCTTGGCGCACCCCGGCCAGGAACCGAGCGAGACGGTCGCTGCCCAGGTATGACTCGTACCAGCCGTCGTTGATCGTCATTGCACCCTTCCCCGGCGTAGGTGTATGGTTCGCATCAAAGCCCCGGAGCGACCGATGACCCTTGCGGTTATGTCCCCGGGGCCTCTTTACGTCCCCCGCCCGCCGACGGTCGCCGTCGCGAGGATCCTCAATCTGCACCTTCACGGTCGGTCGCGTCAACCGTCAACGAGGCGCTTGCTGTCCACAAGTGCCAGTCGTCAACTGTTCAAGATCTGACAATTCAGCGCCGTGCATCTGCTGTACGTTGAAGGGCTTTGCAGATCGACGCAAGGAGATAACCCCTTGGCAATCGACGACGTAGTCGATCCATACCGGATCGATCAACAGTCAGCGGCTATTCGACTCGGTCGCGTTCCACCAAGTCGCCTACGTCGCCAAAGGACGGTCGGCGATTTTTCGGCGTACGCGCGGCCAGTTCCCAGACGGTCCACACCCCGTAACGTCACACGGGCGACTTCGCCGAATCAGCACCGTTCCTCCCCCTCGCCGAGAGAAGACATTCCATGCCGAACGCTGAGCTGAAACCGTCCATTCGCCTCGCCCTCATCGCATTGCTCCTGATGCCGGAGAAAGAGATCACGGACCCCATGCTTTACGAGCGGTTCCGGGTGCGGGTCGCGAAGGCCGGCCGCGACGTCCTCGGGGCGGCGGGCCTCGTCGAGGTCGTACGCAGGAACGCCAAGGGCGAGGTCACGAAGGCGGGCGGAACCTACTTCCATCAGCTGACGCCGGAGGGCCGCCGCCACGCACGGGCCCTCCTCGCCGAGCCGGCTCCGGCCGATGCGAAGGGCTCGGTCGCCGATGTGCGCCTGCTCTACGCGATCGGAAAGCTCTTGGATCGCGTCATCCGCGACTACGGCCTCGACGAGGAGCGGGTGTTTCATCCCGAGGATGCCGGCGAACCGCGGCCGGCCGTGCCGGTTCAGCAGGCGGACGGCGTGGAGGCCGAGATCATGGCGGCGTACGCGAACCTCAGCCGTCAACATGGCGATCTCGTCAGCCTCGTTCGGCTACGTGGCGCGCTGTCGCATGTCGATCGTGCCGATCTCGACAAGGCGTTGAAGTTGCTGGACCGGCGGCGTTCGATCCAGCTCGAGCCGGATCCGAACCGCAAGGCACTCACTCCCGAAGTCCGTACGGCGGCCTTGAGCATCGGCGGTGAGGACATGCACTTCATCACGGTGGGGCATCGATGAACGGGCATGAACTACGAGCGCTGCAACAACTCCGGTTCGAGTGGGCCCCCATGCAGGAGGACGTCTGGACCGGGCCCGACGTCCACGTCGCCGGCCTCAACCGGCAAGCGGCCGACGGGATCCTGACCGCCTTCGCCGCGGCCAAACTCAGCCCGGGGGCGAACCCGCTGGGAATCGTCCTGGAAGGCCGACCCGGGGCCGGGAAGACCCATCTCCTCAGTTCCATCCGGCGCCAGGTCCAGGCCGACGGCGGCTACTTCTTCCTTCTGGGGGTCCCCCAGGGGGACTTCTGGGATTGCCTGATCCAGGCATTCATCGACGGTTTCGCGCGGCCGACCGTCGGGCATCCGAACCAGCTGAGCAGACTCCTCGACGCCTTCTGCGATCAGGCGCTGGTGTCCATCGACGTTCGCGACCAGATCCTGGGGCGTCGGCCGTTGACCCGCGACGGCCTGGACGACTTCATCGACAGATTTCGGTACGCACACCCGGAGCTGGGGCGACGCTGCCATCAGACGCTCCGGGCCATGATCTTGCGAAACGCTTGGGACAACAACCTGCAGGATCTGGGTGAGGGCCATCTGCGCTGCAACGTCGAGGATGCTGATGCCGAAGAGCGCACCCGCTGGCGTCTGCCTTCCAAGCCCAAGCCTCCCCGCGACGTCGTCGAAGAGCTCTCGCTGCTGGTGGCGTTGAGCGGACCGACGGTCTTCGCGCTGGACCAGGTCGACGCCACCATGGCCCAAGTGCGACGAGCTTCGCTGCAAAAGCACGTCGACCTCGCCGAGGGCGAACCCACCGAGGTGACTCAGCTGCTGGAAGACGTGGGCCAGGGACTCATGGACGCGCGCGAGAAGCTGCGGCGAACGGTTCTCCTGGTCTCCTGTCTCACCACGACCTGGGATTTGATCTGCAAGAACACACTCGGGTCGATCGCCGACCGCTTCCACCGCGAATCACCGCTGAGCCGCATTCCGTCGGCTGAACTCGGTCGTGAACTCGTGAGCGCACACTTCAAGCGCAAGTTCGAAGTGGCGGGCTTTGAGCCGCCACAACCCACGTGGCCGGTGCTGCCGTCCGCGTTCGAGTCGGCCCCGGACTACACCCCGAGGCAGCTGCTGCAACGAATCGACGCGCACGTCCGAGAATGCGTCCGGCTTGGCCGAGTCATCCCGCTGGCGGACTTCGAGCACGCTCTCAAGCGCTCGACCGACCCGGCTGTTGTCGATGCAACCGGGGCCGATTCCCAGCGCATGGCCTACTTTGATCAGCAGTTCGCCGCTCATCGTAAGCACGCGTCGATCGAACGAGCCCTCGACGCGGAGCTGGAAGACCGAGAGATGCCCCAGTTGCTGGGCTCAGGACTGCAGGCCTGGATCCGCGAGAAGAGCGAGAGCGAACAACGCCGGTTCACCGTCGCCGTCGACGGTGGGGCCAACACGGCGACCCACGCCACGCTCCGTGAATCGTTCGACGAGGAGGCCGAGGACTTCGGCGTCTGGTCCTTCCGCGGGCTCGCGAAGAAGCATCACGCTGCCGTCCTCCCCCGATTGGCGCGGCTGACGCTGTCGGCGGCACTCGATCCGCAGGTGCCCCAACGACGGGCGGTCCTCCTGCGAAACGTGCCTTGGCCCAACGGACCGGTGTGCCGCAAGCGGCGCGAGCGATTCGAGACGGACGGCGGCATGCTGACGAAGATCGCCGAGGACGACCTCAAAACCTTCCACGCCCTCGGCAAGATGCTGGCGGAGGACGAGCCGGGCTTCGACCAGTGGCTGGCCGATCGCCGGCCCGCCAGCCGAACCGGCATCTTCACGGAGATCTTCGGTTCGCCGCCGGATACCGGCATCGTTCTGGCTCAGCCGCCGGAGCCGCACGGACCGAGTGGCCGTCCTGGGTCGGCAGCCAGCCCTGAGGACGTTCCGGACACGAACTCCGCCCCACCTGCCCGCCAGACGATCAGCGACGCCACCGTAGCCGTCGACGACGACGCGGCGATTGCCGTCGGCTCGGCAGTCGACGGCGGGCAGCAGGTCGCGGTCAACCTTCGCGACCTGCGCAAGCACGTCGCCATCTTCGCCGGGTCCGGGTCGGGCAAGACCGTCCTGATCCGCCGGCTCATCGAGGAATGCGCCCTGCAGGGCGTGTCGACGATCGCCTTGGACCCCAACAACGACCTGGCCCGGCTCGGTGATCCATGGCCGCACCCGCCGGAGGGCTGGGCACCCGACGACGAGGAACGCGCACGCAGGTATCTCGACACCACGGACGTGGTGGTCTGGACCCCGCGTCGCGAAGCCGGGCGACCGCTGAGCCTTCAGCCGCTGCCGGATTTCGGGGCGATCATCGACGACCCGGATGAGTTCGGGCTCGCGCTCGACAGCGCAGTCTCCGCGTTGGCCCCGCGTGCCCGGATGGGCGGCAACACGGCCAAGATGGACCGGGGACGCGCAGTCCTGCGGGAGGCGCTCGCCCACTTCGCCAAAAGCGGCGGGAACCATCTCGACGGGCTCGTGGACATCCTCAACGACCTTCCCGACGGTGTCACGACCTTGGGGAAGGCGCGCGAGCTCGCATACGAGATGGCGCAGACGCTCACCGCCGCGAAGATCAACGATCCGTTGTTCGGTGGATCAGGCGTGTCCTTGGACCCGGCGGCCCTGCTGACTCCGGCGAAGGGCAAACGTGCGCGGATCTCCCTCATCAGCCTGATCGGCCTGCCCAGTGACGAACAGCGACAGAGTTTCGTCAATCAGTTGCAGATGGCCCTGTTCAGCTGGATCAAGCGCAACCCCGCAAACGATCGCCCGCTCGGCGGGTTGTTCGTCATGGATGAAGCGCAGATCTTCGCTCCCGCCGGCGCGGTGACCGCGTGCACCGAAAGCAGCTTGGCTTTGGCGAGCCAGGCGCGCAAGTACGGGCTGGGCCTCATCTTCGCGACGCAGGCCCCACGCGGACTCCACAACCGCATCGTGGGCAACGCGGCCACCCACTTCTACGGGTTCCTCAACAGCCCGGTCCAGATCAGCGCCGCCAAGGAGCTGGCTCAGGCGAAAGGCGGACGCGTAAGCGATGTCGGGCTGCTGCGTACCGGGCACTTCTATGCGATGGGCGAAGGGGTGCCCTGCCAGCAGGTCTCGGTGCCGATGTGCCTGAGCCACCACCCGAGCGGACCGCTGACCTCCGAGGAGGTGCTCGAACGCGCGAAGGCGGCACCGAAGCCCTGAACCGCCGTTCGATCACGCCGATGGAAGGGTCGCGGGTTCTCCGGATCGCCGAGTCAGCGCCAGCATGAGCAGTGCCCGGGCCAGCTCGCCGGCGATGAGCGCGGCGATGCCGCCGGTGGCGCCGGCGAGCGGGACCAGGAGCCCGCCGGTCCCGGCGACCGCGGCGAGCTGACCGATCGAGGCGGCGGCCGACCAGCGGCGGCCTCGGGCACCGCTGGCTTCCAGGAGGAGGGCAGAAACGGCGTTCGCGGCGTACAACAGGATCTCGATGGTGAGTGCGACGTAGGCCCAGACCGCCGAACGGCCCAGGACGCCCACCGTGATCGCGGTGGGAAGGCCGAGGCCGATCGTCCAAATCAGACTGCGGCGGGTCGCGGACCAGGCGGCGGATTCGCCGGCGCGCTCGATGCGGAGCGCGACGGTGGGCTGGGCGAGGCGGAGCAGGTAGCCCCAGCCGGTCGACACCGCCGCCGAGACGACCACCAGCAGGTAGAAGAGGCTCGTCTCGGCGGGCCGGTCGGCGGCGGCGAACGCGAGGTAGAGCACCGAGACGCCGAGGACGCCCACGATGTCGGCGGTGCCGAGGACGGCGACGGCCCGGAAGGCCGCAGTCCGCGATGTCTCCGGCGGCGTGGAATCCGGCGCCACAGTCCCGGAGATCGCAGCGGGAGCCGAAGCGTCTGGTGGCGCGGAAGCCGGCGCCCCGGCCGCCGAGTCTGGAGCGGCAGCGTCGGACGCGGAAGCGCGCGACGGCGGGGCGACGGAGAGGCGGAGCCGGGCGAGCAGGACCGCGTTGACCGCGAGGGTTCCGGCACCGAGCAGAAGCAGGACGCCGTGCGGACCAGCCCCGAGGTACGCGGCGAAGACGGCGAGCGCGTGGGTCGTGGCGAGGCCGAAGAAGCCGAGGCTGTCGGCGATCGGCTGCCCGCTGAGCCGGTAGAGCGCGACCAGCACGGTCGCGCTGCCGACGCCGACCGCGACCACCCCGGCGGCCCCGTAGAGGCCGGCACCGGACAAGAGGCCGGCGACGAGAGCAAGGCAGAGCGCGCTCACGACGAGGGCTCGGAAGAACCGCGCGAGCCCGGCTCCGCCGCGCAGCGGGACCAGGTTCAGCGCGGCCTTCTCCGGTCCGCTGGACACGAGTTGGGTCAGCCAGGCCAGCGCTCCGACGGCGGTGGCGTACGCCGCGAAGTCGTCCGGTCCCCAGAGTTGGAGCAGGGCGAGGCCACCGGCGTACGTGGCGATCCGGTAGGCCCCGCGTCCGGCGAGCAGTGCGGCGACGATGCGTGGCCGCGGCAGCACGGCTGTCACGCCACCGGCTCGACCTCGATACGAAGGAGGGCGTCCACGTCGGCGAGGACGCGCTCCAGACTGGGCTGATCGTCGGCGCGGGCGAGCAGGTAGCCGAGTTTGGCCCCGGCGCGGGCGTACGGTTCGACGTGGTCGCCGGGCCGGGCCGCCAGGATGAGGTCGACGACGCCGGGCAGTGCGCGTACCTCGGTGAGCCCGTGCACAGCGACGAGCTTGCCTGCCTCGGCGGTTCGCAGAACCCGCATCGCGGCGCAGCCGTTCGCAGTCGCCGTCAGGTCGGGTCGCTGCCCGACGGCGGCGGTCACGTACGCAGCGGTGACGTCGACACCGTGGATGAGGCCGAGCAGTTCGGCGGAACCGTTGCCGCCCAGCCGGGCGCCCATCTCGATGACGACGATCTGCCCGTCGGCGTCGATGAGCAGGTCGGCGTTGAGTGAACCCCAGGCGTAGCCGAGGGTGGCGACGATCTGCTCGACGATCGCCCGGCAGCGCGCGACCAGCACGGGATCGCCACCCGGCATGGTGTGTTCCATGGTCACGAAGTGCGGCGGTTCGGTCAACCTGCGCGCGCCGAGTCCGAACAGGACGACTCGGCCGTCGGCGACGACCGCCTCGACGGCGTAGTGATCGCCTTCCAGGAACTCCTCGACGATGACGACCGACGACGCCGAGTACGCGACCGCCGCGCTGATCGCCTCGTCGAGATCGGACGGTGCCGTGCACAGGCTGATGCCGCGACCGCCGCTGGAGTCCGTCGGCTTGACGATGACGGGGAACCGGAGATCCCGCGCCGCTGCGCGTACCGCGGCTGCGGAGCCTTGGGCGAAGCGCGGTCCGGGCAGGCCGAGCCCGTCGCAGACGTCGCGGAAGTAACCCTTGTCGACCGAGGCTCGCAAGGCCCGCGGCGACAGGCCGCTCGGCAGTCCGAGGCGCTCAGCCAGCCGGTACTGCGCGGGCAGGTTGACGTCGCTGGCCGGCGACACGACTCCGGCCAGGTCGGCCCGGCGGCCCAGCTGCCTCGCCAGCTCGTCGACGTCGCGCGTGCTGACGTTGAGGAACTCGTCGGCGTACCCGACGGCGGGGGCGTCGGTCCGGGCGTCGACGCAGACAGTGGTTAGGCCCAATCTGCGCGCGGTGACGAGCGTGGTGATCGCTCCGTCGGCGCCGCCGAGCACGGCGAGGGTGGTCATGACGCGTGCTCCATGATCGAGACCTGGCCGGTCAGCGGGGCGGCGGCGTACAGGCGGTCCTCGTCGCGGACCGGGATGTTCGCCTCCTGGATGAGGAACTGCGGCGTGCCGGGATGACCTCGGGCGATGTGCACGAGATAGCGCGCGATGACCGCCAGGCTCAGCAGCCCGCCGGACAGCGCTATCCCGGTCAGGACGGCGGCCGACGGGTGGCTGAGCACCGCCAGAATCGCCCCGATCAGCGCGCAGAGGCTGGTGAACAGGGCGAGTACGCCCGCGAAGGTGATCGGCCGGACCGAGTACGACATGAACAGCTCGACGGCGTGCCGGGCCAGTCCGCGTACGGTCACCTTGGGTTCGCCGCCGCGGCGGGCGCGATGGGCGGTCGGCGTCGTCGTCCAGTTGCGGGTCAGCCGGGGCAGGGCGGCCATGAAGTAGGGCGTACCCAGGCGCAGGTCGACGACCCGGCGAGCCAGTTCGGTGCGGACCAGCCGGAAGCTCGTGCCGCCGGACGGGATGTCGATGCGCAGCAGCCGCCGGGAGATGACCTCGTGCAGCCCGCTGGCGAGCCGCCGGAGCAGCCGATCCTGGCGGTCGACGCGGATGCCGAAGACCGCGTCGTAGCCCTCCATCGCCTTGGCGATCAGCTTGTGCGCCTCGGCCGGCGGGAACTGCAGATCCGCGTCCAGGTGCAGCAGCCAGGGGTGGCGGGCGTACCGGTAACCGGCGGAGAAGGCCGCTTCCAGGCCGTAGTTGCGGGTGAAGGACAGGTAGGACACCGCTGGATCGCGTTCGGCGAGGGTCCGGAACCGGTCGAGCGTGGCGTCGGTGCTGCCATCGTCGACGAACAGGACCTCCAGGCCGGCGTACCCGGACAGCTCCTCGACGATCTCCTGATAGACGGCGTCCACGTTGTCGGCCTCGTTGAGGCAGGGAACCACGACGGTCACGGCGAAGTCTTCCGGTCGATCTCGTCCCCGCACAGCGGGCCACCCTTCTGGCGCCGCGTCGCGCCATCCCGGTCGACTACAGCATCGCGCCATGTGGATGTCTAAGTCGACGAATCGGCCTGTGTCGACACCTTGCCACGGCCTCCAGCGCTTTGGCAACAACGTGTCGGCTTTCCAGTCGTACATACCAATGCGTCACATCGGAGGGTTGTCGATCTCGCGGCGGCTTGGCACACTCAATCGACCTATCGACGAAGATCGGGGTACGCCGCCATGTACGTTCTCGGCATCAACCAGCACCACGACTCGGCGGCGGCGCTCGTCCGCGACGGTCGCATCGTGGCTTTTGTCGAGGAGGAACGGATATCCCGCGTCAAGCACGACGGCACCTTCCCGGCGAAGGCCATCCAGGAGTGCCTGGCGATGGAGGGCATCACCCTCGGCGACGTGGATCATGTGGCGTACTTCTGGCAGGCCCGCAAGGAGGTCCAGCACGCGCTGGGTCACTTCGTCCGGCACCTGCCGGCCACCCTCGCCGTGTTCCGCAACGACGCCGGCACCTATGACGGGCGGGCCAGCGGGCTCACCGCGACCATGCGGTCGGGCGGCATTCAGCAGCACTCGGACGACTACAACGTCGGCGGCGCGCTCCTGCTGCACCTGAAGCGGTCGCTGACGATGAAGCAGGTCGTCTGCGACGCGGTCGGCTACACCGGCCCGGTCAAGTTCCAGGTGCACCTCGTGGACCACCACCTGTCCCACGCCGCCAGCGCGTACCTGTTGTCGCCGTTCGACCGGTCGGCGATCATCACGTGGGACGGCATCGGCAGCGACGGGACGTCGACCTACCTGGCCGTCGGCGAGGGTGACCGCATCCGCGACGTACGACGGGTCAAGTTCCCGCACTCCCTCGGCGCCCTGTACGCCTGCGTCACCAGCTACCTCGGCTTCCACCCGACCCGGGACGAGGGCAAGGTCATGGGGCTGGCCGCGTACGGCGAGCCGACCCAGGTCGAGGCGATGAAGGAACTGGTGCGCCTGCTGCCCGACGGCCGGTACGAGCTGGACCTGAGCTGGTTCCGCCACCACGCCACGGGCAAGCATCAGATGGCGCCGAAGTTCCTCGAGCGGTTCGGACCGCCCCGGCCGCGTACGCGCGACGCCGTCCCGCAGCACTACGCCGACATCGCATACGGGCTCCAGGCGACGCTGGAGGAGGCGGGGCTGCACGTCGCCCGCTGGCTTCAGCAGCACACCGGGGAGACGAACCTGGTCACGGCCGGTGGCGTCGCCCTCAACAGCGTCATGAACGGGCGCATCTTCCTGGAGACGCCGTTCGAGGAGTTCTTCGCCCAGCCCGCTGCCGCCGACGACGGCTCGGCGCTCGGCGCGGCCGTCCAGGTGGCCGTCACGCAGGGCGCGCCCCGGCCGACCGGCAACTACATCTTCCTCGGCCCGAGCTATTCCGAGGCCGAGATGGAGAAGGCGCTCGCCGACGCCGGGCTGGCGTACGAGCGCACGGACGACATCGCCGTGGCGACCGCCCGAGGCCTGGCCGACGGGAAGATCGTCGGCTGGTTCCAGGACCGCATGGAATGCGGCCCCCGTGCCCTGGGCAACCGCTCGATCCTGGCCGACCCGCGGGGCAAGGACACCAAGGACCGGCTGAACGAGAAGGTCAAGCACCGCGAGCCGTTCCGCCCGTTCGCCCCGTCCTGCCTCGTCGAACGGGCCGGCGAATACTTCGCGTCGGGCTATCCGTCCCCGGTCATGCTGCTCGTCTTCGATGTCCTGGAGCACCAGCGCGACCGCGTCCCGGCGATCACCCACGCCGACGGCACCGCGCGGGTACAGACCGTCTCTGCCGAGGACAATCCCCTCTACCACCGGATGATCACACGCTTCGAGGAGCTGACGGGCGTACCGATGGTCGTGAACACGTCCTTCAACGACAACGAGGAGCCGATCGTCTGCACGCCGGCCGAGGCCGTCTCGTGCTACCTGCGTACCGACATGGACGCGCTCGCGCTTGGTCCCTTCTGGACGCAGAAGTGACGCGGCGCTGGTTCTGGCTCGTGCCCGCGGTGGCCGGCGCCGCGCTGGCTTACGCGATCATGGTGGTGCTGCCCGCCGACCGCACCATCGACAACGTGGGCGAGGTGCTGTTCAAAACAGCACCCCTGCTCTGCGCGGTGGTCGCCATCGCGTTCTTCCCGCAGCGCCCCGGGCTCAGCCTGGCCCTCGTCGGGGCGCTGCTCCTGGGCTACATGGGCGTCGTGGACACGCTCAACGTCCATAACATC
Organism: Hamadaea flava; assembly: GCF_024172085.1. Classification (NCBI taxonomy): domain Bacteria; kingdom Bacillati; phylum Actinomycetota; class Actinomycetes; order Micromonosporales; family Micromonosporaceae; genus Hamadaea; species Hamadaea flava. The sequence continues at coordinate 5,742,343 of NZ_JAMZDZ010000001.1, read as the reverse complement.
TTCGGGTACGCCGAATCACCGAACCAGGACGCCGCGTTCCCAGAGCTGTACCAGTGGACGATCTTCGTCAACGCGTTCACCGTACTGGCGGTGCTCTTCGCGTACCGTCTGGGCGGCGCGACTGCAGGGCGCACGCTGCGCGCGGGACTGGCGGGCATCCTGGTCCTGATCTCGGGCTTGAACGACCTGACCTATTACTTCACGGCGGACTGGGACGGGCCGCGACCGGAGCGCCTGAAGTGGGCGTCGCACATCGCGGTGTTCGTGGGCGGGCCGCCGAGCGCGACCGTCGCGATCGTGTTCTGCGCAGTGCACCTGGTGCTCGCGATCGTCGTGCTCGTCGCCCCGCTGGGTCGCTGGGTCGACCGGTTCGACGCTGCTGCGCCGGCCGTCATCCCAGCGCCTCCAGTACCCGCCGAGCAGTATTGATCCCCTGCCGGATCACCTGATCCATGTCGATGTAGGTGTAGGTGGCCAGCCGGCCCGCGACGAACCGGGGCGGGCCGGGCAGCGCCGCCAGCTCGTCGAGGTAGCGCCGGGCCAGCGCCCGGTTCGCCCCCGCGACGTCGTCGATCGGGTAGTGGCGGGCGGGCGCGCCCGGATACTCGTAGCTGACCACGGTTCCGGGCTCGGTCTGGCCGCTCATCCACTTCGTCTCGATGGCGCGGGTATGCGGTTTGAGCGGGCTCGGCGTGTTGAGCACGCCGCACGGCAGCACGTGGTCCACGCCGGGCAGATAGTGGTTGACCAGCCGTACACCGCGCCACGGCAGCGCGCCGAGGTGCGAGGCGAAGAACTCGTCGAGCGCGCAGGTGACCACGATCGCGTCGGCCCCGGCGCAGACGTCTTCCCAGTCGTCGATCGTCACCCGCTGACCCATGACCACCGGCACCTCACGCAGCAAGGCGTCCAGAAGCTTGGGATAGCCGCCGCTCGGCCAGCCCTGATGCGGGTCGCGGAACAGGTCGCGATAGCCGTCCTCGCGGAGTTCGATGCGTTTGGGCGCCCACGCCGCCGTCAGGTTCTTCGGGTCCTCACCCCATTGTTTGCGGGTGTAGCCCTCGATGAACTCGTGGTAAAGCGTCTCGCCCATGAGCCCGACGCACCACGACTCGAAGTTGTCCGCCCGAGGCACCGCCGGACGGCTCGCGAGTTCTCGTTCCACGGTGGCCCACTGCGGCAGTTCTCGCAGTTCCGACAGCTGCGGCGGCCAGCTCAGCACCCGATCGAACGCCTCGGTACGCACGGCGTGCCGATACGGCAGCATCTCGACGAGGCCGGTCACCAATTGCCACACCGCCGTGTCGGAGGTGTGGAAGATGTGCGCCCCGGCCGGTTCGTAGAGGATCCCGCCCGCGCTGGCCGTACGCAGCTGGCCGCCCCACGTCGGGTCGCCCTCCAGCACCTCGACGCGTCGCCCGGCCTGGTGCAGCAGATGTGCGACAGTCGCCCCGGCCAGGCCGGCGCCGATCACGCGAATGGTCATGTCAGAGCCGCTTCACGAGGCGGATCTTGCCGTTGGGCTCGGGCGCGATCGTGTCCACCATCGCCACGTCGAGGTCGAACTGGCTCGCCGCCGGCTCGATCGCAGCCCGCAACTGCCGCTCCACCTCGGCCTCCGCGCCGTCGGTGGCGACCGCGAGCAGGCGCAGCTCGCCGGGCCGTTCCTGGACCATCTGGATACGCAGCAGCTTCCCTTCGCGGCTCAGCGGATAGATCAGCGAGGCGATGAAGTTGCCGTTGCGCAGTACGCCGTCCAAGGTCACGATGCGGTCCTCGACCCGGCCCAGCACCGACCGCAGGATGGGCATGTGCGACGTGCCGCAGTCGCAGTCGTTCGGGGTGATCTCGACCCGGTCGCCGAGCCGGTAGCGGATCAGCGGATTCGCCTCGGCGTGCAGCCGCGTCACCACGATCTCGCCGACTCCGTCGGCCAGCGCCACCGAGCCGTCGTCCCGGATCACCTCCACCACCACGTCGCCCGAACGCAGGTGCATGTTGCCCCGCGAGCAGGTCCGGGCGATCGTGTACGCCTCCACCGACGCGTACGTCTCGTGGGCCGTGGCTCCGAAGTACTCCAGTGCTTCCGTACGCCCGCCGATCAGCGTCGACTCACCGGCGAAGACGATCACCCGGGCGTGCGGGTAACGGACGCCCCGGCGTCGCAGCTCCGCGCCGACCGCCGCGATCATCGACGGGAAGCCCCACAGGATCGTCGGCCGACCGGCCAGCACCGCGTCCGCCTGCTCCGCGATGGACTTGCTGGTGTCCACGTGGACGTTGCCCGCCAGGCCGAGCCGTTCCAGCCGATGCTTGCGGAAGCCGTACACGCGGAAGTAGCCGACTCGGTCCCACGGGCGCATCCCGCAGGCGAGCAGGTCCCAGAGGAAGGTGGCCCGCAGGTAGCTGAGGTCCTGCTCCGAGTAGTAGAACGTCGCCGGATGCCCGGTCGACCCGCTCGTGCTCGCCATCCGGGTCGAGTCCGCCGTGTGCCCGGCCGCGAGCAGGCCGCCCGACGGGCCGAGAGCGTTGACGGTCGCCCGGTCCAGCAACGGCAGCCTCGACAGATCCTGCGGTCCCTGGAATTCCGCCACGATGGCCGGGTCGTAGACCTCCCGGTAGTGCGGGACGGTGGCCGCCGCGTGGCGTACCAGCTGGGTCAGCAGACGGGCCTGAAGCTCGGCGATCCGCTCGGGCCGGGCACGGTCGCGCGAACGAGCGGTCGCCACATTGGCCAGAACGGGCAGAATCGGAATACGGTGGGGCAGGCGGGTCATCATTGTCCCTGGGTTCGAGCCATACACGGGTTCGAGCCACACATGCAAAGATATGGCTGTGCATCAGGGTCTCACAGTGCGCCGCCACGATCCACAGCGTGATGTCGAACCCGACGGCTGGGCCGACTTCGCCGACAAGAACCGGCTCGGCGTCGCCTGGGCCTGGCCGCTGGTACGCGCGGCAGCGGCCGGCGGCCGGCAGACCGCGCTCATCGCTACGCTCCACGATGGACCTGACGTCGCCGGGCTCGTGACCGGGCGCTTCATCGGCCCCCGAGTCAGCCGCGGACGGCAACCGATCGCCGGGATCCTGGACATCGACAGCTTGACGACCAGCTGCTTTCCGGGCATCGTCACCGAACGACCCGAGGCGTTCGGCGACGCCGTCGACGCCGTCCTGACCGAAGTACGCGGGATTCAGGGCGTGCTGCTCCGGCAGATCGTCGCCGAGACCCTCCCAGCGGTTCTGCGTCGGCCGGCCGTCGTCCGGGAAGGCGTGCCGATGGCGCACTTCGCCAACCGGTTCGCCGACTTCGACGCGTACGCCCACTCCCTCGGCCGCCGCCGGGGTCCGCTGCGCCCGGTGTACAACCGGCTCGGCCGTGACACCGATCTCGTCGTCGAATCCACGATGGACGGAGACCTGAGCATTCCGGTCACCGCGGCGGACCTGCGTCGCCTGGTCAACCTGGTGGTCGACCGGCACCACACCCGGCGCTGGCTGCGCAAGCGCTACCTGTCCGAGGCGGTGGCCGCCGCCCAGGTCGGCACGCCCGGCGTACACCTGCGGACCTATCGGGACCTGGCCGGGCGGCTGCTGGCCGTGCACACCGTCCTCGACCATCCCGACCTGCCGGTCTCCAGCGCGTGGGGCAGCCTCGACCTGGCCGACGGCGGCCGCAAGGACCTGTGGTTCCACAGCAACGCCGAGCTGTCCCGCTGGTGCATCGAGACCGGCCGTCGCGGTTTCCTCAGCGGCCAGGGCAGCCTGGCCGAGAAGCAGCGTCTCGGGCACGAGACGACGCGTCAGTGGCAGGTGCTCATCCCCGCGTCTCCGCGACGTCGGCCGGCTCCGGAACAGCCGGGCTGAACTCCGACTCGACGAACCGGCCCTTGCCGCCGGGAGTCAGCTCGATCCGATCCGTACGCGCGAACCGCAGCTCCACCGACGCCCCGACCAGCTCGGCGAACTTGGCCTCGAAGGAGCGCATCGCGGCGGCGTACCCGGCGTCGGTCGGCTCCTCCGGCACCAGGTGCACGGTGATGACCCCGGCCGCGTCCTGACGGATCATGCACTCGGCCACGCCAGGGGCGTACATCGCCAGCGAGAGGAACACCCCGCTGTAGATCCGGCGACCGCCGGGCAGCGTGATGAAGGCGTTGGTACGCCCATCGGCCAGCTTCATCCGGCGGAAACGGTTGCCACACGGGCATTCGCCCGGCAGGATCATCGCGCGATCACCGAGCTGGTAGCGCGGCAACGGCATGGCCCGCTCCCGGAAGTGCGTCACCACCACCGTCCCGACGGTCCCGTCCGATGCGGGCCGCCCGTCGTCGCCGAGGATCTCCAGCCACACCCGATCCTCGTCCACGTGCATGGCGCCGGCCGCGCAGCCGGTGGACACCGTCAGCACCTCGTACGCCGAGTACTCGTCGAACACCGGTACGCCGAACCGGTCGGTCAGCACCTGAGCCACCTCGTCGGTCAGCAGCTCGGAGTCGGTCATCACCATCCGCAGCGACCGGCGCAGCCGGGCCAGCTGGTCGTCGTCGAGGTTGCGCAGGATCGCCCGCAGCACGACCGGGTAGCCCATGATGAGGTTGGGCCGCACGGCCAGCACCTGGCGGGCGATCTCGGCCTCGGCCTGCCCCGCGCCGACGACCGTCCGCGGGAACAACCCGAGCCGCTGGAACCATCGCACCGGGCGGGGAAACGGCTTGATGTGGGCGATCCGCCACCACGGCCGGTAGCCCGAGCGCAGGAACCGGCGCAACACCGTCGCCCCGTGATACCCGTACGCGCTGACGTCGTGACGGATGCTCAGCCGCGTACCGGTCGTCCCGCTCGTGACGTCGGTCCGATACTCCCCCACCGGCGCGTAGAACGCCTCCACCCCGGCGTCGAGCACCTGCCGTTTCGTCAGCGTCGGCAGGTCGGCCAGCTCATCCAGGCTGGTCAGCGTGGCCGGATAGGCTTCGAAGTACGCGACGTTCGCTCGGCAGTAGGCCAGCATCTCGTTGATCCCGTCGAGGGCCAGCCGCCGAGTGACCTCCGGATCACGCCGGGGCGCCCGCCAAACCGGCGGCAGGTGCCGCAGTTCGCGTACGGCCACCGCGAGACCGCTGCTCATCGCATTGCTCCATCGAAATACGGCACGCGCCTACGGTAGAGGCTCCCGGCTCCCCGACCAATAGCCGCCGACCGGTGGCTAGCCGGGGGGTGGCACGCCGAAGGCGAACGCCTTGCCCGCCGCAGAGGTTCGGCACGACGCTACGGCGAATAATCGGGTGAGCCGGGGTCGACCGGTCCGCCTCGCATAGGCAGATCCACGCGCGTACGCCGTTCGTTGTCGCGCAGGCGAGGCTCGTAATAGGCGAAGAAGACCTTGCCGACGAGATCCCGCCGACTGCGTACGCCCGTCTTGCCGAAGATGCTCTTCAGGTGCTGCTGGACGGTGTGGGGCGAGACATGCAGCTCGGCGGCGATGTCGGCGGTGGCATCACCCTGCAGGACCATGCGGGTCACCTCCTGCTCGCGCTCGGTCAACCCGTACGCGGACATGAGCAGCGGATGGATGCGCGCTGGATGACCTGGCTCGACGATGATCGCGACCCGTCGCTCGACGCCCGAGACGAGACTCGCGCCGTGCAGCACCACCCAGGTGCCGCGCCGCGTCAGGACTCGGGCCACCGCGACCTCGCCGGCGTCGCCGGGCAGATTGGCGCTCCTGAGCGCGCGGCCGGCGACGGCGAGCACCGAGGAGGGCAACCTCTGGTGTGACCAGTCGCCGTCCGGCAGCTCGCTGATCCAACGCTCGACACCCGGGGTGGCTGACTCGACTTCCCACTTGTCGTTGAGGATCAGCAATCCGGGTGCGTCGACGCCTTCGGGATCGGCGGCCTCGCCGACCAGCAGCGCCCGCCGAGCTCCCTCGGCCAGGTGCGGCGACACCGCGCTCAGGAAACTCTTCTCGGCGGCGTCGAACAGCGCACGACCGGGTTCCCGGTACAGCGCGAGGGCTCCCCACACCTGACCCGACTTGGCTCGGAGGCGTACCACGATCTCCTGATCGCCACCCAGGATCATGTTGCGATGCCAGCGGGGATCGTCCGACGGGTGGCCTGCCGTCACGTCATGGAGCGTGCTGATGCCCGACTCCGACCGGACCACATCGGCAAGCCGGTTGGCGCCGTCCTCGTAATACTCGCTGGCGAGCCATTCGCTCGGGAACTCCGGCAGCCCGTCGTGGTAGTGGCTGGTGATGAGCAGGGACGCCGGATCAAGGGTGTACCAGCACGGAGCCTGGTAGTACGGGACGTAGTCACCGATCACGGCCGTGCACTCCTGCCACAGGCGTACGACGTCCACCGGCTGTCGCGCCAGCCTGGCGATCTTGTCGACGCCTCGCTCGGCCTCCGACCTCATCCTTCGACTGTAAGACCTGGTAGGAGGGCCACGAATACCAGAAATCTGGAATATCGGTTCGCTCGGGCGGTCCCTAGCGTGGGTGGTTGGAACATCCAACACGATGGTGACCGGAGGACGTGATGACCGGACAGCTGCGGACACTACTGCTGGGCGCTCAGCAGGGGCAGGTCATGCCGAGCGTGGGGCACGTGATGAACCGATTCATGATCGACGGCGCGGAGACCGAGGGCCGTTTCACCCTCCTGCAGCATCTCTTCGAGCCGAACGCACTTGCCGCACCCATGCACCGGCACCACGACGAGGACGAATACTCGTTCGTGCTCGCCGGGCGCATCGGGGCCGTCCTCGACGGCGAGGAGGTGATCGGCGGTCCGGGAGACCTGATCTTCAAGCCGCGCGGTCAGTGGCACACGTTCTGGAACGCGGGTGACGAGCCGGCCACCGTGCTGGAGATCATCTCGCCCGGAGGGCTGGAGGATCTGTTCAAGTCCTTCGGCTCGCTGACGGGACCACCGGACCCCCAGCATCTGGCCGAGATGGCCGCCGAGTTCCACTGCGACATCGACCTGGAAGCGACGTTCCCGGTCATCGCCCGGCACGGCCTGGTCTTCTGAGGCGGCACGATCGACGTCGTGAAGGATCGCGTGGGGGTTCGTGTCAACAACGAAGTGGCGCTGGGTCGTCTGATGGAACGTGGCTGAGATTTCCGGCTTCGAGGAGTACGTCACCGCGCACGGCGCTGCCCTGGTCCGGCTGGCCGGGCTGCTGACCGGCGACCCCCACCGGGCCGAGGACCTCGTGCAAGACGTCCTCGCCCGCGCCTACCCGCGCTGGCAGCGTATCGCCGACGCCGACCGCCCCGAGCTGTACCTGCGGCGGATGATGGTGAACCTGAACGCCTCGTGGTGGCGGCGGCGGACCAACCGCGAGGTACGCGTCCCGCAGCCCGCCGAGCGGTCCGACCATCGCGACGTCGGCGACCAGGCGACGCAGCGGGTGGCGCTGTGGGCGGAAGTGGCGGCGTTACCCGCCCGGCAGCGGGCGGTGGTCGCCCTGCGCTACTACGAAGACCTCGACGACCAGCGCATCTCGGAGATCCTCGGCTGCTCCCCGGCGACCGTGCGTACGCACGCCATGCGTGGCTTGGCGGCGATGCGTGATCGCCTTCGACCCAGCGAGAGGGACATCCAGATGCATCCTGAGGACGGCTTCGACCCCGGACGGCTCGCCCAGAACGCGGCCCGCACCGCCCGACGGCGGCAGGGCGTACGCCGCTCGGCCATCGCCGCCGCGATCGCCGCCTTCGCCGCCGCAGCGGCAGCCGTTCCCGTGCTGCTCATCAGCGGCGCACGGCTGACACCGGGGGACGACGGGCAGCCGTTGCCGGACGTGAGCCCGCCCCCGCGTGGTGCGTACGCAGTGCTCACGCCGCCGCGTACGGGCGGCAAGACGGCGGATCAGGATCCGTCGTCGGTCGGCGCCGACCCGTTCACCTTCCACTTCGACCTCGACTCCGTGCCCTATCCGCCGGGCGAGGTGCGGTGGCGGATCGGCGACGGCGTGGAGACGCTGTACGCCGAGATGCCGACGGCCGAGGGGTACGGCGGCGGTTTCGAACTCCAGCTCGGGCAGCGCCCCGGTCCAACCGTGTCGCCGACTGCGCAGCCGACCGACCCGACGCCGATGGTGACCAGTTCGGTGCTGGTCCAAGACCGGCCCGCGACACTCTGGGAGGGCGCCCCGGACTCGGCCGTCCAACCGCCGCGGTCGCTCGTGCGGCTCACCTGGCAACCGACGACCGGCGTGTACGCGACGCTCACGAGCGAAAGCACTGGCGCGCAGGACCTCATCGCGATGGCGGCCGGGCTGCGCCTGACGAACCACCGGTGCGCCATCCCGCTGAAGATCACCGCCCTGCCGCCCGACGCCCAGGTACGAGGCTGCGCCTTCACGCATTTCGGCGGGACGGACAACACGACAAGCGCGGAGGTGGTCCTCGGCCGCGCTGGCACGGAACTAGCCCTGACGACTCGATCCGACCTGCACTCCGAAGTCCTGCCGTCGGCCTCGGCCGTCGCCACGACGTCTCACGGCTTCAGCTACGCCGAACACTCCAACGACTACTACACGTCTGCCTTCCAGCTGATCGGCCCGTTCGACGTCGAGCTGACGACGACCGGGCAGTACGGGCGGGCGGACGCGGTACAGGTGATCGCGGGTTTGATCCCGACCGGCGACCCCGGCGACCCACAGACCTGGCCGGTCAACCCGATCAGCTGACCGTCGCAGCGGCGCTCGCCATCAGCTCCATGGCGAGCTGCCGCGACTCAGGCGACGCAGAACTCGTTACCCTCCGGATCGGCCATCGTCACCCACGTCGACGGCCCCTGACGCCCGTCCCACAGCTTCGTAGCTCCGCGCTCGATCAGCTTCGCGACGACTTCCGCGTGGTTCTGCTCGCCGACGCGTACGTCCAGATGCAGGCGGTTCTTCACGGTCTTCGACTCCGGCACCGTCTGGAACAGCACTCGCGGTGCGCGTTCCAGGCCCTCCGGGTGCCGGATCGCCTGGCCCGCAGCCCAGACCAGGGTGCCGTTGTACTCCCGCGTGTCGCTCTCGGTCGCGTACCCCTCGGCCACCATTTTGCGGATGAATGCCTCGTCGGACGGCTCGACTTCCCAGCCCAGCGTCTCGGCCCACCAGTCCGCCTGCTGATGCGGGTCCGCGCTGTCCACTACTACTTGGAAGTTGTACGCCATGAGGTCAGCCTCGATTCCGATAGAGGTCGCGCAGCAGAAGGATTTCGGCCGCGTGATGGATCGCTTCCCGATTGATGTGCAGCACCAGCGCGGCCATCGGGAGTGCCGCGTAGGGGCCTTCGGCCGGGCCGCACGGCTTGGCCAAGCCTGCCTCGTCGAGGCCGCGTACGCCGGTCGCCCACGCCGCGTACGTGTCGTCGAGTTGCTGGAGCGCGTCGGCGGCGGTCTCGGCGAACGGGTGGTGGTCGTAGTCGATCGCCGGCCCGCCGAAGTGGGACGCCGTCCGGGCGCCGAAGATGCCGACGATGAGGTGGGCGGCCCGCCAGGCGATCGTGGTGACCGGTGGCGGACTGGGCTCGGGGTACGCCCAGTCGATCGCGAGCCGGCCGGTGGTGGGCTCGGGGCGGAGCGTCCAGCAGCCGGCGACCGGTTGCCAGAAGTACTCGTCGTCGGTCAGGCCGTCCAGCCGGGGCCGGACGTGGTTCTGCCAATGCCAGTCCAGTTGTTCGACCAGCTCGTTCGTCCACTGGGTGGTCATGCCGCCCACGGTAGAACCAATTGCGGACAGGTTCGGTCCGCGATGTGTGCGACGCTGGTCGGGTGCTGGAAACCTCCGCCCGTCTGCTGCGCCTGCTGACGATTCTGCCCAGTCGTCCGGCCTGGACCGGGACGGAGCTGGCCGAGCGCCTCGACGTCACCGTACGCACCCTGCGGCGGGACATGACCAAGCTGCGTGACCTGGGCTATCCGGTGGTGGCGACGCCCGGGGTCGCGGGCGGCTACCGCCTGACGGCCGGGTCGACGTTGCCCCCGCTGCTGCTGGAGGACGACGAGGCGGTGGCGGTGGTGCTCAGCCTGAGCACGGCGACCAGCCACACCGTCACCGGGATCGCCGACACCTCGACGCGGGCGCTGGCCAAGATCGAGCGCATCCTGCCGGCCCGGCTGCGGCAGCGGGCCGCGGCGCTGCGGTCGACCACGGTCGCGCTGACCGGCTCGCCGCCCACGGTCGATCCGGGTGCGTTGACGCTGATCGCCGAGGCGTGCCAGTCTCTGCACCGGTTGACCTTCGGCTATCGCGACCGGGACGGGTCCCCCACGACGCGTACGGTCGAACCGCATCGGCTCGTGCACACCGGCCGGCGGTGGTATCTCGTCGCCCGCGACGTGGACCGGGACGCGTGGCGTACGTTCCGGGCCGATCGCATCGACCAGCCGAAGACCACCGGGATCCGGTTCCGACCGCTCGATCCGCCGGACGCGGCCGCGTTCGTCGCCGACGCGGTGTCCACGGCCCCCTACCGCTACCAGGCCCGCGTACGCGTCGATGCCCCGGCGAACGCGGTCGCCGAGCGAGTCCCAGCCGGCACCGGAGTCGTCGAAGCGGTCGACTCGACGAGTTGTCTGTTGATGACGGGGGCGGACTCCACCGCGATCATCGCGATGCACCTCGTGCTGCTCGGGCACGACTTCACCGTGGTCGAACCGCCGGAGCTGATCGACGAACTCGCCGTCCTCGCCGGACGACTCGCGACCGCGCACGAAAGATCCAGTCCCAGCTAGGCGCGTGTTACCGTCGCCGACAATGAATGATCTTGACGGGCCTGGCCGCTACCAGTACATGTCCTTCAACGCCCCGCTCTCGGAGGCGCACGCGGACGCCATCGCGGCACGGCTGGCGTACGCGCGCCCGGCGGACGTGCTCGACATCGGATGCGGCTGGGGCGAACTGATGCTGCGGGTGCTCGACCGGACGCCGCGGGCCGTCGGGATGGGCGTCGACACCGACGAGGAGTTGCTCGCCCGGGGCAGCGCGGCGGCGGCGCAACGAGGCTTGGACGAGCGTGTCACGTTCATCAACACGCCCGGGGTTTCCGTGGGCCAGCAGGCCGACCTGGTGATCTGCGTCGGCGCCAGCCACGCCTTCGGTGGCCACGCGGCCGCGCTGACCACCCTGCTGCAGCACGTACGCCCCGGCGGGCGGTTGTTCTACGGCGACGGGCTGTGGGATCCGACGGTCACCCCGAAGAAGCCCGAACTCGTCTGGGCGGACTTCTTCGACCTGCCCGATCTGGCCGGGCTGGTCGACCTGGCGGTCGCTACCGGCTACCTTCCGCTGTTCACCGAGACCGCCTCACCCGACGAACTGGACGACTTCGAGTCGCGCTACCTCGCCGACGGGGCGGAATGGCTGCTGCGCCATCCGGGTCACCCGGGCGCGGCGAACGTACGCGCGGGGACCGAGGACCATCGGCGCCGGTGGCTGCACGGATATCGGGGGGCTTTCGGGTTCGCGTACCTGACCCTCGGGCGGCCCGCCGCCTAGCGTTGATCTTGGCGAGCAAAGGTCGCCTGGACGATCACAGCTCGCCAAGATCAACAAATCGGCCGTTCACGTGAGCCTCGTCAGCGGTTGAACACCTGGGCGTAGTGGCCGAGCAGCAGATCGGCCCCCTTGTACTGAGCAGTCGGCTCCGCGCCGAGCACTCCCATGCCGGGGTGCTCGCCCGCCCCGCCCGACGGGCCGAGCGGGATCAGGATGCTGCTGCCCGGCGGCTCGTAGACCGTGGGCTCACCGAGGCCGAGGTCGGCCTTGATGTTCGCGGCGACGACGGCCGCGTGGGCCATCGCGGCGACGGCCTGCTTCGGCTCCTCGATGTCGGTGATGTCGCCGACGGCGTAGACCCGGTCATGACCATGCACACGCAGGCTGTCCTCTACGCGTACCCGTCCGTTGGAAAGACGCGCGGTCTGGAGCGAACCGGCGAGATAGTCCGAGACGGGGTCGGCTCCGTAGCACCGGAGCCAGAGGTCCGCGGACAGCGACCGGCCGTCGGTGAGCTCGACCGTGAACGGCGCGACGTCGCCGGGCGCGACCTTGAACGACGCGGGCAGCGCCGCCCCGAGGACCAGAGTGACCCCCAGGTCCGCGAGCTGACGTTCGATCTCGGTACGCAGTTCGGCGGACCGTTCGGGCAGGATGGCCGGCGCGGGGTCGACCAGGATGACCTCCTTGCCGGGCCACTCGGCCTTGATCTCGCCGGCCAGTTCGAGGCCGACCGGGCCGGCTCCGGCGAGCACGATCCGGTCGGCCGCCGCGATCCGAGTCTGCAGCTCCACGTAGGACGCGATCGCCGACGCCGTGTCCAGCTCGGCGGGCTTGCCGGGGAACGGATGCCGGGCGCCGGTGGCGAGCACGACGTAGTCGGCGGCGATCGTCCGTCCGGACGCCAGGGTCACCTGGCCCGGCGCGATCTGCTGGGCGGCGTCGCGCTCGATCCGGCCGTGTACCAGCAGTTTGTCGTAGGGGATGAAGGTCTGGTGCGCGAAGTCGGGGCGTACGGCGGCACGCAGGGCGGCCGCGTTGTGATGGAAGTCTTCGCGGGGCTCGATGAGCACGACGTCGGCAACCTCGTCGAGCGCCCGCGCGACCTCGATGCCGCCGTATCCACCGCCGACGACGGCCACGGTCTGGCGCATGGGAAACCTCCTGGTTCGCACTACAAACTGTTTGTAGTACGAACGAGATTAGTTGGCAATGCGAACCACTCCAATAGTTGGTGATGCGAACTACACGCGGATAGACTTGCGCCGTGAGCGGTGATAATGAGGACTTCGCGGGCGCGCTGATCCGGCTGTCGTTGGCCGTGCAGCACGTCTTCACCGACGTCAGCCGCGCTCACGACCTGACCGCGCAACAGGCGCTGCTGATGTGCGCCCTCATCGACGAGCCGCTCGGCATGGCCGGGCTCACCGACCACCTGCACATCGAGAAGTCGACGCTGACCGGCCTGGTCGACCGGGTCGAGCGGCGCGGCTACGTGCGGCGTACGCCGGACAGTTGCGACCGGCGCGTCGTCAAGGTCGACCTCACCCCGGCCGGCCGCCAAGCCGCGAGCGAGTTCCACGACGCGCTCACCAAGCTGCTCTCCGACCGGCTCGAAGGGCTGCCGCCGAAGATCCGCCAGCAGATGCGCTCAGCGATCGGGCCGGTCGCCATGGCCTACTGGCAGGCGGTGGACTAGAGCGCGCGGCGTACCACCAGCCGGCGGCCGGTCGCCGGTCGCTTGTGGACGGCGAAACCGGCCTTCTCGAACAACGACGGCGTCCCCGTGAACAGCTCGGCGTTGGGGGCGCGCCCGTCGACCTGCGTGGGATAGCCCTCCAGGGATCCCGCCCCGTGCTCACGCGCCTGCGCGACGGCGGCCTGCAGGAGCGCGCTGGCGACACCGGTCCCGCGGCGATCGCGGGCGATGAAGAAGCAGGGCACGGACCAGACCGAGTCGTCAGCCGGCTCATCCAGCTTGAGCACAGGCGAGCGCAGCAGACGCGGGAAGTCGCGCCGGGGCGCCAGGCTCGCCCAGCCCACCGGCTCACCACCGGCGTAAGCGAGCAGGCCGAGCGGCTCGTTCGTCTCGGCCAATGCTGTCAGCGCCGCACGATTGCCGGCATTGCCGTTCGCGCTGAACTCCTTGCCCGACAGCCGCCACCACATGCACCAACAGCCCGAGTAAGCGCCGTTCGCGCCGAACAGGGTCGCAAGGTCGGCCCAGCGGGCCGCGTCGACGTCGACCACCTTCACCCGGTCATCGTCGCGTACGGGTCTGACAGGTTTCGGACGGATCGATCAACAACGTCGACCTGGCTCTTATCCTGACCGCCATGACGGGCCTCCCCCTCCGCCTCGCCGCCGTGCTCGCCGCAGTCGCCCTCGCCGGTTGCTCCGGCGGCACGCCGTCCAGCCAGGCCCCGTCGGTCACGACCACGGTCGGCCCGTCGGACTCGCCGTCCGCGACCGAGTCACCGTCCGGTGCGACGACCACCACCCCCACGCCAGGCTCGTCGAAGCCCGGCGGTTCGACGTTCACCATCCCCACCACAGCCAAGGGGTACGCACAAGCGCTGCTGTCGGCGTGGGGCAACAAGAACAGCAGCCGCCTGGACCTGCTGGCCAACCAGGCGACGGTGCAGCAGATCAAGGACAACGGCTATCCGAACGCCGACTGGACCTACATCGACTGCACGGCCAGCGGCGAGACGAGTGAGTGCGTCTTCCGCAACGCCCACGGCGACGAGGTCCTGGTCTCCCTCGTGAACACCCAGCTCGGGCATCCGACCGCGGCGACCCAGGCGCTGCTGTCGCGCACGACGTACCCGTCGGACGCGGGCGCGTACGTGGGTGCGTTCCTGTCCGCCTGGCAGAACGGCAACCAGCAGCGCATGGCCCGGCTGGGATCGTCCTCGGTGACCAGCGCGCTCAAGGGCAAGACCGTGCCGAGCGGCTACACGACGTCGGTCAGCGGTTCGACTGTCCGGATCGAGCAGTTGCCGGCGGGCGCCGGACCGACGTTCGTCTTCACCGTCGTGAGCGGGAACCTCGGCAAAGCCCACGCGATCAGCGCGGCCGGCGTCTCCTAGCGTCCCGGCCTTCCCGGCCACGGCCGGTCAGCGGTTCTTCAGCGGCTGGTCAGCGGTCGCGGAGCAGGCAGGTCAGCCGGGCGGTGCAGACGCGGTCGCCGGACTCGTCGCTGATGACGATCTCGTAGGTCGCGACGTTCCTGCCCAGCCGCAGCGGCGTCGCGACCCCGGTCATGATTCCGTCCCGCGCCGCCTTGTGGTGCGTGGCGTTGATGTCGACGCCGACCGCGTACGCCTGGCCGACCTCGTGCGCGTGCAGGGTGGCTCCGATCGACCCCAGCGTCTCGGCCAGCACACACGACGCCCCGCCGTGCAGCAGCCCGAAGGGCTGGGTGTTGCCGTCGACCGGCATGGTCGCCACGATCCGCTGCGGGGACGCCTCGAGAAGCTGGATGCCCATCCGCTCGCCCAGGGTGCCCGCCATGCTGAGGTCTGCCACGCCGGGGAGACTACAGGGCCGGCGGGAGCTTCTTCTTCGCCATCCCCGGCTCCATCTTCGAGCTGACGGCAGTGGTCAGCGGGCTGTCGCTGAGATCCATGACCTCGGCCGCCACGGCGTCCCGCTTGACCGCCGCGATGCCGTTCTCGGCGCCCGACTTCTGCTTGAACCCCTCGCCGCCGATCGCGAAGATCTGGCCGTTGGCCGAGCGCAGCCGCCAGCGGTATTCGCCGCGTACGTCCTTGAAGATCTCGAATTTCGCCATGACCGAAGACTAGGGACCCGGCCACCAAAGCGGAGCAAATTTCGCAAAACCCGCAGCCGCGCTTGCGGGCTGAATGAAAGTATGCATACAGTCCGGCCGTGAATGTTGCGGATCTCGTGCACGGCGTACGCCTGACGCCGACCCAGCGCCGCATCGCCCGATCCCTCGTCGACCAGGGCGCGCACGCGGCGCACCTGACCGCCTCCGAGGTGGCCGAGCTGGCCCAGGTGAGCCAGCCGTCGGTGACGCGGTTCGCGATGGCGCTCGGCTACGACGGCTACCCGGCGCTGCGACGCCGGCTGCGAGAGCTGACCGCGGACTCCGCCGACGCGGTCGAACCGGCCGCCAACGACCTCCAGCTCGCCGTACGCGGTGAGATCGCGAACCTGACCCGGCTGGCCGACCAGTTGCTGGACCCGTCGCCCATCACCCAGGCCGCGCAGGTGCTGACGGGCTCCCGCCCGCTCCCGGTCCTCGGCCTGCGAGCCGCCGCCCCGATCGCGAGCTACTTCGGGTACTTCGCCGCCAAGATCCACCCCGACGTCCGGGCGCTCACCGAGGGCGGCAGCCTGCTCGCCGACCGGCTGGAACAGGCCAAGGAGGCAGGCGCGACCGCGCTCCTCGCGGTGGTGCTGCCGAGATATCCCCGGGAATCGGTGGAAGCGCTGCGATTCGCGCGCGACCTCGGGCTGACCACCGTCGTGATCACCGACTCGAAACTGAGCCCGGTCGGTGAGGTCGCCGACCTCACGTTGCCGGCCGCAGTCGGCTCGGATCTGGTGTTCGACCTGCACACGGCCCCGATGGTGTTGACGATGGTGGTGTTGCAGGCGATGACCGACGCCGACCCGGCGCAGACCCAGCGACGGCTGGAGGAGTTCGAGACCACCGCCGCCCGGCGCGGCGTCTTCGTGGATTGATCAGTGAGCCGCGGAGTCGATCAAGGCGCTGCGGACACGACACACCGGTCGATCACGACCACAAGTTCATGATCGCGCAGAGAAGGCACAGCGCGGAGAGGGAGGGTGTCTAGATGGACGTCAGGGCGGCGCGGGGGGCGCAGCGGACCGCGTTGGGGTGGGGCCAGGAGGCCGCCAAGCGGATGCTGATGAACAACCTCGACCCCGAGGTCGCGGAGAACCCGGCTGACCTGGTCGTCTATGGCGGCACCGGCAAGGCCGCGCGAGACTGGCCGAGCTTCCACGCCTTGGTGCGTACGCTCGACACGCTCAAGGACGACGAGACGATGCTCGTCCAGTCGGGCCGTCCCGTCGGCGTGTTCCGTACGCACGAGTGGGCGCCGCGCGTACTGCTAGCGAACTCGAACCTCGTCGGCGACTGGGCGACCTGGCCGGAGTTCCGCCGACTGGAGAAGCTCGGCCTGACCATGTACGGCCAGATGACCGCCGGTTCGTGGATCTACATCGGCACCCAGGGCATCCTCCAGGGCACCTACGAGACGTTCGCCGCCGTCGCCGAGAAGCGGTTCGGTGGGAGTCTCAGCGGCACGTTGACGCTGACCGCCGGGTGTGGCGGCATGGGCGGCGCACAGCCCCTCGCCGTGACGATGAACGGCGGTGTCTGCCTCATCGTCGACGTGGATGCTCGCCGTCTACGCCGACGTGTCGAAACCAGGTATCTCGACGAGGTCGCCGACGACCTGGACGACGCGATCGAGCGGGTCACGAAGGCCAAGCGCGAGCAGCGGGCGCTGAGCGTCGGCGTCGTCGGCAACGCCGCCACCGTCTTCCCCGAGCTGCTGCGCCGGGGCGTCGAGATCGACATCGTGACCGACCAGACCAGCGCGCACGACCCGCTGGCGTACCTGCCGGAGGGGATCGACCTCGCCGACGGGCCGGACTACGCGGCCAAGAAGCCGGAGGAGTTCACCGACCGGGCCCGTCAGAGCATGGCCAAGCACGTCGAGGCGATGGTCGGCTTCCAGGACGCCGGCGCCGAGGTGTTCGACTACGGCAACTCCATCCGCGGTGAGGCCCAGCTGGGCGGGTTCAAGAACGCCTTCGCCTTCCCCGGGTTCGTGCCGGCGTACATCCGGCCGCTGTTCTGCGAGGGCAAGGGCCCGTTCCGCTGGGCGGCGCTGTCCGGCGACCCGGCCGACATCGCCGCCACCGACCGGGCGGTGCTGGATCTGTTCCCGGAGAACGAGTCGCTGCGCCGCTGGATCACCATGGCCGGGGAACGAGTCGCGTTCCAGGGCCTGCCCGCCCGCATCTGCTGGCTCGGCTATGGCGAACGCGATCGGGCCGGCGTCCGGTTCAACGAGATGGTCGCCGACGGCACCCTCAAGGCGCCCGTCGTGATCGGCCGCGACCACCTGGACTGCGGCAGCGTCGCCTCGCCCTACCGGGAGACCGAGTCCATGCTGGACGGATCGGACGCGATCGCCGACTGGCCGCTGCTGAACGCGCTGGTCAACACGGCCAGCGGCGCGTCCTGGGTGAGCATTCACCACGGCGGCGGCGTCGGCATCGGCCGGTCCATCCACGCCGGGCAGGTCTGCGTCGCCGACGGCACCGCGCTGGCCGGGCAGAAGATCGAGCGGGTCCTGTCCAACGACCCGGGGATGGGCGTCATCCGGCACGTCGACGCCGGCTACGACCTGGCCGAGACGGTCGCCGAGGAGCGCGGCGTGCGCGTGCCGATGCGGGAGCAGTGATGGGTTTCCGGGACCTCTGGGACGAGATCGCGCCGATCGGGCGCGACCCCGACTCCTTGGGCTACCTGCGTTACGCCTTCACCCAACCAGAGGCTCATCTCCGCGCCTGGTTCAGAGAACAGGCCGCCCAACGTCACCTGATCCTGGAGGAAGACGGCAACGGAAACCTCTTCGCCTGGTGGGGGGCCGGTGACGACGCTGTCCTCACGGGAAGTCACTTCGACTCGGTGCCGCACGGTGGGGCGTACGACGGGCCGCTGGGGGTGGTCAGCGCGCTGCTCGCGGTCGACGAACTTCGGGCGCGCGGAGTCACCCCGGTCAAGCCCATCGCGATCGGCGTCTTCGCCGAGGAGGAGGGCTCTCGGTTCGGCCTGGCCTGCCTCGGTTCTCGGCTCCTCACCGGCGCGGTCGACGCCGAGGCCGCGGCCGCGCTACGGGACCGCGACGGGGTGACGCTCGCCGAGGCGATGGGCGCGACGCCGAAGGGCCACCGGCCCGACCTGCTGGCCCGATTCGGCTGCTTCGTCGAACTGCACGTCGAACAGGGACGCTCCCTTGTGGAATCCGAGCGCGCCGTCGGCGTCGCCAGCGCCATCTGGCCGCACGGACGCTGGCGGCTGGACTTCACGGGCGAGGCCAACCACGCCGGCACCACCCTCATGGCCGACCGGCACGACCCGATGCTGACGTTCGCGTACACCGTACTCGCGGCGAACAAGGAGGCCCGGCTGCGCGGCTGTCACGCCACGATCGGCCGGGTCGCCGTCGAACCCAACGCCACCAACGCGATCCCGGCCCGCGTCAGCGCCTGGCTGGACGCGCGGGCGGCCACGACGTCCGCCGTGGACGAACTCGTCGCGGCGGTCTCGGCCCGAGCGTCCGAACGGGCAGCCCGCGATGGTACGCGAGTGAGCCTGACCGCCGAATCGGTCAGCGGCGAGACGCAGTTCGACGTCGCGTTACGCGACCGGATCGCGGCCCTCCTGCAGGGCGCGCCGGTGTTGCCGACGGGCGCCGGGCACGACGCCGGGGTGCTCAGTGCGTACCTGCCGACGGCGATGCTGTTCGTCCGCAATCCCACCGGCGTCTCCCACTCCCCCGCCGAATTCGCCGCCGACGCCGACTGCGCGGCGGGCGTACGCGCGCTCGCGGATGTGCTGGAGGAGCTGTCATGCCGATGAGTCACTACCTCTGCGAGTACGCCTGGCTGCCCGACGGGATTCAGGCCGACGTCCTGATCGCGATCGAGAACGGCAAGATCGTCCGCGCCGAGCCGACCGGGTGGACGGAGGATCATGTCCCCAAATTGGCGGGCTTGACGATACCCGGATTCGCCAATGCCCATTCGCATGCGTTTCATCGGGCGCTGCGTGGGCGTACCCACATGGGTAAGGGCAGTTTCTGGACGTGGCGTGAGCAGATGTATCAGGTCGCGGACCGGCTGGACCCGGACAGCTACCACCGGCTGGCGCGCGCCGTGTACGCGGAGATGGCGCTCGCGGGCGTGACCTGCGTGGGCGAGTTCCACTATCTGCACCACCAGCCGGGCGGAAAGCCTTACGCGGACCCGAACGCCATGGGTGAGGCGCTCGTCGTCGCCGCCGCCGACGCGGGCGTCCGGATCACGCTGCTGGACACGCTGTACCTCCAGTCCTCGGTAGACGGCAAGCCGCTCGCCGGGCCGCAGTTGCGCTTCGGCGACGGCTCGCTCGACGCCTGGTGGGATCGGTTCGACGCGCTGGCCGCCCAGCCGCACTCGATGGTCGGTGCGGCCCTGCACTCGGTACGCGCGGTGCCCGCCACGGTGATGTCCGAGTTCACCGAGCTGACCAGCGGCCTGCCGGTGCATGCGCACGTCGCCGAGCAGGTGGACGAGGTGGCCGCCTGCCGGGCCGCCTACGGCTGTACGCCGACCGAGCTGCTCGACCGCCACGGCGTGCTGGAGGAGACCTTCACCTCCGTGCATGCGACCCACCTGACCAGGGGCGACATCGACCTGATGGCCGACACGTTCGCCTGCTTCTGCCCGACGACCGAACGGGATCTGGGCGACGGCATCGGCCCCGCCCGGGTCCTCGCCGACTCCGGCGTACGCCTGACCCTGGGCAGCGACTCGCATGCCGTCATCGACCTGCTCGAAGAGACCCGCGCCGTGGAGTTGCACGAACGCCTCTCCGCCCAGGCCCGGGGCCACTTCACCCAGGAGGAGCTGCTCAGCGCGGCGACCACGACCGGGCACGCCTCGCTGGGCTGGCCGTCCGCCGGGCGGCTGGCCGTCGGCGCACGAGCCGACCTGGTCACGATCAGCCTCGCCACCGTGCGTACAGCCGGGATCGATCCGGCTGGGGTGCTCATGGCGGCCGGCGCGGCCGACATCACCCACGTCGTCGCCGACGGCCGCGTGATCGTGGCCGACGGCCGGCACGTCTCGATCGACGTGGCCCGGGAACTTCAGGAGGCCGTGTGCGCTCTCTTCTGATCACCAACATCGGCGAGCTGACCACGCACTCCGACGAGGGCACCCGGACCGACGCCGCGATGATCGTGACCGACCGTGTCGAGTGGATCGGCCCGGCCACCAGCCCGCACGCCGCCGACGAGATCTTCGACGCGCAGGGTGCGGCCGTGCTGCCCGGCTTCGTGGACAGTCATGCGCACCTGGTCTTCGCCGGCGACCGGGCGGCCGAGTTCGCCGCGCGGATGGCGGGCGAGCCCTACACCGGCGGCGGCATCCGCACGACGATGGCCGCCACCCGCGCCGCGTCCGACGCGGACCTGCGATCGAACGTCGAGCGCCTGGTCGACGAGATGCGGCGGCAGGGCACCACCACCGTCGAGATCAAGAGCGGGTACGGGCTCAACGTGCCCGACGAAGCCCGGTCGCTGCGGCTCGCCTCGGAGTTCACCACCGAGACGACGTTCCTGGGCGCACACGTCGTCCCGCCGGACGTGCCGCGCGACTCCTACGTGGAACTGGTCACCGGCCCGATGCTGCGCGCCTGCGCGCCCCACGCGAAGTGGGTGGACGTCTTCTGCGAACGAGGCGCGTTCGACGTCGACGAGGCCCGGACCGTGCTCGCCGCCGGCATGGCCGAGGGACTGCTGCCGCGCATCCACGCCAATCAGCTCACCGAGGGCGACGGCGTACGCCTGGCGGTCGAACTGGGCGCGGCCAGCGCCGACCACTGCACACATCTCTCGGCGGGCGACGTGGCGGCCCTGGCCGGCTCGCAGACGGTCGCCACGCTGCTGCCGGGAGCGGAGTTCAGCACCCGATCGCCCTACCCGGACGCGCGGCGGCTGCTGGACGCCGGGGCCACGGTGGCCCTGGCGACCGACTGCAACCCGGGCTCCTCCTACACCTCGTCCATGCCGTTCTGCGTCGCCCTGGCCGTCCGCGACATGCGGATGACCCCGGCCGAGGCGATCTGGGCGGCGACCGCGGGCGGAGCCCGTGCGCTGCGCCGATCGGACGTCGGCCACCTCGGCATCGGCGCGTACGCAGACCTCATGGTGCTCGACGCGCCGAGTTCCGTGCATCTGGCCTACCGGCCGGGTGTGCCCCTCGTAAAAGAAGTACTGCACAAAGGAGTGTGGGTTCGATGATCGTCACTGTCGAACCGGACGGCGTCAGCGCCGCCGGCGTTCTGGCCGTCGCCCGGGGCACCGCCCAGGTCGTGGTCAGCCCGGCCGCCGTGGAGGCGATGGCGGCCAGCCGGTCCATCGTGGACGACATCGAGCGCGACGGCCGCCCGGTCTACGGCGTCTCGACGGGCTTCGGCGCGCTCGCCAACACCTTCATCGCCCCCGAACGCCGGGCTGAACTTCAGCACGCCCTCATCCGCTCGCACG
This sequence comes from Hamadaea flava, assembly GCF_024172085.1. Classification (NCBI taxonomy): domain Bacteria; kingdom Bacillati; phylum Actinomycetota; class Actinomycetes; order Micromonosporales; family Micromonosporaceae; genus Hamadaea; species Hamadaea flava. The sequence continues at coordinate 5,720,507 of NZ_JAMZDZ010000001.1, read as the reverse complement.
CGGCCGGCATCGGTGCGCCCATGCCCCGGGAAGTCGTCCGCGCGATGATGCTGCTGCGGGTGCGGTCGCTGGCGCTCGGCCGGTCCGGCGTACGCCCACTGGTGGCCGACGCGCTGGTGAACCTCCTGAACCACGACATCACCCCGTGGGTGCCCGAACACGGGTCGCTGGGCGCCTCCGGCGATCTTGCCCCGCTGGCGCACTGCGCGCTCGTGCTGCTCGGCGAGGGCTGGGTGCTCGGCAAGGACGGTACGCGGATCACCGGAGCCGACGCGCTCCACGCCGCCGGGCTCGCCCCGATCGAGCTGTCCTCGAAGGAGGGCCTGGCCCTCATCAACGGCACCGACGGCATGCTGGGCATGCTGCTGATGGCCTGCGACGACCTCGGGCACCTGCTCACCATGGCCGACGTGACGGCCGCCCTGTCCATCGAGGCGATGCTCGGCACCGACCGGCCCTTCCACCCCTCGATCCACGAGATCCGGCCGCATCCCGGCCAGGGGATCAGCGCCGCCAACATCCACCGGCTCCTCCAGGGCTCCGAGATCATGGACTCGCACCGCGACGACCTGGTCCACGCGGTGCAGGACGCGTACTCGATGCGCTGCGCGCCGCAGGTCGCCGGGGCCGCCCGCGACACCTTGGAGTTCGCGCGCACGGTGGCCGCCCGGGAGCTGATCAGCGTGGCCGACAACCCCGTCGTCCTGCCGGACGGCCGGGTCGAGTCCACCGGCAACTTCCACGGCGCGCCGCTCGGTTTCGCCGCCGACTTCCTCGCCATCGCCGCCGCCGAGGTCGGCTCGATCTCCGAACGCCGAGTAGACCGGCTGCTCGACGTGACGCGGTCCCGCGAACTGCCCGCGTTCCTCACCCCGGACCCGGGCGTCAACTCGGGCCTGATGATCGCGCAGTACACCGCGGCCGGCATCGTCGCCGACAACCGCCGCCTCGCCGCCCCGGCCTCGGTCGACTCCATCCCCACCAGCGGAATGCAGGAAGACCACGTCTCGATGGGCTGGGCCGCCGCGAAGAAGCTGCGTACCGTGCTCGACAACCTCACGTCGCTGCTGGCCGTCGAACTGCTGGCCGCCTGCCGGGGATTGCAGCTGCGTACGCCGTTGACGCCGTCGCCCGCCGGCCGGGCCGCACTGGCCGCCGTCACCGCCTTCGCCGGCACTCCCGGGCCGGACGTGTTCCTCGCCCCGGTGCTCGAAGCCGCCCGCGCGACGATCTCGGGCCGCGTCCTGCTCGAAACCATCGAAGCCGACCTCGGCCCCCTCGCCTGACTCGTTCTCCCTGCGTGGAGATCTTTGTCCGGTTTTATCGGGCGGCGACCGCGATCGCGATCCTGGCCGCGGTCGTCGCCCAGTTCCAGCGCGCCGCCGACGCGGGGAACTTCTTCAGCTTCTTCACGATCCAGAGCAACCTCATCGGCGCGGCCGTCCTCCTCATCGGCGCGGCCCGGCCGGCCTGGAACAACCTGCGCTGGGACCTCGTACGCGGAGCGGCGACCAGCTACCTGTTCACCACAGGTGTGGTCTTCGCGCTGCTGCTGTCGGACCTGACCGCCCAACTGGGCACGACGCTGCCCTGGGTCAACACCGTCGTCCACCAGATCTCGCCGGTCGTGCTCTTCCTCGACTGGCTCATCCAACCGCCCCGGCACCAGATCCTGCTGCCGGACGCGTGGAGCTGGCTGGCGTACCCGATCGCCTGGCTCGGCTACACCCTGATCCGGGGCGGCATCGTGGGCTGGTATCCGTACCCGTTCGTCGATCCGCGCCCCGACGGGTGGGGCCACGTCGTCAAGGCCTGTTTCGCCATCGCGATCGGCATCATCGGATTCGTGTTCATCGTGGTCTGGGTCGGCAACTCGATACGCCGCCTCCACACCCGCCTCTCCCCCGACAGCAGCAGATCAGGGATCTAGGTCGAATCTTGGACCAAGATTCGACCCAGATCCCTGATCCAGCCGAAAACGGAGCGCCAGCGGGAACGGAGCGCGCGGGAACACAGCGTGCGGGGAAAGGGCGGTGCGGTGGGCGTACCCGTCAGGGCTTGAGCTGCTTGGCGATCACCGCGGCCAGCGCCCGGAATGCCTGGCCCCGGTGGCTGATCGCGTCCTTCTCCTCGGCCGTCAGTTCGGCGGTGGAGCGGGTGTGGCCCTCGGCCTGGAAGATCGGGTCGTAGCCGAAGCCGCCGAGACCACGGGGCGCGCGCAGCAGCCGGCCGCGCATCTGGCCGCTGACCAGGTGTTCTCGGTTGCCGTCACCGCCGGGCAGGACGAGGGCGGCCGCGCAGATGAAGGCCGCGCCGCGCTTGTCGTCGGCCACGTCGTGGGTCTGGTCCAGGACCAGTTCCAGGTTGGCGACGTCCTTGCCGTGTGGATAGTCGTTGCCGAACCGGCCCGACCAGCGCGCGCTGAACACGCCCGGCATGCCGCTGAGCGCGTCGACGGCGAGGCCGGAGTCGTCGGCCACCGTCGGCAGGCCGGTGTACTTGACCCCTTCGCGCGCCTTGAGCAGCGCGTTCTCGGCGAAGGTGAGCCCGGTCTCCGGAGCCTCCGGATATTCAGGGACGTCGTTGAGCCCGATCAGTTCGACGCCGACCAGCGCGGGCGACGTCGCGAGGATGCGCCGCAGCTCGTCGAGCTTCTTCAGGTTGCGGGTCGCGAGTAGCAGCCTCATCGGCGGACGTCCCCTCCGAACTTCGCCAGCAGGCTGGACGGCGATAGCGACGGCAGGCCCAACACCTCGCGCTGGAGGTCGGCCAGTTGCGAACAGCCGGCCACACCGAGGTCGAGCAGCTGGTTGAGCTGCTTACGGTCGAAGACGCCGTCTTCGCCGGTGCCCTGCACCTCGACGAAGTCGCCGGTCCCGGTGCAGACGATGTTCATGTCGACCTCGGCGCTGACGTCCTCGTCGTAGCAGAGGTCCAGCCGCGCCTCGCCCTTGATGACGCCGACGCTGACCGCCGCCACCGAGCGGTGCAACGTGGACTCGACGGTCTGCTTCTTCGCCAGCGCGCCCTTGTTCGCCAGCCAGGTCACCGCGTCGTGGAGGGCGACGTAGGAGCCCGTGATCGCGGCGGTACGCGTACCGCCGTCGGCTTGCAGCACGTCGCAGTCGATGACGATGGAGTTCTCGCCCAGCGCCTTGAGCTCGATGCAGGCCCGCAGACTTCGCCCGATCAGGCGGGAGATCTCGTGCGTACGCCCGCCGATCTTGCCCTTGACGCTCTCGCGGTCGGACCGGGTCGTCGTCGCGCGCGGGAGCATCGCGTACTCGCTGGTCACCCAGCCCAGGCCGGTGCCCTTGCGCCAGCGCGGCACGCCTTCGGTCACGCTCGCCGTGCAGAGCACCCGGGTGTTGCCGAACTCGACGAGAACCGAGCCCTCCGGGTGCATGCTCCAGCCGCGGGTCAACTTCACCGGACGGAGTTCGTCGGCGGCGCGGCCATCGGGTCGGGTCATGCCCGTAACCCTACAGTCGCGCCTTATCCGCCGAAGCGGCCCCCTTTGGACGCCGGACCGCGCGTCTTCAGCGTCCGGAACGAGACCTCGGAGCGCACGCCGTGCAAAGTCGGATCAGACGTCGAAGCGGGCGCCGGGCCGGGCGATCTCCACCGGACCCTGGAACGCCGCGACCGCCGCCTCCAGCGTCTCCGCCTCGCTCCCCCAGGCCGTCACCAGATGCGTCAGCAGCAGGCGGCCGACGCCGGCCTTGGTGGCCACTTCGCCGGCCTCCCGGCCGGTCAGATGCAGGCCCGGCGGGTTGTCCACGCCGTCGAGGTAGCTCGCCTCGCACAGGAACAGGTCGGCGCCCTGGGCCAGCCGCAGGACGGCGTCGCACACGGCGGTGTCCCCGGAGTACGCGAGCACCCGCCCGTTGTGCTCCAGGCGTACGCCGTAGGTCTCGATGGGGTGGTTCACGCGGTCCACCGTGACGGTGAACGGGCCGATCGGGAAGCTGCCCGATTGCAGGCTGTAGAAGGTGTAGACGTCGTCGAGCGGTCCCTCGTCGGCGCTGTACGCCCCCGCGAGCCGTTCCGGGGCACCGGCTGGGGCGTACACCGGCAACGGCGGGTACGGGCCGTCCGGAGCGTATCGACGGACCACGACGTACAGCGCGGCATCCATCATGTGGTCGCAGTGCAGGTGGCTGAGCACGATCGCATCGACCGCGTTCAGTCCGGCGTACCGCTGGAGGGAGGACAGGGAGCCCGAGCCGAAGTCGATGAGCAGCCGGAATCCGTCGGCCTCCACCAGGTACGCCGAACACGGAGACTCGGGGCCCGGGAAGCTGCCCGCACAGCCCAACACCGTCAGTCTCATCGAGCCGCTCCCGCGTGATTGGAGTCCGGTAGGGCCGCTGGGAAGTCGCCGAGGAAGCGCCGCGCGAGCCGCTGGAAGGGTTCGTCGTCACCGGTGACCCGCAGCTCGTGGCGCGGGGGCGGGGCGTCGTCAGGGCGCAGCATGTCGTTTTCGACCAGCACCCGATAGACGTCTTTGGCTGTCTCCTCGGCGCTGGACACCAGGGTCACCTGTTCGCCCATCACGAGGCTCAGCATGCCGGACAGGAGCGGATAGTGGGTGCAGCCCAGGACGAGGGTGTCGACGCCGGCCTGCTGAAGGGGTTCGAGGTACGCGCTGGCCAGGCCGAGCAGCGCCCGGCCGGAGGTGATCCCGCGTTCGACGAAGTCGACGAACTGCGGGCAGGCGGCCGCGGTGACGGTCACGTGCGGCGCGGCGGCGAAGGCGTCCTGATAGGCCCGGCTCGTGATGGTGGCCGAGGTGCCGATCACGCCGACGCGGCCGTTGCGGGTCGCTGCCACCGCCCGGCGGACGGCCGGACGGATCACCTCCACCACTGGAATGTCGTAGCGCTCCCGAACATCGGCCAGGCACGCGGACACGGCCGAGTTGCAGGCGATCACCAGCATCTTGACGTCGGCGGCGACCAGATCATCCAGGCATTCCAGGACATAACGCCGGATGTCGGCCAGCGGCTTCGGACCGTAGGGCACGTGCGCCGTGTCCCCCAGATAGAGCAGGCGCTCGTGTGGCAACTGGTCCAGGATCGCTCGGGCTACCGTCAGGCCACCGACTCCCGAGTCGAAGATCCCGATCGGTGTATCCGTCACGGCTCGGAGCCTACGCCGCGCGCGCCAGCCTTAAGTAAGGTCTGCTCGAACATGTCGCCAAGGTGACAGGCTGACCAGGCACGACTCAACATCCACGCGTTACGCATCACATCCGGCTCCGTTGTGCCAGACGTGGAGACGCGCATCGACACCCTTACCGAAACCCCCGCCCAGACCCAGGGTGAAAGCCCGGCCGCGAAGTTCGTCCGGGCCCGGGTCGGCTCGCTGACCGTGGTGCCCGCGGCAGCCGAGACGGTACGCCGAAACCCGATGCGCGCCTTGCGGCTACCGGAGCAGGACGACCCCGTGCCCGGGAGCACACGCATGCTCGGCCTGAGCGCCTGGGCGGCGCTGCTGGTCTTCGTCGGCATGGTGGTCGCGATCCGGGTCTTCGTCGCGATCGTCTTCGAGCCCGGACCGAGCTGGCTGGTGCCGACGGTGATGTCGGTCGGCATCGCCGGGACCGTCTGCGGCGGGCTCGCCTTCGCCACGGTGCACCACCGGTGGCTGCCGTGGGAGCTGCTCGGGGTGGCCTCGCTGCTCCTCGGCGGCAACCTCCTGCTGGTGATCACCCAGCTCTGACGCCGTCGGCGTTTTCCGCGCTGGATCAGGGTTCTGTGTCGAATCTTGGCTGACCGCACTCCTGGCGGCTCGCCCGAGAGGCTCCCCGGCAAGATTCGACCGGGAACCCTGATCCGGCGCCGAACTCAGGCCCAGAGCTGGCCTTCGAGCGCCTCTTCGGCGTCGGCCAGCGTCCCGGTGTACGCCCCGGTCGACAAGTACTTCCAGCCGCCGTCGGCGACGAGGAAGGCGACGTCGGCCTTCTGCCCCGCCTTCGCGGCCGCGTGTGCGACCGAGAGGGCGGCGTGGAACACCGCGCCCGTGGAGAATCCGACGAACAGACCCTCCACTTCGACCAGTTGACGCGTACGCAGCACCGCGTCTCGCGTACCGACGGAGAACCGGCGGGACAGGACGGTGGCGTCGTAGAGCTCGGGCACGTAACCCTCGTCGATGTTGCGCAGCCCGTAGACCAGTTCGCCGTAGCGCGGCTCGGCCGCGATGATCTGGATGTCGGGGTTCTTCTCGCGCAGGTAGCGCCCGGTGCCCATGAGGGTGCCGGTGGTGCCGAGGCCGGCGACGAAATGCGTGATGGTCGGCAGGTCGCGCAGCAGCTCGGGACCGGTGGTCTCGTAGTGCGCGCGGGCGTTGGCCTCATTGCCGTACTGGAAGAGCATGACCCAGTCGGGGTGCTCCTCGGCGATCTGCTTCGCCGTGGCGACGGCCTGGTTGGAGCCGCCCGCCGCCGGCGAGAAGATGATCTCCGCGCCGTACATGCGGAGCAGTTGGACGCGTTCGGTCGAGACGTTCTCCGGCATGACGCAGACCAGCCGGTAGCCGCGCAGCTTGGCGACCATGGCCAGGGCGATGCCGGTGTTGCCGCTGGTGGGCTCCAGAATCGTCGCCCCCGGGCGCAGCGTGCCGTCGGCCTCGGCCGCGCGCACCATGTACAGCGCGGCGCGGTCCTTCACGCTGCCGGTCGGGTTGCGGTCCTCCAGCTTGGCCCAGATGCGCACGTCGTCACTGGGCGACAGGCGGGGCAGGCCGACGAGCGGAGTGTCGCCGCAGAAGTCGAGGATCGAGTCGTACCGCACTTCCAGCCTCCTTCAGCACCGCACGCCGGTCCCGGGCCGAAGCCCGCGACCGGCGGCGGAGAGACGGGTCAGCGGCCCAGGTACGCCGCGGCGGCGAGCAGACCGAGCGCGCCACCGGCGACGGCCGGCAGGATCGTCACGGTGTCGCCGTCGCTGACCTTCGCATCCAGCGAGCCGAGGAAGCGGACGTCCTCGTCGTTGACGTAGATGTTGACGAACCGGTGCAGCGCGCCCTCGTCGGTGATCAGGCGGCCCTTGAGGCCGGCGTGCCGGGCGTCGAGGTCGGCGAGCAGCTCGGCGAGGGTGTCGCCGGCGCCTTCGACGGCCTTCTGGTTGCCGGTGTAGCTGCGCAGGATCGTGGGAATGCGAACTTCGATGGCCATGACTGTCAAGACTCCTTGGGAAGGGTTGCGAACGCGGGACGGGCGAGGAAGGCGGTCACTCAGCCGCGACACTCGTAGTCGACCGTCGTCGGAGTCTGGCCGAACATGTAGGACTGCACGGCGTGCTCGTCCACACCGCTCCCCACCAGCTTCACTGGTTCCTCAGTCACCACGCCGTCCAGGATACGGAAGGAGCGGACCTCGGTCACCTCTGGCTCACGTGTCGAGACGAGCAGGTAGTGCGCCCCCGGTTCACCGGCGAGCGACACGTCCGTCCGGGACGGGTACGCCTCGGTCGCGGTGTGCGAGTGGTAGATGACCACCGGCTCCTCGTCGAGGTCGTCCATCTCCCGCCAGACCCGCAACTGCTCCATCGGGTCGAACCGGTAGAACGTCTGCGAGCGCTCCACGTTCTCCATGGCCAGGTGCCGGGTCGGCGTGTCCGAGCCGATCGGGCCGGTGACCACGCCGCAGGCCTCGTCCGGGTGGTCCCGGCGAGCGTGGGCGACGATCGCGTCGAGGATCGCCTTGTCGATGGTCAGCACACCGCCAAGCGTATCCGGCGACGGCCTCCGGATGGACCGTGAGCTACCTCATGATCGCGTCGAGCAGCGACTCCTGGAGATACCCCAGGTACGCGTACACGGAGAGCTGGAAGGCCCGAGCCGACTGCACGTCGCGCTCGATCTCCTCGGTCAGCTCCTCGTCGAGGTCGGTCTCGTCGGTGATCCCGAGGCGGACGCCCATCGCGAGGCGTACGTCGTTGATGGCGCGCAGCCATGCCTCGGACGCCTCGGAGTCCAGCCGCACCTCGGCACCGGACGGCTCCAGCTCTTCCTCGCCGGGCAGGGCCGCCAGCACCGCACCGGCCTGGTCGATCTTGCTCGTCTTGAGGTCGCCCTCGGTGAACCGGCGGAAATCGGCGGCCTCCTCCGGATCCTCCGGATAGACCGTCGGGAACAGGCGTACGACCACGGGGTCGGAGTGATCGAAACCCTCGGTCAGCAGGCCGACGACCTCGGACGCGACCCTGCGCAGGACGCGCACCTCATCGAGCGAGAGCGTGGCGACGCATTCCTCGCCATCCCGGCGGAACAGACTCACCGCTTGTCAACCGTCGCCCAGAGACCGTAGCTGTGCAGCCGGGCGGCGTCGTACTCCATGCGCTCGCGCGCGCCACTGGACACGATGGCCCTGCCCTTCGTGTGCACATCCATCATCAGCGTCTCCGCCGTCTCGCGGGAGAACCCGAAGAGCTTCTGAAAGACAAACACGACATATGTCATGAGATTGACAGGATCGTCGTGGACGATCGTGACCCACGGCCGGGATGACTCCGGCTCTTCGGCAGTCTCCGGCCGCTCCACCGGCAGGATCTGGGGCGTGGTCATGACCCCCATCCTGCCACGGGATCGCGGAATCTCACCGTCCCGGCGGCGACCGGGTGTGTGCCCGTACGCTGTGAGCGTGCGTGGATCACCCGGGCTCCTCACCGACCAGTACGAACTCACCATGGTCAGCGCCGCGCTGCGGGACGGGACGGCCGAACGGCCGTGCGTCTTCGAGGCATTCGGCCGCCGGCTGCCCAACGGCCGCCGCTACGGCGTGGTCGCCGGGACCGGCCGGCTGATGGAACTGATCGCCCGGTTCACGTTCGATCCGGACGAGATCGCCTACCTGGTCGACCGGGGCATCGTCGACCGGGCCACCGGCGACTGGCTCGCCGACTACAAGTTCACCGGCGACATCGACGGGTACGCCGAAGGCGAGCTGTTCTTCCCGGGTTCGCCGATCCTGACCGTCAGCGGCACCTTCGCCGAATGCGTCGTGCTGGAGACGCTGATCCTGAGCGTGCTCAACCACGACAGCGCGATCGCGGCCGCCGCCGCCCGGATGGTGACCGCCGCCCGCGGTCGCCCGATCATCGAGATGGGCTCTCGGCGTACGCACGAAGAGGCGGCCGTGGCGTCCGCACGGGCGGCGTACCTGGCGGGGTTCGCGTCGACCTCGAATCTCGCCGCCGGCCTGCGGTACGGCGTGCCGACGGCGGGCACGGCCGCGCACGCGTTCACGCTGCTCCACGACGACGAGACGACCGCCTTCGCGTCCCAGGTCGCCGCGCTGGGCACCGAGACGACGCTGCTGGTCGACACCTATGACATCGCGCAGGGCATCCGCAACGCGGTCGCGGTGGCCGGCCCGACGCTGCGGGCGATCCGCATCGACTCCGGCGACCTGTCGGTGCTGGCTCACCAGTCCCGGCAACTGCTGGACGAGCTGGGCGCACCCGATGTGAAGATCATCGTCAGCGGCGACCTCGACGAGTACGCCATCGCCGCCCTCGCGGCCGAGCCGGTCGACGCGTACGGCGCGGGCACGGCCGTCGTCGTCGGCTCCGGCGCGCCCACCGCCGGGCTGGTCTACAAGCTGGTCGAGGTGGCCGGTCGCCCGGTCGTGAAGCGGTCGGAGAACAAGGCGACCGTCGGCGGCCGCAAAACCGTCGTACGCCGCCACAAGCCGACCGGCACGGCGACCGAGGAGATCGTCTGCTCGCAGGGCGCTCCCGAGGCCCAGCCGAACGATCGGCTCCTCCAGCGGGCGTACGTCGTGGGCGGCAAGATCGCCGAGTCGCCGACCCTGGACGAGTCGCGCGAGCACCTGCGGCAGAACCTCGTCTCGATCCCCTGGGAGGGGCTGAAGCTGTCGGCCGGCGACCCGGCCATCCCGGTCACCTTCGTAACTGCCTGAACGGCCGAAAGAGCCGCAGGACCCGCCATGATCAGGGTCATTTCCACGTCGCCATGGCGAGCCATGGCGACACGGAAGTGACCATGATCATGAGACGGCGACTCCAGCCTGCGACAGATCCGCGAGTGCGGTCTCGCGCGAGGAAGAAGCGACGGCAGCGGTAAGCCCCAGCAGCACGGTCGTGTCGAAGCCTTCCCGCACCGCGTCCAACGCCGTCGCGCGTACGCAGTAGTCGGTGGCGATGCCGACGACGTCCACTTCTGTCACGTTCCGCATCCGTAGCCAGGCGGCGAGCCCGATGCCGTTGGCGACCCCCTCGAAGCCCGAGTACGCCGCCGCCTCCTGGCCTTTCAGGAAGACGGCCTCGACCTTCTCCGTCTCCAGCTCGGGGTGGAACTCGGCGCCGAACGTCCCGGCCACGCAGTGCGCCGGCCACTCCTCGAAGTGGGCGCCCGGGTCGACGTGGTAGTCCTTCGTCGCCACGACGTGGTCGTAGTCGTTCGGTCCGGCCAGCGTCGCGGAGATGTCGCGGGCGACCTGCTCGCCGCCGGTGACGGCCAGCGAACCGCCTTCGCAGAAGTCGTTCTGCACGTCCACGATGATCAGCGCACGGCTCATCACCCAATGATCGCACTATCAGGCGCGCAGCAGCGGACGTGTCAGGCAGGTCGGGCCGCCGTCGCCCTTGGCCAGCTCGCTCGCGTCGGCCTCGTGCACCTCGACGCCCCGTGCACGCAGGGCTGCCGTGGTCCGCGGGTTACCCGCGAAGATCACCACGACGCCCGGCCGGACGGCGAGGATGTTGCAGCCCAGCGTCTCGTACTCCGCGTCGTCCACCTCGACGGTCGCGATCCCCCGCTCGGCCAGCAGCTGGAGCAGCGGCACCGGCATGATCTTCGGATACACCACGGCCAGGTCGTCGGCGATCGGTGAGATGCCCGACATCAGGTGCAACACGTGCGCCGGCCCGCGGTCGTGCGGCAGGTCGACGGACACCAGCTCCTGCCCCTCGGCCGCCAGCCACGCGCGCAGCTGATCGTGGGCCCGCTGGTTCGTGCGATAGCCCCGCGCCGCGACGACCAGGTCACGGGCGACCCAGCACACGTCGCCGCCGTCCATCACGGAGTCTTCGGCCAGCTTTCCCACCACTGGTACGCCCAACGCCGCGACCAGTTCCGCGCCTTCGTTCCGGCGTACCGGTTTGGCCGAACGGAACTCGACGACGCCGGAGCCGATGACGAACGCCGGATCGTAGGCGAACACCGCGTCGACCTGCTCGGGCGCCGCAGGCAACAGATCCACCCGCACACCCAGGTCGGTGAGCAGCTGGGCGAACCCGTCGTGCTGGCGGACGAGGAGGTCGGGGTCGGGGATCCGCCAGCCCGCCCCGGCGAAGTCGCCGGTCGTGGCGGGCCGTCGCAGCGCAGCCCGGCGCAGGTCGGAGACGGAGGAGCGGACACCGAAATCAGCCATGACCCGGATGGTATTCGGCTTGCGGTCTTGTCACACTCGCCGGGCATGATAGGAGCGCTATGAGCCTCACACCTTACCGCCACGTCCTCGCCCTGCCCGGCGTACGCCCGATCCTGCTGCTCGGGCTGATCGCCCGTATCCCGATGACGGCGATCGGCATCTCGTTCACCCTGCACACCGTGCTGACCCTGCACCACAGTTACGGTGCGGCCGGTCTGGTGACGACGGTCTACACGATCGCGGCCGCCGTCTCGTCCCCGCTGATGGGCCGGATGCTCGACCGCGGCGGCGTACGCCGAGTGATGGCCATCACCGGTGGGGCGCAGCTGGTCATCTGGTTGTTCGCCCCGACCCTCGGATACGCCGGGCTCCTGGTGGCGGCGGCCTTCGCCGGGCTCTTCGCCATCCCGATCTTCGGCCTGGTCCGGCAGTCGATCTCCGCGCTCGTCCCGGACGACCAGCGGCGACCGGCGTTCGCCCTGGACTCGATGGGCGTGGAACTGTCCTTCATGGTCGGTCCGGCGGTGGCGGTGGCCGGAGCGACCGCGCTGTCCTCCACGCTCACCATGTACGTCCTCGGTGCGGCGATGGTGCTGGCGGCCGTCGGGGTCTACTGGCTCAACCCGCCGATGCGGTCCGAAGCCGAAGAGGCGGCCGCGGAACAGGTCAGGATCCCGCGGCGGCAGTGGTTGCGGGGGCCGGTGCTCGCTGTGCTCGCCACCGCGACCGGCATGACCGTCATCCTCAGTGGCACCGACATGGCCGTCGTCGGCATCCTCCGTGAAGCCGACGCGACCTCGTCCACCGGGCTCGTGATCGCCCTGTGGTGCGCGTACTCGCTGCTCGGCGCGCTGATCTACGGCGCACTGCACCGGCCGTTCTCGCCGCTGGCGCTGGTGGCCGTCATGGGTCTGCTCACCATCCCGATCGGACTCTCGCCCAACTGGCTGTGGCTGTGCGTTCTGCTCATCCCGGCCGGGCTGCTCTGCGCGCCGTCGATCACGGCGGGCAACGAGGCGATCACCCGGCTCGTCCCCGCGACCTCCCGGGGCGAGGCGATGGGCCTCCAGGGCTCGGCGATGACGGCCGGGGTCAGCCTGGGCGCGCCGTTCGCGGGGTTCGTCGTGGACTTCGCGGGGCCGGGCTGGGCCTTCGCCGCCGTGGGTGCGGCCGGCATCCTCGTCGTGCTGGCGAGCCTGCCGCTCTACCGCCGTCCGACGCCCGCTCTGGAGCCGCTGGCGACCCCGGACACCGCCGGAGAGCCGGTCACCGTGTCGCAGGTCACTGAGCCCGTCACGGAGCCCGCCTCCGCGTACAGCTCCTGACCGGGTTCAGCGCCACCGGGTTTAGCGCCTGAGCAGGGCGGGTAGAGCGCCATGGGGGCACAACAAGCGCCGCGCACCCTCCCAAGTGCGCGGCGCTTTGCCGACCGGACTCGGAAAGGTCTCCCGGCCTGAGTCCGTACCCGTCGGATCAGGGATGTGGGCCGCAACTCGGCGCATGAATTCGACCCACATCCCTGATCCGGCCCCGCTAAGCCCCAGCCGGGAACGCCCCCCAGAACGCGAAGAGCCCCGCCGAAGCGGGGCTCGTGCGTGAAGCGTGAAGCAGGTCACTCCTCGGGCTGCAACGCCTTCGGCGTCGTGACCGTCGTGTTGAGCGCCAGGTGCGGGAACTTCGCGTCGAAGGCGGGCCGCTCCGAGCGGATGCGCGGCATCGTGTCGAAGTTGCGCAGCGGCGGCGGGGACGAGGTCGCCCACTCCAGCGAGTTGCCGTGGCCCCACGGGTCGTTCACCGTCACCCGCTCACCGGCCCGGTAGGACTTCCACACGTTGTAGAGGAACGGCAGCGTGGAGATGCCCAGCACGTACGCGCCGATGGTGGAGATCGTGTTCAGCGTGGTGAACCCGTCCGACGGCAGGTAGTCGGCGTATCGGCGGGGGAAGCCCTCCGCGCCAAGCCAGTGCTGCACGAGGAACGTGCCGTGGAAGCCGATCGTCGTCAGCCAGAAGTGCAGCTTGCCCAACCGCTCGTCGAGCATCCGGCCGAACATCTTCGGGAACCAGAAGTAGATCCCGGCGTAGACGGCGAAGACGATCGTGCCGAACAGCACGTAGTGGAAGTGCGCGACGACGAAGTACGAGTCGGACACCTGGAAGTCCAGCGGCGGGCTCGCCAGCAGCACACCCGACAGACCACCGAAGAGGAAGGTCACGAGGAAGCCGATGGCGAACAGCATCGGTGACTCGAAGGTGACCTGGCCTCGCCACATCGACCCGATCCAGTTGAAGAACTTCATACCGGTCGGCACCGCGATCATGAAGCTCAGGAACGAGAAGAACGGCAGCAGGACCTGGCCGGTGACGAACATGTGGTGCGCCCACACGCTCATCGACAGCGCCGCGATGGACAGCGTCGCCAGCACCATGCCCTTGTAGCCGAACAGCGGCTTGCGGCTGAACACCGGGATGACCTCGCTGATGATGCCGAAGAACGGCAGCGCGACGATGTACACCTCGGGGTGGCCGAAGAACCAGAACAGGTGCTGCCAGAGCATCGGGCCGTTGGTGGAGGCGTCGAACACGTGCGCCCCGAGCCGGCGGTCGGCCAGCAGTGCGAACAGCGCGGCGGCCAGCAGCGGGAAGACCATCAGCACCAGCAGCGAGGTCACCAGGATGTTCCAGGTGAAGATCGAGAGCCGGAACATCGTCATGCCGGGCGCGCGCAGGGTCAGGATCGTGGTGACCATGTTCACGGCGCCGAGGATCGTGCCCAGACCGGAGATCGCCAGACCGACGATCCACATGTCACCGCCCGGGCCGGGCGAGTTGATGGCGTCGTTCAGCGGGGCGTACGCGAACCAGCCGAAGTCGGCGGCGCCGCCCGGCGTGATGAAGCCCGCCACGGCCAGCGTTCCGCCGAACAGATACAGCCAGTACGCGAACGCGTTCAGCCGCGGGAAGCTGACGTCCGGCGCGCCGATCTGAATCGGGACGATGAAGTTCGCGAACGCGAAGACGATCGGCGTCGCGAAGAACAGCAGCATGATCGTGCCGTGCATGGTGAACAGCTGGTTGAACTGCTCCGGGGAGAGGAACTGCAGCCCCGGGCGGGCCAACTCGGTCCGCATGAGCAGGGCCATCAGGCCACCGATCATGAAGAAGGCGAAGGCCGTGATCAGGTACATGATCCCGATCTGCTTCGCGTCGGTCGTTCGGATGATCCGTGCGATCGCCGAGCCCTTGACGTTCGGTCGGACCGGCCACTGCCTGGTCTCGATCGGCTTCGGTGCGACGGTTGTCACGAGCGGCCTCCTGTGCTGTTCACCAGCTGGTGTTGTTCGGGCGTCCCACCATCCGCGAGGGTGAGCGGATCATCGGCGGGGCGTACCACGGACGCAGAATAGTCCCCCACGCGTCACCAGGACGCGTGGGGTGCCTTGGACGCGCCGGTCCCGCACCTGTGAGCAGGTGCGGGGAACGCATCACCGAATAACGTTCGTATTGAATGTGCCCAGCTCAAACGCGATGCCGAACTTGATGGCACCGGCTGCCAGGGCGCCGAGGATCAGCAGGACCAGGCCCCAGGCGATGAGGTGGTCGGCGTCGGGCAGCGACCGGACGGCCTTGAAGACCCGCCGGACGAAGCCGAAGCCGCTGGCCTCCGGCGCGGCCGCCGAAGTGACCGTCGTGTCGGCGCCGAAGGTGCTGGTGGGCCGCAGCTGGCCCCGGGCGTGCAGGAAGATCAGGGTCGCGCCGGCGAGCACGAGCACGGCGCCGAGCAGCGCCATGGTGAAACCGATCCAATCCGCCATCGAGTTCATCGAGACTTCTCCCTCCCCAAAAGAGTCCCCCGCGCAAATGAAGGACAGGGTAAAGGAAGCGGGCGCGGCCGACCCTCCCGTCGTACCGCGCCCGCCGCTCGGCTGAACCCGTCAGAGCTCGAACCCCGCAGGGAACGGATCGGTCGGGTCCAGCAGGTACTGGGCGGTCCCGGTGATCCAGGCCCGGCCGGTCACGGTGGGCACGACCGCGGTCAGGTCGCCGACCGTGGTCTGCTCCACCAGCCGGCCGGTGAACCGCGTGCCCAGCGGCGACTCGTTCACGAACGGCTGGTCCAGCGCCAGCTCGCCGCGGGCGTACAGCTGCGCCATCCGCGCGCTCGTCCCGGTCCCGCACGGCGAGCGGTCCACCCAGCCCGGGTGGATCAGCGTCGCGGCCCGCGCGTCGGCGCCGTCTTCTCCCGACTGGTACGCGATGACGTGGCGGCAGTCGTCGATCGCGGAGTCGACGGGGTGCGTCGGTGGCGCCTGTTCCATGACGGCGTCCATGATCTTCAGCCCCTTGCCGAGCAGCTCCGGGATGTTCTCCCGGGTCACCGGCAGACCCAACTGTTCGGCCGGCAGCAACGCGTAGAAGTTGCCGCCGAAGGCGATGTCGACGACCACCTCTCCCAGGCCCGGCACCTCCAGGCGGACATCTTGGGAATGCAGGAAGGAGGGGACGTTGCGGATGGTGACCCCCACCGCGCGACCCGCGCGGACCTCGACCTGGGCCACCACCAGGCCGGCGGGGGTGTCGAGCCGGATGGTGGTGACCGGCTCGACCACCTCGACCATTCCGGTTTCGACCAGGACGGTCGCGACGCCGATGGTGCCGTGGCCACACATCGGCAGCCATCCGGACACCTCTATATAGAGGACACCCCAGTCGGCGTCCGGCCGGGCCGGCGGCTGCAGGATGGCGCCGGACATCGCGGAATGCCCACGCGGCTCGCACATGAGCAATTTCCGCAGATCGTCGCGTTCCTTGATGCCGAACAGGCGGCGTTCGGCCATCGTCGCGCCGGGGAAGACGCCGACGCCGCCGGTGATGACCCGGGTCGGCATGCCCTCGGTATGCGAGTCGACCGCGTGAAAGACCTTCTTACTGAACATCCGGCTCTCCCAGGGCCTTCTTCATGTCGGCTGTCACCTGTGCGTGCAGCTCCGGCGCGAGGGGTAGGCGCGGTGGACGGCACGGGCCGCCGTAGCGCCCGGCCAGCTCCATGCCGAGCTTGATCGCCTGGACGAACAACGGCCGGGAGTCCCACCGGTACGCCGCGTGCACCTGCCGGTACAACGGGAGCGCCTCGGCGAGGTTGCCGTCGACACAGAGGTTGTAGAGGCGTACGGACTGCTCGGGCAGGGCGTTGGGGAACCCGGCGATCCAGCCGACCGCACCCTGCGACACCAGCTCCAGCAGCACGTCGTCGGCCCCGGCGAGCACGTCGAGCCCGGGCGCCAGCTCGTGGATGCGGTGCACTCGGCGTACGTCGCCGGAGAACTCCTTGACCGCCTGGATCAGCCCCTGGCCGTGCAATTCGGCGAGCAACTCCGGGGTCAGGTCGACCTTGGTGTCGAACGGGTTGTTGTACGCCACCACCGGCAGCCCGGCCGCGGCGACCTGCTCGTAGTGCGCGACCACCTCGGCCGGGGAAGCGGCGTACGCGTTGGGCGGCAGCGACATGACCGCGTCGGCGCCCACCTCGGCGGCCTGCTCGGCCCACCGGCGCGCCTGATGACCCCCGTACGCCCCGACGCCGGGCACCACGGTGACGTCGTCCGGGACCGCCTCGACGACGGCGGTGACGACGCGCGCCCGCTCCTCCTCGGTGAGCGTCTGATACTCCCCCAGCGACCCGTTCGGCACGATGCCGTGGCAGCCGTTCGCGCCGAGCCAGGCGACATGTTCCTGCAGCCGGTCGTAGTCGATCGACAGGTCTTCCCGGAAGGGTGTGGCGATCGCCACCAGCACTCCGTTCCACGGCTTATTCATGTGTCTTCCTCCATCAACAGACGCATCGGGACTGGTGTCGCGATCGGACGGTTCGCGTACGGGAGCGGGGCGCAGCCGAGCACGTCGGCGGCGGACAACCCGCAGAGCCGGCCCTGGCAGCGGCCCATGCCGGCCCGGGTCAGCAGTTTGACGGCGCGGGGGTCGTCGGCGCCGAGCGCCTGAGCGGCCCGGACCGCGCCGAAGGTGACGCCCTCACAGCGGCACAGGACGGTCTCGTCGGAGACCCGTGCGCTCCAGCCGGGGGCGAAGCCGTGCACCTTGTGCAGGGCGTCGGCGAACCGGCGGGCCGCAGCCGCCCGCCGTCGCCAGGGTTTCGAGGCCACCTGGTACGCCGATTCGTCGAGGCGCCCCAGGTGGCGTGCGGCGGCGAGCCCAGCCAGGGTGCCGGTGGCGTACGCGGAGTCCGCGCCGCCCACCCCGGCGAGCTCACCCGCCGCGAAGACGCCCGCCTGCGAGGTCCGCAGGTCGGCGTCCACCTGCGCGATCGGGCTGCCATCCCTCGGGTCGACGAGGAGTGCGCAGCCCAACGCGCTCGCCAGCTCCACCTGTGGGGTGAAGCCGTGGCCGACGGCGATCGCGTCAACGATCTCCGCACGTTCCTTTGTGCCACATCGCAGTTTCGCGATCATGACATCCCGGTCGGGAGTGATCTCTCGCACTTCCCAGCCGGCCCACACCGGCACCCGGTGCCGCAGCAGCCGGCCCCGGTACGCCGCCGCCTGCAGCAGCTTGCGCGGTGCGCGTACCACCGTGGTGACGTGGCGGAACCAGGCTCGGGACCGGACGGGATCGGCGACCGCGACCACCTCGACGCCTGCCTCCGCGAGCGAGACGGCGAGCGACAGCAGCAGTGGACCGGTGCCCGTCACGAGTACGCGTTGACCGACCTTGACGCCGAGCCCTTTGAGTTGCGCCTGCGCCCCGCCGACGGTGACGACGCCGGGCAGCTCCCAGCCGGGGAACGGCACGACCCGGTCGTACGCCCCGGTGGCCAGCACGATCGCCGCCGCCCGGACGACCCGGGTGGTACGCCCTTCGACGTCGGCGATCTCCAACTGATCCCTGGTCGCGCGCCAGATCTCGTGCCCCAGCAGGAATCGGATGCGCTCATGCGCCTGGGCGCGCTGGATGAGCGCGGGCGGAGTGTTCTCGCGCACAGTGGACTGACGCAGATACTGCCCACCCGGCTTGCCACCCCGATCCACCACGAGGACGCGGACGCCCGCGTCCGCCGCCGCCAGCGCGGCGCTCAGGCCGGCCGGCCCCGCCCCCACCACCACCAGCTCTTCTTCTTGCTGCGGATCACGGTTATGCGTGCTTCCCGGCGCGGTTTCAGCCTGCGTGTCCGTGATCTGCTGGGAATCGACAGACGGAGTGAGGCAGGGGCGCGTGCCGTCGGGTGCGACGCACGCCTGGCACACCCCGATGCCGCAGAACACACTCACGCCGCCACCTCCGGGAATCGCGCGGGCGAGAACGGTGCGGGATCGAGCGCGGGTGCCGATCCGGTGAGCAGGTCGGCGATCAGCTCGCCGGTGGCCGGGGCGAGCCCGATGCCGGCCCCTTCGTGTCCGTGGGCATGCCACAGCCGGGGCGTCAGCGGATCCGGCCCGATGACCGGCAGATGGTCTGCGGCATATGGGCGGAAGCCGTGATAGGTGCGCATGATCCGCACGTCGGTCAGGAACGGGAACAGCGCCGCCGCGCCGGCCGCCAGCTTCCGCAGCGCTTCCCGGTTCGGGGTGGCGTCGAAGCCGACGCGTTCCCGGGTCGCCCCGATCAGCACCGGGCCGCCGGGGGTGCTTTCGACGACGGTCGAGGTCTGCAGGTCGGCGTCCCCGCTCGCCACGTTCTCCAGGTACTCCGCCGAATACACCTTGTGCCGGATCAGCAGCGGCAGCGGCTCGGTGACCAGGATGAACCCGCGGCGCGGTTCGACCGGCAGCGCGATCCCGAACTGGGCCGCCCAGGCCCCGGTCGCGTTGATCACGGCGTCGGCGTCGGCGGGCAGGTCGCGTACCTCGGTGCGCAGGCGGACCTCCGCGCCGTGCTCGCGCGCCCCGGCCAGCATCGCGGCCGCCGCGCGCGCCGGCTGCACCTGCATGTCCTGCGGGAAGAACGCGCCGCCCAGGATGTCCGCGGCCAAAAGCGGCTCCAGCTCACGGACCGCTCGCTCGTCGACCAGCTCGCCCGTCGTCGCGGCCAGGGCTCGCATTCCCCGACTGGTACGCGTGACGATGAGTCCGCCTTTGCGTTCGAGCTGAATGCCGCCGGCTGTGTCGTAGCCGACCTGACGGTTGAGTTCTGCTTCCCAGTCCCGCCACAGGGCGTTGGACCGCAGCGCGAGATCCAGTTCGGGACCGGGTTCCTTGTCGGAGACGAGGATGTTGCCCTCGCCGGAACCGGTCGTGCCGGCGACGAGCCCGCCGCGATCGAGGACGGTGACTTTCAGCCCGCGCTGGGCGCAGGCGTACGCGCAGGCGGCGCCCACGACGCCAGCCCCGATCACCGTCACTCTCACGCCTATGACCCTATGCTCGGCCGTGCCCTGGGTCTTCCATCATGTGTCGGATCTGTCGAGCCAGGGTTCCTACACTTGTCGAGTGCGCGATGAACTACAGCTGCTGGTGGACCGGATCGCCGACCGGATGGGCCGGCCCGTCCTGGTCGAGGACCGGCGGCAACGAGTCGTCTGCTACTCCGCGCAGGCCGAACCGCTCGACGTCGTACGCCGTGACTCGATCCTGCGCCGGAGCACCACCGCCGAGGTGATCTCGTTCTTCGCGCGCTTCGAGATCACGCGCGCCCGCCACCCCGTACGCACTCCGGCCGAGCCTGCCCTCGGGCTGCTGCCTCGGGTGTGCGTTCCGGTGTGGCACAGCGACCTGTTGCTGGGCTTCGTCTGGTTCGTCGACTCCCCGGAGTTGTCCGCCGCCGACGTGAACCGCGCGGTCGGGCTGGCCGAGGACCTCGCGCTGGCCCTGTACCGGGTGAACCTGCTCGGCGAGCTGACCGCCCGGCGGGAGGCCGACGCCGTACGCGGACTGCTGGCCGATGATCCGGCGGTCCGGGCAGATGCCGCCACCAAGATCGTCGGCGCGGAGATGCTGGAGTCGGACGGGCCGTGCACGGCTCTGGTCGTCTCGGTCGGCGAGGCCGCGGTCGTCGAACAGGCGCTCGTCGCGACCCGCCGCTACTGCGGCCACCGCTACGCGGTCCACCTCGTACGCCCGACGCAGGGCCTGCTGTTGCTGCGGTCGGGCTCGGTCGCCCCGGCCGACGCCGCGGCCCACCTCGCCGAGCAGGCCGATTCCGGGGTCGGCGTCGGCGACCCCGTGGCCCGGCTGGCCGACGTCCATCAGTCCGTCGCGCAAGCCACCCAAGCGCTCGCCCTACCCGCGATCGCCCTG
The DNA here is from genome assembly GCF_024172085.1 of Hamadaea flava. Classification (NCBI taxonomy): domain Bacteria; kingdom Bacillati; phylum Actinomycetota; class Actinomycetes; order Micromonosporales; family Micromonosporaceae; genus Hamadaea; species Hamadaea flava. The sequence continues at coordinate 5,699,859 of NZ_JAMZDZ010000001.1, read as the reverse complement.
CCCGCCGCCGCCCGGCCCGCCACCGCCATCCCGGGGGCCGCCGTCCCCGGGACCGCCGGTTCCCAGCGGATCAGGGATCTGGGTCGAATCAAGGGGCAAGATTCGACTCGGATCCCTGATCCAGCGGCGCAGCGGGTGGCGATGTGGTCGCAGTTGGGCGTCTACCGGGTGCTCTCGGCGGCCGGGCTGACCGCACCCGAGCTGTATCCGGGCGTCGACCGGTTGCCGCCGGACTTGGCCGCGACGGTGGAGGCGTACCTCGATCTTGCGGGGGACGCCGCTGCGACCGCGGCGCACCTGCGCATTCATCGCACGACGTTGTACTACCGGCTGTCCCGGGCGGCCGAGCTGTGCGGCGTCGATCTCCGGGACGGCCTCCAGCGCCTGCAGCTTCATCTCGCCCTGAAGGCGATCCATCTGGCGAGCTGACCGAGAAAACTGACTGACGGTTCAGTCAGTGTAGGCTGGCCGGATGTCTGGTCTCGCCGTGGTCACCGCCGCCCGGCGGTACCGTGCGCTCTTCGGCGTACCGGGCGTCACCCGCGTCACGGTTCCGTCCCTGGTGGGCCGGTTGCCCTACGGAATGTCGACGCTGGTGTTCGTGCTCGCGGTGCACCACGGCACCGGTTCGTACGCCATCGCCGGGCTGGCCACCGCGGTCAACTCGGCGGCGACCGCGCTGAGCGCGCCCTGGCTCGGCCGGTTGGCCGACCGCGGGCATGCCCCGACGGTGCTGGCCGCCACCGGGATCGTCAACGCGTTGCTGCTCACCGCGTTGATCACCGTGCTGGCCGGGCACGCGCCGGTCGGCGTGCTCCTCGCCGTCATGGCCGCCGCCGGTGCGGCCAACCCGCCGGTGTCGGCCGTGACCCGGGTGGTGCTGCCCCGGCTCGCACCCGGCCACGCGAGCACGGCGTACGCCCTCGACGCCGTCTGCTCGGAGTTGACGTATGTGGTCGGACCTGCCCTGATCGCCGTGATCAGCGCGGTGGCCGGACCGTACGCGGCCGTCGCCCTGACGGCGTCGATGTCGGCCGCCGGTGCGGTCGGACTCGCCGTCGCGCCCGCCGCCCGCTATCGCGTCGCCGTGTCCGACGCTGAATCGCGAGTCAGCGAACGGCCGCGGCTGCTGACCGTCGCGCTCACGATCCTGCTCGCCGTCGCGGGGTTGGAGGCGGCGGCCTACGGCCTCATGGAGGTCGCGATCCCGGCGTACGCCGCCGCGCAGGGCAGCCCGGCCGGAGCGGGCGCGGTGATCGCCGCGTGGAGCGCCGGATCCATCCTGGGTGGCCTGTGGTTCGCCGGGGCGAACCCGACGATGTCCCGATGGCGGCTGCTGTTCCTGCTCGCCGCCCTGAACACGACCGGATTCGCGCTGATCTGCCTCAGCGCCGGGCTGCCGAGTCTGGGCGCGATCCTGGCGCTGGGCGGACTCGTGATCGCGCCCATGACCGCGGTGGAGCTGGGGCTGGTCACGTCGCTCGCTCCGCTCGCTCGCCAGACCGAGGCGTTCACCTGGACGGGGACCGCGGTCTTCGTCGGCTACTCCGCCGGAGCCGCCCTCGCCGGGCTGGTCGCCGCGCGGGGCGGCGGGCTGATCGCGGCCGCGCTCACCGCCACCTCGCTGGTCGCTGCCGCGACCGTGCTGGCTGCGACGATGATGCGGCGAACGCGGTGACCCCCACGTCCACCCCGGATGCCATACCGTAGGCAAGGTGACTCGCCGTTCCGCCGAACTCCGGCTTGACGCCCTGCTGCGCATCGCGGCGGACGTCATCGTGGAACGCGGCTTCGCCCGGACGCGTACGGCCGACGTCGCGGCGGCCGCCGGCGTCAGCCCGTCGCTGGTCTACTACCACTTCCCGAGCAAGGACGCGATGCTCACCCAAGCCTTCGCGTACGTCGCGGAGCAGGATCTGGCCCGGATGCAGGCGGTGATCGAGTCCAAGGCCAGCCCGCCGGAGAAGCTCGCCAAGCTGCTGCGCCACCTCGCGCCGAGCGGCCGGTCGAAGTCCTGGGCGATCTGGATCGACGGCTGGTCCGAGGCCATGCGCGTACCGGAGTTGGAGAAGGTCTCCCGACGCATGGATCTGCGCTGGAAGGAGGCGCTGACCGCGGTCATCACCGCCGGCGCCGACGACGGCTCGTTCACCTGTGACGACCCGGCCGGCGCCGCGTGGCGGATCAACGCGATGGTGGACGGGCTGGCGGTGCAGCTGACCGTGCACGACAAGGTGCTGTCCCAGAAGCAGGCCACGGACTGGGTGCGTACGGCCACCGCCAAAGAGGTGGGCATCGATCCGGCAGCCCTCGCCTGACTGCCGGGCAAACCAAGAAACCCCTGCATATCCGCCCTATTACCCCTTTCGGGACCATTTTGTCAGATGCCTGACAGAATATGGAGACTCGCCGATATAGGGCGTCACGGACAGCCGCACGGCCCTGTTTCAGGTGCATGCAGGAATCGACCACGCGTATCCGACGCGCTCTCGGCGCGACTATGGCCGCATTCGCCGTGGCGGCTCTCGTCAGCGGCATCGCGGCGCTCGCCGCCGGCACCGCCGGCGCGGAGCCGGCCGTTGTTCAAGCCGGCTACAGCGGGGGGCACGGCAACGGGGATTACTCCCATTCGCCGTACCCCACTGGCACCAAGTCCAAATCGCCATCGTCCTCGCCGACGTCGGTCTCCCCGTCGCCGACCCGATCCAAGTCCCATTCGCCATCTCCGACGCCGACCTCGGCGTCGCCGACAGCTTCGCCTACGTCAGCCTCGCCCACCGAAGCCTCGCCCACCGAGGTCTCGCCGACCGTCTCCACCTTGCCCACCACGGGCTCGCGTACGGGCAGCTTCGCCCTCTTCGGGGCGATCCTGCTCGCGATCGGGGTGGCCCTGCTCGGCGGCGCCCGTCTCGTCCGGAGGTCCGCGGTCCGCTGAACCTCACGCATCGTCTGAACCTCACGCATCGTCCCGGCATGCGCCATGGCAGGCTGGGGCGATGCGTGCTGTGGTGCAGACGGTCTCCCGGGCGAGCGTGACCGTCGACGGCGAAGTCGTCGGCAAGGTCTCCGACGGTCTCCTGGTCCTGGTGGGAGTGACCCACGGTGATACCGAGGCGACCGCCGCCACGATGGCTCGCAAGGTGCACGAGCTGCGGATCCTGCCGGCGGAGAAGTCCGCGTCCGACCTGGGCGCGCCACTGTTGGTGGTGAGCCAGTTCACCCTGTACGCCGACACGAGCCGGGGCCGCCGCCCGGGCTGGAGCGCCGCCGCACCCGCCGCCGTCGCCGAGCCGCTCTTCACGGCGTTCGTCGAGGCGCTGCGGGCGCGGGGTGCGACTGTCGAGACTGGACGCTTCCGGACCCACATGCTGGTGGAGAGTGTGAACGTCGGCCCGAACACGGTCATCGTCGACCTGTAGCTCAGACCTTCGCCGGCTCCGGGGCGAGCGTCGGCTGCGCCGCCGGTTCCGGCGTCGCGACGGGCATCCGCAGCATCAGGGCGAGGACCACGCTCACCGCCATCGCACCCGTCGCCACCATGAAGACCAGATCCATGCTGTGGACGAGGGCGTTCACGGCGGCGGTGCGTACGTCGCCGGTCAGAGTGGCGACCGCCGAGGTGGACATCCCCGGCATCCGGGCGGTGAAGGCGCGGCTGAGGATCGTCCCGAGGACGGCGGCTCCCAACGCGCCGCCGAGGTTCTGGAAGAACCGGATCGCGGTCGTGGCGACGCCCAACTGCGTACGCGGAGCGGCCTGCTGCACGACCGCGATGAGCAGCCCGAGCAGCTGCCCGAAGCCGATGCCAAGGACGAACAGCGAACCCCGGACGTACCAGAGGTCGGTGTCCGCCCCGACGAAGGTGAGCGTGCCGATGGCGAGCGTCCCGATCGCCGTGCCCGAGACGAGCAGCCCCTTACGCGAGACTCCGGACTCGCTGAGCTTGCCCGCGACCATCCCGACGACCGTCAGCCCGGCCGCCATCGGGATCAGGTAGAGGCCCGCCTGCGCGGCCGGTACACCCCGGACCACCTGCAGGTAGACCATGACGTAGACCATCGAGCCCATCATGGTCAGCCCCATCAGGCCCTGGATGGCGAACCCGAGGCTGATCGTGGCGTTGCGGAACAGGCTCAGCGGCAGGATCGGCTCGGCCGCGACCGCCTGCCGCCAGAGGAACGCGCCCAGCAGTGCGAGCGTGGCGACCACGAGACCGAGGATCGTCGGCGAGTCCCAGGCGTACTCCCTGCCGCCCCACTCGCTGATCAGCAGCAGCCCGACGGCGAACGCCGCGGCCAGGCCCGCGCCGAGGAAGTCGATGCGGTGCGTGCGCTCGCTCTCGGGCAGCCGCAGCAGCCGGGCCGAAACGATCAGGATGAGCAGCCCGACCGGGAGGTTGAGGTAGAAGATCCAGCGCCACTGGCCGTGGTCGGCCAGGATGCCGCCGAGGAACGGCCCGAGCGCCATGCCCGCGCCGGCCACGACGCCACCGAAGTTGCCGCCGCGCGTGCTGCCGCTGCCCGGACCGCCGGCGAGGTGCGCCAGCACCACCATCGTGACGCTCATCAGCCCACCGGCGCCGGCGCCTTGGAGTGCCCGGAAGGCGATGAGCTGCCCCATGCTCTGAGCCGCGCCGCAGAGCGCCGAACCGGCGAGGAAGGTCGCGATCGCGCCCAGGTAGACCAGCTTGGGGCCGAAGACGTCGCACAGTTTCCCGTACAGCGGCAGCATCGCCGTCGCGGCCAGCGCGAAGGCGCTGACGAGCCACGGCAGCCGATCGACACCGTGCACCGGGTCCAGCTCCCGGACGATCGGGACGACCGCCGCCGAGACGATGTTGTTGTCGATCACGGCCATCACGATCGTGAAGACGCAGAGCAGCATCGCGATCTTCTTCTGTCGTTCCGTCATGCGATTCAGCATGCCCGCCAAACTTTTACTCAGTCAATACTTTTGCTGAGTCAGTTTTTGTATCTGGTATATTTCCGGCTCATGGGAGAGCTGGGGCTGCGCGAGCGCAAGAAGAAGGAGACCTCCGCACGGCTCTGGCGCGCGGCGCTGGATCTGTTCGCCGAGCGGGGCTTCGACGCCGTGTCCACGGCCGAGATCGCGGCCGCCGCCGATGTCTCGAAGATGACCTTGTTCAACTACTTCCCGACCAAGGAGGACCTGATCCTCATGCCGGTCGAGGACCACATCGACGAGCCGGCCCGGGTCGTCCGCGCCCGCCCCGACGGGCAGTCCCCGGTCGAGGCGCTGCGGACGCAGTTCCTGGGGGCGCTGGCCGCACGAGATCCCGCCACTGGACTGAGCGACAGCGAACCGGTCATGCTGATGCAACGGCTCGCCCGCAGTACGCCGTCCCTGCTGGCCCGCGCCCTGCACTACGAGCTGACCCGGGCGAACACGTTGGCCGACGCCCTGGCCGAGCCCGGCCCGACCACCCCGTTCGACCACGTACGCGCCCGCCAGATCATGGGCGTGATCAGCGCACTCGTCGAACACAACGTGGCCCGTGTCCTCGCCGGCGACAAGCCGGACGCCGTCTACCCGGAGGCCGTCACCCTCGCCGAACGAGGATTCGACCTCCTTGAATGAGTACGCTCCGTGAGGATTTCTCGCCAAGGGAGCCGTCTACGTAAAGATTTAACAACACGGCACCCCTAAACGATTGACTCTCCCCTCCGGCCGGTCCAGATTGGCCCGAAGAGGATCACTCCATCTTCCGCCGGAGGCACGATGCAACCCCCACAGCGCCGTTTCCGGCTGCTGGCCTCATTGAGCGCACTCACCTTCGTCGCGAGCGGACTCGCCGCGACCCCGGGTGCCGCCGCCGAGACCACGGCCTCATCCAGACAACAGGCCTACACCGACGCCGCCGCCGAGTTCGGCGTACCGGCGGACATCCTGCTCGCCGTCTCCTATCTGGAGTCCCGCTGGGACGTCAACGGCGGCCTGCCCAGCACCAGCGCCGGGTTCGGCCCGATGCACCTGACCGACGCGGCGTACGTGACGTCGCTCCCCCGGGAGGAGGAGGCGACCGACGCGCCGGCCGAGGACTCCCGAGGCGACGACTCGCGGACGACGGTCAAGGCTCCGATCGAGCAGCCGGCCGGGACCGGCGCCGACCCCGCCGCCCTGCAGACGCTGGACGCGGCCGCCACGGCGACCGGCCTGTCCAAGGAGGAGCTGCGGACCGACGTCACGGCCAACATCCGTGGCGGCGCGGCGCTGCTTTCGGCGTACCAGCAGGAATTGACCGCACCGACCGGCGCGAACAGCGACGTGGCCGAGTGGTACGGCGCGGTGGCCCGCTACAGCGGCGCGACCGACGACGCCGCCGCGGCCGCCTTCGCGGACGAGGTGTACGCGACGCTGGCCGAAGGCGCAGCCCGGACCACCGACGACGGCCAGGCGCTGGCCCTCACCGCCCGCGCCACCACGCCGAACCGGCAGTGGCTGAACGGCCTGGGCCTGCGGCACCTGCAGCGGCCCGACGGCCTGGAGTGCCCGGTCAACCTGGACTGCGAGTGGATTCCGGCACCCTACCAGGTGCTGCCCGGCGACGACTACGGCAACCACGACCTGGGCAACCGCCCGGCGCAGCAGAAGATCGAGTACATCGTCATCCACGACACCGAGGGTTACTACCCGGGTGTCATCAACATGGTGCAGGACCCGACCTACGTGAGCTGGAACTACACGCTCCGCTCGGTCGACGGCCACATCGCGCAGCACGTCAAGGCCAAGGACGTGGCCTGGCACGCCGGCAACTGGTACGTCAACTCGAAGTCGATCGGCCTCGAGCACGAGGGCTTCGCCGCCAACGGCGCCTGGTACACCGAGGCGATGTACCGCACGTCGTCGAAGCTGGTCCGGTACCTGGCCCTGCGACTGGGCATCCCGCTGGACCGCCAGCACATCATCGGCCACGACAACGTCCCCGGCATCACCCCGGCCAACGTCGGCGGCATGCACTGGGACCCGGGCCCCTACTGGGACTGGGCGCGCTACATGGAGCTGCTGAAGGCTCCGATCCGCGGCATCGGCACCGCCCACGGCGGCATGGTGACCATCAAGCCGGACTACGCCACCAACCAGCCGGCCTTCACCGGCTGCGTCAAGAAGGGCGTGCTGTGCGCCGCCCACGGCTCCGGCTCGGTCGTGCTGCGTACGGCGCCGGACGCCAACGCGCCGCTGCTGACCGACTTCTACCTGAACGGCACCAAGCCCGCCACGATGCACATCTCCGACCACGGAGCCCGCGTCGAGACCGGCCAGCAGTACGCCATCGCCGACCGGCAGGGCGACTGGGTCGCGATCTGGTACCTGGGCCAGAAGGGCTGGTTCTACAACCCGCCGTCGAACCCGGCCGCCGTGTGGTCGACCGGTTTCGTCATCACCCCCAAGGCGGGCAAGGCCACCATCCCGGTCTACGGCCGGGCGTACCCGGAGGCGGCGGCGTACCCGGCCGGCGTACCGGTGCAGGCGATCGCGCCGTTGACCGGATACACCCTGGCCGCCGGGCAGAAGTACGTCGTGGGCAACATCCTGCCCAGCGAGTACTACCGCGCGGTGACCTTCGACGGGTCGAGCCCCGGTGACTGGACAGTCGTCCGAGGCGAGACGAAGTACGTCCAGATCCAGTTCGGCCACCGGATCATGTTCGTGAACCTGGCCGACGTCGACATCCGTCCCGCGGTGGTCTAAGTCCCCACCGGCGAACGCGGCCCCCGACAATGAGGTCGGGGGCCGCGTTCTTTGCTTTCCTCGTCAGCCGCGCGGGCCGCCTGCGACGTAGACGACCTGGCCGGTGACGAACCCCGCGCCCTCGCTGACGAGGAACGAGATCGTGTGCGCGATGTCGGCCGGATAGCCGACGCGGCGTACCGGGGTCTCGGCCGCGCGAGCCGCCTGGAACTGCTCGAAGTCCACCCCGACCCGGGCAGCGGTCGCGGCGGTCATCTCGGTGACGATGAAGCCCGGCGCGACCGCGTTGGCGGTGACGCCGAACGGGCCGAGTTCGATCGCCAGCGTCTTGGTGAAGCCCTGGAGGCCGGCCTTCGCGGCGGCGTAGTTCGCCTGACCCCGGTTGCCCAGTGCGGACGTGCTCGACAGGTTCACGATCCGGCCGTACTTCGCCTGCGTCATGTGCGCCTGCGCCGCCCGGGTCATCAGGAACGCGCCCCGCAGGTGCACGGAGATCACGCTGTCCCAGTCCGAGTCGGTCATCTTGAACAGCAGGTTGTCGCGGATGACCCCGGCGTTGTTCACCAGCACCGTGGGCGCGCCGAGCTGCTCGGCCACCCGGTCGACCGCCGCCGCCACGGCGTCGGTGTCACTGACGTCCGCACCGACCGCCACGGCTTCGCCGCCGTTCTTGCGAATCTCGTCGACGGTCGCCTGGCACGACTGCTCGTCCAGGTCGACGACCGCGACCTTCATCCCGTCGGCGGCCAGCCGCTGAGCCGTCACCGCACCGATCCCCCGGGCCGCCCCGGTCACGATCGCCACTCGCATGTATGCCTCCCTCGTCGCCAGCAACGCTGCCCGCGACATTACCGGCCGGTAGCCAACTTAACTACCGGCGGTAGTTTAACTATCGGGAGGAGATCAGTACGCGCCCCGCGAGCGGACGACCGCGCCGACCGTCTTCCAGAGGATCGACAGATCCGAGGTCAGCGACCAGTTCTCGACGTAGTAGAGGTCGAGCCGGATCCCGTCCTCCCAGGACAGGTCGGACCGTCCGCTGACCTGCCACAGCCCGGTGATGCCCGGCTTGACCAGCAACCGCCGCGCCACATCCCCGTCGTACTTGGCGACCTCCTTGGGCAGCGGCGGCCGCGGCCCGACCAGGCTCATGTCTCCGCGGACGACGTTGACCAGCTGCGGCAGCTCGTCCAGCGAGTACTTGCGCAGGATCCGGCCGACCCGGGTGACCCGCGGATCCTGACGCATCTTGAACATCAGGCCGTTGGTCTCGTTGAGCCCCGACATGGTCTCCACCAGCTGGTCGGCGTCGACGACCATGGTGCGGAACTTGAAGACGTCGAACTCGATGCCGTGCTGGCCCACCCGGCGCTGCCGGAACAGGATCGGTCCCCGGCTGTCCAGCTTCACGGCGATCGCCACGAGAACCAGGACCGGCAAGGCGACCAGCAGCCCGCCGATCGCGAGAATGCGCTCCACCACGTTCTTCACGATCTTGGTGCCGCCGGCGAAGTCGGGCTGCTCGACGTGGATCAGCGGCAGACCGGCGACCGGGCGCGTGTGGATGCGCGGCCCCGCCACGTCGACCAGGGCGGGCGCCACGACGAGATCCATCCCGGAGCCCTCCAGCTGCCAGCCCAGGCGGCGCAGCCGCGAGGCGGTCAGCTCGTTCGACCCGGTGACGGCGATGGTGTCGGCGCGGGCCCCAGTCGCCGCCTCCACGATGTTGCGGAACGAGCCGACCACGGGCACGTCGCCGAGGCGCTGCTGCGGCGCTCCGACCGTCCGGGGCACGAGCAGGCCGTCCGGGATGCACGCGCCGACCACCCGGTAGCCCGTGTAGGGCTCGCGTCGCAATTGGCGTACCAGCTCAAGGACATGGGCCGCGTCACCCACCACCAGGACCCGATGCGACCAGCCGGTGCCGCGGGAGCGCGCGCGGTGCAGGCGCTTGCGCGCCACCCAGCGCGCGGTGATGAGCCCGACGGTGCCCATCAGGAACGCGATGGCGAGGAAGCTGCGCGAGACGCCGATGTTGATGATGTAGCCGAGGATGGCCACGGTGCCCGCGAGCCGCGCGCTGGCGCCCGCGACCCGGCGGTACTCGTCGGTGCCGTAGCCGAGCACCCGCTCGTCGTAGCACCGCGCGGTCCGCAACCAGATCAGCCAGGCCAAGCCCAGCGTCACGCCGATCAGTCCATACGGGACGTCGATACGCGGCGGACTCGCGGTGGAGAACCGGGCCAGGTAGCCGCCGAAGATCGCGGCTGCGATCACCACCGCGTCGCAGGCGACAAGGGTACGCACATAGATGCGGCGCCGTTCGGCGAGCCGGCGCACCTCATCCGCGGCTGTGGACGCGGACGCGTCACTCAGCGCGGCGGATACGGAAGCCGTGGTCATCGCACCCCCTCGATGCCTGTCCGGTAAGGGCATCATCGTCGCCTGCCGCCCACCCGTTACGGGCGGTGAGACGGGAACCTGTCAGTTGCCGACGGACGCATGATCCGGGTCTGCCCGATCGGACCGTTGCCTATCGGTCACCAGCGCAGATGCGTTGCGCGAGCTGCGATTGCGTCCACTTGCTCCGTCCTATGGAGACCGAAAGGGCGACGGCGGAAACGGTCCCATCGTCTGGTTCCGCATCCGCCGTCGCCTTTCACTCACTCAGATTTCACCCGGTGAGCCGATCCGCTGCCGCCCGGACGGGCGACAACGAGCCCGCTCGGGTGTCAGCCGGTGAACCCGGCCGTGATGCTGGTGAACGCCCAGTCCGACTGCGCGATGCCGGAGCAGGACTCCTGTACGCCGCCGCCGGCGCAACCCCGGTCCCGGTTGACCGACCAGAACGCCAGCCGCGCGATGTGGTTGGTGTTGGCCCAGTTCCGGATGTTGGTCCAGATGGCGGTGGTGGTGATCTCGGACTGGTCCGAGTAGCCGTTCATGCCGGAGATGCCGAGGTGCGCGTACGCCTGCGCGTCGGTCCAGCCGAACGCCGTCTTCAGCGCGTTCTTCAGGCCGTTGGCCGCGTTGACGGTGTTGTTGTACATGTCGGCCCCGCCACCGAAGTCGAACGGCATGATGGTGAAGACGTCGATGTTCGCGCCCAGCGCCGCCGCCTGGTTGATCAGCCGCGTGCCGTAGTACGTCGGGCCGGTCGTCGAAGTGCCGAAGGTGACGATCGTCTTGATGCCCGGGTTGTTCGCCTTGACGATCTTCAGCGCGCCGAGGATCCGGTCCTGCACGGCCTCGTTCTCGAACTCGTCGGTGTTCTCGATGTCGATGTCGATGTACTTCAGGTTGTACGCCGAGATGACCTGCTGGTACGCCGCCGCCAGGGCGGTCGCGCTGGAGCAGTTCGGGCCGAGCTTGTTGCCCGACCAGCCGCCGAAGGAGATCTCGACGTCGCCGCCGGCCGCGCGGACCGCGTTGATGGTCTGCTGGTCGACGCCGCCGGTCAGCGGACGGGAGCTGTCCCAGGCCGGGGTGCAGCCGCCACCGGAGAGCATGAACGCCATGGTGAACTGCTTGATACCGGTCGCCGACATGACGGTCGTGATCGACGGCGGGCTGCCCCAGCCGTTGTAGTAGTACGGCGCCGCCATCGCACCCGTGCTCGTGCAACCGGTGGTGCTGCCGGTCGTCGCGCCGGACTTCGCCGACTCACCGGAGTTGTTGTACGCCGCCACGGTGTAGGTGTGGCTGGCGCAGGCCCCGAGACCGGAGATGGTCGCCGTGGTGCCGGTGACCGTCGCGCGTACGGTGGTGCCCTCGTAGACCCGGTAGCCGGTGACGGTGCCGGACGAGGCGCTCCACGACAGCGAGATGCTCGACGCGGTGGTGCCGGTCACCGACGGGGTGCCCGGAGTCCCCGGTACGCCGGGCGGAGCCGACGTCGTGGGGCTCGGCGACGGGTTGCCGCCGGGGCCGTCGAGCGAGAAGTCGTCGGCGTAGTACGTGCCGGTGCCGTACCAGCCCTGCACGAAGATCTGCAGCGAGGTCTGCGAAGCGCCGGTGGTGTACGCGACGGACAGCTGGACCCAGTTGCTCGCGGCGGACGGGTTCCAGACCTGGTTGCCGCCGGTGACGCCGAGGTAGACGTAGCCACTGCCACCCCGGACCCAGGCGGTCAGCGTGTACGCGGTGTTGGCCTGGACGGCGACCGTTTGCGTGCACTTGGCGTTGTCCGCCGCGGACGCCGCGCCCTGGAGGGCTCGGCTGCCACTGTGGACAGGGGTGGTGACGACCGAACCGAGATTTCCCGAGCACGACCACGGGCTCAGGGTTCCGCTCTCGAGGCCGGGGTTGGACAGGATGTTCGCGGCCGAGGCGGAGGTGGATGCGACGAGCACGGCGGCGCCGGCCAGCAGCGCGGCGCCGGCGACCGCCAAGATGCGTCGGTACATGGGATTCTCCTAGATCAGTTCCGCGCGCCGTCTCCCCCGGCAGCCGGCACACAGAGATCGATGGAACTACGAACGCAGATGAACCTTAAAGGAAAAAGTCTTAACAGTAAATATGGTTAACAGTGCCTACTCGTCTGCGTGGCAGCTCGGCAGATCGTGGAGATCGACTGGTCGTTGAACGGGTATGCCGGAGACTCCGCCCCCGCACCGGACCCGACCGCTGGCCGCCGAGGCGACAGGTCATCCGTTCAAGATCGGGCTCTGGATAGGACTCGCGCTGCTCCTGGTCGTGGTGGCGGCCAACCTGGTTCAGGCGGCCGGCACCGTGCTCACCATCGTGGCCGCGGCCGGGTTCTTCGCCATCGGCTTCAACCCGGTCGTGAAGTGGATGATGCGCCGCGGCATGTCCCGGGGCCTGGCCGTCCTGCTGCTGTTCATCGGGTTCCTGTTGCTGGCCTGCGGCTTCCTCGCGCTGCTCATCCCGGTCGCGGTCAGCCAGCTCGGCTCGGTCATCGACGCGATCCCGGGCTGGATCCAGCAGGTCCTCAACGATCCCCGGGTCCAGGAGCTGACCAGCAGCGAGGACGTCGTGGCGAAGGTGGAACAGCTGATCACGCCGGCGAACATCAGCAACGTCCTGGGCGGGCTGCTCGGCGGGGCCACCACTGTCGCGGCCGGGATCTTCAACTTCGTGACCGCGTTCATCCTGATGTTCTTCATCCTGGCCGGCTTCGACCGGCTCCGGGACGGCGCGTACCAGCTGATCCCGTTGAGCCGGCGCGACCGCGTCGCGGGGATCGCCGACCAGATCCTCGACAAGGTCGGCGGCTACCTCGTCGGCTCGCTGAGCATCGCGTTCGTCGCCGGCACCGTCGCGCTGATCTACCTGTGGATCGTCAGCGTCCCGTACGCCCTCCTGCTCGCCCTGGTCGTGGCGGTCTGCGACCTCATCCCCCAGATCGGGGCCACCCTCGGCGCGACGATCGTGACTCTGGTGGCCTTCGGCGCCCGGGGCCTCGGCGTCGCGATCGCCACGATCATCTTCTTCGTGGTCTACCAGCAGCTCGAAAACTGGCTGATCTATCCCAGGGTGATGCGGCAGGCGGTGCAGATCTCCAACCTGGCGGCGATCGTCTCGGTGCTCATCGGATTCGCCATGTTCGGCGTGATGGGCGTGTTCATCTCCGTCCCCGGGTACGCCGCGATCCAGCTGATCATCCGGCAGGTGGTCCATCCCCGGCAGGACTCGCTCTAGCCGCCTACGAAACCTGCCGGAGAACCGCTGTTTACGAATCGCCGCGAGTCGTGCGAACTGCGCAACGTTATTGCGTCGTACGCAACCTTCGCGCCTGGTTCGCGCTGCTCAACCGGCCTAACTTGGTTCGCATGCCGACACGCCGTTACCTGATGTGCCGACCGACCCACTTCGCGGTCACCTACCGGATCAATCCCTGGATGGATCCCGCCGCCCCGTACGACACCGCCCTGGCCATTTCGCAGTGGACCGAGCTGAAGCGGGTCTACGAGAGCCTCGGCCACCAGATCGAGGAGATCGACCCGCTGCCCGGACTGCCCGACATGGTGTTCGCCGCCAACGGCGGAACCGTCGTCGACGGCAAGGCGCTGGCCGTGCAGTTCCGCGACGCCGAGCGCGCCGACGAGGGTCCGGCGTACGCCGAATGGTTCCGGGGCGCTGGCTTCGAGGTCACCGAGGCGAAGGCGATCAACGAGGGCGAAGGCGACATCCTGCTCGCCGGCGACTACATCCTGGCCGGAACCGGATTCCGCACCTCGCACGCCGCCCACGCGGAGGTCCAGGAGCTGTTCGGCCGCCCGGTCATCACCCTGCAGCTCGTCGACCCGCGGTTCTACCACCTCGACACCGCTCTCGCGGTGCTGTCGCATGGCGATCGTGATGAGCGCTCGCGTGAAGAGCCAGGAGTGCAGTCAGTCAAGCCGGTGAACGTGGCGTACCTGCCCGAGGCGTTCTCGCCGGGCAGCCAGGCCGTGCTCCGCCAGCTGTTCCCGAACGCCGTCATCGCGACCGTCGCCGACGCCGAGGTGCTCGGCCTCAACGCGGTCAGCGACGGCGAAACCGTCGTCCTGCCGGTGCAGGCGGTGGCGCTCGCCGCCGCCCTGGAGCAGGCTGGATACCAGACCATCGGAGTCGACGTCAGCGAGCTGCGGCTCGCCGGCGGCGGCCCCAAGTGCTGCACCCTGGAGCTGCGTTCATGAGCAAGACCCCGGAAGCCGTCGCCGCCGCCGAGCGCTGGACCGCGCACAATTACCACCCGCTGCCCGTCGTGATCGCCGACGCCGAGGGCGCCTGGGTGACCGACGTCGACGGCAAGCGCTACCTCGACTGCCTCGCGGGCTACTCCGCGCTGAACTTCGGCCACCGGCATCCGGCGCTGATCGCCGCCGCGCACGCCCAGCTCGACCGGGTCACCCTGACCAGCCGGGCGTTCATCCACGACCAGTTCGCGGAGTTCTGCCAGAAGCTCACCGACCTCACCGGCAAGGACCTGATCCTGCCGATGAACACCGGCGCGGAGGCGGTGGAGACCGCGATCAAGGTGGCCCGCAAGTGGGGCTACCTGGTCAAGGGCGTACGCCCGGGGCAGGCGAAGATCATCGCGATGGAGGGCAACTTCCACGGGCGGACGACGACGATCGTGTCGTTCTCGACCGACCCCGACGCACGCGACGACTTCGGGCCCTACACGCCCGGTTTCCAGCTCGTGCCGTACGGCGACCTCGCGGCCCTCGAAGCGGCGATCGACGAGAACACCGTCGGCGTCCTCGTCGAGCCGATCCAGGGCGAAGCCGGTGTCCTCGTGCCCCCGGCCGGATTCCTGCCCGGCGTCCGGGACCTGTGTACGCGCAACAACGTCCTGATGCTCGCCGACGAGATCCAGAGCGGCCTGGGGCGTACCGGGGACACCTTCGCCTGCGACGACGAAGCCGTCGTACCCGACATGTACATCATGGGCAAGGCGCTCGGCGGCGGCATCGTCCCCGTGAGCGCGGTCGCCGCCGACCAGAACGTCCTCGGCGTCCTCAAGCCGGGCGAACACGGATCCACCTTCGGCGGAAACCCGCTCGCCTGCGCGGTCGGCATCGCCGTGATCGACCTGCTGCGTACCGGGGAGTTCCAGGAGCGCAGCCGCGAACTGGGTGAGCGGCTGCACACCGGGCTCGCCAAGCTCATCGGCGACGGCGTCACCGAAGTACGCGGCCGCGGCCTGTGGGCCGGTGTCGACATCGACCCCGCGCGCATGTCCGGGCGGGACGCCTCCGTTCAGCTGATGGAGCGCGGCGTACTCGCCAAGGACACGCACGGCTCGACCATCCGGCTCGCGCCGCCGCTGACCATTACGGCCGATGAGGTCGACTGGGCACTGGAGCAGTTCCACTCCGTCATCGCCTGACGTTCCACAAGCCAAGAGCGCGCCGGACAGGTCCGGCGCGCTCTTTCGGTCACCGCCAAGTCCGCTGCGTGCGCTTGGTCCGAAGCGTCCGCTGCATCCGCTACGTCCGCTACGTCTGCTACGTCCGCTACGTCGATCATGCCGTTAGGGAGTTGATCAGGGCGCTGCGGACACGACACACCGGTCGATCACGACGATAAGTTCATGATCGCGCGGAAAGCCCCCGGGGGAGCGAGCGGGGGGCTAGGCGGGCGGGAGGCGGAAGGACATCGTCGGGGCGTCCACCAGGACGGAACCGACGGTTCCGGTGCCGGCGGCGAGGCTGCCCGGCCGCCCGATCTCCACACCCGGGTACAGCTCGATGTATTCGGCCGGCCCGAGCGTCCGGGGCTGCCGTGGCGTGATCTTGTCGCCGCCCGGGTAGATCCAGGCCCCGTTCATGCTGACGTCTTTGACCGACAGCCCGGAGTGGTCGAACGCCACTACGACGTGGTTGCGGCTGACCGCCTTGACGCCGCCTTCGTCCAGCCAGGGGCCCAGGACGATCGACCGGCTGTCGCTGTCCCAGTTGCCTTCGGGGGCGCGCCCGACCGTCACCGGTCCGGCCCCGGTCACCAGGAAACGCTGCTTGATCACGCCGTTGACGCGTACCGCCAGGACGTCCTGAGCCGGCGCGGGGCCGGTGTCGGCCAGCGGCAGGTCGTGGCGCGGGCAGAGGGGGTTGCCCCGGAGCTTGGGCAGCGGCTGGCCCACGGCCACGCGCATGCCCGCGAACAGCGCGCATTCCGGGTCGGGGCAGCGCCACCGCCGCGACATCAGGCGACGGCCGAGATCGGACGGGGCGGTCGGAACCGGGCCGCGGACCGTGATGACGGCGCCGCCCGCTCCGGGCAGCGCCGCGAGTCCGGGCAGGTTGCGCGAGATGATCGGCAGCCCGGCGATCTCGTTCAACTCCCGTACGCGCATCCCGGAGCCCTGTACGACCTCCACGTGCCCGTCGTCGGCCCAGCGCCGGATGACCATCCGCTCGCTGGAGGGTTGGTCGAGGTCGGAGAGCAGCTGCTTGTCGACCACGCAGTAGACCTGGATGCCTTCCTCGGCGAGGTGGCGGGCGAGCGCGTCGACCACCATGCCCAGGCGGAGCAGGGTAGCCGGGCGGCCGCCGTCGAGGTCCACGTAGCGGACGACTTCTGCCAGGTCCAGCACACCGCGGGCGAGCGCCGGCTCAGTGGTGAGGCGGCGCTCGATCGCATCCAGGACATGGCTTACCTCAAACCGCATGCTGGAACCCTACTGGCCAGCGCCAGCAGCGGCCAGATGCGGTACTTGTCAAGAAGAGGCCGACTGGTGCTGCCCTTGGTATTTCGGGTCGTGCGCCAGGACTCGGCTCTTCTCCGCGGTGAACTCGTCGTCGCTGAGTTTGCCCCGGTCGTGCAGGTCCGACAGCAGGGCGAGCTGCTGGGCCGAATCGGTCGGGGCGTACTTCTCCACGAAGTCCCGGCTCGCCTCGTCCATCGCCTTGCGCTCGTCGGGCGTCGCGCCGGGCGGGCGGAAGATCAGGTAGACCAGGGTGCCGAAGAACGGCGCGATCACCACGACGACCACCCAGAGCGCCTTCAGCCAGCCCGCCAGGTCGTCGCGCCGGAAGATGTCCACCAGCGCGAAGCCCCAGACCAGCAGGAGCGGGATGAAGATCAGCAAAAGCCAAAACGTATCCCAGAAGTCCATGGCATTCATTTTGCCGACTTTTCATCGGAAAGATGCCAGCTTTGTGCGAAGCACCCGAAGATCCCGAAGTCGTCGCTCATAGGTGATCGCCAGGGCGAGCAGAATCGCACCACCGACGCCGATCGGCAGCCAGAGCGGCAGGCGGGTCCAATACAGGGTCAGCTCGTGGAGCGCGAGCAACACCAGCACACTCCCGCCGATCACGACCGGCGCCTGCCGGCGCCGCATCGCCCCCGCGAGCACCACGGCCAGCCCAGCCACGCCGAGCGCCACCCGCCGCACCGGGTCACCCTCCCCCGGCAGCACCGCGAGCAGCGTCGGCCCGAACCCCGCCGCCAGCGCCGGGCCGTAGCCCAGCCAGCTCGACAGGCTCGGGTCACGGCGCATCGCCAGCAGGCCCACCAGCACCGCGATCAGCGCGAGCGGGAGCGAATAGGCCTCGATCGCCTTGATGTCGTACGCCCAGAGCAGCGACCAGAGCGCGAGAAGTTCGAGCGCAGCGGCCACGGCGGCCCGGAGAACGGGGAGCCGCCGGGTCAGCACGGTGGCCCCGACGACGAGCCCCCAGCCGAGATAGACCTTCGCGACGTGGATCGCCGGACTCGGGATGGCGTACGCCGAGAGCAGCAGCAGCGCAGCGACGAGGTGGGCCAGCGGCTCCAGCGCCCGCACCTCCCGGCCCGGCCGGGCTTCGGGAGAGGTTGGGAGGAAGCTGACCGCGACGAGGACCGCTGCGGCGGCGAGAACGACCAGACCGGTCGGACGAGGCGGCAGGTGGGCCGCGTTCGCACTGACGGCGGCGAGCCCGGTCCAGGCGATCCCGGCCAGCGGCCAGGCCACCCAGCGAACCCCGGCGGTTCCGCCCCAACCGCCGAGCACGACGAACGCCGCCGTCGCCAGGGAGAGGCCGAGAATCGACGACCAGCTCGTGGCGGACAACGCGGCCAGCCCCGAACCCGCGATGACGGCCGCGTACGCCGCGATGAGGGCGTCGACGGCGGTCGGCCGCTTCGTCAGGCCGGTGCGGACGAGCCGGGCCAGCCCGGCGAGCAGCATGATCAGCGGCACGCCCGGCCAGCGTACGTCGAGCCAGACGAGCGCGAGAACGGCCGGGATCGGTGCGACCGAGACCGCCGCCCGCCACCCGAGCTGTACGCCGAGAGCGAGCGCGAGCACCGCGAACGCGAGCACGTCACCACCGACGACGACGGTTCCGTCGCCGGGCGCGAGACCGGAGCCGGCGGGCGCCGACGCCCAACCCTCACCGAGCCAGCGATACGACTCGACGAGTACGCCGAGCGGCGGCCGGGCCAGCAGCAGAGCGACCGCCAGCAGTGCCCAGCCGACGATGCGCTCCGCAGTCACCCCCGCCGCACTCGCGACCCCCGCCACCCTCGCCGCACTCGCCACCCTCGCCGCACTCGCCACCCCCGCCGCGCTCGGGCCGCCCATTAGCGGCGGATCAGGGATCTGCATCGAATCTTGGGCCTCGGAAGCAGGCATATCCGTGATCTGCTCGGAACCCGAGCCGGCGGCCGGCGAGGGCGAGCCGGCGGCGGGCGAGGGCGAGCCGGCAGCAGGCGAGGGCGAGCCCGCGGGAGCGGCGGGGGAAGCGACGGCGGTGGGGAGGAAGGCGAGCGCCAGTAGCCCGAAGGCGACGTACAGCGACTTGCTCCAGCCGTCCCCGGGAACGGCGAGGACCGCGCCGAAGACGGTCGCGAGCACCGTGCCGAAGACGGCCCAGGACAGCACGACGGCGTACGCGTCGACTCGGCGGAGCAGCCACACGAAGGCGGGCAGGATCAGCGCGGTGAGCGCGGCCGTGTGGAGCACGGCGGCGTCGGAGACGCCGGACGCGTTCGCGGTCGCGGCGGCGAGCAGGACGAGCAGCGGCGGAGCCGCCGCGAGGCTCACGGCTCCCGGCGTACGGTCCCCCGGCCGGGCCGCGACCGCCGTGGCGAGCGCCAGGACGAGGACGGCGCCCAGCGTCCAGGCCGCCTGCGGCGGGTACGCCAACGAGCTGAGCACGGCGTGCGCCGACAGCCCGATCGCGCCGATCCCGGCGACGAGCCGGACGGCGACGTGCCGCTGCATGAGGACGGCGGTGAGCAGCACGGCGACGGCGGTGAGGTCGGCGACGGCCGGCAGCCAGTCGGTGACCGGCGGACGTCCCGGGACGGCGAGGGCCAGGGGCACCAGGCCGGCCGCCGCGACTGCGGTCGCGACCGAGGGCCGGGGCAGGACCGACACGACCGCGGTCACCGTGAGCAGCGCGATCGACACCGGCAGCGCCCAGTCGTAGGGGGCCGTCCGGGCGTCGACGCCGAGCGACACCAGCCCGGTCCACGCCGCGAAGGTGCCGGCGAACATCGCCGCCACACCGCCGCCGATCGCGGTCCCGATGACCACGCCCAGTGCGGCCGCCCGGGACACCAACCGGACGAGGTGGCCGAGCGCCGCCAACACCAGTACGCATACCGACGTCCACAGCAGTATGTGGCCGTCGACCACTCGAGCGATCCGCGCCTGGGCGATCAGGGCGAGCACGACGAACCAGGCCACCCCGGTGACGGTCAGCGGGCGCAGGCGCGCCACCGGACCGGCGGCCACCGCGACGGCCCCGACGAGGAGCAGCAACGCCGCTCCGGCGAGGACCGAACCGATCGGGGCGGCGACGGCCAGCCGGACGAACGCGAGGGTCTGCGCGGCCAGCAGGCTTACGGCGTACCCGAGCCAGGCGAGGATCTGGAGCACCACGGCGAGCGAGCGGCCCGCGAACCGGCGCAGGCTGAACACGGCGAGCAGGTTGCCTACTGCGACAGTCGCGAAGACCAGCGCGAATCCCCCGGTACGCCCGTCGGCCACGTCGACGAAGAGCAGTGGCAGCGCGGGCTGAGCCAATAGGAAGCCGCCGACGGCCGGGCCGGACAGGCGGGTGAGCCAGGCGTAGCCGAGCGAGATCGAGGCCGTCGCCGCGGCGACCAGGCCGGTGTAGGTCCAGCTGGAGAAGAAGTCATGGACGCGGAGCAGGTTGACGTTCCA
This sequence comes from Hamadaea flava, assembly GCF_024172085.1. Taxonomy (NCBI): domain Bacteria; kingdom Bacillati; phylum Actinomycetota; class Actinomycetes; order Micromonosporales; family Micromonosporaceae; genus Hamadaea; species Hamadaea flava. Next base: position 5,679,542 of record NZ_JAMZDZ010000001.1, on the reverse strand, counting down.
GACCGAGTAGCCGTCGAGGATGACCAGCAGCAGCCCGATCGCGGCGAACGTCTCGGCTGTGCCGCGCAGGCCGCGGCGCTGGGCGAGCAGCGGCACGGTCAGCGCGACGCCGGTGAAGACGGCCAGGATCGCCGCCTTGCCCGCCATCCCGAAGGTGCCCCAGGCGAACGCGGTGAACACGATCGCCGCGATGCCGATCAGGATGCCGCCCAGGACGAACAGGATGTTCTTGACCGTCTGCGTCGTGGCCTCCGGCCGAGCCGCCGACGGCTGTCGACTCGGAACCGGCTGCCCAGCCGGGACGGACGGCGCGGCCGGAACACCGGGAACAGCCGCGCCGACCGGCGGCCGGCCCGAAGACTGGACCGAAAACCCCGGGCCGACCGGCGCAACGGGCGTGGCGGGCCGGGCCTGCGCCCAGACCTGGGCCGCGAGCCGGGCCCGCCGCTGCCGGGCCACCTGGAGCTGCGTCGAAACGTCGGCGTACGCCAACCGGGCGCGCTCGGCCTGTGCGGTCAGCTCCACGATCTGCGTGTCGAGCTGGATGACCTCGGCCGCGATCGGGTCCGGTGGGCGGCCGCAGCCGGGGCAGCCGGACTCGAGCGAGGCTTCGGTCAGGCAGGCCGGGCACGGATAGGACGTCATGCCAGCGATGGTCGCAACTTGGGCGTACTCGGGTCTTGAGCGAAACAGCTCATTCGCGATGCGCTTTCAGCTTTTCCCGAGGTACTCAGCAGGCGCAGGAAACCCCGGTCACCGGCGCGGTCAGCGGGTCGATCTCGTTGCTCCGCTTGCCGAGCAGCGACTCGGTGTCGAAGCCCTCACGTACCCAGTACTCATAGCCGCCGATCATCTCCTTGACCCGGTAGCCGAGCCGGGCGAAGGCGAGCGCGGCGCGGGTGGCGCCGTTGCAGCCCGGCCCCCAGCAGTAGGTCACCACGACCTTGTCCCGGTCGATCAGCCCGGCCGCCTCGGTCGCGATGGCGGCGGTCGGCAGGTGCACCGCGCCGGGAATGTGGCCCTGCTCCCAGGCGTCGATCGAGCGCGAGTCCACCAGCACGAAGGTGCCGAGCGGCAGGTCGGTGTGGACGTCGGAGACGTCGGCCTCGAACGTCAGCCGGGCGGCGAAGTGGGCGGCGGCAACGTCGGGGGCGGCGGGCGGGGTGTTCAGCACTGCACTCATGCCGTGAATCCTGCCGATGATCTTCCGCGCGCAGAAGTGGCGGTATCGCCGCTGTGCGATAACATTACGCCATGCTGATCGAGCTGGCCCCACCTGACGACCGGCCCCGGCACCAGGTCGCCGTCTTGGCTTTCGCGGGGATGGCGCCGTTCGAGCTGAGCTGCGTGGTCGAGGTCTTCGGCCTGCCGCGGCCCGAACTCGACATCGACTGGTACGAGCTCGCCGTCTGCGCCGAGCAGGCGGCCCCGCTCCCGGTCGTGGGGGGTTTCAGCATCCTCGCCGCGCATGGTCTCGACACGCTGGCCGCCGCCGACACCGTGATCATTCCGGGTGTCCCAGACGTACGCACAGAGCCGTCGCCGGCACTCACCGCCGCCCTGCGCTCGGCGTACGCACGGGGCGCCCGGCTCGTGTCGATCTGCTCGGGCGCCTTCGCCCTCGCCGGTGCCGGTGTCCTAGATGGACGGCGAGCCACCACCCACTGGCGGTACGCCGGACTATTGGCGCAGCGATATCCGGAGATCGAGGTCACCCCGGATGTGCTCTATGTGGACAACGGCCCGGTGCTGACCAGCGCCGGCAGCGCGGCCGGACTGGATCTCCTGCTGCACATCGTCCGCCGCGATCATGGGGCCGCCGTGGCCAACACGGTCGCCCGGCGGCTGGTGCTGCCCCCGCACCGCGACGGCGGGCAGGCCCAGTTCATCGAGGTCGGCGTCCGTGACGTGACCGACGACGACGGGATCGCCCGCGCGATGGCCTGGTCGCTGGACCACCTCGCCGAGCCGATCACGGTCGGCGTGATGGCGCAGCGGGCGCGCATGTCCGAGCGCAGTTTCCTGCGCAACTTCTCCCGGCAGACGGGCACCACCCCGATCCGGTGGCTGATCGATCGCCGCGTGCAGGCCAGCCTGCCGTTGCTGGAGATCGGCGACGCCCCGATCGAGCAGGTCTCGGCGGCGGTGGGGTTCGACAGCCCGGTGACCTTCCGACACCACTTCGGGCGCTCCATGCGGACGTCGCCGTCGGCGTACCGGCGGGCCTTCACGCGCCGCTGACGAGGTGGTCGGCGGCGGACGCGGGCAGCCGTTCGGCGAGCACCACGCGGCCACCCGCCTCGCGCAGAGCGGTACGCGTACCGACGCGCCAGGAGTGGGCGAGCAGCAGCAGGGCGGCGCTGGTGCCGGGCACCACCTCGGCGACCACGTCGTCGACGTCGACGTCGCGGATCAATTCGGCGCCGGGCTCTTCGAGCAGAGTGACCTCGCCGGTGAGCGCCTTGGCCACGACGAGCACGTCCACGACCTGGAAACCCTGCTCGGAGGCGATCCGGCGCAGCCGGGCGGCGAAGTCCACGCCCGGCTGGGGATCGGTGAACTCGAGGACCACGAACTCGACCGACTCCATCCCGAAATGGTAAATACTGCGGATTGTCCGCTTAGCGGGAATTCAGCGATATATCTTCGCCTTATGAACGAACGCAGCGCCGTCCTGTCCACCTGGCGGCAGCTGAGCCTCATCGGCGGAGTCGTCGCCATCCTGCTGGGCATCGTGCTGCTCATCTGGCCGGACCGCACCCTGCTCGTGCTGGCCGCGCTGCTCGGCATATGGCTCGTCGTCCTCGGCATCGTCCGGCTCGCCGACGCGGCCACCGGCCGGGAACTCGGCGGGGCCAGCCGGGGTTTCAGCGCCCTCGCCGGCGTCATCTACGTCATCGCGGGCATCGTGGTGCTGGCCAACCTGCACGCGTCGCTGAAGTTCATCGCGTTGCTCATCGGCCTGATCTGGATCTTCAGCGGGATCTCCGAAATCGTCTCCGGCTTCACCCGCGTACGCGGACGCGGCGCCAAGCTCGGCGCGATCCTGCTCGGCCTGATCAACGTGGCCCTCGGTGTCGTCGTGCTGTTCTGGCCGGGCATCACCCTGATCGTGCTGGTCTGGATCACCGCGATCTGGCTGATCGTGATCGGCTTCGTGCAGCTCTACATCGCCTGGCAGGCCGGCAAGGCGGCCAAGGCGGCCGACAACGACCCGGCGTACCACGTCATCGAGGAGGGTTTCTGAGCTCGGCGAGGTAGTCCCGGCTGGCCGCGTACGCGGCGCTGACCCGCCGGCGCAGCCCCGCCGCGTCTCGGTACGCCCACGGGTTGTCGTCCCGGTCGTTGCCCTCCCCCACCGGCAGGACGTGCACCGAGACCCCCTCCGGCACGGACGCGAGATCCCGGGCGAGCCGAGCACGCCGGCCGATCTCCATCGCCGTCTGCGCGACCTCCCACGGCCGCTGCGGCGGCGAGAGCCGCTTGTCCAGCCGGCCCACATGCAGGGCGTAGATGTCCTGTGCGCCCAGTTCGACCGCCTGCGCGATCGGCAGCGAGTTCACGATCCCGCCGTCGACGTAATGCTCGCCGTCGAGGTCCACCGGAGGCAGCAGGCCCGGAACGGCCGCCGCCGCCATCACGGCCGGCAGCAGCGGACCCGTCGAGAACCAGGACTCGGCGGCCCGTTCGATGCTCACCGCGCCCAGATGCAGCGGTACGCGCAACTCCCCGAACTTGCCCGGCAACGCCTTCTCCAGCAGCCGCCGCAACGGCAGCGGCGAGTGCAGATGCGTACGCGTGGCGAACCGGCGAAGTTGCCGGGGAATGGACTCCCCGTACACCTCGCCCATCTCGGGCGCCGCCCAGAGGCGTACCAGTTGGTCTGTGACCGTGGGAGTGGGATCGGCCGCCACCATCGCGCCGTTGATCGCGCCGATGGAGGTGGCGACGATCAGGTCCGGCGCGATCCCGGCGCGGGCCAGGGCGCGCAGCATGCCGACCTCGACCGCGCCCAGCACCCCACCACCGCCCAGGACGAACGCCGTGCATCCCATAAAGATCACCGTACACGCAGGTGAGCGGCACAAAGGTGAGCCCGGTAGAGTCGCCCGACGTGACCGACTTCCGCATCGGCGAGGCGGCCGAGCTGCTCGGCGTGAGCGCTGACACGGTACGCCGCTGGGTCGACGGCGGTCGCCTCCCGGCGACTCGCGACCCCCAGGGGCACCGGATGATCCCCGGCCGGAGCCTGGCGGAGTTCGCCCGGTCGCTCGGCGGCGACCCGGACGAACGCGCGGGACAGTCGTCAGCCCGCAACCGCTTGCGGGGCATCGTGACGTCGATCGTGAAGGACTCGGTGATGGCGCAGGTGGACATCCAGGCCGGCCCGTTCCGGGTGGTCTCCTTGATGAGCCGGGAGGCCGTCGACGAACTGGGCCTCGAGGTCGGTTCGCTGGCGGTCGCCGTGGTCAAGTCGACGACCGTCGTGGTGGAACGCGCATGAGGCGGGCGGTCGCGGTGATCACCGCGCTCCTGGCCACTGCGGGCCTGGTCGTCGGATGCGGTAAGCCGCCCACGCCGGACCGGGACAACGGCGGCAAGATCACGGTCGTCGCCGATCCCGCGCTCGCGCCGATCCTGCAGTCCCTGGAAACCACCTTCGAGCGGGCCCATCCCGGCACCGACGTGGTGATCGGGTACGCCGCCGGTAAACGCGCCACGTCGCAGCTGTCCGCGGTCGACGTGCTGGTCGCCCCGGCCGCCACCGTCGCCACCGTCCCCAAGGTCACGCCGAAGTCGCTGGGGCGTACGCAGCTCGTCATCGCGGTCGGCCCGGCCAACCCGCTGAAGATCGCGAAGCTGGCCGACCTCGCCGCCGTGAAGGTGGCCGTGTGCCAGGCGGCGGTGCCCTGCGGGACGGCGTCCCAGCAGGCGCTCAGCCAGGCCTCGGTGAAGCTGGCCAAGCCGGTCGAGGTCGCCGACATCAAGGAGGCCCTGGACCGGCTGACCCTCGGCGATGTCGACGCGGCGCTGGTCTACCGGACCGACGCGCTCGCAGCCATCGGCCAGGTCGACTCCGTCGACTTCCCCGAAGCCGCCGAGACGGCCCAGGAGTTCCAGGCCACCACGCTGTCCGGCAGCCCGAATCCGGCCGGCGCCACCGCCTTCGTCGACCTGCTCACCGGCGCCGAGGGGCGTACGCAGTTCACCGACCTCGGCTTCACCCAGTCCTGACCCGGTCGGCGGCCCTAGGCTTCGGCCTCGACGCGGATGCGGCCGCCGCTGCGGTCGAAGAGGAAGACGCGGTCGAGGTCGACCTCCACCGCGAACGCCTCGCCCACTCGTGGCCGGGTTCCGGCCGGAGCGCGGACGACCAGCTCACCGAAGGGCTCTTCGAGATCGTCCAGCGGCCTACGCTGGTGCGGCGCCACCCGGCCGCCCGAGCGCTGGGCGTCGGGCGAGGCGTACGCGGCGGGCACGCCGACCAGACCGGTCGCGACGTGGACGAGCAACTCGGCGCCGAGATCCTCGACGAACGACACCGTGCCTCGAAGCACCGGACCTTCGGCGTCCACCGGCACCGGCCGCAACGCGTCCGTCCGCAGCGCGACGACGACCCGGTCCGTGTGACGCCCCGGGAGTACGCGATCGGAGTTCAGCGCCTGCTCCCCGAGATCCAGCACGGAGCTGCCCCGGCGATCGGTGTAGACCGCGCCCTGCACCAGGGTCGTCCGGGCCGCCCCGACGAACCCGGCCACGAAGACGTCGGCGGGATCGGAGCTGATCTCCTGCGGCGTGCCGATCTGGCGTACGCGGCCGCTTTCGAGCACCACGATCCGGTCGGCGAGGGCCAGCGCCTCCTGCTGGTCGTGCGTGACGTAGAGGGTGGTGACCCGCAGCCGGCGGGCCAGCCGGGCGATCTCCCGCCGCAGCTGCTGGCGCAGGTGAGCATCCACTTGCGACAGCGGCTCGTCGAGGAGGAAGGCCCGGGGGTCTCGGACGATGGCCCGAGCCACCGCGACGCGCTGCCGCTGGCCGCCCGAGAGCTGACCCGGCTTGCGGTCGAGCAGGTCGGCCACCCCGAAGTAGCCCGCGACCTGCTCCACCCGGCGCATGTCGTCGGCCAGCGACCGGGCGCCCGCGTGCGCGATCCGCAGCGGCATCGCGATGTTCTCGCGGGCGGTCAGGTGCGGGTAGAGCGCGAAGTCCTGGAAGACCATGGCCACGCCGCGATCACGGGCGGACAGCTGGTTGGCGACGCGGTTGTCGAGGACGACCTCACCGCTGGTGGGGTCCTCCAGCCCGGCGATCATCCGCAGAATGGTCGACTTGCCGCAACCCGACGGTCCTAACACGACCATGAACTCCCCGGGGCCGACCGCCATCGACACCGCGTCCACCACGACGCGGCGCCCGTAGGCCTTGGTCAGCTCCCGAGTCTCGATCACAGCCCGCTCACCGTCTGATTGCCGGACTATTAACGCAGCAACATCGTGAACCGGCGACGGCCCGGGTGCAAGTGGACTTCGCACCCGGGCCGCAACTGTTCGCCGACCGTGACTAGACGGCCTGCCAGAGCGCCGGGACGTTGGGCGGCTCCCAGCCGACGAGCGCGGTGTGCGTCTGCCGGCATTGATAGGTCTTGCCACCGTAGGTCACCCGGGCGCCCGCGGTGTAGAGCGTTCCCGCCGTCCAGGCCGGGTAGCTGCCGGTCGCCGTCGGCGAGACGCTCGCGCTGGGCGAGGCCGACGCCGACGCGCTGGGCGACGTGGACGGCGAAGTGGACGGTGACACCGACGCCGAAGGCGACACGGACACCGACGGGGACGGCGACGTGGTACCGCCTGAGCAGGCCCCGTTGTCCGTCCACGGCTTGCCGTCCCCGGTGTTCAGGTCCGGCTGGTTGCCCTGCGTCCACCACTTGGCGGTGTACTTGTGGCCGTTGTAGGAGACCACCGCCCCGCCGTTGTACGCCTGCGTCGCGACCCACGCCGGTGCGGTGCACGTGCCGGTCGAGGTCGACGGGCTGGCACTGGCGCTCGTGCTCGTCGTCGGGCTGACCGAGGTGGTGGCCGTCGGCGAGGCGGTCGTCCCGCCCCGGGCCCGGTCGACGCTCAGGGCGTACGTGGTGGTGCCGATCGTCAGCTTGTAGTTCGACGGCGACGCGATCGGCAAGACGTAGTTCAAGGTGAACTCCGCCGACGCGCCCGGTGCGATCGAGAGGTAACTCGGGATCGTCACGGTGGCGTGGTGGAAGTCGCCCTTCAGTCCGCCGATGTTGCTGCCGGTATGCCCGGCTGTCACCGACATGCTCCAGCCGGACTGCTGCGACATGTTGCCCGGCGCGGAGGTGCCGTAGTCGAACTCCAGCTTCGAACCGCCCGCGATGGTCACCGTCGAGTTGTTCTTGAGGACGACCTCGGGGTTGATCGGGTAGTTCGCGTCGCCGAGGGCGAACCCGGTCAGCGACACGTCGACGTCCAGCGTGGTCGTCGGCATCGCGGAGGTGGCCCGGGCCGCCCCGTACGCCGACGCCGTCTTGAACTTGTCGTAGGCGAGGTTGGTCAGGGTGTTGCCCATGAAGTACTCGCCCTTGGCCGAGTCGTACGCGTAGTCGCCGGCGAGTTCCCAGATCATCATGCCGCCGATGCCCTTGTTCACGATGTAGTCCGCCTTGGTGCCGATGGACTGCTCGTCCTCGGTCGACAGGAAGACCTTCTTCGTGTTGTTCCACAGCCAGGGCGCGACGAGAGCCGTCGAGTAGTTGCGGGCGTAGGTGCCGGTGATGGTGTCGTCGGGGTCGGTCGCCGGGGTCAGCCCGTACGCCGTGAGGTAATCCCCGGTGATCCCGTGCTCCAGATTCTTCGCGTGCCACATCGGGTTGGAGCCGGCCGGTTCCTCGTTGCCGCTGGTGTCGAGGTCGTGCCAGAGATTGTCGATGCCGACCGCGCCGTCACCGCAGGGGCTCTGCGTGCCGGCCGGGCAGTTGGCCGTCTTCGCCGCCGTTCCCCACAGTCCGTTGGTGCCCCCGGTGACGTTTCGGAAGCCCCGGGTGTAGTACGGGACGCCGATGTTGATCCGTCCTGATTGGACCGCTCCGCGGAAGTAGTGGTACGCCCAGTCGGTGTTGAGATACCCGATGTTCTGGTAGGCCCCGTAGACCCCGGCCGCCGCCAGCTCGCCGTCGTCGCCGTTGTCGTAGAGCGCCGCGTTCGGGCCGACGAACTTGTTCCACGCGCCGTGCAGGTCGTAGGACATGATGTTGATGTAGTCCAGGTACTGCGTGGTCTGGTACGCCTCCTCGCCGCGCAGCAGCCAGCCCGAGGCGGGCGCCGCGACGGTGAGCATGTAGTACTTGCCGTCGGCCGCCGCCGCGTTGTCGAGCTTCTCCCGCAGCGTCTTCATCAGCGTCTGGTACGACTTGTTCAGCCCGGCTCGCCGCGCGTTGGCCTGCGAGAAGTCGAGCGGGTTGCCCGCGTCGTTGTTGGACGTCGGGTACTCGTAGTCGATGTCGACGCCGTTGAAGCCGTAAGCCCGCAGGAAGGTGACGACCGAGTCGGCGAAGGTCGTGATGCCGGCGGTGTTGATCGACCCGTCCGCGTTGGTCGTCATCCGGTAGAAGCCGCCGGAGTCGACGCGGTTGCCGTTGTCGTCGAAGTACCCGCCGGTCTCGGCCCAACCCCCGACGCTGATCAGCGTCTTCACGTTCGGGTTGGCCTTCTTGTACTTGTTCAGCAGGTTGAAGTGACCGGTGTAGGAGTAGCTGGAGTCCATCTCGGCTCCGGCCACACCCGGCCAGGTCATGTTGGTCGCGGCGTTGTTGGCCGCGGTCGGCGTGCCGACAGAGATCTTGTTCGTCCCGTCGACGTGCGCGAAGGCGTAGTTGATGTGGGTGATCTTCGTCCACGGGATCTGGTTGACCAGGTACGCCGGCGTCCCGTCCTTGCCCGTCCGCCAGCCGGTGAAGTAGCCGATGATGCGGCGTGGGTGGTCGGTGCCCATCGCTTCGCGCCCGTTGGTGTCGTACGCCGCGCAGTACGGCACGGCCACCCCGGGCGTGGTGTAGAGGCCGTCCGGACGACAGGCGGCGTGGTCGGTGGCGGAGTGCGCGGTGCCCACGGCCGCGAGGGCGAGGCCGGTCGCGGCCACCCCCGTCGCCAGCGCCGTGAGCAGGTGGAACAGGGGTCTTCTACGCATGAGGAGGCCTCCTGGGGAGCCAGCAGCGATTAACTGTTAGCAAACTTTGCTAAGAGTAGACACGCTGTGGCCCCGGTCACGCAAGAGACGTTCTCAGATATGGACAAGAGAGAGCGGCGGGTGACGGCGGGCCAACCCCCTCGGCCCTGCCGTCACCCGCCGCCACATGGGGAGGAGGAGTAACGCGCTGTGCGAACCGCGCTCGTGACGCGGCGCTTGATGTTAAGACGTCGAACCCAGCGTCACGGTTGTCGTCTTAGTGGCTCCGTCCCGTGTGTAGGCCACAGTGATCTGCTCGCCCGGGTTGTGCGAACCGACGGCGTTCACCAGATCGTCGGCGTCGTTCACGACGGACTCACCGAACTTGGTGACCACGTCGCCCGCCTTCAGCCCGGCCTTCTCGGCCGCGCCGCCAGCGACGACCTCGGTCAGCTTGGCTCCGCCCGACTCGTTGTCGGAAGCCTTCACGCCCAGGTACGGGTGGTTGACCTTCTCGCCCTTGATGAGCTGGTTGGCCACCGCCGACACCCGGTCGCTGGAGATCGCGAAGCCGATGCCGATGTTGCCCTCGCTGGAACCGTCGGTCGCGATCGACGAGTTGATCCCGACGACCTCGCCGTTGGTGTTGACCAGCGCACCGCCCGAGTTGCCCGGGTTGATGGGGGCGTCGGTCTGCAGCAGACCGGACATCGTCGAGTTCTGCACCGTGATGGTGCGGTCCTTGGCGCTGATGATGCCCTCGGTGACCGAGCCCTCCAGGCCCAGTGGGCTGCCGATGGCCAGCACGGTGTCGCCCACCCGGACGTCGCCGGACTTGCCGAACTTCGCCGCCGTCAGGCCGGTCTTGTTCACCTTGACCACGGCCAGGTCGTACCGGGCGTCGGTGCCGACGATGGTGCCGGTGGTCTTGGTGCCGTCGGAGAAGCTGACCGTCACGGTGTTCCCGGAGGCGGTCGCGACGACGTGGTTGTTCGTCACGATGTAGCCGTCGGCGGTGAACACCACGCCGGAACCCTCGCCGGAGCTGGTCTTGATGGCGACCACGCTCGGCGTCACGTTCGCCGCGATGTCGGCCAGCGAGGAGCGGTCGATCGCCGGCGCGGCGTTGACCGTCGTGGTGCTGACCGGGTTCTTGTCGACCACGGCCGCGCCGACGACGCCACCGGCGACCGCCGAGCAGACCGCGATCACCCCGGCCGCGGCCAAGCCGGCCACGACCTTCAGGAACGGGCGCGACTTCGACGGCGGCGGCGAGGCGCTGAACGGCGAGCCCGGCGGCAGGTTCGAGCCGGGCGGCATCCACATCGGACCACTCGTCGGCGCGCCCTCCCGTCGCAGCGGGTCGGGGCCGTACGAGCCGGCCGGCGTACCGGAGACCGGCGGCGCGCCGACGACAGCCGGCTGCGGCGCGGTCTGGTAGTTGCCGTACGTAGGTGGCGGGTAAGCCGGTTGCCCTGCGGGCGCGGCGGCCGGTGGGACCGACGCGGCCTGGTCCGCAGAGGGCTGCTCGGCTGACCGCACTTCCTGCGGCTCGCCCAAGAGGCTCCCCGGCTGCGCCGGGCGCTCAGCCGACGCGTCGGCGGCGAACGGGTTCGGGTTCTGCCGGTCAGCCGGCTCGGAGTTGCTCTGCGGGTCGCTCATGTCAATGATTCTTCCGGATATTTCTTACGTTCATCTTGGCCGAAGCTGAAACTCAACTGTGAACCTGTCTGATGCACTTTACGAGTCTTGTTCGGTTTCATCCTCTTCATGCCCCGTGTCGTCGGTTTCGACTAGCGGAAGGCGTACGCGGAACGTCGCCCCGACGCCGGGCTGCGACACCACCTCCACGACACCCTCGTGCGCGGCGACCAGGGCAGCCACGATGGCGAGGCCCAGGCCGGTGCTGACCGTCCCGTCCGCGCGGCGGGTCCGGGCCGGATCGGCTCGGTAGAACCGCTCGAAGACCCGGTCCTGCTGCTCAGGCGTCAGGCCCGGACCACGGTCGTGGATCTCCACGATCGCCGTCCCGGTCGGCCCATCGGTCGGGTCGCTGGCCAGCCGCACGATCACCGGCGTACCCGCCGGAGTGTGGGTCAAAGCATTGCTCAGCAGATTTCCGATCACCTGCCGCAACCGCGCGTCGTCTCCGCGTACCACTAGATGCCCGGAATCGGGCGCCGTGGACAGCGTCACCTGACGATCGGGCGCGACCACCCGCGCGGCCTCGACCGCCTCGGCGGCGAGGACGCGCAGCTCGACCGGCGTGAGCTTGAGGGGCCGCTCGCGATCGAGCCGCGCGAGCAGCAGCAGATCCTCCACGAGCAGGCCCATCCGCGAGGCCTCGTTCTCGATCCGCTGCACCACCTCGGCGGTCTGCTCCCGCGTGCTCACCGCGCCCTGGCGGTACAGCTCCGCGAAGCCCCGGATCGTGGTCAGCGGCGTGCGCAGCTCATGCGAGGCGTCCGCGACGAACCGCCGCATCCGCTCCTCGGAATGCCGCGCGCTCTGCTCGGCCGCCCGCGCGGCCGCCTCGGACGCGGCCTGCGCGGTGAACGCGGTCTCGATCTGCGCGAGCATGGTGTTCAGGGAGCGGGCCAACGAGCCCACCTCGGTCACCGGCCGCGGATTCTCCGGCTCTGGATCTGGTACGCGCTGCGACAGGTCGCCGGCGGCGATGGCGCTGGCCGTCTTCTCGATCTGCGACAGCGGCCGCATACTCCGCCGGATCAGCTCCGCCCCGATCGTGGCGGCGAACAGCAGGACGGAGATCCCGCCGAAGAGGTTGATCGTGATCAACCGCTGCACCGCGTGATCGATGTCGTACTGCGACTGCGCGATCAGCTGGATCTGCCCGTTGTCGAGCTTCGTCGCGACCACCCGCCAGCGCTTGGCCGTGCCCTTCGAGCTGACCGTGAACGGCTCGCGCATCTCCTTCTTCTGGACCTCGCTCACGCTGGGCAGCATCGGCAGGTCGGCGTCGCTGTAGTAGTCGGAGATATTGTCCGGCGGCAACCAGCCGCCACTGGGGGACGACGTCGTGCCGTACAGCGACGGCGGCAGGCTCTGCTTGCCACCCTGCTTGTTGAACCGCTCGGCGGCGGCGTCGGACTGTGTGACCAGCCCGTTGTCCAGATCGGCCATGAGATAGCGGCGCAACGCCGTCACGCTGGCCACCGCGATCAGCGACATCGCGACGACGAGCAAGGCGAGCACCGTCGCCATGAGCTTGACGCGCAACGGCTTGGTGCGGATGGGGTGGCGCAGCCCGGCGGCGAATTTCATGGAAGGGTCACGGGCCCGATCACATCGCGGGCTTACGCAGGACGTAACCGACGCCCCGCAACGTCTGGATGAGCCGCGGCTGCACCGTGTCGATCTTGCGCCGCAGGTACGAGATGTAGGACTCGACGATGTTGTCGTCGCCCCGGAAGTCGTAGTTCCAGACGTGGTCGAGAATCTGCGCCTTGGACAGCACGCGGTTCGGGTTGAGCATCAGGTAACGCAGCAGCTTGAACTCGGTCGGCGAGAGCTGGATGAGCTTGCCGCCCCGGTAGACCTCGTGCGTCTCCTCGTCAAGGGAGAGGTCGGCGAAGGTCAGCTTCGGCGATGCCGGCTCGCCCGCCGTACGCCGGAGCACGGCACGGATGCGCGCGGTCAACTCCTCCAGGCTGAACGGCTTGGTCACGTAGTCGTCGCCGCCCAGGGTCAGACCGCGTACCTTGTCCTCCGTCGCGTCGCGGGCGGTCAGGAACACCACCGGCGTACGCACGCCGTCCGAGCGCATCTGCCGGATCACCTCGAACCCGTCGAGGTCGGGCAGCATGACGTCGAGCACCACCAGGTCCGGTCGCGCCTCCTTGAACGCCGTGACGCCGGCGCTGCCGCTGGTGGCCGTACGCACCTCGAACCCGGCGAACCGCAGGCTCGCGCTGAGCAGTTCCACGATGTTGGGGTCATCCTCGACGACGAGCAGCTTGGCCTCGACCTGGGCGGAGTTCATGACCCCATTGAACCCAGGAACGCTGCGCGGTGCCTGCGCTTTGGCTGAGAGGAATCTGTAAGAATCTGAGAACCCGCTGTACGCCGTTATCGCAGCAGCTCGCGGAGGGTTCGCAGGGTCGCGTCGAGGGTGGCCGTCACCGCCTTCGCCTGAGCGGTCACCGGCCGCGCCCGGGTGATGAGCGTACGCGCCTCGGCGGCGAACTCGTCAAGCTTGCGCAGCAGCGCCTCGTTCTCCGGCGCGGACTCCCGCTTCGGCGTCACGCGTACGCCCGACTTCACCTGCCGGGTCTGCTCCTGCAACTGCCGCCGGATGTCCTTCAGCCCGCCGCTGATCTGGGCTTGGATCTGATCTGCCAGCCCGGACAGGTCGTCCACCGACGACTGGATCTCCCGGTCGATCACCGCGATCTCGCCGGCCCGCTGGTCCAGCTCGGCCCGGCCGGCCCCGGTCAGCGTGTACGCCATCCGGTTGCCCTCGGCGACCCGGCTGACCAGGCCCTCCTCCTCCAGCTTCGCCAGCCGGGGATAGATGGACCCGGCGCTGGGTGCGTACAGGCCCTGGAATCGTTCCTGCAGCAGGCGCATCAGCTCGTAGCCGTGCTTCGGCCCGTCCTCGAGCAGCTTGAGCAGGTAGAGCCGCAGCCGGCCGTGCGAGAAGATCGGCGGCATCCGTCACTCCCCCGCCAGGAGGGCGATGCTGCCGCTCGTCGTCGTGGCGCTCAGCCGCCCGCTGCCGGTGCCGAGCCGCCCCCGGGCGCTGCCCGCCCAATGCTTGCCCTGCCGGTCCAGCGGGAACACCGTGGTGATCGAGCCCGCCGTCGTATCCAGCCGGACGTCGAGATCCGCCTCGGCGGGAATGCGAATGGTGATCGACCCCGACGTCGTGTTCAGCCGGACGTCGGCCGGCGTCGTCGAATCAAGGTCACAGGTGATCGACCCGGAAACCGTCGTCGCCTGTACGCGATCCGCCCCCGACTGGGCAAGCGTCAGCGAGCCCGACACGGCCTCCATCACCAGTTCACCCGCCACGCCGAGCGCCTCGACCGGACCGGAGACCAGCTTGGCCTGCGTCCGCCCGGCCAGCCCCAGCAGGCTCACCCGGCCCGACGTGACGTCGACGTCGGTGCTGGTCAACAGGCCCGCCACCGACACGCGGCCGGACACGACGGTCACCGAGGCGACCACCTCGGGCGGCACCGCCACGGTGATTTCACAGTTGTACTGACGATGGAACAGCCACCAGTAGAACGGCCACCGCTTCCGCCAGCCGTGCGAGATCTTGAGCCGACGGCCGTCGTGCACGACATCCACCGGCTTCTTGCCGACGGACTTGACCTCCATCCGCGCCGCACCCGGTACGCCGACGATGCTGATCTTGCCCATGACGAGGTTGACGTCGATGCGGTCGACCTCGCCGTCCAGCTGAATCCGTTGTGGATCCTGCACCGTCCACTGCGCCACCCTGGCCACCCTTCGCCGCACCCACGGCCACCCTAACCCAACTCGCGATATATCGCGACTCTCCCTGCCACCTCCCCGCCCCTCCCCCGCCCCGCCCCCGCCCCGCCCCCGCCCTTTCCGCGCGATCATGAACTATCGGTCGTGATCGACCGGCGCGTCGTGTCCCCGGCGCCCTGATCGATCCCCCAGCTTCATGATCAACGAGGCACCGAGGAGGGCCGCAAAGGTGCCCGCACAGAGGCAGTGCAACGCACGGAGGCTCCGCGCCGAGGCCACGCATGGAGGCGTGGCGCAGACACAAGACGCGGACGCACCGCGCAGACGGAACGCGACGGCACCGCGAGGCACTGCACAACCCCAGGAGCTTTCAGAAGCCACAAAGGGACTGCGCAGCCGCCGCCGTGGGGCCGCGCATCCGGCTCGGACCGAGGTTGGATCAAGTGCCCTGCATCTGCGATTCGCGGCCCGATTCGGCGATCAAGTTCCCGTGGTTTGCGCTGGAGGCCCGGATTTCGCATACCGGCAGCACTTGATCTTCAGAAGTGCTCAGCGATCTCTGACCACGGGCACTTGATCATGGATGCGGCCGGCGCAGCCTCACGGCGTACGCCGGCACGGCAGGGCCATCACCCCGCCCGCGTTGATCATGAAATTGCGGGATCGATCAGGGCGCTGCGGACACGACACGCCGGTCGATCACGACCGTTAGTTCATGATCGCGCGGAAAGAGTGGGGTGGGGCGGGGGGAGGAGGTGGGGCGGGGGGAGGAGGTGGGGCGGGGAGAGGGGGTGGGGCGGGGGAGGCGGGTGAGGATCGGGGTGGCGGCGATCGTCGCGGCGGCGGCTCGGGCCAGCGCCCGGCGGTCCGCTCCCGGCTCCGGGAACAGCGGCGCGGCGGCCGAGACGGTGAGCGTCAGGCCCTTTGTGCGGGCGAGGCGGCGTACCGAGGCGATCAGGGTGTCGTCGCCGACGAAGGCCGCTGCCGTGCTGCGCTTCCCCGCGACGGCGAAGGTCAAGGTCAGCGGGGTCACCGGCGTGCCGGCGTCGATCGCCGCCTGGAAGAACGCCGACCGCATCGGCACCCGGCAGGCTCCGCAGGTCGTGGTCGCCTCCGGGAACACGGCGACAGTCGCGCCCTCCCGCAGCCCTTCGGCCGCCTCGGCGACCGTCGCCGGCAGCCCGCGCGGCTGCGCCCGGTCGACGAAAACGGCCCGCTGCCGCCGGGCGAGCCGCCCGATGACCGGCCAGCCGCCGACCTCCTTCTTGGCGACCAGGCGCGTCCCGCCGTTCAGCGCCATCAGGACGACGATGTCCACCCAGGACACATGGTTCGCGACCAGCAGACCTGGGCGGTGCTTTCCGCGTACGCGCAGATCGAGACCGAGGACCTTGAGCAGTGCCCGGGCCACTGCCTGGACCACCGCGGGCCGGGCCGGGGCCACCGCCGCGAAGGCCAGTACGCCGGCCGCGCCCACCAGTCGACCGGCGTAGCGGAAGAAGCTCACTTGCGGGGTGCCCGAAGGCAGGCAATGCGGCCCACAGTCGGCCTCAGGACGCCAGAAGCTCATCATTCCCCCAAACTGAGCCGCTGGTCCCCGGCTGCGCCGAGGCTGAGCCGCTGGTCCTCGGCTGCGCCGAGGCTGAGCCGCTGGTCCTCGGCTCCGCCGAGGCTGAGCCGCTGGTCCCCGGCTCCGCCGAGGCTGAGCCGCTGGTCCTCGGCTCCGCCGAGGAAGTGCTTGAGGTACGCTTGAGGTACCGCGGGTCGACGCGGTCCAGGCTGAGCAGCACGTAGAAATCGGCGACCTCGAAGTCCGGGTCGTACGCGGGCTCGCCGCAGACCCAGGCGCCCAGCCGGAGGTAGCCCTTGAGCAGCGGCGGGATGTTCGCACGGCCGACGGGAACCTCGGCGGCCGGAATCGGTACGCGCGGCTCGACCCGCAGCTGCGGCGGGGACAGGTGCTTCTGGACCGCCTCGCGGACGGCCGGGGCGTCGGCGATCGGGACGGAGGCGCAGCCGCCGAGCCAGGTGTACTTGTTGGCGGTGAGGTATCGGGCGATCCCCGCCCACATCAGGTTGATCACCGCGCCGGTGCGGTGCTGGGGGTCGACACACGACCGGCCCGCCTCGACCAGACGGTCGCGCAGGACGATCA
The DNA here is from genome assembly GCF_024172085.1 of Hamadaea flava. NCBI lineage: Bacteria > Bacillati > Actinomycetota > Actinomycetes > Micromonosporales > Micromonosporaceae > Hamadaea > Hamadaea flava. The sequence continues at coordinate 5,662,747 of NZ_JAMZDZ010000001.1, read as the reverse complement.
GCCGGCTCATGTCGAACTCGGTCTCGCTGTACCGGCGGCCGAGCCAGACCGCGCGCTGCGGCGGGAGCAGCCGGTAGGTGCCGACCACCTCGCCGCTGCGGTCGTGCCGCACCACGAGGTGATCGCAGTACGCGTCGAACTCGTCGACGTCGAGACCGGGCGTCGTGGAGTGGAGGGTCGCACCGCACTCCTCGGCGAACACCCGGTACCGCAACCGCTGCGCGGCCTCGACGGTCGCGGCGTCGGTCGCGATCAGCGCCGAATATCCGGTCGGCGCGACGGTGAGGATCTGTGTCATGACCTCTGTGTAAGGGCCGGGAACTGCGCAGACGTTTCGATGTGACCCCGCCGGCGTGACATCCGGATGAACGCTGAACGCGCCCTGTACGCGGGGGCACTGCCGTCGCTCTGGGACTGGATCAGGGATGTGGGTCGAATCATGGGCCGAGATTCGACTTGGAGCCGTGATCCAGCGCTGACCACGCGCCAACCCACGCGGCGGGTGTGCGGGTGTGGCAGGCTCAGGCGGTGATCGTCGCAGCGCGCTTCAACGGCCCGCCCACCTCCGGCAACGGCGGATACACCGCCGGAATGCTTGCCGCCAGTCTGGGGATCAGCGGACCTGTGACGGTGACCCTGCGGCAGCCGCCGCCGCTGGACACGCCCCTCGAAGTCAGCCCGGACGGATCGCTGCTGGACGGCGATCGCCTGATCGCCACGGCGACGCCGGGCACGCCACCGTCCGCCCCCGAGTGGGGCGATCCCGCCGAAGCCGGGGCGTACGCGGGTTTCGAGGATCATCCGTTCCCCGGCTGCTATGTCTGTGGACCGGAGAACGCGGACGGGTTGCGGATCTTCCCCGGCCGCCTGCCCGATGGGCGTACGGCTGCTCGGTGGTCCGTTCCGGACGCCGTCGAGGTTCCGACAGTCTGGGCCGCCCTCGACTGCCCCGGCGGCTGGGCGATCATCGCCCCGGGCCGCCCGTACGTGCTCGGCCGGATCACCGTCGCGATCGATGCGCTGCCGGAACCAGGTGACCACTGTGTGATCGTCGGCGAATGCACTGGCACAACCGGCCGGAAGGGATTCGTGCGTACCGGACTGTTCGCGCCGGACCGGACCCTGCTCGCCTCGGCCGAGGCGACCTGGCTCACTGTGTGAACCCCGACCGAGGCGACCTGGCTCACCGTGTGAACCGCGACACCCGTTGACCTCCGGGTGAACGTCCGCTAGGGCAGCGCGTAGCCTTGTAAGCCGACTTCTGATTTCCCTACCAACCCGCGTGGAAGAGGGCGAGAGCGACCGTGTCGACGCAACACAGCTCGCAGGAAAACCCACTGGCAGACTTCGGTCCCAACGAGTGGATCGTCGAGGACATGTACCAGCGGTATTTGACCGATCCGGCGAGCGTGGATCCCGCTTGGCACGACTTCTTCGCCGACTACAAGCCAGGTGCGCCCGCTGCCACCTCGTCTGTGGAGAAGAAGGCCGCGCCTGCTCCGGCGGCACCTCCGGCCGCGGCGCCAGCCGCGGCCAAGCCGGCTCCGGCAGCGCCGAAGGCGGCCAGCCCCGCTCCGGCGGCGAAGCCGGCCGCCCCCGCGCCGGTCGCGGCTCCCGGCGTAGCGGAGAAGAAGGAAGCCACGGTGGTCCCGCTGCGGGGCGTGGCCGCGAAGATCGTCCAGAACATGGACCAGTCGCTGACCGTGCCGACCGCGACCAGCGTGCGCGCGGTACCGGCCAAGCTCCTCGCGGACAACCGCATCGTCATCAACAACGCGCTCGCCCGCGGCCGTGGCGGCAAGGTCTCCTTCACGCATCTCATCGGGTACGCGCTGATCAAGGCACTGGCCACGCACCCCGAGATGAACAACTCGTACGCCGAGACGAACGGCAAGCCGACGATGGTCGTGCCGCCGCAGGTGAACCTGGGCATCGCGATCGACCTGCAGAAGCCGGACGGCTCGCGGAACCTGGTCGTGCCGAGCATCAAGGGTTGTGAGCGGCTGGACTTCCGGCAGTTCTGGCAGGCCTACGAGGACATCGTCCGCCGGGCCCGCCGCAACGAACTGACCATGGAGGACTACGCCGGCACCACGATCTCGCTGACCAATCCGGGCGGCATCGGCACCGTCCACTCGCAGCCCCGGCTGATGGCCGGGCAGGGCACCATCATCGGCGTCGGCGCGATGGAGTACCCGGCCCCGTTCTCCGGGATGAGCGACGCTCAGCTGGCCGACCTGGCAGTCAGCAAGATCATCACCTTGACCAGCACCTATGACCACCGGATCATCCAGGGCGCGCAGTCCGGCGAGTTCCTCAAGGTCATGCACGAGCTGCTGATCGGCGACGACTTCTACAACGAGATCTTCACCTCGCTGCGCATCCCGTACGAGCCGGTCCGTTGGGTCCGGGACATCGCGCACACCTCCGAGGGCCAGATCGACAAGGCCGCCCGGGTCATCGAGCTGATCCGGGAGTACCGCGTACGCGGTCACCTGATGGCCGACACCAACCCGCTGGAGTACGAGATCCGCCGTCACCCGGACCTCGACATCCGCGAGCACGGCCTGACCCTGTGGGACCTGGACCGGACGTTCGCCGTCGGCGGCTTCGCCGGCAAGGACAAGTTGAAGCTGCGCGACGTCCTGGGTGTGCTGCGGGACTCCTACTGCCGGCGCACCGGCGTGGAGTACATGCACATCCAGAGTCCCGAGGAGCGCAACTGGATCGCCGCCCGGGTCGAGCGCAAGTACGCCAAGCCGAGCAAGGAAGAGCAGGCGCATGTCCTCAACCGGCTGAACGCCGCCGAGGCCTTCGAGACCTTCCTGGCCACCAAGTACGTCGGCCAGAAGCGGTTCTCGCTGGAGGGCGGCGAGTCGCTGATCCCGCTGCTCGACGAGATCCTGCAGGCGTCCTCCGAGGGCGGCCTGGACGAGGTCGTCATCGGCATGGCCCACCGTGGCCGGTTGAACGTGCTCGCCAACATCGTCGGCAAGCCGTACGAGAAGATCTTCAACGAGTTCGAGGGCTTCATCGACCCGAAGACCACGCAAGGCTCCGGCGACGTGAAGTACCACCTGGGCATGACCGGGAAGTTCACGTCGCCCGACGGCCAGCACGGGATCACCGTCTCGGTGACGGCCAACCCGTCGCACCTGGAGACGGTCGACCCGGTGCTGGAGGGCATCGTCCGGGCCAAGCAGGACCGCCTCGACCTGGGCAACGAGGGCTTCACCGTGCTGCCGGTCCTGGTGCACGGCGACGCCGCGTTCGCCGGTCAGGGCGTGGTGGCCGAGACGCTGAACCTGTCGCAGCTGCGGGGCTACCGCACCGGCGGGACCGTCCACATCGTCGTCAACAACCAGGTCGGCTTCACCACCGCCCCGGAGTACAGCCGGTCCTCGCTCTACAGCACCGACGTCGCCCGGATGATCCAGGCTCCGATCTTCCACGTGAACGGCGACGACCCCGAGGCCGTCGTCCGGGTGGCCCGGCTCGCCTTCGAATATCGCGAGGCGTTCCGCAAGGACGTCGTCATCGATCTCGTGTGCTACCGCCGTCGCGGGCACAACGAGGGCGACGACCCGTCGATGACCAACCCGCTGATGTACCAGATCATCGACGCGAAGCGCTCGGTCCGGAAGCTGTACACCGAGGAGCTGATCGGCCGCGGCGACATCACCGTCGACGAGGCCGAGGAGGCCCTGCGGGACTACCAGAACCAGCTGGAGACGGTCTTCAAGGCCACCCGCGACGCGCAGACCACCTCGTCGGCCCGGCCCAGCCGCTCCCGGGAGGTGCAGCCGGAGCCGCTGGTGGCGACCGCGGTCAGCGCCGAGGTCGTCGCGGCGATCGGCGAGGCGCACACCACCCTCCCCGAGGGACTGGTGCCGCACAAGCGGGTGCAGCAACTGCTGGAGCGGCGGGCGAAGATGTCGGTCGCCGGCGACATCGACTGGGCGTTCGGCGAGATCCTGGCCTTCGGCTCGCTGCTGAACCAGGGCGTCACCGTACGCCTGGCCGGGCAGGACTCCCGCCGGGGCACCTTCGTGCAGCGCCACGCCGCGGTGGTGGACTCGCACGGCGGCGAGGACTACCTGCCGATCACCCGGGTCGCACAGGAAGACGCGAAGCTCTACGTCCACGACTCTCTCCTCTCCGAGTACGCGGCCATGGGCTTCGAGTACGGCTACTCGGTGGAGAACCCGGACGCGCTGGTCATGTGGGAGGCGCAGTTCGGCGACTTCGTCAACGGCGCCCAGTCGGTGATCGACGAGTTCGTCTCCTCGGGCGAGGCCAAGTGGGGCCAGAAGTCCTCGGTCGCGCTGCTGCTGCCGCACGGCCACGAGGGCCAGGGGCCGGACCACACCTCGGGCCGTCCCGAGCGGTTCCTCCAGATGTGCGCCGAGGACAACATGCGAGTGGTCATCGCCTCGACTCCGGCGAACTACTTCCACGCGTTGCGCCGCCAGGCGCTGTCGCCCAAGCGCAAGCCGCTGGTCGCCTTCACGCCGAAGTCGCTGCTGCGCAACAAGCTCTGCGTCTCGCAGGTCGCCGACTTCACCACCGGCACGTTCCAGCCCGTCATCGGCGAGACCGGAGACATCCGGCCGGAGGCGGTGCGGCGGGTGTTGTTCTGCTCGGGCAAGGTCTACTACGACCTGATCCAGGCGCGGGCCGAGCGCGGCATCACCGACACCGCGATCGTCCGGCTGGAGCAGCTCTACCCGCTGCCCGTCGACGAGGTCAAGGCGGAACTGGCCAAGTACCCGAGCGCGGTCGACTTCGCCTGGGTCCAGGAGGAGCCGGCCAACCAGGGCGCCTGGTCGTTCGTCGCGCTGAACCTGCTGGAGCACCTCGACGGGGTGAGCCTGCGGCGGATCTCGCGTCCGGCGGCGGCCGCCCCGGCGGTGGGCTCCACGAAGATGCACGACGTCGAGCAGGCCGCGCTGCTGGAAGCGGCGCTGCCGAAGGCGGCCTGATGTACTTCACCGACCGCGGCATCGAAGAACTGGTCGAACGGCGAGGCGACGAGCAGGTGAGCGTCGAGTGGCTCGCCGAGCGGCTGCGGGACTTCGTCGACGCCAACCCGGAGTTCGAGACCGCCGTCGAGCGGCTGGCGACCTACCTGGCGCGGTACGACGAGGACGACGACTCGCTCTGAGCGATCTTGATACGAAAGGGTCCGGCATTCCGCCGGGCCCTTTCGCGTAAGACGTGCAGATCACGGTTGTGCATGCGTCAGCCGGCCGGTTTGGCCTGCGTAACCGTGATCCGCAGGGAATGCGCGCCCGCCTTCCGCAGGGAATGCGTGCCCGCCTTCCGCAGGGAGTGCGGCCAGACCCAGGACAGGCGAACGCCCCGGGAGAGTTCCCGGGGCGTCGTCAGTTCGCGGTTTCGGCGGGTGCTCCGCTCAGAGGGCGCTGGCGCGTACGCGCAGCCCACCGCGGCGCTTCAGAGCGCGCCGCTCCTCTTCGCTCATCCCGCCCCAGACGCCGGCGTCCTGGCCCGAGTCCATTGCCCAGGAGAGGCACTGGTCGGTCACGGGACACCGCCGGCAGACCGCCTTCGCCTGCTCGACTTGAAGCACTGCCGGGCCAGACGTCCCAATGGGGAAGAACAGCTCGGGGTCCTCGTCGCGGCAGATCGCACGGTGGCGCCAGTCCATGGCGGCAACACTCCTTGTTCCTGAAGTGGGTGTGTGTATCCCTGTTTGCGTCCCGCAGACACGGGGTGGTTAAACATGACAGTCAGTGACGGTCAGTTACCGAATCCGTGAGCGGTGAGCAGGCAGCGAGCGCTTGACTCGTACGCTTGTGAATACTTTCACGAACTCCCGCCATGTCAAGGGGGGTGATGCGAAAAAAACCGGTCGGGTGAGCAAGCTCACGACCCATTTGTCCGGATCACCGGGAGTTACCCTGACCCCCCGCGCACGACAGTCATCTGTGAATGTAGTACTCTCCGCGTCGCATTACTAGTATTTCCGACTCGTGTCATATGTGTGGACTGACACGAATGTTCATTTGGGCCGTTGTGTCCGTCAGCAGATCACGCGAAGTGCTTCCGGCACCGCGGCGAACCGAACTTGCTCACGTTCCCCGAGGTAGTCCCCGTCAAGTTGAAACGCCTGTGGCGTACTGGAAGTGACGGTGAACGCGGCAAGGTCGTGATGACGGAGGACCTGACGGCCGCGCGGCTCGCCGTCGGTGGCGAGTATCTGTGCCACGGTACGCATGGTCGACGGAACGTGCAGCACTCGCAGCGCCATCACGTCCAAGCCGAGATCGAACGAGGCGTCGGGACTGGGATGCACCGGCCGGTCCCCCAGGAACGTCCACGGCGCGGTGTTCTGCACGATGATCGAGGCGAGCCGCTCTTCGTCCGGATCGTCCGGCAGCTCCAAGGTCAGCTCGGCCGGATGCCGCTCGAAGAAGTACTCCCCGAGCGTCGACCGCAGGTACAGCCCCGGCGTCGAACGGCGCCCCTTGCGCCGCGCACGTTCCACCCGTCGGGTGACCGCCGCATCGAGCCCCAGACCGGCGCAGAAGGTGAAGTACCGATCATCGGCCAGCCCGAGCCCGATCGTCCGGCTGCGGCCCTCTCGGAGCGCTTGCAGCAGTACGCCAGTCGCCTCGGACCATTCCTTCGGCAGCCCCAGAGCGCGTACGAAGACGTTGGTGGACCCGCCGGGCACCACCGCGAGCGCCGGCCGGGTCTCGGCGGGCCCGGCCATCAGGCCGTTGACCACCTCGTTCACCGTGCCGTCGCCGCCGAGCGCCACGACCAGCTCCAGGCCGTCCTCGGCAGCCTGCCGCGCCAGGTGCCCGGCGTGCCCCCGCCGCCGGGTGTAGCCCAGCTCGAGGTCCAGCTCGCTGCGCAGCGCACCGGCCAGCACGTCGCGGCTGCGCGCGCTGGTGGTCGTCGCCTTCGGGTTCACGATGAGGAGGGCCCGCATGGGGCGCAATCTACCGGGCCTACGCTTGAGGCCATGACCACACCGGCCGTCACAGACATGGGTACGCCCACCGCGACGCCGCCGACCGTGCGGGGCGCGGTCGTGCTGCTGTCGGCACAAGCGGTCGCCGCCGCCGCGATCACGATCTTCCTGGTCTACGAGGACCTCACCGTGGGCGGGGCGAGCCAGCGCCTGGCGTGGGCCGTCACCGGCACCGCCGTCGTGATCGGGGCGCTGCTGGTGCTGCTGGCCCGGTCGGTCGCCCGGTACCGCCGCTGGGCCCGGGACATCGCCGTGGCGCTGAACCTGACCTTCCTCGCCCCGGCGTACTACATGATCGTCGGCGAGCTCGCCTGGCTCGGGGTGATCGTCGGGCTGATCTGCCTGGCGACGATCGCGATGCTGGTGGCGCCGCCGACCAACCGGGCCGTCGGCGAAGCCGGCTTCTCCCTCTGACTCAGCCGCGCGGGCGCTGGCTGACCATCCGGATGACGGCCTCGTTCGCCGTCAGCTCGGCGGACGCCTGAGAGGTCAGCGAGGTCAGCACGTGCCAGGGCCAGCTCGTCGGGCTCGGCAGCCGCGCACCGTCCTTGACCGGCGCGGCGATCGAGATGGTCAGCTGCTCCGGCCCGATCTCGAACCGGCAGCGCAGTTCGGCGTCGGGCGGGGTGATGACCAGCAGCATCGCGCACGCTTCGTCGACCGCGATCCGCAGGTCTTCGATGCGCTCCAGGGTGTAGTGCAGGCGCGCGGCGAGACCGGCCGTAGCCGTGCGCAACACGCTCAGGTAGCCGCCGTCGGCGGGCACCACAAGGGTGACGATGTCGTCGTCTTCGACGTTCGCCTCGTCGAATGAGTCGCTCGATGACAAGGAGCCTCCCCCCGGGGAGGGACTTTAGCCGAAAGCGGGTGGCCGTGTATCCCACGGCCACCCGCTTCCGCTGTCGATCAGGCCTGCTTGGTCTCCCAGAAGATCTTCGAGATCTCCTCGATCTTCGCCAGGAGCTGCTCGGCGGTGGCCGGGTCGGCCGAGCCCTTCGCGCCGCTCGCCCCGGCCAGCTTGGTGGCCTCGTTGAAGAGCTGGTGCAGCTGCGGGTACTTCTCGAAGTGCGGAGCCTTGAAGTAGTCGGTCCACAGCACCCACAGGTGGTGCTTCACCAGTTCGGCGCGCTGCTCCTTGATGATCAGCGCCCGGGTCCGGAACTCCGGATCGGTGTTGGCCTGGTACTTCTCGCAGATCGCCTTGACGGACTCCGCCTCGATGCGGGCCTGGGCCGGGTCGTACACGCCGCACGGCAGGTCGCAGTGCGCACTGGCGACGGTGGCCGGCGTGAGGAAACGCGGCATGCGGAAACGCATGAGATCCTCCAGATAGGTCTGTGCAGCTTGCGTAGCAATCCTTAGCAATCCTGACCCTACTCTCGGATTCAAACACGACGGAAGGCGGTGGGTGGCGTGTTCGGCTGGTGGCCGGTACGGGTATTCGGCCCCTCGATGACCCCCACGCTTCGGTCCGGCGACGCCGTTCTGGCCCGGCGCGGCGGGCGCGGCGTACGCCCCGGCGACGTGGTGATCGCCCGCTTCCCGGCGCGCCCCGACATCGGCCTCGTCGTCAAACGGGCCGTACGCCGCCAGGGCGACGGCTGGTGGATCCAGGGGGACAACGACTTCGTGGCCGACGACTCGCGCGCGTACGGGATCGCCCTGGTCGAGGCCCGGGTGTTCGCCCGGTATTGGCCTCGCCCGGGATGGGTCCACGGCCGCCCATCGAGGGATGAAATGCCCGAATGAACTAACATGTCCATGTTCTAGGCAGAATGTCGGTCTGTCCCCTCCGGATCGCCCGACCCGAATGCAGGCCATGGACGATTCCTCCATCGTGGTGATCGGCGGCGGTCCCGCCGGCCTCACCGCGGCATACCAATTGACCAAGTCCGCTCGTGCGGTCACCGTCTTCGAGGCGGACGACGTGGTCGGCGGCATCAGCCGCACCGCGGAACGCGACGGGTGGCGCTTCGACATCGGCGGGCACCGGTTCTTCACCAAGGTCGCGGCGGTCGAGAAGCTGTGGCACGAGATCCTGCCCGACGGCGACTTCCTGCTGCGCCCGCGGATGAGCCGGATCTACTACAACGGCGCGCTGTTCGACTACCCGCTCAAGGCGATGAACGCGCTCCGTGGGCTCGGCCTCGCCGAGGCCGTCCGCTGTGTCGGCTCGTACGCCTGGGCGCAGGTCCGGCCGCCGAAGGACCAGTCGCACTTCGAGGGCTGGGTGTCCGCGCGGTTCGGCTGGCGGCTCTACTCGATCTTCTTCAAGACCTACACCGAGAAGGTGTGGGGCATGCCCGCCACCGAGTTGCAGGCGGACTGGGCGGCCCAGCGCATCAAGAACCTGTCGCTGGCCGGCGCGGTGCTGAACGCGTTGCTGCCCAAGCGCAATCAGACGGACATCACGAGCCTCATCGAACAGTTCCAGTACCCGAAGCTCGGTCCCGGAATGATGTGGGAGCGGTGTGCCGAGCTCGTGGCGAAGCAGGGCGGCACGGTCGCACTGTCGACGGCGGTCACCGCACTGCATCGGGACGACTCCGGGGTGACCGCGGTGTCCGTTCGCGACTGCGACGGTGAGCGACGCGTACCGGCGACCGACGTGATCTCCTCGATGCCGTTGTCCGCGCTCGTCCGCGCCATGGAACCCGCCGCGCCTGCCGAGGTCCAGGCAGCCGCCGACGACCTGCGCTACCGAGACTTCCTCACGGTCGCGCTGGTGGTGCCGGAGGAGTACAGCTTCCCGGACAACTGGATCTACATCCACACGCCGGGCGTCCGGGTCGGCCGCATCCAGAACTTCGGGTCCTGGTCGCCGTACCTCGTGCAGGACGGCCGTACCTGCCTGGGCCTGGAGTACTTCGTCACCGTCGGCGACGACCTGTGGGACGCCGCCGACTCCGACCTCGTCGTCCTGGCCACCGCCGAACTGGAGCGACTCGGCCTGGTCCGGCCGGGCGCGGTCGAACAGGGCTACGTCGTGCGCATGCCCAAGGCGTACCCGGTTTATGACGAGCGCTATCAGCGCAATGTGGAGACGATCCGGGACTGGCTGGCCGGGGCCGTGCCGAACGTGCATCCGGTGGGCCGCAACGGAATGCACCGGTACAACAACCAGGATCACTCGATGATGACCGCCATGCTCAGCGCCGAGAACATCCTCACCGGCGCCGGCCACGACATCTGGGCGGTCAACGTCGAGGACGAGTACCACGAGCAGAAGGCCGGCGACCACGGCACCGGCCGGGCCGCGCCCGTGCTGCCCAGCCAGGACCGCGAGGCACAGCCTCAGGACGCCGCGATCTCGTAGACCCGACACGAGCCGGCCGCGTACCGCAGGATCGCCACGCGGTCCAGTCCGTCGGCCGGCTCGTTCTGCGTCAGATCCACGAAAAGCCACTTCACCTTGTACGCGTCCCGCAGCCTGCCGACGCTGGCGGCGGTGGGCTGTGCGAACGCGGCGTCGTTGGCGGCCAGCAGCGCCTGGTCGTGGAACGGCATCCGCACGGGCTTCAGCTGGAACGGGATCCACGCCGCGTGCGCCCACGCGGTGTAGCCCCAGCTCTCCACCAGGACCCGGCGTTCGGCGTACGCCGAGATCCAGAAGTGGCGGCTGTCGCAGCCCGTCTTCACCGGCGGCCAGCAGTGGGCGTTGGTCGCGACGAGATCGTCCGGGGTGGAGTGATCTCGCAGCCAGCGGCCGGTTTCCAAGGCTCCGGCCGGGATGAACTGGGCGGGGTGCGGGGTGGCCGGCAAACGCCAGATGTGCACGCTGGACTGGACGGCGAACCCGAGCATCCCCAAAGCGAGCAGGCTCGTCAGGAGCCGCCGGCCACCACCCGTACGCCACGCCAGCCCGGCGGCCACCGCGAACGCCGTCAGGACCGCCAGGGCGTACGGGAGGGTCAGGGCGAGCAGGCGACCGTCCGCCGGCCGGTGCGCCGGACCGAGCTTGACCGTCAGGTACGCCGCCAGCGCTCCCCCGGCGACGGCAACGGCGTACCGCCACCACGCCGCCTCGCGGCTCCGGACGACGGCCGCCAGTCCGGCGACGACCAGCAGGCAGACGTACGGCCAGGCGGAGTAGACGAAGTAGTTCTCGCTGGCGGCCGGGTGCGCCAGCACTAGAACGAGCAGGAGCGCCGCCACCCCGACGCCCAGGAGCACGCCGTGCACGGGATCGGCCAGTCCGGCGCGGCCCAGCCGCAGGATCAGGCCGCCGAGGCACAGCCACCCGACGAGGATGAGCGCTCCCAGCACCGCGTACGCCCACAGCGGACGGTCTCCGGTCAGTCCGGCGGCGTTCATGCGGTTGATCACCGACGGCGCCGGGAACATCGTCCGGAGGCCGAAGCTCTCCCCCTCGTACACCAGTTGCCGCGTGACGAGGAACAGGACACCCGTCACGGCGCCGAGCCCGAGCAGCGTCCGATCGATCCGGCGGGCGAGCACGAAGCCGAGGACGGTCGCGAGACCCACCCCGGCCAGCAGCAACGCCCCGAAGGTGCCTTTTGCTCCCATGACGACCGCGCAGAGCACCGTGAAGACCGCCCATTCCCCCCAGCGGCGGCCGTCCCGGGTCCGGTTCAGCAGGGAGTGGACGGTGAGCATGAGCGCGGCGAAGAGCACCGCCCCGAACGTCTGGGTCGGACAGATCCAAAGCAGCGACAACCCCGAGGTGCCCGGCGAGAGGCCGCCGGCCCAGCCGGTCAACGCCGGTCCGACCAGCGTCCAGGTGGCCGCCACGGTCAGCGCGCCGGCCCACCACGCGCCGATGATCCGCCGCGCCAGCAACGCCAGCAGGACGCCCAGCGCGAGGATCATCGGCAGGATCGAGAGCCGGAACAGCAGTGTCATCGGCTCGATCCCGGTGACCCAGCTGGTGGCGGCGATCTCCGGATGCAGGAACCAGTGGTGTGTGAGCGGCTGCCCGGCCTCGAACGGGAACTGGGCCGGGAGGTGGTGCTTCAGCTCGCCGATCAGCGACAGGTAGTACGGCAGGTCGACATAAGGCGAGGCGGACGCCGGATAGGACAGGCCGTGGCTCGCGTAGAACGGGACCGCCGACCAGATCGCCGGATAGCAGGCCAACCCGGTCAGCACCCAGGAGAACCAGATCGGCAGCCGGTCGGCCGGGCGCATCCGCCAGACCCGACGCAGCCCCGGGACCAGCCCGAACAGCAGATACGTCGCGATCGGCCAAGCCAGCACCGCCAGCGGTACGCCGGCCGCCCGCGCCGGAAGGTAGGTCAGCACTTCGAGGGCGTACCCGAGGGTGGTGCCCGCGGCGAGGTCTTCCGCGAGCGTGCTCGAGCCCCGGCGGGCTGCCCGCCACCAGAGCGCGCCCGGCAGGGTGATCCCCAACGCCAGGTACGCCACGAACGCCAGCAGGTCGCGGACGGAGACTCCGTGGGACACCACGAACGCCGACAGCGCGGCGAGCGCCAGCGGAGCCGGGGCCCACGCGGCCAGCCAGGCGCCGGGCGTACGCCGCGGCGGCAGCGGAGTCGGGGTCGTGGTCTGCTCCAGGACAGCCGTCATGCCGCGTTAACGACAAGATCTCCACCCTGGTCGCGGCAAACCCGGCCGACCGGTGCGGTACGCTGACGGGCACCACTCGGGCCTGTCCGGCACCTCGGAACTGCCCAGTTCGCGACGCGCGCGGGTCATCCCCGATCGCCATCTCCTCGGGTAACCTTCCCGTTCGTAGCCCGCCGAGCCGGGTCAACACACCTGTTGACGACCGCACGGCACGCCAGTGAAGTTCTCTCTGGGAGCCCAATCGTGGAAGACGCCGTCTTCGCCCGGCACCGCGGCGGCAAAATGGCCGTGGCCAGCACCGTCCCCCTGACGAGCCGGGAGGACCTCTCCCTGGCGTACACGCCGGGGGTAGCCCAGGTGTGCGAGGCGATCGCCGCCGACCCGGCCCTGACCCGGGAGCTGACCTGGGTCGGTCACACCGTCGCGGTGGTGACCGACGGGTCGGCCGTGCTCGGCCTCGGCAACATCGGCCCCCGGGCCGCGATGCCCGTCATGGAGGGCAAGGCCGTCCTGTTCAAGCAGTTCGGCGGAGTCGACGCGGTACCGGTGTGCCTCGACACCCAGGACACCGAGCAGATCATCGCGGTCGTCAAGGCGCTCGCGCCCTCGTTCGGCGGGATCAACCTGGAGGACATCGCCGCCCCGCGCTGCTTCGAGATCGAGCGCCGGCTGGACGCCGAGCTGCCGATCCCGGTGTTCCACGACGACCAGCACGGCACCGCCATCGTGGTGCTGGCGGCGCTGCGCAACGCGGCCCGCCTGCTCGGCCGCGACCTGGGCGACCTTCGCGTCGTCGTCTCCGGCGCGGGCGCGGCCGGCATCGCGGTCACGAAGATGCTGATCGCGGGCGGCGTCGACGCCGGCCGGGTGATCGTCTGCGACTCCAAGGGCACCCTGTACGCCGAACGCCCCGACTTCGCGCCCGGCTCGGAGAAGGCCGGGCTGGCCGCGATCACGAACGCGGGCCGCGTCGCGAACGGCATCGAGGCCGCCCTGGTCGGAGCGGACGTGCTGATCGGGGTCTCGGGCGGGCAGATCGCCGAGTCGGCCGTCGCCGCGATGGCTCCGAACTCGATGATCTTCGCCCTGGCCAACCCGACTCCGGAGGTGCCGCCCGCCATCGCGGGCAAGTACGCCGCCGTCGTCGCCACCGGCCGCAGCGACTTCCCGAACCAGATCAACAACGTACTGGCGTTCCCGGGGATCTTCCGGGGCGCGCTGGACGCCGGAGCGCAGCGGATCACCGAGGCCATGAAGCTGGCCGCGGCCGACGCCATCGCCGGAATCGTCGCCGGGGACCTGCGCGCGGACCAGATCGTGCCTAGCCCGCTGGACCCGCGAGTCGCTCCGGCGGTCGCCGCCGCCGTCATCGCCGCCACCTAGTCACCGGACCTCCCTGCAGATCACGGTTATGCATGCCTCCTAGGCGCTTCGAGGCATGCATAACCGTGATCTGCACCCGATAACGCGGCACGTAAGGTAGGGCCATGCGCGCGGTGTATGCAGAGGCGATCAATCCGGAGGACCCGCTGAGCGGGCTCGCAGTCGGGGAGCGTCCGGAACCGGAGGCCCAACCCGGCTGGGCGGTCGTGCGCGTACTGGCCAGCGCGCTCAACCATCACGACATCTGGTCGCTGCGCGGAGTCGGCTTGTCCGAGGCACAGCTGCCGATGATCCTCGGCTGCGACGCCGTCGCCGAGACGGACGACGGGTCGCGCGTACTGGTGCACGCGGTGATCCCGGAGGCCAAGGATCCCCGCGGCTTCTCGCTGCTGAGCGAGAAGCATCAGGGCACCCTCGCCGACTACGTCACCGTTCCGGCGGAGAACCTGCTGCCGCTGCCCGGCCAGATGTCCACTCAGGACGCGGTGGCGCTGCCGACGGCGTGGCTCACGGCGTACCGGATGCTGACGACCAAGGGCCGGATTCAGGACGCCGACGCCGTCCTCGTCCAGGGCGCCGGCGGCGGCGTGGCGACGGCGGCCGTCGTCCTCGCCCACGCGATGGGCAAGCGCGTCTACGCCACCAGCCGCGACGCCGCCAAGCGGGAGAAGATCGCCGCGCTGGGCGCGATCGCCGTCGAGCCCGGCGCGCGGCTGCCCGAGCGGGTCGACGTCGTGATCGAGACGGTCGGCCCGGCCACCTTCGACCACTCGCTCAAGTGCGCCGCGCCCGGCGCGCGCATCGTGGTCTCCGGCTCCACCTCCGGCCGCAGCGCCGAGATACTGCTGGCCAGGGTGTTCATGATGGAGCTTCAGATCCTCGGCTCCAGCATGGGCACCGCCGACGAGCTGCGCGCATTGATCGACCTGGTGGCGACCCAGGGCGTCCGGCCGGTGATCGACGAGGTCTTCGCCTTCGCCGACGCGCGTCAGGCGTTCGAGAAGCTCGCCACCGGCGACGTGTTCGGCAAGCTCGTGCTCGCCCACTCGTAGCGCTCCAGGATCAGCCGCGCCAGATCCCACGACGCGCCCAGCGGTTCGGCCACCGCCACCGCACCGGCGTCGACCGCACTGTTCGTGACCAGGTCGAAAAGGCGTCCGCAGGCCAGGAAGTAACTCGCCACGGCCACTCGCCGCGCGCCCCGCGCCCGCAAGGCCGCGACAGCCTCACCGCCCGTGGGAGTCGCGCCGGCGGCATAAGCGACTTCCACTGGTACGCCGAGAGCAGCGCCCAGGTTCGCTCCGGCCTGCTCGACCACCACCCGGGCGTCGGCCATGCGGGTGCCCGCGGCCGCGAGGACCAGCCCGTCGTACGCGTCCCGCCCGATCGCCGCGTCGAGCCGTTTGCGCAGCCCGGCGAGCAGGTGCTCGGACGGACCGCCCAGCGGCGCGGCGACCGCGACGTCGAACCCGGCGACCTGGGCCGGCAGGTCGATCCGCCCGTGGTACGCGTTGGTCAGCAGCAGCGGCACGACGATAGTCGGCTCGCCCAGCGCCGAGAGCACGGTTGCCGGGCTGGGCAGGGCGAGTTCCAGAAAACAGACCCGGACGTCGAGGCCGGGCCGCGCCGCCGCCACGACCCTCGCCAGGGCTCGGGTCGTGGCGTTGGCACGGGGGTCTCTGGACCCGTGCGCGACGAGGAGCAGCGGCGTCATCAGGCCACTGACTGCACTTCTGGCGTCTCGCCCAAGAGGCTCCCCGACGAATGCAGACCGCATTCGGTCTTGTCGAACATCGCCCAGCGCCCGGCCCGGGGGTCCTCCCCCGCCGCCGTACGCCGAGTGCACGGCCAGCAGCCGACCGAGCCGTAGCCGTTGCTGAGCAGCTGGTTGACCGGAATGTCATAGCGCTCGATGTATGCGTCGACCTCGTCCTGCGTCCACGCCGCGATCGGGTTCACCTTGACCTTGTTGCGGGCGTACTCGAAGTGCACGACCGGCGTCTTGGCCCGGGTCGGCGACTCGTCGCGGCGGAGCCCGGCGGCCCAGGCGTCGTACTCCGCGAGCACCTTCTCCAGCGGCTGCACCTTGCGCAGCGAGCAGCACTGGTCCGGGTCGCGGGCGTACAGGCGGGGGCCGTATTCGGCGTCCTGCTCGGCCAGCGTCAACTCCGGCCGCACCGACCGGATCGTCACCGGGATCGTGCGCGCCACCGTGTCCCGTACGCGCAGCGTCTCGGCGAAGTGCAGGCCGGTGTCGAGGAAGACGACGTCGATGCCGGGCGCGACCCGGGAGGCCAGGTGGGCCACGACGGCGTCGGCCATCGAGCTGGTCACCGCGAAGCGGCCGCCGAAGGTCTCCACCGCCCAGGCGATGATCTCTTCGGCGGGCTTGCCTTCGAGCGCCTTGCCGGCGCGGACGGACAGTTCAACCAGTTCGTCAACGGTTCGGGTGCTGCTCACTCTGTGCCTCCGAGGGGTTGAGTAGGCCGAGGAACTTCAGCGAGAAGACTCTGGTGCAGGAACGGCACTCCCAGGTGCCGTGGGCGTCGGAATGGGGGCGCAGGTCCTCGTCCCCGCAATACGGGCAATAGCTGGGGAAGGCCCGATCACCGGAGGACATCTTCGTCCGCCCGCTGGACCCATTCGGCGAACGCCTCGTCCTCGTCCTTGCGCCCGTCCAGGTACGCCCGGCTCAGTCGCTCCACGTAGGACGGAAGCTCGGCGGTGGTGGTCTTGAGGCCGCGCAGTTTGCGGCCGAAGCCGGACTGCTGCCCCTGGGCCATGGTCAGGCCGCCGCCCAGGTGCACCTGGAAGCCCTCGACCAGCTCACCGTCCGGACCGGGGACCAACTGGCCCTTCAGCCCGATGTCGGCGACCTGCGTACGCGCGCAGGCGTTGGGGCAGCCGTTGACGTTGACGCTGATCGGCAGGTCGAGGCCGGTGGACTCGATGTGGTGGATGACGGCCGCCGCGGTCGCCTTGGTCTCGACGATGGCGAGCTTGCAGTACTCGATGCCGGTGCACGCCATGGTCGACCGCCGGATCTGCGAGGGCCGGGCTTGCAGCCCGATGCCTTCCAGGGCGTCGGAGAGCGCCTCGACCTGCTCGGGCGCCACGTCGAGGACCAGCAGCTTCTGGTGCGGCGTCAGGCGTACCCGCTGGGAACCATGTGCCTCGGCCACGTCGGCGAGCGAGTGGAGCATCGGGCCGGAGACGCGACCCACGATCGGCGAGGCGCCGACGTAGCAGGAGCCGTCGCGCTGCGGGTGCGCGCCCATGTGGTCGATCGGGCGGGCGGGCAGGTCGGGAGCCGGACCATCGATCAGCTTGCGACCGAGGAACTCGTCCTCGAGCACCTGGCGGAACTTGGCCACGCCCCAGTCGGCGACGAGGAACTTCAGCCGCGCGCGGTTGCGCAGCCGCCGGTAGCCGTAGTCGCGGAAGACCTCGACGACGCCCTTCCAGACCTCGGGGATCTCGGCGAGCGGCACCCAGACGCCGAGGCGCTGAGCGAGCATCGGGTTGGTGGACAGGCCGCCGCCGACCCAGAGGTCGAAGCCCGGACCGTGCTCGGGGTGCACGACGCCGAGGAACGAGACGTCGTTGGCCTCGTACGGAACGTCGGCCAGCCAGGAGACGACCGTCTTGAACTTGCGCGGCAGGTTGGACAGCGCCGGGTCGCCGACGTACTTGGCCACGATCTCGTCGATGGCGGGCGTCGCGTCGACCAGCTCGTCCGCGCTGACCCCGGCGACCGGGCTGCCGAGCACGACGCGGGGCGTGTCGCCGCAGGCTTCGGTGGTGGACAGGCCGACCGCTTCCAGCTGCTGCCAGATCGCGGGCATGTCCTCGATCCGGATCCAGTGGTACTGGATGTTCTGGCGATCCGTGATGTCGGCGGTGTCCCGGGCGTACCGGGTGGAGATGTCGGCGACCACCCGCAGCTGTTCCAGGCTCAGCTGGCCGCCGTCGATGCGTACGCGGAGCATGAAGTATTCGTCGTCCAGCTCGTGCGGCTCCAGGATCGCCGTGCGACCGCCGTCGATGCCGGGCTTGCGCTGGGTGTACAGGCCCCACCAGCGGAACCGGCCCCGCAGGTCGGCCGGGTCGATGCTGGCGAAGCCGTGGTGGGCGTAGATCGACTCGATCCGGGCCCGGACGTTGAGCGGGTTGTCGTCCTTCTTCGTCCGCTCGTTCGGGTTCAGCGGCTCACGGTGCCCCAGCGCCCACTGCCCCTCGCCACGCTTCCGCCGGACGGCGGGTTTGGCAGTCGCCGCCGGGGAGTGCTCGCGCGAGCCGCCAGAAGTGCGGTCAGTATCGGTCGCCATCGCGGCGTCCTCCTGATGCTTGGATTGCGCGCTTTACGCCGATATCGCGGCATGACCGCGATCAAGCATCATTGCTTCCGGCGCCTGCGCGCCCGGACAAGAAGTGACTCCTGGACGGAGTCCTCGGGCGACGCTCAGCCGTGGCGACAGATAGCGCTGCGCACACGCCCGTAGTCAACGTGCCGCCGAGCGGTCAGCAGCACGGAACGGAGCGTGGCGGGACTCATACCGTTCACAATGCCATGTCCGGACGCCGATGGCCAAGATGCCGTGGCCGCCATCTCAGCACTCGGAACCGAGGCGGCGGGGATCACAATATGCTGGCAGTCGTGCGGAGGTTTTGGCCGGATTTGACGGCAGCCGCGTTATTCGTCCTCGCGGCGGTTCTCGTCCTGCGTGGCCTGTGGGCCGACCCGGGCGGGCGGCTCCTCGCGACCAACCCGCAGGACCAGATCCTCTTCGAGTGGATGCTCCAGCACACCGCCCTGTCCATTTCGCACGCCGGTGATCCGTTCCTGGCGCCCATCCTGGGCACGCCGACCGTGGCGAACCTGGCGGGCAACACGTCGGTGGTGCTGGCCGGCGTCCTGCTGGCCCCGGTCACCTGGCTGTTCAGCCCGGGTGCGAGCTTCACGATCCTCGCGACCGCGTCGCTGGCCGGCACCGCGATCGCTTGGTACGCCTTGTTCCGCCGCCGTCTCAGGGCGGCCGTTCCCGCCGCCTTCGCCGGCGCACTGTTCTGCGGTTTCGCGCCAGGCATGGTGTCGCAGGCGAACGGGCATCCACATATCGCCGCCCAATTCTTCGTGCCGCTGCTCGTGGCGCTGACCTTGAACCTCGGCCTGCCGGGCCCGTCGTGGTCGCATCCGCTGCGCGGGGCCGAACTCGGCCTGCTGGCCGCCGCGCAGATCCTCCTGGGCGAGGAGACCCTGCTGCTCACCGCGCTCGGCCTCGGCGGATTCATCATCTTCTACGGGATCCAGCGGCCGCAGATCATTCTCGCGCGGTGGAAACCGGCGATGCTCAGCCTCGGCGTCGCCGCGGGCTGCACCCTGCTGGTCGCGGGCTACCCGCTGTGGGTGCAGTTCCTGGGGCCGGACGCGTACCACGGGTTGCCCAGCGGCCGCTATGTCGCCGACCTCGGATCGTTCACGGCGTACGCCGACGCCTCGATCGCGGGCAGTCCAGCGGGCACTGTCGAGGTCTCGTCCAACCCGAGCGAGCAGGCCGCGTTCTTCGGCGTACCGCTGATCATCGTCGCCGTGGTGGCGACGGTGTGGCTCTGGCGGATCGTCTGGGTCCGCAGCGCCGTCTTCACGGCGGTCCTCGCCTGCGTCGCCTCGTTGGGCGTGGTGCCCAAGTGGCACGGCCGGGCGATCGGCGTACCAGGGTCGTGGACGCTCGTCGCTGATCTGCCGGTGTTCCGCGACGTCGTCGTCGTACGCCTGGCGCTCATCGCCATCCCGGTGATCGGCCTGCTGATCGCGGTGAGCTGGGACCACGCCGCCCGGCTCGGCACGCTGCGCTGGGCGTGGCCGGCGATGGTGCTCGTGGCGCTGATTCCGACTCTGCCGCGCGGCCTCGGCACGGTCGTCGCCAAACCCGCCCCGGAGTTCATCAGCTCAGGCGAGTGGCAGTCCTGCGCCGACGGCCGCAGCACGCTGATCGCCTATGGGGACACGACGCGGGAGGGCGTACTCCACCTCCAGATGCGCTGGCAGCTGGCCGCCAAGCTGGGCTACGCCTCACCCAACGGGTACTACTTCAGCCGGGATCGCGACGGCGGCGGCCGATTGGGCCGTTCACTGCGGACGATGGACGTCGCCGTGATGACCGCCCGGGAGACCGGCCACCCGGCTGAGCTGACACCGCGGCAGCTCGCCGTCGCCCGGGCGGACCTCGTGTACTGGCGGGCGCAGTGCGTCGTGCTCCAGCAGGGCGGCCAGACGGCCGACGCCATGCGCGACACGATCACGACGATCGTCCAGCAGCCGGCGCAGACCGGTGGCGGCGTCTGGTACTGGCGAGTGCGCTGAGCACTCCGGCTCAGCGCGGGTTGACCTCAGCGCAGTTCGTAGACCGAGATCTGGCCCTCGGTGTGCCGTAGATCGGCGTACTCCGCCAACTCCGGCGAGACCTGACCTGACCGGGAGTCGGCGACGAGCCACCGCACCCCGTCCGCCTTCAGGGCGGCGAGGTCGTCGTGCGTCGGCTCGGTGAAGGCCCGGTCGTTGCGCGCCAGCAACTCCTGATCCCAGAACGGCTTCAGCGCGTCCCCGGCGATCCGGGGCGCGAACGTCCAGCCTTCGACCAGCACCCGCCGCTCGGCGTACGCCGACAGCCAGAACGTGCGCGGATCGCACTGCCCGACGTACTTCACCGGCAGGCAGTGCACGTTGGTGGCGAGCACGTCGCCGGGACTGCTGTGGTCGCGTACCCAGCGGGCGGCGAGCACCCGGGACCGGGGCATCGCCGTGTTGTAGTACGCGCCGCCGTTCGGCGACCGAGCCGACTTGACCATGTCCATGACCAACCCGGGCGCCCCGACCACCAGGATCGCCGTGAGGACCACCAGACCGCCCCTGCCTCGCATTTCGGGACGGCTGCCGCGGGCGGCGTACCAGCCGAGCGCACCGGCCACCCCGCACAGCAGCAGGAAGAACGACCACTTCAGGATCGGCGTCACCGGGGCGAACGGGCTCGACCCGGTCTGCCGTCCGGCGTCGGCGAGCTGCGCCAGGACGGTCGCCACCGCCAGGAAAGCCGCGAACGCGCCGAGGTACCACCGGGCGCGCGCCGACAGGCGAGCGCGTTCGAAGACGTCGACGAAGCCCCAGGCGGACAGGAGCACACCGAACGCGAATCCGGCGCGAGCGAAGTACTGCTGGCCGTCGCTGAGCTGCCGGACCAGCAGGTACGCCGCCACCCCGCCGAGCGCGCCGCCCAGCAGCAGCCACTGCGCCGGCTCGAGTCGCAGCCGCTGCCGCCAGAGCAACGGGATGATCCCGGCCTGCCGGAGTTGCATGTTCAGCAGGAACGCGACGAACACGCCGACGGCGATCGTCGCCTGCTCCCACCAGCCGCGCTGCTCCCCCGCCGGTGGCCCGGCGAAGACCGCCAGGCTGCCGAAGACGTTCACGTCGGTGGCATAGGTCTGGAACCGGTAGAGCACGGCGGTCGCGAAGAACTGGCCCGCCGCGGCCAGCAGCCCGAGCAGGACGACCGGCCACGGGATCCGCTTCGTGCGTACCAGTTGGGCCACCGCGACCAGGAGCAGCGCGGCCAGGACCACCGGCAGCGAGCTGGCCTTGGCTCCGCTCGACGCGGCGATGAGCAGGGCCGCGAGCAGATAGCCGCGCCACGATCGCCACTCGCCCGTGATGATCGGGACGAGTACGCCGATCAGCGCGACCAGCAGCGCCCAGCTGTAGATCATGGACATGCCGTGCCAGATCACGAAGGTGGCCTGGGTGCCGAACGGCATCGTGACCGGGTCGGTGAAGTTGAACTCCCCCACGGTGAAGAAGAGCGCGGCCGCGACCACGCCGACCCACGGCTTGCGGCTGACCCGCGCGCCCACGACGGCGGTGAGCACGATGGTGAGCGCGCAGAGCGCCGGAATCGCGAAGCGCAACGACACCGCGGCGAGATCCGCCCCGCCGACGAGGGACGCCATCGCCATGTGCGCGTAGGCGAACCAGTGGTAGTTGAGCGGCTCGCCCGCGACCTGAGGGACGTGCAGCGGGAGATGGTTCTTCGCCTCGCCCGCGAGCGAGAGCTGATACGACAGATCGAGGTATTGCATGGTCTGCTCGGACGTCGGCACCACCGGGTTCCGCGCGAGGAAGACCACGTAGAGGTAGAGCGTCCAGAAGACCACGATCGCGGCGAGCGACCAGGACCAGGCGGCCGACGGCCGATCCGGGTACGCGGGCCGCCAGTGTCGCCGCAGCCGCCTCGTCAGGAAGACCGCCACGACGACGAGCGGCCAGCCCGGCAGCAGGAAGCGCAGATCGAGGGCGGAGAAGGCGGCCCAGGCCGCCAGTTCGAGGGTCAGCCCGACGGCGGCGCCCATCGCGACGTCTTCCACCAGTGTTCGCGGCGTCGCCCGCAGCGCGCGGTAGACGAGCGTTCCCGGCAGGAGCACCGCCCAGACCGCGTACGCGCAATAGCGGGCCAGCTCGACGACCGGCGTGCCCGCGGCGAGCACCAGCGCGACCACCGCGAGGAAGGCCACGACAGGCGGCAGCCACCTGGTCAGCCTCGCCGTCATGCGCTTCCTCCGGGGGTGGTTTGGCGCTGGATCACGGTTCTGGGCCGAATCATGCACGATGATTCGACCGGGAACCCTGATCCAGCGCTGATCGTGAAATGGTGCGGGTCAGCGTTTGGTCAGGGGCACCTCGAGCAACGCCTCCGCGCCGCCCTCCGGGCGGTTGCGCATCTCGATGCTGCCCCGGAGTTCCCCGGTGGTGAGCGTACGGATGATCTGCAGACCGAGCCGCTTCGCGGTCGCCGGATTGAAGTCCTCGGGCAGACCGCGCCCGTTGTCGGCCACCGCCACCTGCAACTGCTTGCGGAACCGGTGCGCGGAGATCACCACCTCGGCGTCCGGGGTGTCGTCGGAGAACGCGTGCTCGACCGCGTTGAGCAGCAGCTCGTTGAGGACCATGACGAGCGGCGTGGCGATCTCGGCCGGCAGTACGCCGAAGCTGCCCTCCCGGCGCATGCGCACCGAGATGCCACTGCCGGAGAAGCCGCCCGCGACCTCGGCCGCAGCCGTCGCCACCCGGTCCACGATCCCGTCGAACTCGACCGCCTCGTCGGCCGACATCGCCAGCGTCTCGTGCACCAACGCGATCGAGGCGACTCGGCGTACGGACTCCTCCAACGCGGCGCGCGCTTCGGGCGCGTCGACCCGTCGCGCCTGCAGCCGAAGTAGTGCGGCCACCGTCTGCAGGTTGTTCTTGACCCGATGGTGGATCTCCCGGATCGTCGCGTCCTTGGTGATCAGCGCCCGGTCGCGGCGGCGTACCTCGGTGACGTCTCGGGCCAGGATCAGCGCACCGATCGGCACCCCGGCGGGGATCAGCGGCAGCGCGCGCGTCAGCACGGTCGCGCCGCGTACCTCGATCTCCTTGCGGGCCGGGGAGTCGCCGTGCAGCGCGGCCAGCACCCGCGCCGACGCCTCCGAACCCTCCAGCGGGTCGTCGGCGAGCCGGCTGAACAGGGCAGCCAGGTCCTCGCCCACGAGGTGGGAGGCGTGTCCCAACCGACGGAACGCCGACTGCGCGTTCGGGGAGGCGTAGGTGACCTTGCCCGAGCCGTCCAGCCGGATCAACCCGTCGCCGACACGCGGCGCGCTGGTCGTCTCGCCCGGATGCCGAGGCGGCGGGAAGGTGCCGTCGGCGACCATCTGAGCCAGGTCGTCGGCGCTGGTGAGGTAGTTCAGCTCCAGCTGGCTCGGAGTTCGCGCGGTGGACAGGTTCGTGTCGCGGCCCACGACCGCGATCACCTCGCTCGCCTCGCCGTCCGCGCGCCGCCGGCGGACCGGCACCGCCTCATGGCGCGCGGGCGTGTCGCCGTACCAGACCGGGTCGCCCTCCCGCCAGATCCGGCCCTGCTGGCGGGCGATGGCCAAGTGGGCCACCTCCGGCCCGCCGACGATCCGGCCCACTTGATCATCTTGGTACGCCGTGGGAGCGGTCGTCGGGCGTACCTGGGCGACGCAGAGGAACGAAGGCGCGCTCGCGACCGCCTCTCCCGTGCTGACCGGCACCCAGAGCAGCAGGTCGGCGAAGGAGAGGTCGGAGATCAACTGCCAGTCTCCGGCGAGCCGGGTCAGGTGGTCGATGTCGGCCGGGCCGAGCGAGGTGTGCTCCTCGACCAGATCGCGAAGTGTGGACACGCCCCCACAGTAGCTAGTTGCGCTGGCCCGAGGAGATCGCCGCCGTCTTCGTCCACCCGGCCGCCCCTCGGCGGCTACAGGGTCTCGGTGACCTTCTTGAGTCCGCGGGGCGCGTCCGGGTTCTCGCCCCGGCTCAGCGCGATGTGCAGCGCGAGCCGCTGGAGCGGCAGGATGTCCAGCAGCGCCGAGTAGCGCTCGTCGACCTCGGGCACGGCCAGCCGGGCCGACGCGTCGGCCACCTCGCCGGAGCCGATCGTGACCACGTCGGCCCGCCGCTCGCCGAGCCGGGTGAGCACGTCCGACATCGCCACCCCGCCGGGACCGGAGCCCACCACGGCGAGCACCGGGACGTCGGGGTCGGCCATCGCGAGCGGCCCGTGCAGCAGGTCGGCTCCGGAGAAGGCCAGCGCGGCGAGGTACGAGGTCTCCATGAGCTTGAGCGCCGCCTCCCGGGCGGTCGGGTACGCGTACCCACGACCGGTGGTCACGACTCGCCCGGCGAACCGGTAGCGCCCGGCGAGCTGAGCCGGGGTCTCGTCGCGCAGCGTCTGCTCGGCCAGCTCGGGCAGCTTGGCGAGCTGCGCGAGTTCCTCGGCGGGCACCTGGCCCTCACCTCGGATCGCCTCGACGAGCAGCAGCAGGGCGAGCAGCTCGGCGGTGTAGGTCTTGGTCGCCGCGACGGCCCGTTCGTGCCCGGCGGCCACGTCGACGGTCAGCTCGGCGGTCTCGTTCAGGATCGACTTCGGGTTGTTCGTCACGGCCAGCGTCAGCGCGCCCTGCTCTCGGGCGATCTTGAGCACCTCGGTCAGGTCGGGCGAACCGCCGGACTGGGAGACCCCGACGACGAGCGCCTCGGAGAAGTCCGGGCGGGCCCCGTACACGGTCATCGCGCTGGGCGAGGCGAGCCCGGCCGGGATGCCGAGCCGGATCTCGGTGAGGTACGCGGCGTACAGGGCGGCGTGGTCGGAGGTGCCCCGGGCGGTGAACACGACGTGCTTCGGGCGGCGCTCGGCGATGGCCCGGGCGACCCGCTCGATCTCGCGTACGCTCGCCGGCTCCAGCAGCGCGCCGTAGACCCCGGGCTGCTCCGCGATGTCCGTCGCCATCCCTGCGCCGCGCTCGCTCATGCTCACTCCTGACTATGCGTGCTCAAATATGCTTGATTGATGCTCGATCTGTGCGCAGTCTTGCACGAAATCGCGCCTGACTCAACTCGGACGAGCAGGATCACGCAGGGGCACGCCGGATCTCACCTCCCCCCAAGCCTGCGGACAGTGCGATGCCCCCGGAGGAGGAAATCTCCGGGGGCATCGAGTCTTATCGGGTCTTGCGGGATCCGTACCGGACGGTCACTCCACGCTGGCGAGGGCGAACGCCGCCTCCGGCGAGTCCTCGCCGGCCTTCTGCGGACCGGCGCCCCGCAGCGGGACCTCCTTGATGAACCAGGCCAGCACCGGGACCAGCACGGCGAACGCCAGCGCCCACCAGAACAGCCCCGACGTCGCGTACGCGATGGCGTGCTTGATGGCCTTGACCATCGGCTCGACCTGATCGGCCGGCAGGAGCTTGGCGAGCTGGGCCATGCCCTCGCTGCCCAGGTTGCCGCCGAACTGGTCGACCATCGCCGCGGCCTTCGGGCCGGCGGTCTCGGTCATGCTGTCCCGGAGGCGTGAGTTGAACACGGCACCGAAGATCGACACCCCGAACGAGCCGCCGATGGACCGGACGAAGGTGGCGGTGGAGCTGGCCACGCCGAGGTCCTTCATCTCCACGCTGTTCTGCGCGATGAGCAGCGTGGTCTGCATGAGGAAGCCCATGCCGAGGCCGAGCAGCACCATGTAGACCGACGACTCGAGCCGGCTGGTGTCGTCGGCGAGCCGGGTCAGCAGCAGCATCGCCACGGCCATGATCGCGCCGCCGATGATCGGGAAGATGCGGTACTTGCCGGTGTTGGTGATGATCCGGCCGATGGCGAACGAGGTGACCAGTACGCCCATCATCATCGGCAGCAGCAGCAGGCCGCTGTTGGTCGCCGAGGCGTTCTGGACGGTCTGCTGGTAGAGCGGCAGGAAGGAGACGACGCCGAAGAGGGCGAAGCCGACCAGGAAACCCATGCCGCTGACCACGCTGAAGTTGCGGTTCTTGAAGATGTGCAGCGGCAGGACGGGCTCCGGGTGACGCCGCTCGACGAGCAGGAAGACGCCGAAGCTCACGAGCGCCAGCGCGCCCAGGCCGAAGATCTGCGGCGAGGCCCACTCGTACTCGCCGCCGCCCCAGGTGGTGATGAGCACGATCGCGGTGATGCTGATCCCGAGCAGGGCCGCGCCCAGCCAGTCGATCTTGTGCTCGGTCTTGCGCACCGGCAGGTGCAGGAAGAGCAGCAGCATGACGAAGCCGATCGCGCCGATCGGCAGGTTCATGTAGAAGATCCAGCGCCACGAGGCGTGGTCGGTGATCAGACCGCCGACCAGCGGGCCGGCGATCATCGCGATGGCCATGATGCCGCCCATGAGGCCCTGGTACTTGCCCCGTTCGCGGGGCGGCACGAGGTCGCCGATGAGGGCGAACGCGCCGACCATCAGACCACCGGCGCCGAGGCCCTGGAAGGCCCGGAACGCGATGAGCTGGGTCATCGGGTTGACCGCGTCGTTGAGCCAGCCGAACTCGCCGGCCGCGCCGGAGAGCATCGAGCCGATCATGAACAACACGACCGAGGTCAGGAAGACCTTCTTGCGCCCGTACAGGTCGCCGAGCTTGCCCCAGATCGGGGTGGACACCGAGGTGCCCAGCACGTACGCGGTGACGACCCAGGAGAGCTTCGACAGACCGCCGAGTTCGCCGACGATCTTCGGCATGGCGGTCCCGACGACCATGTTGTCGAGCATGGCCAGCATCATCGCCAGCATGATTCCCGGCAACACGAGCCGCAGATTCGGCTTCGCGATGGACGGTTCGGGGATGGTGGACACGAGCGGTGCTCCCTCGATCAGACTTGGCGTCGGATCAGCTTACTTGCCGACCGGCTAGCGAACTTACTAGCCGTACGGTAAGTTGATTACCAGCCGCGCGTCAAGTGCAATGGAATATCGGATCTCCGCGGGAGCAGAACATGAGCGAACAGCAGGTCGAAGGCCGGGACACGCGGTCGCGTATTCAGGCCGTTGCGCTGGAGCTCTTCACTGAGCAGGGCTACGACAAGACGTCCCTGCGGGAGATCGCCGAGCGGCTCGGTGTGACGAAGGCCGCACTGTACTACCACTTCAAGAGCAAGGAAGAGATCGTCGAGAGCTTCATGGGCGACCAGACCGCCCGGATCGAGAAGCTCATCGAGTGGACCACCGAGCAGCCCCGCACCCTGGCGGCGCGCAAGGAGTTCCTGCGCCGCTACGCGGACAGCATGATGGAGGTCCAGCACCACAAGATCATGCGGTTCTTCGAGCGCAACCAGGCCACGATGAAGGACCGCCGCCCGACGAAGGACTTCCGCGGGCGGATGCAGGGCATGATCGACTTTCTGGTGGACGCCGACGCCACCCCAGGGCGGCGGCTGCGCGCCTCGATGGCGCTGTTCACGCTGCACGCCTGCTGGTTCGTCCTGGACCCCGACAAGATCAGCGACGAGGAGCGGATGAAGACCGCCCTGGAGATGGCCTACGAGCTGATCGAGGGCTGACCCTTAGCCGATGACGGCGATCAGGTCGCCCTCCTGCACCACGTCGCCCTCGTTCACGGCGAGCCGGGTCAGTTTGCCGTCGGACTCCGCCATCACGGGGATCTCCATCTTCATGGATTCGAGGATGACGAGCGTGTCGCCGTCGGCGACCTGGTCGCCCTCGGCGGCCACGACCTTCCAGACGTTCGCCACCATCTCCGCACGGATCTCGTCGGCCATCGCGCCCCTCCCAGCAGTGGTCCGCCGCACTGCGGACCTCTGATGGTCATCCAACCATGCCGGAGGGTCAGGAGGTGATGCGGTCGTCCACGACCACCAGCTCGGCGAGCTTCGCCCGAAGCCGGCGCTTGAGGTCGTCGGGCGCGTTCTCCGCCCCGCAGCAGCGGGCCACCAGCGCCTTCACCTCGGTCTCGATCCCGTACTCCCGCAGACACGGCGAGCACTCGTCAAGATGCTGCTTGATCAGGTCACGACGCTCGTCGGGGCACTCGAGGTCGAGGTAGAGATATACCTCGTCGAGCACGTCCTTGCACTCGTCGCTCATGATGCCGTCACCTCGTCGTGATCGGCCGGCGCGTTGATGATGCCGCGCTCGGCCGCGTAGCTTTCCAGCATCCCGCGCAGGGCCCGGCGGCCGCGGTGCAGCCGCGACATGACCGTGCCGAGCGGTGTGCCCATGATGTCGGCGATCTCCTTGTAGGAGAAGCCCTCGACGTCAGCGAGATAGACCGCCAGGCGGAAGTCCTCGGGCAGGGCCTGGAGGGCCGACTTGACGTCGCTGTCGGGCAGCCGGTCGAGTGCCTCGGTCTCGGCCGACTTCAGCCCCGACGAGGTGTGCGACTCTGCCTCGGCCAACTGCCAGTCCGTGATCTCCTCGGTGGGAGCCTGCACGGGCTGCCGCTGCTTGCGGCGGTACGAGTTGATGAAGGTGTTCGTCAAGATGCGGTAGAGCCACGCCTTGAGGTTGGTGCCCTCTTCGAACTGGTGGAATGCCGCGTACGCCTTGAGGTAGGTCTCCTGGACGAGATCCTCCGCGTCGGCGGGGTTGCGGGTCATCCGCAGGGCGGCCGGGTACAGCTGGTCGAGGAACGGCATGGCGTCCCGCTCGAACCGTGCACGCCGGTCTTCCGTCGACTCCGTGGTCACCCTGGCCTCGCCCTTCCGGGGCCGTGACGTCACGGCCCGTCCCGCTGAGGATACGCGGGTGGCGGGCATGGCCGTCGCAACAACCGAAGCAGGCAGGCGGGTCATCTCGTCCGCAGCCGTCTCCGCCGACCACTCAGTCGACCCGATCCGGATCTTGAGCTGGTCGTCAGGCCTCGTCTTCGTCGCAGTGCGCACTGAATCACCCCTTCGCGGAGGAAACCCATTCAGGTCCTCCGGCCGGGACAACGCTCCGCGACCGTCGCGCATTCCATGCCACGCCACCACAGCGGTGATGCAGGTCACGCGAGCAGCGCCTCCAGGGCGGGTGCGGAGTCGGCCAGACGCTGCAGCGGGATCAGCACCTGAGGCTCACGAAGCTCCCGGATCTCCGGCTTGCGCTCGTGGATCTCCAGCGCCAACTCGGTGACGACGGGCGCGCCCCGGCGACGAGCCGGGCCGGACCGCTTCGCCGGGCGTACGCCCGAAGCCTGCGCCGCCTCGATCCGGGCCGCCTCGGCGGCGCGGGCGACTGCCGAGGCCCAGCCGGGCGCGGGGACGGTTCCCCCGACGACCGGACGGGTCGCGTCCGCCTGCTCCGCGTAAGGCCGCTCCTCGGGCTGCTCCAAGGTTCGCCAGGCGACCACCATGGCCCGGCGCTCCCGGGCGGTGGTGCCGCCCCAGACGCCGTGGCAGTCGCCGGCTTCCAAGGCCCAGGCGAGGCAGGCGCCCTGTACTGAACAGGTGCCGCACAGCGCCATGGCCGCGTCGGGTGGATCGGTCGGCGCCGGAAAGAACGTCTCCGGGTCGACGGATTGACAGACTCCCCTGGTCCGCCAGGCGGTGTCGGCCTGCTGCTCGGTGGCAGCCCGCAACAGTCTCGGGTCACGGCGCGCAGCCGCGACTTCATGTGGGCGTGGAACACGCGCCCGGGTCAAATCCACCCACCTCCCCCGTGGGTCCGGTGCCTCACCGCGCTTTAAGCTGCACGGTGCAAACCATTCCGGTACGGGTGTGAGAACCTGCACCGGCGCTGTGTTCTATCGCACAAACGCGTACGGAGACAAGAGTTCGTCTGGACATCGGCAAAATTTCCTGCCGACATTCCATCGTCAATCCGTCCTAATCAGGCGTGGTGTGTGTCCCTGCATCGATTACCGGGTGTCACCGGATGGCGATGCGCGCCGATCAGAAAAGTAGACCTGCTTCGATGGGGTCGATCAACCCGGGGCCGTCGTTGCGGACGTTCCCAACTGCGGATCCCACCGCCCGGATTTCGATTGTGGACAAATAGTCGTCTCCGGCCGCGGTGAGCAGGTCCTCACTCGGCGTAGCAGAAAGCCAGTCGGCCCACCGCTCCGGGGGCAGCAGCAGCGGCATGCGGTCGTGCACCTTCGCCAACTCGCCCCGTGCGGGCAGCGTGATGACACTGAAGGTCAGCAGGTCGCCCTTCACGCCCCAGATCCCGCCGAGCGTGAGGTCACTTCCGTTCATGCTGCGCTCATGCTCCCTGACCCGAGGGGTCATGTAGTACGCCTGCTTGCCGGTGGGCGACCTGGTCCACTCGTACCAGCCGTCGGCCGGGACCAGGCACCGGCGACGCTCGAAAGCCGACGCGAATGCCCGAGACGTGGCGACGGTCTCCGCGCGCGCGTTGATCAAGGCGCGCTGCGGCTTGACCGGCTTGCTCGGCATGCGGGAGCCGATGCGGGGATCCGTGGCCCACGGCGGAATCAGCCCCCACCGGGCGACCGTCAGCACACGCGCCTCACGACTGGCCGAGACGCGCACGATCGGCACCCGGTCGGTCGGAGCCACGTTGTAGTCCGCCGTGACGGCACCCTCGGTCTCGTCGAACGCCTCGAAGAGGCGGCTGAGATCGGCCGAGGAGCGCGTTGTCGCATAACGCCCGCACATGAAATTGAACCTACCCGCATGGTCCGACAAGCCGCCGGAACGGTAAGAATGGGCGGGTGACGAAGCGCGCAGTGCCCTGGACCGCACCGACCGCCATCGATCCGCTGAACTCCGTCGTCCGGCTACCGGGATCGAAGTCCATGACGGCCCGCGCGCTCGTCCTGGCGGCGATCTCCACCGGGACATCCACACTGGACAATCCGCTGCGCGCCCGCGACACCGAACTGATGGCGAGCGGACTCCGCGCGATGGGCGTCAGCATCTCGACCGTCGACGACGACCGCTGGGTGGTCCGCCCCCGCCCGCTGACCGGATCCGCCCAAGTCGAGGTCGGCGCGGCCGGTTCGGTCATGCGCTTCCTGCCGCCGCTCGCCGGGCTGGCCAGCGGCACGGTCACTTTCGACGGCACCGCCCGAGGCCGGCAGCGACCACTGGGTCCGCTGGTCACCGGGCTGCGCGGGCTCGGCGTACGCCTGGACGCCAGCGCCGCCGACGGACTGCCCCTGACGGTCTACGGCAAGGGCCGCGTACGCGGTGGCGAGGTGGCCGTCGACGCCTCCCCGTCCAGCCAGCTGCTGTCGGGCCTGCTCCTGGCGGCGCCCGATTTCGACCGCGGGCTGACCCTGACCCACACCGGACCGGCCCTGCCCCGTGCCCCGCACCTGCGGCTGACGGTCGAGATGCTGCGGGCGGCCGGCGCGGCGGTCGACGACACGACCCCCGACAGCTGGCGGGTGGAACCGGCCCGGCTCGCCGGACGCAGCTGGCTGATCGAACCCGACCTCGCCACGATCGCCCCGTTCCTCGCGGCCGCCCTGGTCGTCGGCGGGCGCGTCACGGTGCCCGGCTGGCCGCGCAGCACCCTGCAGGCCGGCGACCGGCTGCGCTCGGTGCTGACCCGGATGGGCGGCTCGTTCCGGCTCACCGAGAAGGGCATGACCGTCCGCGGCGGGCCGCAGATCCGCGGGATCGACGTCGACCTGCGCGACCAGGCCGAGCTGAGCCCGGTCGTCGCGGCGCTGGCCGCCCTGGCCGACGCGCCGTCCACCCTGCACGGGCTCGCCCACCTGCGTACGCAGGAGAACGATCAGGTGGCCGCGCTCGCCCGGGAGCTGGCCGCGCTCGGCGCCGGGGTCGTCGAGCACGAGGACGGGCTCGTCATCGAACCCCGCCCGCTGACCGGCACCGTCTTCGAGACCTACGACGATCATCGGATGGCGCATGCTGCCGCGCTCCTCGGCTTGAAGGTCCCCGGCGTAGTCCTGAGCGATGTGGCGTGTACAGCCAAGACGCTCCCCGGTTTCCCGGCACTATGGAGTGCGATGGCGGGTGCAGGCTCTTGACGGCGAAACGGCGCGAGTACGACGAGGACGACGTCCGCGTCCGGGCGACCCGTGGGTCCCGGCCCCGGACGCGTACGCGGCCCAAGCACGACGACGCGATCGAGGGCTTCGTCGTCGCGGTCGACCGGGGCCGGTACACCGTGGACGGGCCCGACGGGACGACACTCACCGCGATGCGCGCCCGCGAACTGGGCCGCAAGTCGGTCGTCGTCGGCGACCGGGTGGCCCTCGTCGGCGACGTCAGCGGCGGCGCCGGGGCGCTCGCCCGGATCGTGCGGATCGCCGACCGCGAAAGCGTGCTGCGGCGTACGGCGGACGACGACGACACCACGACCGAGGGCCGGATCGAACGGGTCGTCGTGGCCAACGCCGACCAGCTCGTCATCGTCAGCTCGCTGTCCGACCCGCCGCCCCGGACCGGGTTCATCGACCGGTGCCTCGTCGCGGCGTACGACGCCGACATCGAGCCGATCCTGCTGCTCACCAAGTCCGACCTGGCGACGCCGAACGAGATCCTCGACTACTACGCCGCCCTCGACCTGCCGCACCTGCTCACCGGGCCGGGCGCCGACCTGGCCCCGATCCGCAAGGAGCTGGCCGGGCACGTGTCGGTCCTCGTCGGACACTCCGGGGTGGGCAAGTCGACCCTGGTCAACCGGCTCATCCCCGGGACCGGGCGGGCGGTCGGCGAGGTCAGCGCCATCGGCAAGGGGCGGCACACCTCGACCAGCGCGGTCGCCCTACGGCTGCCCCCCATCGGCAAGTCCCGCAAGGATCCGGGCTGGATCATCGACACCCCCGGCGTACGCAGTTTCGGGCTGGCCCTGGTCAGCGCCGACAGCGTGCTGCACGGCTTCCCCGACCTCGTCGAGGGGACCGTCGACTGCCCGCCCAACTGCGACCATCTGCCCGGGGCCGAGTGCGCGCTGGACGCCTGGGTCGCGGCGGGCCACGCCGACGAACGGCGGCTGGCCTCGTTCCGGCGGCTGCTGGCCTCGCGTACCAGCAGCGATCTGGACGGCTAGCCGGCGCTAGATGTCGACATGACCCCCGGTACGCCAGTACAGCCCCTGCTCGCGGCCGAGCAGCCCGGCGTCGATCAGATACCGCCGCACCGACACGTAGTCGTCCCAGAACGCCCGCAGGATGGCGTTGACCTCGACCTCGGTGTACCGCACCCCCGGCTCGAACGCGTACGCGATCTGTTCGAGGACGAACCGGCGTTTGCCCATCCGGGCCGGCATGCTGACCAGGCGGCCGTCCGGACCGAAGAAGGTACGCAACACGGCCTCCCGCCGCTTCTCCCCGTCAACCTGCTCCGTCATCCTTCCGAACCTACCCGGGCCCGGTGACGGAGTCGCGCAGGTTTCCCGCGCGCTCGCCACCGGCCCCGGGCGGGGGGTCAGGGGAGGAGGAGGCCGAGGCCGAGGGCGTACGGGATGAGCAGGACGCCGCCGGCGAGCACTGCGCCCAGCCGGACCGACGGCGCCGACCGGAACGCCAGCGCGACGAGCACGCCGCAGGTCAGCGCGATCGCGAGGCAGACCCGGGCCAGCAGCCACACCAGCGGCTGGCCGAGGAAGGCGGCGTGTACCGAGGTGCCGCCCGAGGCGACCACATAGATCGCGTACGCCGTCCCCAGCAGGGTCGCCGCCAGCCCGGCCAGCACCAGCAACCGGGCGGGCAACGCCGCCGCCGGACGGCCCCGGCGACCGCGCAACCGCCGGACCACCGCCGTCACCGGCCAGCTGAGCAGCACCACGAGCAGCAACGCGAACAGCCCGAAGCCCAGGACGCCCACCGGTTCGATCGCCGACGACCTGGTCCGCTGCGTCGGCAGCGCATCCGAGGTGGCCGGGAAAGCCGTGCCCGAGGAAGTCGCGCCCGAGGAAGTGGCAGCCGGGAAACCGGCCGCGATCCACGAGGTCATCAGGGTCGCGTACCCGGGGCTCAGTTCGCCCATCACGAAGCCGCCGACGGTCGGCCCGCCGACGCGGTCGAAGCCGTCGGTCGTCACCCGGGCCGCGTGGCTGCTGCCGGGCAGGATGCGGACGCTGACGCTGGGGCTGGCGATCAGCTCGCGCCGGAAGATCTCGGCGCTCTCGGCCGGCGGGACGAGCAGGTCCCGTTCGCCCCAGATCGCCAGGACCGGCTGCCGGATCTCGTGCAACACCTCGACCGGATCGTGCTTGGCCTCGGGGAACTGGTCCAGGGCGACGGCCAGGCCCATGCCCGTGGCGACCAAGTCCCGCGCGGTGCCCTCCGCGACGCCGTTGCCGGCCAGCCGGTTGTTCAGATTCCACGCCTGCGTACGCGCGGGGCTGAGCCCGGAGCCGCCGATGGTGATGAGGAAGGCGACGTCGCTGGATCGGGACGCCGCCAACGGGGCCACCCAGCCGCCCTCGCTGAGTCCCCAGAGCCCGACCTTGCCGGGATCGACGTCGGGCAGCCCGCGCAGCAGCGCGACCCCGGCGAGGGCGTCGTCCGCGAGGTCGCCGTAGTCCCGATGGCTGCGGTTGTAGTCGGACCGCTTGTCGTAGATCAGGGTCACGATCCCGGCGCGGGCGAACACCTCCGCCTCCTGGGCCAGTTGCGGCCGGACGGCGTTGCCCGAGCCGTGCACGAGCACGATCCCCGGACGCTTCACCGTGGGGTCCGCACCGGCCTTGTCCGCGGCGAGGCGTACGACGGAACCGTGCAGGATGGTGTCGCCGTTGGTGAAGGCGACTTCGGTGGCGGTCAGGCCAGCCGGGGCCGAATACGGCGGGATGTCACCCGACGGGCCGGCGTACGCGCCGACGCCGGGCAGCAGCGCCGCGACCACGGCGGCCAAGGCGATCAGAGGCTTTCGCATGCGGAGAAGCCTCCCGGGAACGCCGGGTCCGGACATCGCCGACGAGAGGGAGAGCGCTACTCCCCCGCAGTGATGAGACCCGACTCGTACGCCGCGATCACGGCCTGCACCCGGTCCCGCAGCCCCAGTTTGCTCAGCACATTGCTGACGTGGGTCTTCACCGTGTGCTCGCTGACGAACATGGCCGCGGCGATCTCCGCATTGGACAGTCCCCGGCCGAGCTGGACGAGCGTCTCGCGTTCCCGCTCGGTGAGCCGATCCACCAACCCCGGAACCGGCCGGGACACCCCTCGGCGGAGGACATCGTCGATGAGCGTACGCGTGACGGCCGGCGCGAGCAGGGACTGCCCGGCCACCACGACCCGCACCGCATGCACCAGGTCGTCTCGGCGTACGTCCTTGAGCAGGAACCCGCTCGCCCCGGCCCGCAGCGCGTCGTAGACGTACTCATCGGAGTTGAACGTCGTCAGCATGATCACCCGAGTGGCCGACGCGGCGCAGATCCGCCGGGCGGCCTCGATGCCGTCCAGCAACGGCATCCGGATGTCGAGCAGGGCCACGTCCGGCGCGTGCTCGGCGACCGCCTGCACCGCCGCCGCACCGTCCGGCGCCTCGGCCACCACCTCGATGTCCGGCTGGGCCGACAGGATCATCGCGAACCCCGCGCGTACCAGCTCCTGGTCGTCCGCGATCACGACGCGGATCGTCGGCCGGCTCAGCATGAGAACACCGCCGCCACTGAGAATCCCTTCCCCTGTTCGTCTGGCCCCACGAAGACCTGCCCGCCGACGGCGCCGACCCGTTCACGCAACCCGATCAGCCCGTGCCCGGCCGGTCGCGCACCTTGCGAGGGCGCGCCCCGGCCGTCGTCGGTGACGCTCACGCGCAGCCCGCTGGTCCAGTCCAGGACGACTTCCGCCGACGTCGCCTCCGCGTGCTTCACGACGTTCGTCAGCCCTTCCTGCACGAGCCGGTAGGCGGCCACCTGCACGTCCGAGGACAGCGCGCGGGGCCGACCGCGCTCGGTCAATCGGACCGACAGACCCGTGCGCTGCGTTGTGCGTATCAGTTGATCCAGATCGGCCAGCTGCGGGAGCGGCTCGCGGAGCGCGCCCACCGCGGCACGGAGTTGGCCCATGGCCTCGCGCCCGCTCGCGGAGATCGCGTCGAACGCGGCCTCCGCGCGGCCCGGATCGGTCCGCGCCACGGCCGCGCCGCCCTCCGCCTGGACGATCATCACGCTGAGCGAGTGGCCCAGGATGTCGTGGAGATCCCGGGCTATCCGGGTCCGCTCGGCCTGCGCGGCCATTTCTTTACGGGTACGCCCAAGGGTGCCGATCGCGTAGGCGGCCGACCACAAGGCGAGCTCGCGAACGGCCGTGTTGACCGAGCCGATGACGCTGAGCGCACCCACCGCCGTTCCGACGACGCACAGGACACGCTCGACTCGCCCCGCTTGATAGGCGACCGTGTAGAAGATGACCAGCGGGCCGTACCAGATGGGCTGGGCCGGTCCCGCGTCGACGGCCGCGTAGGCCGCGATGCCCACGGCCGCGACCGCGAGGCTCCCGCCGGGCTGCCAGCGCCTGGTCAGGGCCGGTAGCGAGGTGATCAGAACCGGCCAGTAGATCCACTTCTCACCGGCTGGATGGGTCGCGAACAGGAACGGAGCGGACTGCGCGAGCAGCACGCCGAGGGTGAGCCCGACGTCGGTGAGCCACTGGCGTCGCATAGGACGCGAGACTAAAGCACCGTGGACGGCGGTGATCGGATAGGTTCTGCGCATGGCCCGGTACGCCGACGATCTCGCTCTCGCCCACGTGTTGGCCGATACGGCTGATTCGCTGGCTATGTCCCGATTCCGGGCGCTCGACCTGCACGTGACGAGCAAGCCGGACCTGACTCCGGTCAGCGACGCCGACACGGCGGTGGAGAAAGCCCTGCGATCCACCCTCGCGCGGACGCGGCCCCGGGACGGCGTCCTCGGCGAGGAGTACGGCTCGACCGGGGCGACCGGCGCTCGGCAGTGGGTCATCGACCCGATCGACGGCACCAAGAACTACATCCGGGGGGTGCCGATCTGGGCCACGCTGATCTCCCTGATGGAAGGCGACGAGCCGGTCGTCGGCCTGGTCAGCGCGCCCGCCCTGGGCCGGCGCTGGTGGGCCGCCCGCGGGCTCGGCGCGTTCGCCGGGCGCCACCAGGCCGCGGCCACCTCGATCAAGGTCTCCGGGGTCAGCCGGCTCGCCGACGCCAGCTTCTGCTACTCCTCGCTCGAATCATGGGAGCAGACCGGACGGCTCGCCTCGATGCTGGACATCATGCGCAAGTGCTGGCGTTCCCGGGCGTACGGCGACTTCTACGGCTACATGCTCCTGGCCGAGGGTGCGCTGGACATCATGGTCGAACCTGAGCTTTCGCTGTGGGACATCGCCGCGCTCATCCCCATCGTGACCGAGGCGGGCGGGACGTTCACCGATCTCACCGGCCGTTCCGGCCCAGGCGGCGGCAGTGCGATCGCAACCAACGGCAAGCTCCACACCGACGTCCTCGGCAAGCTGACGCCCGGCGGCCTGCGCGCGCTGTGATCGCGCTGTCACCCTCGTGAGCAGGGTCTCCGCGATTCGAATCATCCCCGAGGCGCAGTAGGGCGGAGTCGACCCCTAGGGGTTTACCATCGCTTAGTGATGTCCTCAGGGTGGTGGTTCCTCGCGGCGATGATCGTCGCGTACGGCGTGGCCAACCTGCTCCAATCGATCGCCGCCTCCCGGACGACCATGCATCACACGCTCGACCCGGGCCTGCTCGTCCGGCTTCTCGGGCACCGGATCTACCTCTACGGCATCGGCTGCCAAGTCCTAGGCTTCTTTCTGGCCCTGGTCGCGCGGCGCGATCTGCCCCTGTTCCTCGTGCAGGCGAGCGTCGCCGCCGGCCTCGGCGTGACCGCCGTCCTCGGCGTGGTCGTGCTGAAATGGCAGCTCCCCAAGAGCGAGATCCTGCTGCTGGCGGCGCTCGTGCTCGGCATCGGCGGCCTGGTCATGGCGGCCGAACCGGCGCCCTCCCGGCCACTCGACCTGATCGGCAAGATCAGTCTCGTCCTGGCCCTCCTGATCATCGCGGGCCTCGGCTTCTTCGCCGTACGCATCAAGGGCGCACCCGGCAGCGTCGTCCTCGGCGCCCTCTCCGGCCTCGGCTTCGCCTGCGCCGCCGTCGCCGCCCGGCCGCTGGCCTCCTCGCACTCGATCTTCGAATTCGTCAGCAGCCCGCTGCTCTACCTCGTGATCGCCCACTCCCTGAGCGCTCAGCTGCTCCTCGGCCTGGCGATGCAGCGCGGCTCCACCAACGCCGCCGTCGCCGCCATGGACGCCGCCGGGGCGGTCCCCGCCGCGGTGGTCGGCCTGCTCCTGCTCGGCGACCGCATCCGGCCCGGCCTGACCTGGCTGGCCGCCCTGGGCTTCCTCGTGACCCTCGGCTCCGTGATCGCCCTCACGCGGTACGCCGAACCCCAAGCGCGCACGGACTCCGCTCCCGACCTCGCAGCCGAAGACGCCGCTCCCGCCGCGCCGTCGGACGTCGTCTCGCACCGGCGGCCCGCCGCCAACACTCGGCCGGTTCGGCCCGTCGTGAACGGGCACACGCCGCTCATGGACCTCCCGACGCGGGAATACCCGGCGCTCTCCGAAACCTCCGGCCGCTAATCCTTCTTGCCGATAGCTGATCTTGAATGGTTGGCGTCGCTATACCGACGTTTTCTATTCAAGATCGACAGGCGTTGTCCACAGCCCCTACCGCCGACCGTGCCCAACGCGCACAGTGTCGCGGTGCGGATGCCACGCGACGAGGACACCCAGCTGGAGTGGCTGCTCTTCGAGCAGAGCGGAGTGATCTCCACCCGCCAGGCCCAGCGGCTTCTCTCCCCTGGCCGCGTGCGCCATCTCATCGCCAGCAAACGCTGGCGGCGGATCTGCCGGGGCGTACTGGCGACTGGCGACGGCCTGCTGACCCGGGAGGCGCAATGGTGGATCGCCGTCCTCGCCGCCGGGCCTTCGGCCGTCTTGGCCGGGCTCGCCGCCGCACAGGCCGGCGGGCTCTCCGGCCGCTGGCCGAAGCGAGAGGTCATCGACGTTCTTCGGCCGGCGTCCCGGGCTGCGCCCGCCCTGCTACGCCGGATGCCGTTGGAAGTGCCCGCCGTCAAAGTTCACCGCACGACTGCATTGCCGATCAGCGACCGCCAGGTCGGCCGGCCCCACCGGACCAGCATGGCCCGGTCGCTGCTGGACGCGGCGGTGTGGTCGCTCAGTGACGAGGACGCGGTCTCGATCCTGGCCGCCGGATGCCAGCAACGCCTCGTCCTGCCCAGTGAGGTACGCGCAGTCGCCGACCGGTTCCCGCACTGCCGCCGACACGCCCTGATCACCGGGACGCTGGAGCTGGCCGAGCTGGGTGCGACCAGCCCGGCCGAGATCGGGTTCGTCAAACTATGCCGCCGGCACCGCCTGCCCGAACCGCAGCTCCAGGTGAAGCGGCGGGACGCGAGCGGCCGTACACGCTACCTGGACGCGTACTTCACGGAGTTCCGGGTGCACGTGGAGATCGACGGGGCTCAGCACCTGGACGCCCGAGCGTGGGCCGCCGACATGCAACGCCAGAACGACGTCTGGATCGCCGGCGATCGAGTCCTGCGCATCCCGGCGTTCCTCATCCTGATAAATCCCGACGAGGTCGTACGCCAAGTGGTCGCCGCCTTGCGGGCCGCTGGTTGGTCTTGAACAGAAACCGTCGCTATGGCAGCAGTTTCTGTTCAAGATCACCAGATGTCGTCGAGGGGGACGACGTCGAGGGAGGGGAGGTAGGTGACGTTGGGGCGTGGCCCGGCCTCGGTAGGCACGACGGTGTCGTGCCAGGGCGAGAAGTTCCGTTCGGCGATGGTCGCGCCGATCAGGTCGGCCAGCGAGTCGGGGGTCGTCCGAGCGTGTTCGTCCACGAGCCCGGTCCCGGCCGTGATCACCAGGTGCCCGGTGAAGGTCCGCAACCACTCGTGGGCCGCCGCGGACATCAGGTACAGCGCGGGCACCACGACCAGCCGATACCCCTCCAACGACGCCCCCACCGGGATGACATCAACCAGCTGACCGCCCGAAGAGCCGGACCCAGCAGGGGAGGAGAGCGCAGCGTGCCAGGACTGCACGAGCGAGGTGTAGTCCACCCGAGTGGGCAGATGCGGGCTCTGCCACGCCCACATGCTCTCCTCGTCGTACACCACGGCGACGTCCGCGGAGGCGACGGAAGGCGTACGGGTGGCCAGCGACGCGCCCAGTTCGACCGCTTCGGAGAAGACGGCGGACGAGTACCCGACCAGGGCCGGATGCCATTGCTCTGCCCCACCCTGGGAGGCTCGCCACTGGAAGTACATGATCCCGGTCGCGCCCCGGTCCAGGTATACCGAGGCGACCGTCGACAGCGAGTCGGCCAATCGGCGCAGGCCGGAAGAAGAGCCGGATGAGGTGTGCGTATAGCCGGGGGCGTGTTCCATCAGGAGCCACCGGCCGTCCGGATGCCCGGCCGCGCGCGCCCAGCCTCGGGCCCGGTCGGCGGAGAAGGCGCGACCGGCGAGGTCCGGCGGGTAGTCGTCGATCGCCACCAGGTCCACGTGCGCGGACCAGCGGGCGTGGTCGACCGGCACCCAGTCGCCGAGGACGAAGTTCGTCGTCACCGGTACGCGCCCGGACAGCACAGTCTTCTGCTCCAGGTATCCCCGCAGCAGCGAGTCGGACATGAACCGGCGATAGTCGAGTTCCTGCGCCGGGTTGCGCAGATACTGGGTGGCCCGCGGCGGCTCGATCTCGTCCCAGCCGGCGTACCGCTGCGACCAGAAGTCGGTGCTCCACGCGTCATTGAGCGCCTCCACAGTGGAGTACCGGGTCTCTAGCCAGGCCCGGAACTCCACGGCGCAGTGCGAACAGAAGCACCAGGTGCCGTACTCGTTGTGCACGTGCCAGAGTTGCAGCGCCGGGTGCGTACCGTAGCGGGTGGCCAGCTCCGACGCGATGCGCACACTGGCCGCCCGGTACGCCGGGGCGTTGACGCAATAGGTGTCCCGCGACCCGTGCGTGAGGCGTACGCCGTCCCGCGTGACCGGCATCGAGTCCGGGTAACGGCGGGTGAACCAGGGCGGGGGTGAGGCGGTCGGGGTGGCCAGGCACACCCCGATCCCCGCCTCGTGCAGCCCGTCCAGAACCGTGTCCAGCCAGCCGAAGTCGAACGTGTCCGGCGTGGGTTGCAGGCGCGACCACGAGAACACCCCGACCGTCACGAGGTTGACCGACGCCTGCCGCATCAACTCGACGTCCGAGGCCCAGACCGACGACGGCCACTGCTCCGGGTTGTAGTCACCCCCGAAGAACAACCGATCAGACACGGGAGCGCAGCCAGGTAGCGTGCTCGACGGACTGGTCGTAACTGCCGCCCTCGTGCCCGTTGAAGCGATAGACCCGGATGTCCTTGTCGGCCGAGTTCCACGCGTTGTACGCCGCGAAGACGGTCGACGGCGGGCAGACCTGGTCCATCAGCGCGGTGGAGAACAACGCCGGCGCGGTGGCCCGTCGGGCGAGGTTCACTCCGTCGAAGTAGGACAGTGTCCGGTAGACCTGCTCCTCCTGCTGACGATGCACCGTCAGATAGCGCGCGATCTCGGCGTACGGGTCGGCGTCGGTGAGCCCGATCGCCCGCTCGAACTGGCATAGGAACGGAACGTCGGGCAGCGCGCCGACCAGGTCGCCGCACAGCCCGGCGGCCGCGATGGTGAGGCCGCCGCCCTGGCTGCCCCCGCCGACCGCCACGCGAGTGCCATCGACGCCAGGCGCCACCCTGGCCGTCTCGACCGCGCGGACGGCGTCGGTGTAGACCCGGCGGTAGTAGTACTCCGCCGGGTCCGTGATGCCCCGCGTCATGAATCCGGCGTGCTGCGGCCCCGACCCCACCGGGTCCGGGGTGTGCCCGATCAGCCAGCCGCTGCCCTGCCCGCGCGTGTCCATCATGAGGTGGGCGTACCCGTAGTTGGGCCAGCCGATCTGCTGCTGCGGGATGCCCCGGCCGCCGTTGTACCCCTGGTACTGCACGACGATCGGGAACGGGCCGTCGCCGTACTTGGGCACCGTCAGCCACGCCTTGACGGGGTGGCCGCCCCAGCCGCGGAAGGTCACGTCGTACGAGGTGACCATGGTCAGGCCCGTCTCGACCGGCTCGAACACCGGATCCAGGTCGAAGGCGCGCGCCTCCTTCAGGGTCGCCGCCCAGAACTCGTCGAAGTCGGCGGGCTCGGCGACGTCGGGACGGTAGTCCCGCAGGGTTTCGAGAGGTAGGTCGAAGAAGGCCACTACATGCGCTCCAGGGTGAGGTCCCGGGCGGCGGCGTACCGCGCCCGGACGGCGGGGTCGGGGTCGGCTTCGTAGACGTCCACTCCGGACAACGACCAGGTGGGCCGCTGCCCGGTCAGGGCCCAGGCCGCCTGCCGCGCCGCACCGTCGGCCACGTATTCGCCGGCCGGGGGCACCGCTACCGGCCGACCGAAGACGGCCGGTGCGATCTCGCGTACCGCCTGATTGCGAGCGGCACCACCGATCAACAGCACGCGCTGCACCGAAAGGCCTTGCGCGACAAGCGCGTCGAGGCCGTCGGCGAGCCCGCAGAGCAGGCCCTCCACCGCGGCGCGCGCGAGATGCGCGGAGGTCGATGTGCCCAGGGTGAGCCCGTGCAGCGAGCCGGTCGCGTCCGGACGGTTGGGGGTCCGCTCGCCTTCCAGGTAGGGCACCAGCACGAGCCCGTCCGACCGGGTGGACAGGGCCAGCTCGGCGAGCGCCTCGTGCGAGACGCCCAGCAGCGCCGCGGTCG
Organism: Hamadaea flava; assembly: GCF_024172085.1. Taxonomy (NCBI): domain Bacteria; kingdom Bacillati; phylum Actinomycetota; class Actinomycetes; order Micromonosporales; family Micromonosporaceae; genus Hamadaea; species Hamadaea flava. The sequence goes on along the minus strand of NZ_JAMZDZ010000001.1, from coordinate 5,619,761 downwards.
CGTCGAGCACGCGCGCGGCGTTGAGCGTGCAGACCAGCGGCAGGTAATGCCCGGTCGCGTCGGCGAAACCCGCCACGATCCCGGACTCATCTGCGGCAGCCACAGTGGACACTCCGAAGACCGTGCCCGACGTGCCGATCGACACCACCACGTCGCCCGGCTGCGCGTCCAGCCCCAGCGCGGCCCCGGCGTTGTCGCCCGCGCCCGCGCCGAACCGGCCGACACGCTCCGCGGGCTCCAGCACCCGCGGGACGGTCACGCTCCGTCCGAAGCCATGTTCCAGCAATTCCAGCTGGTACGCGTTGAGCCGGGGTGACCAGTACCCGGTACCCGAGGCGTCGGACCGGTCGGTGACCAGCTCCGCCAGGTCCGTGGAGCCGGACAGTTTCCAGGTCAGCCAGTCGTGCGGCAGGCACACGGCGGCCACCCGGGCCGCGTTCTCCGGCTCGTGCGTGGCGAGCCACCGCAGCTTGGTGATGGTGAAGGAGGCGACCGGCACCGAGCCGGTCGCCTCCGCCCACGTCTTGGCCCCCAGCTCGGCGACCAGGTCCGTCGCGGCCGCAGCCGATCGGGTGTCGTTCCAGAGCAGCGCCGGGCGGACCACCTCGCCGGACTCGTCGAGGCAGACCATGCCGTGCTGCTGCCCGGCGATGCTGACCGCGTCGACGTCGTCGAGGCCGCCGGCCTGGCCGATCGCGCTGGTGAGCGCGTCGAACCAGGCCGACGGGTGGACCTCCGTGCCGTCCGGGTGAGCCGCGCGGCCCTCCCGGACGAGCACACCGGTGTCGGCGTCGCGAACGACGACCTTGACCGATTGCGTCGACGAGTCGACGCCGGCGACCAAGGTCATCGGGCACCCAGGACGTGTTCGACCATGAGCTGGGTCAGCTGCACGAAGTTCGCACCCCGGGCGCCGGCCGCGTCCGGGTCGAAGTCCGCGTCGCTGGCCATGAGGTCGGCGACCGTCTCCCCCGCGCCCAGGGTCGGCGTGTTGAGCTCGTTGACCCGGGCGTTGGCCAGCGCCTCCTGAACCTGGGGGTCGGCACGGAACGCGGCCGCCCGATCCCGCAGCAGGGTGTAGGTCTTCATGTTGGCCGCCGCGCTCGCCCACACGCCCTCGACGTCCTCGGTACGCGCGGGCTTGTAGTCGAAGTGCCGCGGGCCGTCCCAGGCCGGGGAGCCGTCGGGGCCCCCGAACTCCAACAGGTCCACCAGCGAGAAGGCGTTGAGCAGATCGCCGTGGCCGAAGATCAGGTCCTGGTCGTACTTGATCCCCCGCTGGCCGTTGAGGTCGATGTGGAACAGCTTGCCGTGCCACAGCGCCTGGGCGATGCCGTGGGTGAAGTTGAGCCCGGCCATCTGCTCGTGTCCGGTCTCGGGGTTCACACCGACCCGCTCGGGGTGCTCGAGGTCGTTGATAAAGGCCAGCGCATGCCCGAGCGTCGGCAGCAGGATGTCGCCCCGAGGCTCGTTCGGCTTGGGCTCGATGGCGAACCGGATGTCGTAGCCCTGCTCGATCACGTACGACGTGAGCAGGTCCATGCCCTCCTTGTAGCGGTCGAGGGCGGCGCGGATGTCCTTGGCCGCGTCCGACTCCGCTCCTTCCCGGCCACCCCACAGGACATAGGTACGCGCGCCGAGCGACGCCGCGAGGTCGACGTTGCGGATCACCTTGCGCAGCGCGAAGCGGCGTACCGACCGGTCGTTGGCGGTCAGGCCGCCCTCCTTGAACACCGGGTGGGTGAACAGGTTCGTGGTCGCGTGCGAGACGAACATCCCGGTCTCCGCGAGCGCCTTGCGCAGCCGCTCGATGTGCCGCTCGCGCTCGGCCGCGGAGCTGCCGAATGGGATCACGTCGTCGTCGTGGAAGCTGACTCCGGCCGCGCCGAGTTCGGCGAGCTTGTGCACGCTCTCGATCGGGTCGAGGTCCGGCCGGGTGGCGTCGCCGAACGGGTCGCGGGCCGGCCAGCCGACGGTCCAGAGGCCGAAGGTGAACTGGATCTGGGACATGCGTTACTCCTGCACTTTGCCGTTGAGGACGACTACGCCGGGCACGGCGCAGCCGGCCACCTGGGCGAACTCGACCCGGTCGAGCCGGGCGGGTCCGCTCGTGGTGACCGTGAACGTGGCGTCCTCACGTACCGCGGTGACCAAAGTGACCCCGTCATCGTCGCGGATCTCGGTGGTTCCGCTCAACCCTCCCACGCTCACCAACGTGATCGACTTCCACGGGCCGTCGGGAATCGACTGCTCAGCGGCGGTCGTCGGGAGCAGCGCGCCGACGCGGGCGTACAGCGGGAGCTGGTCCGGGGCCGGGCTCACGTGCACCGTGGCCGGGCCTTCCTGAACCTCGCCGGTCCACCAGTCGGCCCACTGGCCGGCCGGGACGTAGACGTACCGCTCCTGCTCCTCGCTGATGACCGGGGCGACCAGGAGATCCGAGCCCAGCCGGTACTCGTGCTCGGCCCGCCAGGCCAGCGGGTCCTCCGGCGAGTCCACCATCAGGGCGCGCATGATCGGCTCACCGGTCTCGCCGGAGAGCAGCGCCTGCGAGTAGAGGTACGGCAGCAGCCGGTACCGCAGCTTGAGCGCCTCGATGACCTGCGCCTCGACCGCGGGGAACCGCCACGGCTCCCGCGTCGTGGTGCCGTGGAAGCGCAGCAGCGGCGACAGCGCGCCGAACTGGGCCCAGCGCAGGAACAGGTCGTCGGTGGGCGTACCGGAGAAACCGCCCGTGTCGTGCGACCAGAACGGCACCCCGGACAGGCCGTGTGCGAGCCCGCCGTTCATGGAGCTGGCCAGCGCCGGGTAGGAGCACATCGTGTCGCCGCCCCATTGGGCCGCGTGCCGCTGCCCGCCGAGGTACGACGAGCGACCCCAGATCATCGAGTGCCCATGCACCTCCCGGGTCACCGCGCTGACGGCGTCGTTGAACAGCAGCGAGTACACGTTGTGCAGCTCGGTGCCGGTCATCCCGTTGAAGGCGATCGCGTCGGCCGGTACGCCTTCGGCGAAGTCCGTCTTGAAGACCTGTACGCCCTGCCGGGCCAGCGGCCGCAGCAGATCCTGGAACCAGCTGGTGGCGTCGGGGTTGGTGAAGTCGACGATGCCGCACTCGGGGAACGAACCGTGCCACGAGTCCGCCACGTACGCCGTCCCGTCGGCCCGCTTGAGCAGGTAGCCCTTCTCGGCAGCCTCGGTGAACCGGTCGGAGTTGACGCTCAGATAGGAGTTCATCCAGAGGCAGACCTTGAAGCCCTGGGCGGTCAGCTCGGCGAGCATCGCGTCCGGGTCTGGGAAGGTCACCGGGTCCCAGCGCAGCTCCGACCACTTCCCGTCGGGCTGCCAGTAGGTGTCCAGGTGCAGGACGTCGCAGGGGATGCCGTGCTCCCGGATCGTCCGCGCGCGCTGCAGGACGTGCTCCTGGGTGTCCACGAAGAACCCCGAGGAGATCCAGGAGCCGAACGCCCACTTCGGCGGCGTCACCGGGCGGCAGGTCAGCCGGTCGTACCGGGTGAGCACCTCGGTCGGCGTCGGACCGGCGAGCACGTAGTAGTCGATCAGGTCGTCGGGGACCACGATCTGCACGACGCTCTGCGTACTGGCGCCGAAGTCGAACTCGATCGGCATGCCCGAGTCGACGACCACGCCGTAACCTCGGCTGGACTGGTAGAACGGCACGTTCTTGTACGCGCGGTCGCCTTCGCTGCCGAACGCGTCGAAGTTCCAGATCACCGGCCGCTGCCCGCGCAGGTTGAGCGGCAGGAACCGCTCGCCGGTGCCGGCGAGCACCTCGTCGGCCGGCAGCACGAAGGTCTCGTGATACGCCACCACGCTGCCGTCTACAGCCGACAAACCGAACGGCGCGGTACGCATCCGCCCGGAGATGTCGACGACGCCGGGCGCGGTCCGGGTGAGCAGCCGCCCGGTGCCGGTCTCGACGAAGCGGAGGCCCCACGGCTCCAGCGTCACCTCGGCGGTGATCGAGCCGGCCACGATCCGGATCACCCCGTCGGCCACCTGGACGTCGGCCTGGTAGCCCAGCTCCGGCCGGGTCAGCGGCAGCACTCGGGCGCTGCGCGTACGCGCTGCCGGGTCGGTGGACAGGCGTACCCGGATGATGCCCTCGCCGGCCGCGGTGACCTGTGCGGTGAGCAGGTCGCCCGAGGTCGCGTGGGCTTTGACGCTGATGCCGTTGGGGTCGGTCGCCATCAGCTCGGCGTGGGTGATCTCTTGCGGCCCGCCCTCCCCGTGCCGGCGGCGCGGCAGCTCCGGCGGGTCGGCGCTGAAGTATTCGTGTGCCACCAAGGGCGGACGGAAAGGCATGGAATTAGTTTCTCTTTCGACTAAACAAAATGTCAACGGAGTACGGCGTCGTTCTGACCCCGCGCTTGTCAGCCCTTGACGGCCCCGACCATGACGCCCTTTGTGAAGTGCTTCTGGACGAACGGGTAGACCACGAGGATCGGCAGCAGCGTCAGCGTCACCACCGCCATCTGGATCGTCAGCGGGGCCACCTGCTGGTGCCCGAAGTACTGCCCGGTGTTGGTGATCCCGGAGCCCGGCATCGAGTTGCCCTGCAGGACGTAGGTGTTCACCACCTGCGGCAGCGGCCACATCCCGTTGTCGGGCAGGTAGAGCTGGGCGGCGAAGAAGTTGTTCCAGTAGCCGACCGCGTAGAACAGCGTGATCACCGCGAGCACGGCCTTGGAGGTGGGCAGCACGATGGACCACAGGATGCGCCAGTCCCCCGCGCCGTCGATCTTCGCCGCGTCGATCAGCTCCGGCGACGTGCTGCTGAAGAACGACCGCAGCACGAGGATGTTGAAGACCGCCACCGCGCCAGGCAGGATCTGCGACCAGTACGCGTCGTAGCCGCCGAGGGCCGAGACGACGAGAAAGGTCGGGATCAGGCCGCCGCCGAAGAACATCGTGACGATCATGAACATGAGGATCGGCCGGTGCGCGAACGAGCGCGCCCGCGACAACCCGTACGCCGCGAGCACGCTGACCACCATGGACAGCGCGGTGCCGAGGAGGGTGATCGCGAGGCTGACGAACAGGGAGTGCACGATCAGCTGGTTGCTGAAGATCTGCTTGTACGCCTCCAGCGTCAGCTCACCCGGCACCATCACGAGGCCGCCGGCCTTGTTGATGGACGCCTGGGTGGAGAAGCTGGTCAGCACGACCGAGTAGATCGGCACCGCGATGACGGCCAGCACGATCAGGACGACCAGCGACTTCGCGCCTTGGCCGACCGGGGACGGCTTCTCCTCCCAGGACGGCCGGTTGGAGGTACGCCGTTTGCGGGGCAGTGTCGAGGTAGTCATCGCCGGTAGAACCCATCCTCGCCGAACATGTGCGCGACCTTGTTGGCCGCGATGAGGAGGACGACCGAGATGATGCCCTTGAAGAGCCCGGCCGCCGTGCCGTAGCTGAAGTTGTTGCCAACCACGCCGTAGTAGTACGAGAAGGTGTCGAGCACTTCGGCCGCGTCGCGGCCGACCGCTTGACGTTGCAGGATGAACTGCTCGAAACCGATCGAGAGCGCGTTGCCGAGCCGGAGCACCAGCAGCAGGATGATGACGCTGCGCATACCGGGCAGGGTGATGTGCCACAGCCGCCGCCACCGGTTCGCGCCGTCGGCCGCCGCCGCCTCGTAGAGGCTCGTGTCGATGGCGGCCAGGGCGGCGAGGAAGATGACGATGCCCCAGCCCGCCTCCTTCCAGACGGCCTGCGCGGTGACCAGGTACTTGAAGGTATCCGGGTTGGTCATGATGTCCCAGGTCGCCATGTCGTGCTGGCGCAGGAACGTGTTGAGCATTCCCGCGCCGCCCAGCATCTCCTGGAAGATCGTGACGACCAGCACCCAGCCGAAGAAGTGCGGCAGGTAGACGATGGCCTGCACGAACGAGCGGATCTTGGTGCTCATGATGGAGTTGAGCAGCAGCGCCAGCAGGATCGGGATGGGGAAGTAGAGCACCAGCTGGACCGCGCTCAGCACCAGGGTGTTCTCCATGGAGTGCCAGAAGAGCGGATCGCCGAACAGGCGCTGGAACTGGTCGAGACCGATGAACGGGCTACCGGTGAATCCGTTGTAGATGTCGTACGCCTGGAACGCCGTGAACAGGCCGAACATCGGGCCGTAGCTGAAGACGGCGAGCAGGATGACGGCCGGCAACGTCATGATGACCAGGGTTCGGTCGCGTTTGAGCCTCCCCCACCAGTTCATCCCCTTACTGCCGCGCGCCGCCTTGGCGCTCGGCTGCGAGGGCAGGGCGGGCGGCGCCGCCACACCGTCGTCGATCGCTGCCACCGTCGTACTCCTTCGATCCTGGGTTGTTCAGCGTTGTTCAGCCGAAGGCCCGGGCCCCGCCGCTGTCGGCGGAACCCGGGCGGCCGATCACTGACCGGTGCCGTACTTGTTCCGGATGTCGTCGTAGAACGACCGCAGCGCGTCGCCGCCCTGCGACTTCCACGACTTGACGACTTCCTGGTAGTCGGCGACCGACTTACGGCCGAACTTGACGTCCTGGATCATGTCGGTGACGGCCTTGCCGATCGAGGAGTACTGCGACGGCTCGGTGACGTTCATGGCGTAGAACGCCGGCTTGACGGCGTACTTGACCATCTCGGCCTGCCACGCGCCGTAGTCCTTGGCGACGTCGGGGAAGCCCTGCTGCACGGTCGTCTGGTTCGACGGGGTCACCAGGAACTGGAAGGTCGTGGCGACCTCCTTGGCCCCCTTCTCGGTGAGGGACGGGTTGCCGTCCTTCATCGAGTAGGTGTCGCCCTCGGTGCCGAAGTTGACCGTCAGCCACTCGGCCGAGCCGTACGGCGCGGCGATGTAGTCGGCGACCTTCAGCAGCTCCTTGATCTGGTCGTCCTTGAGCTTGGCGTTGAGGTAGCCGAACATGCCCGCGCCCGGCCCGATCTCGACCGTCGGGTTGCCCTTCGACGACATCAGCTTGAACGCGGCCCGGCGGTAGCTCGGGTTCGCGGCGGTGCCCGACTTGGCGTCGTCACCGTTCCACGCGCCGGTGCCGTCGGCGTTGACGACGACCTTGCCGCTCCAGAACCGCTGCTTGCCGTTCTGGTTGTTGCCCGCGATCGCGTCCGGGTGGACGTGGCCGGCCTTGACGATCTTCTGGAACCAGTTGAGCGCCTCGAGGATCTCCTGGCTCTCGTACTTGTGGAAGATCTTGCCGCCGGAGTCGATGCCCCACTTCTGCGGGAAGTGGAACAGCTGCGACACGTAGTTCGCGTCGTCGCCGAACAGGTCGTCGAACGCCCACTGGCCGGCCGACGCGCTGGTCAGCTGCGCGCCGAGGGCGGCCAGGTCGTCCGGGGTCTTGATGCTGTCGGGGCTGATGTTCAGCTTCTCGAAGATGTCGCGGCGGTAGAAGTACGTGCCGGAGATGATCGCACCGCCCGGATAGACCGGCAGGCCGTAGAGCTTGCCGTTCCACACGCCCGCCTGCCACGCGCCGGTGGGGATGTTGGCGAGGTTCGGGTAGTCCTTGATCTTGTCGCCCGCGAGGTACGGCGTGAGGTCGACGAACTTGCTGACGCCCTGGCCGAAGTTGAGCGTCGAGGTGTTCCAGCCCGGGATCTGGATCCAGTCGGGCAGCTTGTCCGCGGCGAAGAGCGCGGGCAGCGCGTTGCCGTAGTTCGTGCCGTCCGACGGTTGGATCTTCAGGGTCACGCCGAGCGCCTTGTTGACGGCCTCGTAGTACGAGTTGCCGTCCGACGGCGGGATCGCGCCCCAGAGCGGGGTCATCGTGGTGTAGCTGCCGCCCTTGCCGGGAATGGCCGCGACAGTCTTCACGGGCGAGTCCGGGTACTTCAGGAAGACCGGGTCGGAGACCGCGCCGTTGGCGCCGACGACGGCCGGCATGTCCGGCTTGACCGCCGTGTTCGGGATGTAGTTCGGGACGATCTTGCTGAGCTCACTCTGGCTGGTGGTGCCAGGCCCGTTGGCCTTGTTGTCGCTGCATCCGGCGAGCCCGCCGACGCCGGCGGCGGACAACGCGCCGAGACCCGCGAGCGACAGGAACTGACGGCGGTTCGTGGCCGCGCCCTTGAGGGGGTCTTGCACGGCACACTCCCTTCATGTGGAGGGGGTAGAGGGTATGGGAGGCGGGGGTTGTGCGGTACAGTTAGTTGGTCTACCGACTAAACAAATTAGCCGACGGGTGACCACTGCCACAAGCGCCGTTTCCAGGCTGTTACTTCAAGCCGCCGGGCGGTTCACGACGGCCCGGTCGTCCCGGGCGGCGGGGGAACCCTAGCGCAAGGAGCTGGATGATGACTCGACGTGCCGCGATACGGCATGATGGGGCACGCTGTGCGTTCAGTCCGAGTGCAGTCGCCGGGGAACCCCTCCGGCGAGCCGCCAGAAACGCGGTCGCCGGGGAGCCTCTCGGGCGAGCCGCCAGGAGTGCGGTCAGGAGCGACGAAGTCACGTTGTGGAGCCGACGGTGATCACCATGCAGACCGGGCCGCAACCGGCCGACTTCGCCGACGTGCGGGCTACGAATCTGGCCGTCGTCCTCCGTCACCTGCGGATGAACGCGCCCTGCTCCCGCGCCGACATCGCCGCAGCGACCGGCCTCAACAAAGCCACCGTCTCCAGCCTCGTCGCCGACCTCATCGAGCGCCGGCTGGTCCGCGAAACCGGGATGACCGAGCGCCGGATCGGCCGCCCGGCCACCATGCTCGTGCTCGACGGCTCGCCGTACGCGGCGGTCGGCATGGAGGTCAACGCGGACTACATGACGGTCGTCGCCGTCGACTTGGCCGGTCGCAAGCTGCTGTCCTGGCGGCGGGCGTTCGCCGGCTCGTCGGCCAACCCCGGACAGGCCGCCGCCTCGATCGCCGCCCTGGCCAAACGGGCCGTCGGCAAGGTCGAGAAGGAAGGCCGCCGCACCCTCGGGCTGACGGTGGGCGTACCGGGGTTGGTGGGTGCCGACGGCATCGTCCGGCTCGCCCCCAACCTGCGCTGGCACGACGTCGACCTGCGCTCGGCGTTGCGCAAGGCGCTCGGCGACCCGCCGTACCCGATCGAGGTGGAGAACGACGCCAACCTCGCCGTCCTCGCCGAACAGCGCTACGGCGGCTTCGCCGAGACCGGAAACCTGATCTACCTCACCGGTGAGATCGGCATCGGCGCGGGCATCATCAGCGAGGGCCGGCTCATGCGGGGCGAACGCGGCTTCGCCGGAGAATTCGGCCACCTGCTCGTCGACCCGAGCGGACCGGTCTGCGGCTGCGGCCGGCGCGGCTGCCTCGAAGCGCTCGCCGGTGTCGGCGCGCTCGTCGCGCGTACGCTGCCGGACGCGGCCACCTCCTCCCCCACCGAGCTCGAACCCGAGGTCGAGGAAGTCGTCCGCCGGGCCAAGGCCGGTGACCCGAAAGTCCTCGACGCGCTGGCCGAGACCGGCAAGCACCTCGGGCACGGGGTCGCCACGGTGGCCAACCTGCTCAACCCCGAAGTCGTGGTGCTCGGCGGCTACTTCGTGCAGCTGGCGCCCTGGCTGATCCCGGCGGCCGAAGCCGAGCTGCGCGCCCGGTCTATCGCGCCCGAAGCCGGCGGTACGCGTCTCGTCGCGTCCACGCTCGAGCTCGGCGCGGCGGCGACCGGCGGCGCGGCCCGAGTCCTCGACACCATCGACTCCGGCCGCCTCCCCACCCCCTAGTCCTCCAGCAGTCCTTCCGCGCCGGATCAGGGATCCGGGTCGAATCATGCTTCAGGATTCGACCGAGATCCCTGATCCAGTGCGGCGGGAGCCGCGCACGAAGCGGCACGGCGACCAGCCTCTTGACGGCGTGGGAGCGGTTCCGGTAGACCTTCTGGACAAGTCCCCGAAACACATCTGACATCAACCCCTCGGCGTAGTCGTCGAAGCGCTTCGACCGTAAACAACGCGTTCTGTTGAAGCGCTTCGACAACCCGCCCACACGACGGAGGGTGACCCCCGATGACCGACTTCCGCGATCCCACGGTCCCGCTGCGGCGCCGCGTCGAAAGCCTGCTCGGGCAGCTCACGCTGGAAGAGAAGCTGGCCCTGCTCCACCAGCACCAGCCCGCGATCGAGCGGCTGGGCGTCGGGCGGTTCACCACCGGCACCGAGGCGCTGCACGGCCTGGCCTGGCTCGGTGAGGCGACGGTCTTCCCCCAGGCGGTCGGCCTCGGCGCGACCTGGGACCCCGAGCTGGTCACCAAGGTGGGCGACGCGACCGGGGACGAGGTACGCGGTCTGCACCACAAGGACCCGACCCGGTGCGGCCTCAACGTGTGGGCGCCGGTCGTCAATCCGCTGCGCGACCCGCGTTGGGGGCGCAACGAGGAGGGCTACAGCGAGGACGCGTTCCTGACAGCGGTGCTGGGTGAGGCGTACGCCTGGGGGTTGCGCGGCGACCATCCCCGGTTCCTGAAGACGGCCCCGACGTTGAAGCACTTCCTCGGCTACAACAACGAGACCGACCGCTGCCTCAGTTCCAGCAACCTGACCCCGCGCGTGCTGCGGGAGTACGAGCTGCCGGCGTACCGGCGCGCGATCGCGTCGGGGGCGGCCGTCGCGGTGATGGCCTCCTACAACCTCGTGAACGGCATCCCGGCGCACGTCACCCCGCACATCAACGACGACCTGCGTACCTGGACCTCCGACGAGGTCTTCGTCGTGTCGGACGCGTACGCGCCGAACAACCTCGCCGACCCGGCGCAGCAGGCGTACTTCCCGGATCATCCGACGAGCCACGGGGCGGCCGTCCGGGCCGGCATCGACAGCTTCACCGACCAGAACGCCGAATCGCACATCACGATCGACCGGCTGCGGGAGGCGATGCGGCGCGGGCTGCTCGACGAGTCCGACGTCGACCAGGCGGTCAAGCGCGCGCTGACCGTCCGGTTCCGCCTCGGCGAGTTCGACGAGCCCGCGGACAACCCGTATGCCCAGATCACCGCCGACGTCATCAACTCCGCCGAGCACCAGGAACTGGCGCTGGAGACCGCCCGGCAGTCGATCGTGCTGCTGAAGTCGGAGTGCAAGCTGCTGCCGCTCGACCCGGCCCGGCACAAGACGGTGGCCGTCATCGGGCCGCTGGCCGACCGCAACCACACCGACTGGTACAGCGGCACGCTCCCCTACGCCGTGACCGTCCGGACCGGGCTGGCCGACGCGTTCCCGACGGTCGTCTTCGCGGAAGGCGTCGACCGCATCGCGCTCAAGAAGGACGGCCGTTACCTGCACGTCGACGAATCCGGGGCGCGCCTCGACGACGTGCCTTGTGCGTACGACATCTTCGACTGGGGCCAGGGAGTCGTGACCTTGCGCTCGACCGCGACCGGGCGGTTCGTGCGGGTCAACACCAGCGCGGAGGCCGACGGCCCGGTGGGCGGGCCGACCGCGGACATCGCGCGTAGCGGCGCGAAGGGCACGCTGGACGCGAGTTCGGACGGCCCGTCGGAGTGGACGGTGCGGGAGATGTTCCGGCTCGACGAGCAGGTCGACGGCACAGTCCTGATCCGTCATCATGCGTCGCCGGGCAACGAGGAACTGGGCGGTCTGCAGGCCGACCTGACCCTCGGCGCGCAGCCGGTGCCATTCGAGGTCGAGCTGCTGGTCGACGGCGCGGCCCAAGCCGCCGCCGCGGCCGCGAGCGCCGACGCCGCGGTCGTCGTGCTGGGCAACCACCCGCTGATCAACGGCCGGGAGACCGAGGACCGCGCGGACCTGGCGCTGCCCCCGGCGCAGGAGAACCTGCTGCGCGAGGTGTACGCGGCCAACGCCTCGACCGCGCTGCTGCTCGTCAGCAGCTACCCGTACGCGGTCGGCTGGGCCGAGGTGCACCTCCCGGCGGTGCTGTGGAGCTCGCATGGCGGGCAGGAGCTGGGCCGGGCCGTCGCCGACGTGCTGACCGGCGCGGCCGACCCGGGCGGCCGGCTGCCGCAGACCTGGTACCGCAGCGCCTGCGAGCTGCCGGACATCTTCGACTACGACATCGTCGCCAACGACGCGACCTACCTCTACTACCGGGGCACCCCGCTGTACCCGTTCGGCCACGGTCTGTCGTACACCACCTTCGAATACACGGGCCTGCGGCTATCCGCCGGGGAGGGCTCGACCGAGCCGCTGCCGGGAGCGCTTGCGCGAGCGGCCGGGAGTGCGTTCGGTGTGCAGTCAGTCGGCGCCGCCGCCGGGGAGACGGTGACCGCCACGTTCACCGTCACCAACACCGGTTCGCGGCCCGGCACCGAGGTCGTCCAGCTCTACTCGCACCAGCAGCGGTCCCGGGTCAAGCAGCCGCTTCGACAGCTCCGGGCGTTCACCAAGTTCACCCTCCACCCTGGAGAGTCGCGCGAGGTCAGCCTGCCGGTCAGCATCGACGACCTGGCCTTCTGGGACGTCACCACCGGCCGCCTCGTTGTCGAGGCCGCCCGGCACAAGCTCATGGTGGGCCGCTCCAGCTCCGACATCCGGCTCACCGCGACGCTCGCCGTCCGGGGCACGGTCATCGGCACGCGCCGCGCCGTGGACCAGCCGGTTCGGGCCGCCGACAACGACGAGTACAGCGGCATCGCGCTCGCGGCCGACGGGGTCAAGTCCGTTGAGGACGGCGCCTGGCTGTGCTTCCAGGGCGTCGATCTCTCCGGGGTACGCACGACGCAGATCCGCGGTCACGGCGGTGCGGTGTCGGTGCGCGTCGACGATCCGTTCTCCGGGCCGGAGTTGGCGAAGGTGGTTCCCGGGCAGCGGGTGCCGAGCGCTAGCGTGGACGGCGTGCACGACCTCTATCTCGTCTACGGCTCGGTCGGCACGACCGTCGAGGAACTGGTGTTCGCCCGATGACCACCACCTCCTCCGGGCGTACCCGTGGCAACGTCGTGACCATCACCGACGTCGCCAAGCACGCCGGAGTCGCGGCGAGCACGGTGTCCTATGTGCTCAGCGGCAAGCGCACGATCTCGGCCACCACCCGCGCCCGGGTCATGGCCAGCATCCGTACGCTGGGCTTCCATCCCCATGCCGGAGCCCGGTCACTGGCCAGCAACAAGGCCAACGTCATCGCCCTGGCCCTGCCGCTGCGGCCGGGCATGCACCTGCCGATCCTGATGCAGTTCGCGATGTCGGTGCTGACCGGCGCTCGCTCCGTCGAGCACGACGTGCTGCTGCTGACCGCCGACGAAGGCGCGGCGGGCGTACGCCGGATCGCGGGCAGCGCCCTCGTCGACGGGCTGATCCTGATGGACGTCGAGACGCACGATCCCCGGGTGCCGACCCTGCTCGAACTCGACCGCCCCAGCGTGCTCATCGGGTTGCCGGCCTCGGCCGAGGGGCTGACCTGTGTCGACCTCGACTTCTCCGCGGCCGGGGCGGCGTGCGTGCAGCACCTGGCCGCCCTCGGCCATCGGGAGATCGCCCTGCTCGGCGCACCGCAGGTGGTCTACGACCGCGACACCGGCTTCGCCCGGCGTACGCGCGACGGCGTGATGGAGGCGGCCAAGACCGCAGGGGTCACTGCCGTCGCCCGTCCCTGCGAGCCGACGTACGCCGCCGCCCTGGAAGCGCTGCGCTCGGTGCCCCACGCGACCGGCCTGATCGTGCACAACGAGGCGGCCGTCGATCATGTCCTGACCGCGCTGCGGGAACTCGACCGGCGCGTTCCCGACGACGTCTCGGTCGTCGCCATCTGCCCCGACGAGATCGCCGAGCGGGCCACCCCGGCATTGACGTCGGTTCCGATCCCGGCCTCCGAGGTGGGCCGGCGGGCGGTCGAGCTTCTGATGGCCAAGTTGGACGGTGTGGTCGTTCCTAACGTGACACTGCTGGCGCCGAACCTGACCGTACGCTCGTCGACCGGCGCGATTACTCACTGATCTACTGCGTCAGCTTCGTCAGTGGAGTGTGCCAACTTTTAAGTCCATTGTGGACCTGGGGTAACAGGGTCTTCACAACTGGCCGACCAGAGGGTTAAATCTCTAACACAACGGAGTTCCCTATGCCGATATGGGAGCGCTCCCAGAAGTGAATACACCGTGCCTGCCTGCGAACATGCGGCGGGGCGGATGCGCCCACATCCGCCCCGGTGTCCCCCGCACGACGCATGCCGCACGGCTCCACGGACAGGAGACATCGTAATGCCCGAGAACCACATTCTGCGAAGCCCTGACCGGGCATCTCACATCGCGGCCGATTTTTGCCTGTCCGGCCACCACGGATCCGCCCGTTTCACCGAACCCGGCTCCACCCGCTCCACCGGATAAGACGCATTCCGCCCAAGGGGCCGGCGCCGCCCAGCGCCGGCCCCTGCATCATCCCGGCGGTCTGCACGCCACATCCCCCGCGAGGAGTACGCATGAAGCTCACCCCCCGCCGCACCCGGCTCAGGCGCATCCTGGCGCTCGCCGTGTCGGCCGTCCTGGCCGCCGCCGGCATCGTCGCCGGCGCGGCACCCGCCCACGCCGCCGTCTCCTGTCAGGTCGACTACTCGACCAGCGACTGGAACGGTGGCAACAACCAGGGCGGGTTCACCGCCAGCGTGACCCTGCGCAACCTCGGCGACGCCTGGAGTTCCTGGTCGTTGCAGTTCACCTTCCCGAACGGACAGAACAACATCCAGGGCTGGTCGGCCAACTGGTCGCAGTCCGGTTCGGTGGTCACCGCGACGAACCTGTCGTGGAACGGCGCCATCGCCACCAACGGCACCACCTCGATCGGGTTCAACGCCAACTGGTACGGCACGAACGGCAAGCCGACCGACTTCAAGATCAACGGCGTGGCCTGCACCGGGGCGAACACCCCGCCGACGGTGAGCATCACCAGCCCGGCCAACAACACGCACTTCACCGCCCCGGCGGCGTTCACGATCGCGGCCTCGGCGAGCGACACCTCGCCCGGCACGGTCGCCAACGTCGAGTTCTACCGGGACGGCAGCCTGCTCGGCTCGGACGCCACCGCGCCGTACTCGTGGTCGGTGACGGCGCTACCCGTCGGCACCTACACCTTCCAAGCGAAGGCGTACGACAACCAGGGCGGAACGGCCACGGCCCAGATCACGGTGATCGTGGACGCCGCCACCGGCCCCTCGATCGTGGCGAGCGCGGCCTCAGCCACCGTGACCGAGGGCTCCTCGACGACGGTCGGCCTGAAGCTGTCGGCAGCGCCGACGTCCAGCGTCACGGTCGCCGTGGCCCGGAGCGCCGGCGACACCGACGTCACGGTCACCCCCGCGACCCTGACGTTCACCACGTCGAACTGGTCGACGAACCAGAACATCACCATCGCGGCGGCCGAGGACGCGGACAACGCCAACGGCACCGCGACGATCTCCGCCACCGCCACCGGGTACACCGCGGCGACCGTCGCCGTGACCGAGTCGGACAACGACCAGCCGGTCTACGTCCAGCGGTTCCTGGAGCAGTACAACAAGATCAAGAACTCCGCGAACGGCTACTTCTCGCCCGAGGGTGTGCCTTACCACTCGATCGAGACGCTGATCGTCGAGGCGCCGGACTACGGCCACGAGACCACGTCCGAGGCGTTCAGCTTCTGGCTCTGGCTCGAGGCGCAGTACGGCCGGGTGTCGCAGAACTGGACCCCGTTCAACCAGGCCTGGGCGACGATGGAGAAGTACATCATCCCGTCCCACGCCGACCAGCCCACCTCCGGCGCTTCCGGCACCCCGCAGTACGCCGCGGAGCACGACTACCCGGACCAGTACCCATCGACGCTGGAGCCCAGCGTCCCGGTCGGCACCGACCCGCTCAAGTCCGAGCTGACCAGCACCTACGGCACGTCTGACATCTACGGCATGCACTGGCTGCTGGACGTCGACAACAAGTACGGCTACGGGCGCTGCGGCGACAAGACCACGCGGGTGGCGTACATCAACACCTTCCAGCGTGGACCGCAGGAGTCGGTCTGGGAGACGGTTCCGCAGCCCAGCTGCGAGAACTTCACGGCGGGTGGCACCTATGGCTACCTCGACCTGTTCATCAAGGAGAACGGCGGCACCCCGGCCAAGCAGTGGAAGTACACCAACGCGCCGGACGCGGACGCCCGCGCCGTCGAGGCGGCGTACTGGGCTCTGCAGTGGTCGACCGCCCAGGGCAAGCAGGCGGACGTCGCCACGACGGTGGCCAAGGCCGCCAAGATGGGCGACTACCTCCGGTACGCCCTGTTCGACAAGTACTTCAAGAAGATCGGGAACTGCGTCGGCGCCTCGACCTGTGCCGCGGGCACCGGCCGGGACTCCGAGCACTACCTGCTCTCCTGGTACTACGCCTGGGGCGGCGGCATGAGCGACCAGTGGTCGTGGCGCATCGGCTCCAGCTTCAACCACTTCGGCTACCAGAACCCCCTGGCCGCGTACGCGCTGGCGAACGTCACGGGCCTCAAGCCCACCTCGCCGACCGCGAACGCGGACTGGACCACCAGCCTCACCCGGCAGCTGGAGTTCTACCAGTGGCTCCAGTCGTCGGAGGGCGCGATCGCCGGTGGCGCCACGAACAGCTGGGGCGGCAACTACGGCACCCCGCCGAGCGGCACCCCGACGTTCTACGGCATGTTCTACGACCAGCAGCCCGTCTACCACGACCCGCCGTCGAACCAGTGGTTCGGCATGCAGGCCTGGTCGCTCGAGCGGCTGGCGGAGTACTACTACGTGACGAACAACGCGACCGCGAAGTCCATCCTGGACAAGTGGACGACGTGGGCGATCGCGAACACGACGGTCAGCGGATCGAGCTTCCTGATCCCGTCCGACATGTCGTGGACGGGCGCGCCCAACACGTGGAACCCGACGTCGCCGGCGGCGAACACCAACCTCCACGTCACGATCACCTCGCGTGGCTCGGACGCGGGTGTGGCCGCCGCTTACGCCCGTCTGCTGATGTACTACGCAGCCAAGTCGGGCAACGCCTCGGCGAAGACCACCGCCAAGGCGCTGATCGACGCGCTGTACGCCAACAGCGACAGCAAGGGCGTGGGCGTACCGGAGACCCGGTCGGACTACAACCGGTTCGACGACGTCTACAACGCGTCCACCCACCAGGGCCTCTACATCCCGTCCGGCTGGACCGGGACGATGGCCAACGGTGACCCGATCGCGTCGGGCAAGTCGTTCCTGGACATCCGCTCCTGGTACAAGAACGACCCGAACTGGTCGTCGGTGCAGTCCTACCTGAACGGCGGGTCCGCGCCGACCTTCACCTACCACCGATTCTGGGCACAGAGCGACATCGCCATGGCATACGCCGACTACGCCGCGCTGTTCCCGAACGGCTGACCTTATCCCCCGGCCCCGTGTCGCTGCGCTCGAAGCGACGCGGGGCCACCCCATTTCCGCGGTGGGCTAGAAGAAATCCTCACCGGCCGCGGCCAGCTGCTTCGCTCGCTGCTCCAGCGCCGCGGTCAGGTGCGCCTGGGCATCAGGACCCACTGGTACGCGCAACGGCGGATTCGGCTCGCGGACGACGCGTACCACCGTCTCGGCGAACAGAGTCGGATCGTTCAGGCCCGGCAGCTGCTCGAAGTGTTCGAAGGCGGTACGCATCTCGCCGTAGACGGGAACGTAGGCCGCGACCGGCAGCGAAGGCTGGATCATGGCCCGGCCGTATCCGGTGGCGAACGCGCCCAGCTGCAGGATCGTCACGCGTACGCCCAGGTGAGTGGCTTCCTGGGCGAGCGACTCGGCCAGGCCCTCCAAGGCGAACTTGCTCGCCGTGTACGCCGACAGCCCCGGATAGGGCGTGAACCCGGCGGTCGAGGAGACGAACAGGGCGTGCCCGCCGCCCTGGGCCCGCCACTGGGGCAGGGCCAGGCGCAGCAGCCGCCACGGCCCGAACAGGTTGGTCTCGAACTGGGCCAGCACCTGCTCGGCCGAGACTTCCTCGACCGCGCCGAACTGGCCGTACCCGGCATTGTTGACCAGGACGTCCAGTCCGCCGAAGCGGTCGACCGCCAGGTCGATCGCGGCGCGGCACTGCTCCTCGTCGCGGACGTCCAAGGGCGCGACGACGGCGTTGGGCCGGCCCTCGAACCGCGCGACGGTCTCGGTTCGCCTGGCGGTGACGAGCACCTGCTCGCCCTCGTCGACGAGCCGCTCGGCCAACGCCCGGCCCACCCCGCTCGAACATCCTGTGACCAGCCAGCGATGTGGCATGGCCACCCCCTCCCTGTACGGCGTCGAAGCGTCACACTCTGTGACAGGCCCAGCGAGCATCGCGGATGAATTCGATTCATCGCAATGTAAGAATGCTGATGGAGACCCAGTAGGGTGAAAGACGTGATCATGCCGAAGGTCGTCGCCACCGATCTCGACGGAACGCTCCTGCGGAGCGACGTCACGCTCTCTCCGCGTACCAAAGCGGCGCTGAGAGCAGTCCGAGCGGCCGGAACGCGCGTGGTGGCCGCGACCGCCCGCCCGGCCCGCGTGATCGACGAGCTGTTCGGCGGCGAGCCGCTGATCGACCTGGCGATCTGCGGCAACGGCTCGAACCTCTACCGGGTGGGTGAGGAGCCGGAGATCCTGCACCCGCTCCCGCTGGACATCGCGCGGAAGGTGATCGAGGAGATCACGACGATCGTCCCGGGCTCCGGCTTCGCCGTGGAAACCGGGGAGCGCGTGTTGTTCGAGCCGGGCTACCAGTACAAGCCGGCGCTCGACTATCGGCGCGAAACCGTCGAAAGCGTCGCCGACCTGCTGACCGAGCCGTTCGTGAAGCTGATGGTGTGGCTACCCGACTCGGACCCCGACCGCGCGTGGGAGCGGCTGCGCCCGGCGATCGGCGAGCTGATCGAATGCACCTGGTCGGCCGAGCGTGCGCCGCTGGAGATCGGAGCGGCAGGCGTCTCGAAGGCCGCCACGCTAGCGGTCCTCTGCGAGACCTGGGGCGTCACCGCCGACGAGGTGGTCGCGTTCGGCGACGCGCCGAACGACCTGCCGATGCTGGCCTGGGCCGGGACCGCGTACGCGGTCGCCAACGCCCATCCGGCGGTGCTCGCCGCGACGTCACTGCGCGCCCCGGCCAACGACGACGACGGCGTGGCCGTCATCCTCGAATCCCTCCTGGCGGACGCCCCACCGGCGTAGAGCCCTTCGCGCTGGATCAGGGTTCTGCGGTCGAATCTTGGGTCAAGATCCGACCGGGAACCATGATCCGCCGCGCGGCCTCAGCGGAGGCCGCGCTCGATGAGGTGCGTCGGCAGCACCTCCGTACGCGGCCACGTCTTGTCCCCGGCGATCCGGGCGAACAGCAGTTCCGCCGCCCGCCGGGCCAGCTCCCGAGTGTCGTACGCGATCACGGTGAAGCGGCGCGGCATCAGGTAGGACAGTTCGAAGTCGTCGAAGCCGAGCAGTTCGGCGTCGCTGCCGCGGCGTACGAGTTCTTGCAGCGCGCCGACCGTGATCCGGTTGTTGAGGCACACGTACGCATCCACATCAGACAGTTCGGCCACGACCGCCGCCGCACTGTCCGGGTCCTTGACGCCTTCGCGAACCAGCGCCGGATCGTAGGGCAGACCGGCAGCGGCCAGCGCCTCCTGCGCCCCGGCCAGGCGTTCCCGCATGGTGTAGACGCCGACCGAGTCCAGCAGCACGGCGATTCGCCGGTGGCCGCCGGCGAGGAGCCGCTCCACCCCGGCCCGGGTGCCGCCCCGGTTGTCCAGCAGGACGGTGTCGGCGACCAGACCGCCCCCGGGCCGGTCGAGGAACACCACCGGGAGACCCCGTTCGGCCTCCGACCGCAGGAAGCCGTGGTCGTATCCGGCCGGCACGACGATCAGCCCGTCGACCCGGCGCGCGCAGAGATCGCGGAGCAGCAGCTCTTCGCGTACGGGGTCTTCCTCGGAGCTGGCCGTGAACAGAAGGGTGTCGTGCGCACGGGCGGTCTCGGCGACGACGCCCGCGATGGTGGCGTAGAACGGATTGGCGATCTCCTCGATGAGCAGGCCGACGGTCGCGGTCTGCTGCCCGGAACGCAACGCGCTCGCCAAGTGGTTACGCCGGAAGCCCAGCTCGGCGATCGCCTCCTGGACCCGCGCGGCCAGCTCCGGCTGCACCTGCGGGGACCCGTTCACCACCCGGGAGACGGTCTTCAGGCTGACCCCGGCGCGTTTGGCCACGTCCACCATCGTGGGCCGCCCGTCGCGCTGCTTCTCCCGCTGACTCCCCGCCACGGTGAGGAGGTTACGTCACGACAACGGTGCGCGGGGCTGACAACGTTGTCATACGTCGCTCGGGCTATCCTGCCCGCCATGGACCGTGCTGCTCTTGCCCTCGCCGTCGACATCGGCGGCACCAAAATGGCGGCCTCGCTCGTGAGCGCGGACGGGACGGTGCTCGGTGCGCGGAGCGTACCGACCCTGCCGGGAGACGCCGAAACGGTGTTCGCGCCGCTCGCCGGGCTCATCCGCGAGACGCTGGCCGAGGCGTCGGGGCGGCCGGTCGTCGGCATCGGCATCGGCACCGCCGGCCCGCTCGACCTCGTCGAGGCCACCGTGAGCCCGGTCAACATCCTCGGCTGGCGGGACTTCCCGCTCGCCCCGCGCATCGCCGAACTGGCCCCCGGCATCCCCGTACGCATGGCCGGCGACGGGATGTGCGCCGCCGTCGGGGAGCACTGGCGCGGTGCCGCCCGATCGGTGGACGACGTGATCGTCCTGGTCGTGTCGACCGGCGTCGGCGGCGGGCTGATCCAGCACGGCCGGCTGATCAGCGGGCGTACGGGCAACGCCGGGCACATCGGCCACACCGTGGTCGACCTCGACGGCGACCCGTGCCCCTGTGGCGGCCGCGGCTGCGTGGAGGGCATCGCCAGCGGGCCGAGCATGGTCGCCTGGGCGCGCCGCCAGGGCTGGGCCGGGGAGTCCGCTGTGGACCTCGCGGCCGCCGCCCGGGACGGCGACAAGGTCGCGACGCAGGCGTTCGAGCGCGCCGGACGCGCCGTCGCGGCGGGGATCGTCTCCGCTGCCGCCATCGCCGACCTGTCGCTGGCCGTCGTCGGCGGCGGCGTGTCCCGGGCCGCCGACGTGCTGCTCCCGCCGCTGCGCCAGGCCATCGCCGAACACGCCAAACTCGGTTTCCTGCGGGATCTCGCGGTCGCCCCGGCGGAATTGGGGAACGCGGCCGGCCTCGTGGGCGCGGCCGCGCTCGCCTTCGATCCGGAGCGCTACCCCTCCACCCTCCGCCTCGCTTAGCCCCGCTCCCTCGCCGTCGATCATGGAGTGTCCCGTCCCGACACACCGTCGAGACCACGGTTGACTCCATGATCAACGGGAGGTGGGGTGGGGGTTAGTAGACCTCGATTTCGTAGATGCGGGCTGCGGTGTTGGTGTCTTGGGCCGGGGTCTGGACGGTGATCCGGACGTACCTCGCCGACACCGGCGTGATCGGATGAGTGCTGACGTTGGCGGTGTTGCCGGTGACCGTCGCCCGCGTGGTCCAGGTCGTCCCGTCGGTCGACGTCTGGATCGTGAAGTCACGCGTGTTCCACGTCGCCGACTCCCCGCCCGCGCCCGCGTGCCGCAGCGTCAACGACAAGACGGTCTGGGCCGAACCCAGGTCCACCTGCCACCACTTGCTGCTGCCCAGCGAGCACCACTTGTCACTGTTCCCGCCGGTCCACGAGCCGTTGACGGCCTTCTCCGGCCCCTCTGTCGTGGCACACGACGAATCGGCGGTCGCGGCCTTGCCGAGGGCTAGGTTGACCGGTCCGCCACTTCCGGCGTACACCTCGAATTCAGCGATGCGCGCAGCCGCATTGCCGTTGTTCGTGGGTGTGGTGATGTCGAGCCGCACGTATCGCGCGGAAACGGTGCCGATCGGGTGGTAGGTGCGGCTGGAGCGGTTACCCGAGACCGCGACCCGCTGGGTCCAAGTGCTGTTGTCGGTGCTGGTCGAGATGGTGAACGCGCCGGTGTTCCAGCCGGTGTTCTCGCCGCCGAGACCCGCGTGCTTGACCACGAACGCGCCGACGTTCTGCGCGGACCCCAGGTCGACCTGGAGCGTCTTCGTACCACTCACGCTGGAGCACCACTTGCTCGCCGCCGAGAGCTGCCCGTCGAACGCCTTGTCCGCGGTCTCGGTGGAGTTGCAGCTCGTCGAACCGCTCGCGACCTTGCCCTGGGCCAGGTTCGTGCCCAGGCTCGGCGCCGCGGCGGGCGGGGCCCAGCCGTCGTTGAAGCTCGGCGGCACGTCACCCGCACCGGTGCCCCAGCTACTCGCACTGCTTCCCATCGTGTACGCGAGCGTGGCGCCGCTCGCGAGGTCCGGGTAACGCAGGTAGTTCCGGGTCTGGGCGGTGCCGTTGCGACTGAAGCTCTGCACGTACGGCGAGCCCTGACCCGCTCCCGTGGCGTTGATCTGGATGTCGCCGACCGGCCGGTCGATGAGGATCGACGGGAACAGCGGCCCGTGCAACGCCAGCGTGTCCGCACCCGGCGTCGCCGGGTACATGCCGAGCGCGCCCCACACGTACCAGGCCGAGGTGGCCCCGAGGTCCTCGTTGCCGGGCAGCCCACCCGCGCCGGTGGTGTACGACTCGTTCATCACACGGCGGACAACCGACGAGGCGCCGGCCGGCCACTGCGCCCAGTTGTACGCCCACGGCACACCATGCTCAGGCTCGTTGCCGATGTAGAAGTACGGCTGGGTCAGCCCGCCGTTGAGCTGGGTGAAGTGGTGGTCGAGCCGCTGCCGCGCGGTCTGCGGCCCGCCCATGAGGTTGATCAGGCTGCCGAAGTTGTAGGTGACCATCCAGGTGTACTGCGAGGCGTTGCCCTCGGTGTAGTTGCTGCTGCTGGCTGGGTCGAGCGGCCAGGTCCAGGTGCCGTCGGGATCGCGCCGCTGGACGTAGCCGGACTCGGTGGAGAACACGTTGGCCCACCACTGCGCCCGTGCGATGTAGGTGTTGTAGAGGCTGGTGTTGCCCTGCCGCTGGGCGAACTGCGCCACGGCGAAATCCGACGCGGAGTACTCCAGGGAGTCGGAGGAGTCCTCGTCGATGAAGTGCTGGCTGGCGTACTCGGACTGGCGTCCGCGAATGGCGCCGCCCTGGATGGTTCCACCGTTCGAGCTGCTGTTCATCAGAGTCAGCGCGGCCGCGGTGTCGAAGTTCGTCACGCCGAACGCGTTCAGGCTGGAGACGATCACCGGCCCCGGGTCGCCGGTCATGACGAAGTGCTCGTTGCTGTTGTGCGACCACTTCGGAATGAGCCCGCCCTGCTGGCCGTCGATCACCATCGAGTTCGCGATGTCGGCCGCCTCGTCCGGCGCTATCAGCGCCACCAACGCGGCCCACGACCGGTAGATGTCCCAGCCCGAGTAGTTCTGGTAGATCGTGCGGCTGGAGGTGTGCACCGCCTGGTCGAACCCGCGGTACTGCCCGTTGACGTCGCTGGCGATGTTCGGGTTGATCAGCACGTGGTAGAGGGCGGTGTAGAACTTCTGCAGATCGGTCGCGCTGCCACCGGTCGCCTGCACCCGGTTCAGGATCGTGTTCCACTCGGTGTCGGCGTTGGCGCGTACGGTGTCGAAGGCGAAGCCGCTCTGCTCCGCGGTCAAGTTGGCCTGCGCGTTGGCGACGCTGACGAAGGAGATGCCGATCTTGAAGTTCACGGCGGCGTTCGTACTCGTGTCGAAGGTGACGTAGCCGCCCGAGTTGGTGCCGCTCGTGCTGGTGGAGCCCGCGCTCACCGTCCCGCCCAGCCACGTGCCCACCGCCGTGGGCGTACGGTCGAACTGACCGTAGTAGTAGATCTGGTAGGTCTTCGACGAGCCGCAGAAGCCGCCGCCGGTGACCGAACCGCTCACGGTCGCGCCGCTGATCGAGATCGACCCGCTGCGGCTGCCGGTCGCGCTCTTGCTCGTGTTCAGCAGTACGCGCGCCGACGTCGTGGCCGGATAGGTGAGCCGCATGAGCGCCGTACGCTTCGTCGCGGACAGCTCGACCTGCGTGTTCCCGTAGGTGGACAGCACCGACTTGTAGTAGCCGGCCTGCGCGACCTCACTACCCTTGACCTGAGTCGCCTGGTACGCCGTCCAGTTGGTCCCCGGCGACGAGCCGATCGCGCCGGTGATCGGGAGAATCCCGATGTCCTCGTTGTTCGAGCAGCCCGCCCCGTTGAAATGGGTCAGGGCGTACTCCTGGATCTGGGTGTCGGAGAACCGGTAGCCGGAGGGGGACGCGGTAGGCGTGTCCGGGCTGAACTGCACCATCCCGAACGGGGCCACCGGGCCGGGGACCGTGCTGCCACCGGCGCCGCCGGGGACGGGGTTGGGCGAGTTGCTGTCGTCGGTCCCGATGAACGGGTTGACGTACTGCGTGAGGTTGAGGACGGCCGCGTGCGCCGACGTCGGCGCGTACGCGACACCGGCCGCGATGACGAGGAAAGCTGTGAACGCACGCCCGAGCCGTGGGAGAGGTCCGCGGGACATGATCCACTCCTTTCAGACAACGTTGTCATGGAATGGAGATAGAAAAGTCCCTACGAAGACATATGTCAATAGCCCGAACCGTGCCGGACACCTTGTTTGCAGCTCAGGCGGTTCTCTTCAACGACTCAGGTAGTTCTGCGCTCGGCGGGTCTGCGCTCGGCGGGTCTGCGCTCAGGCGGGTCTGCGCTCAGGCGGGTCTGCGCTCAGGCGGGTCTGCGCTCGGCGGGTCTGCGCTCGGCGGGTCTGCGCTCAGGCGGGGGCGCGTCGGCTTAGGTGGTGCGGAGGCGGGCGGCCGGGCCGAAGAGAACCAGGCTCGCCGCGGTGAGCGACCGCGACTCGAAGGCCTCGATGGCGGCGGTCGCCCGGCGGAAGGCGTCCTCCAGCGGCCAGCCGTAGATGCCCGACGAGATCAGCGGGAACGCGATGCTTTGAGCGCCCAGTCCGTCCGCCACCGTCAGGGAGTTCGTGTAGCAGGCGGTCAACAGGGCAGACCTATCCTCCGTAGAGCTGTAGACCGGCCCGACCGTGTGGACGACCCAGCGGGCGGGCAACCTCCCGGCGATGGTCGCGACCGCCTGCCCGGTCGGCAGCCCGCGGCCGTACTTCGAGGCGCGCAGGGCCCGGCATTCGGCGAGGATCTCCGGCCCGCCCTTGCGATGGATCGCCCCATCCACTCCTCCCCCACCGAGGAGGGAGGAGTTCGCGGCGTTCACGATCACGTCGACATGCTGCTCGGTGATGTCACCTTCGACCAGGTCGTACCGCATACGTCCACTCTCCCACCCCGACCGCCCTCACCCCCTGGGCCACCCTCGCCCGCGCACTCCCGCCGCAGGACGATCAGTACGCCCGGGAGTCGATCATGGTGCTGCGGACGCGACACACCGGTTGATCACGACCGTTAGTTCATGATCGGCGGGAAACAACGGGGTGGAGTTCTAGGACTAGGGACTCGGCGGGGTTCAGGCGGGGAGCCCGCAGGCCGACCGTCGAGAGCATCGCTCCGGAGGCGGTGACGCCGTCGCGCCAGGCCGGGTTACGGGCGGATCCGCCCAGTTCCACGCTGACTTCGGGTAGTACCCGGACCTCGTACGTCCGCGCGGGGTCGAGGCCCGGCAGCCGCAGCGCCGGAGGCGCGAGGTCGAGCGGCGCGGTGAGCTGGGCGTAGCAATAGACCGCGTGCGCGCCGTCGGCCGCGACGACGCCGTGCAGCCAGGCGGCCGGATCGGGATGGTCGGCCCGGACGACGTCGCCGGTGTGCAGCAGCGGCCGCAGTCGCTTGTAGAGCGTGATCCACGCGGTCAGCTGCGCCAGCTCGGCCTCGCTGAGCGAGGTCAGGTCCCACTCCAGGCCGGCGTGGCCGAAGAGGGCGGTGGCCGCCCGGAACGGCAGGTCGGCGTACCGGCCGGTGGTGTGCGCGTGCGGCGGGCCGATGTGCGCCCCCATCAGCTCCGGCGGCAGCAGAAGACCGGTCCAGCGCTGGATCGCCTGGCGCTCCAGGGCGTCGTTGGTGTCGGAGGTCCAGACCCGGTCGGTGTGCTCCAGGATCCCGAAGTCGATCCGCGCGCCCCCGCCCGAGCAGGACTCGATCTCCAGCTTCGGGTGGCGTCGGCGTACCTCGGCGAGCAGGCTGTAGACGGCCAGCGTCTGAGCGCGTACGCCCGCTCGCCCGGCGTGCACGGCCTCGACGAGGTCCCGGTTGTGATCCCACTTGATGTAGTCGATGCCGTACTCGGTCACCAGCGACGAGATGCGGTCGAGCAGGTACGCGTACGCGTCGGGGTGGGCGACGTCGAGGACGACCTGGTTCCGGGCGAGCACCGGCCAGCGACCCGGGGTGGCGAGGACCCAGTCGGGGTGCTCCTCGGCCAGCCGGGACCGCGGGTTCACCATCTCCGGCTCGAACCACAGCCCGACTTGCAGCCCCAGCCCGCGTACGTGGTCGACGAGAGGGTGCAGACCGTTCGGCCAGACCTCGGGGTCGACATACCAGTCGCCCAGGCCGGCTTTGTCGTCCCGGCGGCCGAGGAACCAGCCGTCGTCCAGGACGAAACGTTCCACCCCGATCCGGGCCGCGACGTCGGCCAACGCCGTCAGCCGGTCGAGCCGGTGGTCGAAGTAGACGGCCTCCCAGGTGTTCAACACGACCGGACGAGCACTGTGCGGATGGCTCGGCCGGGCGCGCAGTTCCCGATGGAGAGCACTGCTCAACCCGTCGAGTCCGGCCGCCGAATAGACGAAGTACGCCCAAGGACTCGCGTACACCTCTCCCGGCGCGAGACGTGCCTCCCCGGGCAGGAGCAGTTCACCGCCGCCGAGCAGGCTCACGCCTTCGGCGAACCGTTCGGCGGCGTGGACGTGGTCGCCGCTCCATCCGATGTGGACGCCCCAGACTTCGCCGCTCCGGAAGCCGAAGCCCGGTGTGCCCGCGATGAGCAGGCCCGTCGCGTCGTGCCCGGTATGCCCCCGGCGGTTCTCACGTACGTGGGAGCCGTGCTGGAACTCCGACCGCTGCGGCTGCTTCTCCCGTGGCCAGCGGCCGCTGAAGTCGAGCAGCTCCCGGGCCTGCCCCGGCACCGGAAGCAGTGCTTCGAGCCGGTCGAGTGTCCAGACGCCGTCGCCCGAATTCGTCACCGTATGCCGGACTCGCACAACGCCTTGCGGGCTCAGCAACAGCTCGCTGACGACTTGGATCCCGGCTGCCGCGTCGGCGGACTCGACCACGATCCGGCCGCCACCGGCCGGGTCGACCTCGACCTGAGGGTCACCGGTCAGCGTCAACCGCTGGAACGGCCACGTGCCGTCGCGGTGCCCGGCCAGCCCCGGCCGCCCCAGCCAGCCGTCGGCCTGCGCGGGCAGCAACGTGATCGGCATCGGCTCGTCGACCTGCAACGCGAACGGCTGCGTCGCGAGCGCGAAACCCTCCAGCGATCCCGGGTCGGCCCCCCAATGCAGCACGCGCGGCAGCTTCGGGCCGGACACGTCCAGCACCAGCGCCGAGTCGTTCGCCCGCAGGCACACCAAGGTCATGACGGCGAGGATATCCGGGCCCTGCTCTCGGCGTACAAGTCAGGAACAGGCGGGACGCTCGACGAGTCGCGCGCCCGCCGGCGTGAGTAGATGGCACCGCTCGCGGCCGGCGTTCTGGGTGACCACGAGCCCGACCGCCCGCAGCACGGCGACGTGCTGGCTGACCGCGGCCAGCGACAGATCCGCGCGGCGCGCGAGCTGCGTGGTCGTCGCACCACCCGCGAGCATCAGGATTTTGACCAACTTCGCCCGGGTACGCCCCATGAGCGCGCCGAGCTGCTCATCCGCCTGATCCTCCAGCTCACAGCTCACCGGTTGGACCAGGACGGCCTGTCCTTTGCGGCGCACGAGCATCGGATGGTGCCCGACGAAGACCGACGGCTGCACCAGCAACCCGCCCTCGCCGGCCACCACTTCGTCGGGCCCGGTGACCCGCAACGACGGCGGTGCCCAGCGAACCTCCGGATGCAGCGTGCTGAGCAGGCCGTCCAAGCCGCCGTCGAGCACCGTGCGGCCGAGCCGAACCCGCTCCGCCGCGACGAACTTCTCGATGCGATCCCAATACGGCTCGATCGCGGTGCGCTCATACCCCGCGCGGTCGGTCAACTCCCGATACCGGAACCGCTGCGCCATCTCGCCATGCCAGTCGACGAAGCACGGCAACGACGGGCGGCGCAACATCCTCAGGCTGAGCTGGTACTCCAGCTCGGGATCGGCCCCTTGCGCGACGGTGACGCGGCCGAGATCCGCCGCAGACAGACGCAGCTCCATGCCAGGGGAACGCCCCAGACCCCCCGATCCGTTGCCCCCTGCCCCTCGCCCACCCGCCGCCCGCCGCGCGGCGGTGGCAGGGTGGGAGGGGCGGCGGGGTCAGCGGAGCGTTACCGGCAACCGAGTGACCCCGTGCATGAGGATCCCCGGCCGCCAGTCGAGCTCGTCGAGCGGAACCGCCGAACGCAATTCGGGATAGCGTCGGAGCAGCGCGGACACCGCGATCTGGCTTTCGAGCCGGGCGAGCGGGGCGCCGAGGCAGTAGTGGATGCCGTGGCCGAAGGCGACGTGGCCGCCGGCGTCGGTCCGGGTGGGGTCGAATTCGTCGGCGGCGATGAACGCGTCACCGTCGCGGTTCGCCGACAGCAGCGAGATGATGACGATCTCGTCGGCGGGGATCGTGATGTCGCCGTAGGTGACGGGTTCGGTGGTCAGCCGGAGTGTCGAGGACTTCACCGGGCTTTCGTATCGCAGGATCTCTTCGATCGCGTCCGGCACCAGCGTGGGGTCCGCTCGCAGGTCCGCGGCCATTGACGGGCGCTGGAGCAGCACGTAGACCGCGTTGCCGATCAGGTTGACGGTGGTCTCGTGCCCGGCCAGCAGGAGCAGGAACACCACCGAGCTCAGCTCGTCGGCGGTCAGTCCCGCACCCGCGTCGCTGGCCTGGATCAGGCTGCTGAGCAGCGCGTCGTCGGGTTCGGCGCGCTTGCGGCCGATGAGGTCCGCCACGTAGTCCGCCGTGGCCGCGACCGCCTGATACATCTGTTCCGGCGGCGCCGCCGGTCCGGCCACCATGGTGTTCGACCAGCCGCGGAACGCCTCCCGGTCGATCTCCGGTACGCCGATCAGCTCGCAGATGACGGTGAACGGCAACGGGAAAGCGAAGTCGTCGATGAGGTCCACGGTGTCGCGGCCGTCGAGCCCGGCGAGCAGGTCGTCGGTGAGCTGTTCGATCCGCGGTCGCAGCGCTTCCACGCGGCGGGCGGTGAAGGACGCTGAGACCAGGCGGCGCAGCCGGGTGTGCTCGGGCGGGTCGAAGTTGAGCATGTGCTCGCTCATCGCCTTGCGTACGTCGACTGGGAACGGGGAGCCGCCGTTGGTGCGCTGGGACAATGCCTGCTTGGACAGTCGTGGGTCGTTCAGCGCGCGCTTCACGTCGGCGTACCGCGTGATCAGCCAGCCGACTGCGGTGGGTCCGATGGGAATCTGGTGGGCTGGACTGGATTGCCGCAGGTGGGCGAGGGTTTCGTGAGGGTTGGCGGCCGTCGATGTCATAGTCCCGAGTGTGTCACGGCACACAATATGTGTCGGCTGTGCCTGAAGGGTGATTTACGCCGACCGCCGCAAGTGGCATGCTGTCGCAGTCTCGCGGGGAGGAAAGAACATGTCAGGCGTTCAGGCGCTACGTCCGGGCGATGTGGTGGAAATCGCCGGATACAAGCTGCTGGGGCGTCTGGGCCAGGGTGGGATGGGCACGGTCTTCCTGGCTGAGTCGACGACCGGGCAGAAGGTCGCGCTCAAGGTCATCCAGGATCACCTGCTCGATCAGCCCGAGTTCCGGGCGCGGTTCAGTGGGGAAGTGGAGCGGGCGAAGAACGTCCCGCCGTTCTGCACTGCCGAGGTGCTCGACGCCGACCCCGAGCACGAGCCGCCCTACCTGGTCGTCGAGTACGTCGACGGTCCGACGTTGTCCGAGATCGTCCGCGAGTCCGGCCCGGTGTCCGGGGCCGCCCTGCACTCGCTGGGCATCGGCATGGCGACCGCGCTGACCGCCATCCACAACTCCGGCGTCATCCACCGCGACCTCAAACCGGCCAACGTGCTGCTGCCTCGCGGCGGCGTCAAGGTGATCGACTTCGGCCTGGCGCGGACCAGCACCGACGGGACCCAGCTCACCCAGACCGACCAGGTCATGGGCACCATCCCGTACATCGCGCCGGAGCGGCTGGGGCCGACGGACCGGCCGATCTCCCCCGCCGCCGACGTCTTCGCCTGGGGCGCGGTCATGGTCTACGCCGCGACCGGGCACACCCCGTTCGGCGGTGACACCCCGGCCGCCACCGCCGTGCGGATCTTGTCCGAGGAGCCGAACCTCGACGGCGTGGGCGCGGCGTTGCGCGACGTCGTGGCGCAGACCCTCCAGAAGGATCCGGCCGCCCGGCCGACCGCTCGTGAGCTGCTGGATCGACTGGTCTCGCTCGGCGCGACCTCGCACGTCTCCAAGGACGTCCTCCGTCCGGCCGCCGCCGCCCAGGCCATGGAGCCCACCTCGCTCGGCCTCCTCGGCGACGGCGAGGACACCGGTCCGATGGTCGTCTCGACGCGGCGACGCCGGTCGCTCGTGCTCGTCGCCGGGCTCGCCTCGGTCGCGCTGCTCGCCGCCGGCGGCGTGTTCTTCTCCAGCTATCTGCTCAAGAAGACCGACGCGAACGCCAACACCCCGAGCACGCCCACGCCCTCCCCGTCGGCCGTCGTGTCGGTGGCGGATTCTCCGTTGCCCACCGTCTCCCCCACCGCCGACCCGCTTCCCCAGCTCAAGGCACCCCTCGGCTGGTACGAGATCATTCCGCCGAGCGCGCTCACGGCCCCGCAGTACTGGCAGGAAAGCACCGCGTGCAAGTTCAGCTCTGAGGGCTACACCGCCGCCACGAACACCGGCGTCGCGCAATGCCACATCAATCCGCCCCGCGACGCCCGTGACGTCGCGGTCGGCGTCCGCCTCACCCTGGGCACGCCGAAGACCTGCGCCGCGTTGTGGTTCCGCTTCTCTCCCAAGACCGGCGGGTACGCGATCAGGTTGTGCCCGGATTCGGTGACCCTGTACGACTACCGGCCGCCCGCCAAGCCGGGCGGGAAGTGGACCTCGGTGAAGGTCAACGACTGGCCGCAGCCGGCCGGGACGTCGCTGGCCGTGAACGTGCCGATCAACGTCGAGATGGTCGTCGACGCCGATCGCGTCTCGCTGACCCTCAACGGCCGCCCGCAAGGCGCCCGGCCACTGTCACAATTGGACTCCGGTTCGGTGGCGATGGGGATCTACCAGCTCGGGACGGCCAAATCGGCGTACTCGGTGATGTTCACCGATTTCACCCTGTGGGAGGGACCGACGGTCACGACCTCGCCGTCGCAGTCGGTCAGCCCCAGCTCGTCGCCGTCGCCGAAGGTCTCGAAGAGCCCGAGCCGCAGCCCCTCCGCGGGACCCACCGTCACCCCGTGACGGGGTCGAATCGGGAAAACGGTTGCCTCCGGCAATCGCCGGATTTCGCCCCGGAATCCGCCGTACGCTGGAAGAAATCGAACGGGGGTGACCTGCATGAACACCATCGAAGTGAAGTCGTTCGAGAAGCCCGACGAGACCCGGCCCTTCCAGGGCAACGGGATGGCCGACATCGTGATGCTCGGGGGCAAGCCGGTCGCACGGGGGACGTTCGAACCCGGCTGGAAGTGGTCGAAGAACGTCAAGCCGCTCGCTGGTACCGAGTTATGCGAGGTACAGCACCTCATCTACCTGTTGCAGGGCCGGATGGTCGTCCATATGAAGGACGGTTCCGAGCAGGAGCTGACACCGGGTGAGGTGGCTTTCGTCCTGCCCGGCCATGACGCCGAGGTGATCGGCAACGAGGCGTGCATCGCCCTGGACTTCGGCGAGATCGCGACGTACGCCAAGCCGAGCTGATCGTCGAACGAACGGAAGGCGTGGGCCGACGGGCCTACGCCTTCTTCGCGGGCCGGTCGGGCCTACTTGAGCCGATCGGCCCTTTTAGGCTGGTTCAGCCGGATCATGTTCCCGGCCGGGTCGCGGAACGCACAGTCGCGTACGCCGTAAGGCTGGTCGGTCGGCTCCTCCAGCACCTCGGCACCGGACGCCCGGATGTGCTCGAAGGCGGCGTCGACGTCGTCGGTCGTGAAGACCAGCCCGCGCAGCATGCCCTTGGCGAGCAGGTCCGCCTGCTTGTCCTTGTCCTCCGGCGAGGCCTCCGGATTGGAGTCGACGGTCTCGATCGTGATCTGCAGCTCCGGCTGACTCGGCGGGACGACCGTCACCCAGCGCATGCCCTCGAAGCTGACGTCGTTGCGGACCTCGAAGCCGAGCACGTCACGATAGAAGCCCAGGGCCTTCTCATGGTCGTCCACCAGAATGAAGCAGTGCGAAACCTTGATGTCCATGGCCGTCACGTTACGCTGACGACCCCGTCCGGGCGGTGCGGCTCGGCCGCGTACGCATCTTGGTGAAGCAGGCCGGAATAGCCGCCACCGCCTCGTGTTTCCGCGCCCGGTAGGCGCTCGGCGTCTCACCGACCAGCTCGGTGAACCGGGAGCTGAACGACCCGAGCGAGGTACAGCCGACCGCGAAGCAGACGTCGGTGACGCTCAGATCCCCGCGCCGCAGCAAAGCCTTGGCCCGCTCGATCCGACGGGTCATCAGATAGCTGTAGGGCGTCTCCCCGAACGCCGCCCGGAAGCTCCGCGCGAAATGACCCGGCGACATCAGCGCCTGCCGGGCGAGCGCGGGCACGTCGAGCGCCTCGGCGAAGTCACGGTCCATCCGGTCGCGCGCCCGCCGGAGCCGGACGAGGTCCTCCCGGTTCACCCGTCCAGCATCGCACGCCGACCTCGATCCGACGCGCCGGCCGCCGCGTACGCGGACGTTTGCGTGCTGTGGTCGGGGCGACGAGACTGACCGGACCGGAGAGGGAGGCGCCAGATCTTGGGTAAGCGATCCACGGCCGCGCTGACGGCGGCGAGCATGGCGGGAATCTTCCTGGTGAGCGGCTGTGCGTTCCGAGAGGCGATCTGCCCCTCCGACGAGTACGCGGTCGCGGCAGTGCACAGCACCACCGGGCGGACCTGCGTGAAGGACGGCCAATCGCCGCCGGCCGGCTACGTCCGGTTCCCCGAGGGCAAGGTGCCCAAGCACGTCGACGACGAGTGGGACCGGTACTGGCAGGATCACCTGCTCGACGAGAACGGCCGCGAGGTCAGCCCCTGACCGGCCTGGCCGCGGCGTGGAGCACCCGCTGTCAGCGCGCCGTAAGGACGCAGAACTGGTTGCCCTCCGGGTCGGCGAGGACGTTCCACACGACGTCGCCCTGGCCGACGTCGGCGAAGGTCGCGCCGAGGGTCTGCAGCCGGGCCACCTCGGCCGCTTGATCATCATCCGGGTACGGCGCCAGGTCGAGGTGCATGCGGTTCCATACGGCCTCCGGCCCCTGTGCGCGGATGAACTCCAGGTACGGGCCGACACCCTTGGCCGAACGCAGCCGCGCGAAATCGTCGGTCACCTCGTGCACGGTCCAGTCCATCGCCTCGCCCCAGAACCGAGCCAAGGCCGGTGGGTTCGCGCAGTGGACGACCACCGCGGCGATCGGCCCGGTGTCCCGGTAGATCTCCCGAGGCTCGAGCACACAGAAGACGTTGCCCTCCGGATCGGCCAGGACCGTCCATGGCACATCACCCTGGCCGACATCGGCGGGCGTCGCACCGAGATCCGTCAACCGCGCGACCAACTCCGCCTGCTGGGCCGCCGAGGTGGTGGCGAGGTCGAGGTGCGCGCGGTACTTCACGCTCTCGGGGTCCGGAACGCTGACGACATCGATGCCGATGCCGGCGGGGTCCGGGTAGACGAAGCCTGTGGGTTCGACGTTGGTCACACTCGGTCCCTCGCTGGAAAGGCCCCAGCCGAACGCTTCCGCCCAGAACCGGCCAAGCGCCGAATCATCCCAAGCCTTGAAGTTCACCTGAACAAGTCGCAGCGGCACGTGCTGATCATAGAGCTGGAAATCATGGGGCTGCGGCCGTACCGGCGGAGGAAAGGCGCTCGGCGTTGGCCGACTGCGGCGGCGGAAGCACACCTGTGCGCAACTGCGGGTTGAGCCGTGCGATGAGGCCGATGCCGACCAGGCAGGCAAGGCCGCCGAGCAGTAGCGACGCACCACCCGAGGTGAGCGCCGCGACCGCGCCCGCGCGTACGCCGCCCAACTCGGGGCCGGCCACGCCGACGATGTGCTCCAGCGAGGCGACACGACCACGATAAGCGTCCGGAGTGGATGCCTGGACTACGGTTCCCCGCGAGACCACAGCCCAGGTGTCCGCGCCGCCGGCCAACGCAAGCAACGCGAGTACCACCACCAGGTGATCGGCCACTCCCACCAGCGCGAGCGCGCCACCCCAGACCGCTCCACACACAAGCAATATCGCTCCCGGACGCGCACCGCGCGTTGCGAGGCCGGAGAGCATGGACGCGATCAGGCCGCCCACGGCGACCGAGGTCAGGAAGAGTCCGAGCACACGCGGCGAACCCCCGAACTTCTCCTCGTTGATGGCGGGGAAAAGGGCGACGGGCATCGCCAGGACAGTCGCGCTCAGATCGGCCAGCAACGCACCCCGTACGAGCGGGGTGCGGATCGTGAATCGCAGCCCCTCCCAGACGGCCGACATCCCCGGCCGGCCATCGGGGGCCGTCGCCGCCGGCGGCAGGCCACGCAGCCCCAGCAGCGCCGCCACAAACGTGGCCGCGTCGAGGAGAAAGCAGACCTCGCTCCCCCACGCGGCCGTGATCACACCGGCCAGGGCCGGACCGAGCAGCATCGACAGCTGGAAGGACAGGTGGTTGAGGGCGAGGCCGGCCGCGAGCCGATCGGCGGGCAGCATCTGCGTGACGATGGCGCGGCGCGCCGGTGACCCGACAGCGGAGAGCCCGGCAGCGACGGCGGTGAGCGCGAACATCGCCCAGACCTGCCCGAAGGCGGCCGCTGCGGCGAAGAGCACGCTGGTCGCGATCTGCCCGAGAGTGGTACTCCGGGCGAGCCGCACTCGGTCAAGATGATCAATGAAGGCGCTGCCGACGAGTGCGAGCGTGATCAGCGGGATCGCCGCGAAGAGGCCGATCAAACCGACATAGAACGAGTTGTGCGTGGAGTCCCAGACGCTGAAGGCGACGGCGAACGTCGTGAGGTTGCTGCCGAAGCCGGACGCGGTGGCGCCAAGCCACAGTCGGCGGAAGGCCCGCTGTTCGCGGAGCGGTCCGATATCGACCAGCGCTTTCATCGTTCCAGCCGCAGGTGGTCATGGAGACGCATCGCCGTGACGGTCTGGCTCATCGCCGAGTGTGCGACCTTCACCCGGTCGGCCAGCTCCTGGATCGTCAGCGGCCCACCGCCGTCGAGCACGATCGGCCGCCGCCAGATGCTGCCTTCGAGAAGATCCCCTTCTTCACTCATGGGCTAACTGTAACAGCACTTATATAAGTGCTGTTACAGTTAGTCATGGCGAGCCGATCACGCCAGCGGTTCTCAAGATGGGCGCATACCGACGGTCCGCCCCGACACAACGAAAGCCCAGCTCACGAATGAGCTGGGCTTTCTCTCATCGGACATTACCGATGTGCGGGTGGAGACGAGGGGACTCGAACCCCTGACCCCCACACTGCCAGTGTGGTGCGCTACCAGCTGCGCCACGTCCCCGCAGGTCGCTCGGTCGCCCGAGCACTCGCACGATATTACACGGCCGCCGACCAACGGCGAAATCGGGTATGACTAGTTCAGCGACGGGTCGGACGGGTAGTGGGCGACCGCCGCGAGCAGGCCGCCCTGGCGCCGCCACACCATCCCCCAGAGATCATCCGGCCGGGCCGAGAAGGCGTCGGAGGGCAGCGACTGGCAGACGTGCCAGGAGCCGGTCGCGATCTCCCCCTCCAGTTGGCCGGGCTCCCAGCCGGCGTATCCGGCGAAGACCCGGACGGTGTCGAGGCGCTCGCGCATGCCGGCCGGATCGCGGGACAGGTCGACCGTCCCTATCTGGCCGACGACCCGGCTGAAGCCGAGAAACCCGGCGACCCCGGAGCGTGCGCGGGCGACGCAGATCGCCGAGTCGGGCTGGACCGGGCCGCCCTCGAACAGGACCGCCGGATCGGGGGTGAGGCTCTCCCAACCGGGCAGGACTTCGCGGACGGACGTACCGGTCGCGCGGTTGAGGACGACACCGAGGGCGCCTGACTGCTCGTGACCGAGGATCAGGACGACGCTGCGCTCGAAGTTGGGATCGCGCAGGCCGGGCGTAGCGACCAGCAGATGACCCGTCAGCTCCATGCGCTCCACGCCCGATGTCATGGCTTGCACCATATCCGTCCGCCCCGGTTGCGGATAAGGTCATGCTCCATGAGCCGGAGCGCAGACCTCGCAGTGATCGGCGGATCAGGACTATATGCACTGCTCGCCGACGCGGTCGAGCAGAAAGTCGACACTCCTTACGGCGACCCGTCCGACGTGATCACGATCGCCGATGTGGGCGGCCGGAACGTCGCTTTCCTGCCACGGCACGGGCGTGATCATCGGCTGCCGCCGCATCGGATCAACTACCGCGCGAACCTGTGGGCGCTGCGGTCGCTGGGCGTACGCCAGATCCTGGCCCCGTGTGCGGTCGGCGGGCTGCGGCCGGAGTTGGGGCCAGGCACGTTCGTCCTGCCGGACCAGGTGATCGACCGCACCTCGTCTCGCGTACGCACCTTCTTCGACGTCGGGGCGGTGCATGTGAACTACGCCGACCCGTACTGTCCGGCGGGGCGGTCGGCGGTGCTGCGTACGGCGGCGGAACGGGATCACGCGATCGTCGACGGCGGCACGATGTTCGTCATCGAGGGACCGCGGTTCTCGACCCGGGCCGAGTCGCGCTCGTGCACCGCCGCGGGCGGCAGTGTGATCAACATGACTGGCGAGCCCGAGGCGACCCTCGCCCGGGAGCTGGGGCTCTGCTACACCTCGATCGCGCTCGTGACGGATCTGGACGCGGGGGTCGAGGGCGACCACGGCGTCACACAGGAAGAGGTCTTCCGAGTCTTCCGGGAGAACACCGAACGGCTGCGTGATCTGCTGCTCGCCACGCTCGCGCAGCTGCCGGCGGAGCGCACGTGCCCGTGCCCGTCCACCCTGGACGGCCTGACGCTTCCGTTCGAGCTGCCCTGACCGGACGCTCGCGGCCCGGCCGGCGAACACCCGGCC
The DNA here is from genome assembly GCF_024172085.1 of Hamadaea flava. Lineage (NCBI taxonomy): Bacteria > Bacillati > Actinomycetota > Actinomycetes > Micromonosporales > Micromonosporaceae > Hamadaea > Hamadaea flava. The sequence goes on along the minus strand of NZ_JAMZDZ010000001.1, from coordinate 5,582,526 downwards.
GGGAGAGCAGACAGCCGGGAAGAGTCAGCCCGGCTCTCCGAGGTCCGTGCAGTATGCCTCGTAGAGCAGATTCGCGCCGCGCTGGCGATGGGAACTGACGTCCTCGACGATGTCGCGGGCCCAGTCCCGTAACCGGTCGACGTCCACCGGCTCGGTCGGCGGTGAGGCGTCCAATGCGGCCAGGATCGCTCGATGGTCCTCGACGAGGGCTTGTACGCCCGGTGCCAACCGTGGCGCGTCCCGCAGCACTTTCGCGTACGCACCGCCGGGACCTTCGGTGTCGCGTACGTGGGCGAGCAGTTCTTCGCGGAGGGCTTGTACTCCGGCGACGACCCGATGGGTCCAGCCGTCCCCGGCGGGTGGCATCGCCACCGTCTTGGCCAGGCATCCAACGGCGAGTGGAAGTTCGTACGACATCCCGCACCTCCCCGGAACAGCGGGGCTGGAACTTCGATGGTCCCGCGCTCCGGCCGCGCTGTCCAGGGTGCGAACAGGCCATTAGGGCGTTGATCATGAACTTTCGGACTCCGACACACCGTCGACAACGACCGTTAGTTCATGATCAACGCATAGGGGTGGGTGGGTTAGGACTGGGTGTAGCCGAGGGGGCCGCTGACGGCGGTGGCGATCGCGGCTTCGGCGTCGGCCGGCACCCCGGCTCCGACGACGTACACCGTGTCGATCGAACCGGAGGTCTTGACCAGCCACTGCTTGGTCGCGTCGTCCACACCGGACGGGCCCGTCAGGAGCACCTGCCCGCCGAACGTGTGGGCGAGCGCGATCGCGAGCGCGGTCTCGATCGGGGAGGCGGGGTCGGCTGCGACCGCCACCCGCGGGCCGCCCGACAGCAGGTCGGCCAGTGTGGCCACCGCGGAGTCGCCCTCGGCGGCGACCGGGATGACCTCGGTCTTCGAGGACTTGCCGGGCCAGCCGCCCGCGAGCGCCTGCTGCGCGGCGCTGCCGATCGCGTACACCTCGGAGCCCTCGTAGAGGCCCTGGAGCGCCGTCTTCGTGGCGGCGGGCAGCGTGGAGCCGTCGGTGAAGAGGATGCCGCCCGTGTTGGCCACACCGGCGACGGCGGCCGTCAGCTTGGCGTCCTTGCTGTCCACGACGTAGACGTTGTCGATGTAACGCACTTCCTTGGCGGCGGCCGCGGCGAGGGCGATCGGGTCCGCGCCGGTGATGCGCTGGGTGCGGTAGCCCGCCTTCTTGAGGGCCGACTCGGTCGCGGCCGACACCACGTCCGTCCCGCCGACCAGGTACACGGTCGGTCCGTTGTCGTACGACTTGTCGATCTTGCCGAAGATCCGGGTCAGCTCCTCCTGGACCGGCGCGTCCAGGTTCGGGCCGGAGGTGAACAGCGTCGGACCGTGCGCCGCCCAGGACATCTGCGCCGCGAGCAGGGCAAACTCGGGCTTCGCGGCCGACGTGAGGACCGCCCCGTTCGCCGGGTGCACGTCCTCGGTCGGCATGTACTGCTTCATCGTCGGGTAGCGCAGCTTGGACGCGGCGATGGACATCGCCACCGGGTCCCCGCCGGTCACCCGGGTCACCTTGTCGCGGGCCACCGGCAGGTAGGCGGCCACGCCCGGAGTCGCGGACACCTCTTGCTTGTCGCCGCCGGCCGCGGCCACGCTCTCGATGCCCGTCGAGGTCGAGTACGCCACCCGCTTGCCGTCGGCGGACCAGACGAGGTGGCTGGGCGACTGCGCGCCGGTGGTGATCGTGCGGGGCTTCGAGGTCTTCTTCTGGCCGAACTCCACGGCCGCGACGGCCACCTGACCGTCCTTGGCCACGTACGCGACCTGCTTGCCGTCGGGCGACAGCGCCGGGTCCTTACCGGCGGCGATCTTGGTGCCGTACGGCTCCCGCTGGTTGACGTCGATGACCCAGACGTCGCTGCCCTTCGAGGTCGTCGCCGTGTACGCCACCTCGCCGAGCTCGGACACGAATTCGGCGCCGATCACGGCGTTGGCCTCGGCCGCCCCGGTCTCGGGCAGGTCCGGGCCGAGGTACGCCTCGGTGACCGTCTCCTTCCGAGTCGTGACGACGGAACCGTTGGAGCCGACCTGCATCAGCCGGGAGACGCCCTTGGCATCGGTCTCGGTGAACAGGATCCGGTAGCCGAACCAGGTCGGCTCCGACCGGGTGGCTCCCGCCTTCGCCTTGGTGATCGCGACGCGGTTGCTGCCGTCGGGCCGGCTGGTCGAGATGTTGCCGTCCCCGTCGACGAACGCGATCCGGCTGCCGTCGGGCGACCAGGCGGCGTCCTTGACCGTCGTCGGGAAGGTGACCTTGCGGTCGCCGATCCGCACGACGGCGGTGCCGTCCGAGATGAGCACAGCACCGGCCGAGATGGCCGAGGTGGCGGAAGCGCTGGGGTCGGCCCCGGGGTCCTTCTTCTCGCCGCAGGCGGCGAGGACGGCGACCGAGGCGATGAGGACCGCGGCGGTGGCGGCTCGCTGACGGGTGAGCAGAGTACGCATTGATTCTCCTGGCTGAGGGGCACCGCATCCCCGAACTCACGGCGGATGCCGAGCGGAACGGTATCAGCGAACGTCCAGATAGGTGGTGAAGCGGCGGGTCGCCGATTCCTCATCCGACAGGAGATAGTCCGGGCACTCGGGCGTTGCCGCGGTGGATTGCGAGATAGCCGACACCAGCACCGGCAACTGTTCCTCGCCACTGTCGTGCGGCAGGAACTCGACGACGTCGGCGAACCGGAACATCATGACGTCGGCGTACCGGAATTCGAGGGTCGCGAAGCCGACGACGGCCCCGCCCGCGCTCTTGCGTTCGCCGCGCACCATGCCGGCGTGGGTGCCGTCCTGGCCGCGCCGGGCGGTCGGCTGGGCGAGGTAGGGGCAGACGACGGCGGCGTACAGCATGCAGTCGCGATGCCCCGGAGCCTCCACAGTGGCCGCCTCGTTCCGGTACGCCCGCCCGGCCGCCGTCGCCGCCGCGATGGCCTCCGCCTCGGCCCCGCCGACCACTCGCCAGACCGGTCCGGCCGCCATCGGCGTACCACAAATGGAGCAACGCCGTTCCACCGCGCAGAGATAGCTGCGCGCGGTGCCGGTGGCCGCGAAGCGTGGCTGCCCGTCGGCCCAGGGGGTGATCGCGAGGACCGGGTAGCCGCGATCGTCGCGGGGGCGGGCCGCGACGGCGGCGGGCATGGGAACGTCGGCCGGGCGCACCAGCCAGTTCCTACCGGCCGGCGCGATCCGCGTCAAGACCGCGCGGGGCAGACCACCAGATCGCCAGGGGCCGGCACACGGGCCTGGTCGGAGCAGTCGAAGCGCGCCGCTATCAGCCCCTGGACCTCCGCGTCGGCCCCGGTGACGCGGAACCACGAGGAGCTGATGACCACATAGCGCGCGGTCTTGTCGTCGGTCAGGCAGCGCAGGTTGTCGCTGTAGCTGGGATAGTCGCGGACCTGGGGCAGATAGGTGCTGCGCTGCAACCACTGCGGCGAGGGATAGCGGCAGGCTGTCGGATTTCCCATCTTGTACGCGACGCTGCCGAAAGCCAGGTACAGCACGGGCGTGTCCCGGCCGAGCCGTTTGCTCAAGTCGTCGAACGCCGAGTTGTCGACCCCGAGGACGTTCCAGGCGTTGGCGTTGTAGCCGCTGAAGGCGTACGCGCTGGCTGGGAGGCAGGCCGGCAGCATGGCCAGGGTCGCTGCGGCAGTCCCGGCGACCGCCGTCCACCGGCTGGGCTGATCCGTGCGAGCACCTCGGGCGGCGAGACCGGCCCAGCCGGCGATCAGCACAGCTCCCAGCAGGTACGCCTTCGAGACCAGGCCGAGCTGCGTCAACCGCCAGTCGACGGGTTGCCGCAGCAGGACGGCGCTCGCGAGCGAAGCGGCGAGCAGCCCGATCCCCAGCGGCAGCCGGGCTCGCCGATTCGCGCCGAAGGCCGCTCCCCAGACGCCGGCCGCGAGCACGGGCACCACCGCGAAGTGGTACATGAACCACTCGCCTTGGGCGTACGCCGACGAGACCGACAGCCCGGCGATCACCGCGGCCAGGGCGTAGTACCGGAGTCGGCGGCGAGCCAGTACGACCACCGCCGCCGGGGCGAGCACCACGATCGGGCTCACGATCATGACGTCGTACGCCGCCATCCGGAAGCGCCGGAAGTCGGTCAGGTTGGGCGCGTGGTGGATCGGCGAGTTGTGCACCAACGCGGCCTGGTCGTTGAACCAGGTCCACTCCCAGGGCAGGAACTGCTTCGTCAGGACGTACCAGATTCCGGTGAAGGCGATCGCCGCCGCGGCCGTCCACAGCGCCCGGCGTACGCACAACGCCGCGATCAGCAGCAGCGCGATCACCGCGATGGGAGCGGTCGCGAGCTTCACGGCGATGGTCAGGAACGTGGCGAAGCCGCCCAGCAGCGCACCGAGCCACCAACGGCGAGGCGCACACGCCGCCCCGACCGCCAGCACCCCGGCCACCACCGCGACCCAGTCCGGCTGCAGGTAGTGCCAGGGCGGCGAGATCAGCAGCGCGGCCGTGGTCGCGAGGGCACTCACCGCGGCGACCGCCGGGCGGCAGAACCGTCGCAGCCCGAGGTACAGCACGATCCCGACCAGGATGATCACGAGGTCGGCTTCCAGCCGGACGATCGCGTTCCGCGCGGCGAACGAGTCGGCACCCGGCAGGAGACCTCGGAAGCCGTCGAGGCCGGCCAGGAACAGCCGGTACGCGATGGGCCGCGCGACGAAGACGTCCCAGACGCTCACCCCGCCCCGGCCAGCCGTTTCGAGCCCACCGAGCACGTACGCGACGTCGCCGTTGAGCGGCAGCCACAGGGTCAGCAGCAGGGCGGGCAGCAGCGCGAGCGCGGGCAGCCACCGCGTCCGGTTCTTCCTCATCGCCGCCCGCGCCGGCCCGCCTTGCCCGGCTGCGGCGGTGGTTTCCTTGCCCGCCTCGGCGGGGTCACTGAGCGTCACGTCTGACTCCGTCAAAGGGCCTGGTCAGGAACCGACGTCACGGTAAGTTAGTCGCCTTGCTGTTTCCTGGGCGTCAACTCACCGGTTGACCAATGAGAGCATTATTCACCGATTTGACCGGTGTGACGGGGATAACGGGATGACTCGGTGGGGTGGAGACGTTAGGATTAATGCAGTCGTTCATCCAGGGCGGCTCCCTCCAGGGGGGTGACAGGTTTCGACCGCGTACGTTGCGGTAGGAGAAGCGAGCCGAGGAAGTCGACGCCGTCTCGTTAATCGACGTCGAAAACCTATAAGCGCCAAGGTTAATCGCGCTGACCTCGCTCTCGCCGCCTGAGGCGAGTAGCAGGTCTGTCGGTCTAGGGGTGCCTACGCCCTAGTTCACCGGCATCAGTAAGTAGGCTGGCCAATCCGGTCCTGTCGCGGGGCTGGGGCGGCGAGATCAATCGCGACTGGGCCCGTCACACCGACTCGCTCGTGTGATCGGTGGGGCCGAGAAAGGCATAGCGAGCTGCGCTCGGAGAAGCCCTGCCAATGCGGCGAGGGACCGGGGTTCGATTCCCCGCACCTCCACTTGGCGAAGGCCCCGGACCACCCGGTCCGGGGCCTTTCTCATGCCCCGTCGAGGAGCGTGCAGATCACGGATACGCAGGCTTCGCCGCGCCAAGATCACATGCGTAACCGTGATCTGCGAGGAAAGCAGCGAGCGTCAGGCTTTGGTGCAGGTGGTGCCGTCGACCTCGCAGCCGGTCACTCCCCCGCTGCCGATGCCGAGCAGCGCCCCGCCGCTGAAGGTCACGATGAAGGCGACGTCGCTGCCCGAGTTCACGACCTTGCTCGCGTCCTTCGGCGTGATCGTGACCTGCTCGCCCGACTTCGAGACCTGCACCGACCCCGAGTTCGAGTCGACGCTGGCGGCTGACGGGACTTTGAGGACGACGGTCCAGCCGCTGTGCGGCGAGGTACCCGGGTTGTGCACGGTCACCGTCACCGCGACCTGGTAGCCCAGCAGACCGGTGGAACTCTGGGTCGCGTACTCGGCGGTGAGGGCGGGCGCCCCGGTGGCGGAACCGCTGGCCGACGCCCCCAGGCTCGGCGAACCCGACGGGCGGCCGGACGCCCCGGGCGACGGGGTGCCGCTCGGCGAGATCGTGCCCGGTCCGGTGGGACCGCCGCTGGGCAGCACGAACGGCGACTGCTCGGGCAGGGCGAACGCCGGGTCGTGGGTCGCCACCGGATATGAGGCGGGCGGTCCGTCCACATGCATCGGCCGGGTGAGCCACAGCCAGCCCACGGTCACCACGATCATGGCCACCGTCACCGTGATCGCCGTTGCGCGTACCCGCTCCTGAAGGGGAAACGCGGCGGCGAGCCGGCCCGCGGGGCCGTGCGGCGGCGGGGTGATCTCGGCGCTGTCCTCGTCGGTAGGTACCGGGTGGTCGCGCACCCCGGCCAGGACCGACGGGTCGCTGAGCGCCCACGGATCGGACGGGTCGCCCAGGTCCGCGCGGGGCGGCGCGGCCGACGGCAGCTCGTTCTCGATGCCCACAGCCGCGACCACCGGTTGCTGCACGCGCTGCCGCGGGATCGCGGAGGGCTCGCCCGCCCGCCCCAGGACCGCGAGCAGTTCCTCCCCGAAGAGCTGCTGGTACGCGCGACGCAGTTCCCGCCGCCGGAGCGTGCCGTTCACCCCGAGGAAGCCGGTCTGGCTGACCCGCAACCGCGTGCCGCCGGTCAGTTCCTCCAGCTCCCAGCGCACCTCGGCGTGCAGCTGGTCGCCGCGCCACCGCATCACGAGCAGCCGCTCCGGGCCGACCGAGACGACCTCGATGTCGAACGGCCCGGTGAATCCCGGGATGCCGCTCGGGAAGGCCCGGCCGACCGCACCAGGCAGTGGCTCCAGGTCGGTCTCCATGAACCACGTGGCGAGCACCCGGCGATCCGTCAGCGCCCGCCACACGCGGTGCGGCGGGTGCGGGAGATCGACATCAACGTTTATCTCGCTCACGAGCTGAAATATATTCCGTCTTCGGCCGGGAACGCTGTCCGGCATTCGCCGGATGCCAAGTCACGACAAAGCGCAGGGAAACTGCTTTCCGTCGATGGTGCAGGTGACCGGAAGGCCGAGGGTCGCACCCCGAGTGCGATACGCCACGAATCCGAAGTCGACGGATGTGCCGGCGGCCAGCGCCTGCTTGGCCGTGAACGTCATCTCGGACCCGCTGAGCGTATCGGCAGTGGCGTTCCACGGCGAGTCGAGGCGGACGGCCTTCGAGAAGACGATCTTCACCTTCCAGCCGGCCGCCGACGAGCCCTTGTTGGCGATCTTGTAGTGAACCACGAAACCGTCCGACCACACCTGGCTGGACATCACCTCGGCGGTGGTCGTGGCGGTCATGGACTCGGCCGACGGGCTGACCGACGCCGACAGGCTCGGGCTCGCCGACCGGCTCCGGGTCGGACGGGGCGCGGCCGGGCTGGAGCTCAGGCTCGCCGTCGGGTCGACGCTGGGCGACGGCAGCACCGTGGGTTCCAGGCTGATCGAGACGTCGATCGGGCCCGGAGTGTCCGAACTCCACGGGTAGACCAGCGGATCGCCGCCACCGTGGCCACCGGCGAGCGCCCAGCCCCCGACGACCATGATCAGTGTCAAGGCGACGCCGCCGGCGCCGATCAGCAGCGGACTGACCGTACGGCCACCCCGGCGCCGCCGCTCGGTGGCGGGCTCGTCGGCGAAGTCCTCGGCGTGCCCGGCATGATCGGCGTCCCTGGTGCTCTCGGCCGGCGCGGCGTCCTCGTCGGACGGTCCCGCCGCCGCGGTAACCGCCGGCAATACCACCGTCGGATCCGCCGCGGCGAACTGCTCGTGGTCACGCCGGTGCCTAGCCACTGCGCACGTCCTCCCAAGGCCGAGGGGATGAAACCTCAGCGGAGATTACCGTCTGCGCGCGCCGCGAACCCTTGCCCGGTCGGCTATTCGATTCCCTTGTTCCGGCGGCCCAGGGCCCGCTGGATCTCGCGGTTGGCGTCCCGGGTGGCGAGATCCTGCCGCTTGTCGTAGGACTTCTTACCGCGCGCGAGCCCGAGTTCCACCTTGGCCCAGCCGTCGGAGAAGTAGAGGCTGAGCGGGATCAGGGTCAGTCCCGACTCGGTCAGCTTCCCGAGGAGCTTCTGGATCTCGGTGCGGTGCATCAGCAGCTTCCGCGTACGCCGCGGGTCGTGGTTGGTCCACGTGCCCTGCGTGTACTCCGGGATGTGCAGCTGATGCAGGTAGATCTCGCCGTCGCGCTCCTGGCCGAACGCGTCGACCAGCGACGCCCGGCCCATCCGCAGCGACTTGACCTCGGTACCGGTCAGCACGATCCCGGCCTCGTACGTGTCGAGGATGGCGTAGTCGTGGCGGGCCTTGCGGTTCGTCGCGACGACCTTGCGGCCCTTCTCCCGTGGCACGGCTGCTCATCCTCCTGGTGCTTAATCAACCGTGCGAGTCTACTCGGGCGCTAGCAAAGACACCCAGGCAAATACGGCAGGGGGTTCACCGGGCGGCCGTCGAGGCGTACCTCGAAGTGAAGGTGGTTGCCGGTGGAGGCGCCGGTGGTGCCGACCCGGCCGATCAGCTGCCCCTGGCGTACGCGCTGCCCGTCCGACACGAGGATGCGGGACTGGTGGCCGTAACAGGTGCTCATCGTCTTCCCCCGCGCCTGCCCATGGCGTACGCAGGTGTAGTTGCCGTAGCCACCGGCCCATCCGGCGTAGGAGACCACCCCGTCGGCGGCCGCGTAGATCGGCGTACCGCCGTCGGCGGCCAGGTCGACCCCGGCGTGCAGCTGCCAGACGTGGTAGTACGGGTCGTAGCGATTGCCGAAGTCGCTGGACTTCCAGGCGTTGCGGACAGGGGTGAGCAGCCGCGCGCCCGGCCGCAGCACCGGTCCCCGGTTCCTCTGCGCGGCCTCCCAGGCGCGCAGCCGATCCGAGATCCGATCGGACTCCTCCTGCTGCTCCCGGTACTGCCGCAGGACGGTGGCGCGCTCGGAGTCGGCGACGTCGCTGGCGGACTTCCGCTCGGCGACCAGCTTGACCAGATCGGTCTGGGCGTCGGCCGCCTCCTGCTCGGCCGCCCGTGCCCCGACGAGCCGATCATGGGCGAGCTGCTCGGCGTCGGCGGCCGCCCGCCGGGCCAGCTCGGCTTCGTTGGCGGCGGCGCGGGCGGCCAAGCGCGCCGCTCGTGCCTGCCCGATCGCGGCCTGCTCGTGCTCGGCGATCCGCTGGAGGTAGCCGACCCGTTGAATCATCTCCTCGGGCGACCGGACCTCCAGGAGCATGTTGAACTCGGCCACCGCGCTCCCGGTATACGCCGCCACGGCGAACGCGCTCAGCCGCTCCCGGGCGGCCGTCACCGCCTGCGTCTTCGTCTGCACGCCCGCTTCGGCGGCCTGGTGAGTCTGCGCGGCCTCGGCCGCCTTCCGCTCGGCGGTCGCCGACTGGACCGTCGCGGCCGTCACCGAACCCTTGGCAACCGCGATCCGGTCTTCGGCTGCCGGGAGCGCCGCCACAGCCGCCTGATAGCGGGCCACGGCGTCGGCGGCCCGTTGAGTGGCCCCCTCCAGCGCTGCCCCGGTCCGCTTGAGTTCGGCCTGGATCCGGTTGTAGTCCCCGCGCGGATCGTCCGGTCTCGCGTACGCGGACGGCACGCCGATCTGCAGCGCGACTGCCATGGCCACGAGCAGGATGACCGACCGCTGAAACCGCTTGCGGCGTCGCATATCGGCAGCTTACCGATATACGACGCCGCAGTGGCGAAATACCCCTAAAAGGGAGCTACTTCTTGATGTACGCCCGGAGCGTGACCCAGCCGGTGACCGCGCTGATCAGGGCACCGATGCCGGCCAGGACCGGCAGCATCAGCAACACCGTGCCCCATTGGATCGGAGTGATGATCTCTTGGAGACTCTTGAGTGAGCCGTCCATGAGGAAGACCTTGCCGGCTATCAGCGCCAGGAAGGCCAGCAGCGAACCGAGGACGGCGGCGAAGACCGCTTCCAGGACGAACGGCGCTTGGATGAACCAGTTCGACGCGCCGACGAGTTTCATGACGGCGACTTCTCGCCGCTTGCTGTACGCCGCGACCTGAATCGTGTTCGCGACGAGCAACAGCGCGGCGACGCCCATGGCGATCGAGACGATCAGCGACATGCTCTGGATCGAACTGATGATTCCGAAGATCTTCTCGAGCAGCTTTTTCTGGTCGACCACCTGTTTGATCCCGGCTATCGGCTGGTCTGCCGCGCCGGCCGCGGTGGTCGAGTTCTCGGTCGTGCCCGCGGTCGTGCCGGCGGAGGCACCGGCCGATGCGCTGGCCGACGGGGACGGAGTCGCCCCGGTGCCGTCGGCCTCGCCCTGGTTGAGTCCGGCGGCCTGTTCGATGGCCGCCGCGAACTGGGCCGACTTCTCGGGGTCCTTGAGAGTGACCCGGAACGACGCCGGCAGCGACGTCGGCTCCACCGACTTGACCAGATCGGGCAGGTCCTTGAACTGCTGCTTGAAGCGGTTGTACGCCGTCTCCTGGTCTTCGTAGAAGACCTTCTCGACCGCCGGGTCCTGCTCCAGCCGGGTCTTCAGATCGGCCCGCTGCTGCTCGGTGATGTCAGTGGTGAGGAAGACGGAGACCTGGACCCGGGCGTAGTACCAGTCCTTCATCTCGCCGACCTGCAAGTAGAGCATCAGGCTGGCGCCGAGCATCGTCAGCGACACCGCCATCGTGATGATCATGGCGATCGTCATCGTCACGTTGCGCCACAGACCGACGAAGACCTCGGTCAGGACGTATTTCGCGCGCATCGGGGATATTCCTCCGCCAGGTAGGGGGTTCGGATCGGTCGGTCAGCCAGGTCAGCCGTAAACGCCTCTTGCCTGGTCACGAACGATCCGGCCGCCCTCGATCTCGATCACTCGGCGGCGCATCTGGTTCACGATGTTGGAGTCGTGGGTCACCATCACCACGGTGGTCCCAGTCCGGTTGATGCGATCGAGCAACCGCATGATCTCGATCGACGTGTCCGGGTCCAGGTTACCGGTGGGCTCGTCGGCCAGCAGGATCAGCGGCCGGTTGACGAACGCCCGCGCCACGGCGACGCGCTGCTGCTCACCACCGGACAGCTCGTGGGGGTACCGGTGCTCCTTGCCGCCCAGGCCGACCAGCTCCAGCACCTCGGGCACGACGCGCCGGGCGACGGCCTTCGACTTGCCGATCACCTCGAGGGCGAACGCGACGTTCTCGTACGCCGTGCGGTTGGGCAGCAGTCGGAAGTCTTGGAACACACAGCCGATGGAACGACGGAACTTGGAGATGCTCCAGCCCCGGATGGAGGTCACGTCCTTGTTGTTCACGTGGACCTTGCCCCGATTCGGGGCGATCTCGTGCAACAACATCTTGATGATGGACGACTTGCCTGAGCCGGACGGACCGATGAAGAAGACGAACTCGCCCTTCTCGATCGAGACCGACACGTCGTCCAGTGAGGGCCGGGACGCCTTCGGATAGGTCTTGGTCACATGCTCGAGCCGAATCACGGGACGAGAGTCTAGCCGGTCCTGCTCGGCTGTGAACCGCCGCGGCCACCCTGCCGAGGACAAACCTTCACCCTTTCGAACAGACCTCGCTGTCCGATCAGCTGGTGGCCGCCTCCATTTGCTGCTGTTTGCGCCAGCGAATGCCCGCCTCGATGAACTCGTCGAGGTCGCCGTCGAAGACCGCGGTCGGGTTGCCCGTCTCCTGCTCCGTCCGCAGATCCTTGACCAGCTGGTACGGGTGCAGGACGTAGTTGCGCATCTGGTCGCCCCAGGAGCCGGCGGCGTCCGTCTTCAGGCCCTGCAGCTTCGCCTGCTCCTCCTGCCGCTTGCGTTCGAGCAGCCGGGCCTGGAGTACGCGCATCGCCGCGGCCTTGTTCTGGAGCTGCGACTTCTCGTTCTGACAGGTGACGACGATCCCCGTCGGGATGTGCGTGATGCGTACCGCCGAGTCGGTGGTGTTGACCGACTGGCCACCCGGGCCGGAGGACCGGTAGACGTCGATCCGCATCTCGTTCTCGGGGATGTCGATGTGGTCGGTCTGCTCCACTACCGGCAGCACCTCGACGCCGGCGAAGCTGGTCTGGCGACGTCCCTGGTTGTCGAACGGGCTGATCCGGACCAGCCGGTGCGTGCCTGCCTCGACACTGAGCGTCCCGTACGCGTACGGGGCCTTCACGGCGAACGTGGCCGATTTCAGGCCAGCTTCTTCGGCGTATGACGTGTCGTAGACCTCGGTGGCGTAGCCGTGGCGCTCAGACCACCGCAGATACATCCGCAGGAGCATCTCGGCGAAGTCGGCGGCGTCGACCCCACCCGCGCCGGCCCGGATGTTGACCAGGGCCTCCCGGGAGTCGTACTCCCCGGACAGCAGGGTCCGGACCTCGACCTCCTCGATCGCCTTGGCGAGCCCGGCCAGCTCGGTGCCGACCTCGGCGACCGCCGACGGGTCGGACTCGGCCTCGGCCAGCTCCAGCAGCACCTGGGCGTCGTCGAGCCGACGGCGCAGGCCCTCCATCCGGGCGATCTCGCTGTTGACATAGGAGAGCTGGGAGGTCACCTGCTGCGCTCGGGCCTGGTCGTCCCACAGGTCCGGGGCGGACGCCTGCTCCTCCAGTCCCGCCTTGTCCCGGCGCAGCCGGTCGAGGTCGAGTACTCGCTCGACATTGCGCAGCGTGGCATCGAGCTGCTTGAACTGATCGGCGTAGTCCGCGACTGTCACGTCAAACAAGACTACGCGGACTCGCAATCAGAAATACCTCGGTGTGGGCAGTCCGCAACCGCCCACACCGAATTAACCATGTTTACCTGGTTTTACCGGATCGAATCCCTACTTGGTAGGGGCCGTCTTCAACCAGGTGAGGGCGGCCTTGTGATAGGCGACGGCGAAGTCCAGCGCAGCGGCGCCGTATTCGTCCCCCTCCTTCTTCGCCTCCTTGGCCTGTTCCTTAGCGGTCGCCAATGCCTCGGTGTGGTACTCGTTGGCCCCCGCCATCAGCTCCTTGAGCTGACCGGCGGTGTGCTGCGACCCGAAAGCCACCCGCAGGGCGGTGGGGTTGCGCAGCAGATCGCGCCCGGGCGGCTCGGCGAGCCAGCGGGTGAACGCCCGCTTGCCGGCCGCGGTGATCGCGTAGGGCTGGCTGGCCCGGGGACCGGGCTTGCCCAGCTTGACGTAGCCCAGCTCGGCCAGAGCCGGCAGCTCGCGATAGACCTGGCTGCGAGTCATCGACCAGTATGCGCCGAGGCGCCGGTCCGCGGCGGCCATGAGCTGGCCGCCTGTCATGGGTCCCTCATGCAGCAAGCCGAGAACGGCTGCTGCGGTTGCGTTGATTCCTGCTTCCGCCATGCCTCTACGCTGCCACTTTGTCGGTCCTCTGTCCACTATTTCCGCTCATTCCACTGTGCACTGTCTTGCGGAGACAGTCCAGGACGGACCAGACGTCCGGACGATCCGCTTGTCACGGTGTCCGATTTATCCTCTTGACGGTGTCATCCTGCTCGTTTACTCTGCCGCTATAGTTAGTCAGTTTGCCTAACAGTTCAGACCCACTAGGATCGCGCACAACAAGCCGTAGCACGCATGCCACTGCGCGAGGCGAGAGCGAGGGAGCTGAAGATGCTGCGCCACCAGCCGCGGACGGAGTCCGCGGGGCGATTGGCCGGTTCGTCGAAGCTCCTGCGCGCCATGAACGAGAGCGCCACGCTCGCCCACCTGCTCGATCGAGGCACCCTGACCCGGGGTGACCTGCGCGAGCTCACCGGCCTGTCCAAGCCGACCACCTCCGATGTCCTCCGCCGGCTCACCGATGCCGGTCTGGCCATCGTGGTGGGTCATACCCGTGGCGGTCCAGGTCCGAACGCCGAGATCTATGCGGCTAACCCCGCCGCGGCGTACGCGGTGGCCGTCTCCGTCAAAGAGACGACCGATCTGGCCCGTCCTGAATTCACCGCAGCCCTTGTCGACCTCGCCGGTACCGTGCACGCGCGCGTACATGACCGGGTCGACCTGGTGAAGGCGGATCCGCTGGTCGCGATCGAGGAGATCGTCGGCCGGCTGACCGCGCTGGCCGGTCTCGACCGGACCGGCATCTCGCACGTCCACCTCGGAGTGCCCGGTTCCTACGACGCCGACGGCGGAGTGATCCGGCACATCGACATCGCCGGGTTCGACCGGGCCGGGCTCGTCGCCCAGCTCGGCGAACGACTAAGCGCCTCGGTCGCGGTGGAGAACGACGTCAACCTCGCCGCCATCGCCGAACGAGGCCGCGGCGTGGCCGCCGGGCTGCGTACGCCGGAGCGGGCCGGCGGCGACCCGGCGAGCAGCTTCGCCCTGCTGTGGTTCGGCGAAGGCCTGGGTCTGGCCATCGACCTGGGCGGCAGCCTGCTTCGCGGCGCACGCGGCGGAGCGGGCGAGATCGGCTACGTCCCGGTAGGACTGCCCGGCCAGGGTCCGCGGGACATGCAGGAACTCGTCGGCGGCCCGGCCGTCGTCGAGCTGGCCGCGGCCCACGGGCTGACCGCGTCCGGGGCGGCCGACGCCGTCGCCGCCGCGGTCGACGCCGCTGCGCACCCCGCCACCGGCGCCGGTGGCCAGGCCGAAGCGGAGAAGTTCCTCGACGAGCTGGCCTGCCGCATGGGCCAGTGCGTCGGCGCGGTAGCCGGCGTACTCGATCCGCCGTTGATCGTGCTAGCCGGCGAGGTCGCCCAGGCGGGCGGCGAAGAACTGGCGCGCCGGGTCCGCGCCGCCATCTCCAGCACCATCCCCCTCGACATCACCATCGCGGTCACCGGCATCGCCGACGACGCGGTCCTGCTCGGGGCCGTCGACGCCGGGCTGCGTACCGTGCGGGACTCGCTGATCAACGCACTGCGCGCCAACGTTCCAGTCGGCTGACCGGCCGACCACCCCAGCACCGCACCACATCCGGCGAGGCCATCGGGCCGTCGCCGCGTTCCCCCATACCTTCTTCAGGGTTCTTCCGAGAGGAGCACCTTCGATGCGTCGTACCCGGATACTGGCCGGGCTCGCCGCGCTGCTGGCCGTCACCGCGGCCTGCACGCCGGCGCCCGAGCCGAAGCCGATCGCCACCCCGGGCGTCGAACCGTCCGGCGAGATCGAGCTGTGGCACTTCTTCACCGACCGTGAGGCCAAGGCGATCGACGGGATCATCGCCGACTTCCAGGCCAAATACCCGAAGGTCAAGGTGACCGTCAAGGGCGGGCAGGACGACAGCAAGGTGGTCCAGGCGATCGGCGCCGGCACCGGCCCGGACGTCGCGATCAGCTATTCCACCGACATCGTCGGCAAGTTCTGCGCCACCGGCGGCTGGGTCGACCTGACCCCCTACGTCCAGCGCGACGGCGTGGACCTCAAGGTCATGCCCGAGGTCGTGCGGTCCTACACCGAGTTCCGCGGCAAGCGGTGCGCGATGCCGTTCCTCGCCGACGCGTACGGCTTCTACTTCAACAAGAAGATGCTCGCCGACGCGGGCATCGCCAACCCGCCCAAGACGCTCGACGAACTCACCGAGGCCGCGAAGAAGCTGACGGTACGCAAGCCGGACGGCACGATCGAGCGCGCCGGTTTCCTTCCCCTGTTCGGGTTCTACGAGAACTCGCCGTCGCACCTCGGCCCGATGGTCGGCGCGCAGTGGCTCAAGCCGGACGGCACCTCCGCCATCGGCGGGGACCCGCAATGGCAGGCGCTGCTCAAGTGGCAGAAGGACCTCGTCGACTGGTACGGCTACGACAAGCTGGAGAAGTTCCGGGCGAGCCTCGGTGACGAGTGGTCGGCCGACAACGCCTTCCAGAAGGGCCAGATCGCGATGGCCGTCGACGGCGAATGGCGGCTGGCGTTCCTGAAGGACCAGGCCCCGAACGTCGAGTACGGCGTCAGCCCGCTGCCTACCGCCGACGCGAGCCGGTACGGCTCGGGATACATCTCCGGCAACGTCATCGGCGTCTCGCGTACCGCGAAGAACCCGGAAGCCGCCTGGGCGCTGGTCAAGTACCTCACGCTCGACCAGGGCGCGCAGGTCAAGCTCAGCAACGGCATCCGCAACGTGCCCACCCTGACGTCCGCGCTGACCGCGCCCGACCTTCAGGTGGACGACAACTTCAAGGTCTTCCTGAGCATCTTCGCCCACGCCCAGAGCGGCACCACTCCGCCGAGCGCGGTCGGGCCGGCGTACCAGGAGACCTTCGGGACCTTCGTGGACGCCTGGCAGTCCGGGCAGAAGAAGGATCTGCCCGCCGGTCTGTCGGAAGTGGACAAACAGATCAACGACGTCATCAAGCTGGCCGGCTGACCATGGCCACAGTCACTCTGACGGAGGGCCGGAAGACTTCGGCCCTCCGGCGGGGTGCGCGCGGGTCGCGCCGCCCCCGTCTGGTCGTGCTCACCTTCATCGGACCGGCCCTGCTCGGTCTCATCGTCTTCCTGGGCTATCCGCTCGTCGCCGCCGTGTACTTCTCGTTCACCCGGTTCACCCTGATCAACCCGCCGGAGTGGGTCGGCCTGGCCAACTGGCGGTATCTCTTCCAGGACCCCCTCGTCGGGATCGCCGCCCGGAACACGTTGTGGCTGACCGCCGCCATGGTCCCGGCTCGCATCGTCGGAGCACTGCTCACCGCCATGCTGCTCAACGCGATGAAGCGGTCGCGCAGCGCGTACCGGACGCTGTTCTATCTGCCGGCCCTCGCGCCGCCGGTGACCGCGACGATCGCCTTCGTCCTGCTGCTGAAGCCGCAGACCGGGCCGCTGGACACCATGCTGCGGTGGCTCGGGATCGACGGACCGCGCTGGTTCAACGACCCGGCGTGGGCCAAGCCCGCGCTGGTGCTGCTGAGCCTGTGGGCGGTCGGCGACCTGATGATCATCTTCGTCGCCGCGCTGCTGGACGTGCCGGTCGACCTCTACGAGGCGGCCTCGCTGGACGGCGCGAACGCCTGGCAGAAGTTCCGTTACGTGACCCTGCCGACCATTCGGCCCGTGCTGGTCTTCGCGACGATCACCGGCATCATCGGCTGCGCCCAGTACTTCACTCAGGCCGCGGTAGCCGCGAGCGTCGCGTCCAACCAGGTCACCGGCGGAGGCGGCGTCTCGGGCACCTTCGGCTACCCGCAGAACTCCATGCTCACCTACCCGATGTGGCTCTACACCGAGGGCTTCCGCTACAACCTCTTCGGGTACGCCAACGTGCTGGCCCTGTTGCTGTTCGCCGTGTCGATGAGCATCACGGTCATCCTCATCCGCCGGTTCAAAGCTTTCACCAGAGGTGAGTCATGAGTCTCAGTACCGGAGGAGATCGATGAACCGGGCGCTGATCTTCGTGGCCAAGCACAGCATCGCGCTCGCCTTGTCGGCGATGTTCCTCGCGCCGGTGCTCTTCCTGGCCCTCACCTCGCTGATGACCAGCAACCAGACCTTCACCTCCGATCTGTGGCCGCATTCCTGGCATCCCGAGAACTACGCGGAGGTCTTCTCGAAGACGCCGCTGCTGAAATACCTCGGGAACACGGCGATGTACGCCGGGCTCGCCACCGGTGCGATGCTGCTGTCGAGCGTCCCGGCCGCGTACGCCTTGGCGAAGCTGCGCTGGCGCGGCCGCAACCTGATGATGACCCTGATCATCTGCATGATGATGCTGCCGCCGCAGGTGACCACGGTTCCGGTGTACATGCTCTGGGCGAACGGCCATCTGACCGGCACGCTGTGGCCGCTGATCCTGCCGATGCTGCTGGGCGACGCCTTCTCGATCTTCCTATTGCGCCAGTTCCTCGTGACCATTCCGGACGAGTACCTGGACGCGGCCCGGATCGACGGCTGCGGCGAGTGGCGGACCCTGCTGAAGGTGGTGCTGCCGATGGCCCGGCCGGGCATCGCCGCCGCCGCGATGTTCCAGTTCTTCTATGCCTGGAACGACTACTACGGCCCGTTGCTCTACACCAACGAGAACGCCGACAACTGGACCATCTCGCTGGCGCTGGCCTCCTTCCGGACGCTGCACCACGTGGAATGGCACCTCGTCAGCGCCGCGACGCTCATCACGATGGTTCCGGTCATCGTGCTGTTCTTCTTCGCGCAGAAGGCGTTCGTGCAAGGCGTGACGCTCACCGGAGTGAAAGGTTGACATGAAGATCGCAGTGGTCGGCGGAGGGTCGACCTATACCCCGGAGCTGGTGGACGGGGTGGCCCGGATCGGGCTGCCCGTCACCGAACTGGCGCTGATCGACCCAGCCGCGGACCGGCTCGGCGTGGTGGGCGCCTTCGCGGCGCGCATCTTCGCCCATCTCGGTCACCCGGGCCGGGTGACCTGGACGAGCGATCCCGTCGCCGGGCTCAGCGACGCCGACGCGGTGCTCATCCAGCTCCGCGTCGGCGGGCAGGCCGCCCGGACCAGCGACGAGACCTTCCCGCTGGAATGCGGCTGCGTGGGGCAGGAGACCACCGGCGCGGGCGGGCTGGCGAAGGCGTTGCGCACGGTGCCAGTGGTTCTCGACATCGCGGAGCAGGCCCGGCGATTGGCCCGGCCGCACGCCTGGATCGTCAACTTCACCAACCCGGTGGGCATCATGACCCGGGCGCTGCTGGACGCCGGCCATCGCGCGGTGGGCCTGTGCAACGTCGCCATCGGCGTCCAGCGCCGGATCGCCGCCCACTACGCCGTCGACCCCGAGACGGTACGCCTGGACCACTTCGGGCTGAACCACTTGACCTGGGTGCGGGCCGCACACGTCAACGGGGTGGATGTACTGCCCGAAGTCCTCGACGACAAGCTCGATCGGCTGGCCGAGGACATCGGCTTCCCAGCCGATCTCGTCGCCGCCCAGCGTGCGATCCCCTCGTACTACCTGCGGTACTTCTACCACCACGACGAAGAAGTCGCGGCGGCACGCGGTACGCAGACCCGGGGTCAGGCAGTCGCCGAGATCGAACGCGACCTGCTCGCCATGTACGCCGACCCGAAGCTCGTGACGAAACCGGAGCTGCTCGCCAAACGGGGCGGGGCGTTCTACTCCGAGGCAGCCCTGGGACTGTTGCAGTCACTGCACGGCGTACGGGGGTTCCATTCGGTCAACGTCCGCAACCGGGGCACCCTGCCGTTCCTGCCGGACGAGACCGTCGTCGAGGTGACCGCGCCGGTGACGCCGGACGGCCCCGCACCCGAACCACGGGGGTGGCTCGAACCGTCCCAGCGCGGGCTCATCTCGCACGTCAGCGCGTACGAGGAGTTGGCCGTCGCAGCGGCCATCCAAGGTGGACGCCACCGCGTCTACCACGCGCTGCTCGCCCATCCGCTCGTCGGGCAGCACGACCTCGCCGAGAAGCTCACCGACCGACTGCTCGCGGCCAACCACGCGTACCTGAACTGGGCCGACGCGTGAGCGCCCCGCTCCTGGTCGCGGTCGACGGCGGCAACTCCAAGACCGACGTGATCCTCGCCGACGGCGACGGCACCGTGCTGGCGGCGGTACGCGGCCCGACCTCGTCCCCGCACAACATCGGCGTACCGGGGACGATCGCGCTGCTGGGCGACCTGGTCCAGCGCGTACGCAAGGAGGCCGGACTGGCCCCGGACGTTCCGCTCGACCGCGCCGAGATCTACCTCGCCGGGGCAGACCTGCCGGTGGAGGTCGCCACCTTGATGGCGGCGGTCGGCGAGGCGGGCTGGGCGGTCGAGCACCGCGTCGACAACGACCTGTTCGCGCTGCTGCGGGCGGGCACGGATCATCCCGACGCCATCGCCGTGGTCTGCGGGGCCGGCATCAACTGCCTAGGCCGCACCGAAGCCGGGGCGTACGCCCGCTTCCCGGCGCTCGGCCCGGTCTCCGGCGACTGGGGCGGCGGCCACCACCTTGCGCAGCTGGCCCTATGGCACGCCGTACGCGGCGAGGACGGGCGCGGCCCGGGTACGGCGTTGGTGGACGCCGTCGCGCGGCACTTCGGCTTGCCGACAGTGGAGGACGTCGGGATCGCCCTGCACTTCGGGGACATCCCCGGCGACCGGCTGACCGAGCTGACCCCGATCCTGTTCGAGGTGGCGGCCGGCGGCGACGGCGTCGCGGCCTGCGTCGTGCAGCGTCAAGCCGAGGAGATCGTGTCCCTGGCTTCGGTGGCGGCGGGTCGGCTCGGGCTGCGCAACCGGCCGGTGGACGTCGTCCTCGGCGGCGGGGTCCTGCGCGCACGGCACCCGATGCTGCACGAGGCCGTTGTGGCCGGACTGGCCGTGGAGGTGCCGCGCGCCCGGCCGACGGTGCTGGACGCGGCCCCGGTGACGGGCGCTGTCCTGCTGGGGCTGGACGCGCTCGGAGCGTCCCCGGCGGCGAAGGCGGCGGCCCGTCACTCCATTTTGAACAGCCGCTCCAGGTAGGCGATCTCTTCGAGATCGTCCGCCTCGGGGCGGCGCGACTGGTGCCGGTGGCCCTCGGCGGAGCCGGCGGACGGTTGGGTCAGCAACCGGTCCGCCAGCTCCTCCGGGTCGGCCAGACTCCAGTTCGACACCTCCGGCAGCTCCAGCGCGGCGGCGGCCATCCGCTCGGGCGCGGTGACGCGGCGGACCGGCCGGTGGCTCACCTTCACCTCCCCGTGGTCTCCCTCCTCCACCGGGGCGAACCCGGCCTCACGCAATCGCCGCAGCGTTTCGTCGGCCGCCGCCGAGGAGATCAGCACCCCCGCGGCGGGCTGCCACAATCCCAGGTCCCGCAGCCGGCTCGTCGCCGCCACCTCGGCCAGCAAGGCGTCGTCGGCCGACCGGATGACACAGCCGGCCGCGCGTACGCGAACGGCACCGTGCTGCCGCGCGAGGTCGCCGATCAGGTAGCGCAACGGTTGCGGCAGTTCGCCGGACTGCGACACCCCCGTCAACGCCTTCTCCAGTTCCTCCGGGCTCATCCCGTCGTCCAGCGCCCGGCGGACCGAGGCGGCGCTGAACCGCCACACCGAGGCCGCGCCCCGGCCCTCCCGATCGGCGGTGGCGTCGAGCAGATCGGCGAGTTCCGCCGAGGGGCTGCCCGGGACGACCACGGTCAGGTCGGCCTGGAAGATCCCGGCCGCGCTGGCCGGGCTGAGCAGCTGTTCGGCCGCGGTTCGGACGGGGCACTCGGGATCGGCCGTCGCCAACACGGCCAGTCCCACCCTCGTCGGGGCGTTGTGCGCGACGAGCCCGAGCGACCGGGCCTCCGACCACAGCGACTCCAGTACGCCGTCGGCCAGATCGGCCGACAGCACGGGCGCGAACCATCGCACCGCCGCCGCCAGGTCCGCGAAGTCGGACAGACCACGGGGTTCGCCGTCGACGTCGATGAGGGTCTGCCCGGCGACCCCGAGCACGGTCAGCCGCAACGCGGGCAGCGGCCCACCGGCGAAATAGGACAACGGCGGCTCCTGCCGGCCCTCCGGCGGCAGCCAGGTCGGCAACGCGCCGACGGTCAGCCAGGCGTGCACGATCCGATCGGCCTGCTCGGCCGGGGACAGCCGGCGAAACGTGTCGAACTCCTCGGTCACGAGCACGGCGGCCTCAGCGGCGTCCATGGCGAGGATCAGGCCCAGCTCACCCGCGATCTCCAGCCACAACCGGGTCTCCTGCTCCGCGACGTCCAGCCGCTTGGCCAGCCGCCGGACCTCGCGTACGCCGACGCCGCCCGCTTTGAGGAGCGCCACCGGGTGCTGATCGCAGGCGTCGACCACCCCGATGACGTGGTCGATCGCGGCGGTCAGCGCGGCGGTTGCCTCCCGCTCCGGCAGCCCACTCGGAATCTCTACAGTGGGCACTGCCGGCGGTTCGGCGGAGAACGGCGCCCGGTACGCCGGGCCGCGCACGGCCAATCCGACCTCCGACGGCATCTGCAGCGCGTAGCCCCAGCCGTGCAACCTGGTCAGCAGTCCCCGCTCCTCCGCCCAGATCACCTCGCGCGCCGCGGAGGCGTACGCGTCCAGCAGCACGCCGTAGGGCGGCTGCACACCTCGGACGGCGATGCCTTCCAGCAACGCCTTCGTCGCCTCGGGAGCCTGCGCGACGAGCTGCCGGACGCGGTCGGCATCGGCGAAG
Source organism: Hamadaea flava (assembly GCF_024172085.1). Classification (NCBI taxonomy): domain Bacteria; kingdom Bacillati; phylum Actinomycetota; class Actinomycetes; order Micromonosporales; family Micromonosporaceae; genus Hamadaea; species Hamadaea flava. The sequence continues at coordinate 5,560,455 of NZ_JAMZDZ010000001.1, read as the reverse complement.
AAGTCCAGCAACGACGCCATCGTGTCGGCCCGCGTACGCCGGGCGGCCGGCAGCCCCAGGGCGTGCGCGATGGCTGTCAACTGCGGTGCGGTCAACGGATGCAGCACCTCGGCGGCGGGTGGGCCGAGCCGGAGCGGCTCCCGGAACACCAGCCGGAGGTCGGCCGGGGCTACCAGCAGCCCACCACACGGCACCAGTACGCCGATCTGCTCCAGCCGCTCCAACGCCGTCGCCAGGCTGGGATCGTCGTCGGCCAACCCGAGCAGGGCGGCCAGCCCGTCCCGGGGCACGGGGCCAGGCCCGAGCACCGCGGCCGCCTCGGCGACCTGCAACACCGGCGTCGGCATGCCGGAGAGCGCCTCGCTCGCCGACTCGGGCTCGGCCAGCCGGCCGGCCAACTCCGCCAACGAGTCCACCGCACCGGACGGATCCAGCCCGAGCAGACCCGGCCGCAGTCGCAGCAGACCGGCCAGCCGGTCGCGGTCCATCTCGGCGAGCCAGTGCAGCAGAACGTCATCGGTCACGTCGCCCACTTTCACGGCACAGCCCTCGCCGGTCAATCGCCCGGCGAGGGCTGTGGACAACATCGGGGGTGACGTCACCCCGGCGGACCTGCGTGATCGCGCAGCGTAGCCCCGAGGAGGTGACGGAAGAGGTCACCCCATGTGGGGATAGCGGTAATCCGTCGGCGGGACGAACGTCTCCTTGATCGTTCGCGGCGACATCCACCGCACGAGGTTCTGCCAGGAGCCCGCCTTGTCGTTGGTGCCCGACGCCCGGGCTCCGCCGAACGGCTGCTGGCCGACGACCGCGCCGGTCGGCTTGTCGTTGATGTAGAAGTTGCCGGCGGCGAAGCGCAGCTCCTTCGACGCCCACTCGATGACCCGCCGGTCGGTCGCGAAGATCGAACCCGTCAGCGCGTACGGCGCGACGCTCTCGGCCTGGCGTACGGTCGCCTCGAAGTCGGCGTCGTCGTAGACGTAGACGGCCAGGATCGGGCCGAAGTACTCGGTCGTGAAGATCTCGTGGGTCGGGTCGGAGCATGCCACGACGGTCGGCCGGACGAAGTAGCCGACGCTGTCGTCGCAGGTGCCACCGGCGATGACGGTGCAGGCGTCGTCCTTGGCCACCAGCTCCAGCACGTTCTTGTGCTTGGCGAAGGCCCGGGCGTCGATCACCGCGCCGCCGAAGTTGCTCAGATCGGTGACGTCGCCATAGGTCAGGGCGTCGGTCGTGGCGGCCAGCTCGTCGCGTACGCCCCCGTCCCAGAGCGATCGCGGCACGTACGCCCGCGAGGCCGCCGAGCACTTCTGCCCCTGGTACTCGAACGCGCCCCGGACGAGGGCGGTGGCCAATGCCTTCGGGTCGGCGCTCGGGTGAGCGACGACGAAGTCCTTACCGCCGGTCTCGCCGACGATCCGCGGGTAGGACCGGTACTTCTCGATGTTCTCGCCGACGGTCCGCCACAGGTGCTGGAACACCCGGGTGGATCCGGTGAAGTGGATGCCGGCCAGGTCCGGGTCGCTGAGCGTCACGTCGGAGACGGCGATCCCGTCGCCGGTCACCATGTTGATCACGCCGGGCGGCAGGCCGGCGGCCTCGAACAGGCGCATGATGTAGTGGGCCGCGAACTGCTGGGTGTGCGCCGGCTTCCACACCACGGTGTTGCCCATCAGCGCCGGCGACATCGGCAGGTTGCCCGCGATCGCGGTGAAGTTGAACGGCGTCACGGCGTAGACGAAGCCCTCGAGCGGGCGGTGGTCGAAGCGGTTCCAGATCCCGGCCGACGAGTTCGGCTGCTCACCGAGGAGTTTGTGGCCGAAGTGGACGTTGAACCGGAGGAAGTCGATCAGCTCACAGGCCGCGTCGATCTCGGCCTGGTACGCCGTCTTCGACTGGCCGAGCATCGTGGCGGCGTTGAGCGTGCTGCGCCAGGGTCCGGCCAGCAGCTCCGCCGCCTTCAGGAAGATCCCGGCGCGGTCTTCGAAGGAGAGTTCACGCCACATCGGGGCGGCCTTCTTCGCCGCCGTCACCGCCGCCACCGCGTCGGCGTTAGTCGCATTGTGGGTGACTCCCAGCACGTGCGCATGCTTGTGCGGCTGGACGACATCGATCGCCTCTCCGCCCGCCATACGCTGCTGCCCGTCGACGGTCATCGTCAGATCCACCCGCTCGGCGGCCAGCTCGGTCAGCCGGCTCTCGAGGGCGGCCCGTTCGGGGCTGCCGGGCGCGTAGTCGCGCACTGGTTCGTTCCGGGGTTCCGGCGTGACGAACAGGGCATCCATGGTGTGCTCCCAGACGTTGGCTGCGGTGGCAAGGTCTCGCATACATCCTCGCATGCCCGTTCGTTCCTTACATCGGGTCCCGGACGCCCGTGTGACAACCGCCATCCGTCTCCCTTAGCCCGGGTCGATACGCTTGGGCCGCCCCTCATCAAGGAGATTCCATGACCAAGACCGGCATCGCCGACCGTGCCCCCGCCAAGAGCGCGCAGGACACCACCGCGATCAAGACCGGCGTACCCACGGCGCTCGCGGCCGTCGGCCTGGTCTGGCTCGCGGTCACCCTCGCGGTCGCCCGCGGGACGCTGCACGGCAGCTCCGGTGACGTGGCCCTGAGCACGGCCGCGCTCTCGCTCCCCGCCCTGGTGCAGGCGGCGGTGTTCGCCGGGATCGCCGCCGGCTTCGCGACGACCATCGGGATCGCCCGGACGCGTACGCGAGTCCTCGCGGGCTTCGGGACCGGACTGGCAGTCGGCGTACTCGCGTTCGGCACGGTCCTGCTCGGCTACGGGCTCGAACGCGGTCTGGAGACGGCGGTCGCCGCCGCGATCGGGGTCGCCGCGCTCCTCGGTGGCGGCATCGGCGCACTGCGACCGGTCCGCATGCTCCAGACCGGGCTGATCGTGACGTTGCCGGTGATCGTCCTCGGCTACGTCGTCGGCCACTTCTCCGAGCCGTTGCTCAAGCTCTTCGGCGACAACGGGACGGTCGCCTCCCGCTACAGCGCTTCGGGCTACATCGGCGTCACAGAAGCACTGGTTCAGGGACTCATCGCCGGCATCGTGGCCTTCGTCCTGCTACGCCGGGGCGGCCCGCTCCCGATCAAGGACAACCGGATCGTCTTCGTGGCGTACGCCTTCGCCGGGGCGCTGCCCGGACTGATCATCGGGCTCAGCGAGGTCCTCACCCGGGGCGGCGCCGCCTGGCTGATCGACATGACGACCACGTTCAGCAAGTACGACCAGGTCCTCTTCGGCTGGGGCAACGGGAACCGGGCGAACCAGGCGCTGGTCGTGTTCTTCGTCGGCGCGCTGGCGTCGCTGATCCTCTACGGCCGCACCATCAAGAAGCCCGCGGCCTGAGGCCACGGGCTCGACGGCTGGACGGTTGCGGAATCAGAGCAGGACGGCGGCGGTAGCCAGCCAGGCTCCGTCGTCCTGCCGCTCGATGCGGAAGGCGAACGCGATCACCGTGCCGTGCGCGTTCAGCACGACGGCAGCCTCGCCGATGCCCGGACGCGGCTCGCAGACGCGCAGGCGGCGGGGCTTGACGGCGGCACCACGCGCGGCGTTCCGCGGGCGCAGCTCGCCGACGCGCTTGGCCAGGCGGGAGATCTCCTCGGTGATCTGGACGGCCTCGGCCGGGCGGCAGATCCGCGCCAGCTGGGCGCTGGGCCGGAAGCCCTGGCACACCTCAAGGCAGAGCATCAGGAAACGGCGCGCGGCGGTCTGGCAGACTCCAGAGGCGCCGACGAGCGCGGCGAGCGGCAGCGCTTCCTCGGGGGTGGTTACGGCGACCGCCGCAGCCACCGGTGCGATCTCGTCCGCGCAGGGCGGCTCGTGGGCCGGTGCCGGGAGCAGCCGGTGCACGGGAGTCATCGCAGACCCTCCGTTTCGCCTCAGTCGCCTACCGAGTTCCGCTGTCGGCGTTCCCTCAGTTTGCGTCAGTTTGCCTTTGCAAGAATGTGGTGTTGACAGACTAGCGCCCTTTGTCAAGCTCCGGTAGATCGCCGCCGACAAATGGATTGTCGCGGATGAAATCGGCGGTCTCGGCATACATCCTGGAGATGAAGTCTTCGAGCTTGGCGCGCTCCACGCGCCACTGACCGCGCCCACCGATCTTGATCGCGGGCAGATCCCCTCGCCGCACGAGCGCGTAGACCTGGGCGAAGGAGATGTTCAGCTCCTCGGCCACGTCGTTGAGTTCGAGGAAACGGCGTTGTTCCATCCGGAAGACCTCACCAGCCTGCGTTTGCTTCAGTTTGCCATGTGACGGTAAGGATGCAAGCCAGTCGCCCCCCGGCGCTCGGCGGCGGGGTGTAGGAAGAACGTGCACCACCGCACAAAGTGCGGGAAACGACGTAGGAGGAGGAAGGGTGGCCGAGGACAAGGTCCGGGTCTACCTGGCCGCGACGCTGCCGATGCTCGCCGAGGCGCGCACGGCCGGCGAGGTGGCGGCGGTGGCCGCGCACGCGGTCACGCCCGCGCTGCGGGAGTGGTACGTCGAGGGCGACGAGGAGGAGTTGGAGTACGTCGCGTTCACCCGGGCGGCGCAGGACGCGCTCCGGCTGCTGCACGCGGACGCGGGGGCGCCCCGGCGCCGGGTGGTGGTCTCCGCCGACGTGGCCGGGCGCACGGTCCGGCAGCAGGACGCCGACCTGGGGTCGAGCACGGTCCAGGTGGCGGCGGCGGTGAGCCTCGCCGACGTGGCCGCGATCCACGTGGACGACGCCGACGCCGAATCCGCCGTGGCGGCGGCGGCCGAGGTGGTCGACCAGGCGGCCGCCGGCGATCCGGACGCTCAGTTCACTGTGGACGGCGCGGAGGATCACGAGCTGCTCTGGTACGCCCCCAGCGAGCTGGCCGACGTCCTGGAGCTGTGAACGACGACGGCCCCTCTCCGCACTGGAGAGGGGCCGTCGGCCGATTCGATCAGGAAGCGGCGCCGTGGCAGCGCTTGTACTTCTTGCCGCTGCCGCAGGGGCAGGGCGCGTTGCGCGACGTGGCGACCACCGACTCGCCCGACGCGGCGCCGTTCGTACGCGCGCCGCCCCGCGGAGAGGGTTTGCGGCCCTGGGCCGCGGCGGTGCCGAGGCCGAGCGCCGGAGCCTGCTCCACCTTGGTTCCGCCACCTTCGGACGGGGAGGTGTAGCTGAGGTTCCGCGGCTGCGAGCTGCCGCCGAGGCCCTTGGCCTTGATCTCCACGTTCGACTCGAAGTTCGGCACCGCGAGGCCGGGCTGCGCGACCTCGACCGGCGCCGGCTGCTCCTCCTGCACCTGGACTTCGAGGTTGAAGAGGAAGCCGACCGCCTCCTCCTTGATGCCCTCCATCATCTGGGCGAACATGTCGAAGCCCTCGCGCTGGTACTCGACCAGCGGATCGCGCTGGGCGTACGCCCGCAGGCCGACACCTTCCTGGAGGTAGTCCATCTCGTAGAGGTGCTCGCGCCACTTCCGGTCGATGACGGCCAGCAGGACCTGGCGCTCCAGCTCCCGCAGCGCCTCCGTGCCGAGCTGCTCCTCGCGGTTGTCGTACGCCTCGTTGACGTCGTTCTTCAGCTGCTCCAGCATGAAGTCGGGGTCCAGGCTGGACTTCTCGCCGCCCGACTCCGCGATGAGCTCGTCGACGGTCATCCCGACCGGGTACAGCTGCTTGAGGCTGGACCACAGCTGGTCGAGGTCCCAGTCGTCGGCGTAGCCCTCGGCGGTGGCGCCCTGCACGTAGCCGGTCACCACGTCATCGAGCATGTTGCGGACCTGGTCGTTCAGATCCTCGCCGTCGAGTACGCGCTTGCGCTCGGCGTACACCACCTGGCGCTGCTTGTTCATGACCTCGTCGTACTTGAGGACGTTCTTGCGGATCTCGGCGTTCTGCGCCTCGATCTGCGTCTGCGCACCCTTGATCTGACGACTGACCATCTTGGACTCGATCGGCACGTCGTCCGGCAGGCCCAGCCGGTCCATGACCGCCTCGACCGCGCCCGACCGGAACCGGCGCATCAGCTCGTCCTGCAGCGACAGGTAGAACCGGGACTCGCCCGGGTCGCCCTGCCGGCCGGAGCGGCCGCGCAGCTGGTTGTCGATGCGGCGGGACTCGTGCCGCTCGGTGCCGAGGACGTAGAGACCACCGGCGTCGGTGACCTCCTCGGCCTCGCTGGCGCAGGCTTCCTCCCAGGTCGGGAGGATCTCCTCCAGAGCCTTCAGGTACTCGTCGCCGTGTTCCTCCTCGGTCAGGCCACGCTGGCGCAGCTCGGCCGCGGCGAGGAACTCGGGGTTGCCGCCCAGCAGGACGTCGGTGCCTCGACCGGCCATGTTCGTGGCGACGGTGACCGCGCCCCGACGGCCTGCCTGCGCCACGATCTCGGCTTCCTTCGCGTGATACTTCGCGTTCAGGACCGAGTGCGGGACGCCGCGCCGGCGCAGCATCTGGGAGAGGATCTCGGAGTTCTCGACGGACACCGTGCCGACCAGGACCGGCTGGCCCTTGTCGTGACGCTCGGCGATGTCCTCGACGACCGCCTCGAACTTCGCCTTCTCCGACTTGTAGATGACGTCGGACTGGTCCTTGCGGATCATCGCGCGGTGAGTGGGGATCGAGACGACGCCGACGTTGTAGACCTTGTTGAACTCGGCAGCCTCGGTCTGCGCCGTACCGGTCATGCCGGAGAGCTTCTCGTAGAGGCGGAAGTAGTTCTGGAGGGTGATCGTCGCGAGAGTCTGGTTCTCCTGCTTGATCTCGACGTTTTCCTTCGCCTCGATCGCCTGGTGCATGCCCTCGTTGTACCGGCGGCCGTGCAGGATGCGACCGGTGAACTCGTCGACGATCAGGACCTCGCCGTCGTTGACGATGTAGTCCTTGTCCCGCTTGTAGAGCTCCTTGGCCTTGATCGCGTTGTTCAGGTAGCCGACCAGCGGGGTGTTCACCGACTCGTAGAGGTTGTCGATGCCGAGGCGGTCCTCGACGCGGCCGATGCCGCGCTCGGTGATCGCGACCGTGCGCTTGGACTCGTCGACCTCGTAGTCGCCCTCGCCGTCGAGGCCGCGCTCCAGCCGCGAGACGACCTTGGAGAACTCCTGGTACCACCGGGCCGACTGCTCGGCCGGGCCGGAGATGATCAGCGGCGTCCGCGCCTCGTCGATCAGAATCGAGTCGACCTCGTCCACGATCGCGAAGTTGTGGCCGCGCTGCACCAGTTCCTCGTGCGACCAGGACATGTTGTCGCGCAGGTAGTCGAACCCGAACTCGTTGTTCGTGCCGTAGGTGATGTCGCACTCGTACGCCGCGCGGTGCTCGGCGGCCGGGCGGTTCGGCAGGATCACGCCGACGGTCAGGCCGAGGAAGCGGTGCACCCGGCCCATCCACTCGGCGTCGCGCTGGGCGAGGTAGTCGTTGACGGTGATGATGTGGACGCCCTTGCCCGACAGCGCGTTCAGGTACGCCGGCAGCAGCGCGGTCTGCGTCTTGCCCTCACCGGTCTTCATCTCGGCGATGTTGCCGAAGTGCAGGGCGGCCCCGCCCATGATCTGCACGTCGTAGTGGCGCTTGTGCAGGACCCGGCGAGCGGCCTCGCGGACCGTGGCGAACGCCTCGGGCAGCAGGTCGTCGAGGGTTTCGCCGTCGGCCAGTCGCTCCCGGTACTGAACCGTCAGCTCGCGCAGCTCGTCGTCGGTGAGGTCGGTGTAGTTCTCCTCGATCGAGTTGACGGCGGTCGCGATCGCCTGAAGGCGGCGCACCATGCGACCCTCGCCGGCGCGGAGGATCTTCTCAAAAATCGACACGGGTCAGCGCTCCCCTAGATGGTCTGCCGACCCATCCTAGGCGGAGTTTCGCCGTTCACCCACCCCCGCCCGGCCGGGTGCCCCTAAAGCGGCATAAACCTCGCGTCTGGGCACACACTTATCGGCTTGCCCTAGCTGGCAGACTCGACCCATGAGCAGCCCCTATGACCAGCCGCAACCGGTGCTCGGCGCGATCACCGACCGCGGCGAGAAGATCATGCTTCGGCCGGCCGAGATGCGCGATGTGGACGCCATTCTCACCGCCTGCACCGACCCCGAGAGCCAGCGGTGGACCACCCTCTCTCCGGGCTACGACCGTGACCGCGCGGTCGGCTTCGTCACCGACTACGCGCCCGGCTGGTGGGCCCGTGGACAGGGCGCCGCCTGGGTGATCGCGGACGCCGACGGCACGTACGCCGCCCAGCTCGACCTCCGGGTGCTGGCCGATCCGAAGATCGCCGACGTCGGCTTCCTCACCGGGCCGGCCGCCCGCGGCAAGGGCTACATGACCGCCGCGCTCCGGGCGGCGACCGCGTACGGGCTGCTCCACCTGGGGTTGGAGCGCGTCGAATGGAAGGCGCACGTCGGCAACGTCGCCAGCCGCCGGGTCGCCGAGAAGGCCGGCTTCACCTTCGAGGGGACACTGCGGGCGTACGGGAGCAAGGACGGTCGCCGGGTCGACGAGTGGATCGCCTCGTTCCTCCCGGCCGACCTGCCGGCCGACGCCGCCGTGGAGGTGCTCGGGTGAGCTACGTCTACCGAGACGTCATCGAAGCCGGTGACCTCCTCCTGCGCCGTCCCCGGGCGACGGACGCCCCGGAGGTCGCGCGGGCGCTCGACGACCCCGAGGCCGTCCGTTTCCTGCCCAACGTGCCGATCCCGATGACCGCCGCGTTCGCCGAGGACTGGGCGAGCCCGGACAGCAACGCCCAGTTGGAGGCGGCCGGTGGGGTGCGGTTCGTCGCCACCGATCGGCGTACCGGGGACCTGCTCGGCGCGGTGAGCCTGCAGCGGGCTCAGGCCGACCGGGCGCAGGCCGAGACCGGCTATTGGGTGGCGCCCTGGGCACGCGGCAAAGGCGTCGGCACCGCCGCCGTGAGCGCCGTCGCGGCGGCTGGTTTCGAGGCCGGGCTGGCCCGGATCGAACTGTGCGCCGAATGGGAGAACGTCGGGTCGCAGAAGGTCGCGCTGGCGGCGGGCTTCCGGCGGGAGGGCGTACGCCGATCGGCCGCGCTCTCGCGGGACGGCGACACCCGGCACGACCTGATCACCTTCGTCCGCCTCGCGTCCGACAGCGGCGACCCGGTCCCGCCGGGACTGCCCCCGCTGCCGGGCGGGCAGCTCACCGACGGGGTGGTGACCCTGCGGCCGCAGCGTACGCAGGACGCCGCCGACCTGCTGGCGCTGTTCACCCTGCCCGAGGTGGCCGAGACCAACTTCGGCGACACCGAGGTGACGCTGGCGAACATGACGGCCAAGGCGGCCCGAGTGGGCTCCCTGTGGCTGGCCGGCGACCGGGCCGACATGATCATTCTCGACGCCGCCACCGGGGAGTTCGCCGGGGACATCGGCTTCTACTACTTCATGCGCGGGCTCCAGGAGGGCATGATCGGCTACAGCCTGCGCCGCGAGTTCCGGGGTCGCGGTTTCGCGTCCCGGGCCGCCGATCTGGTCGCCCGCTGGGCGTTCGAGGAGGCCGGGGTGGCCCGCGTCATCGCCGGCACGGATCCGCGCAACATCGCGTCGCAGAAGGTGCTCGAACGGGCCGGGTTCGAGCGTGAGGCGCACATGCGCCACCGCCTGCCCGGCCCGGACGGCACTCGGCTCGACGACATCCAATGGGTCCGCTTGCCCTAACCCGCCCTACCCGGCCTTACTGCGCGCGTTGATCATGGGGTTTCCGGTCACGACACACCGTCGAGACCACGGTTAACCCCATGATCAACGCGGCAGGCCGACCGGCGGGGCGGGCCGCCGGGCGGGCGGAGGCGCGCGGCGCGGGCCGGCGGCACGGCGGGCGATGGAAGAAGAGCTAAGGCGCGAGGGTGATCACGCCGTAGTCGTAGGCCTTGCGTCGGTAGACGACGCTCGGACGGCCCGATTCCTTGTCGTTGAACAGGAAGAAGTCGTGCCCGACCAGTTCCATCTGGTACAGGGCGTCGTCGATCGTCATGGGCTCGGACGAGAACTCCTTCTCGCGCACGATGTGCCAGGGCTCGTCGCTCTGCTCGGCGGCGTCGTCGAGGACGGCGGACTCCAGCGGCTCCGGCTCGACGAAGGCGAGTCCGGCGGTCGCGGCCGCGACCGATACCGGCGCACGACGCCCGCGATGCACGCGGCGGCGGTCGGCCGCCCGGCGCAGACGTTGCTCCAGCTTGGTGCTCGCGAGGTCCAGCGCGCTGTAGAAGTCCCCGGAGATCGCCTCGGCCCGCACGACCGGCCCCCGGCTCACACACGTGATCTCGACATGCTGGCAGCGCTCCGCCTGCCGCGGATTGCGCTCGTGGAATAGTTCGACATCGATTCGCTGGATCTTCTGGTCATATCGCTCGACCTTGCTCAGCTTGTCGGCGACATGCACCCGGTAGTGATCGGGCACCTCGACGTTGCGTCCCTTGACGACGATGTCCACGCCTGACCTCCCACGGTCTACCTGTGGTGGCGCCCCGGCGTCCGCGCTCGGGGCGATGTGCTCTAAACCCCTCCCGCTGGTCCCTCACCCTCTCGGGTGGAACTGCTCTGGCCTCTGACGCTAGCTGTTCGTCGCCTTCTCGTCATCCCTTGTCTCAAGACCGTTTTACTGGGATTCGCCCGTTCGGGCCGGCAGCCCCCATACCCCGTGAATCGGCACGGTCCCGGCGTAGTTCGGTAGCCGCCAATGTCACCCCCGCCGCCACCTCGACATCCACCTCGGCTAGGCGTTCGGAGACCACGGCGAGCGTCGATCCGGTCGTGAGCACATCGTCCAGCAGGAAGATCAACCGGCCGCGCGCCGCCGCTCGCAAACTGTTTACCCGCGTGTCGCGGATCACGAACGCGCTCTGCGCGGTCACCGCCCGGTCCGCGGCGCTCAGATGCGCCGAGTCCGCGCGGGGCATCGCCGCCAAGGGGTACGCGACCAGGGCGGCCGTCCCCGCAGCGCGCAGGTGCCGGGCAGCCGCCCGGGTCAGCCGGGCCATGTGGTCGCCGTGTCGTTCCCGGGCCGCGCCCGGCGTGTCGGGCACCGGGATCAGCAGCACCGGGCGTCCGGCGGCGACCTCGGCCACCACCGCCCCGAGCAGCGTGCCGAGCGGCTTGGCCAGCCGGTGGCGGCCCCGGTCCTTGTAGTTCACGATCATCGAGCGCAGCGGGTCGGCGTACTGGCCGAGGCTGACACACACCGGCAATCCGGGTGGGGCGGGCGTGGGCCTGGTCTCGTGCGGTCGCATCGCGGTCACGGTCGCGACGCAGTCGCCGCACACCCCGCCGCGCAACGAGACTCCGGCGGCGTCACAGCCGGCGCAGGAGGTCGGAAGGAGCAGATCCGCCAGTGCCTCGTACGCCCGCATGCGTCACTCCAAGAAGAACGGGTTGATCACTCTGCCCTCGGGCTTCGGGCCGATCACGTCCGCCGAGAGGGAGATCGTCTGCGTCTCATACGCGCTGTTGTTCGCGGTGTAGACGACGCGGCCGATCCCGGCGCCCCGCTCGGGATCCGGGTTGTCCGGGTACGCCATGAGCGAGGTGATCGACAGGAATCCCTGGTACTTCAACCAGGTCTGCCCACCGGAGCGGCCGATGACGCCGCCGTCCAAAGAGATCTCCATGATCCCCGCGTTGCCCCGGTGGAAGCCCGCGACGGCCAGCCAGGACTCGCCGGTGAACCCGACGCCCGTCAGGTTGCTCGGGACGGTCGGGACTCGGCGTACGCCCGCCGCACTGATCTTGTCGCCTTCGAGTTCCCGGCCCAGCGCGACCACGAACAGTCCGTCCGAGGTGACCACCGCCAGCCGTCGGCGCTCCGGCGACAACGCGTACGCGGTGATCGGATCGGTGATGCCTTGGATAGGGATCCACTGTGGAGCGGCGTCGATCGTCGTCCGGACGTGGTACAGACGGCCGTCCGCGACGGCGAGCAGGTTCTCGCGATCGACGAAGACCGGCCGGAGGATCTTGTCGGGGGTCTTGTCGAACCTGATCTGCCGCGGCTCGGAGGAGGAATCCGTCCGTGGATAGATGATGAGCTTCGGCCGGTTGCCCTCGATCCGCACGACCGCGAGCGCGCCGATGTCCTCCGGCGCGGTCTTGGACGCCAGGCAGGCGGCCCATTCGATGCCCTGGTTCTGGTTCGGGGTGGTCTCGTCCAGGAAGGTGACCTTGGCGTCGAGCGCCTCCCCGATCCGGATCCGGCGCACCTTGCCGTCGGCCACGGCGAACAGCCGATTGGCCGGATGCCTTGCCGCTGCGGCGTTGTAGGACTTGTACGGCTTGCCCGCCTCCGCCTTGACGACGCTCTCCACCTTGATCTGGATTGGCGAGGTGTCGCGCGTGGTGATCGTCTTGACCTCGGGCAGCAGCGTCCAGCTCAGCTGTGCGACCAAGGGGTCGAAGAGGTCGGGCTCCTTGACGTCGAACTGGCTGAGGTTGACGACGATCTTCCCGCTGTCGGTGGTCGGGGTGTCCTTGAGCTTCATCTCCAGCGGCTGTGCGACGATGCCGGCCAGCCAGTCCGAGGGGCCCGCCGCCAGCAGCTCGATCGCCTTCCGATGGGACGGGGTGTCCGGCGACTTGTAGACGTAGCGCGCGTCTGGGACCAGTTCCTTGGTCGCGGTCGCGGAGAAGAAGTACAACGCCCGGTAGTCGTAGAGCTGCGAGAGCGCGAACGAGGACAACAGCATGGTGTTCTTGACGGAGGACAACAGCATGCTGCTCTTGACGTCGGCGGGGTTCCCTGCCTGGTAATCGATCTTCGTGATGACGTTGTCGGTGCCGTTCGGCGTACGCGGCGTCACCCAGACGTCGGCCGTGATCAGCTTGGTCGTCGCCAGCGGCACGAGGCCCTTGGCGGTCAGCTTCCCGAGCGGGTAGAACTCGATCCGGACCACGGTCGAGTCGCCGGTGCTCGTCGGGATCGCGACGTCGAACTGCTCCTGATCCAGCCAGATGACGATGATCTCGTTCCCCGGCTTCCAGTTCGGCGCGATCTCGCCGCCCAGGTACGCCCGGCAGCGGGCGCGGGCCTGCTCCGGTCCGTCGTCGCCGGCCGGCTGATAGAGGAAGTCCCGGATGAGCGCCTTCGCCTCGAGTCCGACGCCCCAGGTGGGGCGACGCGCAGGCGTACCGCTCGCACCGCCGATCGGGACCGGGCCGGTGCCGTCGACGACGATCCCGTCGTGCGAGGCGATGCCGCACGCGCTCAGTCCGCCGACGGTCGCGCCCGCTCCGGCGAGGCGCAGCAGCGTACGGCGATCCATCAGGCGACTCCGGCGGGGTGGGCGGGGGTGGGCGGCTCGGACGGCTGTCTGGGGACGGCGTCGAGCAGGTCGGCGACCGGCGCGTCAGCCGATGGCATGAGCTGCAGCGGCGACGAGGCCAGCCGGTCGCCCGCGCGTACCGGGACGGTCAGGCGGAACTGCGCGCCGTTGCCGGGCTCGCCCCAGGCCTCCAGCCAGCCGCCGTGCAGCCGGGCGTCCTCCAGCGCGATGGACAGGCCGAGGCCGGTGCCGCCGGTCTGCCGCGCTCGCGAGGGATCGGCTCGCCAGAAGCGGTTGAAGACGAGCTTCTCCTCGCCGTCCTTGAGCCCGATGCCGTGGTCGCGCACGGTCACCGCGGCGGCGTGCTCGTCGACGCCCAGGGTGACCACGACCGGGCGGCCCTCGGCGTGCTCGACCGCGTTGCCGATGAGGTTGCGCAGCACGCGCTCGATCCGGCGCGGATCGACCTCGGCGATGACCGGCGTCTCCGGCACGGCGATCTCCACCTCGACCCCGGCCCGCTCGGCGACCGATTCGAGCCGGTCCACCACCCGCAGGACGATCGGCCCGAGGTCGGTCGGCTCGGCGTCGAGCATGGCGAACCCGGCGTCGAACCGGCTGATCTCCAGCAGGTCGCTGAGCAGGTTCTCGAACCGGTCCAGTTCGTGCTGAAGCAGTTCGGCGCTGCGGGCGATGCCCGGGTCGAACGTGTCGCGTTCGCTGTAGAGCAGGTCGGCGGCCATCCGGACGGTGGTCAACGGCGTACGCAGCTCGTGGGAGACGTCGGAGGTGAACCGGCGCTGGAGCCGCGACATCTCCTCCAAGCGCACGATCTGCCGCTGGAGGCTGGCCGCCATCTGGTTGAACGAGGCGGCGAGCATCGCCAGGTCGTCTTCGCCGCGGACTTCCATGCGCTGATCGAGCAGGCCGGCCGACAGGCGCTGCGCGGTGCGGGCGGCGATCCGGATCGGGTTCACCACGAGCCGCGTCACCAGCATCACCACGAGGACGAGCAACGCCACCAGCAGGATGCCGAGCAGCGCCATCGACGTTCGGAAGTCGCTGGTGATGCTCTCGGCGTTGTCCATGGGCTGGAAGTAGTAGAGCTGGAGATATCCCCAGCGGGTCGGCACCGGGGTGCCGTAGACGAGATAGGTCCGGGTGCCGTTCTGGCCGATGTCGGCCGACACGATCTGGCTGGCGACCTTGTGGTTGGTCACGACCTCACGACGCAGCCCGGAAGTGATGGCGTTCTGAACCGTCGCCTTGTCCGGATAGACCGCGTCGGTCGCCTGGCCGCCCTCGTCGAGCAGCGCGATGACCACGCCACCGCCCTGCTCAGGGGTGATCTTGAGCTGGTTGACGATCGCGGTGATCTGCCGGTTCGCCGCGGTCCCCGGCGAGTAGTTGGAGAGCTGGTCGCGGGCGTACTCCGCGCCGAGCCGAAGCTGCTCCCGGGTGGCCTGGCGGACGCCGTCGATCTGCGCGGTGGTGTTCCGCTCGGCGACGAGCAGCCCGAATCCGGCCACCAGCGACCCGGACAGGACGAGCGTGATCAACCCCATCCGCAGCTGGAGCGACCGCCGCCAGGCTCGATGAGCCGAGGTCAGTGCTCTCGCCGTACGCCGACCGGCGGGTCCGGCCGCGCGCAGGGTCCGTTTGACGGCCACGACGACAGCCCGGCGCACCTGCTGGGCCGGGCTGGACTCGGGGGTGGTCGAGGGGTTGTCCATGGGGCACCCAGCCTAATTCCGATTCCGCGTCGAGCCACCTGGACATTTGGGTGAATCTTCGCGTAGCTGGCGGAGGACCGGTGGCGGAGCGGACGCTCAGCTCGTTCCAGCCTTGTACCCCACACCTCGGACGGTGAGGATGATCTCCGGCCGCTCCGGATCGGGCTCGATCTTGGCCCGCAGCCGCTGGACGTGCACATTGACCAGACGGGTGTCGGCGGCGTGCCGGTAGCCCCAGACCTGCTCCAGCAGCACCTCGCGGGTGAAGACCTGACGGGGCTTGCGGGCCAGCGCGACCAGCAGGTCGAACTCCAGCGGGGTCAGCTTGACCTCTTCGCCGTCCCGGGTGACGGTGTGCGCCGGGACGTCGATGGTGATCTGGTTGCCGGGCGGGCCGATGGTGAGCAGCTCGGGCGCGGAGTCCTCGCCGCGGCGCAGCCGCGCCCGGACCCGCGCGACCAGCTCCTTGGGCTTGAACGGCTTCACCACGTAGTCGTCGGCGCCGGACTCCAGGCCCAGCACCACGTCGACGGTGTCGCTCTTGGCCGTCAGCATCACGATCGGGATCCCCGATTCGGCCCGGATCGCGCGACAGACGTCGATGCCGCTCATCCCTGGCAGCATCAGGTCCAACAGGACGATGTCGGGCCTGGCCTCACGGAACGCGGCGAGCGCCCGCTCGCCGTCGGCAACGAAGGCGGGCAGGAATCCCTCACTGCGCAGCACGATGCCGAGCATCTCGGCCAGCGCGGGATCATCGTCGACTACCAGGACCCGGGGTCTCATGGCGTCCAATATTGCACCCTGGCGGGCGATTCCCGCAGCCGCCGGGCGGATCTTCCCCATCGGCCGATCGATATTTCCGGCATTTCGCCCAGAAGACCTGTGCCGACCCCCACGGCTGGCGCCATCGTGCCACGATGTCCGCCGTGCGCTCCCCCTCCCTCCCCCTTCGCCCGCTGACGGTGGGCGAGCTTCTGGACGCCGCCATGGAGGTGACCCGCGGCGCCGGCCGGGTGCTGCTGCCGGTCGCCTTCGGGCTGGCCGTCCTGGAGCAGCTGGCGATGGTGTGGATCCGGGAGAACTTCTTCGACGGCTCGGTCTTCCCCTGGATCGGCGAGATCGTCGGCCCGGCCTGGCTGGGCGTCGCCCTCGGCACCGGAATGGAGTCGGCCGTGATCGCGCTCGTCGGCGTACCGTCGGCCCGGGCGGTCGCGGCGACCGCCGTCGGCGTCCCGTTCCGGGCACGTGACCTGCTCCGGCCACGCGGCATCGGCTCGGCGGCCCTCCTGGTGCTCGTGACGTTCCTGGTCACCTTCACGCTCACGTTGCTGCCCCTGGGATGGCTTCCGGCGTACCCGTTGATGGGACTGACGGTGGCCGCGCTCGTGATCGACGGCGTCGGACCACTGCGGGCCATCGGGCGGGGCGTCAAGATGGTCCTGCGGTCGGGCGCCCGGGCGGCCGCGATCCGCCTGCTGGGGTATTTCGCCTGGCTGTTGCTACGCCTAGGCTTCGGGTTCGGGGCCGCGAGCGCGCTCGACCTCGTGGGGGTCAGCGGACCGTGGGCGACCGCGGCCTGCTTCGCACTGGTCAACACCATGGCGTACGCGAACCTCGCGAGTCTGGACGCGGTCCTGCACCTGGAGACGCGGATCCGGACCGAGGGCCTGGACATCGCGCTGACCCGGCTGCCCGGCGCACTGACTCCCGGGCACCTGGTGGTGTCCCGATGAGCCGCACCTGGAGCGAGTTCGTCGCCCTCTTGAGCGACCTCCTTTCGCTGCCCCTGATCCTGCTGATCCTCCTGCTGCTGGCGACCGCGGTGGCGCTGCTCTGGTACTACTTCCCGGCTTGGCTGCCACGCCGCCGCCGGGGCGAGAAGCGCAAGTGGCGGCTGCGCTGGCCCAAGTGGCGCTGGCGGTGGCGGCGACCCAGGTTCCGCTGGCCGTGGAAGCGCAAGGCCAAGACCAAGAGCGTGACCGTCGAGCAGCAGATCGAGGAGCTGATCGCGTCGGAGGAGGAGCTGCCCGAGGTGCCGCCCGCCGTCTACCAGACGCTGGCCGACCGGCTCGCCGCCGAAGGCCGGTACGCCGAGGCGCTGCGCGAGCGGTATCGGTCGGCCATCCGCGACCTCGTGCAGCACGGCGTGATCGACAACCGTCCGGGGTGGACGGTGACCGAACTGGCGCGGGCGGCCGGCTCGGCACGTCCGCAGGTCGACGGGTCGTTGCGCTCGGCGAGCGCGCTGTTCAGCGAGGTCTGGTACGCCGAACACCCGGCCACCGCCGGCCACGACGACCAGATGCGTACGCTCGCCGATGAAGTCCACCAAACATTGGTGGTGCCGCGATGACCGTCCTGGAGAAGCCCGTTCTGGTAGCGGCGAAGCCGGTCGCCAAGCCCAAGCGCCGGTGGCACCGGATCGCGATCCCGTTCGGCGTCGTCCTGGCGCTGATCGTGGCGACCCTCGTCCTCCACGCGCTCAACGAGCCGGAGGTCGACGACCCGGACTTCCTGTCCCCGGTCAGCTCGGCCGCGCTGGGCTCGGCGACCCTCGCCGACCGCCTCATCGAGCGGGGCGTCCACGTGGAGCGGCAGACTCGCACGTCCGACGCGCTGCTGTCGGCGTACCAGGGGGACGCGACGCTGCTGATCCCCGCGCCCGCGTTGATGCATCGCGACTATCTGCGGATGCTGCGCTCGATGCCCCCGTCGACGCGCGTCGTCCTGGTCGAGCCGGACAATGGGGTGCTCACCCGGTCCGACGCCCCGATCGAGCAGGTCGACCGCCGGTGGGCCACCGCGGTCGTGCCGCCTGGCGGCTGCGTCGTCACCGGTCTGACGCAGGCCGGTCCGGCCGCCGTCCGGCATTCGGCGTACGCCGCCTTCGACGACGGACGCTACTGCTACGAGCAGGGCGTCGTGGCGGTCCGCTGGCAGCTGACCGAGCTGATCGCGGTCGGCTCGGCCGACCCGTTCCGCAACGACCGGCTCGACGAGAACGACAACCTCGGGTTCGCCCTCGGGTTGCTCGGTCAACAGGCGAAGCTCGTCTGGCTGGACGTGCACCAGACCGAGCCCGGCCCGAAGGTCGACCCGAACGCCTCGCCCGGTTCGGACGGCGTACCGCCGTCGCTGGCGCCGGGCGGCGGCGGCACAGGTGACGGAACCGGTGAAGGCTCCGGCGACGGTCAGGGTTCGGGCTCCGGATCGGGCACGGGCCAGACCGAGCAGGGCTCCGGCGAGGCATCCGGTCAACCCGAAGAGGACAGTGCGTCGCCGCCCGATCCGCCGACGCTGTTCGACGCGCTTCCGCCGTGGTTCTGGGCGACCCTGGCCGGCTTGGCGCTCCTCGTCGTGTTGCTCGCCGTGGCGGCCGCCCGGCGGCTCGGGCCGCCCGTCGCCGAACCCCTGCCGTTCCGCGTACGCGGTGCCGAGACGGTGCTCGGCCGAGCCCGGCTCTACCAACGCGCCGGCGCCATGCTGAGCGGCGCGCAGACCATGCGGCGTACCGTCGGGCCGCAGATCGCGGTCGCGGTGGGACTGCCGCCGACGGCGGAGGCCGAAGCGGTCGCCACCGCGATCGCCGCCCGGCACGGTGGCGATCCCGCCGACTACCTGGCCGTTCTGGCCGACGATCTGCCGAAGAAGGACGCCGAGCTGGTGGCGCTGGCCGCCCGGCTGGACGCCCTGCTGGCCCTGGTGACCGCACCACCCCAAGGAGAGAACCGTGGTTGAGCTGAACACCGCCGAACCGGTCACCGCCCCGGTGCACGCCGACGCGGCCCGCGCGGCCTTCGCGCGGCTGCGTGGCGAGGTCGGCAAGGCCGTCGTCGGGCAGGACGGCACTGTCGCGGGTCTGGCGATCGCGCTGCTCTGCGGTGGGCACGTGCTGCTGGAGGGCCCGCCCGGGGTGGCCAAGACGCTGCTGGTGCGATCGTTCTCGGCCGCGCTGTCGCTGGACTTCAAGCGGGTGCAGTTCACCCCCGACCTGATGCCGGGCGACGTCACGGGTTCGCTGATCTACGACCCGCGCGGCGCGAACTTCCAGTTCCGTGAGGGGCCGGTCTTCACCAACCTGCTGCTCGCCGACGAGATCAACCGCACGCCGCCGAAGACGCAGGCCGCGATGATGGAAGTGATGGAGGAGCGGCAGGTCTCGGTCGACGGCGTCGCCCGGAAGCTGCCTGACCCCTTCCTCGTCGCGGCGACCCAGAACCCGATCGAGCACGAGGGCACCTATCCCCTGCCGGAGGCGCAGCTCGACCGGTTCCTGCTCAAGCTGACCGTGCCGCTGCCCACTCGCGACGAGGAACTGGGCGTCGTCCGGAACCATCACCTCGGCTTCGACCCGCGCGACCTCGACGGCGCCGGGCTCACCGCCGTGGCGGGCGCGGCCGACCTGGCCGGGGCCCGGGACGCCGTCCGCAAGGTGACCGTGGCCGACGGCGTACTGGCGTATCTGGTGGACCTGTGCCGCGCCACGCGAGTGACGCCCAGCGTCGAACTGGGCGCGTCGCCGCGCGGTGCGACCAGCCTGCTGAACACGGCCAAGGCCTGGGCCTGGCTGTCCGGCCGGGACCACGTCACCCCGGACGACGTCAAGATCATGGCCCGGCCGACGCTGCGGCACCGACTGCGGCTGCGGCCCGAAGCCGAGCTGGAAGGCGTCACCCCGGACGCGGTGCTGGACACCGTCCTCGCCGGAGTGCCGACGCCCCGATGATCACCTGGCGGCCGGCGCTGTTGTTCGGGCTGGGCCTGTCCACCGTGTGGATCTGGCCCTGGCCGTGGCTCGCCCTGCTCGGCGTCGTCGTCGTGGTGGCCGGCGTGTGCCTGCTGGACCTGCTGCTCACGGCCGACCCCGGCGCGATCCGGCTCAGCCGCGCCGGTACCACGGTGCTACGCCTCGGCGAGACCGGCGAGGTCCAGCTCGTCCTGGGCAACCCGACCGGGGACGCGTACCGGCTCGACGTCCGCGACGCGTGGACCCCGTCCGCCGGCGCCACGCCCTACTCGCATCGGATCGAGCTGACCGCGGAGGCCACCGCTGTGGTCACGACCGCGATCACGCCCACGCGCCGCGGTGACCGCCCGGCGGTGCGCGTCACGCTGCGGGCTTACGGTCCCTTGGGCTTCGCCTTCCGACAGGTACGCCACGCGCGGGCGGACGCGATGACTCCACCTTGGACGGTACGCGTCCTGCCCCGGTTCGAGTCGCGCAAGCACCTGCCGGAGAAGCTGGCCAAGCTGCGTACGCTCGACGGGGCGACCACCATTCGCGGGCGCGGCCAGGGCACCGAGTTCGACGCCCTGCGGGAGTACGTGGTCGGCGACGACGTCCGGTCGATCGACTGGCGCGCCACCGCGCGCCGCAACGACGTCGTCGTGCGTACGTGGCGGCCGGAACGGTCCCGCCGAGTCGTCTGCGTGCTCGACACCGGGCGTACCAGCGCGGTCCGGATCGGCGACGAGCCCCGGATCGAGCACGCCATCGAGGCGGCGCTGCTGCTCGCCACGGTCGCCCAGCACGCCGGGGACCAGGTGGACCTGATCGCCGCCGACGAACGCGTACGCGCTCAGGTGACCCGGTCGACTGGGCGTACGCTGCTGCCCCGGTTGGTCGACGCGCTGGCGCCGCTGCATCCGGCGACCGCCGAGACGGACTTCGAGCTGGTGATCAGCGAGGTGCTGCGGACCGAACGCAAGCGCAGCCTCATCGTGCTGTTCACGGCGTTGGAACCGGGTGCGCTCGGCGAGGGTCTGCTGCCGGTGCTGCCCCGGCTGGCCGCTCGGCACACCGTCCTGGTCGCGGCGCTGCACGACCCGGTCATCGGCGAGCTGGTCGGCACGGCTCCGGCCGACGCCACCGCCGTGTACCGCCGGGTCGCCGGACTGCGGGCGAGGGAGGATCGCGACCGCGTGGTCCGCTCGCTCACACGGCACGGCGTACGCGTCCTCGACGCCGCGGCGGACGTCTTCCCCTCCCGGGTCACCGACGTCTACCTGGAACTGAAGGCGACCGGCAAACTCTGAGTCGCTAGTCAGTCCCGCTCGTCCGGCTGCCAGTCCTCGACGAGGAGACCGAGCAGCACCTCGTCCAGGAACTCGCCCAGCACCCAGGCGGAGGATCGCAGCACACCCTCGCGGACGAAGCCGTTGCGCTCGGCGGCACGCAGCATCCCGGCGTTGTCCACCAGTGTCTCGATCTGCAACCGGTGGAGGCCGCGGACGGCGAAGCCGTAGTAGCACAGCACCGAGACCACATCGGTGCCGTAACCCTTCCCCCGGGTGGCCGGCAGCAGTCCCAGGCCGATGTGCGCCGACCGGTGGTGGTTGTCGATGCCCCACAGGGTCGCCGTGCCGACCAGCATCCCGCCGGCCAGCTCCACCACCGAGAACGGGACGACGCTCTGGTTCTTGTCGTCCACCACGAGCCGCGGATCCGTCGAGCCGGGAGCCATCGGCCGCCAGGGCGAACCGTCCGCTCGTGCGGCGTTGACCACGTCGTTGAACAGCTCGGTCCGCAGGATCGGGAGGTCGTCGTCGTGCCGGGCCCGGAGCCCGACCTTGCTACCTGTCAGCATGCGAGCTTCCTATCACGGCCGCGCCGGTCACAGACGCGCTGGTGGCCGGGCTAGGCGTCGGGAACGTCCGCCTCGAAGGACTCCGCCTCGGCCGCCCGGCCCCGGATCGTGACGTACGCGAAGAAGCCGATCAGCACCAGTACGCCGATCGCGTCCTTGACCACCAGCGGCAGCGGCGACGGAGTGACGAAGGCTTCCAGCGACGCGGCGACGGCGAACACCGCCACCAATCCCAGTACGCCGACCATCCCGGTCCGGGCCGAGCGGGCGACCGCGGCGGCCCGGCTCAACTCCGGTCCCGGTGCGATCGCCGACCAGCCGATCCGCAGGCCCAGTCCGGCCGCGACGAAGATGGCGGTCATCTCCAGGAGGCCGTGCGGCGCGATGAGCCCGAAGAAGAGATCGCCGCGCCCTCGGCTGACCATGAGCCCGCCCATCAGCCCGAGATTCAAGGCGTTCTGGAACAGCACGTATGCCGCCGGCAGCAACAGGATGCCGCCGGCGAACGACTGCGCGCCGACCCAGGCGTTGTTGCTCCACACCTGCGCCGCGAAGCTGGGCGCGGCGTACGTGCTGTAGTAGCTCTCGAACTCGTCGTCCACGATGGCCTGCGCGGCGTCGTCCGACATCAGGACGGCCAGCGCCTCGGGATGAGTGCCGAACCAGAAGCCGAAGAACCCGGCGACCGCGACGAAGATCAGGGCGACGCTGATCCACCAACGCCGGGCCCGGTAGACGACCAGCGGAAAGCCGTGGGTGAAGAACCGGCCGACCGAGCGCCAGGAGAACGCCGAGCCGCCGGTCACCGCCGCCCGCGCGGTGAGCACCAGGCGGGACAGCCGCGCGACGAGCGACGGGTCGGGCAGGCGGCTGCGGACGACCGACAAATGGGTGGCCGCGCGCTGGTAGAGCACCACGAGTTCGTCGGCCTCCCGGGCGGTCAGCCGACGCCGCCGGCTGAGCACCTCCAGCCGCCGCCACTCGGCCGTGTGCTCCGCGACGAACGCGTCAAGATCCACTTGTCCTCCCCGGCCGACTGCACTCCTGGCGGCTCGCGCGAGCACTCCCCGGCGGCAGCCACAGCGTAGACTGCGGCTGCTCGCTCGGCAGACCCTCGCGCTGTCCGCGTACGACATGGGGAGCGTTCCGCGTACGACATGGGGAGACAGATGACCACGGCGATCGCCGAGCCGCCCACGGACGGCTTGGTCAGCGGCGAGGCGGTGCACCTGGACATCCGGGTGGCACGCGCCGGGTCGCGCGTGCTGGCCCTGCTCATCGACATGATCTCGCAGTTCGCGACGTTCGTGGTGCTGGCGCTCGTCGCGCTGATCGGGCTGGCCGCGACCGGGCTGGCGGACGCCGCCCTGGGCGGGACCGCCTGGGTGCTCATCATCGTGACGGTGTTCGTCGGGCACCAGGCGGTGTGGGAGACGGTGACGCAGGGCCGCACGCCCGGCAAGTTCGTGATGGGGCTGCGCGTCGTGCGGGACGACGGGGGCCCGATCAGGTTCCGGCACGCGGTCGTCCGGGCGCTGATCGGCGCGGCGGTCGAATGGCCCGGCCTGTTGATGCCGCTGGTCACCTGGGCCGCCAGCCTCATCACGATGGCCACGAATCCACAGAGCAAACGCCTCGGCGACCTGGCCGCCGGGACGCTGGTCATCCACGAGCGCTCCCCGGCGACCTGGGGCTGGATCCCGGTCACCCCACCGCCGCTGGCGGCGTGGGCGGCGACCCTCGACCTGACCGGCCTCGACGACGAGCTGGCCCTGTCGGTACGCCATTTCCTGGCCCGCAGCCGGCAACTGAAGGAACCGTTCCGGACCAGGCTCGGCATGCGGCTGGCCGGAGAGGTGCTCGCCAAGACGAACCCGCCGCCCCCACCGAACACTCCAGGTTGGGCGTACCTGGCCGCGGTGCTGGGCGAACGGCATCGCCGGACCGCTGCGCGGCTGTCGGCCGCACGCGCCGCCCACGCGACCCTGTGGCCCGAACTGTTCCCTCAGCTTCCGCCGTTGACGCAGCAACCGTGGACCGCCCCGGCCCCCTGGCCGACGGCCTACCCGACCGGCGGTACGCCCGCTCCGGCGGCGGGCGTACCCGCGCCCCGCAGAGCCGCCCCCCACTCCTAGCCGCGCGGGTTGCCTTCGCGCTGGATCAGGGTTCTGTGTCGAACCTTGGGCCAAGATTCGACCGAGATCCGTGATCCAGCGCCGACGCCGGCCTGGCGACGGGGCAAGCCGGGTCAGGCGAAGAGGGCGCGGCCCCAGAAGTCCTGCGGTCCGGTGACGCCGGGCGGGCACGCCCACACCGCGCTGGACTCGTGGCGGATGTACTCGTTGAGCGTGTCCGACTTGGCCAGCCCGCGCTGCACCGGGACGAACTGCTTCCGCGGATCCCGCTGGTACGCGATGAAGAACAGCCCCGCGTCCAACCGGCCGAGGGCGTCCGAACCGTCCACGAAGTTGTAGCCGCGCCGGAGGAGGCGTACGCCGCCGTTCTGTTCGGGGTGCGCGAGCCGGACGTGGGCATCCATCGCGATCGCCGGTCCGCCGTCGGCTCCCTTGCGGGCGAAGTCGATCTGGTCGAACTCCTTGGCGTGGCCGAGCGGTGCGCCTTCGCCCTTGTTCCGGCCGATGATCGCCTCCTGCTCGCCGAGCGAGGTGCGGTCCCAGGTCTCGATGACCATCCGGATCTTGCGGGTGACCAGGTAGCTGCCGCCGGCCATCCACTGTGTCCCGTCGGCGGGCGCGGCCCAGAGGTGCTCGGTGAGCAGGTCGCCGTCCTCGGCCTTGAGGTTGTTCGTGCCGTCCTTGAAGCCCATGAGGTTGCGCGGGGTCGCCTGGGCGCGCGACGTCGACGAGGTACGCCCGAAACCCAGCTGCGAGTAGCGCATGGTCACCTTGCCGAACCCGATCCGGGCGAGGTTTCGGATGGCATGCACGGCGACCTGGGGGTCGTTGGCGCAGGCCTGGATGCACAGGTCGCCGCCGGAGATCTCCGGCTTGAGCGCGTCGCCGCGGAAGGCGGGCAGCTCGTCGAGGGCGGCCGGACGCCGGGCGGCGAGGCCGAAGCGGTCCACGCCGTCGGCCGTCCGGAACAAGCTCGGGCCGAAGCCGATGGTCAACGTGAGCCCGCTGGGCGGCAGGCCGAGCGCCTCGCCGGTGTCGTCCGGTGGCGCCTCGGCGATCCCGCTGACGGCGCCGATCACGCCGGCGTCGTGCCCGGCGGTCATCCGGGCCGCCGCCGCGGTCCACTTCTGCAGCAACTCGATGAGGTCGGCGCGATCCTTGGTGATCACATCGAACGCCACGAAGTGCAGACGGTCCTGCGCGGGGGTGACGATGCCGGCCTGGTGCTCGCCGTAGAACGTGATGGCGTCCGCCGCCGTGCCGGACGCGGTCGCGGACTCGCCGCCGCCACTGAGCACCGACGCGGCGGCGGCGACGCCGGCCGCGCCTGCCACGCCGACTCCGGCCAGCGTCAGCGCCTTGCGCCGAGAAACCATGCCCCGCCCCCTACTTGATCGCGCCCGCGACCTGGCTGATCGGCTCGGCCAGGGCGTTGATCACGTCGGACAGTTCCTTCAACTCGGCCTGGCTCAGCTGGTTGTGCAGCTTCCAGCCGTCTCCCGCGCGGTGCTTGGCCAGCGTGGTCTCCACCGTCTTGAACGCGGCGTCGAGCTTGGTGACCAGGTCGGGGCTGCGCTCCTCCAGCGCCGGGCGCAGAGCGGCGACGGCCGCCTTCGAGCCCTCGACGTTGGCGGCGAAGTCCCACAGGTCGGTGTGCGAGTAGCGGTCCTCCTCGCCGGTGATCTTCCCGGTGGCGACCTCGTCCAGCAGCTCCTTCGCGCCGTTGGCGAGCTGGAGCGGGGACAGCTTCTCCGCGTTGGCCTTGGTGACGATCTCCTTGACGTCGGTCAGCAGCTGGTCGGCGATCGGGCCGTCCTTGCTGATGTCCCCGCTCGTCCACAGGTCCTTCTCGATCCGGTGGAATCCGGTGAAGGCCATGCCCTCGGTGACGACGTCCTCGCGGCCGTCGATCTTCGGGTCGAGGTCGCCGAAGATCTCCGCGACCGGCTCGATGCGCTCCCAATAGGTACGGGCGACCGGGAACAGCGCCTTGGCCTTCGCGACGTCGCCCGCTTTGACGGCGTTGACGAACTCCTCGGTCTTCACCAGCAGGGCGTCGGTCTGGCTCTTCACGTAACGCTGGTAGCTCGTGGTGGCGTCGGCGAGCTTCTGGTCGGAGGTCAACGGCGCGGCCGACCCGGTCACCGTGAACTTGCTGCGGATGCCGTCGCCGACCATGCCCGGCTTGCAGGCCGCCTCATACGTCCCGGCCGGCAGCTCGACGTGCAGCTCCACCGGTACGCCGGGCAGGATGTTCTCCTTCTCGCCCATGACCCGGTCGCCCGAGGCGTAGATGTAGAACTCGTTGACCTTCGAGCCGGTGTTGCTGATCTTGAAGCTGACCGTGCCGGCGGCGCTCTCGGCCCGCGCGACCTCACACGCGGAGTCGCTGGCGGTGACCGCGATCGGACCGCCTGCCTCGCCGGTCGAGGTGGGCTCGTCCGTGCCGCAGCCGGTCAGGCCGAACGCGGTCAGGCCCAGCAGCGCGGCCGGTACGAGAAGGTGCTTACGCATGATCGGGGTCTCCAGAGCTCAGCGAGCGGACGTGGGGGCGGCTCCGGCGGGCTGCCCGGTGGGGGCGGGCCGCTTGGCCTTGGCGGGCAACAGGAACAGGATCAGGACCGGGATCACGTAGGCGACCCAGGCGACGACTTCGAGCACGGTCGGCTCGGGGGTGATGTTGAACATCCCGGAGAGCAACGAGGCGTACCAGGTGGTGGGGTCGAGCACGCCGCTGATGTCGAACGCCTTCGTCGACAGCCCCGGCAGCACCCCGGCCTCCTGGAAGTCGTGTACGCCGTACTTGAAGATCCCGGCGGCCACCAGGATCAGCAGCAGACCGGTCCAGGTGAAGAACTTGGTCAGGTTGATCCGCAGGATGCTGGCGTAGAGGCCGAAGCCGAGCGCCGCCGCGGTGAGCAGGCCGCCGGTGATGCCGAGGACCGGCCACACGGTCGGGGACTGCTGGACGATGCCCATGAAGATGACGGCCGTCTCCACGCCTTCCCGGGCGACCGCGAGGAAGGCGACCACGACGACGGCGATGGGGCCGAGGTTGATCGCGTCGGTGAGCTTGGCGCGCAGCTGACCGGCGATCGACCGGGCGGCCTTGCGCATCCAGAAGATCATCCAGGTCACGAAGACCACGGCGACGACCGAGGTGATCGCCTCGAACAGCTCCCGGCCCGGCCCGGTCAGCACCTCGGAGGCGTAGCCGAGGGCGAGGACGACGCCGATCGAGAGCCCGGCCGCCACCCCGACTCCGGCCCAGACGAGCGGGAGCTGACGGCGGCGGTCGGATTTGACGAGGAAGCCGACGAGGATCGTGACGACCAGCGCGGCCTCCAGCCCCTCACGGAGACCGGTGAGGTACGCCGGGAGGAAGACGTTGCCGGACATGGCGCACTCCGGAGGATCGAGGGACGTTAGCTGAACCTAAGTTAGGGCAGCCATACCTTAAGGCCAAAGGCCGGGGGGACGTCAAGCTGCCGTTGAGGAACGGCACATGAACCGCACCACACCGGACACGGCGGCGATTTCTCCGTTTTGCTTGACATGTCCCTTACGTGGTGTGAGGCTGTAACCACGCAGCGTTAACCCGGGAGCGATCCCGGCGGTACGCGCGGGGAACCAAACCGGGGGGATGTACGCCGGTGGTCGCCCGATCGTGGAAGGTCCACGAGCGGCTGACCACCGGCGTACGCATGTCTGTCGAGGAACTGACGTCAGTACCTGCCGAGACGAGGCGGCCGGGGACCGGCCGGTACGCTCAACTCGGAAGCACCGCCGGGAAGCCCGGCACTGGTCAGCCGACCGACAGGAGTTCTGTACATGACCCGCATCCTGACCACCGGTGACTACAAGGTCGCCGATCTCTCTCTGGCCGCCTTCGGGCGTAAGGAGATCCAGCTCGCCGAGCATGAGATGCCCGGTCTGATGGCCATGCGCCGTGAGTTCGGCGAGACGAAGCCGCTGCGCGGCGCTCGGATCACCGGCTCGCTGCACATGACGATCCAGACGGCCGTCCTCATCGAGACGCTCGTGGCGCTCGGCGCCGAGGTGCGCTGGGCCAGCTGCAACATCTTCTCCACGCAGGACCACGCCGCGGCCGCGGTCGTCGTCGGCCCGGAGGGCACCGTCGAGCAGCCCTCGGGTGTGCCGGTCTTCGCTTGGAAGGGCGAGACGCTGGAGGAGTACTGGTGGTGCACAGAGCAGATTCTGCTCTGGCCGGGCGGTGAAGGCCCGAACATGATCCTCGACGACGGCGGCGACGCCACCCTGCTCGTCCACAAGGGCGCGCAGTTCGAGGCGGCCGGCGCCGTCCCGTCGCCCGACACCGCCGACTCCGAGGAATACGCGATCATCCTCAAGGTGCTGCAGCGGTCGCTCACCGAGGACGCGAAGCGCTGGACCACGGTCGCCGGGCAGATCAAGGGCGTCACCGAGGAGACCACGACCGGCGTGCACCGGCTCTACGAGATGCAGGCCGCCGGCTCGCTGCTCTTCCCGGCGATCAACGTCAACGACTCGGTCACCAAGAGCAAGTTCGACAACAAGTACGGCTGCCGCCACTCGCTGATCGACGGCATCAACCGCGCCACCGACGTGCTGATCGGCGGCAAGGTCGCGGTCATCGCGGGCTACGGCGACGTGGGCAAGGGCTGCGCCGAGTCGCTGCGCGGCCAGGGTGCCCGGGTCATCGTCACCGAGGTCGACCCGATCTGCGCGCTGCAGGCCGCGATGGACGGCTACCAGGTCGCCACGCTGGAGGACGTCGTGTCCACTGCGGACATCTTCGTCACCTCGACCGGCTGCAAGGACGTCATCACCGCCGACCACATGGCGCAGATGAAGCACAACGCGATCGTCGGCAACATCGGCCACTTCGACAACGAGATCGACATGGCCGGCCTCGCGAAGCTGCCGGGCGTACACAAGGTCAACATCAAGCCGCAGGTCGACGAGTGGGTGTTCCCGGACGGCCACTCGATCATCGTGCTGTCCGAGGGCCGCCTGCTGAACCTCGGCAACGCGACCGGTCACCCGAGCTTCGTGATGAGCAACAGCTTCACGAACCAGACCATCGCCCAGATCGAGCTGTTCACGAAGACGGACCAGTACCCGATCGGCGTCTACGTGCTGCCGAAGCACCTGGACGAGAAGGTCGCCCGCCTGCACCTGGACGCGCTGGGCGTCAAGCTCACCCAGCTCACCAAGGACCAGGCGGACTACCTGGGCATCCCGGTCGAGGGCCCGTACAAGGCGGACCACTACCGCTACTAGCCGATCGGCCCGGCTCGACGCGGCGCTCAGGAGCCGCGAGGACCGGGCTCGATCGGAACAATCGGCTCAGTCAGCCCCGCGGCTGAGACACCTCAGCCAGAAACACCTCTCCGGCGCCGGTCAGCTCCAGCTGACCGGCGTCGGCGTTTCCGAAGGCCGCGAAACCCGGCTTCAAGTCCACACTGCCCGCGCGGTCCGCGACCACTACCTCGCCACTCAGGCACAGAAGGGTACGCGGGCCGACCGGATCGAGTCGCACCGCTGCTCCGGTCAAGGTGACCCGGCGCAGCGCGAAGTCCTCGATCGGCACCGGCCAGGTGTCGACGGACCACCCTTCGCCCCCGGCCAGCCGGACGGGCCGTAGCACCGGGTCGGGCAGCGGCTCGAAGACCAGCACCCGCAACAGTTCGGGGACGTCGACGTGCTTGGGCGTCAGACCGCCCCGCAGGACGTTGTCGCTGGCCGCCATGATCTCCACACCGGTCCCCCGCAGGTACGCGTGGAGGTTGCCGGCCGGCATCCAGATGCCCTCGCCCGGTTGGAGTGTGACGAAGTTGAGCAGCAACGCGACCACGACGCCGACGTCACCCGGGTAGTACGCGGCCAGCCGCCGGGCCACCGCGTACTCGGGGTGCTCGCCGGCCGCCGCGACGACGTCGGCCACCAACCCCGCCCGGTCGGGGTCCGGCCACGTCAGCAACTGCTCGACCGCTGACCGCAGATCACCGGCCGCCAGTGCGCGTACCACTGGGTCGAGCTTGGCGAGCTGGAGTCCCGCGAGCCTGGCCGCGCCCACGGAGGCCGGCTGGAAGCCGCACAGGGCGTCGAACTCCGTGGCCGCCACCAGCAGTTCCGGCTTGTGATTGGCGTCCACATAGCTCGGATGCCCGGCCGCGAACGCCGCTTGGGCGGTCGGCAGGTCGGGGTGGGCCTGCAAGGACAGCGGCTGTTCCGCGGCGAGCACCTTGAGCAGGTACGGCAGCCGCGGGCCGAAGCGGTCGAGAGCCGGGCCCAGCGCCGGGCGCGGGTCGGCGGCGATCGCCTCGTCCAGCCCGCGCCCGTCCGGCAGCCGGGCCGGAGCGCTGGGATGCGCCCCGATCCACAGTTCGGCTTCCGGGCCGGCACTGGGCACGGACCGCCCCTGCAACGTGGCGAGGGCGGTCCGGGAACCCCAGGCGTAGGGCTGAATCGGGCTGGCGAGGGGTCGCATGCGCAGTGTTTCCTCTGTGCTTGGCGGTGCTTGGCTGTGCTTCTTGCTCGGTTGTGCTTCTCAGTGTTCCTCGACGGCCGGCTTCGGCTGGCGGCCCGCCTCGTAGATGTCCGGCTCCAGGTAGATGACCCGGGCGATCGGCACCGCTGCACGGATGCGCTGCTCGATGGTGTCGATGCCATGCGCGATGTGGTCGGCCGAGTCCTCGTGCCGGATCGCGATCTTCGCGGCGACCAGCAACTCCTCGGGACCGAGGTGCAGCGTACGCATGTGGATGATCCGCTCGGCCTCGTCGCCGGCCAGGATGGCGCGCTCGATGGCGGCGACGTCGGTGTCCGTCGCCGACTCGCCGAGCAGCAGGCTCTTGGTCTCGACGGCGAGCACGACTGCGATCGCCACCAGCAGTACGCCGATCATCGCCGTGCCGGCCGCGTCCCAGCGACCGTCGTCGGTCAGCAGCGTCATCGAGACGCCGAACAGGGCGAAGACCAGGCCGATCAGCGCGCCCAGGTCCTCCAGCAGGACCACCGGCAGCTCCGGCGCCTTGGCGCGGCGGATGAACTGCACCCAGCTCACCCGGCCGCGGATGAGGTTGGACTCCTTGATGGCGGTCCGGAACGACAAGCCTTCCAAGATGATCGAGACGACCAGGACGGCGATCGGCAGCCACGCCCACGCCGTGATCGGGTGCGGGTCGTGCCACTTGTGGTACGCCTCGTACAGGGCGAACAGACCACCGACGCTGAACAGCACGATCGAGACGATGAAGCTGTAGATGTACCGCTCCCGTCCGTACCCGAACGGGTGCTGGGGAGTCGCCGCGCGCTGGGCGCGTTTCCCGCCGAACAGCAGCAGCACCTGATTCCCGGAGTCGGCGACCGAGTGGATCGCCTCCGCCAGCATCGACGACGAGCCGCTCAGCGCCGCCGCGATGAACTTCGTGGTCGCGATGCCCAAGTTGGCGGCCAGTGCCGCCACGACCGCTTTGGTGCCTCCACCAGCGCTCACGCTTGCTTCATTCCCTCTCTGATCACGTGCCTCCGGCTCCCCCCGGCGGCAGAACAGGGTTCAGTGTCTGATCTTGCGTCAAGACACTGAACCCTGAACCGGCGCTTTCTCAGCCGCGCAGCTTTTCCTTCAGTTCCGTGACGGCCGGCACCGCCATCGGGTCGAGCCCGTGCGCCAGGCTCAAATAGATCGACGCGAAATCGGGTACCGCCACCAGTGAGGCGAACCGCTCCAACACCGAACCGCCCTCCGCGGTGAGCAGAGTCCAGCGAATCCCCCGGCGTTCGCAGATCTCCTGAACGGCCTCGATCCGGCGCTCCTCGACGCCGGCCGGCGCGCTGATCTCGTCATCGGCCAGACCGCCGTCCTGCAACAGCGTCACGGAGAGGCGGCTGCTCGCCTCCTCCTCCTCGTCGGGGTCGGCGAAGATGTCGCGCTGCGACTCTGCGAGCGCGCCGAAGTAGCCGTCGAGCAGACCGACCCGGCCCCGGCCGGCCTCACCGAGTTCCCCGGTGACCACGGGATAACGGGCGTTCGCCGACAACGTGTCGCCGAACCGGCGCGCGGCCATCGTGGCCAGCGGGGACGAACCCCAGACCACGGGCACCGACCCGGCCAGGGACAACGCCATCGTCTTGGCCGGGTTCACGAAGCTCTCCGCCGTCGGGCGGCACCGGTCGGCGTCGGCGTCCAACCGCGACGCCGTCTCGGCGAGGTCCGCCTCCGTGACCTTCACCAGGCCGAGCGCCCGTGCCGCGAGCAGCACCGGGACGGTCAGCGCCCACAGGCTGGCGCGCGCCGGCGCCCGCCGGGGCACCGGCACGAACGGCGACCGGCCCCGCTCGGCCACCGACTGCAAGGGCGAGTCGGGTGCACCGATCGCGACGAGCCGCGCACCCCGCCGAGTGGCCGCCTCGGCCGCCGCCAGGGCTTCCGGGGACCGGCCACTGGCCGACACGGCGATCACGACATCGGCCGCGCCGACCCAGCCCGGTACGCCCGAACTGCGATGCGCCAGCACCGGCACCGGGCAGCGCGGCCCGGCGACGGTCGCGAGGACGTCGCCGCTGCGGGCAGCCGTGCCGGCCCCGGCGATGACGATCGCCCGGGGGCGTCCCTCGTCGGCCAGCTGACTGAGATTGACCTCAGCCGTCAGCGCGGTCGCCTCGCGTACCTGCGCACCGGCTCCGGCCGTCGCGCGCATCATCCCGCCCGGGTCGTTCGACGCGAGCGCGGCGACGTCGTCCAGCAGCGCCTCGTCGAGGTGCCGATGCCCGCGTACGCCGGCCGAACCGTCTATCGGAGCGCCCATCCCTCAGATCACCTCGTCGAGCAGCAACACCGGAAGACCGTCGCGGACCGGGAACACCCGGCCGCACGACGTGCACGTCAACGTCTGCGCCGCCGCGTCGTAACCGAGCGGGGCGTGATCGGGCGCCGGGCAGGCCAGCACCTCAAGAAGCTGCGGATCGAGCGTCGCCGCGTTCGTCGCTGCCGGGTTCTCAGACATGGCCAGAGCCTACCCGCGCACGATCGCCAGCACGTCGTCGCGGAGCTGTGCGACGCGCTCGGCGGACGGCGCCTCGACGTTCAGCCGCAGCAACGGCTCGGTGTTCGACGGGCGCAGATTGATCCAGCTGCCGTCGGCGAAGGTCACCGTCAGCCCGTCCAGCTCGTCCTGGTCCTCGGCGGCGAATGCCTGCTTGACCTCGTCGAGCTTGGCCTGCTGGTCGGTCACGGTGGAGTTGATCTCCCCCGA
This sequence comes from Hamadaea flava, assembly GCF_024172085.1. Lineage (NCBI taxonomy): Bacteria > Bacillati > Actinomycetota > Actinomycetes > Micromonosporales > Micromonosporaceae > Hamadaea > Hamadaea flava. The sequence continues at coordinate 5,527,504 of NZ_JAMZDZ010000001.1, read as the reverse complement.
GGCGGCGTACCGCTCGAACCGGGCGGCCAGCTCCTTCAGCGGCTTGTCCTGCTCCCCCAGCGCGGCCAGCACGTGCATCGCGGCCAGCATGCCGGTGTCGGCACCCCAGAAGTCGCGGAAGTAGTAGTGCGCGGAGTGCTCGCCGCCGAAGATCGCGTCGGTCTTGGCCATCTCCGCCTTGATGAAGGAGTGACCCACCCGCGTACGCACGGGGACCCCGCCGTTCTCGGTCACGATCTCGGGCACCGCCCGGGAGGTGATCAGGTTATGGATGACCGTGCCGCCCGGGTGCTTGACGAGTTCCCGCGTCGCGACCAGGGCCGTGATCGCGCTCGGCGACACCGGGTCGCCGTCGGCGTCCACGACGAAGCAGCGGTCGGCGTCGCCGTCGAAGGCCAGGCCGAGGTCCGCGCCGTGCTTCACGACCGCCGCCTGGAGGTCCACGATGTTCTTCGGCTCCAGCGGGTTCGCCTCGTGGTTCGGGAAGGACCCGTCCAGCTCGAAGTACATCGGGATGATGTCCAGCGGCAGCGCGGGCAGCACAGCGTCGCCGAGCACCGCCGGGACGGTGTGGCCGCCCATGCCGTTGCCGGCGTCGACGACCACCTTCAGCGGGCGGATGCCGGACAGGTCGACGAGGCCGCGCAGGTGCTCGGCGTACGCCGGAAGCATGTCACGCTCGGTGTAGCCGCCCGCGATCGAGCCGATCGTGACGCCGTCGTCGAGCAGCCCCTGGGCGATCTCCCGGATCCGGGCCAGACCCGACTCCTGCCCGACCGGCTTCGCCCCGGCGTAGCAGTGTTTGATGCCGTTGTACTGCGCCGGATTGTGACTCGCCGTGAACATCGCGCCCGGCAGGCCGAGGATGCCCGAGGCGTAGTACAGCTCGTCGGTCGAGCACAGGCCGACGTTGACGACGTCGAGCCGTTCCGACCGGAGGCCCTCGGCGTACGCGGCGACCAGGCCGGGGCCCGATTCGCGCATGTCGTGGGCGACCACGACCGCGGTGGCTCCGGTGCCCTGTTCGGCCAGCACCCGGGCGAACGCTATGCCGACGGCCCGCGCCACGTCCTCGTTCAGCTGGTCGGGGACGGTGCCCCGGACGTCATAGGCCTTGATGATCGCGGAAAGGTCCGTCACGACACGTCAGCCTAGTCAGTCGCCCGGATCATCCCCGCCTCGACCCACGGTGGCGAGGCGGCTGGATCAGGGATCTCGGTCGAATCTCGCCGGGGAGCCTCTTGGGCGAGCCGCCAGGAGTGCGGTCGGTCAAGATTCGACCCGGAACCCTCAGTGTCATTGTTGGGGCATGCCCGGCGGGTTCGCTCTCCGGAACCCTGCCTGCGTGGCGTTGGTCAGTAGTGCGGCCCGCCGGGTGCCCTGGTCCGTCCCGGGTGGCTTGATAGGAGCGTGGCTGCGCCCCAGCTGAGGTGTGCCTCCGGGTCGGATGCGGGGTTCCCCTGCTTCGACTGGTGAGAGGAACGCTTCTCATGGTGGTCCTGGGAATCGATGCGCACAAGCGCAGTCATACGGTGGCGGCGGTGGACGCGGCGGGTCGGCTGCTGGCCACCAAGACGGTCTCGGCTGATGCCGCCGGTCATCTGTTGTTGGTGCGGTGGGCTGGTCAGTTCGGTGAGCGGCGGTTCGCGGTGGAGGATTGCCGGCCGTTGTCGCGGCGGCTGGAGGCCGATCTGCTGGCGGTGGGGGAACGCATCGCGCGGGTGCCGCCCAAGCTGATGGCCAAGGCCCGTGACAGTGCCCGTAGTTATGGCAAGTCCGATCCGATCGATGCGCTGGCGGTGGCCCGGGCCGCGCTGCGGGAACCGGATCTGCCCACCGCGGTCCTGGACGGCCCGCCACGGCAGCTGCGTCTTCTGGTCGATCACCGTGCCGGTCTGGTCGCCGAACGCACTCGGGTGATCAACCAGCTGCGCTGGCACATTCACGAGATCAACCCCGACTGGCAACCACCCGCCCGCAGCGCTCACCGGCCTAAACACCTCACCCTGTTGCGTGGTCGGCTGGCCGACGCCACTGGCCTGGTCGCCGAACTCGCCGGTGAGCTGGCCCAGCGATGTGCTCAGCTGACCGTGCGTATTGGCGAGCTCGACCGGCAGATCAGCGAGCACATCGCGGTCCTGGCGCCCACTCTGCTGGCGTTGCCCGGCTGCGGATCCTTGACCGCGGCCAGGATCGTGGCCCAGACCGCCGACATCACCCGGTTCCGCTCGCAACACGCCTACGCCCGGCACAACGGCAGCGCACCGGTCCCGGTCTGGTCGGGCAACCAACAGCGCCACCGGCTCTCGCGCATCGGCAACCGCCAGCTCAACTCCTGCCTGCACACCATCGCCATCACCCAGCTGTCGACTACCCACCCGGCCGGCAGCTCTACGAGCGCCGCCTCGCCAACGGAAACACCCGCAGGGAAGCCCTGCGGGTGCTCAAACGACGCCTATCCGACGTCGTCTATCGATGCCTCAAAGCCGACGCCACGATCAGCCCCTTGACATAGGAGAAACTGATCCAGCGCGGATCGGGGCCCGGAAGTGCTAGAGGTCGAGGCCGGTCAGGACCATGACCTTGACGTCGGTGTAGTCCTCCATCGCGCTGCGCAGCCCTTCCCGGCCCACGCCGCTGCCCTTGAGCCCGCCGTAGGGCATCTGGTCGGCCCGGAACGACGGAACGTCGCCGACGATGATCCCGCCGACCTGGAGTTCCCGATGCGCGCGGAAGGCGGTCTGCAGATTGTGCGTGAACACACCCGCCTGCAACCCGTACGCCGAGTCGTTGACCGCGGCGAATCCCGAGGCGTCGTCCGCCACGCTCGACAGCACGAGAACCGGGCCGAAGACCTCCTCGCAGCTGGCCTTCGCATCCGCCGGGACGTCGGCGAGCACGGTCGGGGCGACCGAGGAGCCGTCGCGCTTGCCGCCGGTGAGCAGCTGGGCGCCGGACGCGACCGCCTCGCCGACCCACTGCTCGATCCGCTCGGCCGCCGCCTCCGAGATCACCGGCCCGACCTGTACGCCGTCCCCGAACGGGTCGCCGACCTTGAGCGCCTCGACGGCGGCCACCAGCTTCTCGCGGAATCGATCCGCCGAGGCGACCGGCACGATCACGCGTTGCACCGCGATACAGCTCTGCCCCGCCTGATAGTTGCTGAACAGGGCGATCCGCTGCGCGGCCCAGTCCAGGTCGGCCTCGCTCGACCAGTCCTCGCACAGCACCGCCGCGGCGTTACCACCCAGCTCCAGGGTGACGTGCTTGTCCGGGACCGACCGCCGGATCTGGGCGCCGACCGGGCCGGACCCGGTGAACGAGACGACCGGGAGCCTCGGGTCGGCGACCAGCGCGGGCGCGGCGTCGTTGGCGATCGGCAGGACCGAGAACATCCCGGCGGGCAGCTCGGTCTCGGCCAGGATGCCGCCGAGCAGCAGCGCCGACAGCGGAGTGGCGGGCGCGGGCTTGACCACGATCGGCGCGCCGACCGCGATCGCCGGGGCGACCTTGTGCGCCACCAGGTTCAGCGGGAAGTTGAACGGGGTGATGCCGAGGACCGGGCCTTTCGGGAAACGGCGTACGACCGCCATCCGGCCGGCCGCGGCGGCGTCGGTGTCCAGCCGTTGCAGCTCCCCGGAGAACCGGCGCGCCTCCTCGGCGGCCCAGCGGAAGGTGGAGACCGCCCGGCCGACCTCGGCGCGGGACCAGATCAGCGGCTTGCCGTTCTCGGCCGTGATCAGGCGGGCCACCTCTTCAGCCCGGCCGGCGAGCGTACGGCTGACGTGGTCCAGCGCGGCCGACCGAGTCGCCGCGGGCAACGCGGCCGCCTCGGCGGCGACGTCGGCCGCCGCCTGCACCGCACGGTCGACCTGCTCCGCGGTGGCCAGCGTGGTCCGGCCCACCTCGCTCCCGTCATAGGGATGCGTGACGACGAGATCGTCGGTCCCGTGCTCCGGCGCGCCGGCGATCCAGAAGGGCTCAGCCATGATTTCGAGCCTAGTGCATTGCGGAAACGGTGGCCCGGCGTCTTGCGTACGACGAAATCAGTGGTGAAGATGGCCCATGGACCGAGTTATGCGCAACTTCATCAACGGGGAGTGGGTGGCTCCGGCCGACGGCCGACACGCCGACCTGATCGACCCGAGCACCGGGGAGGTCTTCGCGAGCGCGCCGGTCTCCGGCGCGGCGGACGTCGACCGCGCGATGCGGGCGGCCGCCGCGGCCTTCGAAACGTGGCGGGACACCACGCCGTCGGAACGCCAGCGCGCCCTGCTGAAGATCGCCGACGCGGTCGAGGCCGCCGCCGAGGAACTGGTCTCCCTCGAATGCCAGAACACCGGCAAGCCCGTCGCCCTGACGATGAGCGAAGAACTCCCGCCCGCCGTCGACCAGCTGCGATTCTTCGCCGGTGCAGCGCGGGTCCTCGAAGGACGGTCCGCCGGGGAGTACCTCGCCGGGCACACCAGCTATGTGCGGCGCGAGCCGATCGGCGTCTGCGCCCAGGTCACCCCGTGGAACTACCCGCTGATGATGGCGGTCTGGAAGTTCGCCCCGGCGATCGCCGCCGGCAACACCGTCGTGCTCAAACCCTCCGACACCACGCCCGTGTCCACGCTGCGGCTGGCCGAGATCGCCGCCGAGTTCCTGCCGGACGGCGTACTCAATGTGGTGACCGGAGATCGCGACACGGGTCGCGAGCTCGTCGCGCACCGCACGCCCCAGTTCGTCTCGATCACGGGCTCGACCCGCGCGGGCATGGAGGTGGCGGCGGCGGCCGCGCCCGACCTCAAGCGGACCCACCTGGAACTGGGCGGCAAGGCGCCGGTGCTGGTCTTCGACGACGCGGACGTCGCGGCGGCGGCCGAGGCCATCGCGGTCGCGGGCTACTTCAACGCGGGCCAGGACTGCACCGCGGCCACCCGCGTGCTGGTCACGCCGGGGGTCCACGACGACTTCCTGGCCGCGCTCACCGATCAGGCCAGGAGTACGCGCACCGGCGCGCCCGAGGACCCCGACGTGCTGTACGGGCCGGTCAACAACGCGAACCAGCTGGCCCGGGTGCAGGGCTTCCTGGAGCGGCTCCCGGGGCACGCCACGGTGACCGCCGGCGGCGCTCGCGTCGGCGACCGCGGCTACTTCTTCGCCCCGACCGTCGTCGGCGAGCTGCGGCAGACCGACGAGATCGTCCAGGAGGAGGTCTTCGGGCCGGTCATCACCGTGCAGCGGGTCGCCGACGAGGCCGAGGCGGTGGCGCTCGCCAACGGCGTCCGCTACGGGCTCGCCTCCAGTGTCTGGACGAGGGACCACGGCCGGGCCATGCGGGTGTCGCGCGGGCTGGACTTCGGCTGCGTCTGGGTGAACACGCACATCCCGCTCGTGGCCGAGATGCCGCACGGCGGGTTCAAGCACTCCGGGCACGGCAAGGACCTGTCGATGTACGGCCTGGAGGACTACACCCGGATCAAGCACGTCATGCACAACCTCGGGAGCTGACGTGAGATCCGAGGAGATTCACCAGCGCCGTGTGGCCGCGGTCGCCCGGGGCGTCGGCTCGACGCTCTCGGCGTACATCGACCACGCGAGCGGGGGCACCCTGACCGACGTCGACGGCCGGGACTGGATCGACTTCGCCGCCGGGATCGCCGTGACCAGCGTCGGCAACAGCGCTCCCCGGGTGGTCGAAGCGGTTCGGCGGCAGGTCGAGCGCTTCACCCACACCTGCTTCATGGTCGCCCCCTACGAGGCGTACGTGGCCGTCTGCGAGCAGCTCAACGAGCTGACGCCGGGCGGCTTCGAGAAGCGGTCGGCGCTGTTCAACTCGGGCGCGGAGGCGGTCGAAAACGCCGTCAAGATCGCCCGCTATCACACGAGGCGCCCCGCGATCGTCGTCTTCGACCACGGCTACCACGGGCGCACCAACCTCACGATGGCGTTGACCGCGAAGAACATGCCGTACAAGAACGGGTTCGGCCCGTTCGCCCCGGAGATCTACCGCGCGCCGATGTCGTATCCGCTGCGGGACGGGCTCGACGGGCCGGCCGCCGCGGCGCGGGCGATCGACATGATCGAGAAGCAGGTCGGCGCGTCCAATGTGGCGGCCGTGCTGATCGAGCCGATCCAGGGCGAAGGCGGCTTCGTCGTCCCCGCGCCCGGATTCCTGCCCGCGCTGGCCGCGTGGACGCGGGACGCCGGGGCGGTGTTCATCGCCGACGAGATCCAGACCGGCTTCTGCCGGACCGGGGACTGGTTCGCCAGCTCGCACGAGGGGGTCGAGCCGGACCTCGTCACCACCGCGAAGGGCATCGCCGGTGGACTGCCGCTGGCCGGGGTCACCGGCCGGACATCCATCATGGACAGTGTGCACCTCGGCGGACTGGGCGGCACCTACGGCGGCAACCCGATCGCCTGTGCCGCCGCGCTCGCCACCATCGAAACCATGCGGGAGCTGGACCTCGCCGCCGCCGCTTTGCACATCGGCTCGCGGATCACCACGCGGTTGTCCGCGCTGAATCACCCCGCGATCGCCGAGGTACGCGGCCGCGGCGCGATGATCGCCGTCGAACTGCCCGACGCCGACGTCACCGCGCTCGTCGTACGCGACTGCCACGCGAACGGGCTGCTCGTGCTGACCTGCGGCACCTACGGCAACGTGCTGCGCTTCCTGCCGCCCCTGGTGATGCCGGACGACGTCCTCGACCGGGGACTCGACATCCTCACCACCGCCCTCCAGTCGGTCTCCAAGTAGGCACCGGATCAGGGATGTGCAGGCTTCCCAGGGCTTCGGAAGCCTGCACATCCCTGATCCGCAACAAACAGCGGACTCAGTACGCGGCGAGCTGGGAGCTGCCGACACGCAGACCCCACGGCGTCCCGTACTCCTTGAGCTTGTCGAGGAACGGCACGGGATCGAGGGCCTCCGGCCCGAGTACGCCGGTGGCCCGCCAGTCGCCCGACGCGAGCAGTTCGAGCGCGATGACCGGGTTGACCGCGGTCTGCCAGACCACCGCCTGGTGGCCGTACTCCCGCATCGACCACTCGTTGTCGACGACGTGGTAGAGGTAGACCTCCAGCGGCTCGCCGTCGAGGCCGACGCCGGTGACGAGGGTGCCGGCGCAGGTCTTGCCACGCATCCGGTCGCCGAGCGTCGCCGGATCGGGCAGCCCGGCGGCCAGCACGTCCCGGGGTGAGACGTCGACGCCGCCGACGCGTACGGGGTTGGTGGAGTCCAGGCCGAGCTTGTGGATCGTCTTCAGCACGTCGATGAACTCGGCGCCCAGCCCGTACTTGAAGGTGACCCGCCGGGCGTCCACCCAGCGCGGGATCAGCAGGACCTCCTCGTGTTCGACGTTGACGCACTCGACCGGGCCGATGCCCTCGGGGAAGTCGAAGACCTCCGGATCGGAGAACGGCTCGGTGGTGTACCACCCCCGGTCCTTCTCCCAGACCACCGGCGGGTTCAGGCACTCCTCGATGGTGGTCCAGATCGAGAAGCTGGGGGCGAACTCGTAGCCGTCGACGGTGATGTTCGACCCGTCGCGTACGCCGATCTCGTCGATCTCGGCGAACAGCTGATCGGCGGCGTACCGGGCGAAGACGTCGGAGAGCCCGGGCTCGACACCGATGCCGACGAGCGCGAGCCGGCCCGCGGCGGCCCAGCGTGGATCGGCGGCGAACTGGTCGTCGCCCAGTTTCACCCACGTCTTCTCGAACGGGGCCGACGGATGCGGCCGCGACAAGGACATCGCCATGTCCAGATAGTCGGCCCCGGCGGCGTACGCCCCCTCGAAGATCGGCAGGACGAACCGGGGGTCCACGGCGTTCAGCACGTGGGTGATGCGATTTTCCCGGCAGAGCTCGGCGATCGCGGCGGCCGACGAGGCGTCCACCTGCGCGGCGGTGAACCGCCGGTCCAGGCCGGACACGGCCCGTTGAGCCCGCTCCACGGAGTAGTCGGCGACGACCAGGTGGTCGAAGAAATCGCGGCGGGCCGCGATGGCTGCGGCGGCGCTACCCACGCCACCCGCGCCCACCAGCAGTACTCGCATCGAGTGCGGCGTCGGTGCTGCTTCGCGCAGGGCCGACGCCCACAGATTTGATCCTTTGGCTCGCATGAGCCGATCACCTTCTCCTTCTCTCGCACACGCCCGCGCGTGTGGTTCTTTTGTCAGCCGGTCGAGCCCCTCGATCGGCGGGTCCCGCAGTGCGGCTACCTGCGGTTTCGCGGTGGCTCCCCGGCGGCGCGCCCTCGGGCGTTCGGCGCAGGGGCCGCGAAGTCTTCTATGGGTACGCCGAAAGCAGCACCCGGATATGGGTAAGCCCGTCCGGCCCCACGCCGCGGATGTGGCAGGCGAGGGCCGGACGGGCTGACGAGTGGACTAGCTGGTGGCGGCGCGCCGCGAACGGCGGGCGTTGCGCAGTTGCCCGACGGCGACGATGACGAAGGCGACCGCGAACATCGCCGTGGCGATCGCGTTGACCTGCGGCGGAATGCCCCGCTGGTTGGCGCCCCAGACGAACAGCGGGAAGGTGCGAACCGGGCCGCTGTTGAAGGTCGTGATGATGTAGTCGTCGAAGGAGAGCGAGAAGCTCAGCAGAGCTGCGCTGACGATGCCGGGCATGACCAGCGGTAACGTGACACGGCGGAAGGTGGCCCAGGGGCCGGCGTAGAGGTCCATCGCCGCCTCCTGCAGCCGGGGATCGAGCCCCGCCAACCGCGCCTTCACCGTCACCACCACGAACGACACACAGAACATCACGTGTGCGATCACGATAGTCGGCAGCCCGGGGTCGACGCCAGTACCCAGGAAGAGTGTCAGCAGCGAGGACCCCATGACGATCTCAGGCGTGGCCATCGGGAGGAAGATCAACACGTTCACCGCGGAGCGCCCGAGGAAGCGGTGGCGCACGAGCGCGAAGGCGATGAGCGTACCGAGGATCGTCGCGATGACCGTGGCGATGGCCCCGATCCGGAGGCTGACCCCGAGCGAGCCGCACATGTCGTCGGCCCCGCTGCAGATGTTCGCCCAGTTGTTCAGCGTCCAGTGCACGCCGGAGTCGTCGAGCAGGTAGGTCGTCTTGTTGGACGACGGCTGGTTGAACGACAGCAACGCGATGACGGCGATCGGCAACGCCAGGTACGCCAGGACGACCAGCCCGACGCCCATGACCCAGCGGTCGGCGACCCAGCGACGGAAGCGGCGCATCACACCACCTCGTCCGTCCCCGAGATCGCGACGTAGAGGCCGACCAGCACGAGGATGCCCGCCATCAGGGTGAACGACAGCGCCGCCGCGACCGGGATGTCGCCGACCCGCAGGTACTGCGACTGGATCACGTTGCCGATCATCGTCGTCGACGGGCTGCCGAGCAGCTCGGCGTTGATGTAGTCGCCGGCCGCCGGGATGAAGGTCATCAGGGTCCCGGCGACGACGCCCGGCATCGACAGCGGCAGGGTCACCCGGAAGAAGGACTTGATCGGGTGGGCGTACAGGTCGCCGGCCGCTTCGAGCAGCCGGGGATCGAGCTTGCCGAGGGAGGCGTAGAGCGGCAGGACCATGAACGGCAGGAAGTTGTAGGTCAGCCCGGCGATCACCGCGAACGGGGTGGCCAGCAGCCGGTCGTCCGGGCCGAAGAACGGAGTCAGCCGGAGCGCGTCCATCACCCAGCCCTGATCGGACAGGATCGTCTTCCAGGCGAGCGTACGCACGAGGAAGCTCGTGAAGAACGGCGCGATGACGGCGATGAGCATCAGATTCCGCCAGCGGCCCGCCTTCAGCGCGATCGCGTACGCCAGCGGATAGCCGATCACCAAGCAGGCGACCGTCGCGATCAGCGAGTACGCCAGCGACCGGACGAACTGGTCGGAGTAGGTGCTGATGCCGTCGGTGAAGTTCTGCCAGCGCCAGGTCAGCTCGTAGCCGTTCTCCAGGCTGCCGGCCGGGTCCCACAGGGTCGACTGGGCGAGCATCGCGATCGGGATGGCGAAGAAGATCACCAGCCAGAGGCCGCCCGGGAAGAGCTGGAGGTAGGGCACCCACCAGCGCCGTTTCGCGCCCGCCACCGGTTCGGCCGCAGGCTTGTAGGTCGGGCCGCCCTCCGAAGTGGTGGTGATGACGGCGGTCACGCCGGTTCCGGCGTGGTGTCGGGTGCGAGCAGGAACGAGTGCGCCGGATGCCAGTGCAGGGTCACCTCGGAGCCCGGCGCCAGCGGGCCGCCCGTCCCGGAGTTCGGGGCGAAGACGGCCAGCTCGTCGCCCCACGGCGCACGCACGAGGTACTGCGTCGACACCCCGACGTAGGAGGAGTCCGTGATGATCCCGGGCACCGCGTTGTGACCTTCTGGTACGCCGTCGACGGTCAAGTGCAGCTTCTCTGGGCGTACCCCTAGGAGAGCGGGACCAGAGGTGAGACGCGACCGGGCCGCGGGAACCGCGAACCGCGAGCCGTGCGCCTCGACCGCGACGTCCTCCCCCGAAGGGCCGTGCGCCCGCGCGGTGAGCAGGTTGGACTGTCCGAGGAAGTTGGCGACGAACGCGCTGCCCGGGAACTCGTAGATCTCGGTGGGCGTGCCGAGCTGCTCGATCCGCCCGGCGTTCATCACGGCCACGGTGTCGGCCATCGTCATGGCCTCCTCCTGGTCGTGCGTGACGTGCACGAAGGTCAGGCCGACCTCGGTCTGGATCCGCTTCAGCTCGATCTGCATCTGGCGGCGCAGCTTCAGGTCGAGCGCGCCGAGCGGCTCGTCGAGCAGCAGCACCTGCGGGTGGTTGACGAGCGCGCGAGCCAGCGCGACCCGCTGCTGTTGCCCACCGGAGAGCTGGGCCGGCCGGCGGTGGCCGTAGTCGGCGAGCTGCACCAGCTCGAGCATCGCCTGGACGGCCGGCTTGATCTCGGCCCGCTTGACCTTGCGCTGCTGGAGCCCGAAGGCCACGTTCTGCTCGACCGTCATGTGCGGGAAGAGCGCGTAGCTCTGGAAGACGGTGTTGACCGGCCGCTGATAAGGCCGCAGCCGGGTGATGTCCCGCCCGCCCAAGGTGATCGCACCCGCGGTCGGCTCGTCCAACCCCGCCACCATCCGCAGTGTGGTGGTCTTGCCGCAGCCGGACGCCCCGAGCAGGGCGAAGAAGGACCCCTCCGGGATCTGGAGGCTGACGTCGTCGACCGCGGTGACCGCGCCGAAGCGCTTGGTCACCGCGGTCAGGGTGAGTCCACCGGTGGCGGGGGCGGTCATCCGGTCTCAGGCCCCGATCACGGCGCGGAACTTACGCTCGTAGTCCTTGCGGACGTCGTCGTCGACCGTCATGAACGGGTGCGCTTTGGCCAGCTCGGCGTCCGTCGGGAAGATGAAGTTGTCCTCGACCAGCTCGGCGTCGACGGCCTTCATGGCCTCCTGGGCGCCGGCGACCGGGCAGATGTAGCTCACCCACGCCGCGACCTCGGCCGCCACCTTCGGGTCGTAGTAGTAGTCGATCAACGACATCGCGTTGCTGGCGTGGGTCGAGCTGATCGGGATGAGCATGTTGTCCGACCAGTACAGCTGGCCCTCCTCGGGGATGACGTACTCGACGTTTCCCTCGGTCGCGAGCACGTCGCCGGACCAGCCGATGCAGGCGGCGATGTCGCCCTTGGCCAAGTCCTGCAGGTAGTCGTTGCCGGCCACGCGGCGGATGTGCCCGGAGTCGACGGCCTTCTTCAGCTTCTCGAGCGCGGCGTCGTAGTCGGCCGAGGTGAAGTTTGCCGGGTCCTTGCCGAGCGACAGCAGGATCAGGCCCATGGTGTCGTTCAGCTCGGTCATCACCGCGACCTTGCCCTTGAGGTCGGACCGGGTCAGCAGCTCCTCGACGCTCTTGACCGGGGTCTTGACGACCTTGGTGTTGTAGCCGATGCCGGTGAAGCCGGACTGCCACGGCGCGGCGTACACGTTGTCGGGGTCGTAGCTGCGGCCCTTCAGCGACGGCAGGAGGTTCTTCTGGAACGTCGCCACCTTGGTCGGCTCGAACTTCGCGACCTGCTTCGCCTTGATCATCCGGGCCGACAGCCAGTCGGTGAAGACGATGAGGTCGGGCTCGATCGGCTTGCAGTCGGCCAGCTGCGCGCGGATCTTGCCGTAGAACTCGTCGTTGTCGTTGATGTCCTCGCGGTAGGTCACGTCGATGCCGGTCTTGGCCTTGAACGCGTCCAGCGTGGGGTGCTTGCCCGTCTTCTCGTCGAGGTCCAGGTACTCGACCCAGTTCGAGAAGACCAGCTTGCGCTCCTGCGCCGACACATCGGTGACCGTGCAGGCCGGGGCGGCGCTGCTCGCCGAGGAGGTCGGGTTCTTGGCCTTGGTGCCACAGGCGGCCAGGGCTCCACCGGTCAGGGCCAAGGCACCGCCGGCGGCCACGCCACGCAGCAACCCGCGCCGGGTCGGCATGACGTCGAGCAGCGCTTTCGCCTCCGGGGACAGAGGCTTACGGGAAGACGAGCGCATCTGAGGTTCCTTCTCTACGGCAGTGCGGGGGCTCACGAAATATAGTGCCCTCCCCCAGCCCGGTGGTAACTCCGGCGAATGTCCAACATCACGTGCTTGACCTGCACGGAAGCCGCCTCGGGATTCCGTCGTCGTTCTCGACTTCCACAACGGATTACGCGAGAATCTCGGTTCGGGATTGCGGTTTCTTCGTTCGACTCGGCCCTGGAGGTTCGATGGCGGTTCGGCAACACCTCGACAACGCCCACCACGCGCTGCTTGACGACGTCGCCAAGCAGATCATCGCCCAGTTGCAGGAGGACGGCCGCCGTCCGTACGCGACGATCGGGCGCGCCGTCGGGCTCTCCGAGGCAGCCGTCCGCCAGCGCGTCCAGCGCCTGATCGACGCGGGCGTGATGCAGATCGTCGCCGTCACCGACCCGCTCCAGCTGGGGCTGGGCCGGCAGGCCATGGTCGGCGTGAAGACGACCGGCGACCTGGAGGCGATCGCCGACCAGATCGCGGCCATCGACGAGGTGGACTACGTGGTGGTCACCGGCGGCTCGTTCGACATCCTGCTGGAGGTCGTGGCGGGGGACGATGACCACCTCCTGGCCATCATGCAGCGCGTACGCGCGGTCGACGGGGTCAGCAGCGCGGAGATCTTCGTCTACCTCAAGCTGCGCAAGCAGACCTACACCTGGGGCGCGTGATCCCTTCGGATTTCGTGGCGATCTTTGTGTGTTGCCACGGTTTCAGTTGCCATAACCGGCAACGGTATGCGATAACCGTCGCATGGGAAACCCGACCGACCACCTTTGGATGCACTTCACCCGCATGGGGGCGTACGCCGAATCGGCCGTGCCGACGATCGTCCGCGGCGACGGCTGCTACGTCTGGGACACTGACGGCAAGCGCTACCTCGACGGGCTGGCCGGGCTCTTCGTGGTCAACGCCGGGCACGGCCGTCAGGAGCTGGCCGAGGCCGCAGCCAAGCAGGCGAGCGAACTGGCCTACTTCCCCCTCTGGTCGTACGCCCATCCCAAGGCGGTCGAGCTGGCCGAGCGGATCGCCGGCCTCGCCCCGGGCGACCTGAACCGGGTCTTCTTCACGACCGGCGGCTCCGAGGCGGTGGAGAGCGCCTGGAAGCTCGCGCGGGCGTACTTCAAGCGCGTCGGGCAGCCGCTCCGGCACAAGGTGATCAGCCGCTACGTCGCGTACCACGGGACGTCCATGGGCGCGCTGAGCCTCACCGGGGTACCGCCCTTCAAGGTGGACTTCGAGCCGCTGGTGCCGGGCGCGATCAAGGTGCCCAACGCCAACTTCTACCGCGCCCCCGAATTCTGCCGCGACGACGAGGAGGAGTTCGGGCGCTGGGCGGCCGACGAGATCGAACGGGCCATCCTCCGGGAAGGGCCCGAGACGGTGTGCGCGGTGTTCCTGGAGCCCGTCCAGAACGCCGGTGGCTGCCTTCCCCCGCCGGCCGGATACTTCCAACGCGTACGCGAGATCTGCGACCGGTACGGCGTACTGCTGGTCTCGGACGAGGTCATCTGCGCCTGGGGCCGGCTCGGCAGCTACTTCGGCGCCCAGCGGTACGCGTACCAGCCGGACATCATCACCACGGCGAAGGGCCTGACCTCGGGGTACTCCCCGCTCGGCGCGATGATCGCGGCAGACCGGCTGATCGAGCCGTTCCTGGGCGACAAGCAGATGTTCGCCCACGGGATCACCTTCGGCGGGCACCCGGTCAGCTGCGCGGTCGCCCTCGCCAACCTGGACCTCTTCGAGCGGGAGGACCTCGTCGGCCACGTCGCCGCGACCAGCGACGCGTTCCGGGCCACCCTGAGCCGGCTGCACGACCTGCCGATCGTCGGCGACGTACGCGGCGACGGCTACTTCTTCGGCATCGAGCTGGTCAAGGACAAGACGACCCGGGAGACCTTCAGCGACGCGGAGTCGGAACGGATCCTGCGCGGATTCCTGTCCCACGCGCTGTACGACGCCGGGCTCTACTGCCGGGCCGACGACCGAGGCGACCCGGTGGTGCAGCTGTCCCCGCCGCTCATCGCGGAGCAGCAGCAGTTCGACGAGATGGAGCAGATCCTCCGCAGCGTCCTGACCGACGCCTGGACCCTCCTCTAGCCCGTCCCGTTCTTTCCGCCCCGTTGTTTCCGCGCGATCATGAACTTACGTGCGTGATCGACCGGCGTGTCATGTCCCGGGCAGCCTGATCATTCCCCGCCGACCATGATCGACAATCGTGCGAGTTGATCAGCCCGCTAAGGAATCGATCATGGTGTCCGGTGCGCGACACGCCGGTCGATCATGGCCGATAGTTCATGATCGACCGGGTGGGGTCGGCGGGCACGCGAGTTCCGGGCGGGCGACCGGGACCGACCGGGTGGGGTCGGCGGGCACGCGCGGAAAGGGTGCCAGGACGAGCCGGGGTTACTGGATGTCGTCGGGGCTCATCCCGAGCAGGTTGGCGACCTGCTCGACGACCACGTCGCGGACCAGCTCTGCGAGGTCGTCCCGGTCGCCCGCCCGGAACTCCAGCGGACGCCGATAGACGACGATCCGGGGCGGTACGCCGTGTCGCCCCGGCCGGCCGGGCAGCAGCCGGGCCAGCGGCACCGAGCCGTCTTCGAGCACGTCGGAGTCGTAGACGTTGAGGTCTGGCGGCACGTCCTCGACGGCGAACTCGACGCCGGCCAGCTCTTTGCTGTACTGCCGTTCGAGACCTTCGACCGTGTCGAGCACCAGGTCGTCGAAGATTTCGGCCTTCGTCCGGGACATCGGCACGCTGGCCGGGACCAGTCGGCCCCGGAGGCCGCGGCCGTGCCGATCGCGTCGCGCACGCGAGCGGCGGGCGCGGGGATGGCGGGGATCGGTCACGCAGCTACCCTAGCTTGACCGGTCGGCTGACCGAGAGCGAGTTCACCCACAGCGTTCTCCGCGTGTCGGGGCCATGACGGAGTGCGAGAAGCGCTAACGTCAGCGGCCGTGAGGTCACCGCGACGCTGTTCTCGCAACGGATGCCCCAGACAGGCAGTTGCGACGCTGACCTATGTCTATTCGGACTCTACGGCAGTTGTCGGGCCTCTTGCGATAAATCCGGAACCGCACACGTACGACCTCTGTGAGACGCACGCGCGGAACTTGACGGCACCTCGCGGCTGGCAACTCGTCCGGCACGACGGCGAGTTCGAGACGCCGCCACCGACGACGGATGACCTGGTCGCCCTAGCCGAGGCGGTACGCGAGGCGGCCCGGCCGGCCACGCGGATCGCCGAAGACGGCACTCCCCTGCCCCCCACCCCGGGTCGTCGCGGACACCTCCGCGCCGTCCCACCACCGAACTGACGAAACCGCCGAATCGACGGAACCGACGAAATCACGAAGCCGCCGAACTGACAAAGCCTGACGAAGCCGCACGCCTGACAGGACCTGCCCGACTGGCGGAACCTGCCCGGCTGACGAGAACGCTTAACCGAAACGCTGACGAGACCGCTTAACCGAAACGCGAACCGGGCGCCCCCATGACGAGGACGCCCGGCCCGGACGATTATCAAGCTGCGCGGCGCTTCAGCTTCCGACGCTCGCGTTCGGACAGTCCACCCCAGATACCGAAACGCTCGTCGTGGCCCAGTGCGTACTCCAGGCACTCCGATTTGACCTCACAGCGTGAGCAGATCCTCTTCGCCTCGCGCGTCGACCCGCCCTTCTCCGGGAAGAAAGCCTCCGGATCGGTCTGCGAGCACAGTGCACGCTCCTGCCACTCCGGCGCATTGCCGAGCAGATCGGCGACGACGGGTCGGCCGTCCATCGCACCAGCCTCCTTCACCTGCGCCGGACCGGCCGGCGCATCCCCCCTCTTGCCCTGTTGCGGTGATCCACTCGTACCACGAACTGGAAGCCGTGGTCTGGTGGTCGCCCCAGAACAACCCCTGAGAATTACACGCAGTTCGCGTCGGCATCGTCAAGGACAACGGTCCGTTCAGGGCCGTTCGTACCGGGGCATCCCGCCACTGCCCTATCGGTTCGCCGACCCGATTGGTTACGCCCTCTCGGCGTGTCGTACCAAGAAATTCTGATCCGGCGGCGCAAACTGGCGCACCTTACATAGGAGTCAACGAATAAGTGGTGTTCCGTTGACGCGCGGGACGTCCGATTGCGGCCGCGATGGCGTGCAGTTGCTCGACCGTACGCGCGGAGCCGTGCTCAGACCCGGCCATTCGCGAAATGGTCTCCTCCATCAGCGTTCCGCCGAGGTCGTTGCAGCCGCCCTGAAGCATCGCCGCGGTGCCCTCGTCGCCGAGCTTGACCCACGAACACTGAATGTTGGGTATCCGACCGTGCAAGAGGATCCGGGCCATCGCGTGGACCGCGCGATTCTCCCGCCAGGACGCTCCGGCGCGGGCGATGCCGGCGAGGTAGATGGGGGCGTTGGTGTGGACGAACGGCAGCGCCACGAACTCCGTGAAGCCGCCGGTGTCGTCCTGGATCCCGGCCAGCACACGGAAATGGCCCAGCCAGTGTCCAGGGTGGTCGACATGCCCGTACATCATCGTGGCCGAGCTGCGGATGCCCAGCCGGTGCGCGGTGGAGACGACGTCGATCCAGGCCGCCGCGGGCAGCTTGCCCTTGGTCAGGACCCATCGGACCTCGTCGTCGAGGATCTCGGCGGCTGTGCCGGGAATGGTGTCGAGCCCAGCCTCGCGCAACCGCGCCAGCCAGTCGTGGACGGACACGCCGGCCTTGGCGGCACCGGTGACGATCTCCATCGGGGAGAAGGCGTGGACATGCAACCCTGGTACCCGTTCCTTGATCATTCGAATCAGGTTCGGGTAGATCTCCACCGGAAGTCTCGGGTCGATTCCGCCTTGCAGGCAGACTTCGGTCGCGCCGAGCCGGGCCGCTTCCTCGGCGCGGTCCGCGACCTCGTCCACGCTGAGCCGGTAGGCGTCGGCGTCGCGCTCCCGTTGCGCGAACGCGCAGAACCGGCAGCCGACGTAGCAGACGTTGGAGAAATTGATGTTCCGGTTGACCACATAGGTCACGTCGTCGCCGACGGCCTCGCGCCGCCAGCCGTCCGCGATCGCGGCCAGCTCGTCCAGCCGCTCACCCTCCGCGGCGAACAAGGCCAGGGCCTCGCTCTGATTCCGCGGGTCCAGCAGGCTCGCGGGGTCGCTCGCGGCCCGTTTCAGTCCCGCCGCCAACTTCGGGTACGCCGAAAGCAGTGGCACGGGCTGGGGACCGTCGCGCAGCACCGTTTCTTGCAGCACAGTCCAGTCGCCGTACACGCTGTCGAAGTCGGACCGACGGTCGCCGGTGCGCCCCTCGTCGTCGACCGCCGCGTACAGGTCGGTGCGGCCGGCCGAGAAGACCTCCTCCGGCTCCTGCCACGGCCGCCCGATCGGGAGGGCTTCCTCCCGGGCGAGCCCGGTCGCCGGATCAGCCAACGCGGCCACGTGACCGTGCAGGCGCGGATCCAGCCACGGTTCGCCGGCCAACCCTCGTTGTGCGTACCCGGGGTAGATGGTCAGGCGCTCGCGGAGCTGGAAGCCGGCCGCGGCCGTGTGCCGCGCGAGTGTGTCGATGAGCGGCCACGGGCGTTCCGGGTTGACGTGGTCGGCGGTGACGGGTGAGACGCCGCCCCAGTCGTCGATGCCGGCCCGCAGCAGCAGCTCGAAGTCGCCCGCCGCCTCGACCAGGTTGGGCGGGGCCTGGATGCGCGTCTTGGGGCCGCAGACCAGCCGCGTGACCGCGATGGTGGCGGCGAGGTCGAGCATCTCGGCGTCCGGCGCGGACCGCATGGCGGTGTCCGGCTTGGCGCGGAAGTTCTGGATGATGAGTTCCTGGATGTGGCCGTACTCGCGGGCGACGCGGCGCATGGCGAAGATCGCGTCGACGCGCTCTTCCCGCGTCTCGCCGATCCCGATGAGGATGCCCGTGGTGAACGGCACACCGACCCGACCGGCGTCCTCCAGGACGCGCAGCCGGACGGCCGGCTCCTTGTCGGGCGAGCCGTAGTGCGGGCCGCCCGGCTCGGACCACAATCGCGTCGCGGTGGTCTCCAGCATCATCCCCATGCTCGGCGCGACCGGCTTGAGCCGTTGCAGATCCGCCCAGCTCAGTACGCCCGGATTGAGGTGCGGCAGCAGCCCGGTCTCCTCCAGCACCGCGATCGCCGACGCGCGTACGTAGTCCAGTGTGGAGTCGTAGCCGCGCTCGTGCAGCCAGTCCCGGGCGGCCTCCCACCGGTCCTCGGGCCGGTCGCCGAGCGTGAACAATGCCTCCTTGCAGCCCTGTTCGGCCCCCTGCCGGGCGATCTCGAGGACCTCGTCGCGCTCCAGGAACGGGCTCGGCACGCGATGCGGGACGGTGGCGAAGGTGCAGTAGTGGCAACGATCACGGCAGAGCCGGGTCAGCGGGATGAACACCTTCTTGGAGAACGTGACGACCCCCGGCCGGCCGGCCTCGGCCAGCCCGGCGTCGCGTACGCCCCCGGCGACGGCCAGCAAGGCGTCCAAGTCCTCGCCCCGAGCGCCGAGCAGGACTTCGGCCTCGGTCCGATCGAGCTGCCTCCCCTCGCGCGCCCGATGGAGCGCGCGCCGTATGCCTGAGGATCCCCCTGAAGATTGCGCCACGAGCAGCAGCCTACTGCCGTTGGACACTCGGCACCCCTACCGGTGCAGGCCCGGCCGACCGATTCGGTGACGTGAGAGAGGATGGCACCATGCGCATGACGGTGATCGCCGGTGGCATCGGCGGAGCTCGTTTCCTTCAGGGCGTCCGGGCGTACGCCCGGACGATCGGCGGCGAGGTGACCGCGATCGTCAACGTCGGCGACGATGTGACCCTGCACGGCCTGCGGATCTGCCCCGACCTCGACTCGGTGATGTACACCCTGGGCGGCGGCAACGACGCCGAACGCGGCTGGGGCCGGGCGAAGGAGACCTGGACGGTCAAGGAGGAGCTGGCCGCGTACGGGCTGGGCCCGGAGTGGTTCGGGCTCGGCGACCGGGACATCGCCACCCACCTGACCCGGAGCGTCATGCTCACGGCGGGCTACCCGTTGTCCCAGGTCACCGAGGCGCTCAACCGGCGCTGGCAGCCCGGCGTTCGGATGATCCCGGCGACCGACGACAAGGTCGAGACGCATGTCGTGATCTCCGCCGCCGACGCCGCCGACCAGGGGCTGGTGACCTCGGGGACGGCCACCGCCGCGCTGGAGGGCGGCGAGTACGCCATGCATTTCCAGGAGTGGTGGGTCCGCTATCGGGCCGGCATCCCGGCGAAGAAGTTCGTCTTCGTGGGTTCCGAGCAGGCCGCGCCCGCGCCCGGCGTGGTCGACGCGCTGACCGACGCCGACGTCGTCCTGATAGCGCCGTCCAACCCGGTGGTCTCCGTCGCACCGGTGCTCGCCATCCCCGGCGTACGCGCGGCGCTGCTGGCCGCCCGGGGTCCGGTGGTCGGGGTGTCCCCCATCATCGCCGGGGCGCCCGTCCGGGGCATGGCCGACAAGTGCCTCGCCGCGATCGGGGTCGACTGCACGGCCCAGGCCGTGGGCGGGGCGTACGGCGCCCGGGGTTCGGGCGGCATCCTCGACGCCTGGCTGGTCGACACCAGCGACGCCGGGATCGTCGTCCCCGGCGTGACGGTCCGATCGGCTCCGCTATGGATGACCGACGAGGACGCCACCGCCGCCATGGTCCGCGCCGCCCTGACCGCCGGAGGTGTCGCGTGACCCTCCCCGACGGCGGTTACGCCGTTCTCCCGATTCGCGGCATTCCCGAGGTACGCCCCGGTGACGACCTCGCCGCGCTGATCATGCGGGCCGCGCCCTGGTTGCAGGACAACGACGTGCTGGTGGTCACGAGCAAGATCGTGTCGAAGGCCGAGGGTGCGCTCGTCCCCGTCCCGACCGAGGGGCCCGACCGGGAAGCCGCCCGGGAGGCGGCGCTGCAATCGCAGACGGCGCGGGTCGTCGCCACCCGTGGGCATACCCGGATCGTGCAGACCCACCACGGCTTCGTCATGGCCAGCGCCGGTATCGATGCCTCCAATGTGGAGCGCTCACAGTTGGTGCTGCTACCCAAGGACCCGGACGCGTCCGCCCGCTCACTGCGGTCCGACCTGCTCGAACGCGGGCTCGACGTCGCCGTGATCGTCTCCGACACGATGGGCCGCCCGTGGCGGAACGGCCTCACGGACGTCGCCCTCGGCTCGGCCGGGCTGGAGCCGCTGCGCGACCACCGGGGCGAGACCGATCCGCACGGCAACCAGCTGCACATCACCCAGATGGCGGTGGTGGACGAGCTGGCGGCCGCGGCCGAGCTGGTCAAGGGCAAGATCGACCAGGTGCCGGTGGCGGTGATCCGGGGCTACCTGACCGCCACTACGGCGGACGCCGCACCGGTGGTGCCGACGCTCGTCCGGGACGCGGCCAACGACCTCTTCTCGCTCGGCACCGCCGAGGCGATCGAACTCGGCCGCACCACCCCGCTCCCCTGACGGTCGCCTTCGGCGCTGGATCACGGATCTCGGTCGAATCTTGGTCCAGGATCCGACCCGGAACCCTGATCCAGCGCGGACAAAACGGGCGCGGAGGGCGACGCGGAATGTCCGTCAGGCTTCGAGGAGGCTGCGGCCGAGCACGGTCGGCAGATGCCGGACGCGGTTGCCCTCCCGGACGCTCATCACCAGGCCGGAGTCCCGCAGCACGGTGAGGTGCTGGCTGGCCGAGGCGGGCGAGATGGCCAGCTTCTTGGCGACCTCGCCGGTCGTCGAGCCGTGCGCGATCGCCTCGAGCACGGCGGCTCGCGTACGCCCGATCAGCTCGCTCAGCGCCTTCGGCCGGCCCAGCTCGCCGCCCGCCCGGTCGATCGGGTAGACGAGCACGGGCGGCAGGGCTTCGTCGACGAGGGTGATCGGGCGACCCGGCGCCTTGAAGAACGACGGGACCAACGTCAGGCCGCGGCCGTTCAGATGCAGCTCGCGCTCACCCCGGTAGGACTCGATCTCGATCGCGTCGCCGGTCCAGCGGGCGCCCGCGCTCAGCCCGGCCAGGAGCCCGTCGACCCCCTCGTGGGCCAACAGTCGGCGACGCTGGACGAGGTCGGATTCGACCGCTGTGCGTACGCGGGACCAGATGGGGTCGAGGGCGACCTCCCGATAGCGGACGAGCGACCGGCGCAGCCCGCTCATCCCACCGGCTCCGACCAGGTCGGTCGCCGCCGGTGACGGCCGGGCGTGCCGGGCGAGCAGGTCGAGGTCGCGCCGGACCAGCCGACGGGACGTACGGAGCAGGGCGTCGACGCCGGCGGAGAACCCGGTCCGGCCCTCGGCCGGGGTGAGGAAGTCGGGGAAGTAGCCGACCGGTGGGTTCAGTTCGAGCAGCAGATCGACTTCGGCTCGATCCTGTCCACCCATCACCAGACGATCACCAACAGTTCGTCGCCAATCACCCAGAGTAAGGTCCGGACGGCGCGATCGCAGCAAGTGGATGCTCAGACTGAGCTCCCACAGCGGGTCCGGCGCCGAGGCAAGCCGCGTACGCGCGAGGTCGGCGCCGGTGAAGTGGATTCGCAGCATCTTCCACCAGCCGGACGGGGGCGTTGAAGAAAGACTCTACCCACCCACCCGACCAGGGTGTTTCGGCCAGGACTGAAAGACGGTGATCTGACAGGAACCCTTACGGCAGGATGTCGGGACGGCGGGGACACGGGCGATCGGTGATTCGGGGGAACACCGCTCGCTCGTGAACCTGCCCGCGACGCTGGCGTCAGAGCACCTCGGAGCCACGCTCCTTGAGGGAGTCCACCAGCTTCTTGACCTCCTGCGCCCGATCCCGGGGGCACACCAGGACGGCGTCCGGGGTGTCGACGATGATCATGTCGCGTACGCCGAGCGCGGCGACGATCCGGCCAGTGGTCGGGATGATCAGGCTGTCCGCCACATCGTGCAGGATCACGCCTTCCTTGACCGTCACGTCGTCGTCGGCGTCGCTGCGCTCACCCAGGATCACGTTGCCGTCCCCGTCCGGCGGCAGCACCTCGCACAAGGTGTGGAAGTCGCCGACGTCATGCCAGCCGAAGTCGCCCGGCACCGTGCCGACCAGGCCCTGCGCCGCCGCGCCCTCCATCACCGCGTAATCCACCGAGATCTTCGGCAGCTCCGGCCAGATCTCGAGCAGCGCCCGCTCCCGGTCGTCGGTGTCCCAAGCGGCGGCGATCTTCGTCAGGCCCGCGTGCAGCTGCGGCTGCTGCCGGCTCAGCTCCGCCAGGAACACGTCGGTACGCCAGACGAACATGCTCGCGTTCCAGAAGTAGCGGCCGGAGGCGACGTACTCCTCGGCCACTTCCTGTGAGGGCTTCTCCTTGAACTCGACGACTCGGCTGATCGAACCGGAGACGACCTCGCCACAGTGCAGGTAGCCGTAGCCGGTCTCGGGATGGGTCGGCTGGATGCCGACCGTCATCAGCAGACCCTGCTCAGCCCCGGCCACTGCCTGCCGCACGACGTCGACGAAGACCGCCTCATCGCGTACCAGATGGTCGGCGGCGAAGGAACCCATCACTGCACCGGGCGCGCGGAGCTGGATCACCGCGGCGGCCAGCCCGATCGCCGCGCACGAGTCGCGTGGCGACGGTTCCACGAGGATGTTGGCCTCGGGCACGTCCGGGAGCTGGCGGGCGACCGATGTGGCGTGCGCGGCCCCGGTGACGACCAGGGTGTCCGCGGGCGGCGACAACGGCGCGAGCCGCGACACGGTGGCCTGCAACAACGTCGCGGCCGTCCCGGTCAGCGGGTGCAGGAACTTGGGGTTCGCCGCCCGCGACAGGGGCCACAACCGAGTTCCACTGCCCCCGGCGGGGATGACGGCATGCAACATCGCGCCATTCTCCGTGGTTCGACCATCCGCCATGCGGCTCCCTCCAGGGCAGTAATCTTCGCCTCACGGTGGGCAGCGCCGAACGGCCTCCCCCACCGGCGCGTTCACCAGCTCGCGGCCGCTGCACAGCGCTCGGCGCGAGACGGCATTCGCGTCGTGGCCCACAATTTACGCGGTTTTGCCCTATCTCGCAGCTCGGGACCAAGCGGCCAGATGCGCCTCGGCGCTCGCCGCCCAGGTGAACTCCTTGGCCCGGGCGAGCCCGGCCTGCGCCAGGGTAACGCGGCGAGCTTGGTCCTCCAGCAACGCGAGCAGATCCTTGGCGATCCGATCCGGATCCTCACCGGTGTACGCCACCGCGTCGCCGCCGACCTCGGGCAGGGAGAGCCGCGGCGTGGTCAGCACCGGCGTCCCGCAGGCCATCGCCTCCAGCACGGGCAGGCCGAAGCCCTCACCATGACTCGGGTACGCCGCCACCGCCGCCCCACCCAGGAAACCGGGGAGGTCGGCGTACCGGAGATAGCCGGGACGCAGCAGGCGCAGGTGGGCCGGCACCTCGGCAACGGCCCGATCGATCTCGTCGTCGTGCCCGGAACCGCCGGCGATCACCAACGCGGGCGGGTTCGGCAGCTCCTTCACCGCCAGCACCCAGCCGCGGATCAGGTTCGGCACGTTCTTCCGCGGCTCCTTCGCGCCGAGGAAGGCGAGATAGTCACCCGCGCCGAGCCCCAGACGGGCGCGTACGCGAGCCTTCTCGGACTCCGACGGCACGTGGAACGCCTCCGGGTCGACCCCGTGGTACGCCACGTCGATGCGGGTGGGATCGGCGTCGAGCAGCCGGATCAACTCGTCCCGGGTGGCCTTGCTCGGCACGATGACCCGGGCCGCTCGGCGCAGCGACGTCTTGATCGCGCTGCGGAAGAAGGTCCGCTTCGCGGCGTCGTAGTGCTCCGGCTCGGTGAAGAAGGTCGCATCGTGCACCGTCACCGTGACCGGGCAGGTCGCGCGCAACGGGCAGGTGTAGAACGGTGAGTGCAGGACGTCGGCGCCGAGCTGCTGAGCCAGCAGCGGGAGGCCGGTCTGCTCCCAGGCCAGCCGGGCCGGGCGATGCGCGACCGCCGCCGGCGCGCCGACGACGTCGGCGAGCGGCAACATCCGCTGGTATCGCTCCACGTCGGTGCGCTGGGCGACGACGCTGATGCCCTCGGTGTCGACCAGGGCGCCGAGCAGACCGTCCAGGTAGCGCCCCACCCCGCCCCGGTCGGCTGGAACGCTGGTGGCGTCGACGAGCACGCGGGCCACTGTCACTCCTTCGCCGCGGCGCTATGAAATCGCTGTGTTGGCAATCGCTGTGCGCCGCATCACAGATGTCGGCTCTACCTTACGCCCGCACGTCGACGGTTGCGGGTCCGCGACGCGACACCTGGCTGAAGTGCGTGAGTTAGCGTGACCATGTGTCGACGATGTCCTCCGCCTTCCTGGCAGCCGTTTCCGCCGATCCGGCGCGTCCCCTGCTCACGTGGTACGACGACGCCACCGGCGAACGGACGGAACTCTCCGGTGCGACCCTCGCCAACTGGGTGTCCAAGACCGCGAACCTGCTGGTCGACGGCTGCGGCCTCGGCCCCGGGGCGAATGCGGCGATCGAGCTGCCCCCGCACTGGCAGACCGCGGCGCTCTACCTGAGCGTGTGGACGGCTGGACTCTCCATCTCGGCCGAGTCGCCACTGGACGTCGCCTTCGTCGGCCCAGGTGAGACCGCCGACGCGCCAGACGTCTTCGCCGTCGGGCTGCACCCCTTCGCCCTGCCCGTACGCGACCTGGCCCCGGGCGTACAAGACTGGGTGTCGTCCGCGCGTGTCCACGGCGACCACTACAGCGGACCACGCCCGGCCGGCACGGATCTCGCCCTCGGCACATTCACGCACGACTCACTCGTCTCATTCGCGTCCACCCGGGCCGCAGCAATGGGACTCACCGCCGGATCCCGCGTGCTGCTGGCCATCGACGACCACCCCGACGTGGTCGACTGGCTCGTGGCCCCGCTCGTCGCCGGCTGCACCCTCGTGCTGTCCGCCCACACCGAGTCATCCACTTTGGAGAAGCGGGCGGTGGTGGAACGAGCGGTCCTCGTTTCGCGGCCTTAGCTCATGTTTTTTTTGCAGCTCCGCCGGGCTTCGCCCCGTTACCTTGCTTCGCGCCGCTCCGCTCACCCACGCTCGCCTCGCCGCGCCGGCAGTCACCCCGCGCTCGCCGCGCCTCGCCGCTGCACGCCCAAGATCATCGGTGGCCGACATTCTTGGGTGTCCCGACGTCCAAGATCGTCGGTGGCCGACGTTCGTGGGCGTTCCAACGTCCAAGATCGTCGGTGGCCGACGTTCGTGGGTGTATTCGTGCGGTAATCGTCGGCTGCCGACGATCTTGCAGTCGCCTCAGAGCGGCTTCAGCGTGTCCGGGTCGATCAGCACGGTCGGCTCCTCGCCCGGCTTCGCCGACTCAGCCTCCGGCAGCCCAGGTTGCGGAGTCGCCGATTTGGGCGACTCAGCCTTGGGCGATTCAGCCTTCGGAGGCTCCGGGGTCGGCGCGGACTCCGTGAGCTCCTCCTCAAGGCGCGGAATCGAGATCTCCTGGTCGGCGGCCCGATCCCGCGTCGGCACCGGCGGCGTGGTCAACGCAACGGCAGGCGGCGTTGGAGACGTCGGCGCGGACTGAGCAGGCGGCACAGACGGCGACGCGGCGGGCGTAGCCGCGACCGGCCCAGCAGACACAGACGGCGACGCGGCGGGCGTCGATGCGGGCTGAGCCGACGGCGCAACGGCTGCGGCGGCCGGCGTCGGCGCAACGGCAGCGGGGGCCGTCGGAGCGGCGGCTGCAGCTAACCCGTCTGGCGCGGCGGGCGCGGGCGACATCGGCGTAGCCAGGACCGGCGGCACGACGACAGGCGCAACAGGTGTCGAGGCGGCAGGCATCGCAGGTGTTGGCGCGACGGATACGGATGGCGCGTCGGGCCTGGCGGGTGCCGCAGGAGGCATCGCCGCAGCGGGTGCGACGGGCACGGCAGACGGCGTGGACCGAGCGGACTGAGCGGACTGGGCGGACGGTGCGGCGGCGGGCGCAGCAGACGGTGCGGCGGGTGGCGCCACCGGGCCCGGGGGCACGGGCTGAGTAGCCGCGGCGGACGGAATCACGACGGTCGCGGCGGCGGGCGCAGCAGACGGTGCGGCGGGTGGCGCCACCGGGCCCGGGGGCACGGGCTGAGTAGCCGCGGCGGCCGGAATCACGACGGTCGCGGCGGCGGACGCCGTCGGCAAAACGGGCGGTGTCGGCATCACCGACTGCGGAGAAGCCACGGGCGGCGGAGAAGCCACGGGCGGCTGTGGCACCGCGACTGGGGCGGCGTACCGGGGGTAGTGGAGCGTCGGCGGGGACACGTCCGGCATCTGTTCGGTCACCGGCTCGGGTTGCGTGGCGTACCGGGTCGGGGCGTACGCGGACGGCGGTTGCTGGGGCGGATACGCCTGGTACGCCACCTGCGCAGCGGGCCGGATGTCGTAACGGCTCCAGCGCCGGGGGCTGGCCAACGTCGCGAGCAATGGGACGGCCAGCAGTACGCCGAGCCCGGAGCTGCCGATCACGTCGATGCCGAGGATCTCCACACCGAGCAGGTTGAACCGGGCTCCGATGTCGTCGAGGACCCGCTGGTAGCTGACCGGGTCCACCAGCGGCCAGGCCGGCATGCCCAGGAAGAAGAATCCAGCCAGCGCCGGGCCGACCGGGGACAGCCGGGCCATCACGAGGACGGCGTACACGATGCCGCCGACGACCAGGGTGGCCAGGGCCAGCACGATGGCCAGCGGTCGCGCGTCCACGCCGCGCTGGGTCGCCTGCCCGAAAGCGCTGAGTCCCAGGCCGGTCAGCAGATACACGATCGGCGCGAGGATCAGGGCGAGCAGGAACGAACCGAGATGACGCATGCTCGGGCCTCCAGGTCGGGTGTGGTCAGCGGATCGGCGGCGGCGCCCACGGTCCCGTCAGCGGCGGCGAGCCCGGAGGTTCGGGCGTCGTCGGCGACGCGGCCGGGACGGCCGTGGCCGGGGTGTCGGCGGGGAACGGCCGCCAGGCCGCGACCGCGTCGATACGTCCAGTGTCGACGACTGGTTCAACGGGAGACGCCGCTGGAGGGAATTTCGGGCGTCCACGCCACCGGCTCGGGCTCGCCGCCGCCAGGAGCAGTGCGACTCCGCTGATGAACAGGACGGGTGAGTAGACGCCGACCCAGGGCACGACGGTCACGCCTTCGGCCAACCGGAATCCGAGCGAGTCCAGAGGTACTCCGACGCCGAAGAGGGTGGCCAGGAGGCGGGGTGCGACGAGCAGGAGCCCGGCGACGATCGGACCGACGGGAGAGGTCTGCAGGCAGGCCAGCGCACCGAGCAGGAGTCCCATCGCGCAGTAGATCCCAGTCTGGACCCCGGTCGTGTCAGCCCAGACCTCGACGTGGAAGTGGATCGAGGCCAGCTCGACCAGCATGGGCGCGACGATCAACCCGGCGAGGAGGCTCCAGACGTGACGCATGCGCGCAGGCTACTCGCGCGTTCGAGCGCCGAACATCCCACATAAGTCGGCCCATGGCGATGTATGGCGGAGCCATCTCACCACCGTGCGGCTGGGTGGAAGGATGCGGCAAGATGGGCGGGCCAGGTCAACGATGACCTCGGGCGGGAGGAGTAGATCATGACCACGATCCTGTGGCGGCCGCCTGCGGACGTCCGGCAGACGTCCCGGATCGGCGACTATCTGCGGTGGCTGTCGGCCGGGCAGGCCTGGGAGTTCGAGGCGTACGCGGATGTGTGGCAGTGGTCTGTCGACGATCTGCCCGGGTTCTGGCGGTCGATCTGGGACTACTTCGACGTCGTGGCCCACAGCGAACCCACCGAGATCCTGTCGGGCGGCTACACCATGGGCGCTCCCTTCGGCCCCGGTACGCCGTTCGGCCCGACCGGGACGTGGTTCCCGGGCGCCCGGCTGAACTATGCGGAGAACGTCCTGCGGATGCCGGGTGTGGCCGGCGACGCCCCGATCGTCCTGGGGCGGTCCCAGAGCCGCGAGCCGATCGAATACACCGCCGACCAGCTCCGTGACCAGGTCCGCCGGGCCGCCGCCGGGTTGCGCCGACTGGGCGTCGAACCCGGTGACCGCGTGGCCGCGTACCTGCCGAATGTGCCGGAGGCGCTCGTCCTGCTGTTGGCGACCGCGAGTCTGGGGGCGATCTTCACCTCGTGTGCGCCGGAGTTCGGCACGCGGAGCGTGACCGATCGATGGACCCAGATCTCGCCGGTGGTGCTCGTGGCGGTGGACGGCTACCGCTATGGCGACAAGCTCGTGGATCGCCGGGCCGAGGTGGCCGGGATTCGCGCCGCCCTCCCGTCGGTACGCGCCACCGTCGGGCTCGACTACGCCGGCCAGGGCCTGAACGCCGATCTGAGCTGGGCCGAGCTGACCGCCGACACCGACGAGCCGCTGAGCTTCACCCCGGTCGCGTTCGACGAGCCGCTCTACATCCTCTACTCGTCCGGCACGACCGGGCTGCCGAAGCCGATCGTCCACGGGCACGGCGGCATCCTGCTGGAGCATCTCAAGATGCTGGCGCTGCACCACGATCTCGGTCCAGGCGACCGGATGTTCTGGTTCAGCACGACCGGCTGGATGATGTGGAACTACCTGGTCTCCGCCCCGGCGGTCGGCTCCGCCATCGTGATGTTCGACGGCAACCCCGGCTGGCCCGATCTCGGCGCGCTCTGGCGCATGGCGGAGCAGACTCAGACGACGTTCTTCGGCACGTCCGCCCCGTTCCTGCTGGCCTGCCGCAAGGCCGGGCTGTCGCCGAAGGACGAAGCGGACCTGAGCCGGCTCAAGGGACTCGGCTCGACCGGCGCCCCGCTCCCGCCTGAGGGCTTCCGCTGGGTCTACTCCGACGTGTCCGACACGCTCCAGTTGCAGTCGTTGTCCGGAGGCACCGACGTCTGCACCGGCTTCGTCGGCAGCACGCCGCTCAACCCGGTCTACGAGGGCGAGATCGCGGCGCGCTGCCTCGGGTCGCGGGTCGAGGCGTACGACCCGACGGGGCATCCGGTGCTCGGCGAGCTGGGTGAACTGGTGATCTCCGCGCCGATGCCGAGCATGCCGGTCGGGTTCTGGGGTGACGACGACGGCAGCCGCTACCGGGAGGCGTACTTCGACGTCTTCCCCGGCGTGTGGCGGCACGGCGACTGGGTCACCATCACCGACCACGGCAGTTGCGTCATCACGGGGCGCTCCGACGCCACCCTCAACCGCGGCGGGGTCCGGCTCGGCACGGCCGAGTTCTACTCCGTGGTCGAGGCGCTGGACGAGGTCGTCGACTCGGTCGTGGTCCATCTCGAGGACACCGAGGGCGGTGCGGGCGAACTGCTGCTCTTCGTCGTGCTCTCGGACGGCTTGGAGCTGGACGACGCGCTGCGCGCCAAGATCGCGCGCGAGCTGCGTACCGCGCTCTCGCCCCGACACATTCCGGACGCGATCTACCAGGTCACAGCCGCGCCGCGCACCCTGTCCGGGAAGAAGCTCGAGGTCCCGGTCAAACGCATCCTCACTGGTACGCCGGTCGACCGCGCGGCGGCGAAGGGTGCGTTGGCCAACCCCGAGTCGCTGAGCGCGTTCGAGAAGCTCGCCCGCGACCGCCCCCACTGACCCCGGTTCGGTGCAGATCACGGATACGCAGGCGTCGCCGGGCCGTTTTGGCCTGCGTATCCGTGATCTGCAACCAATAGGAGCGGGCTAGCGCATCTTTTGGAGGCCTTCGCTGAGGCGTCGGCGGCGCTCGCTGTTGGCGCCCAGCACCAGGGCGAGGATGCCGAGCGGGATCATGATGACCCAGGCGCTGAAGGCCAGCGTCAGCGCATGCAGGGCGGTGATGATCGCGACGATCGTGCCGACCTCGATCGGGGCCCGTTCGCGTTTCATCGAGCCGTAGATGACGGTCGCCACCGCCGCCACCAGGAGGATGCCCTCCCGGACGGGGTCGGTCTTCACCAGCACCAGGACGAGGGTCGGCCCGAAGGCCGCGACCAGCCCCGGGGTGAAGGCCGCCCGCGAGCCCAGGTCCGGCCGCCGCCGCAGCTCGATCGCCCCCACGAGCAGCACGACCAGGGCGAACGGCAACGTGTACGCCTCTGGCTGCGCCACCTGAGCGTTCTGTGCGAACAACCACCACGCGGCGATCGCCGAACCCGCGCTGGCCCAGAAGTACGCCCGCCGCTGGTTCTCGGTGTGTGTCGGGCGGCCCGCGGCGATGCCGAGGACGGCGCTCCACGCCGCGAGGAGGACTCCGACGGTGACGGGTGACTCCAGGGCGAGCGCGAGCGCGATGAGCGCCGCGAACTGGCCCGCCCATTCGACCGCGGCGGCCTCGGGCCGGGCTTCCCGCTTGGCGAACCGGGGCAGCAGCGCCGCGCCGATGATGAGGACCGCACCGACGGCGAGTACGCCGAGCGCCGTCCAGAACCGGGTGAGTCCCAGGTGCAGGCTGATCGACATCATGAACAGCTCGCCCGCGACGGCCGCACCGAGCCAGCCCAGGATGCGGGCCAGCTGCGTCTTCCCGCCGAGCGCGGCGGTCGCACCGACGGCGACCGCGCCGCCGAAGGTGAAGATCGTCATCTCCGGGGTCGCCAGCGCACCGGCGAGCCCGGCATTCCCGCCGATCAGTCCCATGAGGACGATCGCCACGCGCGCCGTACGCAGGGAGCGGTCGCTCTCCGCCTCGGTGGGCGGTTCGGTGAGCGCTACGCCCAGCATGCACACGGTGAACACGGTCAGCCCCGCGAGGACCGCCGAATTCCAGCTCAGGCGCATGGCGTACGGGATGATGAGCAGTGCCAGCGCGAAGACCGGCGTGACCCGGGCGACGGCACGGTTGGCCCCGCCGCCGAAGCCGATCGCGGCCAGGCCGGCGGCGGCGGTGAGCAGCAGGGCGGTCAGCGCGGCGCTGGGACCGGTCGCGGACGCCGCGTTCGCGGTGGCCTCCGGTACGCCCTCCCAGATGTGCCCGATGGTCTGGAACGGTTTGGTGAGCGCGGCCACGAGTAGCGGCCAGAGCGCGACGATCGCGAGCAGGGCCGGGAGCGCCGCGGCGGCGAACGCGCCGGCGGCCGGATAGTCGGGCAGCCGCCAGCGGTCGCGCGCCTGGCTCCAGAGCCTCGACAGCGGGCGTTCCCGGGTGACGGTGGGCGCACGCAACAGTTCGGACAGAACCGCCAGCAATACCGCCGTGGCGGCGAAGACGCCGGTGGGCCGCGGACCGGTCACCTCGCCGATCGCGATGGCGGTCCCCGCGACGCTGACGCCGACGGTGACCCAGCCGAGGTAACCGGCGATGACGTTCCGGGCCGCACCGGCCAGCGCGAGTCCTACTGAGACGGTCGCGAGGGCGGCGGTCAGCACGATCTGCCGGGTGTCGGACCGTCCCCCGTGGACCATGTACGCCAGGACCGCGACCGCCGCCGGGGCGGCGAGCAGGACGCCGACCGCGCCGATGCCGCCGACCGTGCCGAGGTGCGACGTCCGGCGGTCGCCCGGCGCCATGTCCGCGTTCTGATACGCCGCCAACGCCAGGACGACCAGGCTCACCAACCCCAGTACGCCCAACGCCGCCGCCGTCGTCCAGGGGCGTACGAGCGCCGCCCCGACGGCGTAGAACGCGAGCGCGATGGCGACCGCGATCCGGGCGTACCCGGCTCGGGGGTCCTTGGCGACCGGCGCCGAGATCGCGTACGCGGCCGCGATGAGCAGCCCGAGGACGACTGGGGACCACCACTGCCAGTGCAATGCGGCCGGGGTGCCGACGGTGGCCAGGCCGACGCAGACGGCCGCGGCGTCGTAGTTGCGGGGCCGGGGCATTCCGATGGCCGCCGCGCCCGCGAGCGCGAGCAGCGCGAGCGGCCCCTGCCAGCCCAGCTCCGACTCGGTCACCGCGGTCGAGGCGAGATCACCGCTCCACAGTCCACCTTCGACGGTGACGGCTTGGAGCCCGCCGATCAGCGCCGGGTACCCCGCGATCAGCAGCACCACCAGGCCCGCCGCGCTGGCGCCGAGCACCGGCCCGCGCCGCCAGTCCGGTGGCATCGACCGGATTCCGGCCGCCGCCGCGAGGACCATCAATGCCGCGGCGACCAGCCAGCTGTCCGGTAAGACGAGGGACACCCCGCGGGTGACCGCCGCGATCGCGCCCGCGACCACCATGGCGGCGGCGTAGTCGGCCCCGTCGTACATGCGGTCGGCCCGGATGCCGGTGTCGATCGACGAACTCAGGATCAACAGCACCGCCGCGACCAGCAGTAAGGTCGCGACCAGCGTGTCGGCGAACCCGGCGCCCTCGGCTCCGAACGTCGCCAGCGTGATGACCAGCGCGCCGAGGCCGCTGCCGATCGCGATCGGCAGGCCGATCTCGCGGTGTGCCACCTGACGGATCGCGACGTAGCCGAGGGTGCCGCTGGCGGTGAGCGCCGCCGCGATCAGCGGCACCGACGGCAGTACGCCCGGCGCCAGCGTGACGATGGTGGCGGCGACGGCAGACGGCGCGGCGAAGGCCGCGGCTCCGGCGCAGGTGTCGCCGATGATCTGGGTGACCGGCCGGCGTGGCACCGGCCGGCCGGCCCGCGCCTCCGGGGTCGGCAGGACTCGCTGCGCGAGCGCGAGGATCACCCCGGCAGACGTGATCGCGGCGAGCACTCCGGCCGACGCGCCCGGCGCGTTCAGCGAGGCGAGGATCGCCACCAGGCCGACCGCCGCTGCTGCGATCGCGTGCGCCCGAGCGGACCGTGGGGTCGTCGCGCCGAGCCCACCGCCCGGAATCGCCCGCTGCGGTTCGGGCGCGCCGAACCATTGGTCCGCCAACTTCCCGCTCCGCGGTGCGAGGAACCGGGTGAACACGTTCTGGGAGCGCGGATCCGGCTGAACCGGCGGCGGCTCCTCTTCCTCCACATCGGATGTCAGCGGTCGCTCGGGCCGGGACGACACCTGCACTGATCCGACTCCGATGCCGACCGCCGCGATGCCGATCGCGACGGCCGTCAGCACCCACAGCGTGGCCGACGGGGTCAGCAGCAGCGACGCTGGCGCGGCCAGCCCGGCCAGGGCCGCTCCGCCCACCGCGACCTCGCGACGGAACGACGGCGGCAAGGCCAGCCCGGCCGCGACGGCGGCGAGCGCGACCGTCCCTACCAGCGACGGGCCCGCGCCCGAACCGGCACTGTGCAGGATCGCCTGGTACTCCTCCGGCGTACGGCCACTCCAGATCGGCAGACCCGCGCGGATCGGCCCGAGCGCGGCGCGCAGCGCCTGACCCAGAACGAACGCGCCGACGGCGGCTACGGCCACTGTGGACGCGATCTGCGGTCCGCGTCGCGCCGACGCCGGGATCACCCGGATCGCCAGTCCAGTCACCACCAGCGCGCCCGCCAGCACGAGCAGCGTCTGCCCCGGCGCGGCCAGTGCCGCCACCCGGCCCGCCACGACGATCCAGGCGAGCGTCAGCGCACCGGCGGCGACGTCCGGCAACGGCTTGGTCCGCAGCATCAGCGCGCCGAGCAGCCCGACCGCGCACGAGAGCAGCAGCATCGCCCCACCGCGCGCGGCCGATGGCGCGTCGGTCGCCTGCCAGGTGGCCACCAGTCCATAGGAGACACCGGCCAGCACGGCCACGCCGTGCAGGCCCCAGGCCAGCTCGCGCAGCCAGAAACTCGACCACGCGCCCTCCAGCACCTGCGGGTGGCGGATCGGGTGCTCGCCGCCGATCTGGAGCGGCTCGCGGTGCGACAGCTCTACTGCCCGCGCGACCATCGCGTTGCCCAAGGCCAGGACGGCGAAGATCAGCGCCAGGCCGGCTGGGCCTTTGATCCAGTCGTACGCCAGAAGCGGCAACACGGGCTGGAAGAACAGCACGACGCCGTACCGAGCCGAACTGAGCAGGGTGACGCGGTGGATCACGAGAGAGACGAGGGCGGTGACGGCGAACACCGCTCCGGCGATCTGCGACCAGGACGCCGCCGCGGTGGCGATCGGGGGCAGCTGGGCCAGGAGGTATCCGTCCACCGGCAGGAGCAGCAGCCCGACCGTGGTCAGCGTCTCCGCCGTCGACACCAGGCGTACGCGGATGAGCAGGAACGCCGAGACGAGCATGGCGACCGTGACGAGGCTGAGGACGAGCAGGCCGCCCCCGGCGCGCAGACCGCTGGCGAAGGCGGCGTACACGACGGCGGCGACGCCGATCATCAGTCCACCCAGGACCAGCAGAACGTTCTGCACCGTACGCGGCGAGGTCTCCGGCGGCGGGGTCTGCAACGGCGCGACCCGCTGCCGGGGAGCACCCGGCGGACGGCCGCCGGCGGCGGCCCCGGCCGGGCGCGAAGTCGCCGCGCCGGGTGGGCGGCTGGGCGTACCACCGGATGGGCGACC
This sequence comes from Hamadaea flava, assembly GCF_024172085.1. Lineage (NCBI taxonomy): Bacteria > Bacillati > Actinomycetota > Actinomycetes > Micromonosporales > Micromonosporaceae > Hamadaea > Hamadaea flava. The sequence goes on along the minus strand of NZ_JAMZDZ010000001.1, from coordinate 5,492,661 downwards.
AGGCGCAGCCTTCTGCCCTGGCGAAGTCGTCTGGGTCGCCGAGGTGGTCGGGGTCGTCTGGGGCGTAGTGGGCGCGGCGGCCGGCTCCGCGGACTTGCGCCCGAAGCGCCGCTGGCGCGGAGCCTGCGCCTTGGCCTGCTGCTTCTGGACGGCATGCGACAGCAGGTTGCGCTGGTGCATCGCGGCCTGGAGCTGCTGGCTCAGCTTCTTGCGCTGGGAGACCAGCCCCATGTCCTGCGTGTTCAGGTCGGAGATCGCCTTGTTGACCCTGGCGAGCTCGGCCTCCAGCACTTCGGCGGTGTTGCCGCAGTGCGGGCAGCGCTGGAGGGGATCCCGCAGCCTGCCACACATCGAGCATGGGGACTGTTCCAAGGGAACACCTCCGAAGCGGTCATGCCGGTTGAAGCCAGCATGCCCGGTCTTAGCGAGGGCTGTACAGTCCCTTTTAGCCATGAATGCGACAGAGCCGCCCCACAATCTGGGGGGCGACTCTGCGCTGAGTGATCAAACTGTTACCGGTGGCGCACCGTTCAGCCGACGGCCGGACGGCCGAGACCGCGATAAGTCCAACCGGCCGCCGTCCACGTCGCGGCGTCCAGGCAGTTCTTGCCATCGATGATCTTGCGCTGACCGGCCAGCGCGCCGAGCGACACCGGGTCGGCGTTGCGGAACTCCGCCCAGTCGGTCAGTACGCACACCAGCTCGGCCTCGGTGACCGCCTCGGCCAGCGACTTCTCGTACGCCAGCTCCGGGTGCACCTTGCGGGCGTTCTCGGCGCCCTGCGGGTCGTAGACGCGCACGTCGGCCCCGGCCTCGGCGAGCATCCCGGCGACCGCGAGCGCCGGCGAGTCCCGGACGTCGTCGGTGTTGGACTTGAACGTCGCGCCCAGCACGGCGATCCGCGCGCCCGACAGGTCCGGACCGGCCGGGCCCGGCCGGCGGCCGAGCAGCTCGGCCGAGAGCTGGACGACCTTGGCCCGGCGGCGCAGGTTGATCAGGTCGACCTCGTGCAGGAACCGCAACGCCTCGCCCGCGCCGAGCTCCTGCGCGCGGGCCTGGAACGCCCGGATGTCCTTCGGCAGGCAGCCGCCGCCGAAGCCGACGCCCGACTGGAGGAACCGGTTGCCGATACGCGGGTCGAAGCCGAGCGCGCGAGCCAGGTGCGTGACGTCGCCGCCGGCGACCTCGCAGACCTCGGCCATGGCGTTGATGAACGAGATCTTGGTGGCCAGGAAGGCGTTGGCCGCCACCTTGACCAGCTCGGCGGTCGCGAAGTCGGTCGCCACCACGGGAACCTCACGGTCCTCGGTGGAGGCGAGGTCGAAGACGCCCTTGTGCGCGGCGTGCAGCATGGCGGTCGCCCACTCGGTCTTCGCCGCCCACACGATGCGGTTCGGCCGCATGACGTCGTCGGCGGCGTAGCCCTCCTGCAGGAACTCCGGGCTCCAGGCGACCTCGATGCCCAGCTCCGGGTCGGCGTGCTTCTCGACGAGGCGCTCAACCCACTCGGCGGTGCCGACCGGGACGGTGGACTTGCCGACGATGAGCGCCTTGCGGGTCAGGTTCTGCGCCAGGGGCACCACGGCGGACTCGACGTAACGCAGGTCCGCGCCCATCCCGTCGAGGCGCTGCGGGGTGCCGACACAGATGAAATGGACGTCGCCGAAGTCGGCGGCCTCCTGGTAGGACGTGGTGAAGCGCAGGCGGCCGGCCGCCAGGTTGCGCTTGAGCAGCTCGTCCAGTCCGGGCTCGTGGAACGGCATCTCCCCGCGCGACAGGTCCTCGACCCGCTTGGGGTCGACGTCGACGGCCAGCACCTCGTAGCCGAGTTCGGCGTAGCAGATCGCGTACGTGGCGCCGAGGTAGCCGACGCCGATGAAGGTCAGCCGTGGCCGTGCGGCACCCGAGGGCGGAGTGACTGTGACCGTCGGCACATACGTGCCCTGAACTGGGTTCGTCACGCCTTCATTCTCCCGTCTCCAACATCACACTGCATCGCTAGACGTCGCGAGGAACGCCGAAAGTTGCCGTTTTCCAGGCCGTTGCGAGCGTACGCCCGCCCCGACGCCCGAGGAAGCCTACGGGACGGGTGGGTTCGCCGGAAACCTGAGTCCTCGTTTAGGCTAGTGGCGACCAAGCTACCCACGAGTAACAGAAGCAAACCCCTTGGGAAGACCTCACGGAGGCATCGTGTCGTTCGATCTCTACCAGCTCTCCGAGGAGCACGTCGCCATCCGCGAGGCCGTGCGCGACCTGTGCGCGGACAAGGTCGCCCCGCACGCGGCCGCCGCCGACGAGACCGGCGAGTTCCCGCAGGCCAGCTATGACGCGCTGCGAGCCGCCGACTTCCACGCCCCGCACATCCCGGCCGAATACGGCGGCGCCGGCGCGGACGCGCTCGCCACCGCGATCGTGATCGAAGAGGTGGCGCGAGCCTGCGCGTCCAGCTCCCTCATCCCGGCGGTGAACAAGCTGGGCAGCCTCCCGGTGATGCTCGCCGGCTCGGCCGAGCTGAAGCAGCAGTACCTGCCCGCCGTCGCCCGAGGCGACGCGATGTTCTCCTACTGCCTCTCCGAACCGGAGGCGGGCAGCGACGCGGCCGGCATGACGACCCGCGCCGAACGCGACGGCGACCACTGGGTGCTCAACGGGGTCAAGCGCTGGATCACCAACGCCGGCGTCTCCGAGTACTACACCGTCTTCGCCAAGACCTCGGCCGCGGCCGGCACCCGCGGCATCTCGGCGTTCGTCGTGGAGAAGTCCGACGCCGGAGTCAGCTTCGGCGCACCCGAACGCAAACTCGGCATCAAGGGCTCCCCGACCCGCGAGGTCTACCTCGACAACGTACGCATCCCGCTCGGCCGCATCATCGGCGAAGAGGGCACCGGCTTCGCCACCGCGATGCGTACGCTCGACCACACCCGGGTCACCATCGCCGCCCAGGCACTGGGAATCGCCCAAGGCGCACTCGACGCCGCGTTGGCATACATGCAGGAGCGCAAGCAGTTCGGCAAGCCGATCGCCGAGTTCCAGGGACTCCAGTTCATGCTGGCCGACATGGGCATGAAGCTCACCGCCGCCCGGGAGCTGACCTACTCCGCCGCCGCACGCTCCGAGCGGAACGCGCCCGACCTCACCTACTACGGCGCGGCCGCGAAATGCTTCGCGTCGGACGCCGCCATGGAGATCACGACGAACGCGGTGCAACTGCTCGGCGGATACGGCTACACGAAGGACTTCCCGGTCGAGCGCATGATGCGGGACGCCAAGATCACCCAGATCTACGAGGGCACGAACCAGGTGCAGCGGATCGTGATGGCCCGCCAACTCCTCAAGGGCGTCATCTAAAACGTACGTCTGGTGACGGAACCGGGCCGGGCGCTGAAGCGCCCGGCCCGTCGCGTACTCAGCTGCAGGCGGCGCCGTTGAGCGTGAAGCCGGTCGGGGCCGCGCTGTTGCCGGAATGGGTCGCCTGGAAGCCGATCGTGGTCGACCCGCCGGGCGCTATGGACCCGTTGTAGTTGACATTCGTCGCCGTCACCGCCCCGCTGCTGGGCGAGTAGGTCGCGCTCCAGCCCGAGGTGATGGTCTGCCCGGAGGCCAGGGTGAACTTCAGCGACCAGCCGTTGATCGCAGATGTCCCCGTGTTGGCGATGGTGATGTTGTCAGTCAGTCCGTTGTTCCAGGCGTTCACCGACTGCGTCACCTTGCAGGCGCTGGTGCCGCCCGAGGTGGGCGAGGTGGTCGGCCGGGGCGAGCTGGCGGTCGGCGTGGGCGACGTGGGGCCGCTGCCTTCGCTGACGGTGATGCTGGAACTGCCGCTGCTCTGGTAGCCCTCGGTGGCCATGATCTGGTAGTCGTGGCTGCCCAGGTTCAGGCCGAGGCTCGCCCAGGCGTTGAAGTGGTTGGCCGTGGTGATGGTGCCGCTGCTGCGGTGCGACTGCCGGACGCTCCAGTATTGGTAGAACGTCGCGGTCCCGATGATGGACGGCTGGTTGACCCGCTGAGTGCGGTAGATGTCATAAGTGCTGCCGTCAGTGGTGACGGAGCCCAGCCGGGTCGCCCCGCTGCTCGGGTTGTAGCTGCCGAAGTTCTCGACGATGTAGTACTCGATGAGCGGGTTGGTGGTCCAGCCGTAGAGCGCCAGATAGCCGTTGCCGTTCGGGCTGAAGTTGCCGGAGTAGTTCACGGTGTGGCTGGAGCCGGGCTTCCAGCCCTTGCCGACCACCATGTTGTTCATGTTGCTCCACTGGACGCTGTAGCTGCCGCCGGCGCCCAACGTCATCGTGACATTGCCGTTGTCCTTCCAGTACGAGAAGAAGTAGCCGTTGTGCGTACCGGTGGTGTTCGAGGTGACCGTCCGGTCGGCCTCGGCGTGGGCGACGCCTGACAGCATCATCGAGGCGGCGGCCAGGAGGACCGCGCCGGCTGCCGCGATGAGCGGCTTGAAGCGACTTCGTCCGCGGAGCTCCACTGGGGAGGGGGTGTCGTTCACTGCGTACGTCCCTTTCGCGAGGGGGTGGCTGGGCGGCCACCCGTCGAAGCTCGTCGATGGTGAATTTTGGGACGCCACTCTTCGCGTTGTCAATAATTTCCGGAAGTCTTTCGGAAGTAGACACGATTCCTGACGACCTGAATCACCACGGCCGCCTGGCCAATGCGGTGCCCAGGCGGCCGTAGATTTCCGAAACTTCCGGAGTGCTGCTAGACCCACTGGACGAGCTGAATGATCACTCCGTTCGGGTCGGCGACCTGGAGGAAGCGCTCGCCCCACGGCTCGGTCTGCAGCGGCGTCACGATCGGCACGCCCTCGGCCTGGATGCGGGCGTACTCGGCGTCGATGTCGTCCACGACGAGCGCGACGAGGACTCCGTGGACGTCGCCTTTCATGGTGTCCGGCCGGAAGGTCTCCAGTCCGGTACGCAGGTAGATCAGGTTGAACCCGGTGTCGGGGCGGGACAGGGAGACGAAGCCGTCGGCCGCCATGTCCTCGGTGAACCCGAAGTGGTCCTGGGCGAACTTGGCCGACGCGACGGGGTCGGCGACGTTGAGGGAAATGGCTGCGGCGGTCACTCGCATACGAGACTCCTACTCTGTACGGCGTACGTTGTACAGTGTACGACAATGCCGGGTGAGAGGATATTCCCGTGGCGACGACGGATCGCAGTAGCGGCGGCGACCCCGCGCGTACCCTCTCGTTGCTGTGGCGGGACGCCCGAGAGCCGGCGACCGGGCAGCGGGGGCCGAGACCCGCGCAGAGTGTCGACAAGATCGTCGACGCGGCGATCGCGCTGGCCGACGCGGAAGGGCTCGGCGTCGTCTCGATGCGGCGCGTCGCGCAGGCGCTGAGGGTGGCGCCGATGTCGATCTACACCTATGTGCCCGGCAAGGCCGAGCTGATCGATCTCATGCTCGACACCGTGTACGCGCGGATGCCGCGCCGCGAGCCGGCGGGTACGCAGTGGCGTGACCGGGTGACCGCGGTGGCCGACGACAATCGGGACTTGTTCGAGCGGCATCCCTGGCTGGCGGCGGTGTCGACGAACCGGCCGACGCTGGGGCCGGGCGCGATCGCGAAGTACGACTACGAGCTGCGTGCGCTCGACGGGGTCGGGCTCGACGACGTCGACCTGGATGCCGCGCTGACTTTCGTGCTCGGCTTCGTGCAGACCTGCGCGCGGGCCGCGGCCGATCTCCGGACGGCACACCAGGAGTCGGCCATGAACGACGAGCAGTGGTGGGCCGCCAATCAGCCCCTGCTGGCGAAGATGTTCGACGCCGAGCGGTTTCCACTGGCCTCCCGGGTCGGCGCGGCGGCCGGGGCAGCGCACGGCAGCGCCTACGACCCCGCGCACGCGTACGCCTTCGGGCTGGCCCGGGTGCTCGACGGGCTCGCCGTCCTCATCGAACGGCGCTCTGGCACTTAGGGTGTGCCCATGGCGATCGCCCGCTTCAAGAAAGTCACGATGGAATGCCGGGATCCCGAACGGGTCGGGGCGTTCTGGGCTGACGTGCTCGGCCGCACCTGGAAGGCGTACGACGCCGACTCCGGTGGTGTCTTCGGCCCGACTCCACGGCACACGATCTGGCTCACGCGTACCGCTGAGCCGAAGACCGTCAAGAACCGCGTCCACCTCGACGTGTACGCCCTGAGCGTGGCCGGGCTGGAGGTGCTGGGCGCGTCCATCCTGCTGCCGCAAGGCGATGGGCGTACCTGGACGGTGATGGCCGACCCGGAGGGCAACGAGTTCTGCGCCTTCGTCCGGGACGAGCTGCCTGAGGACCGGGTGGCCGGGCTGGTGGTCGACGCCGCCGATCCCCGGACGGCCGCCCAGTGGTGGGGCGACCTGTTCGGCGTGCCCGTCAAGCACAGCGACGAGGGTTGGTCGGCGGTGGAGGAGGTGCCGGACCTGCCGATGCGAAGCATCTCCGTCAACCCGGTGCCCGAGCCGAAGACCGTCCCCAACCGGGTGCGCTGGGAGATCTCCGTGCCGGCGTACGACGAGCTGGAGGCGGCCGGCGCGCGTCCGGTCGGGCCGGGCGTCTATGCCGATCCCGAGGGGAACGAGTTCGGCGTCGTCCTCCGCCGTTCGTAATCATTCCGGCATTTAGGACAGTACGCTCAGAGCCGTGGCGGGACGGCACCAACGCGATTCGTGGCCCCAGTGGCGCTGGGTGCGGTGGCTGGCCGACCGGGGCGTGTCGACCCGGTCGGTCGCCCTGGTCATCGGCGTCCTGCTGCTACAGGCCGGCTTCATCGCGAGCTACCTCGCCGCGTTCCACGAGCCCAAGCCGCATGAGATCGCCGTGGCGACCACCAACGACCAGGTCGCCCAGCAGCTCGACGGGTTGTCCGGCGACCCGCTCAAGGCAACCGTCGTCGCCGACCGGGCGGCGGCCGTCCAGCGGATCGACGACCAGGACGCGTACGGGGCGTATGTGGTCGGCCAGCAGAGCGACGAGCTGATCGTCGCCTCGGCGGCCGGCGTCGCCGTGGTGACCACGCTGGAGCAGATCTTCCAGCAGATCTCCGCGCAGACCGGCCGGAAGTTCACGGTCACCGACGTCAAACCGCTGCCCAGCGGCGATCCCCGCGGCCTGTCCGGGTTCTACCTCGTCGTCGGCTGGACCGTCGGCGGGTACCTGGTCGCGTCGGCACTGAGCGTCAGCCTCGGCGCGCGTCCCTCGACCCGGCAACGGGCGGTCGTCCGCCTCGGCGCACTGGCGGCGTATGCCGTCGTCTCGGGCATCGTGGGCGCCTGGATCAGCTACGCGATCGTCGGCGGGATGCCGCACCACTACGTCGGGCTGGCCGCGCTGGGCGCGCTGCTCGTCTTCGGGGTAGGTGCGGCCACCATGGCTTTGCAGGTGGTCTCCAGCATCGTCGGCATCGGGCTGGCCGTGCTGCTGTTCGTCATCCTCGGCAACCCCAGCGCCGGCGGCGCGTACGCCTGGCCGCTGCTGCCCGGCTTCTGGCGGGCCATCGGCCCCTGGCTGCCCCCCGGGGCGGGGCTGTCGGCGTTCCGCTCCATCGTCTACTTCGGAAACTCGAAGCTGCTGATGCCGTTGCTCGTGCTCGCGGCGTACGCCGTCGTCGGGATCGTCGCCACGATGCTGCTCGCCGGACGGCGACCGCACCTCGCGGCCGAGATCGACGGGTTCGGCACTACCTAGAAATACCCGGAACGATCGGTCGTCCCGGGTATTTCAGGCGTCGGGGCTCAGCGGCTCGGCGGCGGTCCCCACGGCGAGGCAGGCGTCTCCGTCGTGGTGCCGGCCGGGCTCACCGGAGTGAACGAGCTGGTGGACTCCGTCGTGGTGGCGCTGGCGTCGGCGGTCATGACCGCCGGGACCGGAGTCGCCGTCCAGTCGGTCGTCGTGGTCGTGGTCGCCGTCGCGTCGACCGTCTCGGTGCCCGGCCAGACCCGCCAGCGCCCACCGCTGAACACCGCTATCAACAGCACACCGCCGAGCACCGGGATGATTCCCGACTTCAACGGCGTGATCGTCATGACGTCATGACCGAGGACGTCCTTCTGGACCCGGTCGAACACGTCCACGCCGGTCTTCGGCGCAAAGATCAGCAGCGCGGAGCTGCCGAGGTACAGCAGGGCGACAAGCAGGGGACCCACCGGGGAGACCCGGAGGGAGGCGATCAGGCCCACGATGAGGCCCGCACCGACCAGAACGCCCGCACCGAGCAGCACCTTCGAGGAATATCCCGTCGGCGCGCCCGCCGTGTACACCTCGCCCATGACAGTCTGGCCGAAGGCCACGACCGCCCACGCGAGCGGAGCGATGACTACTCCGGCGATCAGACTCCATAAATGACGCATGTGAGGCACCCTATAGATTTCCGGCCGCCCCGCAACCCAGCGAATCCTCAGGCTCTAGCCTGAGCAGCGTGAACGACACCGCCCCCGGCCGGCCGACGGCGTACTCCCAGATAACGCTGAGCCGCATCATGACCGCCCTGGACGTCAACCTCTACGGCACCGTCCACGGCGGCGTCATCATGAAGTTCGTCGACGACGCGGCCGGCGCGGCCGCCGCCCGCCACTGCGGGTTCAACGCGGTCACCGTCGCGATCGACGAGATCGAACTCCTGGTCCCTGTGCGGGTCGGCGACCTCGTCCACGCCAAGGCCCAGGTCAACTGGACCGGCGTCACGTCGATGGAGATCGGCGTCACGGTGCTCGCCGAGCGCTGGAACGAAGCCGGTCGCACGCCGGAACGGGTCGCGACGGCGTACCTGGTCTTCGTGGGCGTCGACGCCGAGGGCAAGCCCCGCGTGGTGCCGCCGGTGCAGCCCGAGAGCGACACCGACCAGCGGCGCTTCCAGGAGGCGATCATCCGGCGGGAACACCGCCTCGCCCGGCGCCGCGCGATCGCTCAGCACCGCGCCCCCCACCTCGACTAGCTCCGCAGGCGGTCCTGCAGCGTCGCGTCCTTCTGCTCCACCAGCTCGATCAAATCCCGCTGGTACGCCTCGATGCGGCGCTGCAAGGCCGGATCGCTCGCGGCCAGCACGCGTACGGCGAGCAGGCCGGCGTTGCGGCCGCCGCCGATGGAGACCGTGGCGACCGGAATGCCGGCCGGCATCTGCACGATGGACATGAGCGAGTCCATGCCGTCCAAGTGCTTCAACGGCACCGGTACGCCGATCACCGGCAACGGCGTCACCGAGGCGACCATGCCCGGCAGCGCGGCGGCCCCGCCCGCGCCCGCGATGATGACCTGGATGCCCCGGCCGGCCGCGGCCTGCCCGTACTCGATCATCTTGACCGGGGTGCGGTGGGCCGAGACGACGTGCGCCTCGTAGGTCACGCCGAACTCGTCGAGCGCCTCGGCCGCCGGCTGCATCGTCGGCCAGTCCGAGTCGCTGCCCATGATGATCCCGACCTGGACCGTCACTTGGGTTCCTCCCCGTAGGTCAGCCAATGGGCGGCGCGCGCGGCCCGAGCCCGAGTCTGCGCGAGATCGTGGCCGAGCGCGGTCACATGGCCGATCTTGCGGCCGGGCCGGACCTGCTTGCCGTAGAGGTGCACCTTGACGCCGGGCTCGGCGGCGAACAAGTGGTGCAGGCGCTCGTCGATCGGCATCCCGCCGTCGGGGCCGCCTAGCACGTTCGCCATCACGACCACGGGCGCGGCGGCCGAGGTGTCGCCCATCGGGTAGTCCAGGACGGCCCGCAGATGCTGCTCGAACTGGCTGGTCCGGGCGCCCTCGATGGTCCAGTGCCCGGAGTTGTGCGGGCGCATCGCCAGCTCGTTGACGCTGAACCGGCCGTCCGCGTCGACGAACAGCTCGACGGCGAGCATGCCGACGACACCCAGCTCGGTCGCGATCCGGATGCCCAGCTGCTGGATCTCGGCGGCCTGCTCCTCACCCAGCCCGGGGGCGGGCGCGAGGACCTCGACGCAGATCCCGTCCTCCTGCACCGTCTCGACCACCGGGTACGCCGCGACCTGCCCGAACGGCGATCGGGCGACCTGGACGGCGAGTTCCCGATCGAGGGTCACCTTCTCCTCGACGATCAGCTCGACGCCTTGGGCGAGCAGCTCGGCCGCCGGCTCCGGGCCGGTCAGCACCCAGACGCCCTTGCCGTCGTAACCGCCGGTCGCGGCCTTGCCGATGATCGGCCAGCCGACCTCGTCGCCGAAGTCGCGCACGTCCTCGATCCGGTTCACCGGCCGCCAGCGCGGCATCGGTGCGCCCATCGCGGTCAGGCGTTCCCGCATCAGGCGCTTGTTCTGGGCGTACTGAAGCGCGTCGGCGGAGGGGTAGACGGCCACCCCGTCGGCGGCCAGCGCCCGGATGTGCTCCCCCGGGACGTGCTCGTGATCGAAGGTGACCACGTCGCAGCCCTTGGCGAAGTCGCGCAACGCGGCCAGGTCGAGGTGTGAGCCGACGTGCACGTCCGCCGCGACCAGGGCGGCGCCGTCGTCGGGTGAGGTGGCCAGTACGCGCAACGACTGGCCGAGGGCGATCGCCGACTGGTGGGTCATGCGGGCGAGCTGTCCGCCGCCGATCATGCCGACCACCGGCAGTCCAGTCCGGGTGTCCATCGCGCGCAAGCCTACCGACCTGCCCCTTCACCCCTCCGCCTGGGCTCCGCCCCGCCCACCCCCGATAGGTGCAGAGCACGGTTATGCATGCTTCCCGTGCCGGATTTGGCATGCGTAACCGTGATCTGCAGCCCAAAGGGGGCGGGCGTCAGCTCGAAGGGGGCGGGCGTCAGCTCGAAGCGGTCAGCGGCGCGGGCGGCGCGAGGGCTTGCGCCCGGCGGGCGTACGCGCAGCCCGCAAGGGCTGAGCGAAGGCGAGCACGACCGGCGTACGCCGATCCCCGAAGGGGTCACCTGTCCCGAGGGCGCTCACGAGGTCGGGTGTACCCGGTCCGGCCCAGCCCCACAGTCCGGTGGGTCCGACGACGGCGCAGCCCGCGAGCTGGGCGTACTCGGCTTCGGTGAGGACTTTGGCGAGGGTGTCGAGCACTTCTTGGGCGACGTCGTCGCCGTATCGGGGCGGCCCGGTGACGCCGATCCGGCCCGCTCCGGCCGCCGCGTCCCGAGGTGGGCGTACGGCCCGCATCGGAGCGGTGACGAACCGGTCGGCCAACCGGGCCAGGCGGAGTCGTCCGCAGAACGCGGCCATGATCGCCCGACTCCCGGAGCCGTACGCGATCGCCGACTGCGCCAGCCAGGGCGGCTCGCCGGTCAGCGCTGAGACGCAGCGGGCGGCGATGCCCGGGGTGATCTCCCAGACCGGGCGCACCCGGCCCTGCGTGACGGCGACCGCCTTCGCCGAGACGAGGACGTACCAGGGTTCGGTCGCACCCGACGCGGTCTCGGCGACGTACCAGGCGAGCTTCTCCGGCAGCGGATCGCCGGGTTGCAGGATGTCCGTCTCGACGGGCGTACGCCGCCAGGTCCGCCCGCCCGCCACGACGTCGTCGGGCGGCGGCTCGGCCGGCGTCGCCGGAGCGTGCCGCGCCAGCCAGTACGCCAGGACATGCCGCCGGAACAGCGCTTCGGCCGCCGACGGGTCACCGTCGAGCAGGGCCCCGAGCTGGCCGACCGCCGCGACCGAGGGCGCGCCGTGCAGCACGGAGGCCGCGAGATCCGGGCCGATCCGCCGCAGCACGTCCGCAGTGGACGGAGGCGGCGCGACCGGCGGCATGGACACGGCCAGCTCGGACCAGTCGGCGTCGGCGGCCGCGTCGCATCGGGGAAACCGCAGCTCGACGCCGTATCGGCTGCCCACCCGGTCGGCGAGCCGGGCCAGGTGCGTACCGGGCGGGGCGGCGTCCAGCAACGCGTCGATCTCCCCCGCGACGCGCCGCGCCGTGTCCCAGATCAGGTAGCTCTCCAGGTCGGGCAGCGGTTCACCGACGTCGGCGACATATTCGGCGAGATCGAGCTTGCCGGCCAGCGGCGCCTGCGCCGACTCGGCGATCACCTTCACGGGGATCTCCGCGGCCTCGGTCGCGCCATAGACGGCCGCCGAAACCGGGCCCTGCGTCAGGCGTACCCCTAGGCGTCCTGGAGTGATCGCCCACCGCAGCGCCATGCGCGCGGACATCGCCCGCGGTCTGCGCGAGACCGCGGGCGTGTGGTCGGTGACCTCGATGTCCAACGCGAGGACCTGGCCGGGAAGCACGCGACGCAGGGCGGTGTAGAAGGTCCGGTCGCTCGCGTCGCACGCGCCGGTGTCGAGGAAATCGGCCACCACCTGCTGGTCCGGGACCGCGGGCACGCCGGCCGCGAGCAGGGCCTCGGGCTCCGAGGCCACCAGAATGCCGGTCACGGTCTGTGCGTAGTAGAGCGGCGGCCCGTCACCGTTGCGAGCCAGCATGAGGCCATGGCGCTTCGGATCACGCAAGATCAACGCGTAGGGGTCCGGACCGCCGAGCAGCCCGCTCGGGCCTTTCTGGCGATACGCCGAAAGCAGCGCGCTGAGTTCGGCGACGCCGTCGACGACCGCGACACATCCGTCCAGTTCATGGACGATGGGCAGGGCGGCCCGGACGATCAGGGTCGCCGAGCCGGCGCGGTGGCGCGCGACGTCGGAGCCACGGGCGGCGAGCGCGTCGGCGAGCGCGTCGGCCGCGCTCGGAGGACAGGAGATCAGTGCGCCTAGGCCGGCCATGCGCCCGATGCTATCCGGCTATTCCGACATAGCCGGATAAGTGGCCCCTATACGGTAAGTACTGTCGACAAACCGACAGGGTCGGTGACCGGCCGATCGCAGACGAACCCACGGCACACGTACGCCGCCGGCCGGCCCTCGATCAGGGGACGCCCGTCGAGCAGCGGCACCCCTGGCCGGTCGGGTTCGCCGACCACGAGGACCGCACCGCCCGGCGCGTTCCGGATCGCCGCCCGAGTGAGTTCGATGGCCTGGTCGGCGTCGGGCGTGGCGATCGCGATCTCGACCGGGCCGCTGAGCAGCGCCTCGGCCGCGGCGGCGCTGTATCCGGCGAACCGGGGATGCTTGGCGATCACCTCGGCGACCTGGCCGAGGATCTCCGCGGCCCGGTCGCGATAGGACGGCTCACCCGACAACGCGTGGTACGCCAGTAAAGCGCCGGCCAACGCGGAAGCCCCACTGGGCGTGGCGTTGTCCGTGGGGTCGGCGGGCCGGGTGACCAGCCGCTGCGCGTCCACCGCCGTGTCGAACACCCGACCGTCCTCGACGAACTTCGCCAGCGCGGTGTCGACGAGCGCACCGGAGCGCTCCAGCCAGACCGCCGCCCCGGTGAGCTGATGGATCAAGGCGAACGCCTCGGCCACACAGCCATAGTCCTCCAGTACGCCGGCCGGCTCCCCCACGATGCCGTCGAGCGACACCCGCCGGAGCCGGCCGTCGGCGTCGACGTGCCGCTCAGCCAGCAGCGTCGCCGCCCGTTCGGCCCGGTCGGCCGCGTCGCCGGGGTCTTCGCCCAGCGCCTCGGCGACTCGGGCGTACTCGCCGATCGCGGTGATCGTCAGCGCGTTCCAGGCCGCCACCACCTTGCCGTCGATCGCGGGTTGCGGACGGTCCTGCCGAGCGGTGAAGAGCTTCGCCTTGACCTGTCGCCACCGATCGCGTACGGCTTGGTCGGCGTCGTCGACGTCCCGAGCCAAGGTCAGCACGGTGGCCCCGTGTTCGAAGTTGCCGGCCGCGGTCACCCCGAAGACGTCGGCGGCGAACCGGCCGTCTTCCTCGCCGAGCGCCTCGACAAGCTGGTCCGGAGTCCACACATAGGTCAGGCCCTCCACACCTTCGGTGTCCGCGTCGTACGCCGACCGGAACCCGCCTTCGGGCGTCGAGAAGTCCTGGACGAGGCACTCGTACGTCTCCCGCGCGACCCGGCCGGCCAACGCGTCCCCGGTCAGCCGCCACAGATCGGTGTAGACCCGCAGCAGCAGCGCGTTGTCGTAAAGCATCTTCTCGAAGTGCGGCACCACCCAGTGGCCGTCGACCGCGTACCGGTGGAAGCCGCCGCCGACCTGGTCATAGATCCCGCCCCGGGCCATCGCCTCGGCAGTGTGCTGGACGACCTCCAGGACGTCCTTGTCACCGGTCCGCTTGTAATGCCGCAGCAGGAACAGCAGCGCCAGGTGCGGCGGAAACTTCGGTCCGCCCTCCCCGAATCCCCCGTACGCGACGTCATGCGCGGCCACCAACCGCTGAGCCGCCTGCGCGAGCAGGTCCGGTGTGATCGGCGTACCGCCCGCGCCGCCCAGCCGCTGCGGCGCAATCGCCTCGACCACCGCCGCACCCTGCCGCAGCACGGCGTCACGCTGATCCCGCCACGCCTCGGCGACCGCGTCCAGCAGCCGGTCGAAGTTGTCGCGCGGGAAGTAGGTCCCGCAGAGGAACGGCTCACCGTCCGGCGTGGCGAAAACGGTCATCGGCCAGCCGCCCTGCCCCGTCATCGCCTGCGTAGCCGCCATGTAGACGGCGTCGACGTCGGGATGCTCCTCCCGGTCCACCTTGATCGCGACGAAGTTCGCGTTGATCTTCGCGCCGATCACCGGATCCTCGAAGGACTCGTGCGCCATCACATGACACCAGTGGCAAGCGGCGTACCCGACCGAGATCAGCACCGGGACGTCCCGGTCCCGGGCCTCGGCGAGAGCCGCGTCGGACCACGGCCACCAGTCCACCGGATTGGCCGCGTGCTGGCGCAGATAGGGCGAAGTCGAACTGCCGAGCCGGTTCACCCCCAAACTCTCCCACGTCCGGCGGGACTCGGCGTCAGCGGACGTCCTTTCCGCTGATCAGAATAACGGAACTATACTTCTGAGAAGTATAGTTCTGTGGCTTAGCGCACGCGGCTATAGCGGATGAAGGGAATGAGATGGATAAACCAGGACACGTATTCGACCGCACGCGCGAGTGGGCCGGGCTGTCGTCCTTCGCCACGCGACCGCCTGCCCGCCCGGGCGCGACGCTGGGCGTCGTCAGCGGCCGGCGACGCCAAGGCAAGAGCTTCCTCCTCCAGGCGCTCACCGAGGCCACCGGCGGGATGTACTTCGCGGCGACCGAGGCCACCGAAGCCGAAACGCTCCGGCTCTTCGGTGACGCACTCGCCCGGTTCACGCGGGCAGGCTGGGACTCCGCGGCCCAGGACTGGAACGGAGCCATCAGGCAGATGTTCCAGTCCATTCGCGACCAGCCGACTCTGGTGGTAATCGACGAGTTCCCCTTCATCACCCGCGTGTCACCGGCCCTGCCGTCGATCATTCAGCGGGAGCTCGGTCCCGGTGGCAGTGGGCAGGAAAGTTCGGTACGCCTGGTGCTCTGCGGCTCGGCGATGTCGGTGATGGGCGGCCTCCTGTCCGGCCAGTCGCCCTTGCGCGGCCGAGCCGGCCTGGAGCTTGTCATCCAGCCGTTCCGCTACCGCGACGCGGCCGAGTTCTGGGGCATCACCGATCATCGCCTGGCGGTCCTGGTCCACTCGGTCCTGGGCGGCACTCCCGCCTACCGGTACGAGTTCACTCAAGGAGATGCGCCCGCCGGCCTCGACGACTTCGACCCCTGGATCATCCGGACGGTCCTGAACCCGCAGACTCCCCTCTTCCGCGAGGCGCGATATCTCCTGGCCGAGGAGACGGACATCCGCGACCCCGCGCTCTACCACTCGGTATTGGCCGCCATCGCCACCGGCAACACCACGAACGGCGGCATCGCCAATTTCATCGGCCGCAAGTCGGATCAGATCACCCATCCGCTGAACGTGCTGGAGGACTGCGCCCTCATCCGCCGGGAGCCCGACCTCTTCCGTCCCGGTCGCTCGCGCTATTCCATCGTCGAACCGCTGATCACGTTCTATGAGGCGATCATGCGGAGACGCTGGTCCGAGCTGGAGATCCACCGCGGCGAGGCGGTCTGGAGCTCGATGCGTCCGACGTTTCTCACCCAGGTCGTCGGCCCGCATTTCGAGGCACTCTGCCGGGCGTACGCGATCGACAGCGGAGCGGCGCTGTTCGGCGGCTTCCCCGCCGAGGTGGGTTCCGGCGTCGTCAACGATCCGGCCAACAGAACCCAGATCGAGATCGATGTCGCAGTACTCGCGGCACAGGAATCGAACGGTTCACGACGGATTCTGTCGCTCGGCGAAGCGAAATGGGGCGAGGTGATCGGCAATCATCACCTCGATCGCCTGGCCCGGGCCCGCGAGTTGTTGACGCTCAAGGGTTACTTCACCGATGACACGGTCCTGGCGTGCTACGGGGGCGCTGGATTCACGCCAGAGGTGCTCGCCACGGCCGCGAAGGACCCCCGAGTCCTGCTGGTGGATCTTCAGCAACTGTATGCGCCGCCGCTCGAGTAGAAGCGGTCTCGAAGTTCTTGGAAAGAAATCCGCGTGGCCGTGTCGGATCGGGGCAGTGGAGTTCGTGGTACGGGTGAGAGGCCGCCCACGAGGGGCGCCACCGCGGACAAGGAACCATGATCATGAAGCTGACGACCATGACGCAGATCACCGTCGATGGCGTGGTGCAGGGAAACGGCGGGCGGAACGAGAACCGCAGCGGCGGGTTCGAGCGGGGCGGCTGGGCGCGGCCCTACTTCAACAGCGAGTCCGCGGGGTACATCGGCGAGGTCTACCAGAGTGCCGAGGCGTTCCTGTTCGGCCGCCGCACCTATGACCTCTTCGCCGGGTATTGGGGGGTCATGGAGCCGGGCAGCGGCCCGATCGCCGACGCGTTGAACACCAAGCCGAAGTACGTCGCGTCGAGCACCCTCGCCGAAGCCGACTGGGCGGACACGACCATGCTGTCCGGCGACCTCGCGGCGGCCATCCGCGAGCTGAAGGCCAAGCCGGGCGGCGACTTGCAGGTCCACGGCAGCGGCACACTCGTCCGGTGGCTGCTGGCGAACGATCTCGTCGACGAGATGCGCCTCATGGTGGTCCCGGTGATCGTCGGCCAGGGGATGCGACTGTTCCCGGAGGCCGGTCCGGACATCGCGCTCGAGCTGATCGAGTCGCGGGACTTCCCGAAGGGCATCACCCTGCAGGTCTATCGGCCGGCCGGGCAGCCGCAGTACGCCGAGTGACCCGACCGACCGAACGAGAGAGAAGAGCTGAGATGCACTACCTGGTTTCCGTCGTCGACGACACCGCCGGACTCGCGACCGACGAGGAGATGGCCGCCATCGACGTGTTCAACGACCGGCTCAAGACCGAGGGCCATTGGGTCTTCGCGGGCGGGCTCGCCGCGCCCAGCACCGCGACCGTCATCGACAACCGCGGCGGGCAGGCCATTTTCACCGACGGCCCGTACGTGGAGACGAAGGAGTACCTCGCCGGTTTCTGGGTCATCGAGGCCGAGGATCTCGATGTGGCCCTGAAGCTCGCCGCCGACGGCTCGAAGCACTGCAATCGGAAGGTCGAGTTGCGACCGTTCCTCGGCGTCGATCTGGAGTCGCTCCCCGGCCAGGGTTCCGACCAGTGACCGTGGTCGACGTCCGGGCGGCGATCACTCAGGCCCATCGTGCGCAGTGGGCTCGGGTGGTCGCCGCCCTGACTCGGCGGTTCGGCGATCTCGATGTCGCCGAGGAGGCGGCGGCCGAGGCGTTCGCGACCGCTGTCGAGCGGTGGCCGGTGGACGGCGTACCGCCGAATCCGGGCGGCTGGCTGACCACGACCGCCCAGCGCAAGGCCATCGACCGGATCCGCCGGGAGAACAAGCGCGACGACAAGCACAAGGAGGCGCAGATGGTGCTCGACGACGGACCGCCTGAGCCTCTCGGCGCCATCGAGGACGACCGGCTCCGGCTGATCTTCACGTGCTGCCACCCGGCGCTCGCGATGGAGACCCGGGTGGCGCTGACTCTCCGGATGCTCGGCGGGCTGACGGTGTCCGAGATAGCCCGCGCCTTCCTCGTCCGCGAGAGCGCCATGGAGCAGCGGATCACCCGCGCGAAAGCCAAGATCAAGGCGGCTCGCGTCCCCTATCGCGTCCCGGCCGCCGAAGATCTCCCGGCGCGGGTCTCCGGCGTACTTTCGGTCTTGTTCCTCGTCTTCAACGAGGGCTACCTGGCGACCGGCCCCGACACCGACCCCGTGCGCCACGACCTCACCGCTGAGGCGATCCGGCTCACCCGTCTCATCCGCGAACTTCTGCCGGCCGATGGCGAGGTGGCCGGGCTGCTCGCGCTGATGCTGCTCACCGAGGCCCGCCGCGCCGCCCGCATCTCGGCGAGCGGCGAACTCGTCAGCCTCGGCGAGCAGGACCGGGGGGCTTGGGACGTCGCGCTGATCGCCGAAGGCCACCGACTGGTACGCGAACGGCTGGCCGCGCGGGTGGCGCCCGGTCGCTATCAGATCCTCGCCGCGATCGGCGCCGTCCACACCTCCGCCCACGACGTACGCGATACCGACTGGTCGCAGATTGTCGCGCTCTATGACCAGCTCGTACGCCTCGACGCCAGCCCGATCGTCGCGCTCAACCGAGCCGTCGCCGTGGCCGAGTTGGACGGTCCCGAGGTCGCCCTGGCAGCCGTCGATCGGCTCGGGGACCCGTTGGGCGGCTATCACGCGTACCACGCGGCTCGGGCCGACCTGCTGCGCCGGCTGGGCCGGAGCCGGGAGTCGCGGGCGGCGTACGACCAGGCGATCGAGCTGGCGGGGAACACGGCCGAGATCGCGTACCTGACCCGTCGCCGCGACCAGTTGGGCTAGCCGACTGTCCGGATTCGCTTGACGGCGTGGATAGGGTTCGGGTCATGACGAACGGAATCGAGTCCCTCCCCCGCCGGTGAGCACGGCCCCCGAGCGCAGTGCGCTCGACCGACCGGTCTCCTGGTACGCCTACGCGCTACAGCTGCTCGACGGCACACCGACCGGCCCGGCTCCCGACGACGGCGTACGCCGTGACGCGCCGCTCCGAGAGCGTCGAGACGCCCTGACGGCCCTCCTCCGAGACTTCCTCGAAGATCCCGCGCAGTCGCCGCAAGAGTTGCACGATCGGTGTGCCGCCCTGGCGATCCGCTCGACCGATGTTTCCGAGGTGCTGAGTCGGCTTCGACTCAGCGTGGATGAGCGCACCCGTCACGCGGGCAGGTGGCTGATCCGCCACGGCACTGACAAGGGCGCGGTCCTGGTCGGGCTGGGCCTGCTGATCCGCAACGGCGAACGCGCGGACGCCGAGATCATCAAGACCATCGGGCTGCTGTGCTTCGCTGATCTGCTCGCCGTCGAGGCGCTGGCCCGGATTCGGGGCGCTGAACCGCAGCTGATCTGGCTCGCGGAACGCTCCCGGCGGCGCGTACGCACCGCGGCTGTCACCGCCCTGGCTGGTCGCCGGGCCAAGGAGATCCGGCGCTGGGTCCGGTCGACCCCGCGCGACGTGCTGACGAGCGACCTGGCCCGGAAGATCGCTGAACGGCAGGATCTGCCGGGATTGCTGGACAGCTCCGAAGTGGACGATGAGCCGTGGGATCAGGTGGCCAACCTCCTGCTCGCGATGGCCTCCACCGAGAACTACGTGTCCGAGATCCACCGGTACGCCCACACGGAAGCCGTCTACGAGCGATGGGTGGCCCTCGCACCGACCCGGCAGCCCAGTCTCGAACGGGCGGTTCTGCTGACGCTGGTCGCCGAGAATCTGCGTACGGGGTCGGCCGCGCCGGTCGTCGGCGAGGCGCGCGGTGAACTGGTCGCCCGGATCGGAGCAGTGCTCGCCGCTCCGGAATGGCGGGACATGCTCGGTGAAAACGCCGCCGAGGCCGATCCGGTCGTTGCACGGCGGGCATCTTGGGTCATCCGTCAGGGTGGACTGAAACCGGTGCCTGCCAAGGGTTTCGCCATCCGAGTGGTCGTCGGCGACCCGAGTCCCACCGGTTCTGGGCAAGTCGAAGCTCGGATCGTCGTCGACGGGATGCCCGTCGTCGCCCGGTACTTCGACAAAGGTCCGGCCGACAGCCCGGAGGGTCTGCTGACGACCGGCCGGCTGCGCGCCACCGAGGAGCCGCACGAGGTACGCCTCGCCGAGGCGTACTGCACAGAGGGCTGCTGTGGCGGGCTCTCTGTGACGATCGTGCGGGAAGGCACCGAGGTGGTCTGGCGGAACTGGCGGTCATCGTCCACTGCGGACGATCTGCCGGCCGAGGTCAGGTTCGACGCCGTCGCGTACGACCTGGAGGTAAGCCGGGCCGAGCGCGACCAGTCGTGGGAGTGGCCCGCCCGGAGCGTGGCGCGGCTGGTGATCGAGCGGCTCCGGGCCGAGCCGGAGATCTTGGGCCGATGGGACTGCCGCCCCGGGTGGTGCGCGGCCTGGCTGCGCGAATACGACACCGTACGCCTCACCTTCCAGCATCCGGCCGCCCGGTCGAGCGCTCCGACCGACCCTTCGGTGCAGTTCGGCCTGGTGATCGACCTCGACGACCGCGACCCCACGGAGGTGGCCGAGACGGTCGTCGCGTCGCTCATCGCCGGCGATCCGAAGGAGATCGCCGAGATGGTCGGCGGGACCAAGGACGGACCGGCCCGGCTCGGCCTGGTGTATCGGCCGCCCAGCCGCTGGTGACTCGTACCCGACAGCGCGGCATGTAAAGAATTCTTGACACCGTGTCAAGATCGCTTTACATTGATCGCATGCCATACGAGGAGAAGCGCGCTTGGATCATGGGCGTGGTCAGCGCGGTCGCGTACGCCGTCTACGTGGCGGTGGTCCTGGGCCGCTCGGCCGGCTCATCCCTCACCGAGGTCCCGTACGCCGGGCTTATGCTGGCGACCATCGGGGCGGCCATCGCCACGACCATCCTGGTCAGCATCGTGGCCGGGATCTTCTCCCCGCGTACGCGGGACCGCGTCGACGAGCGTGACCGCGAGATCGGTTACCTCGGCGACCGCATCGGCCAGTCGTTCATCGTCGTCGGCGGCCTCGCGGCGATGCTGCTCGCGCTGGCCAAGGCCGACTACTTCTGGATCGCCAACGTGATCTACCTGGGGTTCTTCCTCTCCGCGACAGTCGGCTCGGCCGCCAAGGTCTTCGCGTACCACAAGGCCTTCCAGACATGGTGAAACCGACCAAGGTGACCAATTCGATCCGGGCGCTGCGGTTCGCGCACGGTGAGATGACGCAGGCGGAGCTGGCCGACCGGATCGGCGTGACCCGTCAGACCGTCATCGCCATCGAGCAGGGGCGGTATTCGCCGTCGCTGGAGATGGCCTTCCAGATCGCGCGGGTCTTCGGGGTCTCGCTCGACTCGGTCTTCCATTACCCCGACGGCTCCGAGGAGGAGTGATGAAGGCAATCGTCCGCGAGCGGTATGGGTCCGCCGAGGTGCTCACCCTGCGCGAGGTCGACCGGCCCGTGGCCGGCGACAAGGAGGTCCTGATCCGCGTCGAGGCGGCCGGGGTGGATCGCGGCGCGTGGCACATGATGACCGGCGAACCGCGGGTGATGCGGCTGGTCACCGGCTTGCGGCGACCCAGGTCGTACGCGCTGGGCATGGATCTGGCCGGGGTGGTCGTGGCGGTCGGCGCGCGGGTGACGCAGTTCGCCGTCGGCGACGAGGTCTTCGGCAGCGGCACCGGCGCCTTCGCCGAGTACGCCACGGCCAAGCCGGACAAGCTGGCTCGGCGGCCGGCCGGGATGACGGCGGTGCAAGCGGCCGCCCTGCCGGTCTCGGGAGCGACGGCGCACCTGGCGACACGTACGGCGAATGTCCGGAAGGGACAGTCCGTGCTCGTCATCGGAGCCGGTGGCGGCGTCGGGGCGTACGCCGTCCAGCTCGCCCGCCTCGCCGGTGCGACAGTCACCGCCGTATGCAGCGGCGGCAAAGCGGAGTTCGTCCGTTCCCTGGGCGCTGAGACGGTCATCGACTACACGCGTACGCCGTTGTCCGGGCGCTATGACGCGATCCTCGACATCGCGGGAAACCGGCCGTTGCCGCTGCTGCGCGGTCTGCTGACGCCGACGGGGACGCTGGTACTCGTCGGTGCGGAGAACGGTGGCGCCGTCTTCGGCGGACTGAGTCGTAACCTCCACGCGAAGGCACTCGACCCATGGGTGAAGCAGCGCCTCAAGGCTCCCCTCTCGATCGCCCGGACCGAGGATCTGGAGCACCTCGCCGCGCTCTTCGCCGCAGGTGACCTGGTCGCGCCGGTCGACCGGACCTATCCGCTCGCCGACGCCGCCGAAGCCATCCGGTCGTTGGAAGCGGGAAGGGTTGCGGGGAAGCTCGTCCTGGAGCTATAGTGGAATGGAACGTTCCGCTCCACGAAAATACCGGAGGTACCCGATGACCACCTGGACTCTGCTCGACAACGCCCACCAGGCTCTGCGTACCGCGATCGCCGGACTCGGCCCGGACAGCTGGCAGCTCGCCACCCCGTGCGACCAGTGGACGGTCACCCAGGTCCTCCAGCACGCCGCGGGCGACCAACTCGGCTACGCCGGCACGCTGGGAGTCGGCACCGGGCCGGCGTACAACCCGTTCGCGCCGTCCGGCGAGCCGGTCGAGGACCCCGCCGCCTTCACCGAGCAGGCGCTGGCCGCCTCGGCGGCGGCGTTCGCCGCGGTCGAACCCGGAGCGCAGGACGTGCCCAAGCCGCTCCCGCTGCCCCCGATGTCGGCCGAAGACGTCGTGGCGGCGGCCGCCCTGGACGCCGCGGTGCACGCCTGGGACATCGCGGTGGCCACCGGGCAGCCGTCGCCGCTCACGCCGGAGCTGTCGCAGGCGCTCCTGCCGATCGCGCACGCCACCGCCGACCCGCTGCGCGGTTTCGCGTACGCCGACGCCCTGGCCGGCCAGGAGAGCGACGACGCGGCCGCTCAGCTGCTGCGGCACCTCGGCCGTGACCCGCAGTGGAAGCCGTGACCCGCTCTCGGTAAGCACACCGTTAGGCACCAGATCAGGGATATGCCTGGGATCTTGGCTCAAGATCCCAGGCATATCCCTGATCTGCCGGGGTAGGCCGCCGCGAAGCGCTGCTGGGCAAGGCCGCCGGGCACGTGAGGTAAAGGTCAGAAGGAGCGGAGAACCCGGGAGAGCATGTCCACGGCGGCGGGATAGGCGCCCTCGCGCGGAGTCCCGTACCCGACCACGAGTCCCTGCGGGCGCGCCCCAGGTTCGTGCCAGTGCGTGCCGAGCGCCCCGAGCGCCAATCCCCGGGCGGCCGCCGCGTCCAGGACGTCGCGTTCGGACAGCCCGGCCGGCAGGCCCAGCACGACGTGGAGTCCGGCCGCGATGCCGCCGAGGTCGGCCCCGGGCAACCGGTCGACGAGTTGGTCCCGGCGTCGGCGATACCGCAGCCGGCAGGCGCGGATGTGCCGGTCGTACGCGTGCTCGGCGATCAGGTCCGCGAGCGCCAGCTGACCGATGGTCTCGGTGTGCACGTCGGTGAGCCGTTTGAGCCGCACGACCGGCTCGACCAGGTACGCCGGAAGCACCATCCAGGCCAGTCGCAGCGCCGGGCTCAGCGTCTTCGCCGCCGTTCCGATGTAGACGACGTGCTCCGGCGCGGTTCCCTGCAGCGCGCCGACCGGTTGCCGGTCGTAGCGGAACTCCCCGTCGTAGTCGTCCTCGATGATGAGCCGATCGCCGGACCGAGCCCATTCCACCGCCGTACGCCGTCGTTCCGGATGCAGGGTGACGCCCATCGGGTACTGGTGCGCCGGGGTCAGCACGACGGCGTCGGCCGACGCGACCGGAAGCACCGCGCCGAGGGAGTCCACGGGGACGGGTACGACGGATGCGCCCGCCTCCCGGACGACGTCGCGATGGAAGTCCAGCCCGGGATCTTCGAGGCCGATCGTCCGTCCCCTATAGACGGTGGCGAGGAGGGCCAACGCTTGGACGTAGCCCGAGGTGATGACGATCCGATCGGGGCTGGCCAGTACGCCGCGCGCCCGGCCGAGGTAGTCGGCGAGCACGCTCCGGAGCGCCAGGCTGCCCCGGGGATCGCCGTAGTCGAACGCGGTCACCGGCGCTCGGGACAGCGACCGGCGTACGGCGCGGGTCCAGGCCGCGACTGGGAAGGTGGACACGTCGGGACTGCCCGGACGCAGGTCGTACCGGGGTGTCGTGACCATCTCCGGAACCGCCGTCGGCAGCACGATCGGCGGAAGCGCCGCGACCTCGGTGAACGACCCTTGGCGGGCGGTCAGATATCCCTCCGCCACCAACTGGTCGTACGCCGCGCTGACCGTCCCCCGGGCGAGGCCCAGCTCGGCGGCGAGCGTACGCGTGGCGGGCAGGCGGGTCTGCGGCGCGAGCCGGCCGGACCGGATCGCGTCGCGCAGCGCCTCCTCCAGCGCGGTCCGGCGGGTGGCCGACGCGGAGAGGTCGAGGTGCAGGTCGACACCGAAATTGGACCAGTCAATCGCCATGGTATTGGACCTTAGCGCAGAGCCAATCCGCTCCTAAAGTCAACGACATGAACACTCGTCTCGCAGTCGACACCCTGGCCCCCCACATCAACAAGGCGATGAACGCCCTGGACGCCGCCGCGCGGCAGACCCGGCTGGAGGCTCCGCTGCTGGAGCTGGTCCGGTTGCGGGCCTCGCAGCTCAACGGCTGCGAGTACTGCGTCGACCAGCACAGCGCCGACGCCGTCAAGGGCGGCGAGGATCCGCGCCGGCTGTTCGCCATCACGGTCTGGCGGGACACCCCGTTCTTCACCGACCGTGAGCGGGCGGCGCTCGAACTGACCGAGGCCGCCACCCGGCTGACCGAGGGACCGGTGACCGACGAGGTCTTCGCCCGCGCCGCCGCGCAGTTCACTGAGGTCGAATTGGCCGAGCTGATCTGGGCCGTCACGGTGATCAACGCCTGGAACCGGCTCGGCGCGACCGCCCACCCGTGGTCGCTGTCGTGACTCCCCCGTCCTCCTGGGCCCCCGGCGCCGGCGAGTGGTCCGGCGCCGGGCCGGACCTGGTCACCGGGGCGGCGACGCTCCGGGCGCTGCACCGGCCGGGCGATCCCGTGGTGCTCCCCAACGTCTGGGACGTGCCGTCGGCCCGAGCCGTCGAGGCGGCCGGCTTCCCCGCCGTGGCCACCAGCAGCGCCGCGCTCGCGGAGACGCTCGGCCACGCCGACGGCGAGACCGCACCCGTCGGGGAGATCCTCGACGCCATCGCCCGGATCGTGCGGGCGGTGGGCGTACCGGTGACGGCAGACGTCGAACGCGGTTTCCGGCTGTCCCCCGCGGAGCTGGTCGAACGCCTCGCGGCCGCCGGGGTCGCGGGCTGCAATCTGGAGGACTCGGACCCGGCGACCGGCGCCATGGTTGATTCGGCCCGCCAGGCCGACTTCCTGTCCGCGATCCGCGCGGCGGCCCGGTCCGCGGGGGTCGATCTGGTGGTCAACGCACGAATCGACGTCTTCCTCAGATCAACTGGTACGCACGACGCACTGACCGACGCGGTCGACCGGGCGCGGCGATACCTCGCCGCCGGCGCGGACTGCGTATTTCCGATCCTGCTCGACGATCCGGCGACGGTCGGTGCTTTCGTCGGTGAGGCTGGTGGCGCGGTCAACATCCTCGGCCGCCTGGACGGTCCACCGAGCGTCGCGGAACTAGCCGCCCTGGGAGTGGCCCGGATCAGCTTCGGGGCTCGCGTACACGCGGCTGTGCGGCGACAGCACGCGGACCTGCTGGTAGTCTTGCGCCGACCAGCCGCCGTGACGGACCCCACGGGACCGGCGAGCGCGTCGCTACAATAGCGCGTTCGTCCCCTCGGGAAGGGTCGCCAAGTTGTCCGATCGCCCTGCTGCGGCCAGGTCTGCGGGCGCCCGCATGATGCCGATCCGCGTCGGTGTGACGGCGCTCGCCGCGCTGTTGCTGATCCTCTCCGCACGCGGCGCCTTCGATGCCGCCAAGGACGGCATCGATCGGGTGACCGCCGGCACCAGCCGGGCCGACGTACGCGGCGAGAACCAGACCCGGCGGCAGTTCGAGCGGATTCAGGCCGACCTGATCGCCGGGGTGCCGCCCCGAGAGGTCGTCTACGTGCCCGGACCGGGCACCCTGTGGGGTCAGCGGTTGCTGGAGTTCGCGGCGATCGGCGATATCGCTGTCACCGCCGACCCGGCCCAAGCCGATCTGATCGCGACGGTCGTCGCCGACACCAGCGCACCGCTGAAGGTCCGCCTCGTACTCGAAGCCGCCCGGTGACGGCATGCTGAACGCGCTGGTCGTCCTCGTTTGTCTCTTCCTGGGCGGGTTGCCGTTGGCGTTCGCCCTGACCCGGCAGCTTCTCCCGGCCGTACTCCTGGCCCCCCTCGCCGCGGCCCTGACCGGGAGCGCCGCGGTCGGACTCATGCTCCTCGCCGGCGGCCCGCTGCTGCTGTGGTGCGGTATCGCTCTCGCTGGACAACTGGCGCTGGCATACGGGCTGTCGCGCCGCGATCGGCCGGTCTTCCTCGTCGACCCCTGGTGGGTGTCGGCGGTAGTCGCCGGCGTCCTGCTCCTGCCCTTCCTCACGATCAAGAAGCAGCCCACCGGATGGGACTCGCATTCCATCTGGTGGTTGCACGCCGGCTACTTCCGGCACGGAGGCGAGGCAGCCCGGCAAGCGATCGCCAATCCGGCGTACGCCTTCTCGCACGTCGACTATCCACCTCTCACCTCCGGCACGGTCGCTGCGGTCTGGTCGATCCTCGGCCAGGTCGACTTCCGGGTGGCGCAGTTGATCGTGGCGGTGCTCAACTTCTCCGCCATCGTGCTGTCGGCGTACGCGGTCCGCACGGTCACGGTACGCGGGAACGCGGTGGTGTCCTGGATCGCCGCCACCGGCGTCGCCCTAGCCACCTGGGCGCTGCTTCCCTACGGCGCCACCGACGGCTACAGCGACGTGCTCTGCTCGGTCTCCGTCGTGGCCGCCGCTGTGCTGCTGTTGCTCGGCCGGGACCCGCTCGCCCGGCCTGGCCTGGCGATGCTGCTGATGACGGTCGCCGCTCTGACCAAGAATGAGGGCCTGGTCGCGGTTCTGATCGTGGCGGGCGTGGCGACCCTCCGGAACGGCCGGGGACTCCTGCGATGGCGTACGCCGGAAGGCCGGCGCCACCTCGGTCGCGTCGCGCTCCTGTGGTGGCCCGTCGCGGCCGGGCTCAGCTGGATGGTGATCGTCCGGGCGCTCGGCGGCCAGTCCGATCTGGCGTCGCAGGGCCGGTTCGACGACCTGCTCCGCGGAGACCTCGGGGTCCGGCACCGCCTCGGCAGCATCGTCACCGCGTACGAGCCGTTGATCGGCGTCACGGTGCTGCTGGCGGTCGTGGTGGCCGTCGCCGGAGCGGTGTTCCTCCGGCCGGCGCGACGGCGGCTGGACCTCGGTTCCGACGGCTGGCTCTGGATCGTCCTGGCAGCCCAGCTGCTCGTGTTGACCTTCACCTACCTGATCACGCCCTACGACCTGGGCTGGCACCTGGGCACGTCGGCCCGGCGGGTCCTGCTTCCGGTCGTTCTGCTGGCCATGACAAGCGCGGCAGTCTGGGCGGTCGTCGCCGGTCCGGCCGCCCGCGCGGACCGGATCACGCCAGTTTCGCCAGCGCGGCCGGCGGCTCTGGAAGACTCCGCAGCGCCGCGGTGATCTCTTCGCTGGGCATCGGCCGGAAGAAGTGGAAGCCTTGGGCGGCGGTACAGCCCAGGTCGGTGAGCACCCGGCGCTGCTCGTGGGTCTCCACGCCCTCGGCGACCACCCGCAAGCCGAGCTGCCGCCCGAGGTCGACGGTGGTCCGCACGATCGCGGCGGCCTGTGGCGAATCGCCCATGGCCCGGACGAAGCTGCGGTCCACCTTGACCTCGTCGACGGCGATGCGGGTGAGGAAGGTCAGCGAGGAGTAGCCGGTGCCGAAGTCGTCCACGGACAGCTGTACGCCCAGCTGCCGCAGGTCGTTGAGCACTTCGTCGATCACCCGGAGGTCGCTCATCACGACCGTCTCGGTGATCTCCAAAACCAGCCGCGCGGGCTCGATGCGGTGCTTGTCCAGCAACCTCCCGATGTCGGCGGGCAGTTCAGCGTCGAGCAGGTTGCGGGCCGAGAGGTTGACCGAGACCGGCACGTCGATGCCCTCGGCCTGCCACAACGCGGCCGCCGTCAGCGCCTTGTCCACGATGTACCGGGTGAACGGTGCGAGCAGCTCGCTCGCCTCGACCGCGCGGACGAAGTCCTTGGGGTGCAACCGGCCGCGACGGGGATGCTCCCAGCGGGCGAGCGCCTCGACACCGGTAGGCGCCCCGGTCGACAGGTCGATCGCGGGTTGCAGCGCGACCAGCAGCTGGTCGTCCAGGCTGAGCGCGGTACGCATCTCGGCGACCAGGGCCAGCCGATCCGTGCTCGCGCCGTCGTGCGACGGGTCGTACGCGACGACCGAGGACTGCCCGTCTTTGGCCTGGTAGAGCGCGACATCCGCGCGACGCAGCAGTTCCGGCATGTCGACCCGGCCCGCAGCCGCCACGACGACGCCCACCGAGGTCTCCGCCGAGACGGTGACCCCGGCGATCTCGGTCGGCTCGGCGAGCGCGGCGGCCAGCCGCCGGGCCCGGCGCAGCGCCTGCCGCTCGGCCTGACGCATGGCCTGTTCTGTGCCGTCTTCGGGAAGGTCGAACAACAGCAGGCCGAACTCGTCGCCGCCGAGCCGGGCCAGCAGCTCCACATCGGAGACGAGATCGCTGAGCCGACCGGCCGCGATCTGCAGCAACTGGTCACCGGCGACGTGGCCCAGGGTGTTGTTGATTTCCTTGAAGTTGTCGACGTCCAGCATCAGCAGGGCGACCGCGGCCGACCGGTCGAGACCACGCAGCGTCTCGTCGCCGCGGCGCAGCAGCGCTTCCCGGTTGAAGAGCTTGGTCAGCGGGTCACGGACGGCCTCGTCGACCGCGCGTTCGGTGGCGTGCCGGAGCGCGGCGTGCGTCGCCGAGTCGTGCAAGGCGACGCCGAGCGCGTCCGCGTACGCCGCGAGCGCGGCCCGATCCCGGCTGCGAAGGCCGACCGTCCCGGCGAAATGCAGGGTCAGCGTGCCGACCTGTTCGCCCGCGACCTCCAGCGGCCGGGTCACCGACGCGATGACGCCCGCGTTGCGGCGCAACGGACCGCCGCCGGCGGTGTATCGCATTGTGGGGCCGTCCGAGTTCAGCAGCTCGACGACGACTTCGTTGGCGCGGAACAGACTCAGCGCGCTGCGAGCTCCGGCGTTGGCGATGCCCGCGATGTCGCCGTGGCGGCGCAGCGCCCGGATCGCGTCGGCGTAGCGGTTCCAGCCCTGCCGCTCCTGCGAGTCGAGCAGCCGATGCGTGTACGCCTGCTGGAACAGCCACAGCACCGGCGGGAGGGCGATGAGCCAGCGCAGGTCCACGCCGAGCAGGCCGACGATCCCCAGGCCCACCGCGAGGTTGCCGAGGGTCATCATCCAGATGCTGCTCAGCGCCCGCCGCATCAGCGTGCTGAACTTGTGCCCGTCGCGCAGCGAGGTGTAGACGCAGGTGATGACGACGGTCAGCAGCGAATAGCCGAGCGCGGTCGCGGCGAGGGCGAAGCCGTCGTCCGGGGTGACCATCTCCTTGTATTCGCCCTGGACCAGCAGATGCGCGACCAGCGCCGCCGGACCGGCCGCGATCGCCAGGCTGGCCGAGCGCCGGATGATCTCGACGAACGGCTTCCACTCGTCGGCGAACGCCTGCAACAACAGATTGGCGAGCAGGACGCCGAGGCCCATGGCGGCGGGCAGCCAGCCGTCGGGCCCGACCCAGACCGCGACGATGAAGGCGGCGTCGCCCCAGGCGGTGGCGAAGTTGGAGCCGGAGATCCGAACGCGCAGCCGACCGAGGTGGCTGACCACCACCATGCCGACCACGATGGCGAACCGCACCCAGTCGTCCACTGGGGAGAAGACCACTCCGCCGATCGAGACGACCAGCGCGACACCGACCGCGAAGGCGGCGAACGTCCGGGCACGCCGGGGCAGTTCGGGTGCGCCGCTGGCCAGGTACGCCCGTCGCAGCGCGGCCCGCAAATAGTCCATAGCGGACCGAAAGCCCTCAGAAATGCGGTGAACCACGCTGTTCATCAGCACACCGCACCCCCTCTTCGTGGGTTCCGGCTGATTGGCACGCTGACGCGAATCCCGCTGGGAAGGCTACGGCGTTATCTCGGCGGGCGACAGTGTCCGCGGCTGAAAAACCGCATGGATCATCGAGAATTGTCCCGGCCCGGCTCGACCTCCTCAACCAGGTCAGCAGAGCTGGAGGACTTCTCGTACCGGAGCTCCTGAACGGGAGATCCTTCGGCGGGCTCGCCGTCGAACGAGGCCGGGAGCCGCTTGATGCGCTTGCTCATATTGCGGATGAGCAGCACGATCGCGATGCCGAGCACGACGATCAGAAGCAGGCCCATCGGCCCGGCCAGACCGCCCGATCGGGTGTCCCCGAAATTGTTGTCGGACAAGAACTCGGCCAGCATCAGACCAGCCCCTCCTTACGGACGCCCGCGAACAGGTCGGTCTCCGGCGTCGGACTGTCCACCAGCGACTTCGCGAGCTGGTAGTCCTCTGTCGGCCAGCCCTGCCGGCGGATTGCCAGCGGCGTCCGGAACCAGCCGCCGTCGGGATCGATCTGGGTGGCGTGCGCCCGCAGCGCGTCGTCCCGGATCGGGAAGTAATCGCCGCATTCCACTCGCGTCGTGACCCGGTCGCCCTTGTCGCGGGCAGCCGGCCAGTCGGCCAGCATCCCGGCGTACGGGCTCTCGAGGCCGGCCGCCAGGCAGGCCTCGTGCAGCGCGGTGAACTGCGAACGGGTGAAGCTGACGTGGTAGTAGAGCTTCTGCGGCTGCCAAGGCGCGCCCAACTCGGGGTGCACCTCCGCGTCGCCGGCCACGTCGAAGGCGGCGACGCTGACCCGGTGGCACTGGATGTGGTCGGGGTGCGGGTAGCCGCCCTCCTCGTCGTAGGTGATCACGACGTGCGGGCGGAACTCGCGCATCAGCTTGATCAGCGGCTGCGCTGCGGTCGCCACGTCCTCGCGGCCGAAGCTGCCGTCGGGCAGCTTGTCGGCGTTCTCCGGCCGGTAGTCCTCCAGCCAGCCCGAGTCGACGAAGCCCAGCCACTCCTGGCGTACGCCCAGGATCTCGCGGGCCCGCGCCATCTCGGCCCGCCGGATCTCGGCCATGTTGGCCAGGATCTCCGCGTCTCCGGCCAGCTTCGGGTTGAGAATGTCGCCGCGCTCGCCGCCGGTGCACGTGACCACCAGCACGTCGACGCCCTCGCGGACGTAACGGGCCATGGTGGCGGCGCCCTTGCTCGACTCGTCGTCGGGATGGGCGTGCACGGCCATCAG
Source organism: Hamadaea flava (assembly GCF_024172085.1). NCBI lineage: Bacteria > Bacillati > Actinomycetota > Actinomycetes > Micromonosporales > Micromonosporaceae > Hamadaea > Hamadaea flava. The sequence goes on along the minus strand of NZ_JAMZDZ010000001.1, from coordinate 5,461,389 downwards.
GCGAAGCTGCTCACTCACCAGATCTCCCTCTGCGGTTTCAGCACTCGGTCCAGTGCGATGATGGTTCTCAGCCATTCTGACTCCGACCACCGACAACGCGGTCACCGGCCTCGGCGCGGGTGACCTGGCGCCACGAGGACCCGCACTGTGACAGCTCAGACAACCCACCCAGTATTCCCGTCCGGCCGCTACGGGCGGCAGCGGACGCCGCGGCGCGTACCCCGGCCGGTGCTGGCGGCCGGCGTCGTCGCGCTGCTGGTGATCATGACATTTGTCGGGTTCCGGCTGTACCGGGCCTACGGCGAACAGGACTACAGCGCCGACGTGACCCGGTTCACCACCGGCGAGAACGCGGTCGACGTGCAGTTCGTCGTCCGGCTGCCCGACGGCGGCCAGGCCGAGTGCATCGTGCGCGCCCGGGGCGAGGACGGGGCCGAAGTCGGCCGGGCGACGGTCGCCGTGACCGCCGGCGCCGAGCCGAGCCAGACCGTCGTCGAGTACCACTTGGCGACTAACGGGCGGCCGGTGACGGGCGAAGTCGAGCGCTGCTACCCCCACGACGCGGAAACCAGCAGCTGACCCGCAGTGGGCGTACGCTGTTAAGTTTGAACTTCTGTCCGATCTAATCAAGGAGTCCGCCGTGCCATCGACCGAGACCAACACCTGGTTGTCCCAGGAAGCGTTCGACCGGCTGCAGGGTGAGCTCGACGAGCTGATCGCGGCCCGGCCCGCGGTCGCGGCGGAGATCAACGCCCGCCGCGAGGAGGGCGACCTCCGGGAGAACGGCGGATATCACGCCGCCCGTGAGGAGCAGGGCAAACAGGAGGCACGCATCCGGCAGTTGCAGGAACTGCTGCGGACGGCCCGGGTGGGCGACGCGCCGACGGCCGACGCCGTCTCCCCCGGCATGGTGGTGACGATCCAGTTCGACGACGACGCCGACGACACCGAGACCTTCCTGCTCGGCTCGCGGGAGATCGCTGCCACCACCGACCTGACCGTCTACAGCCCCGAGTCGGCCCTCGGCGCGGCGATCATGGGCGCTAAGACCGGTCAGTCGGTGAGCTACACGGCGCCCAGTGGCGCGACGATCACCGTGAGCATCGTCAAATTCGAACCCTTCGCAGGCTGAGCGCCGGCAAGGGATGATCCGTCTCATCCCTTCGGCCCATTGAAGCTCAGGGGATCTTCCTGGCAGGCTGGCTTGCCGCTCGCGTACGAAGCGAGCCTTCCACGGGAGGATCCCCCTTTATGTCTGGAGAAAACGCCGTCGACCGGCGCAAGCTGCTCCGTCGCGCCGGCACCGTCGCGGCCGGCATCGGAGCGGCCGGTGTCGCGACCGCCGTGGCCGCCAGCCCGGCGTCGGCGACCGACGGCCAGCCGATCGTTCAGGGCACCGACAACACCGGCACGCTCACGACGTCGATCAGCAGCAACGCGTCCTCCACGCTGACGCTGGCCAACACGAAGATGGCCAACACTCTTGCCGCCGGCGTGCCCCTGACCCTGGCCCCGCAGGGGTTCCCGCCGGCGGGCGCGCCCGACGGCGCACTGGTCGTCGACGAGGGCGGCTACCTGAACTACGCCTTCGGCGGCGGCCTGCAGGCCCGCGTCTACGACAGCAGCTACATCCCGTTCACCAACGTGTTCACGCCGATCCGTATCGTCGACACCGCTACGGCCGACGGCCGGTTCGCCTGCTCGGCCTACGCGCTCGACGGCAGCTCGGGCCGGATCAAGCCGCGCGGCCTCGCCACCGGAATCGACATGGTGGTGGACCTCAGCTGGGCGCTCGACAAGAACAGCGACCTCATGGGCTGCGCCATCCAGTTCAACCTGACCGTGCAGAGCGTCGTTCCCAGCTACACCGCGGTCTGGGACTCCGGCAACTGGCCCGGCACCAGCAGCCTCAACTCCCCGGCGAACTCGCAGGCGATCTCGAACTTCGTTCAGACGGCACTCGACCTGGACAACGCGACGATCAACATCAAGGTCCTCAAGCCGTCCCGAATCATCATCGACCTGTGCGGCATCCTGGCCTGCGAAGGCAACTACATGGCGCCGGAAGGGGTCAGCGCGAAGGCTCCCGCCCTCGCGAAGTCCCTGAACGCTCGCAAGACCAAGCTGGCGCGGCGCTGACCCCGACGCACCACGACGAAGGCCGCTCCGGTACGCCGGGGCGGCCTTCGCCCTGTCCGGGCTCAGGTCACGCCGATACGGCGTACCCGTTGGATCTGAGCGCGGACAGCAGGCGATCCGAATGTTCGGACCCGCGCGTCTCCACCGAGAGCGCGACGGCGACCTCGCCGAGCCGGAGCTGCGGATCGTGGCGCTGATGCGCCACGTCGACGATGTTGGCCCGGTGCTGGGCGATGAGCGAGAGCAGTTCCGCGAGCTGGCCCGGCCGGTCGGCGCAGCGGACGGTGAAGCGCAGGAACCGGCCCGCGAGCGACAGGCCGTGCTCGATGACGCGGAGCATGAGCAACGGGTCGATGTTGCCGCCGGAGAGGACCGCGACCGCCGGCGTCTCGACCTCGACGACCCCGCTGAGCAGCGCGGCGACCCCGACTCCCCCGGCTGGCTCGACCACGAGCTTGCCGCGTTCGAGCAGCATGAGCAGCGCTCTCGAGATCTCCTCATCGGTGACCGTCACGACCTCGTCGACGAGCTTGCTGACGTGCAGGTAGGTCAGGTCGCCGGGCCGGAGGACGGCGATGCCGTCAGCGATCGTGTTGAGCTGGTCGAGCTTGACGGGGTGCCCGGCGCGCAACGAGGGCGGGAACGCCGCGGCCCCGGCCGCCTGGACGCCGATGATCTGCACGTCGGGTCGCAACGCCTTCACCGCGACCGCGACGCCGGAGATCAGGCCGCCGCCGCCGATGCCCATGATGATCGTCTTGACGTCCGGCACCTGCGCCAAGATCTCCAGCCCGACCGTGCCCTGTCCGGCGATGACGTCGGGATGGTCGAACGGGTGGATGAAGATCGCGCCGGTGGCCTCCGCGAACTCCCGGGCCGCGACCAGCGCCTCGTCCACATTCGCCCCGACGAGCTGGACGGACGCGCCGTAGCCCTTCGTCGCGGCGACCTTGGGCAGTGGCGCGCCGACGGGCATGAAGACGGTGGCGGCGACACCCAGCGCGGTCGCGGCGACCGCGACCCCTTGGGCGTGATTTCCCGCGCTCGCGGCGACTACGCCTCGGGCCCGCTCCTCGGCGCTCAGCCGCGCGATCCGGGTGTACGCGCCCCGCACCTTGTACGCGCCCGCCCGCTGGAGGTTCTCGCACTTGAGCCAGACCTGGCCGCCGATCTTGGCCGACAGCGGCCGGCAGGGCTCGATCGGGGTGACTCGGGCGATGTCCCGCAGCAACTCCTGAGCGGCCCGGATGTCGTCGACGCTGACGAGGTGAGGTGTCACGCCCTGATCGTCGCACCGCGCTCGGTGGCGTACTCCACCGGCTCAACCAGCTCACCCGGCTCGAAAGGTTATTTGCGCTGATCAGGCGTTTTGTATGCCTATGATCGCGAATGTGATGACGTTCCTGAAGGCGTTGCACGTGCTCAGTGCGGTCATGCTGGTCGGCCCGCTCATGTCCGCCCCCTTCATCGGCCGCCGGGCGATCCAGCGGCGCAGCGCGGACGGCGTACGCATGGCAGCCACGCAGACCCGGGCCTTCGGTGCGGGCACGGTGCTCACCGCCGTGCTCGGCATACTCACGGTCCTCGGAAGCGACGGCAAGTACGAGTTCGCCACGCCTTGGGTGATCATCTCCATGACGCTGTACGTGGTGGCGCTCGGACTCGTGTTCTTCTACGCCGTCCCGGCGCTGCACAAGGCGGCCCGCATGGTCTCCGAAGGCGTCATCGACACCCAGCCGGAAGTCTCGGCGCTGACCGCGACCACCGACGACCTGCGCCTCAAGGAACGCCTCGACGCCATCACCGGACGCGTCGCCGGAGCCGGCTTCCTCGTGCTGCTGGTCTTCGCCGTGATCACCCTGCTGATGGTGATCCGGCCGTTCTGACCGCCTACCGCGCCCGTGCGGGGGTGGCCGCGATCGGAAACCCCGGGGCGTGCCGGCGCCACGCGTGCAGCAGTTCGAACTGGCCGGCGATGGCCAGCAGGGTCAGCTCACTGCCGGGCGGGCCGACGAGCTGGACCGCGGCGGGCAGGCCGTCGGGGCGTACGCCGACCGGCACGGTCAACGCGGGCAACCCGGAGATGTTCCAGGGTGCGGCGTACGGGGCGAAGCGGAGGCAGGCCGTGACATTGGACAGCCAACCCCGGGACGACCAGGACCGGGCCGGCAACGGCGTACGCGCCAACGCCGGGGTCAGCAGGATGTCGTAGTTCCCGTCGCCGAAGAAGGCGATCGACTTCTCCCGGAATCCTTCGCGGTCCTCTTCGCGGATCATCCCCCGGTTCCAGGCCCAGCGGCCCATCCGCAGATGGCGACGCGACCGTGGCTGGAGCTTCGCGTCCAGCAGCCCGGCGTCCTCGGCGTCCCGATAGGCCGCGGCGAACCAGGTCGCCAGGCCGCGCAGGCCCAACCCCACCGGGTACGCCGGATCGGCCGAGACGGTGTCGTGGCCCGCCTCGACGAGCAGGTTCGCGGCGGTGGCGACGGCTTCGCGGTTGGCCGCGTCGGCGGCCGTGCCCGCGACCGGCGAGCGCAGCGAGACGGCGACCCGCAGCCGCGGCGGATGCTCCAGCTTGCCCGGCGTGCGCCCGGCCAGGACGGAGAAACCGACCGCCGCGTCCGCCACCGTGGTGGCGAGGATGCCGTGCTCGACCAGGCCGAACCAGTCCTCCCGGCCCAGCTGCGCCGGCACCACGCCCCGGCCCGGCTTCAGCCCGACGAGTCCGCAGCAGGCCGCCGGAATCCGGATGGAGCCGAGCCCGTCGTTGCCGTGCGCGATCGGGACCAGCCCGGACGCGACCGCCGCCGCGGAACCGCCGGACGAACCGCCCGGGGTCCGCTCGAGGTTCCACGGGTTCCGGGTCACTGCCGAGTCGTCGTCGGTGGTCGCCCAGAGTCCCAATTCCGGCATGCGGGTCACACCGACGATCACGGCGCCGGCGCCGCGCAGACGGCGGACCACCTCGTGATCGGCGTCGGCCACCTCGGACCGAGCCGCGGCCGAACCACGCCAGGTCGGCAGGCCCGCGATGGGCGTGTTCTCCTTCAGCGCGACCGGGACGCCCGCAAGCGGCAGATGGCCCAGGTCAGGCTGGTCGTCGACCTCGGCCGCCTCGAAGGCGGCCTCCGAGTCGCGCAGCGCACGGAAGGCGTGGACCTGGTCGTCGTTCGCCCGGATGTAGTCGAGGTGATCTGCGACGACCTGCGTCGCCGAGGCATCACCGCGACGCACCGCGCGCGCGATCTGTTTCGCGGTCGCGCCGACCCACGTCTCGGGCATCTACCCACTCCTCCCCAGCAGTGCGTGGCGCACACTCTACCGGGGAGGAGTGACTCACTAGGCACTCAGCGCATTGTCCAGATCGGCCAGCAGGTCGTCGAGGGTCTCGATGCCGACCGAAAGGCGTACGAGGTCGGCCGGAACCTCCAAAGCCGACCCGGCGACGCTGGCATGGGTCATGCGGCCCGGGTGCTCGATCAGCGACTCGATGCCGCCGAGCGACTCCGCGAGCGTGAAGACCTTGGTGCTGTTGCAGATCCGCTCGGCCTTCGCCAGGTCGCCGACGCGGAAGCTGACCATGCCGCCGAAGCGGCGCATCTGCTTCGCTGCGACGTCGTGGTTCGCGTGCTCGGGCAGCCCCGGGTAGAGCACCTGAGTCACCGCCGGGTGTCCACTGAGGAACTCGACCACGCGCTCCGCGTTGTCGCAGTGGCGCTCCATGCGTACGGCGAGGGTTTTCACGCCGCGCAGGGTCAGCCACGCATCGAACGGGCCGTTCACCGCGCCCATCGCGTTCTGGTGGAACTTCGCCTTCTCATGCAGCTCGGCGTCGTTGACGACGAGCGCGCCACCGACCACATCAGAGTGTCCGCCGACGTACTTGGTCGTCGAATGGACGACGACGTCCGCGCCGAGCGCCAGCGGCTGCTGCAGATACGGGCTGGCGAAGGTGTTGTCCACCACCAGGATCGCACCGACCTCGCGGGCGATCTCGGCGATCTCGGCGATGTCCGCGACGCCCAGCAACGGGTTCGTCGGGGTCTCGACCCAGATCATCTTCGTCTGGGCGGTCACCGCCGCCCGCACGGCGTCCGCGTCGGTCAGCCGCGCGGGCGTGAACTGTACGCCCCAAGGCTGCGCGACCCGGGCGAACAAGCGATAGGTGCCGCCGTACGCGTCGTCGGGGATCACGACGTGATCACCCGGCCGTAGCGCCGACCGGAGCAGGGTGTCCTCCGCGGCCAGGCCGCTGGCGAAGGTCAGCCCGTGGCGTCCGCCTTCCAGCGCCGCCAGGCACTCCTGGAGCGCGTCCCGGGTCGGGTTGCCGCTGCGGGAGTACTCGTACCCCAAGCGCGGCGCTCCGACCGCGTCCTGGGCGTACGTGGAGGTCTGGAAGATCGGCGGGATCACCGCACCGGTCCGCTCGTCCGGCTCTTGACCGGCGTGGATGGCGAGCGTCTCGAATCCGTAAGACATGCTGGGATTTTCTCTCACCCGGCCGGCGTTCATGCCACCGGAGGTGTAATTCATGTTCCTACGCCGCAAGATGCTCGACCTTCCCACGCCCGAGCAGGCCCTGCCCGGTCGCGCCGAGGCGATGCGGGTGCCTTCGTCCCATTTCGTCCTTGGTACGCCGTTGACCGGCCCCTTCCCGGCCGGCCTGGAGACGGCGGTCTTCGGAATGGGCTGCTTCTGGGGCGCCGAGCGGCTGTTCTGGAAGCTCGACGGGGTCTACACCACATCCGTCGGGTACGCCGGCGGGCTGACCACGAACCCCAGCTATGACGAGGTCTGTTCCGGGTTCACCGGGCACACCGAGGTCCTTGAGGTGGTGTTCGACCCGGCCAGGATCAGCTATGCCCAGCTGCTCAAGGTCTTCTGGGAGAACCACGACCCGACCCAGGGCATGCGCCAGGGCAACGACGTCGGCACGCAATACCGCTCGGCGATCTACGCCACCACTCCAGCGCAGCTCGACGAGGCGCTGGCCTCGCGTGACACGTTCGCGCCGGTGGTCAAGGCGGCCGGCCTCGACGACATCACGACCGAGATCGCCCCGCTCGGCCAGTACTACTTCGCCGAGGACTACCACCAGCAATATCTTTCGAAGAATCCCGATGGATACTGCGGCATCGGGCCGAACGGTATGAGCTGTCCTATCGGTGTCGCCAAGACCGACGCGTGACCAGCATCAATAACTAGCGGGCGGTTGCGCTGGCCACCCTGCCTGTTGGGCACGGACGCGCGCCACGTTCGGCCTGCCACAGCTTGAATGCCACAAGTGAAGAAGGCTGATGCTCCGGGACCATACCCTCGCGGCTCCGGAGCTAAGCTCTCAGCATGCTCACACGCCTGGAGGTTCAGGGGTTCAAGAACCTCCTGGACGTTAGCGTTGATTTCGGCCCATTCACCTGTATTGCTGGTGCGAACGGTATGGGCAAGTCGAACGTGTTCGATGTAATCGAGTTTCTTTCATACCTAGCAACCGACACCCTCGTCGAGTCGTCCCAGCGGGTTCGAGGATCCTCAGGTATGCGAGGCGGGGATCCACGCGACCTGTTTTGGGATGGCTACAGAGATCACGACCGAGTGATCAGGCTTGCTGCGGAAATGGTAGTGCCGAGGGAGGTCGAAGATGACTTGGGCGCTCCAGCTCGAGCAACTACGACCTTCCTTAGGTACGAAGTCTCCCTCGGCTACGAACGTCCAACAGGTGAAGGTTCAGTCGGCAGGCTCAGTCTTCTTTCGGAGGAATTGCGGCACATCCGCAGAGGAGAAGCCGCCAAGTTTCTGAAGTTCCCCCATAGTGCGAAGCGTTTCCGATCCGCCGTCGTTGTAGGCGAGCGTCGAGGTGGGGCCTTTCTTTCGACCGAGTACCGCGAAAGCGGAACCGTGATCAACGTTCATGGTGATGGCGGCAGCTTTGGAAAACCTCAGCCTCGCGCCGCCGCCCGCGCAGGTCGAACTGTCTTGAGCACCGTGACAACCAACGACTATCCCACAATTCTGGCTGCGCGACGAGAAATGCAAAGTTGGCGGCGCCTAGCGCTCGAACCGTCCGCTCTGCGCGCGCCCGACGGCTTGACGGCGCCGAGGCAGCTGAATCCTGATGGAAGACACCTCGCTGCGACGCTTTATAGGATCGCCCATGATCGCACACAAGCCTCCGGCGAACTCGGCCCCGAGGCCACTTATGCTCGCGTCGCCGGTCGGCTTTCGGATCTGTCGGGCGTCGGCGTCAAAGGATTAACTGTTGAGCTCGACCAAGTCCGAGAGGTGTTCACTCTCTTCCTCGAGGAGAGGGGTGACCTACGCTTGCCAGCTCGCGCATTGTCTGAAGGCACCCTGAGATTCCTGGCCCTGTGCGTTTTACTTGAGGATCCGACATTCACCGGACTGATTTGTATGGAGGAACCGGAGAACGGAATTCATCCTGCCAATCTTCCAGCGATGCTACAGCTTGTGAAAGATCTAGCCGTAGAGCCTGACGAAGCACCCGACGAGACGAATCCGTTCCGCCAGATTATCGTTAATACACATTCTCCTGGCGTCGTTCAGTTGTGCAGCACCGATGATTTGCTTCTGGCGGAAGTTAGACCGCAATTAGCACCTGACGGCAGCTTTGTTAGGGCACTCTCCCTGCTTCCATTCAGGGGTTCGTGGCGGGCCGCGAGTGGAGAACCCTACTTCACTGAAGCGGACGTGATCGCGTACCTGGTCGCCCCGCCGGACACGCAGTTAATGCTGCCCCTGGAGTTCGTCAAGTGACTAACCGGACTCGCACAGGCTTGTTCGTCTCTGAAGGGACCTCCGATCTTCCTCTAGCGGAACTCATCGAAGCTGTCTTTCTCGATTTCGGTGCTTCTGTTCACCTAAGCAAGCCCGACTTCAGCTTGTTGCGCGGAGTCAGCAAAGACGTGAATTCTCGTGTTACTGCCGGAATTCAGTTACTCGGGAACGCCCCGATCGACATCGTTATAGTCCACCGCGACGCGGATAACGCGGGCTACGCCGTCAGGCGCGCCGAAATCGAGAGGGCCGTACGCGACCAGCCGACCTCATATGTGGTGCCGGTGATTCCCATTCGAATGACTGAGGCGTGGCTACTGCTCGACGAGCTCGAAATTAGGACGGTCGCCGGAAATCCAAAGGGACGAATCGATCTGCGCTTACCAAGTCCCACGAAATCGAATCCATGGCAGACCCGAAGGCAAAGCTGCAAGAATGTCTCCTCAAAGCGGCCGAAGTTACCGGTCGGCGCAGAGAAGCGATGACAAAACGGTTTAATCAACATCGCAGGCAGTTACTAGAACGCATTGATCGAAGGGGACCAATTTCGCGCCTTCAGGGCTGGACACAGTTGGTGGCAGACATTCAGAACGTGGCCAGTAGCTGGCAGCAAGCTGTTGGAGAGTAATGCGGTTAACCCTGCCTGCACCGGTCCCGCAAGCGGTGCCAGCGTTCTATGGCCTAGGCACAACCACTACCACCAGCAGTACCTGGCCAAGAACCCGGACGGCTACTGCGGCATCCGCCCGAACGGGTTGACCTGCCAAACCGGAGTCGCGACCCTCGGCTGACCCGGCCACACTGGTCGGGTGGCATTCACGATCGATGATGTCGAAGAGCTGACCGGTCTCGTGGTCGCCGCCTGGCGTACCGGGCTCGACCGGGACTGGTCGGCTCCGGCCGGCCGCCTCACCTGGAGTTGCCTCCGGACGGCCGACCACACCGTGGACACCGTGCTGGCCCCGGCGATCTTCCTCGCTTCGCGGAAGCTGGACGGCTATCCGGCGTACGGGGTCAGCACTCCCGGGGCGGACGCGGCTCCAGCCGTCCTCATCGAAGCGTTGGCGACCTCGGCTCGCATTCTCGCCGGCGTGGTCCGCACGGCGGAAGCCGGTGCGCGAGCGGTGATCTGGCGGCGTCCAGAAGTCGAGGTACGCGGTCCGGCCGACTTCCCGCCCCGGGCGGGGCTCGAACTCATCCTGCATGCGCACGACGTGTGCCAGGGGCTGGGTGTGCCGTTCAAGCCGCCGGACGGGCTGTGCGAACGGCTGCGGGCGCACACCCGGGACTGGCCGATATGGGCGAGCCCGGGATGGTCGTCGCCGACCGACGCGCCGGACGCCTGGCGCGATTTGCTGCGCGCTTCCGGCCGCTAGAACTTCTGCCGCAGCGGCCCCGCGTTCGCGGGGCCGCTGACGTCTCGGACGATCAGGCGTGCGTGTCGGCCGGGTCGTGCACGGTCGGCCGGCCGCCGTCGCGGTGGGCACGGACGCAGTCGTCGACGAACTCGCGGGAGAACATCGCGGTCAGGATCGCGACGCCGCCCCGGGCGATGCGCACCTCGCCGTTCTCGATCTCGCCGACGATCCGGACGCGTCGGCCACCGGTGCCCTTGGTGCGCTCCCAGTCCTTCACCGTGCCCCGGCCTCGGAACGTCAGATCCCACTGGTCGATCACGGCGTCCTCGGGGACCAGCAGCTTGATCGTGGACCGCGAGGCGTGCACCCGAACCTCCACATCGCCGGTGATCCGCGGCGACCGCAGGTCCAGCAGCGCGTAACCACTGCGACCGCGTACCTCGAAGCGGTTCGCGTCGGTCCAGTCGCCCAGCTTCTTCACGGTGTCGGCGTACGCCTCGACGCGGACGGGCTCGGTGGTGACGGTCGTGTTCATGGCCAACTCCCTTGATGTTCTGGTATCTTGACTATCAAGACATCTATAGCTTGAAGGACAAGATACTCGAATGTCAAGTGATTCTCGAGATAATCTCGAGCAGCGCCTCGGCGAGCAGGTCAGAGCCTTCCAGCGCGCGGTCGACCAGGGCGACGACGAGATCGCCCGGCTCCTCGGGCTGAACCGGACCGACCTGCGCTGCCTCGACCTGCTGCTGCAGGCGGGTCCGACTGCGCCAGGGCGGCTGGCCACCGAACTCGGGCTCACCACCGGCAGCGTCACGGCAATGCTCGACCGGATGGAGAAGAGCGGCTACATCTCGCGTACGCCCGACCCAGGCGACCGGCGGAAGGTGGTCGTCCAGGCCCGGCCGGAGATCGCCGACCAGGCCTGGCAGGTCATGCTGCCGCTGATCGAGGACTCGACCCGCAGCATCGCCGGCTACTCCGAGGACGACCTCAAGCTGCTGCTGGACTTCTTCGAGCGGGCCATCGGCATCCAGGAGCGGCAGATCGATCGGCTCCGGGCGATGACTCCCGCCAAACCGGCGAAGAAGCGCTGAGCTGCGCTGACAGCTGACATGTGTTGGGCGGGAGTAACGCGACCGGACTGCGGGGGAACCGGTTGATCGCGTACTCCCGCCCAACTTTCCCGCCGTCCCGCGGTCCGCGACGCCTGGCCGGAGGCGTCGCATCGGCGGAGGCAGCCGATTACCGCGACGGGCGGGTGTTCGCGGGACGCGCGCGCTGGCGGGCACGGCGCGTCGCCGCTATACCGGACATGTCACCCCGCCATAGCCGGGGGACGGGTCCGGCGGGAATGGACGTCCGTTGTTCGGCTAGTCGAAGAGGGCCCGGTTGACACCGGCCCGCCCGACCTCGTCGACGCGCGGGGCGTCGAGTCCGAGCAGGCTGCCGGAATTCCGGCCGCCCGACTGCGCCCGCACGCTGGGCAGCGCGCGGAGGCTGTTGAGGTCGTGCCGAGCGGTCCAGGCGTGCTGCCAGGTCCGCGTCGATGCGGCCGCGGCGCGCTCGGCGAGGCGCCTCGGCGGGCACGGCCACTGGAGGCCGCACCAGGCACAGGTGTCGTCGTCCGTGCCGATCCCGTCTCGCGGCGCGTGGCGAGCGAGCATGACCTGCGCGTCCTGCCAGAGCAGCGGATCGAGGATCTCGGACGCACCGGTGGTGGCCTGGTTTGAAGGTTCGGCGACGCTGATCACGACTTCCCCCCCAAGGAGGAGCGGTGTGCTCCTGACATGGAAGTCAACGCCTCGGTCAAGCGTCACACTCGGACAAACTGTGCGACCCGCGCGCAGGATGCACGCGGGTCGCTCCAAACGGTGACGGGCCGGAAAGCCGCTCGGGCGAGCCGCCAGCAGCGCGGTTCGCCTAGGCGAGATGGTTGAGCAGGTCCTGCCGGGTCAGGACGCCGGCCGGCTTGCCGTCGACGAGGACCATCGCCGCGTCCGCCTTGGCCAGCAACGCGACCGCCTCGGAGACCTGCTGGCCACCGCCGACCATGGGCAGCGGCGGAGCCATGTGCTTGTCGAGCATGTCGTGCAGGTGCGCCTGCCCGGCGAACAGCGCGTCCAGCAGGTCGCGTTCCGCGATCGAGCCCGCGACCTCACCGGTCACTACCGGCGGCTCCGCCTTGAGCACCGGCAACTGCGACACCCCGTACTCGCGCATGATGTCGATCGCGTCGCGTACCGTCTCGGTCGGATGGACGTGGACCAGCGACGGCATCGCGCCGGCCTTGGCCGCGAGCACGTCGGCGACGGTCGGGCCCTCCGCCGCGAGGAAGCCGTAGCGGGCCATCCAGTCGTCGTTGAAGAGCTTGGAAAGGTAGCCGCGGCCGCCGTCCGGGAGCAGGACCACGATCACCGCGTCGGCCGGCGCCGAGCGCGCCACCTTGATCGCCGCGACCGCAGCCATGCCGCAGGAACCGCCGACGAGCAGGCCCTCCTCGCGGGCGAGCCGCCGGGTCATCTCGAACGACTCGCGGTCGGTGACCTCGATGATCTCGTCGCAGATGCCCTTGTCGTAGGTGGTCGGCCAGAAGTCTTCGCCGACGCCCTCGACGAGGTACGGCCGGCCGGTGCCGCCGGAGTAGACCGAACCCTCGGGGTCGGCTCCGATGATCTTCACCTGACCGCCGGAGGCCTCCTTGAGGTAGCGGCCCACCCCGGTGATGGTGCCACCGGTGCCGACGCCCGCCACGAAGTGCGTGATGCGGCCCTCGGTCTGGGCCCAGATCTCCGGTCCGGTCGTCTCGTAGTGCGACAGCGGATTGTTGGGGTTGGAGTACTGGTCGGGCTTCCAAGCGCCGGGGATCTCACGGACGAGCCGGTCGGAGACCGAGTAGTAGGAGCGTGGGTCCTCCGGGGCGACCGCGGTCGGGCAGACCACGACCTCGGCCCCGTACGCCCGGAGCACGTTCTGCTTGTCCTCGCTGACCTTGTCGGGGCAGACGAACACGCAGCGGTAGCCGCGGCGCTGCGCCACGAGGGCCAGCCCGACACCGGTGTTGCCACTGGTCGGCTCGACGATGGTGCCGCCCGGCTTGAGCAGGCCCTCCTGCTCGGCCGCATCGATCATCCGGGTGGCGATGCGGTCCTTCACCGAGCCGCCGGGGTTGAGGTACTCAACCTTCGCGAGCACGAGTGGGCCGCCGTCTGGAATACCCTCGGTCACGCTGTGCAGCCGGACCAGCGGGGTGTCGCCGATCAGGTCAACAACGTTGTCGACATATCGCATGGCCAGAGCCTATTACGCGGTGATGATCTTATTTCGCGATGATCAGTCGACGACCTGGCCGTCGATGAAGTCGCCGGGCCGGGCGCTCGTCGGGCGCTCCCGGCGGCGACCCTTCGGGAACAGCCGCTCCCATTGCAGGAACCGGTCGGTCTCCGAGAGGAACGCCCCCGCGATCCAGGCGATGACGATGCCGTCGTCGATCAGTCCCAGCGGACCCATGATGATCTCGGGCACGAGATCGATGGGAGAGACCACGTACAAGGTCGCCAATGCCATCAACAGGAACCGGCCGGAGCCGTCATACTGACCGCGCAACGAGGCCCAGGCCAGCCGGGGCACGCTGAACACCCGGTCGACCAGTCCAGGTCCACCGCGATGCGACGCGGTCACCGCTTTCCACAAGGCTGTGAAGGCTGCGGTACGCCTGATGGTCCGTCCCATTTGATCTCGCTAACCTTGAGTCACACGCCGAAGGGTACGAGCCTCACGTTACTCGGAGTCCGCCATGAGCACCGCAGGAAAGAAGGCCGTCAAGACCATCGGACGGGCCGTCGCGTACAGCGGCGGTTTCGCCGTCACAGCGGGTCTGGTGGCGGCGGGTGTCATGTACGCCCAGGCGGAACAAGCCAAGCGGATCATCCCCTTGGCGGAGGCGCCGCCGCCCCGGCCGGACGGCCGCTACGGTCAGCGCCACGACGGGCCCGAATTGACCATGGTCGTGCTCGGCGACTCCTCGGCCGCCGGGTTTGGCGTATTCCGTCCCCGGGAGACCCCGACTGCCCTGATCGCGACCGGGCTGGCCCGTCGGCTGAGCCGGCCGGTCGTCGCGCATACCTTCGCCGTCGTGGGGGCGACCTCGGCTCAGTTGCGACCGCAGGTGGAGGCGGCCCTCGAGGTGCGGGCCGAGTTGGCGGTCATCCTCATCGGCGCCAACGACGTGACGCACGCCGGCAGCCGGGCCACCGCCGTTCGCTACCTGGCCAACGCCGTACGCGAACTACGGGCCGCGGGCTGCCAGGTCGTCGTCGGGACGTGCCCCGATCTCGGCGCGGTTCAGCCGATCCGGCCGCCGCTGCGCTGGCTGGCCCGGCATTGGAGCCGTCAGATGGCGATGGCGCAGACGGTCGCGGTCGTCGAGGCGGGCGGCTGGACGGTGTCGCTGGGCGACCTGCTCGGGCCGCGGTTCGCCCGCGAGCCACAGCGCATGTTCGGCAGCGACCGCTTCCACCCATCGGCCGAGGGGTACGCCATCGCCAGCGCCGCTCTGCTGCCCACCGCCATCGCCGCCATGCATCGTGGGGACGCCCGCCCGGCTGCGCAGACCGCCGGTAAGGGGGTACGGTCGCTGCCGGAGGCGGCTGCCGAGGCGGTGCGCCTGCCCGGTACGGAGGTCAGCGGGGTCTCCGTCGGCGGGCGGGACCGCGGCCCGGCTGGTCGATGGGCACAGCTTCGCCACCGAGTCTGGGAGGTGCTGCGGCTGCCCGGCGAGGACGCGGCGGCCCGCGCCGACGGCCATCGCGGCACCGCCGCCGAGCATCTGGCGGCCGGCCGGACTGATAGGGCCGACCCACCGTCCTCCCGGCTGACGCCGGATCGAGCGGTGGTCGGCGGCGACGGAGTGGAGGGACAGCCGACATGAGCCTGCTCAAGCGGGTCGGGAAGGCGACGGTGGTGGCCCTGGTCGCCGGCACCGTCGGCGGCGCCGCGCTGCTGACCGCCGAGGCGATCGTGGCGCGCCGGCGCTCGTACGCCCAGCCCGCGCTGGGGCTCAACGTCCGGGCCAGCATCGGGGCCGACGTCGCCCCGCCCCTGCGCCTGGTGATGCTGGGCGACTCGGCCGCCCTCGGCGTGGGCGTCGACCGGGTCGCCGACACCGTCGGCGGTCAGCTCGCCGATCTGCTGTCCAATCCGGTCGGCGGCGAACCGCGCCGCCGGGTCGAGCTGTCCAGCGTCGGGGTCTCGGGATCCCGTTCGTCGGATCTCGCCACCCAGGTCGCGCGGGCGTTGCTGGGCCTGCGCCCGGACGTGGCGGTCATCCTCGTCGGCGCGAACGACGTCATCGGACTGCGCTCGCCGGGCGAGGCGGCGACGCACCTCGGCGCGGCCGTACGCCGGCTTCGCGAGGCGGGCGTCGAAGTGGTCGTCGGGACGTGCCCCGACATGGGAGCCGCTCGCGCGATCGCCCCGCCGCTGCGGCAGGTGGTCGGCTGGCTGGGTCGCCGGGTCGCCCGCGCCCAGATACGCGCGGTGCACGCCGCCGGCGGAGCGGTCGTGGACCTCGGAGCCGAGACCGGCCCCGTCTTCCGAGCCGATCCGGCCACGCTCTGTGAAGACCGCTACCACCCGTCCGCCGACGGCTACCGGGTCTGGGCGTACGCCCTGCTCCCGGCGGTCGCGCACGCGGCCGGGGTCAGCCCGACACTCCCCTGACCTTGGCAGGCTAGTTACTCGCCAGTAGGGTTGGAACCATGACTGAAGCCGTCATCGTCGCCACCGCCCGCTCCCCCATCGGCCGGGCCGTCAAGGGCTCGCTGCGCGACCTGCGTGCGGACGACCTCACCACGACCATCATCCAGGCGGCGCTGGCCAAGGTGCCCCAACTGGACCCGCGCTCCATCGACGACCTCTACCTCGGCTGCGGCATGCCCGGCGGCGAGCAGGGCCACCAGATGGCGAAGGTGGTCTCCACCCTGCTCGGCATGGACTTCCTGCCCGGCGCGACGGTCACGCGCTACTGCGCCTCGTCGCTCCAGACCACCCGGATGGCCTTCCACGCCATCAAGGCCGGCGAGGGTGACATCTTCGTCTCC
This sequence comes from Hamadaea flava, assembly GCF_024172085.1. Classification (NCBI taxonomy): domain Bacteria; kingdom Bacillati; phylum Actinomycetota; class Actinomycetes; order Micromonosporales; family Micromonosporaceae; genus Hamadaea; species Hamadaea flava. Next base: position 5,444,999 of record NZ_JAMZDZ010000001.1, on the reverse strand, counting down.
GCCGGCGTCGAGATGGTCTCCCGCTTCGCCCGGGGCAGCTCCGACGGCCTGCCGCCCGAGGCACAGGCGCTCGTCGGCGGCTCGTGGCGCAATCCGAAGTTCGACGCGGCCGTGCAGCGCACCGCCCAACGGGCGCAGGGCGGCACCGAGCCGTGGCACGACCCCCGCGAAGACGGCGAGCTGCCCGACATCTACATGGCCATGGGGCAGACCGCGGAGAACCTCGCCGACCTGCACGGCATCACCCGCGCCGAGATGGACGAATTCGGCGTACGCAGCCAGAACCTGGCTGAGAAGGCGATCGCGGACGGCTTCTGGGCGCGCGAGATCACGCCGGTGACGACGCCGGACGGCACCGTCGTGAGCGGCGACGACGGCCCCCGGCCGGGCGTGACGCTGGAGGCGGTCAGCGGACTGAAGCCGGTCTTCCGGCCCGACGGCCGGGTCACGGCCGGCAACTGCTGCCCGCTGAACGACGGCGCGGCCGCTGTCGTGATCATGTCCGACACCAAGGCCCGCGAACTGGGCATCACGCCGCTGGCCCGGATCGTCAGCACCGGTGTGACGGCGATGAGCCCCGAGATCATGGGCATCGGGCCGGTCGGCGCCACCCGGCAGGCGCTCGCCCGGGCCGGGATGACCATCGACGACATCGACCTGGCCGAGATCAACGAAGCCTTCGCGGCTCAGGTCATCCCGTCCTACCGGGAACTCGGGCTGCCCCTCGACAAGGTCAACGTCAACGGCGGGGCGATCGCGGTCGGCCACCCGTTCGGCATGACCGGCGCCCGCATCACCAACACGCTGATCAACTCGCTTCAGTGGCACGACAAGCAGTTCGGCCTGGAGACGATGTGCGTCGGCGGCGGACAGGGCATGGCCATGATCCTCGAACGCCTCAGCTGACCGGTCCGCTTCACCGGGCACGGCCTTACCGGCAGATCAGGGATATGCATGCGATCTTGACTCAAGATTCCAGGCACATCCCTGATCTGTTGCCAAAAAGCACTAAAGGGCGAGGCGCGTGGAGCGGATGTCCGCGGCGAGCGCGTCGGCGACAGCGCCGGAGGGGGCAATGGCGAGCAGGTCGGCGACGATGACACGGACCTGGTCGGCGAGGACGGTGTCGGCGAGGCGGGGCACCGGCCGGCGCGGCTGACCCTCGGCGGCGGCTGCCGCGTCCGCCAGTCGCTGCACCAATGCGTACACGGCGTCGCCGCGGCCGGACCAGCGGGCCGGGGTCCAATGCGTCACCTGCCGGACGAGCAGGTCGGCCTGGCCGGCCAAAGTTTCCGTCTCCATGTGCCCAGGGCGGGATTCGAACCCGCACGCCTTGCGGCAGCCGGGTTTAAGCCAGCCGTGTCTGCCGTTCCACCACCTGGGCGCAGCGCAATCACCGTAACGCAGAACTACCGGATCCCCGTAGTCACGGTAGGGTCGCACCGTGACGCGCACCGCTCCGCTCCGCACGCCACTCCGGGATTCGGTGGAGGCTCCGGCTCCTGACATCACCGAGGGATTGCGCGACCGCCTGATCAAGGTGGTCCGCCGGTCGTGGCTGTGTGACGTCGTGGTGATGGCGGTCTTCGCTGGGTTCGCCTTCTGGCTGGTCCACGATCTGCTCGCTGACCCACACGGCCGCGCGCTCGGGCAGAACCCGACCGACCAGGCGCTGTACGAGTGGTTCCTGGCGTACGACACGCACATCTGGACCGGCGACTTCAGTCTCGTCACCGACCGGCTCAACTCGCCGGACGGCGTGAACCTACTCGCCAACACGACGGTGATCGCGCTCGGGACGGTGCTCGCCCCGATCACGCTGCTGTTCGGCGCGCCCGTCACGTTCGCCCTCCTGGTCCCGATCAACCTGGCCGGCACGGCGATCGCCTGGTACCTGCTCTTCTCGCGTACGTTGCGGGCCGGTCGGTTCGCCTCGGCGGTCGGCGCGGCGCTCTGCGGGTTCGCGCCGGGCATGATCTCGCAGTCCAACGCCCACCTCCACATCACGGCCCAGTGGCTGGTGCCGGCGATGGTCTGGGCGGTCGTGCGGATGTGGCGCGCGGCGCAGGCGGGCGTGCGCAACCGCGCCGTCGTCAGCGGCCTCATCCTCGCGGTCCTGGTCACCCTCCAGGTCCTCATCGGCGAGGAGACGCTCTTCCTCACGGCGCTCACGCTTCTGGTCATCACCATCGTGTACGCGGTGATGCGGCGACCGGCTCGCGCCGACATCGGGCGGTTCCTGGCCGGCTTGGGCGTCGCGACCGGCGTCGCCGCGGCGTTGCTGGCCGGGCCGCTGCTGACCCAGTTCGCCGGGCGGCAGAGCGTGCCGGACGGCCCGTTCAGCCCCGACTACTTCTACGCCGACCTGGCCAGCTTCGGGGCCTTCTCGCCGCTGTCGATCGCGGGTTCGCCGGACAGCCTGCGGTTGTCCACGGGCTACACCGAGCTGAACACGTTCCTCGGCTGGCCGCTGCTGATCGTGACCGTCGTGGCGATCATCTGGCTGCGCCGTCAGGCGATCGCGGTCGCCTGCGCGGTCGCGGCGCTGATCATGTGCGTGCTGTCGCTCGGCCCGCAGATCGTGATCGACCGCGAGAAGACCGGCATCCCCGGGCTCTACCGGATCATCCACGGCCTGCCGATCGTGGACGGCGCACTGCCGATGCGGTTCGCGCTCGCGGCCGTCCCGCTCATCGCGATCCTGCTGGTCCTCCTCATCGAGGAGGTACGCACCCGGCCCACCCCGATGCTGCGGTACGGCGTACCGGCGCTGGTCCTGGCTTCGCTGGCGCCGTTGCTGCCCATGACGCTGCCTACGACGGAGCGCCCTGCCGTTCCCCGTTTCTACAGCGAAGGCCACTGGCGGGAGTGCGCGCCGGAAGGCGGGGTGATCGTGCCGGTGCCGATCGCCACCCCACCGGCGCCGGAGCCCATGCGGTACGCCGTCGCCACCAACGTGGCCTTCGGGATGCCCGAGGGCTTTTTCATCGGGCCGTACGGGCGGTCCCGCCGGGCTTCGATCGGCACCTTCAAGCGGCCGACGTCGCTGCTCATCGCGGACGTCGCCAAGACCGGGCGGGCGCGGGACGTCAACGACACCGATCGGGCGCTGGCTCGCCGCGATCTGGCGTACTGGAAGGCCGACTGTGTCGTGCTGACCGCCACCCCGCACGAAGAAGCCCTGCTGATGACCATGAACCGGCTGCTCGGCCCGGGTGAGCAGATCGCCGACGCCACCGTCTGGCGCATCAAGCGCTGACCGCCCCCACCGACACAAAAGCGCTGGATCAGGGATCTATGTCGAATCTTTGCCCAAGATACGACGCACATCCCTGATCCAGCGCTCAAACGCATCCCACGCCGAAGCGCGGAAGCGGCTGGCTAGACGCCGACCTTTTCGCGTACGGGAGGAACCGGCACGGTCGCGACTCGCGGCGGGGTCGTCGCGGCGGCCTCGTCGAACGGCTGGTGCGGCGTGTGCAGGCTGCCCAGCGGCACGACCTCCCGGCGGAGGAAGAGCGCCAGGGTCCAGTCGGCGATCACGCGGACCTTCCGGTTGACCGAGGGGATCCGGCTCATGTGGTAGGTCCGGTGCATCATCCAGGCCGGCCAGCCCTTGAGCTTCACGCCGTAGACGTGCGCGACGCCCTTGTGCAGGCCGAGGCTGGCCACGCTGCCGACGTGCTTGTGCCGGTACGGCTTGAGGCCGCTGCCCCGGACCGACGCCCGGATGTTGTCCGCCATGCGCTTGGCCTGGCGTACCGCGTGCTGGGCGCTCGGCGAGCAGAACGGAAGCTGCCCGTTCTGGTCCGGCGTACCGGTGATGTCGGGAACAGCCGCGCAGTCGCCCGCGCTCCACGCCCCGTCGATGATCCGGTCGCCGTCGACGACCTGGAGGGTCGGCAGGCAGGTGACCGCGCCACGCTGGTTACGGGGCAGGTCGGTCGCCTCCAGCATCGGGCTGGGCTTGACGCCGGCCGTCCAGACCAGGGTGTCGGTGACGAACTCGTCGCCGTCGGACAGCTTCACGAGTCCGTCGACGCACGACTCCAGGCGGGTGTCCAGGCGGACGGAGATGCCGCGCTTGGTCAACTGCTCCGCCGTGTACGCGCCCATCTCCGGGCCGACCTCGGGCAGGATGCGCCGGGCCGCCTCGACCAGCACCCACCGGGCGTCGTCCGGGGACAACTCGGGGTAGTACCGGTTGATGGCGTCGCGGACCATGTCCTCCATCTCGGCCAGCGCCTCGATGCCGGCGAAGCCGCCGCCGACGAAGACGAAGGTCAGCGCCCGGCTGCGGACGGCGGGGTCGCTCGTGCTGGCGCCGACGTCGAGCCGGTCGAGAACGTGGTTGCGCAGCCAGATGGCCTCGCCGATGGTCTTGAAGCCGACGCCGGTCTCGCGCAGGCCGGGGATCGGCAGGGTACGCGAGACGCTGCCGGGGGCCACGATGACGTGGTCGTACTCCAGCTCCAGCGCCGGGCCGACGTAGGGCTGCACGGTCGCCGTCTTGGCGCCGTGCGAGATCTTGGTGACCTCACCGGCAACGATCTTGCACTTCTTCAGCTCCCGCCGGATGGGCACGACGGAGTGCCGGGGGGAGATGTTGCCGGCCGCCGCCTCGGGGAGGAACGGCTGGTAGGTCATGTGTGGCTGGGGATCGACGATGATCACCTCAGCCTCGCGGGAACTGAGCTTGCGAGACAGGCGGAGGGCCGCGTAGAGCCCGACATGTCCGGCACCGACCACAAGGATGCGCTGAGGCTTCACGAGAACTATTTTCCCGCGTCTTTGTGTCGATGCCGATTCAGCAAGGCAACTTGTGACCACGCACACGCAGGTCAGCCGCGTGTGCGTACCAGTCTGACCCCCACCGTGACCAGGGCGACCGCGGCTGCGAGGCCGAGCAGCGAGGCGATCGCCGCCCCGTTGAACCCGGCGAGCGCCGAGATGCCGACGAGCAGAGCGAGAGAGATCACAGCCGATGCCGCGACGATCGCGAGCGCCCGGACGAACCACCGGACGAGAACCTCGGGCGTGACCACCGCGTCGTACGGGATGAGCGCGGCGAGCGTGGCCGACGAGTGGGCCAGGTAGAGCAGGCTGCCGAAGGCGACCAGTTCGAGCGGCGAGATCTCGGCCAGCCGCCCGAGCCAGGCCGCGCCCCAGCCGACCGCGGCCAGCAGCAGCACCACCGTGACGATCCGGCTGCCCGGCGCCAGCGCGACCACCAGGGCCAAAACGGCGGCGGCCAAGATCGGCCGCGGCCCGAACAGGAACGACGGAATGGCCATGACCAGGCACGCCGTGGTGAAGACGAAGACCGCACCCCGGACCAGGAGCGTCGCCGGGGTGATTCGGGACACCGCGGTCAGGACGCGCTCGAAGTACCCGTTCATCGGCGTGCTCCCTGGGCTCGGCCGGCCATCCGGGCCACGTCCCGGAGCACGAGGTCGAGGCTGCCCGTGCCGGCCCACGCCACCACCGGTACGCCGTGCTCCCGCAGCTGGCCGATGGTGTTGGCCCGTTCGAGCCGCCAGATGCCGTACGCCGACTGGGTCCACGGTCCGGGCGTCGCCGGATGCAGCCCGGGGGGCAGCGTGTCGACCGTGACGACCGAGCGGCCGGCTCGAGCCAACCCGGCGACCATGTCGGCCGACCGGGCGTCGAGGAGCGGCGTCATCACCACGACCAGGGCGTTCGGCGAGATCGCCGTCGACATCCGGCTCTCCCCCGGCACGCGTACGACCTGGCGGGGGGAGACGTCGAGGAGCCACTCCAGCACCATCATGTACTGCCGACGACCGGACGCCGGACGCAACCGGCGCGCGCCGGCGCCGTACTCGATCATCGAGACGCGGTCGCCCAACGTCAGGTAGTGCTCCGCGATCGCGGCGCTCGCGCGTACGGTGATATCCATCACGCTGGATTTTCTGACTGCGCTCCCGGCGGCTCGCCCAAGAGGCTCCCCGGCGCCCGCCCCACCGGAGACCCCGGCCTCGGCGAGCAGATCGAGCACGAGGACGACCTCGGCGTCCCGGTCGGACAACGTGCGCGCGACGTGCAACTGCCGCGTCCGCAGTGTGGTCCGCCAGTCGATGCGCCGCAGCCGGTCGCCCGGCCCGAAGACGCGTACGCCGGCCAGTTCGCCGCCCTCGCCCGGCCGTCGCGACCGATGCTGCCCGACCAGGCCGGCGGCCCGTGGCATCGCGTCGTCGGCCGCGAACGCCTCGGTCACCGGGAACACCTTGAAGCCGAGCGAACCCGTCACGACCGCGCGGCAGGCGAGCAGACCTCCGCAGGCCGCCGCGACCGCCGCCGCCGGGCCGATGCTGTGCCGCCCCCAACGTCGCGCCGGCCCGGCCAGCACCACCGCCGCCGCCTCGTTGCTGTTCAGCGCCGCCACCACGGGCCGGTCCGGCTTGGCGCCCGAACCCTCCGCGGTCAACTCCAGCCACGCCGAGTGCTGGGTCCGGGCGATCGCGATGTCGTACGCCACCACGTCGCGGTTCGCCATCGTGAGGGTGGTCGTCAGCGAACTGCCCTCGGTCGCATACTCCTCGCTGGTCGCCAGGCGTAGACCGGGCACGGAGGTGGGCCGCCGGGACAGCCCCCAGGCGACGCTCAGGGCGAACGGGACCGCCAGGACGACCAGGTCGACCCGGCCGAACAGGGCGGCCGCGACCAGCAGCAACCCGATGAGCAGCAGGGCACGGCCGAGCGCCCGGGTCGGGTGCCAGTCCTGGGTCACTTCCTCCGAGGGAGCCGCCGGCGGGGGCGTACGCGGAACGGCCGGTCGTAGCGCCAAGGTCAGCCTCGCGCCGGGTGACGGTAGGGCTCGGCCGGCTCGTCGGACTCGGCGTACTCCCACTCCTCGCCCTGCGGCCGGGCGGGGCTCGGCCGGGGACCAGGCGCACCGGCGTGCCCGTACGCGGGCAGCGCTCCGCTCGCCGGGGCCGGCGTCGACGCGAGCACGTCGGTGACCACCGAACCGGGGTCGACCCGCTTCAGCCACATCTCCGGCCGCAGCGTGATCCGGTGGGCCAGCGCCGGGACGGCGACCTCCTTGACGTCCTCCGGGATGACGTAGTCACGGCCGGCCATCGCCGCCCGCGCCCGCGCCAGCAGCATCAACGCGAGCGAACCTCGGGGCGAGGCGCCGACCAGCACCGACGGGTGCGAGCGGGTCGCCGCGGTCAGCGCGACGATGTAGTGCCCGATGGAGTCCTCGACCTCGACGGTCTCCAGCGCGGCCTGCATCTGCAACAGGGTCGCCGCGTCGACCACCGGCTCGACGACGGCCTCCTCACGCTGGCGCGCCATCCGGCGGCGCAGCACGCTCCACTCCTCGGCGGCGTCCGGGTAGCCGAAGCTGACCCGCAGCAGGAACCGGTCGAGCTGGGCCTCGGGCAGCGGGTAGGTGCCCTCGTACTCGATCGGGTTGGCCGTGGCGAGCACGTGGAACGGCGCCTCCAGCCGATAGGTCACGCCCTCCACCGAGACCTGCTTCTCCTGCATCGCCTCGAGGAGCGCCGCCTGCGTCTTCGGCGGCGTCCGGTTGATCTCGTCGGCGAGCAGCAGATTCGTGAAGATCGGCCCGGCCCGGAAGGTGAAGTCATGACTGCGCTGGTCGTAGAGGAACGACCCGGTCACGTCGGCGGGCAACAGGTCTGGAGTGAACTGCAGCCGCCGGAAGTCGAGCCCGAGCGCCTGCGCGAACATCCGCGCGGTCAGCGTCTTGCCCAGTCCGGGCAGGTCCTCCAGCAGCACGTGACCACCGGCGAGGATGCCCGCGAAGACCAGCTCCAGGGCGGCGCGCTTGCCGACCACGACGGTGCCGACCTGGTCGAGCACCTGCGCCGCGACCCGGCCGACCTCGACCGGGGTGAGGTTCTTCGTCATATCCGCTCCATCCAGGCGATCAGATTGGCCAGCTCCCGAGGGGCCGGCGGACGGCGTACCGGGGCGGACAGAAATGTCCACAGTGGCTCGCCGACGATGTTCCGGGCGCGAGCCGGATCGGACTCGCGCGTGATGCCGTGCCGCTGGCGCAGTCGTTCGTCGACGATCTCGCCGAGCGCCGGGATCACCTTACGGTTGAACGCACTCGCGTCGGCGTGACACCAGTCCAGCCGGGCCTCCCACCGCTTCACCGCGTGGCGCAGCCCATCCGGGGTGCTGTCCGGCAGGTGGCGGCGACCGGCGCCGCGGGACGGCAGCGGCGGGCGTACCTGGCGGACGGCGACGTAGACGAGAACGAGAGCACAGCTCACGAGGAAGATGAACCACGCCGGCGCGGCGAGCTTGGCCGTACGCAGGGCGGCCACGCCGACGAACGTCAACGCGAGCGCGGCCCCGAATGCCTTCGCGTACGCGGCCACGGGCCGGCCGGATCGCTGTTGGCGCTCCTCGTCCTCGTACGCCCCGCCGAGAAGTTCGTCGATACTGGACTGGCTCATGCCGGTCGCTCCGCTCCCAGCTCGTCCCGCAGCAGCCGCAACGCGGCCCGCGCGTCGTCACGGGTGGCCGTCGTCACCGGGTGCGGCGAGTAGCGCGCCTCGCGGTAGACGGCGGCGAAGTCGTTGAGCACCGTCCGGTTGATCGCCCGGGAGTCGAGCAGCCGCACCACGAGGTCCGTCGAGGTGTCGCCCGGCTTGCGCGGTACGCCCGCCGCCTCGGCCGCCCGTTCCAGGCGGACCCAGCAGGCGATGACCGCCCGCCGGGGATCCCCGTCGTCGTCCAGCTCGACGAGTCCCTGGTCCACCGCGGCCAGCAACTCCTCGGTCGTCTGTCGCTGCGTCGGGCGTACCCCTGGGGCGTCGAAGCCGACGCGGCGCTGAGCCACCCCGCGGATCATGAGCACCACGAGCAGGACGACTATCGCGACCACCAGAAGCAGGCAGATGGCCTGGACCGCGAGGATCAGCGCCGGGGAGACCTCGATGCGCTGCGCGGCGGTGCCGGGCGTCCGCGGCGGTTCCTGGGAGGCGAGATGCGGGTCCCAGGTAGGCGGCGGCTCGTTGACGGGCTCGCCCTGCAACGGCGCCGGACGCAACGGCAGGGAGCCGGTGGCCGCGGCGAACCCCGCGATCACCAGCAGGGCCACCGCCGCCGTCAGCGGCCAGAAGCGGCGCAGCACGTTCACCCCCGCGACTCCTCTCCGGCGAGCGACCGAGCCTGCCGGAACACGTCGTCCAGCATGGCGGGTGTGAGACGTCCGGTAAAGGTGTTCTGTTGCGACACGTGGTAGCAACCGAGGACGACCGGCTGTCCGGGCGTGCGATGGACCGCGCCGTGGCCGAACCGTGGCCGAGGCGACGGGGGCCGTACGCCGTAGACCGGTTCCTGCGCCTGCCACCACGCCGCCCAGCCGAACGCGCCGAGCGTCACCACGACCCGGAGTTCGGGCAGATCGCGAATCTCGCGGTGGAGCCAGTGCGCGCAGTTGTCGCGTTCGGAGGTCTCGGGCTTGTTCGCGGGCGGGGCGCACTTCACCGGCGCGGTGATCCGAGTCTTGACGAGCCGCAGATCGTCGTCGGCGCTCAGGCTGACCGGCTTGGTCGCCAGTCCGGCGCGGTAGAGCGCCGCGTAGAGGACCTCACCGCTCCGGTCGCCGGTGAACATGCGGCCCGTACGGTTCGCCCCGTGTGCGGCCGGCGCGAGCCCCAAGATCAGGATGCGGGCGTCGCTCGGGCCGAAGCCGGGCACGGGACGACCCCAATAGGTCTGGTCCCGGAACGCCGCGCGTTTCTCCCGCGCCACCTTCTCGCGCCACTCGACCAGCCGAGGACAGGCTCGGCAGTGGGTGACCTGCTCGTCCAATACGGCTAAGTCGGCGGCGGTCACCGGCACAGCCTAGCCGTCTGTGCGCTGCGGCCGTGCCCCCAACGCACGTAAAGCGGCCCCGCCCCGCACGTAAGGCCGGGCATACCTGGAACGCCCGGGTGCCGGGTACGTAAAGCGGCCCCCGGGGAAGGAGAATCGGGGGCCGCAAGTCTCTTGCTGGAGTCCTACAGGGTGCTGCGGAAGAAGTCCAGCGTTCGTGCCCACGACAGGGTCGCGGCCTCCCGATGGTAGTGCTCAGGCCGGTCGTCGTTGAAGAAGGCGTGGTCGGTGCCGGGGTAGTCGTACACCGTCGCGGTGCCGCCCGCCTCCTCGATGCCCTTGACCGCGGCCTGAATGTGCGGCGCGGCCGACGTGCCGTCCTCCGCCGCGCAATGGATCAGCACCGGCTTGTCGGCGTACGCCGACCATCGGGGGGCGAGCTTCTCCGTGTACCCACCCGGGTAGAACGCCGTCACCGCGGCGATCTGCTCCGGAGCGACCGTCGCCGACCACAGCGCCAGGCTGCCCCCGGCGCAGAAACCCACCACGCCGACCCCGCCCGTGACCTGCGGCAGCTCCCGCAAGTACGCCGCCGCCCCGGCGATGTCGGCCGCCGCCTGCGGCAACGCCAACTGCATCAGGAGCCGGCGAGCCTCATCCGGTTCGGTCGTGTTCTCACCGTGGTAGAAGTCCGGGGCGAGCGCGACGAAACCGGCCTCGGCGAACCGATCGGCCAACCCGGTGATGTGCGAGACCAGTCCCCACCACTCCTGGATGACCAGAACCGCCGGACCGTCACCGGCGTCCGGCAGCGCGAGGTAGCCCTCGCTGCCCGAACCGAAGCTCACCTTTTCGCCCACGGATGGGTCCTCCTGTCGGTCAGACGTCGTTGGCCGTTCGCCCAGGGTCAGGACGTGTTGGGCGTAGCCAACCACGCTCTACCCACCCAGGGGAAGGCGTCAGATGTAAAAGTCACGGTCCTCACGTGCCGAATTCCGCCGCTCGACGGCGCTGACGGCGTGTCACGTGCGGCGACTCGCTGTGAGCGCAGACGGCGTCACACCGAAGCTGGTTCCACCAACGGTTCCGCAGCCGGTGCGGGCGTGTTGTCGAGGTTGCGCACGGCGGGAACGAGCACCATCCCGAGCACGGCGACCAGGCTCAGCACCCCCGCGCCGACCAACGCGGCCGGCGTGCCGACCGCGGCGGCGACCGGTCCCGCGACGGCCTGCCCGATCGGCACGGCCACGATCGAGCCGAGCATGTCCCACGAGTAGACCCGGGCCAGCAAGTCGGCCGGGACGTGCCGTTGCATGCTCGTCTCCCAGGAGACCCCGAAGATCTCGATGCCGATCCCGGCCAGCAGGTTCAGCCCGATCAGCAGCGGGGCGTACGGGGTGAGGCCGAGGCCCAGCAGCACCGGGACGACGGGAGCCATCGCGATCACGCCGACCAGCAGGAAGCGGCGTACCTTGAGGCGCAGGGCGATCAGCCCGCCGAGGGCGAGCCCGGCGAGTTCGGCCGCGACGATGAGCCCCCACGCCGTACGCCCGAAGTGCTCGTCGGCGACGGACGGGCCGAGCACCGACAGTCCGGCGGACAGCATCATGTTGAGGACGCAGAATCCGGCGACCACCGCCCACAGCCAGGGCCGGGCGACGAACTCACGCCAGCCGACCCGCAACTCGTGCAGTGTGGAGGCCCGCTCTCCGGTCGAGGCGGCCCGGACCGACGGCACCCGGATGAAGGCGAAGAACACCCCGGCCAGGGCGAAGGACGCCGCGTCGATGGCGATGCTCCAGCCGGAGCCGAACGCCGCGACGAGCAGGCCGCCGACGGCCGCGCCGCCGATGCCGACGACGTTGACCGACAGCCGGATGAGGGCGTTGGACTGCTGGCGGATCTCGTCCGGGACGACCTGACCGGCGATCGCCGACATCGCCGGGAAGGAGAACGCCGCGACCAGTCCGTTCAGCGCGGCGAGGGCCATCAGCAGCCCGAACGTCGCCGAATGGGTGAACAGCAGGATCGCGACCACGCCCTGGGTCAGCGCGGCCAGCGTGTTCGACCCGATCATGACCAGCCGCCGGGGCAGGCGGTCGGCGAGGACGCCGCCGAACAGGATGAAGACGACGTTCGTCAGGGATCGGGCGGCGACCACGAAACCGAGGTCGCGGACCGACCCGGTGAGGTCGAGGACGGCGAAGGCCAACGCCATCGGGGCGACCGAGTTGCCGAGCATGCTGCTAGTGCGGCCGAGCAACAGGTACCGGAAGGGGGCGTGGCGCAGCGGGGTGAGCGCGCTCATGATCGCTCACCCTACCGGCTACCGGAGGAGCGACAACGCGATCCCGTCGAGGATGTCGTGTTCAGAGGCGAGCACGGTGGACAAACCGGTCTTTTCCATGATCGTCCGGAGGATCAACGCCCCCGCCACGATGACGTCGACCCGGCCCGGATGCATCACGCCGATACCCGCCCGCTGGTCGTGAGTCATCTCGGCCAGCCCCGCGGTGACCAGGGCGACCTCCTCCTTGCTCACCCGCGCCCGATGGATCCGCTCCGACTGGTAGCTGGTCAGCCCCAGCGCGATCGCGGTCACCGTGGTCACCGACCCGGCCAGCCCGACCAGCGTGCGGGCCTGCGTACCGGGGACGACGGTCAACGCGTGGTCGACGGCCTTGCCGATGTCGGCGGTCGCCGCTGCCAGCTCGTCCAGCTCCGGCGGGTCGCTGTGCAGGTGCCGCTCGGTCATCCGGACACAGCCGATGTCGACGCTGATCGCGCTGCTCACTCCGGCGTTGTCGCCCAGCACGAACTCGGTCGAGCCCCCGCCGATGTCCACCACCAGGAACGGCGGCTCGGCGTCCAGGCCACGCACGGCGCCCGCGAAGGACAGCCGCGCCTCCTCCTCGCCGCTGACCACTTCCGGCTCGCTGCCCAGCGTCGCCAGCACCATGTCGTGAAAATCGGCGGCGTTCGCCGCATCCCGGGTCGCGCTGGTCGCGACCATGCGGACCGCGGTGACACCGGCCTCGTCGATTTCCGACTTGTACGCCGAGAGCGCCGCCCGGGTCCGTTCGATCGCCTCGGGAGCAAGCCGTCCGGTGGCGTCCACACCTTGGCCGAGCCGGACGATCTCCATCCGGCGGCTGACGTCGGTCGCCCGGTCGCCGTCGAAGTCGGCGATGAGCAGCCGAATCGAGTTCGTGCCGCAGTCGATGGCGGCGACCCTGGTCATCGGGGCTCCAGGTGCAACAGCATGCGGGTGTTGCCGAGGGTGTTGGGCTTGACCCGTTCCAGCGCGAGGAATTCGGCCACACCTTCGTCGTACGACCGGAGCAGCTGCTCGTAGACGGCGGGTGGAACGGGTGCGCCGTCGATCTCGACGAAGCCGAACGAGCGGAAGAAGTCCGTCTCGAAGGTCAGCGCGAAGAGCCGGCGTACGCCCAACTCCCGGGCCTGATCCAGGAGGGCGCTGACGATGGCGTGGCCGATCTTGCGCCCGCGCGCGGTCGGGTCGACCGCGACGGTGCGCACCTCGGCCAGGTCCTCCCACATCACGTGGATCGCCCCGCACCCGACGACCTCGCCGTCCAGCTCGGCGACCCAGAACTCCTGGACGTCCTCGTAGAGCGTTACCGTCGCCTTGCTGAGCAGCCGCCGCTGCGGGGAGTAGACGTCGACGAGGCGGCGGATGCCGCGCACGTCACCAGTCCGGGCCCGCCGGACGATCGCCTCAGACACAGGGGCCGCCGCTCCACCACGGTTCGATCGTCTCGATCACCTCGTCGCCCATGGGGTTCACCCCGGGCCCGGCGGCCAGCGCGTGCCCGAGCTGCACGTGGAGGCACTTCACGCGGCTGGGCATGCCGCCCGCGGAGACCCCCGCGATCTCGTCGACGTGCATGATCGCCTCACGCTTGGCGAGATAGTCCTCGTGCGCCCGCAGGTACGCCGACGCCAGCTCGGGATCGATGGCCAGCCGCGCCTGCTGATCCTTCATCAGGCCCTCGGACTCCAGCCGACTGCACGCCGCGACCGCCCGGGGACAGGTCAGGTAGTACAGCGTGGGGAACGGCGTCCCGTCGTCCAACCGCGGGGTGGTCTCCACGACATCAGGATTGCCGCACGGGCAGCGATGCGCGACGGCGCGCGTCCCCCGGGGCGGGCGGCCGAGCTGACGGCCGACGACGTCGAGATCCTCTGCGGTGGCCGGCGTGCGTACCGGAAGCGGGACGAGGTCCCGGTCCATTTACTCCCCCATCACTTCTGTTCCGAGCCGGCGGCACGGTGACAAGCGGCACCGCTCGGTCCTTGACGCTATTCGGTCTTCGAGCCGGCGGCACGGTGACAAGCGGCACCGCTCGGTCCTTGACGCTATTCGGTCTTCGAGCCGGCGGCACGGTGACAAGCGGCACCGCTCGGTCCTTGACGCTATTCGGTCTTCGAGCCGGCGGCGCCGACACTCCCCCACAGAGTCTCGTACCAGGGCCGATCCGAGTTCTCGGCGGGTTCGGGCTGCACCCCGGCCTCGCGGGCGGCCCACTCCGGCGCCCAGATCGGGACCAGCGGCACCTCACCGGGGCGGACGTAGAACAGCCGCCGCCGCGCCTGGATCCGGACGTATTCCGGGTCGTCCCATTTCTGCCGGGTCTGCTCCAGCTCGGCGATGTGGGCCCGCTGCCGCGCCTGATCCGCCTGGAGCGCCGAGATCTCGTCCTGCTGGCCGAAATACACGCGCAGCGGATACACGTACGCCAAAGCCAGCGCGACCAGCACGACGAGCAGGATCACGGCGCGCCCGGTCAACCGGCGCTGGCCCTTGGCGGTCGTCCGCGCGGCCGCTCCGGCCGAGACCGTACGGCGCGCGGTGGCCGGCCGGGCCGCCGATCGGCCGCTTCGGGTGATCCGCGCGCCGGAGCGCCGTGCGGGTCCTTGCCCACTCGGCGTCCGGCGCTGCGTCATGCGTTCACCTTAGCCGGATCGATCTCTTCTCCGGCGGTCTCCTGCGCTCCCGGGAGCGTCAGCGAGTCAGCCCTTGTACCGCGGGAAGGCGGCCGCGCCCGCGTAGCGCGCGGCGTCGTCCAGCTCCTCCTCGATGCGCAGGAGCTGGTTGTACTTGGCGACCCGGTCGGACCGGGCCGGAGCGCCGGTCTTGATCTGGCCGCACCCGGTCGCGACGGCGAGGTCGGCGATCGTGGTGTCCTCGGTCTCGCCGGACCGGTGGCTCATCATGCAGCGGTAACCGTTGCGGTGGGCCAGCTCGACCGCGTCGAGCGTCTCGGTCAGCGTGCCGATCTGGTTGACCTTCACCAGGACGGCGTTGGCCGCGCCCTCGGCGATGCCCCGGGCGATGCGCTGCGGGTTGGTGACGAACAGGTCGTCGCCGACGATCTGCAGCTTCGAGCCGAGCTGCGCGGTGATCGACGACCAGCCCGCCCAGTCGTCCTCGGCCAGCGGGTCCTCGATCGACACGATCGGGTAGGACTCGGCCAGCTTCGCGTAGTACGCGATCATCTCGTCGGTGGACTTGGGAGCGCCCTCGAAGACGTACGAGCCGTCCTTGTAGAACTCGGTCGCGGCGACGTCCATCGCCAGCACGATGTCCTTGCCCAGGGCGTACCCGGCGGCGGCGACAGCCTCCGCGATCAGGTCCAGGGCGGCGGCGTTGGAGGGCAGGTCGGGGGCGAAGCCGCCCTCGTCACCCAGGCCGGTGGACAGGCCCTTCTTCTTCAGAACCGCCTTGAGCGCGTGGTAGACCTCCGCGCCCGAGCGCAGCGCCTCGGCGAAGGTCGGCGCGCCGATCGGGGCGACCATGAACTCCTGGACGTCCACGTTGGAGTCCGCGTGCGCCCCGCCGTTGAGGATGTTCATCATCGGCACCGGCAGCAGGTGCGCGTTCGGACCGCCGACGTAGCGGAACAGCGACAGCTCGGCGCTCTTGGCGGCGGCCTTGGCGACGGCCAGCGAGACGCCCAGCATCGCGTTCGCGCCGAGGTTGGCCTTGTCCGGCGTGCCGTCCAGCTCCAGCATCTTGGCGTCGATCAGGCGCTGCTCGCTCGCCTCGTAGCCGATCAGCTCGTCGACGATCTTGTCGGTGATGTTGGCGACGGCCTTCTGCACGCCCTTGCCGCTGTACCGGCCCTTGTCACCGTCCCGCAGCTCCAGCGCCTCGAAGGCGCCGGTTGACGCGCCGGACGGGACGGCGGCGCGCTCGATGGTGCCGTCGTCGAGGCCGATCTCCACCTCGACGGTGGGGTTGCCCCGCGAGTCGAGAATCTCCCGTGCGACGAATCCCTCGATGGTGGCCACAGTGTTGCTCCTCGTGATGTCCGCTCTGGGCGCCGCGACTCTGCGGTGCGAAATCACCCGCAGCCTATCGCGGTCCCGCCGACCGGACGCCGTTCGGCCAGGAGTACGCCGACTGAACGGAGATTCTCCGCATTGTTTCGGGAATCGGACATCCACGTTGCGGCGAATCGATCTCATGAGCAAGGGTGAGTAGCGTGCGACCCGGGGAGCGCCGGTTACGGCGGCACACCACTCTGCTCATCCTGGCCGGCCCGATCGTGGCCGGTCTGCTGGCCATGACCGGCTGCGGAGGCGGTACGCCGCCGATCGACCGCACCGACCTGGTCAACGATCTCGCGGCCCGGCTCAACCAGCCGCCTGCCGCCGATTACACCGCCCGCTACCAGCTCGCCGGCGGGGCGATGGCGACGGTGACGCAGTCCAAGGAGCCCCGGCGAACGGCGTACCAATGGACGGGGGGATCGATGATCTTGACCCCGCAGGCCACCACGAAGTGCTCCGGCGCTCCGGCCGTCTGCACGATGACCGCCGCCCCCGCTTCGGCCACCCCGCAGGCCGATGCCACTGAGCTGCTCAAGCACGGCCTACTGTCGGCGCAGAAGGTCAGCGCGCTGCTCACGGCGGCCGCCCTCGACCTGCGAAGCGACATCCAGCAGCGCGACACCACGATCGCCGGCCGCCCGGCCAGCTGCGTCGAGGCGAGCGGCGAGAAGAACGGCAAGACCTACGACTTCGAGGTCTGCGTGACCACCGACAACGTGCTCGGCAGCTTCATCGGCACGGTCGACGGAACGCCGATCGAGTTCGCGATGACCCAGTACAGCGCGAGCGCGGCCGAGGACTCGTTCGCCACGACCGAACCCCAGCCGTCGATCTCCGCCCTCTGAGTCCCGCCGCCCCGTCCGCCGGGCTCACAGCCCGAGCAGCGTACGCAGGTGGCGCGGCGACGGCGAGCCGTGGGCGAGCATGGCGTCGTGCCACTGCCGGGCGGGCGTGCCGGCCGGGCGGGCGCGGCCGATCGCCGACACCTCCGACCAGCCCACGAAGTAGGTCGACAGCTGCGTCGAGGTCAACAGCGCCCGCCGCCACTTCCCGGCCGCCTCGCCCTCCTCCTGGAACCCACGCTCGGTCATCAACGCCATCGCGTCCACCTCGGCCAGCCCCTCGCAATGCACGAGCTGGTCCAGGATCGCGTTGATCGTCATCCGCAACTGCAACTTGAGCTGCTGCAGGCGTACGGGCAGGCCGCCGAAGCCGTGATCGGCCATGATCTCCTCGGCGTACACCGCCCAGCCCTCGACGAACGGGCCGGAGGAGCCCAGCGCGCGTACGCGGGTCGAACCCCGGTAGCGGCGGGCGTGCGCGAGCTGCAGATAATGGCCCGGCATCGCCTCGTGCACGGTGAGGTTCCGGACCATGTGGTCGTTGTACTCGCGGTAGAACGACTCGACCAGCTCCGGCGACCAGTCCCGGGGCGTCGGCGCGATGCAGTAGAACGTCGGCACGTCCGCCGTCTCCAGCGGCCCCGGCGCGTCGCAGTACGCCACGGCCACCCCGCGGGCGAACTCGGGCATCTCCTCGAGGACGCACGGGTCGTCGAGCAGCGAGACGAGTTCGTTCGCCCGGACGAACTCGGTCGTCTCGTCCATCGTCACCCGGGCGAGCTCCACGACCGTGTCGTTGGCCGGCCGCTGCTCGGACAACGACCGCAACGCTGCGCGTACCCCTTGGTCGGAGGCGGGACCCCCCGCGACGCCGGACGCCGCTTCGCGGATCTCCTCCGTGACCCGCTCGAGGTTGGCCTCCGCGCGATCCAGGACCTCGGCCGCGGACAGCTGAGTGTCGAGGGTGTGCCAGAGGCGGGCCTCGAAGAGTTTGCGGCCCAAGCGCGGATCGCGCGCCGGACGTTGCCGGCCGAGCCAGCCGGAGAACTCCTCCAACGCGCGGACCGCCTGGTCGGCGACCGGGCCGACCACCGACTCCAGGCCCGGGACCTGCGCGACCATCGGCGGCAACGAGTCGCGGATGAGTTCGGCGGAGCCCTGGAACTGGCCGACCGCGGTCTCCAAGTGGACCTGCGGGCACCCGTCGAGCAGGGTACGCGCGGTGGCCAGCGCGTCCGGGACGAAGGCGAGCCGCAGGGCCAGCGACTCCAGCCGTTCCTCGACCGGGGCGAACGGACGGGACATCAGCGCGTGCAGCAACGCGCCCGGATTGTGCACGAGCGGGTTCCACTCGTGTTCGCGCACATCGGACCGCTCGAAGATCTGCCGGTCGACGATGCTCGACAGGATCTCGTGGTCGACCTGCTCGGCCGGATCCAGCTCGTCCACGTCCACCTGGGACAACGCGTGCGCGGCCTCGCGCAGCATGGCCACGTCGGCGGCGACGCCCTCGGTGCTCAGGTCGGGCAGACGATGGTCGAACCGGTGGTCGCCCGCGTAGTTCGCGGCGACGGGGTCCGACTCCAGGACGGCGTCGACGATCTTCTCGGCGAGCGGCGCGAACTCCATCCCCTGACCCTACCGGCCGCCCACCCCCGGGTGCAGATCACGGTTACGCATGCCTGCCGTGGCGGGTTTGGCATGCGTAACCGTGATCTGGTGGCTAACTCTGCGGGGCCGCTTCGGCGGGGGTGCGGCGGAACGTCAACGCGGTCCACCCGGCGGCGAGCGCGAGCGCGGCGAGCGGCAGGACCGCGTACCGAACAGGCGGGGCGACCAGCTCAGCCTGGAGGTACAGAGCCGCACCGAGGGCCGCCGCGGTCAGCGTCGCACCAAGGACGGCCACGCCGACCCGGCCGGGGAGCGTACGCTCAGCGCCGCTCACCGTGCCGAGCAGGAACGCGAGGTCGACCGCGATCGCCCCGGCGAGCAGGGCGAACGGGACGGCCGAGGGCGGGAAGCCGGTGCCGTAGAGGATGCCCCAGACGACACACCGGTACGCGACGTACGCCGCCGCGAGAACGGTCGCCGTCCAGCAGGCGCCGACGAAGATCCGCGCCGCGACCAGGGCCAGCATCGCCGCCCCGACGAGCCAGACCGGGTAGACCCACGAGCCGACCGGCAGGGAGAAGTTCGTGATCGCGATCGTGTCGACCGGACGGTTGATCTGGTCGGCGGCGAACTGCAGCAGGATCGGCTCCGCATAGGGCTTGCCGGCCAGGTACGCCTTCAGCGACAGCACGCCGTACTCCTGGTGCTGGCTCGGGAAGAGCACGTTCTCCAGGAAGAAGAACCAGGCCAGGCCCAGCCCGATCGTGCGTACGCGGCCCTCCGCGGTGCTGATCCCGAAGCCGTGCGCCACGCCGAGGATCATGAAGGCGGTGCCGATGTAGAGCAGCGCGTGGCTCGGCGACCAGGCGGTGATGTCGAGCCCGTTGACCCGGTGGTTCACGATGTCGATCGGGATGGCGATGAGGAACAGGCCGGTGCCCAGGACGATCAGGTTGCGCGCCCGCTTGTCCACCCCCACTCCCGTACGCACCTGGAAGATGACGAGCGCGACGGCGAGGACCGTGCCGACGGTGTTGAGCAGATGCGGCGGGGCCAGGTCGTCGCGCAGCCACTTGAAGTGCCACGACATGTCCCAGGTGGAGCCCAGCATCTTGAGGATGAACGCCACCAGCCACAACCGGTAGACCAGCAGCACCGTGGCGGGGCGCTGCTCCTCGGTCGGCCCGGAGATGGCGATGCGAGCCCAGTCCGTGGGCGGCAACGTCAAGATCGTCACTGGGTCAACTCGTCTCGATAGAAGGGGCACGAACGTTCAGGGAATTCTGCCGTGCGACACGCCGCTTGGGTATCCACCGCGTCCCCGAACTCTCCCTGAGATCCCGACCATGAGTAAGCTGCCTGCCGGACTGTCGATTTCTGGAGGCCGCCGTGCGTACACACCGCCGACTGACCACTGCCGCCGTGGCCGGCGCCCTGGCCGCGCTCGCCCTGGCCGGCTGCCGATCGGCGCCGAGCGCCGCGGCGTACGTCGGCGACAGCCGGCTCACCGAGGCTCAGGTGACCGACATGGTCGACAGCACCGGGGGCCGGATCACGCGAGAAGGCGTCGTGCTGAGCTTCGTGCTCGCCAACGCCTGCAAGCAGTTCGCCGCCGACGCCGGCTTCTCGCCGAACACGCAGCAGGGCGCTCAGGCGCTGTCGACCGAAGGGCTCGACCAGTCCACCGAGATCGGCCGGCTGCGGCTGGAGATGCACAGCTGCATCTACGGCGCGCCCGACGCCGGGGTCAAGGTGACCGACGAGGACCTCCGCTGGTTCTACGACGACGCGATCAAGTACGGCGCGATCCAGCCGAACGTGACCTTCGAGCAGGTCAAGCCGGAGCTCAGCGGCAGCCAGGAGGTCGTGCAGACGCTGGCGCTGCGCCGGATGTGGGCCGACGCCACCGCCAACCAGGACATCTCCGTCAGCCCCCGCTACCGGGCGCTGAGCATCTCGGTCGGCGCGCCCGGCAACGTGCCGGTCGTCCTGCAGCTCGGCGACTCCGCCAACGACAGCGTCGTCGACGCGCCCACGCCGGCCCCGTCCGAGACCGCCGCTGGTGGAACCGGCGCCGTCCAGAGCTGATGACGGCGCGAATCGTCCTGCTCGTCACCTCCCCTCGGCTGCCGGCTGGACTGCTCACCGCACAGGCGTGGGACCTGGTACGCGCGTACCCGGTGCTGGCCGGAGCCGAGAACGCGCAGACCACCGCGCTGCGCGCGAACGGGGCTGACGTCACGATCCTGCCGTCGCCGACCGCCGCGGCGCTCCTGGCCGCCGCCGGCACCTCCGTGGAAGACGGCGGCACCTCCGTGGAAGACGGCGGCACCTCCGTGCAAGGCGGCGGCACCTCCGTGGAAGACGGCGGCACCTCCGTGGAAGACGGCGGCACCTCCGTGGAAGGCGGCGGCACGGTTGTCTGGCTGGCCGGGCCCGACGGCGACCAGCGACTGGCCCGGGAGCTCGGCCTCAAGCTGGCGAGCAATCCGGAACTCGCCGAGATGGAGCTGCTCTACGGCTCCTGGGATCCGCCCGGCGCCCGGCTCCTCGACGCGGTCGCCGTCATGGACCGTCTGCACGCCGACGACGCGTGGAAACGCTCGCAGACCCATCAGACCCTCGCCCGCTACCTGCTGGAGGAGGCGTACGAGGCGTACGACGCGATCCGGGCCGACGACCTCGACGCGCTGCGCGGGGAGATCGGCGACGTCCTGCTGCAGGTCCTGCTGCACGCCCGGATGGCCGAGGAACTCCCCGACGAAGAGCGTTGGACCATCGACGACGTGGCCGGCGAGTTCGTCGAGAAGATGATCCGCCGGAACCCGCACGTCTTCGAGCCGGGCCGAGAGACCGACGACCTCGAGGAGATCGTCGCCAACTGGAACGCCGTCAAGGCGGCCGAACGGGCCGCGCATCCGCCCCGGGCGACGACGTCGCTGGCGAGCGCGCTGGCGACGCTGGCGCAGTCGTCGCGGGACGAGGACGCCGTCGACGCTCTTCGCGAGGCACTCCGACAGCTGACTTCATGATCAGGGTCATTTCCGCGGTGCCATAGCGACATGGAAATGACCCTGATCAAGGCTCGCAGGGGCTAAACCGCAGGCGGCCCCAGAACGTCGGACAGCGCCTGCGCACACCACTCCAGCAGGGCCTGGTCGCGCAGAGGCTCCCCGCCGATCCGCCGAGTGGTCGGGCGCGGCACGGACACCTGGGACGTGGCGGGCTTGTAGACGGCGTCCGGGTGGTACCGCTTGAGCCGGAGCTGCTTGCTGTCGGGCAGCTCCAGCGGCGAGAACCGCAGGTGCTTGCCTTGTACCGACACCTCGCTGAGCCCGTACGCCCGGGCCAGCGCCCGGAACCGGGCGACCGCGATCAGGTTGACGACCGGCGCCGGCGGCTCCCCGTAGCGGTCGGTGAGTTCGTCGACGACCGCGTCGAGTTCCTCGCCGGACCGGGCGTTGGCGATCTTCCGGTACATCTCCAGGCGCAGCCGTTCGACCTCGATGTAGTCGACCGGCAGGTGGGCGTCGACCGGCAGATCGACCTTGACCTCGGTCGCCTCCTCGTCCTCCTCGCCGCCGACGTCGCCCTTGAACGCCTTGACGGCGTCGCCGACCATCCGGACGTAGAGGTCGAAGCCGACGCCTTCGATGTGGCCGGACTGTTCGCCGCCGAGGAGGTTGCCCGCGCCGCGGATCTCCAGGTCCTTCATCGCGACATACATGCCCGCGCCGAGTTCGGTGTGCTGCGCGATGGTCGCCAGCCGTTCGTGGGCGTGTTCGGTCAGCGGCTTCTCCGGCGGATACAGGAAGTACGCGTACGCCCGCTCGCGGCCACGGCCGACACGACCCCGGATCTGGTGCAACTGGGCCAGCCCGAGCAGGTCGGCCCGTTCGAGGATCAGGGTGTTGGCGTTGGGGATGTCGATGCCGGACTCGATGATCGTGGTGGCCACGAGGACGTCGTACTCCTTCTCCCAGAAGCCGATCATCACCTTCTCGAGGGCTTCCTCGCCCATCTGGCCGTGCGCGGTGACGACGCGGGCCTCGGGGACGAGTTCCCGGAGGCGCCGGGCCGCCTTGTCGATCGACTCGACCCGGTTGTGCAGGTAGAACACCTGGCCGTCGCGGAGCAGCTCCCGGTGGATGGCGGCGGCGACCTGCTTGTCGTCGTACGCCCCGACGTAGGTCAGGACGGGATGGCGCTCCTCCGGAGGGGTGGCGATGGTGGACATCTCCCGGATGCCGGTGATCGCCATTTCGAGCGTACGCGGAATCGGGGTGGCCGACATGGTCAGAACGTCCACATTGGTCCGCAGCGACTTGAGGTGTTCCTTGTGCTCCACCCCGAACCGCTGCTCCTCGTCCACCACGACGAGGCCGAGCTGCTTGAACCGGGTGGCCTGCTGAAGCAGCCGGTGGGTGCCGATGACGATGTCGGCGCTGCCTTCGGACGCCATCTCGATGGTGCGCGTGGACTCCGACGGGGTCTGGAACCGCGACAGCTGCCGGATCTGCACCGGGAACTGGGCCATCCGCTCGGAGAAGGTGTTGAAGTGCTGCTGGGCGAGCAGCGTCGTGGGGACGAGGATGGCGACCTGCTTGCCGTCCTGCACCGCCTTGAACGCCGCGCGTACGGCGATCTCGGTCTTGCCGTAGCCGACGTCGCCGCAGATCAGGCGGTCCATCGGCACGGCCTTCTCCATGTCGCCCTTGACCTCTTCGATCGCGGCGAGCTGGTCCGGCGTCTCGGTGTAGGGGAACGCGTCCTCCAGCTCCCGCTGCCACGGGGTGTCCAGGCCGAACGCGTGTCCCCTGGCGCCCTGCCGCGCCGCGTACAGCTGAATGAGCTGGGCCGCGATCTCCCGGACCGCCTTGCGCGCGCGAGCCTTGGCCTTCTGCCAGTCCGAACCGCCCATCTTGTGCAGGGTCGGCTGCTCGCCGCCGACATACCGGGACAGTTGGTCGAGGGCGTCGGTGGGGACGAACAGCCGATCGCCCGGCTGGCCGCGCTTGGCCGGGGCGTACTCGATGACCAGGTATTCCCGCTCGGCCCCGTTGACCTGCCGCTGCACCAGCTCGACGTAGCGGCCGATGCCGTGCTGCTCGTGCACCACGAAGTCGCCGGCGCGCAGCTCCAGCGGGTCGATCGTGTTGCGCCGCCGGGACGGCATCTTGCGCATGTCCTTCGTGGACGCTCCCCGGCCGCCCGAGATGTCGGTCCCGGTCACGATCGCGACCTGGGCGGTCTCGTCGACCAGGCCGCTCGTCAGCGGGCCTGTGGTGATGAGCAGCTCGCCCGCGGCGAGGCCGGCCGCGTCCGACACGTGCGCGCCGACGCCCGCGTCACGCAGCACCTCGGCGGCCCGCTGAGCCGGTCCGTGGCCCTCGAAGACCAGCGCCACCTTCCAGCCGTCACGTAGCCAGCCGGTCAGGTCGTCGAGCAGCCGCGCGGTGTCGCCGTGATACAGCGGCGCGGCCTGCCCGCCCAGGGTGAGCAGCGTCGTCGTGTCGTCGCTGACCGACACCGTCTCGGGAACGTCGAGCCACGGCGTCTGGTCGACCGCCGCCGGCTCGCCCGAGTCCAGCCCGAACGGCGCGATCGACCACCACGACTGACCGCGGGAAAGCGCGGCTCCGCGTACCTCGGCCAGCGTCTTGAAGGCGGCGGCGTCCACGTCGATCGGGGCTCGCCCGCCACTCGCGGCCGCGGCCCAGCCGGCCTGCAAGAACTCCTCACTTGTACGCACAAGGTCATGCGCGCGGGTGCGGATGCGTTCGGGATCGCAGAGCAGGACGACCGTCTCGCTGGGCAGGCAGTCGGCGAGCAGCTCCATGCTGTGGTCGCCGGCCAGGGCCGGGGCGAGCGACTCCATCCCCTCGACCGGGATGCCCTCGGCCAGCTTCTCCAGGATCTCGGCCAGCTCGGGATGCTCCGCCAGCAACTCCTCGGCCCGGCCCCGGACCTCCGGGGTCAGCAGCAGCTCCCGGCACGGCACCGCGACCAGCCGGTCCACCGGTTCGATGGTGCGCTGGTCGGCCACGGCGAAGGAGCGGATCTCCTCCACGTCGTCGCCCCAGAACTCCACCCGAAGCGGGTGCTCCTCGGTCGGCGGGAAGACGTCGAGCAGGCCACCGCGGACGGCGAACTCGCCCCGCTTGGTCACCAGGTCGACCCGGGCGTACGCCAGGTCGCTGAGCCGGTGCGCGACCTCCTCCAGATCGGCGCTCGTGCCCGGGGACAACTCCACCGGCATGAGGTCGCCGAGTCCTTTCAACTGCGGCTGGAGCAGGCTGCGTACCGGTGCCACGACGACGCGGAGCGGGCCTTCCAGTTCCGGGTGAGCCAGCCGGCGCAGCACCGCGAGCCGGCGGCCGACGGTGTCGGACCGGGGCGACAGACGTTCGTGCGGGAGCGTCTCCCAGCTCGGGTAGGCCGCGACCTGGTCCGGCGACAGGAACGAGGACAGCGCCTCGGCCAGATCGTCGGCCTCGCGGCTGGTCGCCGTGACGGCGAGGACCGACTTGTTCCGGGCGGCGGTGGCCGCCAGGAAGGGCCGCAGCGCCGACGGCGCGGTGACGTCGACGTCCTCGGCGCCCCGGGCCAGCTCACCGGCGCGGGCGAGAGCGGGGTCGGCGAGGGCCGCCTCCAGCAGACCGACCAGCCTCACGACATTTCCCCCTAGATTTCGGCCCCAGGTCGGGCACCGTGTTTCGGCCACGCCGACTAGCCCCCCGCCCGAATCGGGTGGGGGGTGGACGCTCGGTCACCAGCCTACATTCACCGGCCGACAGGCGGGCCCGAGAGCGGCGTCACAGCGCCCGGACACATCTCGGGCAGGTAACATGCGGGCCAGGACAGCGGCGTCCGTTTCTCAGGCGCGCGCTGCGGGGACGGCAAGCGATCTCCTCGCGCCAGCGCGGCAGCACCCTGGAAGGAACCGCGGTGAGCGAAGCTCGACACCCGATCGATGCGATCGATGAGGACGACGCAGCGCTGCGCGCTGACATCCGACGGCTCGGCACGCTGCTCGGCCAGACTCTGACCCGCCAGGAGGGCCAGGCGCTGCTCGACCTCGTCGAAGAGGTCCGCGCCCTGGTCCGCACCGATCCCGAGGCGGCCGCCGCCAAGCTGGGCGCGCTCGACGTCGCGACCGGGACGAAGCTGGCCCGTGCCTTCTCCACCTACTTCCACCTCGCCAACGTCACCGAGCAGGTGCACCGGGCTCGGGAGCTGCGCCGCGAGCGAGCCAAGCACGGCGGGTGGCTCGACCGGGCCGGCGCCATGATCGCCGAGCGGAAGGTGCCGACCGCCGAGATCGCCGCCGCCGCCCGTCGCCTGGCGGTACGCCCGGTCTTCACCGCGCATCCGACCGAGGCGGCCCGGCGGTCGATCCTGACCAAGCTCCGCAGCATCGCCGACCAGCTCGACAACGAGGCGGCCGAGGCGGTGCTCTATGGCGGCGACGTCACCGCCAAGACCGACCGACGGCTGGCCGAGCTGCTGGATCTGCTGTGGCAGACCGACGAACTGCGGCTCGACCGGCCCGACCCGACCGACGAGGCGCGCAACGCCGTCTACTACCTGCGCGACCTGTACGCCGACGCCGCCCCGCAGGTGCTCGACGACCTCGCCGAGACGCTCCGGTCGCTGGGGGTGGAGAGCGCGCCGAACGGGCAGCCGCTCACCTTCGGGACCTGGATCGGCGGCGACCGCGACGGCAACCCGTTCGTGACCCCGGCGGTCACCCGGGACGTGCTGATCATCCAGCACGAGCACGGCATCCAGGCCACCGAGGAGGCGATGGACGAGCTGATCAACGAGATCAGCGTGTCCCGGCGGCTGCGTACGGTGTCGCTGGACCTGTCGGCCAGCCTCGCCCAGGACCTGGACGCACTGCCGGAGGTGGACGCCCGGTTCCGCCGGGTCAACGCCGAGGAGCCGTACCGCCTGAAGGCGCGCGCGATCAAGGCCAAGCTCGCCAACACCCGGCAGCGTCTGGCCAAGGGCACGCCGCACGTGCACGGGCGCGACTACCTCGGCTCGTCCGGGCTGATCGCCGACCTGGAACTGCTGCGGGCGTCGCTGGCGCGCAACGCCGGGCAGCTGACCGCGACGGGCACCCTGGCCAGCATCATCCGCCGCGTGAGCGCGTTCGGGCTGCGACTGGCCACGATGGACGTACGCGAGCACGCCGAGGCTCATCACGCCGTGCTCGCCCAGCTCTACGCCAGCGTGGGCGAGGTCACCGACTACGCGGGGCTGTCCCGCGCGGAGCGGACCGAGCTGCTGGCTCGGGAGCTGGACAGCCGCCGCCCGCTGTCGCACGCCGACACCCCGCTGAGCGACCGGTCGCGCAAGACGTTCGACGTCTTCAGCACCATCCGGGACGCGCAGGAGCGATTCGGGCCGGAGGTCATCGAGTCGTACATCATCTCGATGACGCAGGGCGTCGACGACGTGCTCGCCGCCGCCGTCCTGGCCCGCGAGGCCGGTCTGATCGACCCGCACAACGCCAAGGCCCGGATCGGGCTCGTGCCGCTGCTGGAGACCCCGGCCGAGCTGTCCGCCGGCGGGCGGCTCCTCGACGAGCTGCTGCGGCTGCCGGCGTACCGGGCCGTCGTGCGCGCTCGCGGCGACGTGCAGGAGGTGATGCTCGGCTACTCCGACTCCAACAAGGAGGCCGGGATCACCACCAGCCAGTGGGGCATCCACCGGGCACAGCGCGACCTGCGGGACGTCGCCGCCCGGCACGGCGTACGCCTGCGGCTGTTCCACGGCCGCGGCGGCACCGTCGGCCGCGGCGGCGGCCCGACCCACGAGGCGATCCTGGCCCAGCCCTACGGCACGCTCGACGGCGCGATCAAGGTGACCGAGCAGGGCGAGGTCATCTCCGACAAGTACACGCTGCCCGCGCTGGCCCGGGAGAACCTGGAGCTGACCGTGGCCGCCGTGCTGCAGGCGACGCTGCTGCACACCGCGCCCCGGCAGCCGCAGGAAGACCTGGCTCGCTGGGACGCGGCGATGGACGCCGTGTCCGACGCGGCCTTCGGGGCGTACCGGGATCTCGTCGAGGATCCGCTGCTCCCCGAGTACTTCTGGGCGGCCACGCCGACCGAGCTGCTCGGCGCGTTGAACATCGGCTCCCGCCCCGCGAAGCGGCCGGACTCGGGCGCCGGGCTCGGTGGCCTGCGGGCTATCCCCTGGGTGTTCGGCTGGACGCAGTCACGCCAGATCGTCCCCGGCTGGTACGGCGTCGGCACCGGCCTGCGCGCCGCACGCGAGGCAGGACTGTTCGACACCCTGACCGACGCGCACTCCCGCTGGCACTTCTTCCGGACCTTCCTCTCCAATGTGGAGATGATGCTGACCAAGACCGACCTGACGATCGCGCGGAACTATGTCGCCGCACTTGTTCCGGAGCGGCTCCAGCCGATCTTCGGCAAGATCGAGGCGGAGTACGCGCGTACCGTCGAGGAGGTCCTGGCGATCACCGGCGAGGCGCACGTGCTGGAGGCGCAGCCGGTGCTGGCGCGGACGCTGGCGGTGCGGGACACCTATCTGGAGCCGTTGCACCACCTCCAGGTTGCGTTGTTGCGGCAGTATCGAGACACCGGGACCAGGTCGGCCGCCACGCCCGGCGGTGGCCGAGCGCCGAGCACCGATCCGACGCTGGAGCGGGCACTGCTCACCACGGTCAACGGCATCGCCGCCGGTCTTCGCAACACCGGCTAGCCCGATCGCAGTGCCACGGTCGAGCTGGCACACTAGTCATCTCGACGCGAGCCAGGGGATGCCTCGCCCGAGACGCCAAAGTGCAGTCAGCACGAACAGGAGGCGACGTGGACCGGTTCGAGTGGGCCCTCACCGACGAGGATCTGGCCAGCGCGCCCGCCCACACGCCCGAACCGGTCGAGCTGGCCGACCTCCAGATGCTGCTCGCCGGGGCGTACGCACCGCTGGACGGGTTCATGAGCCGGGCCGACTGCGCCGCGGTGGAGCAGCACGGGCGGCTGCCCAACGACGGGGTGTGGCCGCTGATCACGCTGCTCATCCCGGACGTGGCGGTACGCCCCGAGGCGAAGGCGGTCGTGCTGACCGACCCCGAGGGCGCACCGGTCGGCGCGTTGCACATCGCCGAGCGCTGGCCCGCCCGGAAACCGGGGCACAGCTACCTCTCCGGGGCGGTACGCGCGTACGGCGACGGCGGGCTGCCCTTCCACCGCTATCGGCTGTCCGCCGCCGAGGCTCGCCATCATCTCCACGCCGGCCAGACCGAGGCGCCGGATCGAGCGGGAGCCAGCCGCGTCCTCGGCTTCTACGCCGACCGCCCGTTGCACCGGCCCCAACTGGCCCAGCTGCTGCACACCGCACGACAGCTCAGCGCGCAGATCGTGCTGCTGGTGCCGGTGGCCGAGCCGGGGCCGGACGGGTTGGAGCAGCACGCCCTGCTGCGCTGCGTACTCGCTGCGGCCGAGCGCCTGCCGGACCCGTTGGTGGTGGCGATCCCGCTGCATCGGCGGGAGGACCAGTTCGCCGACGGCGCGCTGCGGGCTCGGG
Organism: Hamadaea flava; assembly: GCF_024172085.1. NCBI lineage: Bacteria > Bacillati > Actinomycetota > Actinomycetes > Micromonosporales > Micromonosporaceae > Hamadaea > Hamadaea flava. The sequence goes on along the minus strand of NZ_JAMZDZ010000001.1, from coordinate 5,415,801 downwards.
TCGCCGAGGCGTACGGGGTCACGCATCTGCTGTCCACTGCCGAGACCATCGCCGGCCGGGGTCCTCGCGTACTGGTCCCCCGCGCGCTCGCGTACGACACGCGGGACGGTCAGTGGCGCGACGCCAACGACGTGAACCCGCGGTTCGCGCGGCTGCCGCTGACTCCGGACGAGATCGCGCAACTGCTCGACGACGGCGAGACGCTGCCGGAGTGGCACACGCCGCCGGGCGTCGCCCGCGAGCTGGCCAAGGCCCGGCCGCCGCGGCGCCAACGTGGTCTCGTCCTGTTCTTCACCGGCCTGTCCGGCTCCGGCAAGTCCACGGTGGCACATGGGGTGGCCGAGGTGCTGCGGGAGGAGGGCGAACGCAGCATCACGATGCTCGACGGCGACGTCGTCCGCCGGGAGCTGAGCAAGGGCCTGGGCTTCGGCAAAGAGGACCGGGACCTGAACATCCGGCGGATCGGGTTCGTCGCCGCCGAAGTGGCCCGGCACGGCGGCGTGGCCATCGCCTGCCCGATCGCGCCGTACGCGGCAGCCCGCGCGGTAGCCCGTGCGATGGCCCGCACCGCCGGAGCGGACTTCATCCTCGTCCACGTCGCCACGCCGCTGGAAGTCTGCGAGAAGCGCGACCGCAAAGGCCTGTACGCCAAGGCGCGGGCGGGCTTGATCCGCGGGATGACCGGCATCGACGACCCCTACGAGGCGCCCACCGACGCGGAGCTGACCATCGACACGAGCCAGGGTTCGGTCGAGGACGCCGTCGACGAGGTCCTCGACTACCTCGTCAACGGCAGCTGGATCAGCCTCCCGGAGGCTTGACCGCGGTCGGGCTGGGTGGGCTCGGCGCCTTGGGCCGCTGGTCCGCCGACCGCACTTCTGGCGGCGGCTCGACCCGGAACACCGGCAGCTTCCCCAGATCCCGGTACGCGGCCAGCCCGTCGGCGGTGGCATGCACCCGGGAGTCCCGGCCGGCCTGGTTGCTCGGCGTCTCGAAGTAGATCAGCGCCTTGACCCGGGGGAACAGGTCGATCTGCCGCCCGACGCTGCGGAAGAAGTCGGCCTGGTGACCACGGTTGAACGCGGAGTACCAGAGCCCCCATTCGGCGACCATCAGCGGCTTCTTCGGGAACCGCTTCGCGGCCCAGGTGTAGAAGCCGGGCCAGTCCGGATGGCCGCTCGACCGCCGGTTCATCATCTCGGCGAAGTCGCCGTAGCCGTAACCGGGATCGCTGTAGGCGTACGCGTCCCAGGCGACCCAGTCGACGACGTCGTCACCCGGGTAGAGATCGGGGAACCACGACTTGGTGTTCCACGGGATGTACGCCATGAAGCAGACCACCGAGATCAGGTTCGTGACGCCGTCGGCCCGCAGCCGCTGCACCACGTACCGGAACGCGGCGGCGTAGTCCCGCGCGGTCATCCCGAGCAGCGGATTCGCGCGTACGTCGTCCTCGGGTTCGTGGTGCATCGTGAAGAAGAACTGCTCGGGAAAGGTCGCCTTGATGTGCGCGGCGAGCCGGTCCAGATAGTCGTCGGACCAGGGGTCGCCGTTCGCGATCTCCCGCCAGGTGGCATTCAGCGGCTTCCAGTTCAGCATGAGCATCCGCGGGCTGCGCGGATCCCGGGCCACGCCGATCTCCTCGGCGGTGGGGAACATCTGGTCTCCACGGTGGTACGCGTGATAGACCGCCTGCGGCCGTTGGGTCAGATTCTCGAAGGTACGCAACGCGCTGGCCCGGTTGACCGAGGTGTGCGCCCCCGGCGCGACGCCCCAGAGCACCCCGCACTCGGGTACGCCCCGGTCGCCGAGGCGGCAGTCGGGTTCGGACGGCCCGCTGCTGCTCGGGCTCGGCGACGGCCCCTGCGAAGCGGACGCGCTCGGCGACGCGGACGCGCTCGGCAAGCCCGAAGCGCTCGGTGAGACCGACGGTGAGACCGGCGCGCCCGGGGACCCCGACGCATTCGGTGAGACCGACGCACTCGGCGACCGCGACGGACTGGGTGCCACCGATGCGCTCGGCGACACCGACACGCTAGCCAAGCCCGACGGGCTGGGCCGATCCGACGCTGACGGAGAGTTGGACGGCAAGGGCGCGGGCGAGTCCGTCGGCGACGGCAGGACAGACGGCGACGGCATCCCCGACGGCGTCGGTTCCGACGAAGGTGCGGCCGAATCCGAGGGAGACGGCGCTGGAGTAGCCACCGGGTCGCCCGGGGTCGGCAAGGGCGGCGGGGGCGGCGACGGCTCTTCGGTCGCACTCGCGGTGGCGTACGCACCGTCGTCGGTGGACGGAGCCCAGTAGGGCGCGGCCTCCTCCGGCAGCCAGCCCGGGAGCTGCAGGTAGCGCAGGGCGGTGCTCGGCGGCGCGACGATCATCGAGCCGGGCAGCCGGTTGAGCGGGCTCGCCGACGGACGGGGTCCCGTGTTCCATTGCAGGGTCAGCGTCGGCGGCCGTTTAGCCCGGCTCTCCTGGGCGTCGAACAGGCCGATCGCGTCGCTTGTCGGCGCGGTCACCGCGAACGCGTACTCGCCGGAGTCGCGGAGGACGCTCGTGACGTCGAAGTGGACCGCAGTCTCGAATCCCGTGGGGAACACGGAGCCGACCACCTGGCCGAGCCGGGGCGCGGACCCCGCAGTGACCTGGCCGGCCCGCCAGTCCGCCCACGGGACGACGCTGAGTTCGACGATTCCGGGCAGGCGGCCGCTGTGCCGGGCGAGCCAGAGTTCGGCGTGCGCGGGCGGGGCGCCGGCCGGCAGGTCGACGCGGAACTTGAGGTAGCTGACCGCTGCGCCGCCGGCCCAGCCGCCGGCCGCCAGGAGGTCCACGCTCTCGGCAGGCGCAGCGGTCGGTGCGGGCGATTCGGGGGTGTCGAGCGAGGCGGGCGCGAAGTCCCGGACCGCGACGTCCTCCGCGACCGGCACGATCCGGGGCCGGTCCGAAACCCGGCCGCCGAGCAGCCCGATCGTCGTCGCCGCTGTCACCGCGGCGGCGGCGAGCAGCGCCACCCGCGCGGACCGCCTGCCATGGCCGGACCTGACCATCGCGGTGCCTCCCCTCCGCCAGTCGAGAGAAACGCACTGATTGCTGCTATTGATCCTATTCGCGACCTGTGGTGGCTTAAAGGGGTAAACGTCCAGAAAAGTGGACCCATCGCGGAAATCGTGCAGCGACACGCCCAGCAAATCCGGACATACAGCCTGTTTTCCGGAGTTACGTCAGCCCGCCCGTGCCGTTTACCTCTCAGGGGCCTCTCCTCCTTCTCCCCGACCCCGTCGACCCCGTACGCGAAAGGCCGCCCATGGACGCCGCTCATCCCGGGTCGATGGACCTCTCCGACTACCTCGGGCTGGTCCGTCGGCACTGGTGGGTCGTCCTGCTCCTGACCGCCGTCGGGGTGGCGGGCGCCGCCGCCGTCACCCGTACGCTGCCGCGCGAGTACGTGTCGAGCACGTCGGTGCTGGTCCAGCCGTCGGGTGGGGACGCGAACGCGGCCGGTGGCCGGACCAAGGGCGAGATCAACCTCGACACCGAGGCGCAGTTGGTGCGCTCGACCCAGGTCGCCACGACCGCCGCCGAGCTGCTGCGTACGCACGTCGACCCGCGGAACCTCTCCCGCAGCGTGTCGGTGGAGGTTCCGCCGAACACCACCGTCCTGCAGATCAAGTACGCCGCGCGTACGCCGGAGCTGGCCCAGGCCGGTTCGCACGCGTTCGCGGAGGCGTACCTGCGCAGCCGGGACGCGAACGCGCACTACGACCTGGACAGCCAGATCAAGGCGCTCAACGCCAAGCTCAAGCAGCTGTCGACGCAGCTCGGCCAGGTGATCGTCAAGCTGGGCAAGCAGTCCGGCGACGCCCCGAACCGGCCCACCCTGGACAGCCAGCGAGCCACCCTCCAGGCCCAGATCAACCAGCTGAACGGCAAGCTCAACGGGCTGTCGACGACGGCGGTGAGCGCGGGCCGGATCATCAGCGACGCCGGTCTGCCCAACCGGCCGCGCAAGCCGGATCTGAAGATCAATCTGGCCGGTGGCGCCGTGCTCGGCGCGTTGCTCGGGTTGCTGGCCGCGGCCCTGCGGCATCGCCTCGACCGGCGCGTACGCCGGGCGGGTGACGTCTGGCGTCGCGCCGACGTGCCGGTGCTCGCCGAGGTGACCGGGCGCGCCAAGCCGCGGCTGGACGACGTCTTCCCCCCGTACGGCAGCGGCGGCCGGATCTTCAACCGGCTGCGGAACGAGGTCGTCGCGGCGATCTCGGCCGTCGTCCCCGCCGGTGAGCGCCTACGCGAGCCGTCCGGAACGCAGCCGGCTGCCGAAACCGCGCTCGGCCGGGCGGTCGTGGTGACCGGGGCCAGCCGGGGACCGTCGGCCACCCTCGTCGCGGCCAACCTCGCGACCGCGCTCGCGCGTACGGGCAGCGAAGTCGTGCTCGTCGGCGCGCACCTGCCGGACCTGCTCGTCGGCGTCGCGCCACTGGCCGGCCTGGTCGGGGTGCAGCCGACCCCGGGGTTGTCCGACGTCATCTGCGGCCGGGTCGCGCTGTCCACCGCGTTGCAGCGCGCTCCGCGTACGCCTCATCTGCGGGTGCTCGCCACCGGCGCGACCGCCAGCGCGGCCGGGCTGTTGCAGTCGCAGGCACTGCGGGACATCGTCGCCCACCTGCGTACGCAGTGCGATTACCTGATCATCGAGGCCCCGTCGGCCGAGGCCAGTGCGGACGCGCAGAGCCTGGCCGGCGTGGCCGACGCGGCCATCGTCGCGATCGAACTCCGGCGTACGCGCTACCCGCAGGTCCTCGACGCCGCCGAACAGCTGCGGCGGGTCGGGACGGTGCTGCTCGGAGCGGTGGTCGTACCCCGGCTCAAGGTGCCCACTTCGGTGCCGGCGGTCGCCCCGGCCCCCCGGCCGACGCCGTCCGCAGCTCTCGTCGAGGACACCCAGCACTTCGAGCGCATCGACGAGACGAAGCTGGCGGAGCTGGACGCCGCCGCCGGGCAGGGCGCCGCGTGAGTGTCGTCGCCCCGGATCGTGGGCACTGGATCAGGGATCCAGGTCGAATCTTGGGTCAAGATTCGACCGAGAACCCTGATCCGGCGCACAGGGGCGGCAGGGGCGGCGACGAGGCGCCCAGCATGTCCGCGTGGCCGTTGGTGGCGCTGCTGGCCCTGTATCCGCTGTGGTGGGCGCTCGGGCTCGGCGTTCTGATCTTCCCGATCCTCGCCGTCCCGATGGTCGTCCAACTCGTCCGGAAGCACCGGCGCGGCGAGGCGGTCAAGCTGCCGCCCGGTTTTCCCTTCTGGCTGCTCTTCCTGGGCGCGGTGATCGTCGGCGTGGCCGTGCTCGGGGCCGACCCGGACGGCGTGGTCCAGGCGGGCGCGGCCGAGCGGGTCAGCGGCGTCGCCTTCCGTCTGGTCGAGTACGTCTCGCTGACCGTCCTATTGATCTACGCCGGTAACCTGCCGACCGGCGCGCTCTCCCAGACGCGCCTGGTCAAACTGCTGGCCTGGCTGTTCGTGGTCACCGTCGCGGGTGGACTGCTCGGCACCTTCGCCGGGCACTTCAGCTTCACCTCGCCGGTCGAGCTGCTGCTCCCACCGGGTGTGCGCGGCAAGGGCTTCATCAAGTCGCTGGTCCACCCCTACGCCGCGCAGATCATGGACCTCGTCGGCGACCCCCAGCCCCGCCCGGCCGCGCCGTGGGGTTACACGAACACCTGGGGCAACAACTTCTGCCTGCTCGTCGTCTGGTTCGCCGTCGCGGTCCGCACGGCAGCCCCGCGGCGGGTCAAGACCGCGGCGCTCGCCCTGCTGGTGGTCGCGGCCGTGCCGGTCGTCCACTCGCTCAATCGGGGCCTGTGGATCGGGCTCGGGGTCACGCTCGCCTACGTGGCGGTACGCCAGGCGCAGGCGGGCCGGTCGGGCATGCTGCTGGCCGGGGCGGGCGCCGCCGCCGCGCTGGCCGGGGTGCTGGCGGTGACGCCGCTGGGCGACGTCGTCACCAAACGCCTGGAGAACGGCAAGTCCAACGGCGTACGCATGTATCTGACTGAGCGGGCGCTGGACGGGTTCCGGCAGTCCCCGCTGGTCGGGTTCGGGTCGACGCGCAACACGCTCGGCGGCCGGCAGTCGATCACGGTCGGCGAGAGTGCTGCCTGCGAACGCTGCGGCAACTTCACCGTCGGCGGCAACGGGCAGCTGTGGCAGCTGCTGTTCGCTCATGGCGCCGTCGGTGCCGTCGGATACCTGGGCTTCTTCGGCTACGGGCTGTGGCGGTTCCGCCGCGACCGCACGCCGATCGGGATCGCGGGCCAGGCCGCGATCGTGGGGACCTTCGTCGCGATGTTCTGGTACAACTCGCTGGTCACCCCGCTGGCCTTCACCTTCCTGGCCTACGCGCTGCTCTGGCGCGCAACCCTCCCGAAAACGAACTCTGATCGGGGTGACGCATGAGCCCGGTGACCACCGCTCCGGCCCAGCTGACCGCGGCCGACGCCCAACTACGCCATCAGTACCTCGCCGAAGTCCTCGACCTGCTGTATCCGGCGCCCTGTTCGCTCACCGGCGACGGACCGGACCGAGTCGCGGAGTATCTCGTCGTGCCGCACGCGCGGCGGCCGAAGCTGTTGATCCCGATGGGGTCCCGGCGGGTCGCCGCCGCGGCCGTACGCCGATTCGCCGAGCCGCAGACCCGGCTCGCCAAGCTCAAACGGGACGCCGTCGTGGCGGCGCTGCGCACCGGGGCGTGGCCGGCGCTCCTGCGTGACCGCGTACGCATCAACGCACCGTCGCCCGGGGCCGACTCCATCGACAGCTACCTGGAACGGCACCTGCAGGCGCCGCTCAGCATCAGTATCCACATCGGACCGGCGCGGGCCAATCGGAAGCCGGTCCTGCAACTGCTCACGCCGACCGGGCGTACCTTCGGCTTCACCAAGCTGGGGACCGGCCCGTTGACCCGACGGCTCGTCCGGGCCGAGACCGCGGCGCTGACCGCGTTGTCCCACATCGACCTCAAGGAAGTCTCCGTTCCACAGGTCCTCCACACCGGGCAGTGGCACGGGCACCAGGTGCTGGTGCAGTCCGCGCTGCCGATCTGGCGGGATCGCGTACCACTCGGGCCGGAAAGACTGACCACCGCGATGCTGGAGGTCGCCCGTGCCGTGGGGACCACCCGCGGCTGGCTGGCCACCAGCCCTTACTGGGCCGACCTGCGCAACCGCCTGGTGCAGGTGGCCGATCACGCCGACGGGGCGCCGCTGCTGGACGCCGCACGGACCCTGATCGACCGCAGCGGCGACGTACCGCTGACCTACGGCGCCTGGCACGGCGACTGGGCGCCCTGGAACATGGCCTGCGTCGACAGCGACGACGGGTCCGACGTGCTGGTGTGGGACTGGGAACGGTTCACCCCGGGCGTCCCGATGGGCTTCGACGCCCTCCACTACGAGCTGCAACGCCGCATCCAGTCCGACGCCGACGCGCGTGCCTGCGTGGCCGACGTGGTCGCCCAGGCGTCCACACTGCTCGATCCATTCGACGTGATCCCCGACGGGCGCGAGGTCACCGCGCTGCTCTACCTCGTGGACCTCGCCGCCCGTTATCTGGCCGACCGCCAGGCCGAGGCGGGTGCGCGCCTCGGCGTCCTCGGAACCTGGCTGCTTCCCGTGCTCATCGACCGCGTCCGGAGGCTGACGTGAACTCCAGCACCGTGCCCGAACCCGTCAAACGCATCATCCACGCCGGATCCCGCTCGTTCGGCCGGCTCACCGCCGGCTCCCGCATGCTGCCCTCGTTCCTGATCTGCGGCGGGCAGCGCTGCGGAACCACGTCGCTCTACCGCGCGCTCTCGCAGCATCCGCTGATCCTCAAGGCGGTGCTGCACAAGGGAGTGCACTACTTCGACACGAACTACCACCGCGGGCCGGACTGGTACCGCGCCCACTTCCCGCTGCGCCGGGCGGCCGAGCGGCTGCTCGACGAACACGGCTATCCGGGGCAGACCTTCGAGTCGAGCCCGTACTACCTCTACCACCCGCACGCGGCCGCCCGGATCGCGCGCGACCTGCCTGGCGTACGCGTGATCGTGCTCGTCCGCGACCCGGTCGAGCGGGCGCACTCGCAACACGCACATGAAGTGGCACGGGGCTTCGAGCTCGAGGCCGACTTCGCCCGCGCGCTCTCCCTCGAAACGAGCCGGCTGCGGGGCCAGCAGGCCCGGCTGACCGCCGACCCGTTCGCGTACTCGTTCGCCCATCAGCACCACGCGTACCGGGCCCGAGGCGAGTACGCCATCGCGCTGGAGCAGTTGGCGCATCAGCTCGGCCGGGACAGCATCCTCGTCCAGGAGGCCGAAGAGTTCTTCACCGACCCGAAGACGGTCTACGAACGAGTGCAGAACTTCCTCGGCCTGCCGCACCTGGGCTTCCCCGAATTCGAGCAGCACAACGCTCGGCCCCGGGAGACCGAACTGCCCGACGAGATCCACGCGGAGCTCCGCGCGCACTTCGCACCACACGATGCGGCCCTGACCGCCTGGCTTGGGCGTACGCCTGCCTGGCGAGCATGACCACGGAGAACCCGACTCGCACCCAGGCGCCCTCGCAACGCGGAGCTGGTTCGCACCGGGACGCGCTGACCTCGACCGCGCGCGGCGGCGTCGCGAACCTGCTGGGCGCGGGCCTGGCCGGGGTCGCGGGCCTCGGCGTGACCTGGCTGGTCGCGCGCGGACTGGGGGCCGAGCAGGCGGGTTCGTTCTTCGCGGCCACGGCCGCGTTCACGCTGGTGGGTGGGGTGGCCCGGCTGGGGACGGTGACCGGGCTGGTGTACTGGCCGGCCCGGCTGCGCGCACTGTCCACACCGGAGCTGATCGGGGCGTGCCTGCGGGTCGCCCTGCCACCGGTGTTCCTCGCGGGACTGGTGCTCACGGGGGTCACCTTCTGGCTGGCCCCCGTGCTGACCCCGGAGTACGCCGGACCGCTGCGGGCGCTCGCGTTCTTCCTGCCGCTCGCCGCGCTCGCCGACGCATTGCTGGCCGCGACCCGCGGCTACCGGCAGATGCGCCCGACCGTGCTGCTGGAGAAGATCACCCGGCCGGCGTTGCAACTGGTCCTGCTGGGCCTGGTCTTCCTCGTCGGCGCACCGGTGGCCGTCTGGGCCGTCGCGTGGGCCGGGCCGTACCTGCCGGTCTGCGTCGCCGCCGGCTACCTCCTCTGGCGCCTGGCCAATCCATTGGGCAGCAGATCACGGATACGCATGTCAAAAGCGGCCGTGATCGCCTGGATATCCCTGATCCGCAGGAAACCCGCAGCGGACGGGATGGGGTGGCGGTTCTGGCGGTTCACCGCGCCCCGCGCTCTCGCCAACGTCGCCCAGACCGCCCTGCAACGCATCGACGTGCTGCTGGTCGCCGCGCTCGCCGGGCTGGCCGCCGCGGCGGCGTACTCCGTCGCGGGGCGGTTCGTCGTCGTCGGCCAGCTCGCCAACGGCGCCATCTCGCAGGCGGTGCAGCCCCGGTTGGCCGAGGCACTCGCGGTCGGCGACCTGCCCACCGCGCGGCGGCTGTATCAGACCGCGACCGGCTGGCTCATCCTCACCTCCTGGCCGCTGCACCTGACGATCCTCCAGTACGCCGGGGACTACCTCGGCCTGTTCGGCACGCACTACCGGCAGGCCGCCCCGGTGGTACGCGTACTGGCGTTGGTGATGCTGCTGGCCACCGGCTGCGGGATGGTCGACATGGTGCTCGCCATGGGCGGCCGAACCGTCTGGAACCTCGTCAACGTTCTCGCGGCCCTGATCGCGATGGTCGCTGTGGATCTTCTCCTCATCCCGGCGCTCGGGATCGTCGGCGCCGCTCTCGGGCTGGCCTGCGCGGTCGCCGTGAACAACCTGCTGCCCCTCGCCCAGATCGTGGTCACGATGCGGCTGCACCCCTTCGGCGGCGACACCCTCGCCGCCGTGCTGCTGACCTCCGTCAGCTTCGGCGCGGTGCCGGTCGCGCTGCACGCGTCCCCGCCTTGGCTGGCCATCGGAGCCGGGGCGGTCGCGTACCTGCTGGGGGTGGTGCTGCTGCGCCGCCGCCTGCCTATGACCCCATTGAGCCGGCGGGTCTGACAACACTCGAGGAGAACCATGCGCACCGATTACACCCAGATCTTCCAGGACTCCGCGGCGGTGGAGAAGTACGAGCACATCGTGTACGCCCCGGACAGCTACTGGTCGGCGATCAACCGGCGGCAGCGCGAGTATCTGCGCGGCCTCGCCCGGCGGGCGTTCCCCTACCGGCGACCGGTTCAGCACGACTTCGCCTGTGGCACCGGCCGGGCCATCCGCATCCTGCACGGTCTGGTGCGCGGTGCGCACGGCTACGACACCAGCGCCGCCATGCTGACCAAGGCGCACGAGGTCGGCGCGTACGCGGTCATGCATCAGATCGACGAGACCGGCCCGGTGCCGATCCCGGTCCCGACCGATGCTCCCGCCCTTGTCACGGTGTTCCGCCTGCTTCTCAACGTCGACGAGGTGGTACGCGACCGGGCGATCGCCTTCGCGGCCCAGGTCCTGCCGCACTACGACGCCGGGCTCCTCGTCGTGGAGAACCACGGCAACGCCCACTCGCTGCGGCACCTGCGGCACCGCCGGCACGGTGCGAAGCCCTGGTTCTCCGAGCTGTCGCACGACGACGTGGCCACGATCCTCGACCGGCACGGCTTCACCATCGTCGAGCAGCGCGGCTTCGCCCTGTTCACACAGGGCTGGTACGGCCGCCGCTGGCTGCGCCCGATCGCCCAGTTCGTGGACGACCTGGCCACCCGGGTCGGCCTCGCCGGCCGGTACTCCGTCAACGTCCTCTACATCGCCCGGCGTACCCGTCCGACCTTGGGCAGTCTGGCCAGCGGCGATCTCGCGCCGTCCGCGTCCGAGCAGCCGCGCTCGCCTGGGTCCTCCCACTTGGTCTCGCCCGAGTCGTCAGACGCGGTCTCGCCCGAGTCTTCCCACGCGGTCTCGCCCGAGCCCTCTCAGATGGGCTCGCCCGAGTCCTCCCACGCGGTCTCGCCCGAGCCTTCCCACGCGGTCTCGCCCGAGCCTTCCCACGCGGTCTCGCCCGAGTCCTCGCACCCGGTGGAGCCGGCAGCGGAGCCGGCCGAGGAGTCCGAGCGGCCGCGGCGCGACCCGGACGCGGAGAGCTGGTGAGGCGCTTCGTCGCCGTGGTGGCGGTCGGACTGCTGGCTCTGACGGCGTGCTCACCGCCGCCTGACGAGCCGGCGCCGACCCCCTCAGCCTTGGACAAAGTCGCGCCCCATCCCGGGCCGTTCGCCGGTGGCGCGGTGACTCCGCCCGCCACCGGCGCCTGGCTCGGCGCGTGGGTCCGGCCGGCCCAGCTCACCCAGGCCGGCCGGATCGCCGCGGTACGCCAATACGAGGAGTCGCTCGGCCGCCGCCTCCGGATCGTCAACACGTACCGGCGGATCGACGAGCCGTTCGACACCTACAGCGACCGCCAGCTGGGCCGCAAGGGCAGCACGCTCATGCTCAGCTGGGCCACCGGTGACACCCGCTCGATCACCCTCGGCCACACCGACCGGGAGCTGCGTACGCGGGCCGCGGAGTTGCGCCGCTTCGGCGACCCGGTCCTGCTGCGCGTCCGCTGGGAGATGGACCGGCCGAACCTGGCCGCCACGATGTGGAGCGCGGCAGACTACATCGCGGCGTGGCGGCACATCCGGGCCGTGTTCGCCGAAGAAGGCGTACGCAACGTCGCCTGGGTGTGGTGCCCCACCGCCGAAGGCTTCGCGGCCGGGCGAGCCGCCGCGTACTACCCCGGCGACGACACGGTCGACTGGGTCTGCGTCGACGCGTACGCCGGGAGCAAGTTCGCGTCGCTGAAAGACCTGCTCACGCCGTTCCTCACCTGGGCGGCGCAGCACCCCAAGCCCATCGTCGTCGGAGAGTTCGGCGTCGCCCGCACGTGGGGCCCCACCGTGCGTACGCGGTGGATCCGGGAAGCCGGCGACTTCGTCCGGGGCTGGCCGCAGATCAAAGCAGTGGCGTACTTCGAGTCTGATCCGGACGGCAACGGGGAGAAAGGACAGTTCCGGCTGGCCGGCGACGCGACGGCGTTCGCCACCTTCCGCTCCGCCTTCCCCTGACCCCTCCGTTTGATTCCTGCGGATCACGGTTGTGCATGCTTCCAACGGCCCCGGAGGCATGCGCAACCGTGATCCGCACCTATCGCCGAAGGCGTGGTCTGCACGTAAACGCCGAAGGCGTGGTCTGCACGTAACGCCGGGGGACCGTCAGGGCAGCCGAGGAGGTCCGGGCCAGCCTCGGGAGCGGAGGGCGGCCAGCACCTCCGCCACCACGCCCGGCAGATCTCGTCGCAGCCGATCGCCGGTGACGTGGATGACCAGCCATCCGGCGATGAGCTGCCGGTTGAGCCGCGCCCGGTCACGTGACAGATCCGACCGGTCATGATGAAAGTCGTACCCGTCGTACTCCAGCGCGACCAGGTATTCCGGCCAGGCCAGATCGGACCGCGCCACGAACCGTCCGCCGTCCCGGATCACGTACTGCGTCCGCGGCTTCGGGACTCCGGCGAGCACGAGTTCGACGCACGTACGCGATTCCTGGGGTGACTCCGAGCCGGCGTCGGCTAGCTCTGCCATCTGCTCCATCAACCGGTAGCCCGGCTCGCCCCGGTGCTCCCACGCGTACTTGGCCAGGTCGTCGCCGGTCAGCCGGCCGAGGCGCAACAACGGATCGACGAACCGCGCGGCGTCCGCGAGGTCGCGATGGCAAACCAGGTCCCACACCGTACGCGTCGGGCTCGCCACCCGAAGACCGTCGACCTCGACCAGATCTCCCGGATCGAGTGGGCCGTGATGCAGCCGGATGCCGTGCACGGGACCGTGCGGGGCCGGCGTCAGCAGTTCGACGGGATCGTCCGGCCCCACCAGGCGTACGCCGTGCAGATAGGCCGCCGACGCACCCGTGACGACCGCAGACGGCAGGACGTGCTCGACAGCGGCGACGCAGAGTCCACGATGGTCGATCTCGACCGAGCGCTGGACGTAGACGTCACGGAACAGCCGTCGCCAGGCCGAACTCGCGAGCTGACCCCGCGTCAGCAGGCCGTCCCGCATCGCTGCGCTGCCGCGAAACGTCACTCCGCGCAGCGCCGGCGGAATCGTGGGTCGTCTAGGCACCCCGCGAAGGTGCCACCGCCGTGCCCTCCCCCACCACCCCCTGTGGATAACCCCGACCAGCCCCGATAGCTGCAGATCACGGTTGTGCATGCTTCCAACGGCTCCGGAAGCATGCACAACCGTGATCTGCAGCCAAAAAATCAGATGCCGTGGCCGTGTTTGTGGAGGGCGCTCAGGACCCGTTCGATGCGGACGGCACCGGTAAGGGCCGCCAACGCGATCGCGGCGCGCGGTTCCCGCCAGTTGGCGCGTACGGTTTCCCGAGTCCATTTCCAGGCGTCGGTCCGGTTTCCCGCCGCCGCCGACCAGCAGGCGAGCTGGCCGTAGACCCGGGCGGCGCCCGGTGGGCAGCCTTTGATCTCGGGGTGCCGGGCCATCATCCAGCGCAGCGACGAGATCTTGGTGGCGTACTCGTAGGCGTAGAACGAACTCCGGCCCCAGAGCACCCGGACGAGTGGCTCGTCGACATGGAGGATCGGGTGCCGTCGCGCCGCCCGCAGCAGCAGGTCCCAGTCTTCGTTCTGGCTGCCCGGCGCGTCCTCCGCGACCAGGCCCAGCCCGGTGGGATCGACGAGCGCCGCGCGCCGGAACAGGAAGCCGGAGGAGTGCAGCATCGCCATCCGCGACCGCGCCAGGTCGTCGACGGTCACCAGGTCGCGCCCGGCCAGTCGGATGCTGCGCCGCTCCGCGTACCGCACCTCGATCGCGCAGGTCACCATCTCGGCCTCCGCGTGCTGGCGCAGGGCCGTCACCTGGTCCCGCAGCTTGTTCGGCACCCACACGTCATCGTCGTCACAAAAGGCAACCAGCTCCGCGGTACAGGCCAGGATTCCGGTGTTCCGGGCTCCCGCCAATCCAGGAATACGCGAATTGCAGAGCACGGTCACCGGACGGTCCTCGGCGGATTCCCGGGACGGGTCGGGCTCGGCCTGGTCGTAGACGACGAGGATGCGTACCGGGCCTTCGTAGTCCTGCTCGAGAATGCCGTTGAGCGTACGGGTGAGCAGTTCGGGCCGATCCCTGGTCGGCACCACCACGTCCACCGAGGGCCAGGTCGTCATCGCTTGACCCCCAGCTCGTACCCGTACGCCTTCAGCATCGGCGCGCAGACGGCGTTCACGACGGCCCGCTGTCTCGGCGCGAGGTGCGTACGCCAGGCGTCGTCGCGTTGCAGCGGAACAAGTCCGGTGGTGAACCGCATCGGGTTCCCCGCGGCGCTGTGCGACACGCTCAGCGTCACCTGGTCCCGTTCCAGCCAGCCGAGGTCCACCGCCGACGGGTCGAGCCCGGCGAACGTGACCAGCCGTCGCAGGGTGGCCTCCGGATCGGCGAGGAACTCCTCGTAGCGCAAGGTGCGTACGCGTACGCCTCGGCGGCGGAGCAGCGAGAACGCGGCGTTGTGCGCCGTCCACAGCAGAGCCGAGCGGGCCGGGGAGTATCGGGTCATCTCGTCGGCGGCCGCCTCGGGCCGCAGCACGTTCTTCGTCCACGAGTACGCCACCCCACGCGCGTCCCGCACGACATGCAGCACCCGCAGATCGAGGGCTGGTTCCACCCGCGTGGCATAGCGGAGCACATGCGCGAGCGCGGAATGCTTCGACGAATCCACGATCACCTCGGCTCCGCTGACGGCGGCCGCTGCCTCGTAGATGCGGACGTAGTAGTCGGCGTACTCGCGTACCAAATCGGCATAGCCGGCGGGCACGCGAGTCGCGAGGCGCGGGATGTGGCGCGTGCGTTCGACCAGCTCGCGCAGCGCGAGTACGCGATGCACGTCGACCCGGTGCCAGCCTCCGAACGCCGCGATGCCGACGCGTTCCCAGAAGTCGCAGCCCCAGAAGTGGCTGCCGCAGGCGCATTTCTCGTCGTCACGCAGGTCGCGCTGCCAGAGATGGACCAGCTCGCCGACCGCGCAGATGCCCGGCACCTCGCCGAGGACGCGCTCGATCAGCGTCGTGCCGCTGCGTCCCAGCCCGCCGAGGAAAATCACCCGCGCCATCGGCGCACCCCCTGCACGGTTTTGTCGGTTCGTGTGTCACTGCGGTTAACGACTGATCCACGGGGATTGACCCGCTATTGTCCAATTTCGTGGGAAATGAGCGCGTGAGACTGGCCGGCCGGGAATTCGACGCGATCACCGAGGAAGAGGTCGCCGCACATGTCGTCGAGGCGCTGAGCCGGGGCGAAGGCGGCCGGATCGTCACCCCGAACGTGGACATCCTGCGGCTCGCCGACAGCGACCGGCCCATCGCGGCCGAAGTCCGCAGCTTCCTCGACGATGCGACCCTGGTGGTGGCCGACGGCATGCCGCTGGTGTGGGCGAGCAAACTCGCCGGAAACCCGCTGCCCGAACGGGTCGCGGGCGCCAGCCTGATCTGGACCGTCTCGCAGGCGATCGGGGACATCGCCGGATCGGTCTACCTCCTCGGTGGCGCGCCGGTGCCGTCCGCGATCGAACCGGAGGAGGGCGACGACTGGCTGCTCATGGCGTCCGCCGTGGGCGTCGCCGGGCGCAGCGCCGACGGAGCGCACCGCGCGGCCGCCGAACTCGCCGGCGCCTGCCCGGGCCTGATCATCGCGGGCTGTGCCGCGCCACCGTTCGGCTTCGACGCCGACCCCGACCAGTACGCCCCCGTCCTGGACGCCGTCATCGCGGCACGCCCGGACGTCTGCTTCGTCGGCCTGGGCTTCCCCCGGCAGGAACGGGTGATCACCGACCTGCGCGACGCCCTGCCGTCGACCTGGTTCCTCGGCTGCGGCGCGGCGATCAACTTCATCGCGGGCGAGCAGCAGCGCGCCCCGATCTGGATGCAGCGCAGCGGCCTGGAATGGGCGCACCGGCTCGCCCAGGAACCCCGGCGGCTCGCCTCACGCTACCTGCGGCACGACGCCCCGTACGCCGTCCGCCTGCTGGCCGGCGCCGCCCTCCGCCGCCCCTAACCCTGCTCGCTTTCCCTGTAGATCACGGTTACGCGTGCTTCCGAGGGCCTCGGAAGCACGCGTAACCGTGATCTGCATCTGACAGTGCCGCCGCGTGAGGGTGTATGTTGGAACGTGTTGGGAAACGTGCGAGTGTGTGGAGCGGGGTGAAGGGATAGTGCTGGCGGCACAGCGGCAGTCCGCGATCCTCGACGCGGTCCGCTCGACCGGGGGCGTACGCGTGGCCGACCTGGTGGACCGGTTCGGCGTGTCGGACATGACGATTCGCCGTGACCTGGAGATGTTGTCCGATCGTGGGCTGATCCTCAAGGTGCATGGGGGTGCGACGGCGCTGCGGCCGGGGGCCACCGAGGAGCCCGGGTTCGCCGCCAAGGCCGAGCTGCATCAGCGGCAGAAGGACGCGATCGCGGAGAAGGCCGCCGGGCTCGTCCAGCCGGGTACGGCGATCGCGCTGTCGGCCGGAACGACGACCGCCCGGCTCGCCCAACGGTTGACCGCGGTCGAGGGCCTGACGGTGGTGACCAATTCGATCCCGGTCGCCGATCTCTTCCACCGCGCCGGCCGCCCGGACCAGACGGTCGTGCTGACCGGCGGTGTGCGTACGCCGTCGGACGCGTTGGTGGGCCCGATCGCGAGCGCGGCGGTCCGGAGCCTGCACGTCGACCTGTTGTTCCTCGGCGTACACGGGATGAGCGCCCGCGCCGGGTTCACCACCCCGAACCTGCTGGAGGCGGAGACCGATCGGGCGTTGATCGACTCCGCCCGGCGGACGGTCGTGGTGGCCGACTCCTCGAAGTGGGACGTCGTCGGCATCGCCACGATCGCTGATCTCGCGGCGGCGCACGTGCTGGTCACCGATGATCAGCTGCCCGACGAAGCTCGCGAAGCCCTCACCCACGCCGAGATCGTGTGAAGCGCACGCGAGATCGTATGAAGCGCACGCCGAGACCATGCGAAGCGCGCCCCGAGACCATGTGAAGCGCACGCCGAGATCATGTGAAGGAAAAGATGAAGCACACCTCGATCCGCTTGGCCGACGGCCGGGAGCTGATCTACTTCGACGAGGCCGACGACGCCGTACGCGCCTCGGTGGACCAGCGGGATCTGGCCGCGCCCCCCGCGCCGACCCAGCTGCGGCGCGACCCGTTGACCGAGGAGTGGGTGGCGATCGCGAGCAGCCGCCAGGGTCGCCCGCTGCTCCCCCCGACCAGCGAGTGCCCGCTCTGCCCGTCGAAGCCCGACTATTTCACGGAGATCCCGGCCGACGACTACGACGTCGCGGTCTTCGAGAACCGGTTTCCCTCGTTCTCCACCAGCGCGGCGATCGAGCCGGGGAGTCTCTCGGGCGAGCCGCCAGAAGTGCGGTCAGACCTGAGCGACGGCTACCCGAGCACCCGGCCCGGCGTCGGCCGATGTGAGGTCGTCTGCTTCACGCCGGACCACGAGTCGTCCTTCGGCAAGCTGCCGGAGAGCCGGGTGCGCACCGTCTTGGCGGCGCTGGCGCAGCGTACTGCCGAACTGTCCCAGGTTCCGGGCGTCGAGCAGGTCTTCTGCTTCGAGAATCGCGGGGTCGAGATCGGTGTCACGATGCACCATCCACACGGGCAGATTTATGCGTACCCCTATGTGACGCCGAGGACCCGGCAGCATCTCGCGGCCGCGCGCCGCCACCTCGCCGCCACGGGCCGCAACCTCTACGCGGACGTCCTGGCCGCGGAGATCGCTGACGGTGCGCGCGTGCTCGCGCGCAACGACCACTGGACCGCCTTCGTGCCGGCCTTCGCGCGCTGGCCGTTCGAGGTCCATCTCGCGCCGCACCGCCAGGTCCCGGACCTCGCCGCGCTGTCCGACGAGGAGCGCGAGGCCGCAGCCCCGCTGTGGCTTTCACTGGTACGCGGTTTCGACGCGCTCTTCCACAGCGCCATGCCATACATAGCGGCCTGGCATCAGGCACCGGTACGCGAGGACCGGGAGCTGGCCTATCTGCACCTGCAGCTGTTCAGCATCCGGCGCGGGCCGGGGAAGCTGAAGTACCTGGCCGGGTCGGAGTCGGCGATGGGCGCGTTCGTCAACGACATCCCGCCGGAGGAGGCCGCGGCTGCGCTCCGTGCCGCAATGCAGGCGACCTTGTCGTAGGTCCCAGCTAGTGTCGGGGGCATGCGACCGCTGCATGTCACGCTGCCCGACGCCGTCCTGAGTGTGCGCCACTTCGGGGAAGGCGCGCCTGGTCGTGGATTCCTGCTGGTCCATGGGCTGGCTTCCAACGCGCAGCTGTGGGACGAGACGGCGACCGCCCTGGTGGCAGCAGGTCACCCGACCTGGGCCGTGGACCTGCGAGGGCACGGCGACTCGACGCTGCCCGACCGCGGCTTCGACACGGCGACCGCCGCGAACGACCTCGCCGCGGTCTGCGCCGCACTCGACCTGCAGTCGGTGATCGCCGTCGGGCAGTCCTGGGGCGGCAACGTCGTCGTGCGGTTCGCCGCCGAGCATCCGGATCTGGTGTCGGCGGTGGCATTGGTCGACGGCGGCTGGATCGACCTGGCTGGTGAGTTCGCCGACTGGGCCGACTGCGAGCAGGCGCTGCGGCCGCCGTCGGTGGACGGGATGCGGGCCGGCGATCTCGAGGCGTACCTGCGGAAGGCGCATCCCGACTGGTCCGACGCCGCCGTCTCGGCCACGGCGTACAACCTGCGTGAGCTGCCGGACGGGACGGTCGAGCGGCGGTTGCCGATCCCCCGGCACATGGAGATCGTCCGGGACATGTGGTACCACCCCGTCTGGGACTGGCTACCCCGGATCACGGCGCCGACTCTGCTGCTCCCGGCACTGCCCAACGACCCCGTCCGGGCGGAGCGGACGCGCGCCCGGGTCGACCGGGCCGCCACCGCGCTGCCCGACGCCCGGGTCCAGGCGTACGCCGGCGGCGACCACGACCTGCATGCCCAACGGCCCAAGGAGCTGGCCGCCGATCTGCTGAGCCTGGCGGGGTGAACCGATGACCGAGTTGATCGTCCTCATGGGATCGGGCGAGACGACGCCCACCATGATCAAACCGCATCGAGCGATCCTCGACCGCGTCGGCGACGCTCCCGCCGTCCTGCTCGACACTCCTTACGGCTTCCAGTCCAACGCCGACGACATCTCCGCGCGGGCGGTGGCGTACTTCAAGGCCAGCGTCGGCCGGGACATCGGCGTCGTCTCCTGGCGCCGCCGCGACCTGCCGGCCGTCGAGGCCGAACGGGCGCTGACCACCATGCGGCAGGCCGAGTGGCTCTTCGCCGGTCCCGGCTCCCCCACGTACGCGTTGACGCACTGGCGGGACACGCCGATCCCGGGTCTGATCACGAAGTCGAAGGTCGTCGTCTTCGCCAGTGCCGCAGCGCTGACCCTCGGGTCCCACGCCATTCCGGTCTACGAGATCTACAAGGCCGGGCTCGATCCGCACTGGGTTCCGGCGCTGGACATCTTCCGCGAGCTGACCGGCGTACCGGCGGTGATCATCCCGCACTACGACAACGCCGAGGGCGGCCACCACGACACCCGGTTCTGCTATCTCGGCGAAGGCCGGCTCGCCCGGATGGAGCAGTGGCTGCCCGAGGAATCGGTGATCGTCGGCATCGACGAGCACACCGCCGCCCTCGTCGACCTTCCGACCGGATCGGTGCAGGTCGTCGGCCAAGGCGGGCTGACCTTGCGGCGACGCGGGGAGAGCCGCGTCTACCCCACCGGCAGTACGCTGCCGCTGGAGGCGCTCGCCGACACCACGGCCGCGGCCGCTGTCGCTCCCCCCGCCCCGGCGTCGCCTACGGGACCGCTCGCCGAACCCGGCGCCGCCTCCGTCGGCGAAGTCGCCGACGCGCTCGACGCCCGGTTCGCCACCGCACTCGCCGCCCAAGACGTGCAGGAATGCGTCGCCATCGCGCTCGAACTGGAGACCGCGATCGACGACTGGGCGGCCGACACCAACGTCTCCCCCGACCACGAGCACGCCCGCAGCCTCCTGCGCGGCATGATCCTGCAGCTCGGTCAGCTGGCGACCGACGCGCACGAGGCGATCCCCGCCCTGCTGACCTCCGTACGCGCCGCCCGCGAGCTGGCCCGGGCCAACCGGGACTTCGCGATGGCCGACGCCCTCCGGGACGCGCTGACCGGAGCCGGCTTCACCGTCCAAGACCAACGCCTCACCTGACCCCGTTCTCTCCGCGCGATCATGAACTATCGGTCGTGATCAACCGGCGTGTCGTGTCCCCGCGACCCTGATCAACTCCCCGACAGCATGATCGCGCCCGGGATAAGGGACGGGGCGGACTCCCATCGGAGCCCGCCCCGGGGAAGGGACAGCAGGTGAATTCACTTCGGGTGAGTGCGGCTGGCTCCGCCCTCACTATTCGTAACGAATCACCCAAACCGGAGTAACGCGGTCAGGCCGAGAGTCGCTTGGCCAGGTTCGTGTCGAGGGTGTTCATGAACTCCTCGGTGGTCTGCCACGGCGCGTCCGGAGCGATCAGCAGGGCGAGGTCCTTGGTCATCGCGCCGCCTTCGACGGTGTCGATGATGACCTGCTCCAGCGTGTCGGCGAACTCCGTGACCGCCGGGGTGCCGTCGAGCTTGCCCCGGTGGGCCAGACCCCGCGTCCAGGCGAAGATCGACGCGATCGGGTTGGTCGAGGTCTTCTGGCCCTTCTGCCACTGCCGGTAGTGCCGGGTGACGGTGCCGTGGGCCGCCTCGGCCTCGACCGTACGCCCGTCTGGCGTCATCAGGACGGAGGTCATCAGGCCGAGCGAGCCGAAGCCCTGGGCGACGATGTCGGACTGGACGTCACCGTCGTAGTTCTTGCAGGCCCAGACGTAGCCGCCTTCCCACTTGAGCGCGGCGGCGACCATGTCGTCGATCAACCGGTGCTCGTAGGTCAGGCCCTTGGCGTCGAACTCCGCCTTGAACTCGGCCTCGAAGACCTCGGCGAAGATGTCCTTGAACCGGCCGTCGTACGCCTTGAGGATGGTGTTCTTCGTCGACAGGTAGACCGGGTAGTTCCGGAGCAGGCCGTAGCTGAACGAGGCGCGCGCGAAGTCGCGGATCGAGTCGTCGTAGTTGTACATGCCCATGGCCACGCCGCCGCCGGGGAAGTCGGCGATCTCGAACTCCATCGGCTGGCTGCCGTCGGCCGGGGTGTAGGTGACGGTCACCTTGCCGGGGCCGGGGACTACGAAGTCGGTCGCCTTGTACTGGTCGCCGTGCGCGTGACGGCCGACGACGATCGGCTTGGTCCAGCCCGGGACGAGCCGCGGCACGTTGCTCATGATGATCGGCTCGCGGAAGATCACGCCGCCGAGGATGTTGCGGATCGTGCCGTTCGGCGACTTCCACATCTTCTTCAGGCCGAACTCCTCGACGCGCGCCTCGTCGGGCGTGATCGTCGCGCACTTGACGCCGACACCGTGCTGCTTGATGGCGTTGGCCGCGTCGATCGTGACCTGGTCGTCGGTCGCGTCACGGTGCTCGATGCTGAGGTCGTAGTAGTGCAGGTCGACGTCGAGATAGGGCAGGATCAGCTGCTCTCGGATCTGCTTCCAGATGATCCGGGTCATCTCGTCGCCGTCGAGCTCGACGACCGGGTTGGTCACCTTGATCTTCGCCATGGTGCCGGGCGCTCCCCTCGGAGGTGTTGGCAAGTCGCATTAACAGTACGAGCGTACTGCCATTGACTCCGAGGTGCCGACCGGGGGCGGGAACCCCGCCAGGATCACACCCCCAAATCGGCCGAAACCCGCTCAGGCGCCCCAGTTCACCTCGCCCCGACCGGCGTCCTGGAGGGCGGCGTTAGCCTGGGAGAACGGGCGGGAGCCGAGGAAGCCACGCGGATTCATCGGGCTGGGGTGCCCCGCCTCGACGACCACGTGGTTCGGGTTGCGGACCAGCGCCGCCTTCTTCCGGGCGTAGCTGCCCCAGAGCAGGTAGACGACCCGGTAGGGCGACTCGTTGACGGCCTTGATCGCGGCGTCGGTGAAGGACTCCCAGCCGTGGTCGGCGTGGCTGGTGGGCTTGCCCTCCCGCACGGTCAGCACCGCGTTGAGCAGCAGTACGCCCTGCTGCGCCCAGGGGGTCAGGTCGCCGTTCGACGGCGGCGTCACGCCGAGGTCTTCCTGGATCTCCTTGTAAACGTTCCGCAGCGACGGCGGAACCGAGACGCCCGGCCGGACGCTGAAGCTGAGGCCATGTGCCTGGCCCCGCTTGTGATAGGGATCCTGCCCCAGAATCAGCACCCGGGTCTGCGCCGGCGCGCACAGCCGGAAAGCCGCGAACAGATCGTCGAGGGGCGGATACACCGTCTGGGTGGCGTACTCAGACTCCACAAAGGACGACAGGCGTCCCACGGCCTCCAGATCGAGGTGTGGCTTCATGACGTCCCGCCACTCACCAGGCAGCAGTTCAACGAGGTCAAGTCCCATAGCCCGACACCCTACCGTCCACCCCCGACAAGCAGATGGGGGCGGAGAGCCCGCCCCCATCCACGGTACGTCAGAGGCTGACGATGTCCGCCTGCTTGGCCCGGACGGCCTCGGCGGCCTCCTTGAGCCCGGCCAACTCCGAGTCCGTCAGCGCGGTCTCGACGACGGACTTGATGCCGGCGGCGCCGATGGCCGCCTCGACACCCAGGTAGACCCCGTTGATGCCGTACTCACCGTCGACCCAGGCGCAGACCGGCATCACGGCGCCGCTGTCCTCGGCGACCGCCTTGGCCATGCGGGCCGCGGCCGCCGACGGCGCGTAGTACGCCGAGCCGGTCTTGAGCAGCGCCACAACCTCGGCGCCGCCGTTGCGTGTACGCACGACCAGCTCCTCGATCTTGTCCGCGGGCAGGAGGTCGGTGAGCGGCTTGCCGTCGACGGTGCACTGGGACGGGACCGGGACCATGGTGTCGCCGTGCGAACCGAGGGTCAGCGTCTTGACCGACTTGACCGGGACGTCGAGGGTCTCGGCGACGAAGTTCGTGAAGCGCGCGGTGTCGAGCATGCCGGCCTGGCCCATGACCCGGTTCTTCGGGAACTGGGTGGCGATCTGGGCGAGGGCGGTCATCTCGTCGAGCGGGTTGGAGACGACGATGACGACGGCGTTCGGGGCGTGCTTGGCCACCTGCTCGGCGACGCCACGGACGATCTTGGCGTTGACGCCCAGGAGGTCCATGCGGCTCATGCCGGGCTTGCGGGGCAGGCCGGCGGTGATCACGACGATGTCGGAGTCGGCGATCGCCTCGTAGCCCTCGCCGTTCGGGCCGGTCGTGACGCCGACGATCTTGGTCTCGAAGCCTTCGATCGGGCGGGACTGGTTCATGTCCAGCGCGAGGCCCTCGGGCTTGCCCTCGACGATGTCGGTGAGCACCACCGTCTCGAAGACGTCGTACTCCGCCAGGCGCTGCGCGGTCGTCGAGCCGTAGAAGCCGGCGCCGACGACGGTGACCTTCTTGCCCATTGTTCAGACCTTCCCAAAACTGCGGCCCACGGGCTCGCATCCTCACGTTCACGACCGGCGATGCCGGACGTCTCGCACCATAGCCCCGCAGCCCGGTCCAGGGCCGTCCGGGTCCGGTTCGTGTGTTCTTCAGTGGTACGCCCACCGCAGCATACGAAGCCGCCGCCCGGCGCCAGGGGGTTCCGGCGTGGGCGGCGGCTTTCGATATCGGGGGTGATATCGGGGGGTGATCCTTGGGGGTTACGTCAGCTGCAGCTGGTCGCGATCCCATGCGACTTCAGCCACGAGGCGGGGTTGATCTGGCCCCACATGCCCTTCCACACCTCGAAGTGCAGGTGCGGACCGGTCGAGTCGCCGGTGGAGCCCTCGTATCCGATGACCTGGCCGGGGGTGACCTTCTGGCCGGCCTTCACCGCGGTCTTGTTCATGTGCGCGTAGTGGGTGTAGGTCCCGTTGCCGTGGTCGATCAGCACCGAGATGCCGTAGCCGGAGTAGTTCCAGCCCGCGGCGACCACGGTGCCCGCGCCGACCGCGTGCTCTGGGGTGTTCTCGGCGGCGGCGAAGTCGATCCCGGCGTGCAGTACGCCCCACCGCTGCCCGTAGCAGGAGGTGATCTGCGCTCCGGGAAGCGGGCTGACCCAGGCGGCGGCCTTCTTGGCTTCCGCTGCCTTCTTCGCGGCGGCGGCTTCGGCGGCCTTCTTCGCGTCCGCCGCCTTCTTCGCGGCGTCGGCCGATGCCGAGGCAGAAGCCGATGCCGAAGCGGCGGCGTCCCGCGCCGACCGGTCGGCGATCATCGCGGCGGCGTTCCGGGAAGAGTCCAAAGCGTCAGCTGATGTGGGGGTTGTGGGGGTGGTGGAGAGGTTCGCCGCGGCGAGCCCCACTCCGGTGATGCCGGCAAGCGCCGTGACCACAATGACCTTGCGGCTCTTGCTGGCGAGTCCGCCCCGAACCCGGGTGACGAGGTACGCCACCCGGCGTCGCCCAGCGTCCAGAACGGTCTTCGAATTATCCTCAGGCACCAATGCCTCCCTCGGTCCTCGTTGACACGAGGCCCAAGATTGCCTGGTCAGAGCCCTAGTGGCGACCCTTAGGGGTAACGGGTATCCGGGGAAACCGCCCATTCCCGCAGAATTTATTTCAATTCAGGGGCATGACCTGAGTCACAGTGACGCATGTGACTATCATCACGTTGAATCGGACATCTGGGCGTTCGACGGGCAGCCTTGGGCAAGCCGGGGACCAGCAAAAACGCCCACACCGAAACGGTGTGGGCGAATGTGGTCGATAGGCCTAACTGAAGATGTTCTCCATCTCGAGCTTCAGATCGACGCCGTGCTGCTTGAACCAGGCGACCGGCTCGACGGCTTCGCCGTTGACGTGGATCTCCAGGTGCAGGTGCGGTCCCGTCGACTGGCCGGTGTTGCCGACGAGCGCGATGACCTGACCGGCCTTCACGTGGTCGCCCGCCTTGACCAGCAGCTGCGAGGAGTGGCCGTACACAGTGGCCAGACCGTTTCCGTGGTCGATCATGACCATGTTCCCGTATCCGCCGCGCCATTCGGCGATGACCACGGTGCCGTCGTGCACCGCGGTGAACGGCGTGCCTTCCGGCGCTGCGAGGTCGACACCCTTGTGCGGGCGGCCCCAGCGCATGCCGAAGTTGGAGGTGAACTCGTAATCGTGCAGCGGCAGCAGCCAGGCGTCGGACGCGGCGACGGTGGTGGAGGCCAGCCCGGCACCACCGGTGCGGTCGTTACGGCTGGTCTGATCGGCGGCGGCGTTACGCTCCTGCGCGAGGGCCGCGCTGCCGGTGTTGTCGAGTGCTCCTGCGTCGGCCTTCTGGTCGGGCATCGCGGCGCCGGCGCCCAGAGCGACGATTCCGGCTCCGACCAGGGCGGTGGTGACTACGCCGACGTATCGGCTGCGGGGAGGAGTCGGGACGCGACGGCGTCCTCGATACTTATCGCGCTCTCGTAGCGGCTCTGGCCGGTACTGCAACGCAAACACCCTCCGTCGATGTGGCCCGGTGGAGTTCTCCGGACCCGACCACCTCGGTGAATTTCAGGTGATCCTGACCTTGTGCATCGGTAGCGCAGTCAAAGGCACTGCGGGACAACGTAGCGAACCCCTAGGGGTTCACACAAGCTCCGATGCGTGATCAACATACGGACAGTGCGAGTGTGCGACACGAAGTGTCCGAGTCCGACACTATTAGGCAGGAAAATCGTTGATTACTCTCCGTCGCATTTGGAGAACCCTGCGGTAGCTTCCGACCGGCTTACCAGTCAAGGCTTCCGCAGGTTACCGTTCGTTAAGGCCCGCGATGGACGGCGGGCAGGCCGAGAGGGTGGAAGCAAATGTCGGATCCCATCAGGGTGGTCGTCGCCAAGCCGGGCCTCGACGGGCACGACCGGGGAGCCAAGGTGGTGGCGCGGGCACTGCGCGACGCCGGCATGGAGGTCGTGTACACCGGGCTGCACCAGACGCCGGAACAGATCGTGCAGACCGCCATCCAGGAGGACGCCGGCGCGATCGGCCTGTCCGTACTCTCCGGCGCGCACCTCACCTTGTTCCGCCGGGTCGTGGAACTGCTGAAGGAACGCCAGGCGACGGACATCGTCGTGTTCGGCGGCGGCATCATCCCGGACGCCGACATCCCCGAGCTGGAGTCGCTCGGCGTCGCCAAGATCTTCACCCCCGGCGCGACCACTCAGTCCATCGTCGACTGGGTCCGCGCCCACGTCCCCACCACTGTGAGCTGACCGCCCGGAGCGGGTCACTCCCGATTCCGGCTCGGCCAGGCGCGGAGAGCAGAAAAGGGAGGAGCCGGACGCACCCCTCACACGTCCGGCTCCTCATATGCACGACGCCCCGCCGCCACCCCTCGACCGACAGGGCATCGGCCGTTTTACCTTGTCAGAGCCACCCCTCAGTGCTCCGACATCCACTTCAACGAGGTCTGACCGGGCGGGTTACGCGGCCGGAGAAAAAAGATCCGGCGGATGTTCCGTCCCGGCTGCGCCGCCGGGCGGCTGGGCGTACGCCGGTCGACGTGGGGCGATGCGCCCGGCTGTGGGATCGTGCACATATGGGTACCCGAACGGCCGTTCGGGAGGGGGGCGGAAGCTAGGCTGCCGCTTAAGATGGCCCGTCTCATCAGGCGACGGGCTCCCCAGACGGACGGAACGGGACGCTTACGTGGACCTGTACGAGTACCAGGGGCGCGACGTCTTCGAGAAGCACGGGTTGCCCGTGCTCGGCGGCGGCGTGGCGGCGACCCCCGAAGAGGCCCGGACGATCGCCGAGCGCCTTGGCAAGAGCGTGGTTGTCAAGGCTCAGGTGAAGGTCGGTGGCCGAGGCAAGGCCGGTGGCGTGAAGCTGGCGGCGACGCCGGACGAGGCCTTCGACCGCGCGAACGACATCCTCGGCATGGACATCAAGGGCCACACGGTCCACAAGGTGATGCTGGCGGAGACCGCCGACATCGCCGACGAGTACTACTTCTCCTACCTGCTCGACCGGGCCAACCGGACCTTCCTCTGCATCGCCAGCGTCGCCGGCGGCATGGAGATCGAGCAGGTC
This sequence comes from Hamadaea flava, assembly GCF_024172085.1. Classification (NCBI taxonomy): domain Bacteria; kingdom Bacillati; phylum Actinomycetota; class Actinomycetes; order Micromonosporales; family Micromonosporaceae; genus Hamadaea; species Hamadaea flava. Next base: position 5,388,600 of record NZ_JAMZDZ010000001.1, on the reverse strand, counting down.
GCGCACGAGACGCCGGACAAGGTCGTCAAGCGCCCGATCGACGCGACCGTCGGCGTGACGCCGGAGATCGCCCGCGAGATCGTGACCGCCGGGCAGTTCCCGGCGGAGGTGGCCGACCAGGTCGCCGACATCGCCGTGAAGCTGTGGCAGACCTTCGTCGCCGAGGACGCCACGCTGGTCGAGGTCAACCCGCTCGCCAAGACGGCCGAGGGCAAGGTGCTCTGCCTCGACGCCAAGGTGACGATGGACGAGAACGCCGGCTTCCGCCACCCCGATCACGAGGCGCTGGAGGACAAGTCGGCGGTCGACCCGCTGGAGCAGGCCGCCAAGGCCAAGGACCTCAACTACGTCAAGCTCGACGGCGAGGTCGGCATCATCGGCAACGGCGCGGGTCTGGTCATGTCGACCCTCGACGTGGTCGCGTACGCCGGTGAGGAGTTCGGCGGCGTCAAGCCCGCGAACTTCCTCGACATCGGTGGCGGCGCGAGCGCCGAGGTGATGGCGAACGGTCTGGAGATCGTGCTGTCCGACCCGGCCGTCAAGAGCGTCTTCGTGAACGTCTTCGGCGGCATCACCGCCTGTGACGCGGTCGCCAACGGCATCCTGCAGGCGCTGGCCCTGCTCGGCGAGCGCGGCGAGAGCGTCACCAAGCCGCTGGTCGTCCGGCTGGACGGCAACAACGCGGAGGCCGGCCGGGCGATTCTGGACGGCGCGAACAACCCGCTGGTAGAGCGGGTCGACACCATGGACGGCGCCGCCAAGCGCGCCGCTGAGCTCGCCGCAGTGGGGGCATGACATGGCCATCTGGCTCACCAAGGACTCCAAGGTCATCGTCCAGGGCATGACCGGCTCCGAGGGGTCGAAGCACACCCGCCGGATGCTGAAGGCCGGGACGAACATCGTCGGCGGCGTGAACCCGCGCAAGGCGGGCACGACGGTCGACTTCGACGGGACCGAGGTACCGGTCTTCGCGACCGTGGCCGACGCCATGGCCGCGACCGGCGCCGACGTCTCCGTCATCTTCGTGCCGCCGGCGTTCACCAAGTCCGCGGTCATCGACGCGATCGACGCCGGCATCGAGCTGGCCGTCGTCATCACCGAGGGCGTACCGGTCCACGACAGCGCCTCGTTCTGGGCGTACAACGTGGCCAAGGGCGCCAAGACCCGGATCATCGGCCCGAACTGCCCCGGCATCGCGTCGCCCGGCGCGAGCAACGCGGGCATCATCCCGGCCGACATCGCCGGCTCCGGCCGGATCGGCCTGGTCAGCAAGTCCGGCACGCTGACCTACCAGATGATGTTCGAGCTGGCCGACATCGGCTTCTCCACCTGCGTCGGCATCGGCGGCGACCCGGTCATCGGGACCACGCACATCGACGCGCTCGCGGCCTTCCAGGAGGACCCGGAGACCGAGGCCATCGTCATGATCGGCGAGATCGGCGGCGACGCCGAAGAGCGCGCGGCCGAGTTCATCAAGGCCAACGTGACCAAGCCGGTCGTCGGCTACATCGCCGGCTTCACCGCGCCGCCCGGCAAGACCATGGGTCACGCGGGTGCGATCATCTCCGGCTCGTCCGGCACCGCCGAGGCGAAGAAGGCGGCCCTCGAGGCCGCCGGGGTCAAGGTCGGCAAGACCCCCTCGGAGACGGCCCGCCTGATGCGCGAGATCATGGGTCGTTAGTTCAACGGGTACGCCTGAAGGAGCCCCCGGTGCCGTCATCCGGCGCCAGGGGCTCCTCGCGTTCGCCTAGTAATTCGAGTTGTTGCTGCTGAAGACGCCCGCGCAGAGCGCGATGAGACCACCGATCACGGCGACCGCGGTGAGCGCGATGCCGAGCCAGAAGGCGACCTTGCCCAGGGTGGCGTCGCTGTTGGTCTTCTTGGCCTCGTTCATCGAGAGCCAGCCGAACAGGATGCCCAGCGGGGCACAGCAGACCACGCCGAGGACGATGCCCAGGATGCCGAAGAGCATCGTGTTGTTCTTCCCTGGGGCCACCGGAGTGACCGGCGCCTGATAGGGCGGCGGGTACTGCTGCCCGCCCGGCGGTTGCCCGTACGGCGATCCGCCCGGCGGTGGCGGCGTACCGGGTGGCTGGTAGGCCGAACTCTCGTAGATCGATCCACCGCCGGTGGTCGGCGCCTGATTTCCCCCACCAGCGTTCGGGTCGTACCCGCTACCGGTGCTGGGTGGTTCGTAACCGCCGGCCGCGCCGGAGGTCGGGGTGGCGCCCGTGTCGCCGCCGCTGCCGGAGGAGCCGCTCGGGGGCTCGTAGGGCGAGGGCGTCGGGTTCTGGTCCGTCATGCCTGCCTACCTCCTCGCCAGATAGACGATCCAGTAGATGATCGCGGCCACGGTGACCACAGCGCCGATGACCATGGCGGTGGTGCCGAGACCCGTGGACTTGCCGACTTTGCGGGCCTGATCGCGGGAGAGCTTGCCGAGGATGATGCCGATGATCCCGCCCGCCACGCCGCCACAGCAGATGCTGACGATGATGCCCAGCACCCCGAAGAGGGTCGAATTGTCCCGCCTGGCCGGCTGTACCGGCATGGGTGGCGGCACCGACTGCGGCGCGTCATACGGTCCAGTCACCAGGCTCTCCCTCGTTGCGATCAGTAATCGACCTTGAGCAGAGCGTAAAGCCGACACAGCGGACGCGTGAGTACTTTGTGGTTATCGAGTTGCTCTTGTGGTTAGGTTGGCGCTGATGGCAGGCACCCCGGACGAAGAGACGCTGGCGGCGGCGGAGGCGAGGCACCTGTCGCTGCGGGAGACCGTCGCGTTCGATCTCCACCAGCCGGCCGGGCCGTCCGATGCCGACGAGATCCGGGTTCCCCGGCAGAGCGCGCGCGGTCGCGCGGCGATGGCGACGACGCGACGCGTACGCCCGTTGCCGTGGCCTCGGGCGATGGCGGCAACCGTGGTGAACGCCCTGCTCGCGGCGTTGACGGCGGTGCTGCCCGTTACCCTGCTGACCGCCGGTGCGCTGCTCGCCGCGAATCAGCCCGTGAGCACGGCGACGAGTGTACGGGTGGGGCTGGCGGGCTGGCTGCTCAGTCTCGGTGTGCCACTTCGGACCGACCTCGGGACGCTGACCCTGGCGCCGCTGGCGCTCGGCGCGCTGGCGTGCTGGCGGCTCTTCCGGGCCGGGGTGCACACGACTCGGGCGCTCGGCGCGCGCGGCAGCCGGGATCTGCGCCGGGTCGGCCAGATCGGGCTGCTCCTCGGCGTGGCGTACGCCGTCCTCACCGGACTGTCCGGCTGGTTCGTCGACGCCGGGGCGATCGGGGTCGCTCCCCTGCGCGCGGCCCTGCACGGCCTCGTCAGTGGAGCGATCTTCGCCGCACTCGGTGCGCTGCGGGCCACTGGTGCCATCGCGGTCGTCGCTCGACGCGTACCCAAGGTGATTCGAGACGCGACGCGGACCGGCGGCGTGGCCGCGCTGCTGGTGATCGGCGCGGGCGCGGGCGTGACCGGCGTGGCGGTGGCGCTGCACGGCGGCGACGCGAACGCGATCCTCGCGGGCTATCGGACGGATGTGACCGGGCAGGCCGGCGTGACCCTGGTAAGCCTGGCGCTGGCCCCGAACATGGCCGTGTGGGCGGCCGCCTACCTGCTCGGACCCGGGTTCGCCTTCGGACCGGCCGGCGTGGTGCGGGCCTCCTTCGTCGGTCTCGACGACGTACGCCTCCCGGCGCTGCCCGCGTTCGCGGCGATGCCGGAGAGCGCCCTCGGCGGGCTGGCGAACGCCGTGCTGGGATTGCCGCTATTGGCCGGCATCGCGGCGGGCTGGCTGCTGACCCGGCGGCGGTTGCGCCCGCGCGACGGGGTCATTCCGGAGGTGCGGTGGGGGCACCTGCTGACCGGCTCGATCCTCGCCGGTCCGGTGGCCGGGCTGGTGCTGGGGCTCGCCGCGGCCGTCGCGAGCGGGCGACTGACCACCGCGGTCGGCCAGGTCGGACCGGTGCCGCTCAGCGTGGCCTTGATGGGCTCGGGGGTGACCGCCCTGGGCTGCCTCATCGGTGCGCTCGGGACGCGCCCGCTCTACGAAGCCCGCCGACGCACCGCGGCGGAATAGGAACAGCGGGCGACCTCCAGGGCCGCCCGCTGTCTCAGGTACGCGATCAGCGGTTCACGTTGATGATGATGCCGGCGATGAGGTTCAGCGCGGCGATCACGTAGGCCACGATCGCGAGAGTGGCCGGCTTGCCGTTCTTGTTCGCCTGGATGTGCGACAACACACCGAAGATGACACCGATCGGCGCGCAGCAGAGCGCGAAGACGATGCCGAGCACACCGAAGAGGGTGGTGTTGTCCTTACCGGCCGGAGCAGCCGGCTGCGGAACGACGGGCTGGGTCATAAGGGGTTCTCCTTAGCTTGTCAGCCCCATCAATGGGGCACGCGGGATTGTAATCATGTCCTGCAACAGTTGTGACCCCTGTTTGACAAGTAAATCTGTGGGGCTGCTGTGAAAACACGGCAGGGCGACCGGAGATCGGACGAATCCCCGGCCGCCCCTGGCCACTCGCTCAGTAGTTGTCGACGACCTGGTCGTGCAGGTTGTCATTCCAATGGGTGGTGAAATTGCACAGCGCGCCGAGAAGCGCGATGACACCGAGCACGATGCCCACCCAGCCGAGCCATTTCATGCTGGCGCGGTGCTGCTTGACCCGTTGCAGATGCAGGATGCCCAGGACCACGGCCGGGATGCCGCCCAGGAACGGCGCGCCGTCCAGGAACCAGCAGCAACAGCAGCCGGTGCCGATGATGCCGAAGATCAGGGCGAGCCAGCCCAGGATGTTGTTCGGGCCGCCCATCCGGTTCATCATCGAGTTCGGATCGCCCGGGGGCGGAGACGCCGGCGGGGCGTACGTGGGCTGGCCGGGCGTCGCGTAGCCGCCCTGCGGCTGACCCTGGCCATAGCCGCCCTGCGGCTGGCCGTAACCGCCCTGCGGCTGGCCGTAACCGCCGGCCGACGGCGTCGTCTGCGGTGCCGGTGGAGGCGGCGGGGGGATGTCCGGCGTGCTCGACTGCCCCACTGGATCCGGCGCGGCGACCGGTTCGGGCGCGGCGGGCGGCACGGCCCACGAAGCCTCGTGGGCGCCCGCACCCGTCGGAGTGTCGGGCGTGTCGGGGGTACCGGTTGTGCGCTCCGGCTCCGGTGTGTCCGGTGAGGTCACGGCAACCTCCTCCTGGCGGTCTTAGCTAACTTTGTGGTGTTTTGCCCAACATAGGGCACTTCATCGACCTGGGTCCGCGAAATCGCAGATACCGGGCCGGATAGGGTTTGCCGGTGACCACTCGCAGCCCCCGCGCCGGGGAGGCGCTCGCGCCGAGCCGCCAGGAGCGCAGTCGGCTCGTGGTGCTGATCTCCGGTTCGGGCTCCAATCTCCAGGCGCTCCTCGACGCGTGCGCCGATCCGGCGTACGGGGCTGAGGTCGTGGCCGTCGGAGCGGACCGGGACGGCATCGCCGGGCTCGATCGGGCCGCCACGGCCGGCGTACCGGCCTTCGTGCACAAGGTCGCCGATCATGCCGACCGGGTCGCCTGGGATCAGGCGCTCACCCAGTCCGTCCGGGCGTACGAGCCGGACCTGGTGATCAGTGCCGGCTTCCTGAAACTCGTCGGCAAGGCGTTCCTCACGGAGTTCGGCGGCCGTTACATCAACACGCACAACGCGCTGCTGCCGTCGTTCCCGGGCATCCACGGCCCGCGCGACGCCCTGGCGTACGGCGTGAAGGTCTCCGGCGCCACGTTGTTCGTCGTCGACGACGGTGTGGACACCGGGCAGATCATCGCGCAGGTGGCGGTGCCCGTCCTCGACGACGACACCGAGGAGACGCTCACCGAGCGGATCAAGGAAGCCGAGCGGGCACAGCTCGTGGAGTACGTCGGGCGCATGGCCCGCAACGGTTGGACCATCTCTGGACGAAAGGTGACAGTCGGGTGACCATCGAGGCCGCCGCCGAGCGTAAGCCGATCAAGCGGGCGCTGATCAGCGTCACGGACAAGTCGGGGCTGGAGGGCCTCGTGAAGGCGCTGCGCCAGGCGGGCGTGGAGATCTTCGCGACCAGTTCCACCGCTGCCTTCCTGGAGACCGTGGGTCCGCCGGTCCACCGGGTCGAGGACCTCACCGGGTTCGGGGAGGCGCTGGGCGGCCGGGTCAAGACCCTGCACCCGAACGTCCACGCCGGGCTGCTGGCCGACACCACCAACCCCGAGCACGTCGCCGAGCTGGAGAAGCTGGGTATCGAGCCGTTCGACCTGCTGGTCTCGAACCTCTACCCGTTCCAGAAGACGGTGGCCTCCGGCGCGTCGCTGGAGGAGTGCGTCGAGAACATCGACATCGGCGGGCCGGCGATGGTCCGCGCGGCCGCGAAGAACCACAACAGCGTCGCGGTCGTCGTCGCGCCGCAGGACTACACGGTCATCCACGCCGCGCTGAAGCTCGGCGGCTTCTCGCTCACCGAGCGGCGGGCCATGGCCGCCCGCGCGTTCGCCGAGATCGCCGACTACGACCTGGCGATCGCCCAGTGGACCGGGGCCAACCTGGTCGAGCTGGAGCCGACCGCCCCGGGTGCCAACAGCTGGCCGGAGTTCGGCGGCATCGCCGGCTGGCGCGTGGCCAACCTGCGGTACGGCGAGAACCCGCACCAGGCCGCGGCGCTCTACATCGACCCGTGGGGCGCGGCCGGGCTGGCCCGGGCGCAGCAGCTCGGCGGCAAGGAGATGTCCTACAACAACTACGTGGACGCCGACGCCGCCTGGGCCGCGTGCAACACCTACGAGGGCGTGGCCTGCGTCGCGATCGTCAAGCACAACAATCCGTGCGGCATCGCCATCTCGCTGGAGTCAGTCGCCGACGCGCATCGCAAGGCGCACGCGTGCGACCCGGTCTCGGCGTACGGCGGGGTCATCGCGGCCAACACCGTCGTGACCGAGGAGATGGCCCGCCAGCTGGACGGGGTCTTCACCGAGGTCATCGTGGCCCCCGGCTACACCGACGACGCGCTCGCCGTCCTCACCGCGAAGAAGAATCTGCGTACGCTCGTCGCCCCGGCCTGGCAGCCGCAGGGCGTGGAGCTGAAGCAGATCTCCGGCGGCTTCCTGGCCCAGACGCGGGACCTGTTGCAGGCCGACGGCGACTATGTGGACAACTGGCGGCTGGTCTCCGGCGAGCCGGCGACCGCGGAGCAGCTCGACGACCTCGAGTTCGCGTGGGGCGCCTGCAAGTTCGCCAAGAGCAACGCGATCCTCATCGCCAAGGGCGGCGCGGCCGTCGGCATCGGCATGGGCCAGGTCAACCGGCTGGACTCCGCCCGGCTGGCCGTCTCCCGGGCCAACACCCTGGGCGAGGAAGGCGTCGAGCGTACGCCGGGCGCGGTCGCCGCGTCGGACGCGTACTTCCCGTTCCCGGACGGGCTGGAGATCCTGATCGAGGCCGGGGTGACCGCCGTCGTCCAGCCCGGCGGGTCGATCCGGGACGACCAGGTCATCGAGGCCGCGCAGAAGGCCGGCATCACGATGTACTTCACCGGCAGCCGGCACTTCTGGCATTGAGACGCAGTCTCAGTGCCAGAAGCAGCAGCTCAGCTGGCACTAGTGCCAGAAGCAGCAGCTCAGCTGGCACTGAGCACTGATAGTCGAGTGAACTGCGAAAGGGCCGTCCCGAAACCGGGGCGGCCCTTTCGGCGTACAACCTGAAGTTAAGCGACCACGTGCCGCTGTTCGGCGAAGTGGCAGGCGGACGGGTGGGGGTCCGCGGCCGGGCGGAGCACGAGCAGCGGCTCCTCCACGGCGCACTTCTCCTGGGCCTTCCAGCAGCGCGTGCGGAACCGGCACCCGGACGGCGGATTGGCCGGCGACGGCACGTCGCCCTCCAGTCGGATGACCTCGCGATGGGCGCGGGCCTCGGGGTCGGGCACCGGCACGGCGGAGAGCAGGGCCTGGGTGTACGGGTGGGTGGGCCGCGCGTAGATCTCGTCCTCAGTGCCCAGCTCGACGATCTTGCCGAGGTACATCACGCCGACCCGGTCGGAGATGTGACGGACCACGGACAGGTCGTGGGCGATGAAGATGTACGACAGGCCGAACTCGTCCTGCAGCTTCTCCAGCAGGTTGATGACCTGGGCCTGGATCGACACGTCGAGGGCCGAGACGGGCTCGTCGCAGACGATGACCTCGGGTCGCAGCGCGAGCGCGCGGGCGATGCCGATGCGCTGACGCTGGCCGCCGGAGAACTGGTGCGGGTAGCGGTTGATGTGCTCCGGGTTCAGCCCGACCAGGTCCAGCAGCTCCCGCACCCGGCGCTGCCGGTCGCCCTTGGGCGCGGCCTCCGGGTGGATCTCGTACGGCTCGCCGATGATGTCGCCGACGGTCATCCGGGGGTTCAGCGAGGTGTACGGGTCCTGCATGACCATCTGCACGTTGCGGCGCAGCCGGCGCAGCTCCGAGCCGCCCATCTTGTAGATGTCACGGCCGTTGAGCTTGGCCCGCCCGGCGGTCGGCGTCTCCAGCCGCATCAGCAGCTTGGCCAGCGTCGACTTGCCACAGCCGGACTCGCCGACGATGCCCAGCGTCTCCCCGCGCTTCAGCTCGAAGGAGACCCCGTCGACCGCCTTGACCTCGCCGACCTTGGACTTGAAGAGGATGCCCTGCCGGATCGGGAAGTGCTTGACCAGGTTCTCGACCTGGAGGATGGTCTCAGATTCGGCCATCGAGCAGCTCCTTCGCGAAATGGCAGGCGCTGGTCCGACCTCCGCCGAGGTCGAGCAGCGGCGGCGTGTTCGTCACGCAGATGTCCTGCGCGTACTTGCAGCGCGGGTGGAACGCGCAGCCGGACGGCGGGCGCAGCAGGTTCGGCGGCAGGCCCTTGATGGTGGCCAGTTCGGTGCCCTTGGCGTCCAGCCGCGGGATCGATTCCAGCAGCCCCTTGGTGTACGGGTGGGCCGGGTTCTTGTAGAGCGCGTGGACGTCCGCGTGCTCGACGATGCGGCCGGCGTACATGACCGCGATGCGGTCCGCCACGTCGGCGACGACACCCAGGTCGTGGGTGATCAGGATCATCGCCATGTTGAGGTCCCGGCGCAGCTCGGCCAGCAGGTCCATGATCTGGGCCTGCACGGTGACGTCCAGCGCCGTCGTCGGCTCGTCGGCGATGAGCACCTTCGGGTCCATCGCCAGCGACATCGCGATCATCACGCGCTGCCGCATGCCGCCGGAGAACTGGTGCGGGTAGTCCTTCACCCGCGCCTTGGCCGCCGGGATCTTGACCTGGTCCATCAGCTCGACGGCGCGGTTCATCGCGTCCGCCTTGGACATGCCCTTGCGCTTGCGCAGGGTCTCCGAGATCTGGCTGCCGACGGTGAAGACCGGGTTGAGCGAGGACAGGGCGTCCTGGAAGACCATCGAGATCTCCTCGCCCCGAGTCTTGCGGCGCTCCTCCTTGGACATGGTCAGCAGGTCCCGGCCCCGGTAGAGGATGCGACCCTTGGTGATCTTCCCCGGCGGCATGTCGAGGATGCCCATGATGGCCTGGGCCGTCACCGACTTGCCGGAGCCCGACTCACCGAGCACGGCCAGCGTCTCACCCGGGTTCAGGTGGTAGGACACGCCGTTGATGACCTTGGATACGCCATCTCGCGTGTGGAACTCGATGAAGAGGTTGTCTACTTCGAGGAGGTGCTCACTCATTCGCCTCACCGCATCTTCGGGTCGAAGGCTTCGCGGATGGCGTCGCCCAGCATGATGAAGGCCAGCACGGTCAGGGCCAGGAACACCGACGGCACGATCAGCGGCGTGGCGTCCTCACGCATGTGCACGCGGGCGTCGGAGATGTCCAGACCCCACGAGATGCTGGGCGATTGGAGCCCGACACCCAGGAAGGACAGCGTCGCCTCGGCGGCGATGAACGACCCGAGCGCGATCGTGATGATCACCAGGAACGGCGCCAGCACGTTCGGCATGATGTGCCGCCACATGATCCGGCCGTTGCCCGCGCCCAGCATCCGCGCCGCGGCGACGTAGTCCTGCTGCTTGGCGCTGATCACCGAGGAGCGGACGACTCGGGCGGCGGTGGTCCAGCCGAAGACGCCCAGGATGGCGATGAGGGCGAAGAGCCGGAGGTTCTGGTCGTCGTTCGGCAGGTTCTTCATCAGCACGATCGCGGCCAGGATCAGCGGGATCGCCAGGGCGACGTCGATGATGCGGGAGACCGCCGCGTCGATCCAGCCGCCGAAGTACCCGGCGACCATGCCGACGACCATCGCCAGCAGACCGGCCAGGATGGCCGCACCGGCTCCGATGAGCAGCGAGTTGCGGGCGCCGTAGACGGCGTGTGCCCAGACGTCGCAACCCTGGAAGTTGTAGCCGAAGATGGCCGCGCCGGACGGGCCCTGCATCTGGCGGGAGCCGACGCAGTAGTTGGGGTCCGCGTTGGTGAACAGCGACGGCCAGATGGCCATCACCAGCACGATCAGCGCGATCACCGTCCCGACCCAGAACACGGCGTTCCGGCGCAGCTCGTGCCACGCGTCGGCGGCCGCGCTGCGGACCTTGGTGATCTCGGCCGGCTGCTCGGCGCCGGCGGGGAACAGGGACCTGCGATCGGTGGTGCTCAGCTCGCTGCCGGTCTCGGTCTCAAAGTCACTCATAGCGGATCCTCGGGTCCAGTACGGCGTAGAGCAGGTCGACGACCAGGTTGGCCACGATGTAGATGACCACCAGGAGGCTGACGAAGGTGATGACGGTCGGCCCGTCGTCCAGGTGAATGGCCTTGTAGAGCTGACCGCCGATGCCGGGGATGTTGAAGACGCCCTCGGTGATGATCGCGCCGCCCATCAGGTTGCCCAGCTCGACGCCGAGGAAGGTGATGATCGGGATCAGGGAGTTCCGCAGCACGTGTACGCCGACCACCCGGAAGCGGGTGAGGCCCTTGGAGGTGGCGGTCCGGACGTAGTCGGCGCGGAGGTTGTCGAAGAACGAGGCGCGGGTCAGCCGCATCGCCGTCGCCAGCGACAGTGCGCCGAGCACGAGGCCGGGCAGGATCAGCGAGGTGAACGGCTTCTCGAAGGTGTAGTTGACCGGGAAGATCTTCCACTGGATGCCGAACAGGTACTGGGCCAGCGGCGCCAGCACGATGCTCGGGATGCCGATCACGACGAGGGTGAGCACCAGGGAGGTGGTGTCGAAGATGCCGCCGCGGCGGAGCGCCGCCACGATACCGAGGGTGACGCCGACGACGATCGTGAAGGTGATCGCGATCAGGGCGATGCGGCCCGTCAGCGACAGCGCCTGGCCGACGTTCTCGAACACGTTGCGGCCGGTGTAGGACGTCAGGTTCCCCGTGAAGAAGTCCTTCAGGAAGTACAGATAGCGGGTGAAGAAGTTCTCGTTGAGGTGGAACTGCTCGGTCAGCGCCGCGCGCTGCTGCGCGGTGACCGGCTTCTCACCAGCGAGCGCCTGGATGGGGTCGCCACCGCCGGCGAACATCAGGCTGTACACGATGAACGTGGCGCCGAAGAAGGTGAGCACGCCTTGTAGCAGCCGGCGCACAATGTAGCGGAACATGAGTCAAGTCTCTCCGGATGTGGGAGGGTTCGGGGCGAATCCCCCAAATCGGGACTGCCCCCGCACGGGCCCGGAAAGATCTTGAGGCCCGGCTCACTGGGAGGTGGCGCCGCCCCCTCCGTTGTGCGGAGAGTGACGACGCCACCCCGATCAAGACTGGGCTGAAATCAGCCGGTGTACTCGATCTTCAGCAGGTCGACCCGGTTGAAGAGGTCGATCTCGACGTTCTTGACCTTGGTCGAGATGCCGTAGTTGTTCTGGCCGAACCGGAGCGGGAGCACCGGCATGTCCTTGGCGAGGAGATCCTCGGCCTGCTGCCACTTCTGGATGGCGGCGTCCGAGCTGCTGGCCTCCCGGCCTTCCTGGACGAGCTTGTCGAACTCGGAGTTGCTGTAGCCGTAGTAGTTCGACGAGCCGTTGGTGCTGTACAGCGGGCCGAGGTAGTTCTCCATGGACGGGTAGTCCATGATCCAGCCCATCCGGAACATGCCGACTTCCTGCTTCTTCTCAACCTTGTTGAGCAGGTCGGCGAACTTGGCGGTCGGGATGCCCACGCACTCCACACCCAGGTTGTTCTTCAGCTGGTTGCAGGTGGCGTCGACCCAGTCCTTGTGACCGCCGTCGGCGTTGTAGGAGATCTCGAGCTTCGACGGGCCGCCGTTCTCCGTGTAGAGCTTCTTGGCCTCGGTCGCGTTGAACTCGCAGTTCGCACCACAGGTGTTGTCGCGGTACCCGCCGACGACCGGCGAGACGAAGGAGTACGCCGCCTTCTGCGAACCCTTGAAGACCTGGTCCACGATCGCCTGGCGGTCGATCGCCATGGAGATCGCCTTCCGGACGTTGACGTTCGAGAAGTTCTTGTCGTACGTCGGGAACGCCAGGAACTGGAAGCTCGAAGCCGGGCTGTGCAGGTAGCGGTCGCCCAGGTCGCCCTCGGCGGTCGACAGGTTCTCGGTCGGGATCGTCAGCATGACGTCGTTGTTCCCGGCCAGCAGGTCGGCGTACTCGGCCGAGGGCTGCTGGTAGATGGTGAACTGAACGCCGGTGACCTTCGGCTGCTCACCCTTGTAGTCGTCGTACTTGGTGACCGAGATCTTCTGGTCGTGCTGCCAGGTGCCGTCCATCTTGAACGGTCCGTCACCGATCGGCGCGTCCTTGAAGTCCGACTTCACGGTGCCGTCGGAGTTGAAGGCCGCCTTCGGCAGCGGGTAGAAGGCCGTGTAGCCCAGCATCGTCTTGAAGTCGCTGAACGGCGCGGAGAGCGTCACGGTGAAGGTCGTGTCGTCGACCTTCTTCAGCCCGGACAGCTTCTGCGCGGTCGGCTGCGGCGACGGGGTAGCCGTCGTGGCCGCCGGGGCGACGTCGTTGTAGCCCGCGATCTGCGAGAAGAAGTACGCGTTCTGGGACGCGCCCTTGTAGGCGGCGGCGTTCCACGCGTCGATGTAGCTGTCGGCCGTGACGGCCTCGCCGTTGTGGAAGGTCCAGCCGCTCTTGATCTTGATCGTCCAGACCTTGTTGTCCGACGACGTGATCGAATCGGCCTGAACCTCGACCGGCTTGTTATCGGCGTCGTAGTTCACGAGCGGCGCATAGAGCGCGGCAAGGACCTGCGAACCACTGGTCTCGTTGGTGTCCGCCGGGGTCAGGTACTGCGGCTCGGCAATACCGATCCTGACGGTGCCGCTGGAGCTGCTACCGCTGTCGCCGCCACCACCGCAGGCCGAGAGGGCCAGTGCGGCGCTGAGCGGGATCGCAGTCCAGGCAGCAAGCCTGCGAACCTGCATTGAGCCTCCTCATCTCCTACGTCGTCACAGGCTGTGACCCGCGACAACGTCCGGCAAAGGTATGGCGAAGCTCGACGCACGCACAAACTCGATCAATCACATTTCTGTGACGATCGAGTGCTGTGAACTTGCGCAGCATCTCCTTGCTCTGATATAGAGCACCGCCCTGCCGGACGGGCGGATATTTCCGGATTATGCCTTATCTGCAGGCCCGCTGGCTTGAAGATGGCCGTCACACTCCGCAAACCAGGCGTGTCCGTTTTGTAGACATATGGTGGTCCAGATAGTGGAATGATGCAGGTCAGGGGGCTAGGAAGTGAGACTTTTAACAGACATGACCGCCCCGTTGCTGTCGCTATAGCAACATCGGCGGGACTTTGATCATGGTCAGTTATCCACAGGTCTGTGAATGTGACGCTGGGTTGTCACATCTGCTACCCCCGCCGGGCGATAGGAAACGTTTGTGCTGGCACGATGAACGGCGTGACGGCGAGCATCCTGGACGGCAAGGCCACGGCGGCGGCGATCAAAGACGAGCTGAAGGCACGGGTCGCCGTGCTACGCGAGCAGGGCGTCGTCCCAGGACTGGGCACCGTCCTGGTCGGCGACGACCCCGGCTCCCACGCGTACGTGGCGGGCAAGCACCGTGACTGCGCCGAGGTCGGCATCGCGTCCCTGCGAAAGGACCTGCCCGCCGACGCGACTCAGGATCAGGTCGAGCAGGCCATCACCGAGCTGAACGCCGACCCGGCCTGCCACGGCTACATCGTCCAGCTGCCGCTGCCGAAGGGCCTGTCCGAGCAGCGTGCCCTGGAACTGATCGACCCCGGCAAGGACGCCGACGGGCTGCACCCGGTCAACCTCGGCCGGCTGGTGCTCGGCTACCCCGCCCCGCTCCCCTGCACCCCGCGCGGCATCGTCGAGCTGCTGCGCCGCTACGAGGTCCCGCTCAACGGCGCCGAGGTCGTGGTCGTCGGCCGGGGCACCACCGTGGGTCGCCCCCTCGGGCTGCTGCTCACCCGGCGTACCGAGAACGCCACCGTGACGCTGTGCCACACCGGGACGAAGGACCTCGTCGCGCATACGCGGCGCGCCGACATCGTCATCATCGCCGCGGGCAACCCCGGCCTGCTCACCGCGGACATGATCCGGCCGGGCGCGGCAGTGGTCGACGTCGGCATCACCCGGGTGGTCGGCGCGGACGGCAAAGGCCGCTACACCGGCGACGTCGCCCCCGGGGTCGCGGAGGTAGCCGGCTGGCTCGCCCCGATGCCGGGCGCGGTCGGCCCGATGACCCGGGCCATGCTCCTCGCCAACGTCGTGGAACGCGCCGAACACCTCGTCGGCTGACCGACGAGCCCACCGCTGTCCGCTCCCACCGCTATCCGCTCCCACCGCCTCCGCCGAGTCCGCCGCATGATCGTCGGCTGCCGACGATCATGGACGTTTTACGGCGCTTCCCGTCGGCAGCCGACGATCAAGAACCCGGAAACCGCCAAGAACGGCGGCCGCCGACGATCTTGGCGGCGACCCGGCGGCGGCCGACGGTGATTCGGCGCGTGCCGGGCGGCGGCCGACGGTGATCAGCGGACCTGGCAGCAGGAAGCACAGGCCTGACGGGCCGGTCCGCCGACGGCGTGACCGAGCCGCGCGGGCCTGGCCGGCGGACCGGCCGGTGCCCGGCGGGAGCGACGGTCTGATCCCCCGCGGACCCGGGAGCCAGATCTAGATCTTCTCCAGCGAGGCGTGGCGGAGCACCAACCACATCACCTGGTCGCCGAAGTCGACCTGGACCTGGGCGCGGGGGCCGTGGCCTTCGACGGCCAGCACCCGGCCCATGCCGTAGCGCTGGTGGTTGACCCGGTCGCCGGGCTCGAGCGAGGGCACCTTGGCCAGATCGCTCGCCGTCGCCAGGCGGGACGGGTCGATGCCCATCTTCGAGGCGAGCTGTGTCGCCCGCGCGGTGCCGCCGACGAACGAGGAGTTGCGATCACGATCGCGCTCCCGCGAGCCTGAACCGATACCGCCGCCCCACGTGGTGGCCGAACTCTCGGTACGCTCCCAGTGCGTGACCTCCGGCGGCAGCTCCTCCAGGAACCGCGACGGCGGGTTGTACTGCGGCTGCCCCCAGGCCGACCGCGTCGCCGCCCGGCTCAGGAACAGGCGCTGCCGGGCGCGCGTGATCCCCACGTACGCGAGCCGCCGTTCCTCTTCCAGTTCGGCGACCTCGCTGAGGCTGCGCATGTGGGGGAAGACGCCGTCTTCCAGGCCGGTCAGGAAGACCACCGGGAATTCGAGGCCCTTCGCGGTGTGCAGGGTCATCAGCGTGACGACACCTTGGTGCTCGGGGTCGTCGCTCGGCACCTGGTCGGCGTCGGCGACCAGGGCGACCTGCTCCAGGAATCCGTCCAGAGTGGCCGGTTCCTCGGCGTCGGCGGCGCGCTCGGTGTATTCCCGGGCGACGCTGACGAGTTCCTGCAGGTTCTCCACTCGGCCCTCGTCCTGCGGGTCGAGGCTGCCCTCCAGCTCGGTGAGGTAGCCGGAACCGGTCAGCACCAGTTCGAGGACCTCTTCCGGCGGTGCGGTCCGGGCCTTCTCGCGGGCGTCGTCCATGAGCTGGACGAACTCGCGGATCGAGTTCGCCGCCCGGGTGGAGATGCCGGGCGCTTCGGAGGCTCGCCGGAGGGCCGCGCCGAACGAGACGCGGTCGCGGTTGGCGAGGGCCTCGACGCACGCTTCGGCCCGGTCGCCGATGCCCCGGCGCGGCGTGTTGAGGATCCGCCGCACGGAGACCGTGTCGTCCTCATTGGTCACCGCACGCAGGTACGCCAGCGCGTCCTTGACCTCTTTGCGCTCGTAGAACCGGACGCCGCCGACGACCTTGTAGGGCAGGCCGAACCGGATGAAGACCTCTTCGAACACCCGGGACTGGGCGTTGGTCCGGTAGAACACCGCGACGTCGCCCGGCCGGGCCTCGTCCTTGTCGGTCAGCGCGTCGATCTGCCGGGCCACCCAGTCGGCCTCGGCGTGTTCGGAGTCGGCGACGTAGCCGACGATCTTCTCGCCTTCACCCTGGTCGGACCACAACCGCTTGGGTTTGCGGCCCGAGTTGCGGTCGATCACCGCGTTGGCCGCGGTCAGGATGGTCTGCGTGGACCGGTAGTTCTGCTCCAGCAGGATCGTGCGCGCCTGCGGATAGTCGCGCTCGAACTCCAGAATGTTGCGGATGGTCGCGCCGCGGAAGGCGTAGATGGACTGGTCGGCGTCGCCGACGACGCAGAGTTCGCCGGTCTCCCCCACCAGCTCCCGGACCAGTTGGTACTGCGCGTGGTTGGTGTCCTGGTACTCGTCGACCAGGACGTGCCGGAACCGCCGCCGGTACTTGTCGGTCACCTCCGGCTTGCTCTGGAGCAAGCGGACGGTGCGCATGATGAGGTCGTCGAAGTCCATCGCCTGCGCCTCGACCAGCCGCCGCTGATACAGCGTGTACGCCTCGGCGAGGACCCGCTCATGCGGACCGGCGGGCTGGAACGACTCCGGATCGATCAGCTCGTTCTTCAGGTTGCTCACCTGCGTCACCAGCGACCGCGGCGGATAACGCTTGGGGTCGAGGTCCAGCTCCCGGGCCACCATCGTCATCAGCCGGCGGGAGTCGTCGGTGTCGTAGATGGTGAAGCTGCTCTTGAGCCCGGCCGCCTCGTGCTCAGCGCGCAGGATGCGTACGCAGGCGGAGTGGAACGTGCTCACCCACATGAGCCGGGCACGGCTGCCCACGACGGACGCCACTCGTTCCTTCAGCTCGCCGGCGGCCTTGTTGGTGAAGGTGATCGCCAGGATCTCCCCGGGATGCACGTCGCGCGCGGCCAGCAGGTACGCGATCCGCTGGGTCAGCACCCGGGTCTTGCCCGAGCCCGCACCGGCCACGATCAGCAGCGGCGACCCCGAATGGGTGACCGCCTCCCGCTGCGGCGGGTTGAGCCCGGCGAGCAGCTCCTCGGCGGACGGCTTCGGCCGCCGCGCCTTCTCCTCGGGCCGGGCGGCTCTGTCGTCCGGCTGGGCGGCGGATGTGCCGGCGGGTCGGTCGACGGAGCCGCCGCCCGACTTACCGTCGTCGGCGGGCGGCTGGGCTGGGAGGTCGAATAGCGCGTGCATCGGGGATGAAGTCTATGTCCGCCCACCGACATCGGCGAAAGGGCGCACGCCGGAGCCATTCCCAGCGCGCTGTCAGAAATTCACATCAGGCGCTCTGGTGCCCGGCGTGGCACAACCGCGAAGATGAGGCGACAAACCCCCGACTCCGGAGGCTCCTCATGTCTTCAACCCGCCGACCCAGCCGGTTCGCGCTGGTCCGGCTCTCCGCCGTTCCGGCGCTGGCGCTCGCGGTGGTGCTCGCGTTGCCGCTGGCCGACGCCGGGCGTACCGATCGGGCGGGCGCGAGCGGCTGGACCCCGCTCAGCCCGGTCTCGGTCACCTACGACAAGAAGGTGCCGCCGGGCCGGACGGCGCACGGCAACCTCCTGTCGTTCAACGACTTCCACGGGGCGATCGACGCGCCCACCGGCAGCGGCGGCCTGATCAACGGCACCCCGGCGGGCGGCGTGGAGTTCCTGACGACCTGGGTGAAGAAGCTGCGTACCGAGGCCGAGGCCTCCGGCGAGCGCTCGCTCACCGTCGCAGCCGGCGACCTCATCGGCGCCAGCCCGCTGGTCAGCGCCGGGTTCCACGACGAGCCCACCATCGAGCTGATGGACAACCTCGGGCTGGACGTCGCCTCGGTCGGCAACCACGAGTTCGACGAGGGCACCGACGAGCTGCTGCGGATGCAGAACGGCGGCTGCCACCCGGTCGACGGCTGCCTCGACGGCGACGGGTTCGCCGGGGCCGATTTCGAGTACCTCGCGGCCAACGCGATCGTCAAGGACACCGGCAAGTCGCTGCTGCCGTCGGTCACCGTGAAGAACTTCCAGGGCGTACGCGTCGGCTTCGTCGGCATGACGCTCCAGAACACGGCGGGCATCGTCGACCCGGCCGGCATCTCCTCGATCGAGTTCAAGAACGAGGTGGAGACGGCCAACAAGCAGGCGGCGCTGTTGAAGCGGGCCGGCGTACAGGCGGTCGTCCTGCTCATCCACGAAGGCGGCCAGCAGAACGCGCCCGCGCCGCTGGACATCTCCGGCTGCGCCGCGTTCGCCGGGGCGATCACCCCGATCGTGGCGGGTCTCGACCCCGCGTTCGGCCTCGTGGTCTCCGGGCACACCCACCGCTACTACTCCTGCGCGCTGCCGAACTCCGCCGGTACGCCGATCGCCGTGACCAGCGCGGGCAGCAACGGCCAGCTCGTCACCGACATCTCGTTCACGCTGGACAAGAAGACCGAGCAGTTCACCTCGGTCGAGGCGCACAACGTGATCGTGGAGAACGGCGTACGCAACGCGGACGGCTCGTGGCAGATCGACGCCAACGGCGTACCGGTGCGGAACGAGGCGCTGAAGGACGCGACCGCCAAGACGATCGCCGACAAGTACCGCACGAAGATCCAGCCGATCGCCAACCGGGTCGTCGGCAAGGTGACCGCCGACATCACGCGTACCGCCGTGGCCAGCGGGGAGAGCCCGCTCGGCGACGTGATCGCGGACGCGCAGCTGGCGTACACCCAGTCGGCCGGCGCGCAGATCGCCCTGATGAACCCGGGCGGCATCCGCGACAACCTGGTCTACTCGGCGTCGACCGGCGGTGAGGCCGCCGGTGAGATCACCTACGGCGAGTGCTTCATCGTACAGCCGTTCAACAACACGCTGGTCACCAAGACGATGACCGGCGACGAACTCCGCTGGGCGCTGGAGCAGCAGTTCACCGGGTTCGAGGGGCAGAGCTCGACCAAGATCCTGCAGGTGAGCAGCGGCTTCACCTACACGTACTCGGCGAGCGCGGCGCTCGGCGGCAAGATCTCCAACCTCGCCCTCAACGGGGTGGCGATCGACCCGGCCGCCACGTTCCGGGTGACGATGAACGGCTTCCTCGACGGCGGCGGCGACTTCACCGCGTACAACTCGGACGGCACGGTCAAGAACCCGAGCCGGCTGAACGTGGGCACCGACAAGATCGTGCACCCGGGCTTCGACATCGACGCCCTGGTCGCGTACTTCGGGGCGCACAGCCAGGTGGCTCCGGGCGCGGCCGACCGGATCACCCGCGCGGCCTGACTCTCACATGGTGGTCGGGCCTGGTGACGGGCCCGGCCACCGTGGCATAGTTGTCCTCGTGCTTCAGCAGGTGCGATTTTATTTTTACGGCTCCGGGAGTCCCGCTGCCGTAGGTCGCGCCTGAGCGCACACCGACCGACGAAAGCCCCGGGCTCCACGAGCCCGGGGCTTTTCGCATGCCCCTGGGCCGAGACCGGACACCGCTCACCAAGGAGAACACGATGACCACCACGGCCCTGACCGGCACGAACGACGGCCTCAACGGCACCGGTACGCGCGAAGAAGGCGCCGCCGAACAGATCATGGATCTTCGCGCGCGGATCGACGAGATCGATGCCGCGCTGATCTCGCTCTGGCAGGAGCGCGCCGCGATCTCGCAACGGGTCGGGGCCACCCGGGTCGCCTCCGGCGGCACGCGACTGGTGCTCTCCCGGGAGCGGGAGATCCTCGACCGGTTCCGCAACGAGCTGGGCGCCGACGGTACGCAGCTGGCCCTGCTGATCCTGCGCGCCGGCCGGGGTCCGCTGGGGATCAGCGGACCGGCCGTCGCCGAGTAGTCCCCGAACGCCCCGGTATCAGACCAGCCGCCGGTCGGCGGCCCACCGGGACAGCTCGTACCGGTTGGACATCTGAAGCTTCCGGAGAACGTTGCTCACGTGCGTCTCGACCGTCTTGATCGAGATGTACAGCTCCTTCGCGATCTCCTTGTACGCGTACCCCCGGGCCAGCAGGCGCAGCACCTCCCGTTCCCGGTTGGTGAGCTGGTCCAGCTCGGGGTCGGCCAGGGAGGCGTCGGGGCGGGCGGCGAAGGCGTCGAGGACGAAGCCGGCCAGCCGCGGGCTGAACACGGCGTCGCCGTCGGCCACCCGGCGGATCGCGGCGGCCAGCTCCTCCGGCGAGATGGTCTTCGTGACGTAGCCCCGGGCGCCGGCCCGGATCAGGCCGATGACGTCCTCGGCGGCGTCGGAGACGCTCAGCGCCAGGAACCGCACCTGCGGGTACGCCCGCCGGGTGGCCTCCAGGACGGCGCGCCCGCCGCCTTCGGGCATGTGCACGTCGAGCAGCACGACGTCCGGCTGGTGGGCGGCGATGGCCGAGATCGCCTCGGGGACGGTGGCCGCCTCCCCGATGACGTCCACGTGGACGCCGAGTTCGGCGCGTACGCCCGCCCGGAACATCGCGTGGTCGTCGACCAGGAAGACCCGCAGCCGCGACGGCTCGGACTCGGTCGGTACGGGCTGGCTGGTGTCGCCGCTCATCAGGCTGTCTCCTTGCTGGTGCCGATCGGCAGGTGCAGGCGCACCTCGGTGCCCTCGCCCGGCTCGCTGCGGATCTCCGCCCGGCCGCCGTGGCGTTGCATCCGGCCGACGATGGAGCCTCTCACGCCGTGCCGGTTGTCGTCGATTGTGGACATGTCGAATCCGACGCCGCGGTCGCGGACGAACACGCTCATCTCGTCCGGCTCCACTTCGGCGTACAGCGAGACGGTGCCGACCTTGGCGTGCCGGGCCGCGTTGACCAGCGCCTCCCGCGTCGCGGCGACCAGTGCCCGGATCCGATCGTCCACCATGCGATCGCCGACCACGACGGTCTCGACGGCGATCGCGAAAGTGTCCTCCACTTCGGCCGCCGCCTCCTCGACCGCGGCCGCGAAGTATTCCTCGGCCGAGCCCATCGGCTTGTAGAGCCAGTTCCGCAGCGACCGCTCCTGGCCCCGGGCGAGCCGGGTGACGGTGGCCTGGTCGGCTGCGTTGCGCTGGATCAGCGCCAGCGTGTGCAGCACCTGGTCGTGGATCATCGCGGCCAGCTCCGCCCGCTCCTGCTCGCGGATGCGGCCTTCCTTCTCGGCTCGCAACGCCGTCGCCGTCCGCCACAAGGTCGGCGCGGCGACCACTCCGACGCCGGTCAACGCGATCAGGGCGAACACGACGGCGAATCCGACGACGGACAGGCTCGGCCCTTCGACCGGGGAATACAGGGTGGCCAGGCCGATGATCCCGACCGCCACCAGCAGGCCGCCGCCGAGCAGGCTGAGCACGAAGGCCGGGCGGCGGTCGCCGCCGAGCAGGCCGGTGAGCTTGGTCAGCCGGCCGGGCTCGGCCTGGTGCCAGATCAGGCCGCCGCCGAGCACCACGAGCGCCAGCAGCCAGCCGGCCGCCAGGGAGATCCCGTCGCCGCCGAAGAGCAGCGTCATCACGACGAGGATGCCGAAGCCGAGCAGCGCGTACGGGACCATCTTGACCGGTTCGCGGCGTACTGGGACATCGCTGTCCTCGTCGCGCATGACCGCCCAGTAGACCGCGTAGAGCACCGCGCCGAGCCCGTGCGCCGCGAGCAGCACCAGGAACGCCACGCGGATGGCCGCCGCGGGCACCCGGACGTGCTCGGCGATGCCGCCGGCCACCCCGGCGACCATGCGGTCCGAGCGGCTGCGGCGCAGCGGTGGGTACGCGGTGGTGGTGGTCACCTCACGATCGTCACATGCCTGCTGCGCGGCGACGACCCTACGCGACCCTGATTCTGTTGTGAGCTGGATTATCAGGGTGGGCTCAGGGTCGGCGCCGGAGGTCTCTGGGGCTGGTCCGGCCCCAGGATGGTGACATGACCGAGTTCGACGACGCCCAGCGAGCGCCGAAGCCGCCCACGGAGAGCGATCCGCCTCCGCCGGAGGCTCCGGACGCCAGCACCCCGCCGCCCGGTGCGGAGACACCGCCGGGTGCCGCGGACGCGAACACCCCGCCGCCTCCGCCGCCGCCCGGCCCCGGGACACCCGGCCCGGAGACGCCCGGCTACCAGCCTCCCCCGTCGGGCGCGTTCGCCGCCCGCTACGGGCTCGTCCGCCCGCGTACCGGCCGTTATCTGGCCGGGGTCAGCGGCGCGGTGGCCCGGGCCACCAACACCGATCCGGTGCTCTGGCGAGTCCTGTTCATCGTGCTCGCCTTCTTCGGCGGGTTCGGCATCCTGGCCTACATCGTGCTGTGGCTCGGCACGCCCGCCGACGGGGACACCGCGTCGCCGGTCGAGGCGGTGCTCGGCCGCGGCCGATCCAGCACCTCCTCGGCGTTGACGGTGATCGCCGGGGCCGTGACCGTGCTGATCTTCCTGGGCACCCTCGACGATCGGCCGTGGCCCGTCCTGTGGTTCCTGCTCATCGCGGCGGCGATCGTCTTCGCGGTGTATTCGCAGCGCAATCGCTCGGGCCGGCCGCCCACGCCGCAGGCTCCGGCCGCTCCCGCGGCTGCGCCGCCGGCTGGTTCCACCGCCGCGCGCTATCCCGCGTACGCCCCGTCGAACGCGGTGACCGAGCCGATCCCGCCCGTGTCGCCGGGTCCTCCGTCGGCCGGACCGGGGTACCAACCGGCGTTCGCCCCGCACGGGCCGTTCGCGACCGGGCCGGCCCCAGCTCCCGTGAAGCCGCCCAAGCCGCCGAAGCCGCCGAAGGAGCACTCCCGGCTCGGTTCGCTGATCTTCTCCCTCGCCCTCGTGGTGCTCGGCGTGATGGGCCTGCTCGACGTGGCGAACGTGGTGGACATCAGCGCCGCCGCGTACGTGGCCGCCGTGCTCGCCGTCGTGGGCCTCGGCCTCGTCCTCGGCTCCTGGCTCGGCCGGGCGCGGGGCTGGATCTTCATCGGGCTCGGGCTGGTGCTCGCCCTGAGCATCACCTCGGTCGACAAGGAGGACTGGCCGACCGACGACCGCAACGGCGGCGGCGACATCACCTGGGCACCGCCGACATTGGCCGCGCTGAAGGGCGACTACGACCACCGGGCCGGCAGCGCCACCCTGGACCTGCGGGATCTGGACTTCACCGGGCAGGAGCGCACGGTCCGCGTCAAGATCCAGGCGGGCAACCTCCAAGTGCGGCTCCCCGAGAACGTCGACGTCACCGCGGTGACCGACGTACGCCTCGGCAGCGCGACGATCTTCGACCGCAACGCCAACGGCGTACGCATCAACGACTTCACCGTGACCGACCTCGGGGCCGACGGTGAGGGCGGCGGCAAGCTGCACCTGGAGCTGGACGTGAGCCTGAGCGACGCGGAGGTGTCCCGATGAAGAAGCACCCGCTCGACCTGTTGTCGTTGATCTTCGGCCTGGTCTTCCTCCTCATCGCCGGGCTCTGGACGGTGCACCGGACGGTGGACGTCGAGCTGCCGCCGGCCGGCTGGTTCGTCGCCGGGGGCCTGATCCTCGTCGGGCTGCTCGGCATCGGCTCGATCGTCCGCGGGGTGCTCCGCGGCGATCGGACCGCGGTGGAATCCGAGAACGGCGGGGCCGACACCCAGCCGCCGATTCAGGGATAGCCGCGAATCCCAGGGGGGATCGCAGGGCGCCGGGAGGGGGTTCTCCGGCGCCCTGCACGCGTCTATGCCCCTGAAGAGCTCTGAATAGCCCCGAATAGCCCCGAGATGAACTCGATGCGAACACGGCCGGACCCGGCGGCGTGAGCGCGTGTCGGCCCCGCCGCATATGCTGAGCCCCGTACGCGCCGATGACGAAGGTGGAGTCAACTCATGTCGCAGGCATCGCTCGGCCCCCTCGGCCAGGTCCGCATCGGGGAGCGCGCCGCCCGCACGCTCACCGCCGAGCTGCAGCGCCACCCCGGCCCGAAGTCCGCCCTGATCGTGGGGGCCGGCCCGGATTCGCTGGTGCTCGGTGAGGCGCTCGACGCCCTCCAGCCCGACGACCAGCTGACCATCGTCGGCGGCGACCAGGCGCCCGCGCTGCGGGCGTACATCGCGTCGCTCGACACCGAGATCGCCGAGGCCTGCACCGTCGTCGTGACGCCCACCGAGGCCGCCCCGGCCGAGATCGTCATCGTCGCCGAGCCCGTCGTGGGCGCGGCCGAGGACGCCCGGCTCACCGTCGAGAGCCTGACCAAGCTGGTCGCCGAGGGCGGCATCCTCGTGGTGGCCGTCGTCGCGGTGCCCGGAGTCGCCGGTGGCGCGGCCGACGAGCTGGACCGCCGCTCCGCGCAGTTCGGCGTCGGCACCGACCTCGTCCTGCTCAACACGCCGCCGGTCCGCGTGCACAAGCTGCGTTTCACCGAGGCCGACGCGACCGTGGCGGCCGGGCTGGCGCCGGCGTACCGGACGTCCAGCGTGCCGGTGACCAGCACGATGCACATCGACTCCAACGGCGTCGCCGCGGCCGGCATCGCGCTCGGCTTGGCCGCCGTGCTCCGGACGGTCCGCCCGAAGTCGAAGGCGTGGCTGCTCCCGGCGCTCGCCGCCGCGCCGGTGGCCGCGTTCTTCCGCGACCCGCACCGGCACATTCCGGCTGATCCCTCGGCTGTCGTCGCCGCCAGCGACGGCAAGGTGCTGTCGGTAGAGCGCCTCTACGACGAGCGGTTCGCCGACGAGGAGTTCCTGCGCGTCGCGGTCTTCCTCTCGGTGCTCGACGTGCACGTCAACCGGTCCCCGGTGGCCGGCAAGGTGGTGGACTACTTCGTCGAGGACGGCGGTTACGCGGCCGCGATGAAGCCCGAGGCCGAGCACAACGTCGCGGCCTACACGGTGCTCGAGGACGCGCTCGGTCACGGCAAGGTCGTGGTCGCGCAGCGTACGGGGCTCATCGCCCGACGCATCGTGCAGCGGGCTCCGGTCGGCGCGCTGCTGGCCAAGGGCGAGCGCTTCGGCCTCATCCGGTTCGGCTCGCGTACCGACGTCTATCTGCCCGCGTCGGCGGCGGAGGCCCTGGTCGCCCCGGGAGACCGGGTGGTCGGTGCGGAGACGGTCATCGCCCGCTGGCTCTAAGAACAAAAGACGAACGGCGCGCCTGGGGTCCAGGCGCGCCGTTCGCTTACGGTCGATCTAGGCTCGCGCGTGCTTGCGCTGGTACGCCCAGAGCAGCGGCCCGCTCAGCAGGTAGGCCAGCACGACCAGGCCGAAGGTGAGCCGCGGGTTGAGCAGCGCGCCGAAGATGGGCAGCAGGAGCAGCCACGGCGGAAGCCGGAAGACCTTGACCAGTTTGGCGTAGGGGAAGCTGGAGACCATCGCGATCGCGATGAGCGCGACTCCGGCCACCATCACCGAACCGGGCAGGCCCAGGCCGAGCAGGACGCTGAGGGCGAGCACGGCCGCCGCCATCGTCGTGGGTACGCCGCAGAAGAACCGGCCGTCCTTCGGCGAGACGTTGAATCGGGCGAGTCGGATCGCGGCACACGCGGCGACCAGCGCGCACGTGCCGATCAGTACGCCGGTCGGCACCTCGCCGCGCAGGGCGGCGTAGACGACGACGGGCGCGGCGATGCCGAAGCTCGTCATGTCGCCGAGCGAGTCCATCTGGACGCCGAACGGGCTGGCGACGCCGAACTTGCGGGCGAGCGCGCCGTCGAGGCCGTCGAAGGTGATGCAGGCCAGCAGGCAGGCCGCGCCGAGGCGCGGGTCCGCTCCGGCCACGGCCAGCATGATCGCCGTCATGCCCAGCAGCAGGCTCGCGAGCGTGCAGCCCTGGACCACCGCGAACTTGACCCGGCGGCTGACGGTGCGGTCACCGGGCAGCAGCGGGATCGGCGGGGGCGGGGTGGGCGTTACGGACGCCTCGACGGTCGCCACCGGAGCGGGGCTGACCGGGGCAAGCGCCTCGATCTGGGCCAGGCTCCTCGGGTCGAGGTCCGGCAGCCGCGGGGCGCTCGGCACAGGGGCGTCGATGACCGGTGTCGCGCCGCGTTGACGACCCACCCGGACCAGCAGCATCTGCCGGGCGAAACTGCCGCCCTGTCGCAGGCGGCCGGCCCATTGCCGCCCTTGCGGGCGCGGGCTGTCCGTCGTACGGCGCCGACGCCAGATGGCTCTCGGCACGTGTCCCTCCATCGCCGAACGGTTCCTCTCCGCCGCCTCGACGGCCGCCCGGCTGTGCGCTACACGATCGCACATCCGGACAGGCTTGGCGATACCCATCGAGCGTCCAAGCCGGGAGTTCAGCCAGAATGTCGAGGATGATTCGCGTCCCAAGGGGCATAACTGCAGGTAGATCAACTAAGAATCGTGATCAGCTTGTATCTTTCGGCCAATCAGTCTACCCGAGGCGGGCAACCACCCTCTGCCGCCGACGTCACAGCCGACGCATCGCCCGCCGGGTGAGATCGGTGATCGTCAGCGCCGCGACCTCGGCCGGGGCGAACCAGCCGGACGCCGCGGTCGACCCGCCGGCCTCCTCCGTGACCGTCGCTGATGTGGGCGAACTCACCGAACCGCGGAAGACCGACCGGACCGAGAACCAGTCCATCGGGACGCCCTCCGGCCCCATCGCGGCCGGGTTGTGGAAGAACGAGACGTCGAGCAACTCGCCGACCTCCGCTTGCTGCCCGGTCTCCTCGAAGACCTCTCGGACGACCGCTTCGGTCGGCTGCTCGCCGAAGTCGGTGCCGCCGCCGGGCAGGTGCCAGCGCCCTTCGCCGGGATAGCCGCGGGCGATCTGGCTGAGCAGCACCCGCCCGTCCGGGTCGGTGATCAGCCCGTACGCCGCGAAACGGCGGACACGGTTGGCCGGTTCCGCCGGATCGTCGAACGGCCGGCTCCGCTGGTTGATCTCGTTGCCGAGGTCCTCCCCGAGCAGGACCCGGGCGGCGAACGGAACCAGCTCGACGTCCTCCGGGACGATCCAGCCGGCCAGCTCCCCCTCCTCCGGCGTCAACGCCCCGCCGACGATCTTCACGTCGAAGACGAGGCGATCGTGGTGCTGGAGGACGCCGAGCTGCGGAAACTCGATCAGGTCGGCCGAGACGTCGCGTACGCCGACGACCTCGACGTCGAAGCCGGTCTCCTCCTGGAACTCCCGGATCACCGCCGCGCGGGGGTCCTCGGCGTGATCGAGGCCGCCGCCGGGAAGGTGCCATCGTGGGGTGGGCGCCGACGATCCGGAGACGAGCAGGACTTGTCCCTGCCCGTCGCGTACGACCCCGTATGCCCCGATTCTCCGACGCTTCTCCACCGCATCACCGTAGCGGCAGCGGGCGACACGCCGAGACCGCCATAGGTGGCGGTAGGGTAAACGCTTCCAACCATCGGACGCTGCGAATCTGCTCAGCATGTGGAATCGGACATCTTGTCAGGATCTTCGCTCGGCGGGAGAATGATTCTCTGTGACTACCGACGTCGAGCTCTCCCTTGACGGAGCCGGTGACCGGCTTTCCCCGGTACGCCGGATCGCCGCGTACGCCGTGGTGAGCCGCGAGGACGCGGCCCAGCCCGGACGGCAGGAGATCCTCCTGGTCCGCAACTCCGACCGGTCGGGTACGCCCGGCGTCTGGTCCCTCCCCGGTGGCGCCGTCGACCACGGCGAACACCCCAACGACACGGCGATCCGCGAGACGGCGGCCGAGACGGGCCTGTCGATCTCTCTGACGGGCCTCCGCGACGTCCTCGCCGACCTGCGGGCGTTGCCTCATCGAGGGGTCACCCTTCACACGGATCGGCTCATCTATTCGGGCCGAGTTCGCGGCGGCGCGCTCCGTGACCGGCGCGACCAGTCCACCGATCTGGTCCGCTGGGTCTCCTTGGCCGAGGCGGGGAGCCTGTCGCTGCGCCCGTTCACGGCAAACGCCCTCGGCCTGCCCGCCGCCGACGTCGACCTGCGACCCGACGAGGTCCCCGACTTCCCGAGCTTCCACATCGAGGAAGGCCACGACGGACTGCACCGTACGCAGCGGTTCGCGGCGTACGCGGTCGCCACCGACCAGCTCGACCGGGTGTTGCTGACACGCGTCTCACCGGGCTATCCCGGCGAGGGCCGCTGGCACCTGCCCGGCGGCGGCACGGACTTCGGCGAGCAGCCGGCGCACGCGCTCATCCGGGAACTCCTGGAGGAGACGGGGCAGGCCGGTCGGCTCAGCGGTCTCCTGGGCGTGGCCAGCCACCGCGACCCGGCGTCTCTCGGCCCCGAGGGCTTCCCCATCGACTGGCACGGCGTAAGAGCCTTCTACCGAGTAACCATCGACCAGGCCACCACGCCGACCGTCCACGACAAGGGCGGCTCGACCTCAGGCGCCTACTGGCTGGAGCGCGACAAGGTGAAGTCCCTGGGGCCAGACGACATGACTGAAGTCACCGCGGACGCCCTCAAGGCAGCGGAGCTGTAGCCGCCGGCTCGCGAGAACTCACTCCCACTCGATCGTGCCTGGGGGCTTGCTCGTCACGTCGAGGACTACTCGGTTCACTTCCCTGACCTCGTTCGTGATCCGGGTCGAGATCTTGGCGATGACGTCGTACGGCAGCCGGGACCAGTCGGCGGTCATGGCGTCCTCACTGGACACCGGCCGGAGCACCACCGGGTGGCCGTAGGTGCGCCCGTCGCCCTGTACGCCCACCGACCGCACGTCGGCCAGCAACACCACCGGGAACTGCCAGACGTCGCGGTCGAGCCCGGCCGCGGTCAGTTCCTCGCGACCGATCTTGTCGGCGGCGCGCAGGATGTCGAGGCGCTCGCGGTCGACCGCGCCGATGATGCGGATGGCCAGGCCGGGGCCGGGGAACGGGTGTCGCCAGACCATCTCCTCGGGCAGGCCGAGGGTGGCGCCGAGCGCGCGGACCTCGTCCTTGAACAGCGTGCGCAGCGGCTCGACCAGCTTGAACTGGAGGTCGTCCGGCAGCCCGCCGACGTTGTGGTGGGACTTGATGTTGGCGGTGCCGGTGCCGCCGCCGGACTCGACCACGTCCGGGTAGAGCGTGCCCTGCACGAGGAACTGGACGTCGCCGGCGGACGCGATCTCGCGCGCGGCGGCCTCGAAGACCCGGATGAACTCCCGGCCGATGATCTTGCGCTTCTCCTCAGGGTCGGTGACCCCGGCCAGCGCGGCCAGGAAACGCTCCGAAGCGTCGACGACCTTCAGCTTGATGCCGGTCGCGGCGACGTAGTCCCGCTCGACCTGCTCGGCCTCGCCGGCCCGGAGCAGTCCGTGGTCGACGAAGACGCAGGTGAGCTGGTCACCGACGGCCTTGTGGACGAGCGCGGCGGCCACCGCCGAGTCGACGCCGCCGGACAGCCCGCAGATCACCTCGGCCGAGCCGACCTGCGCCTGGATGGCCGCGACCTGGTCGTCGATGATGTTGCCCATGGTCCAGGTGGGCTCGATCCTGGCGATGTCGTAAAGGAACCGCTCCAGCATCTTCTGACCGTGCGGCGTGTGCCCGACCTCGGGGTGGAACTGCACTCCAGCGAAGCCCTGGGCGACGTGCTCGAACGCGGCCACCGGCGCACCCGCCGAGGTGGCGGTCACGGTGAAGCCCTGGGGCGCCTCGGAGACGGAGTCGCCGTGGCTCATCCAGACGTTCTGCTCGGCCGGCAGCCCGACCATCAGCGCGCTCTCACCCGCGACGCGGAGCGGCGTACCGCCGAACTCCCGGCGGCCGGTGTGCGCCACGGTGCCGCCGAGCGCCTGGGCCATCGCCTGGAAGCCGTAGCAGATGCCGAAGACGGGCACCCCGGCGTCGAAGAGCTTCCCGTCGACCTGGGGCGCGCCGGGCTCGTAGACGCTCGACGGCCCACCCGACAGGATGATCGCGGCCGGGTCCTTGGCCAGCATCTCGGCCACCGGCATCGAGTGCGGGACGATCTCGGAGTAGACCTTCGCCTCGCGGACTCGGCGGGCGATCAGCTGGGCGTACTGGGCTCCGAAGTCCACCACGAGGACCGGGCGCGGCGTCGTCATGCGACAACCCTATCGTGCGGTCCGGTCGCCCCTGCTCAGCGGCGGCTGTCGGGACGCCGACGTCACACTGCCCGCAACGCGGCCGGAGCACCGGCCGGGACAGCCGGATCAGCTGGGAAGACCGGCTCGATCCGGGCGTAGGCCGCGCCCAGCGGCGGCCGGGGGTCGATCTCGCCCTTGTTCGGCCAGAACGAGAACGCCCGCTCGGCCTGCGCGGTGATCGTCAGCGAGGGATTCACCCCCAGGTTCGCGGTCACCGCGGCGCCGTCGACGACGTGCAGCCCGTCGTGGCCGAAGATCCGGTGGTACGCGTCGACGACGCCGTCGTCCCGGGTGGCCCCGATCGCCGCCCCGCCCAGGATGTGCGCGGTCATCGGGACGTTGAACGCCTCGGGCACCGAGCCGCCGGGTATCCCGCCGATCTCCTCGGCGAGCAGGCGTAGATGCCCCGCCACTGCGGGTCGGCGTAGAAGTCGGGCAGCGGGCGGTACAGCGTGTTGGCGTACACGAGGCTGCCGCCGCCGACACCGGCTCCGGAGAGCACCATGACCCCGGCGCCCGGCTGGCCCTTGGCCGGGCGCAGCAGCGTGATCCGCTGGATGCCGTAACAGCCGAGCGCGGGCGCCCACAGGTAGCGCCGCAGCCGCCAGCTGGTCTTGGCGAAGTCCGCGTCGGCGAACCGGCGGCCCGCCTCCAACACCGCGACCTTGTAGCCCTTCTCGGCCAGGCGCAGCGCGGCCACGCTCCCGCCGAACCCGGAGCCGATGACGACGACGTCGAACCTCATTGGTGGATTATTACCACCGAGTAACGTTCGTGGCTAGGGGTGGGCGGGCCGGTCGGTGTCGTAGAGCCAGTCCTGGAAGAGCGCCTGCAAGGACTGACCGCTGATCCGCTCGGCGACCTTCTGGAACTCCGCCGTCGTCCCGTTGCCGAACTGCTTCTCGGCGGCCCAGGTCTTCAGGATCGAGAAGAACTTCTCGTCGCCGACCTTCAGCCGCAGCGCGTGCAGTGCCATGCCGCCCCGCTGGTAGACCGAGCTGCTGAAGACCTTGGCCGCACCCGGCTCGGCCGGCGGCGTACGCCAGATCGAGCTGGACTCGTTGCGGAACTGGCGCTCGAACTGCTCGGAGATCGTCGGGCCGCCGCTGTGCTCCTGCCACATCCATTGGGCGTACGTGGCGAACCCCTCATTGAGCCAGATGTCGGCCCACTGCTTCACCGAGACGCTGTCGCCGAACCACTGATGGGCCAGCTCGTGGGCGACCACGCCGCCGGTGTCACCTCTGTCCACCATGGACGCCGGGTAGATCGGCCGGGTCTGGGTCTCCAGGGAGAAGCCCAGCTCCGGGTCGTCGACCACGATCGCCCCGTACGCCTCGAACGGGTACGCCCCGAAGTATTGCTCGAAGTAGTCGCAGATCACCGGCGTCTTCGCCACCGCCGCCTCGACCTGGGGATCGGTGATCGACTTGGCGATCGCGATCCGGACCGGCTTGCCGTTGTGCGTGCTCTCCACCGTGCGCAGATCCCCGACCGCGAACGTGGTCAGGTAGGAGGCCATCGGCGAGCCGACCGTCCAGCGCCAGGTCGTCCAGCCGCCGGCCGACTCCTTCTTGGCCAGCGTGCCGTTGCTGATGACCTCCTCGCCGTCCGGGACGGTGAAGGCCAGCGTGTACTTCGCCTTGTCCGACGGGTGGTCGTTGACCGGGAACCAGGTGCTCGCCGACTCGGGCTCGCCCGCCATGTACTCGACGCCGTTGATCCGGCGGAAACCGGTCTGCCCCAACGTGAGCGACGAGATCTCGCTCGGCTTGCCGGCGTACCGGACGGTCGCCGTGAAGCCGGACCCCGACGTGAGCGCGACCTTGGGCTGGACGATCAGTTCGTCGCCGTCCCGCCGGAAGGTCGCGGCGTCCGCGCCTACCTGCACGCTGGACACGGTAAGCCCGCGCAGGTCGAGGTTGAACTGCTGAAGCGCGGCGGTCGCCTTGGCGGTGAGCGTGGCGACGCCCTCGATCCCGCCGTCGGCGGCGAGCTTGATCGCGAGATCGTAGGTCTCGACGTCGTAGCCGCCGTTGCCGTAGGTCGGGAAGTACGGGTCGCCGATGCCGGCCGAGCCGACACCCTGCGTCACCGACTCCGGCGCGACCGGAGTCGGCATCGACGGCAGGGTGATCGGGTCGCGCCCGGTCGGCGTGCAGCCGACCAGGGCGACCGTGAGGAGAACCGCGAGAGGACCGACCAGTCCGCCGGGAAGCTTGCGCCGCATGCGAGCAAAGCTATCTCAGCGGTCGAGCATCAGACCGACCTTCTGGAACTCCTTGACGTCGCGGTAGCCGCACTTGGCCATCGCGCGCTTGAGCCCGCCGAACAGGTTCATCCGGCCGTACGGGTCGTCGGACGGCCCGTAGAGCACCTGGTCCAGGCTGCCCATCGGCTCGGCGTAGTAGCCGACCGCGCTGCGGGGCAGCTTCGGGTGGCTCGCCGACGAGTGCCACCACAGGCCGCCGGCCGGCGAGCCCTCGGCCAAGGCGAGCGGCGCGCCCAGCATGACCGAGTCCGCTCCGCAGGCCAGCGCCCGCGCGATGTCGCCGGACGTGTGGATGTCGCCGTCGGCGATCAGGTGGACGTAGCGGCCACCGGTCTCGTCGAGGTAGTCCCGGCGGGCCGCCGCCGCGTCCGCGATCGCCGTCGCCATCGGAACGCGGATGCCGAGGACGGTGTCGCTCGTGGAGTCGTCGTCCGCGCCGAGACCGACGATGACCCCGGCCGCACCGGTACGCATCAGGTGCAGCGCGGTCTGGTAGTTCGTGCAGCCGCCGACGATCACGGGCAGATCGAGGTCGGCGATGAACTCCTTGAGGTTCAGCGGCTCATCCACAGTGGAGACATGCTCCGCCGAGACGACGGTGCCCTGGATGACCAGCAGGTCGACGCCGGCGTCCAGGATCACCGGGGCGAGCGCCAAGGTGTGCTGCGGCGACACCCGGACCGCCACGGTGATCCCGGCTTCCCGCATCACGCGTACGCGCTCGGTGATCAGCTCCGGCTTGATCGGCTCGGCGTAGATCTCCTGCAGCCGCGGGGTGACCGGCTCCTCCGCCTCGACGACCGTCCGCAGGTCGGCCAGCAGCTTCGAGGGGTCCTCGTAACGTGTCCAGAGCCCCTCGACGTTGAGGATGCCGAGACCGCCGAGGCGGCCCAGCTCGATCACCCGGTCGGGCGACATCGTCGCGTCGCTCGGATGCGCCGCGCACGGGATCTCGAACCGGTACGCGTCGAGCTGCCAGGCGGTGGAGACGTCGTCGACGTCCCGGGTCCGGCGGCTCGGCACGATGGCCACGTCGTCGAGGTGATAACCGCGCTGCGCGGCCTTACCCAGTCCGATCTCGACGGTGTCACGCATTGGCGGCCCTTCAGCGGGATTGATAATTCGGGGCTTCGACGGTCATCTGGATGTCGTGCGGATGGCTCTCCTTGAGCCCCGCCGAGGTGATCCGGACCAGCTGACCGCGCTTCTGCAGCTCGGCCACGCTGTCCGCGCCACAGTAGAACATGGCCTGACGCAGCCCGCCCACGAGCTGGTGGGCGACGGTCGCCAGCGGGCCGCGGTAGGGCACCTGGCCCTCGATGCCCTCGGGGATGAGCTTGTCGGTCTGGGTAACGTCGGCCTGGAAGTAGCGGTCCTTGGAGTAGGACTGCGCCGCCGGTCCCCGCGCCATCATCGCGCCCAGCGACCCCATCCCCCGGTACGCCTTGAACTGCTTGCCGTTGGAGAAGACGAGGTCGCCCGGCGACTCCTCGCAGCCGGCCAGCAGGCCGCCCAGCATGACGGTGCTGGCCCCGGCCACGATCGCCTTCGCGATGTCGCCCGAGTACTGGATGCCGCCGTCGCCGATCACGGGCACGCCGGCCGGACGAGCGGCCCGGGCGGCCTCCATGATCGCCGTGATCTGCGGTACGCCCACCCCGGCGACGATTCGCGTCGTGCAGATCGCGCCCGGCCCGACGCCGACCTTGACCGCGTCGACGCCCGCCTCGACCAGCGCCCGGGCGCCGGCGTACGTCGCGACGTTGCCGCCGACGATGTCGATGTCGGTCTCCTTCTTGAGCCGAGCGACCAGCTCCGGAACCGCGCGGTTGTGCCCGTGCGCGGTGTCCACCATGAGCACGTCGACGCCGGCCTCGATCAGCGCCTTCGCCCGCTTGTAGCCGTCCTCGCCGACGCCGACCGCCGCGCCGACCCGCAGGCGGCCCGCCGAGTCCTTCGTCGCCAACGGGTACTGCTCGCTCTTGGCGAAGTCCTTGACCGTGATGAGGCCCCGCAGCCGGCCGGACTCGTCGACCAGCGGCAGCTTCTCCACCTTGTGGCGGCGCAACAGCTGCTGCGCCTCCTCCTTGGACACGCCGACCTGCGCGGTGACCAGCGGCATCCGCGTCATGACGTCGACGACGCGGGCCGACTTGTCGGCGACCCAACGCATGTCGCGGTTGGTCACGATGCCGACGAGCACGCCCGTGCCGTCCACTACCGGTACGCCGGAGATCCGGTACCGGCTGCAGAGCGTGTCGACGTCCCGGATGGTGTCGTCGGGCGAACACGTGACGGGGTTGGTGATCATGCCGGACTCGGAGCGCTTCACCAGGTCGACCTGGGCCGCCTGCTCCTCGACCGAGAGATTGCGGTGCAGTACGCCGAGGCCGCCCTGGCGCGCGAGCGCGATCGCCATCCGGGCCTCGGTCACCGTGTCCATCGCGCTGGAGACCAGCGGGATCTGGAGGGTGATGTTTCTCGTGATCTGTGTGACGGTCGTGACCTGGCTCGGAATAAGGTCCGATTCGCCCGGCACGAGCAGCACGTCGTCGAAGGTCAATCCCAGCGGAATCTCGATTGGGCCGTCGCCGGTCAGCTCCACGTAAACCCCCTCAAGCAGCGATACTCCATCCTAGCCAGCCCTTGGGGCTGGCCTTGTCTGGGGCGTGCGGGCGGGCCAGCCAGTGCGGCTCCACAGGACCCCGGTGGGCTGTGATGATCGACCGCCGCCATAGGGGAGATCGACTGGGCGACTCGGCCCCAGCCGATGCCACATCACCCGTCGAATGGCATTACGGTGAAGGTGTGCACGATGAGCCGCTCGATCCCTTCCACGGCGATCCGGCCGACCCGGCCGCCAACCTCGGCGACCCGGACGGTGACGAGTTCGACGAACTGTCGCCGGAGGAGCGGGAAGACCTCATGGAGGACCTCGGCGAGCTCGAGGTCTTCCAGGTTCTGCTGTCTCCGCGGGGCATTCGCGGGCTCGTCATCGACTGCCAGGACTGCCAGGAACCGCATTACTTCGACTGGGACCTGCTGCGCGGCAATCTACGTCATCTGCTCGACTCCGGCCGGCCGCGTGTCCACGAGCCGGCGTACGATCCCGACCCCGATCACTACGTGAGCTGGGAGTACGCCCGCGGCTACAGCGACGCCGTGGCCGACCTCGCCGAGAACGGCTGATTGTCGCCTTCGTCCCGCAACGCGCCTAGCGCGCTGGGTCAGGAGGTCTCCTGATCCAGCGCGCGAGCGATGAGCTGAGGGCAAGGCGTGAGGGGTAACGCCTTGGCCCGTCCCCGTGTGTCTGTGCTTATGCGCTAGTTGACCAAGCCGGCCCGGAATCCGGCCGCCACGGCATGAGCCCGGTCCCGCGCGCCCAGCTTGCGGAACAACCGCCGGGCGTGCGTCTTGACCGTGTCCTCCGAGACGAACAGCTCCCGGCCGATCTCGGCGTTGCTGCGGCCGTCAGCCATGCCGCGTAAGACCTGCAGTTCCCGCTCGGTGAGGGTGGTCGAGCGGGTCGGGCGCAGCGGTGAGGGGAGCCGCGTGTCGTCCGGCAGGTCGGAGCGCTGAGCGGGAACCATGGTCGGCAGGCCGACGCTGCGCGTCGCCGCGGCGGGTGCGCCGTTGGCCGGCCAGCGCATGGTTCCGCCCGGTACGCCCGGCCCGCCGTTGGTGGGGCGGGTGGCCCACGCCGGATCGGGTGGGCGGGCAGCCGGTGCGGTGGCGTACCGGACGATGACTAGCAGCAGGGCTTTGGCCGCCGCGCTGACGACGTCGCCGTCGGCTCCGCCGATGAGTCCACGCGCGCCGGCCTCTATCGCCGCCCGGGCGATCTGGGGGTCTTCGAGGCCGAAGAGCACCAGGGTGGCGCGGGGCGAGACCTGAAGCGCGCGACGGGTGAAGCCGACCGTGTCCGGCCGGGTGAGTGCCGTGTCCACCAGGATGATCTCGGCGGGCTCGGTCGTGAGCTGCGTGAGCGCGTCATGAGCGGTCACGGCGGTACGGACGGCGGGCATGACGCCGAGCCGTTGGGCACAGGTGGCGACGCCTTGTGCCGCCTGGGCGGAGCGGACGCATACGAGGACGGTCTGCACGGTGATCCCCCTCTCCTCTATGGAGGAGACCACGAGAAACACTGATCATTACGCGGTTTCGGGGGAAAGTGTCGAAAACTCTGTCACGCGCCGCCGGGTCGGGCGACCCAGGATGACCGGGACAGATGACTCCTGACAGACGAGTGTAGGAGGAGTAACGTCTTTCGTCGGCCCCCCGTGTGGGTTCGCATGTCACGGCCCAGCCATGGGTATGGCACCACTGTGCGGAAAAATCGCGACGCGGCCAGCATCGGGAGGTGACCGATGACCAACGTACGTAGGCTCCCAGGTCCGATAGCGGACATCTGGGAGTGGCAACACGAGGGTGCCTGTCGGGGACGAGACAGTGCGCAGTTCTTCCACCCGGACGGCGAACGGGGCTCCTCACGGGGGCGCCGGGAGTCCGCGGCGAAGCAGGTGTGCCGTAATTGTCCCGTTCGCGCAGAATGCGCAGCCCACGCGCTCGTCACTCACGAGACCTACGGCGTCTGGGGCGGTTTCACCGAGACCGAACGCCTCCGACTACAGATGATCGGCTGGAAGGACCTCGCCGACCGGCACAGCCACCAGGTCGACGTCCCCCGGCTCGAAGCCAGGCTGGCGCGGGGCATCCCCGCTCAACGCCACTGACCCCTATCTCATTCTCGGCAACAGCAGCATTCTCGGCAGCCCGAGGGCCTTGCGCCCTCGGGCTCGTCACGTCACGCGTACGCGGACGGAGTGCCAGCCGGTAGCGCCGTCCGGCTCGACGGAACTGCGCTGCTCGGTCTGCGTCTGCCCGGTCGCGTCGGTCGCACGAACAGTCAAGGTGTACTCACCGGGCGTCGCCGACCAGGGCAGTCGCCACTGCTTCCAGGTGTCGATCGAGACGGTGTCGAGCAGCTCGGCCTCCTGCCACCGGCCGGCCTGAGCCGCGGTGCTGATCTGCACCTCGACCTTGGCGATGCCGCGATGCTGCGCCCAGGCCACACCGGCGATCGTCAGCTCACCGGCGCGCTTCGACCCGGTCGGCGTGTCGATGCGCGACTGCGTCTTGATCGGCGCCTGCGCGGACCAGCCACGGCGTACCCAATAGGCGTCGAACTCGGCGAACGTGGTCACCTCCAGCTCGGTGATCCACTTGCAGGCGCTCACGTAGCCGTACAGGCCGGGCACCACCATGCGTACCGGGAAACCGTGCTCCACCGGCAGCGGCTCGCCGTTCATCCCCACCGCCAGCATCGCGTCCCGGCCGTCGAGCAACACCTGCGTCGGGGTGCCACAGGTCCACCCGTCCACGGCCCGCTGCACCACCTGGTCCGCGCCCGCGTGCGGGCCTGCCCGCTCCAACAGGGTCTTGACGGGTACGCCGAGCCACCGCGCGTTGCCGATCAAGTCGCCGCCGACCTCGTTGGATACGCAGGCCAAGGTCACGTAACGCTCGATCATCGGCATCGCCAGCAGGTCGGCGAACGTGATCGTGAATTCGTGGTCGACCGCGCCGTGGATGCGCAGGTTCCAGGTGTCCGGGTCGACCTGCGGCACGATCAGCGACGTGTCGATCCGGTAGAAGTCCTTGTTGCTCGTCGCATAATCGGCGGGCAATGTGGACGGTGCGGGGGCCGGGGAACCCGCCGGGGCGGGCAGCTCGACCTGAGCACGGGCTTCGGCCACTCCGCGCCGATCCGCAAGGGCTCGCCCGGCCAGGCCCGCCACCACGGCACCGGCCGCCGTCAGCCCGGCCAGCTTCAGAAAGGTACGCCGATCGCTGCTCTCGGACTCGGGCCGCTGCTCTGTGCGTACCAGGAGATAGAGAGTGAGCGCCGCGGCGGCGCCACCGACCACCGAGGGCAGGACCCACGCGATCGTCGCGCCCTCGCGAGTGAGCGCAGCGACCGCTCCGACCAGCGCGAAAAGCGAGATTCCGGTGACGCCGAGGGCGACCGAGCGGCGAGCCAGCAGGCCGATGCCCGCCGCGATGAGCAGGAGTACGACGGCCGTGCCGGTCAGCAGGGCGAGCTTGTCGTTGGTGCCGAAGACGCTGATCGCGAACTGTTTGAGCCACTCCGGGACATGGTCGATCACCCACCCGTCCACCGCGACCAGCGGCGCGCTGCGCGGCCCGGTGAAGACGGCGACCAGTTCGGCCAGGCCGACGGCGACGAGGGCGGCCGTCACCCCGGCGAAGGCGGCCCGAAGCTTCGTCATGCCCCCATTCTCACTCCGACCCCCGATCCCCGTCTCTTACAAATGCCTTAACCGGTACGCCGAAGGGCGCCGCGGAATCCCGCGACGCCCTTCGGACCGAACCGATCAGAAACCCGGACCGTGCTGGTGGCCGTGCCCGTGCGAGTGCCCATGGCCGTTGGCCGGGGCCGCCTCCTTAGGCTTCTCGACCACGAGCGACTCGGTGGTCAGCAGCAGCCCCGCGATGGAGGCGGCGTTGACGACCGCGTTGCGGGTCACCTTCACCGGGTCGACGATGCCGGACTTGACGAGGTCCACATAGGAACCGTTCGCCGCGTCCAGGCCCTCGCCCCAGCCGCTCTCGCGGACCTTCTGCACGACGACGTAGCCGTCGTGCCCGGCGTTCTGGGCGATCCAGCGCAGCGGCTCGTCCAGCGCCTTGCGCACGATCGAGACGCCGATGGCCTCGTCGCCGGTCAGGCCGATGCCCTCATCGAGCACGGTGGCGATCTGCGCCAGCGCGGCGCCGCCACCGGGCACGATGCCCTCCTCGACCGCCGCGCGGGTCGCCGAGATGGCGTCCTCGATGCGGTGCTTGCGCTCCTTCAGCTCGACCTCGGTGGCCGCGCCGACCTTGATCACCGCGACGCCGCCGGCCAGCTTGGCCAGCCGCTCCTGCAGCTTCTCCCGGTCCCAGTCGGAGTCGGACGCCGCGATCTCGGCCCGGATCTGGTCGACCCGGCCCTTGACCTCGCCCTCGGACCCGTTGCCGTCGACGAGCGTGGTCGTGTCCTTGTCCACGACGATTCGCCGGGCCTGGCCGAGCTGCTCCAGGCCGACCGCGTCGAGCTTGTAGCCCAGCTCGGGCGCGATCAGCTCGCCACCGGTGAGGATCGCCAGGTCCTGCAGCATCGCCTTGCGGCGGTCGCCGAACGCCGGGGCCTTGACCGCGCAGACCTTGACGGTCTTGCGGATCGCGTTGACCACGAGCGTCGACAGCGCCTGGCCGTCGACGTCCTCGGCCACGATCAGCAGCGGGCGGTTGGCCTGCACGACCTTCTCGAGCACCGGCAGGAGTTCCTCGATGGCCGAGATCTTCTGCGTGGTGATCAGCAGGTAGGCGTCCTCCAGGACCGCCTCGCCCGCCTCCGCATCAGTCGTGAAGTGCGGCGAGATGAAGCCCTTGTCGAATTGCAGACCCTCGGTGACCTCAAGCTCGGTCTGCATGGTCGAGCCGTCTTCGACGGTGATGACACCGTCACGGCCGACCCGCTCCATCGCCTCGGCGATCAGATCGCCGATCGTCGCGTCCTGCGCCGAGATCGTCGCTACCTGGGCGATCTCCTGGCGGTCGTTCACCTGCACGGCCTTGCCGAGCAGTTCCTCGCTCACCCGCGCGGCCGCGATGTCGATGCCCCGCTTGAGGCCCGACGGGTTCGTCCCGGCGGTGACGTTGCGCAGACCCTCGTGGACCATGGCCTGGGCGAGGACGGTCGCGGTCGTCGTGCCGTCGCCGGCGACGTCGTTCGTCTTGGTCGCGACCTCCTTGACCAGTGCCGCACCCAGGTTCTCGTACGGGTTGGTCAGCTCGATCTCCTTGGCGATGGTCACGCCGTCATTGGTGATCGTCGGAGCCCCGAACTTCTTGTCCAGCACGACGTTGCGTCCGCGCGGGCCGAGGGTGACCTTGACCGCGTCGGCGAGCGCGTCGACCCCGTGCTCGAGCAGGTGCCGGGCGTCATCCGAGAAGCTCAGAATCTTCGCCATTCTCACTCCTTCATCGCGATGGCCCGGCGCCCCTGGTTAGGCAGGGTCGCCGGGCCATCGGCCGGGTCACT
Source organism: Hamadaea flava (assembly GCF_024172085.1). Classification (NCBI taxonomy): domain Bacteria; kingdom Bacillati; phylum Actinomycetota; class Actinomycetes; order Micromonosporales; family Micromonosporaceae; genus Hamadaea; species Hamadaea flava. The sequence goes on along the minus strand of NZ_JAMZDZ010000001.1, from coordinate 5,347,971 downwards.
TCTCGATGACCGCGAGGACGTCGCGGGCGGAGAGCACCAGGTACTCCTCGCCGGCGTACTTGATCTCGGTGCCGCCGTACTTCGAGTAGACGACGGTGTCGCCGACCTGCACGTCGACCGGGATCCGAGCGCCCTTGTCGTCGAAGCGGCCGGGGCCGACGGCGAGGACGGTGCCCTCCTGCGGCTTCTCCTTGGCGGTGTCGGGGATAACGAGCCCCGACGCGGTGGTCGTCTCAGCCTCGTTCGCCTGGACCAGGATGCGGTCCTCGAGCGGCCTGATCGCAACCTTCGTCGCGGTAGTCACGAGCATACCCTCCTGGGGTATCAGTAATCGCTGTCTCTCCACCCTCCGCAGCGGCACCGTCGTCGCGGGTGCCGGGCCGCCGTGGCTGGCTGGTGCCCTGGTGGCACTTGTCATTCTTAGCACCCTCAGGAGGAGAGTGCTAAACCGAAGGTTATGACGTGGCTAGCACTCAGTCAAGGAGAGTGCCAGTACGATCCCCCGAGTGGACTCCGAACAGCTCGCCGCGCTGCGCTCCCGCGAAGGGATCGCCGCCCTGGCCGACGCGGAGAAGCTGATCGACACGGATCGGCTCGCCGCCATCAGCACGTTGCGTTCCCATGGGTACGCCGCCGAGGTCGCCGGCGCGGCGCTCACCCAGGCCGTCCTCCGGGCCCGAGCAGTGGCCAAGTTCGGCGCGGACGCCAGTCGCATGCTCTTCACCCAAGCAGGTCTGGAGCAGGCGACCCGGCCGATCGTCGCGACCCGGCGCGCCGCGCGGCTCGCTCAGGCGGGCGTACGCCGGGTGACCGATCTCGGCTGCGGAATCGGCTCGGACGCCATCGCGATGGCCCGAGCCGGAATCGCGGTGCACGCCGTCGACGCCGACCCGGTCACCGCCGACCTGGCCGCCCACAACCTGGCGGCGCTCGGCTTGGACGCCGTCGTGACCTGCGCCGACGTACGCGATGTGCCGCTGCACGACGTCGGGGCGGCCTTCTGCGACCCGGCTCGCCGGCAATCCGGCACAGGCGTACGCCGAACTCGCCGGGTCTTCCGTCCGGAGGACTACTCGCCGCCCTGGGACTGGGTCGCGCAGCTGCCCTCGCAAGTCCCCCACACCGTGCTGAAGCTGGCACCCGGCTTTCCTGCCGAACTGCTGCCCGACGACTGCGAACTGGAGCTGACCAGCGTCGACGGCGACGTCGTGGAAGCCGCCGCCTGGTTCGGACCGCTGGCTCGCGTACCACGACGGGCGTCGGTCCTGAAGCATCGGTCGGTGCACGAGCTGACCGGCTCGGGCACGTTGTCGGGACCGGTCGGCCCGGTCGGCGCGTACCTCTACGACCCGGACGGCGCGGTCGTGCGCTCCCACCTCGTGGCGGAGTTCGCCCGGACCGTAGACGGAAACCTCGGCGACCCCGACATCGCGTACGTGTGGACGTCTGCCTGTCTTCCGACGCCGTTCGGGCGCTGCTTCGCCGTCGACGAGGTGCTGCCGTTCTCGCTCAAGCGACTGCGCGCGGCGCTACGCGACCGGGGCGTCGGGCGGCTGGAGATCCTGAAACGCGGATCCGCCCTCGACGTCGAACAACTACGGCGCGACCTGCGGCTGTCCGGCGACGCCGAGGCGAGCCTGCTGCTGACCAAGGTCGCCGGGCGGCCGGTCGCGGTGATCGCCCACGCTGTTGCCTGACGTCGCGCCTTTCGGCGGTCGCGGGGTTTCCTCAGACTCGCGGCGTTTCTTTAGACTCGCGGGGTGGCAAGCCAAGGGACCCCGGCGACCGCACTGCTGGCCAAGCAGAAGATCGCGCACACGTTGCACCCGTACGACGTGTCCCCCGACGCGCCGAACTATGGCGCGCTCGTCGCCGACGCGATCGGAGCGGACCCGGCTCGTGTCTTCAAGACGCTGGTCACCGAGGTCGACGGCGGGCTGACGGTGGCCGTCGTCCCGGTCACCGGCGAACTGGACCTCAAGGCGCTCGCCTCGGCCGCCGGCGGCAAGCGGGCCGCGCTGGCCGACCGTGCGGTCGCTGAGCGTGCGACCGGATATGTCCGGGGTGGCATCAGCCCGCTCGGCCAGCGCAAGCGGCTGCCGACCGTGATCGACGCGACCGCCCTGGCCGGGTCCACCGTGTACGTCAGCGCCGGCAAGCGGGGCCTGCAGGTGCAGCTCTCGCCCGACGACCTCGTACGCCTCACCGGCGCGACGGTCGCACCCATCGCCTCCGCCTAGCCCATCCACCGGGGCCAGAAATGATCTAGGCGAGAAATGGCGGCCTGGGCAACCATTTCTCGCCTAGATCGACAAGCCCGCTATGCGGTGACGAGTTCCGGTGAGGAAGCGGCAGCCGGGGCGGGCCGCCGATCCATCTCCCGCCAGAACTTCCCGATGAACGGGGCGAGCGTCGCGACCAGGTACGCCGTCCCGCAGATCACCAGGGCGAGCTGGGCGCTGTACTCGCCGAGCCAGCCGGCCAGCAGGGCGCCGAGCGGCATCCCGGCGAACCCGACCGCCGACCCCAGCCCCTGTACGCGAGCCTGCAGGTGTTCGGGCACCCGCTCGTACATCACGGCCGAGAGGATGGGGTTGACCGCGGCGATGGCGAGCCCGTCGAGCAGGCCGAGGACCACGATCGACCAGCCCGGCGCGCCGAAGGCCAGGAAGAAGAAGCGAGGCGCGCCGGCGAAGAGGAAACCCCCGGCGAACAGCGCCCAGCGGGGCAGTTTCGGGGCCAGGAAGCCGAACGCGATGTTGCCGAGGACCGCGCCCAGCCCGAATGAACCGCCGACCAGGCCGATGCCGATGGGCGTACCGAAGATGTCCCGTGCCCACAGCGGCACCAGCACCGCGCTGAATCCCTGGTCCAGCATGTTCGTCACGAACAGCATCAGGATCAGCCCCAGCACGAGACGGTCTCCCCGCAGGTACGCCAGCCCACCCCGCAACGCCACCCCATAGGGCTCGGTCACGCGGTCTGCCTTCCCCGGTACGCGTACCAGCAGCCCGACGAGGATCGCGCACAGCCCGAACGAGGCCGCGTCGAGCAGCAGCACGTCGGCGGCGTCGCCGAGCCAGACGATCAGCGGCCCGGCGAGGATCCCACCGATCAGCCCGGCGGCCCGGCTGGTGCCGTCGACGAGCGTGGCCGCCCGGGTCATCTCGACCCCGGACTTCGCCACGACCTGCGGAAACATCGCGCCCCGCTTGGCTGTGTCACCGAAGCCGCGAAGCAGCCCGGCCACCGCGACGAGCAGCGTCAGGTGGGGCAGACCGAGCCCGCCGGACTGGTGCAGCAGCGGGATCGCCCCGATCACCACGGCGCTGAGCAGGTCGGCGACGATGGAGATCCGGCGGCCGCCGACCTTGTCGATGACCGGCCCGCCGAGTGCGCAGGCCAGCACGTAGGGAACCAGTTCGGCCGCGCCGACGAGGCCGGTCTTGGCGGCGCTGCCGGTGGTGACGAGCACCAGCCAGGGCAGCGCGATCATGGACATCCGGCTGCCGAGCAACGACAGGGTGCTGGCGAGCAGCAGGCCGGCGAGGGGTGCGCGACGGTTCATCGTCAGTTCTCCTCAGTGGGGGTGGCCGTCTTCTCAGCAGGCGCGGCCGGGCTGGAGTTTGAGGTGCGACTCAGGAAGGGCATGACGTTGACCTGGACTTCGACGCGCTCGGCACCCTCGGGAACGGGCCGCTCGTAGTAGGCCCGGTAGGTCTGGACGATCTCGTTCAACTTGGCGAGGAGTTCCGCCGCCTCCTGGGGGGTCAGCAGCAGCGCGTAGTCGTTGAGACCCATCGAGTCGTCCCAGTCGGACGGGATGGAGGTCGCCTCGCCGAGCCAGCGATCGACCCGCTCCGCGCTGGTGGTCGCGACCGCCCGCATGTAGATCTCGGTCTCCACCGGGGCCTCCCGCGCGGCGGGGGCGTCGAGGGTGGTGGACCGGTGGCTGGCTTGCCACCACCGCTCCCGGCCGGTGCCGAGGTCGGCGGCCTCCTCGACGAAGCCGTACTGCGCGAGCTGTCGCAGGTGGTAGCTGGTCACGCCGCTCGACTGCCCGATGCGCTCGGCCAGCTTCGTAGCGGTCGACGGCCCCTCGCTGCGGAGCAGCCCCAGCAGGCGTACGCGGATCGGGTGCGCGATGCCCTTGAGGGTCTGAGCGCTCAGGTGGATCCGGCTCTCCTCGGTCATACCGCAAAGATAACTCTGCAAAGAACTCTTTGCAAGCACTTCTTTGCAATCAGTCGGCACGCAGACAGATCAGGGATCTGGGTCGAATCTTGAGGAAAGATTCGACCCAGATCCCTGATCCAGCGCGAAACGAGCGCGAGCGTTAGGCCTGCCAGGAGCGCCAGAGGGCGGCGTACGACCCGTCGGCGGCCACGAGTTCGTCGTGCGACCCGAGTTCGGCGATCCGCCCGTCCTCCACGACGGCCACCCGGTCGGCGTCGTGCGCGGAGAACAGCCGGTGCGCGATGGCCACGACGGTCCGGCCGTCGAGGACAGCGGCCAGCGACCGTTCCAGGTGCCGGGCCGCTCGCGGATCGATCAGCGACGTCGCCTCGTCGAGGACGAGGGTGTGCGGGTCGGCCAGCACCAGCCGGGCCAGCGCCAGCTGCTGAGCCTGGGCCGGGGGCACCGTGAACGCGCCCTGCCCGACCTCGGTCTCCAGTCCGTCCGGCAGCTCGGCGACCCAGCCGGCGAGGTCCACGGCGGACAGGGCTCGCCACAGCTCCGGGTCGGTCGCCGACGGACGCGCCAGCAACAGGTTGTCGCGGAGCGTACCGAGGAAGACGTGGTGCTCCTGGGTGACCAGGGCGACCTCGCCTCGGCGTACCGGCAGGGGCAGGTCGGCCAGCGGCGCTCCGCCGACGGTGACCGAGCCGGCGGTGGGCGGATGGATGCCGGCCAGCAGGCGGCCCAGCGTCGACTTCCCGGCGCCGGACGGGCCGACCATCGCCAACCGCTCCCCCGGCCGCAGGGTCAGGTCGATGCCGTGCAGCACCGGGCGACCCTCCATATAGGAGTAGGTGACGCCGGTCGCCACCAGGTCGGAGCCCACGGGCTGCGTCGCGGTGGCGGACGGCTCACCGGCGGCGAGGCTGACGCCGACGAGACGGGCCAGGGCCGCCCCGCCGACCTGGATCTCGTCCAGCCATTCGAGCGCGTGCTCGATCGGCCGGACCATCAGCTGCACGTACGCCACCGCGGCGGCGAGTTCGCCGATGGACACCCAGCCCTGGAAGTAGAACGCGCCGCCGAGGACCAGGGTGGCCGTGATCGAGATGTAGAAGCCCGCGTCGATCGTCGGGAACAGGATCGTCCGCAACCGCAGCGTGAACCGCTCAGCGGCGTACGACTGGGAGATCTTGGCGTCGATGTCGGCCCGCCGCCGCCCCCCGAAGCCGAACGCCTCGCTGGTCCGCGCGCCCTCGACTGTTTCCGCGAGCGAGTCGGTGACGTCCGCGTAGGCCGCGTTCTCGCGCAGATAGCCGGGTGTGGCGCGGCCGAGGTACCAGCGCGCGATGACGATCAGGATCGGCGCGCCGAGCAGGCACGGCAGCGCGAGTTTCCAGTTGTTGAGGACGAGCGCCCCAGCGGACAGGACGGCGGTCACGACGGCGACGAAGAGTTCCGGCACGCCCCGGCGCACGCTGTGGTTGAGCGAGCCGACGTCCCGAGACGCCCGGGTCATCAGGTCGCCGGTGCCGGCACGCTCCACAGTCGACAGCGGTACGCCGAGCACCCCGTCGACGAACTCCTCGCGGATGTCGGCGAGCATGCGTTCGCCGAAGCGGGCCGCGGCGTAGACGGCGAACCGGATGAACACCGCGTTCGCCAGCACCGCCAGCACGATGGCCAGGGCCAGCAGATCGACCCGTCCCCGCGTGCCGTGATCGGCGACGGTGTCGATGAGCGAGCCGAGCAGCGCGGGCGCGAACAACCCGGCGACGGCTGCCAGCGCATGCAAGAGCACGACCAGCCCCAACGCCGACCGGTGCTCGCGCAACAGGCGCAGCGCGTAGGCCCGGACGACCGGCCCTGTGGCGATCGGCAGGATCTCCCGGCTCATCAGGCGTCCTCTCCCCGGGTCACGACGGCCCGATAGCGCGGTTCGGTCCGCAGCAGCTCACGATGCGTACCCTCGGCGACGACCTTGCCGTCCTCGAGGTAGATCACCTTGTCGGCGCGGTCGAGGACCAGCGGGCTGGTGCTCGCGACCACCGTCGAGCGCAGGCCACGCCCGGCGCGATAGGGCCCGATCCGGGCGGCGACGCGCGCCTCGGTGTGCGCGTCGACCGCGCTGGTCGGCTCCACCAGCAGCAGCATCGGCGGGTCGGCGAGCAGCGCGCGGGCCAGCCGCAGACGCTGCTGCTGACCGCCGGAGAACTCCCGGCCGCGCTCGGCCACGAAGCTGTCCAGGCCCGTGGGCAGCGCGTCGACGATGTCGGTCGCGCTCGCCGCCGTCAGCGCCGCGCGAATCTCGTCGTCCGTCGCCGCCCGCGGGCCGCCGGCCTTCGGGTCCAGTTCCGCGCGCAACTCACCGCTGAACAATCGCGCGTCGTTGTCACCCACGAGGATGACCTCGCGGATCGCGCGCTTGGCCATGTCCTCCAGTGGTACGCCGTCAGCAGTGACCGAGCTGTCGGCGTAGCGGCCGAGGCGGTCCACGACGACGACGGCGTCCTCGGGTTTGGCGCTGGCGATCGCGGCGAACCGGCCGGCCTCGATCGTGACGCCCGATTCCGGATCGTGGAGGTCGACGGCGCTCGTCGGCGGCATGGCCCGGTCGAGCGCCCTGGGCTCCTCGATCTCCGGCTGCATCTGCAGGAGGTAGACCATGCGCCGGGCGGCCACGAGCCCCCGGGTGACCTTGTCGACCAGTTCGACGATCGTCCGCAGCGGCACCAGCAGGAACGCGGCGTACCCGTAGAAGCTGAACAGCTGGCCCACCTGGATGTCGCCGGCGAGCGCGAACCGGGCCCCGAGCCAGGTGACCAGCGCGACGAACAGACCGGGCAGCAGCACCTGCGCGGCTTCGAGCAGCGCGTCGACCTTGCCCACCCGGACGCCCTCGGTCCGCAGTTTCTGCGACTGGTCCCGATAGCCGGCGGCGAACACGGACTCGCCGCCGACGCCCCGCAGCACCCGCAGGCCCGCGACGATGTCCCCGGCCCGGCTGATCAGCTTGCCCTGCTGCTCCCGGTACGCCGCCTGCCGCGTGTGCAGCGGCCGGATCAGCAGCGCGACCGCCGACATCATCAGCGGTACGCCGATCAGCACGACCAGCCCCAGCTGGAACGACGTCGTCAGCAGGATGATCGAGACCACCACGATCGCGACGACCGCGCCCGAGCCCCGCAGCATGATGTCGAGCGCGCCGCCGATGTGGCTGACGTCGGAGTTTCCGATGCTGACGACCTCACCGGTGGCGATGCGCTTGGGCAGCGTGGCGCCGAGGCGGTTGGCCGAGTCGACGGTCAGCTGGATCGTCCGGTACGCGGCCCGCAGCCAGTTGTAGACCGCGAACCGGTGCCGCATGATGTTCGCCCACGCGGTGATGGCGCTGAGCAGCACGAAAACGCCGGCCCACCGCAGTAGGCCGGCGAAGTCCGGGGCGTCGATGGCGCGGCCGATGGCGGCCGGGCCGAGGGCCATCGCGACCATCCAGATGATGCCGAGCGACATCCCGACGGCCATCGTCGGCCACTGCTTGCGCCAGAGCCAGAACAGGTAGTGCGCCGGCGACCGGCTGTCGGGACGGCCGGGTTCAGGTTCGGGGAGGGGTTTGCGTAAGGGGCGGCGCACAGCGCGGACATTACGAGATCGGCCCGCCGCGCGGCAACCGGTTTTCGCCTCGGACCGGGTGCCCGGATAGGCTGTTCGTCGTGCTTGTCCTCGTTGTCGACACCGCCACCCCCGCCATCACGGCCGCGGTGGCCGAAGTCACGCCCACGGACGTCGTTATTCGAGCCGAACGGGTGACAGTCGACGGCAAGAAGCACGGCGAACTCCTGGCCCCGCAGATCGACGCCGCCCTCGCCGAGTCCGGGGTCAAGCCCCGGGAGCTGACCGCGATCGTGGCCGGCGTCGGGCCCGGCCCGTTCACCGGGCTGCGGGTGGGTTTGATGACGGCGGCCTCCATCGGCGAGGCGCTCGGCATCCCGACGTACGCCGTGTGCAGCCTCGACGGGCTGGGTGCCACGACCTCCGGCACCGCCCTGGTCGCGACGGACGCCCGGCGGCGCGAGGTCTACTGGGCGGCGTACTCGGACGGGGAGCGCATCGACGGTCCCCACGTCGCCAAGCCCGCCGACGTCGCCCAGACGGTCGCCGACCACGCCGTCGGCGAAGGCGCCCGGAAGTATGCCGACCAGCTCGGCCTCGCCGTCAGCCCGGAGGCGCCGGACTATCCCTCGGCCGAGTGGCTGGCCCGGCTCGCCGCCGCGCGCGTCCGGGAGAACGCGCCGTCCGAGCGGCTTACCCCGCTCTACCTGCGCCGTCCGGACGCGGTCGAGCCGGGAGCCCCCAAGAGGGTGTCGTGACTTTCGTGTTGGGGCGGCTGCGCTGGTGGCAGATCGCCGACCTGCTGCCGATCGAGGCGGACCTCTTCGGAGCCGAGGCGTGGACGGCCGGCATGTTCTGGAACGAGCTTGCCAACGGCCACCTCTACCTGGCCGCCACCGAGGGCGGCGCGGTCCTGGGCTATGCAGGGCTGGCGTTGAGCCCACCGGACGAGGCTTGGATCAACAACGTCGCCGTCCGTCGCGACGCCCAGCGTCGCGGGATCGGCCGGGCCTTGGTCGCCGCGCTGCTCGACGTGGCGAGCCGAGCCGGGGTGGAGCAGACCCTGCTGGAGGTCGCCGCCGACAACAAGCCCGCGCAGGCGCTCTACACCGACTTCGGTTTCGAGACGGTGGGCGTCCGCAAGGGGTACTACCAGCCGAGCAACACCGACGCGTGGGTCATGCGCCGGATCGAACCGTGACAGCCCTGGAGGGGTCCCCGTGAAGTCAGAGCCGCTGGTCCTGGGCATCGAGACGAGCTGCGACGAGACCGGCGTCGGCATCGTCCGGGGGCATACGCTGCTCGGCGAGGCGCTGGCGTCCAGTGTGGACGAACACGCGCGGTTCGGCGGGGTGGTGCCCGAGGTGGCCAGCCGCGCCCACCTGGAGGCGATGATCCCCACCATGGAACGGGCGCTGGACCAGGCCGGCGTGACCCTGGCCGACGTCGACGCGATCGCGGTGACCGCCGGGCCGGGCCTGGCCGGAGCACTCCTAGTCGGCGTCGCCGCCGCGAAGGGGTACGCGCTGGCCGCCGAGAAGCCGATCTACGGCGTGAACCACCTCGCCGCCCACGTCGCCGTGGACACCCTGGAACACGGGCCGCTGCCGGAGCCCGCGATCGCCCTGCTCGTCTCCGGCGGCCACTCGTCGCTGCTGATGGTCAACGACCTGGCGCGCGGGGTCACCCCGTTGGGCGCCACCATCGACGACGCCGCCGGTGAGGCCTTCGACAAGGTGGCCCGCCTGCTCGGGCTCCCGTTCCCCGGTGGACCGTGGATCGACAAGGCCGCCCGCGACGGCGACGGCGTGTCGATCACCTTCCCGCGTGGCCTGACGGCGGCGAAGGACCTTGCGACGCACCGCTTCGACTTCTCGTTCTCCGGACTCAAGACGGCCGTCGCCCGCTGGGTCGAAGCCCGGGAGAAGTCCGGCGAGCCGGTGCCGGTCGCCGACGTCGCGGCCTCGTTCCAGGAGGCCGTCTGCGACGTGCTGACGAACAAGGCGATCGACGCCTGCCGGGCCAACGGCGTGGAGACGCTGGTCATCGGAGGTGGCGTCGCGGCCAACTCGCGGCTTCGGGTGCTCGCCGAAGAACGGGCCGCCCCATACGGGATCTCGGTACGCGTACCGCGGCCGAAGTTGTGCACCGACAACGGCGCGATGGTCGCCGCCCTCGGCTCACACCTCGTGGCCTCGGGAATCGCGCCCAGCCGCCTCGACCTTCCAGCCGATTCCGCAATGCCGCTCACGTTGGTGGTCGCATGACTGCTACGTTGCCAGGCGTGATCGTGCGCATGTGGGAGATCCGGGCGTACCCCCACCACTTCCCGGAACTGCTCAGCTGGGTGTGCGACATCGCCGTACCCGGACTGGAGATCCAGCCGTTGCACGTGTCGACCGAGATCTTCTCCTCGGCCGACGGCCGGATCGTCGTCATGTCCCGGTGGCGGGGCGAGCCCACGCCGCTGCCTGACCCGCCGCGCGACCTCGTGGCCCGGTCGGCGCACAGCTGGGACTTCACACCTGTCGATCGCTGACCGCTGACGGTGTTTGCTGCGGATCACGGTTACGCGTGCTTCCGGCGGCCGAAATCGCAGGCATATCCCTGATCTGGTGCCCATGGGGCGGACGGGCTAGGAGCTGAGGCGAGCGGCCCAGTCGCCGTCGTGGCCGATCAGCTCGACCTCGCGGGTGTCGTCGTCGTGCCGGGTGATCCGCACCTCGAGGTACGCCTCGGCCAGCTGCTCGACCATGCCCTCGCCCCACTCGACGAGGGTCACCGAGTCGTCGATGTCGGCGTCGAGGTCGAGGTCGTCCACTTCGGCGCGCGGATCGCGGACCATCCCCAGCCGGTACGCGTCGACGTGGACCATCGGCACCGTCCCGCCCGCGTGCACGTCCGGGCGATGGACCCGGGCGATGACGAAGGTCGGCGAGGTCACGTCGCCGATGACGCGCAGTCCCGCACCGATGCCTTGGGCCAGGGCGGTCTTGCCCGCGCCGAGCGGGCCGGTCAGGATCACGAGGTCGCCGGCGTGCAGCAGGCGGGCCAACTCCGCGCCGTACGCGTGCGTGTCCTCAACCTTCCGCAGCTTGATGGGCGATGTCACCGAACTCACCCGATCACCTTATCGAGGAAGCCCTGCAACGCCGCGTTCACCTCGTCGGCGTGCTCCAACAGAACGACGTGGCCCGAGTCGGGCACGACGACCAGCTCGGCGTCGGGCAGGTGCCGGACGATCTCCTCCGAGTGCGTCACCGGCAGGATCGGATCCTTCTCGCCACAGATCACCAGCACCGGCTTGTCCCGGATGGCGGCCAGCGCCGGGTAGCGCGCGTGGCTGTAGAGCGTACGCAGGTAGCGGGTGACCGTGTCCATCGGCGTGCCGGAGTTCATCTGCTCCACATAGGAGACAAGGGCCGGGCTGGGCCGCTTCGCGCCGAATCCGTACCGCCGGGTGAGCAGCCACGCGAGGTCGCTGGAGGCATGGCGGGCGCGGTCGATCATGCGCCCGCTGTATCTGGTCGCGCCCGAGACCACCCCGAGCACCGGCCCGGCTCCGGCGATCATCTCCGGGATGCCGCCCAGCTTGCCGCTCTCGGACTTGCCGCCGCTGGTGGAGATGAGGGCGACTCCGGCGACCCGGTCGGCGAACAGTTCCGGGAACAGCTCGGCACAGGCCATGATCGTCATGCCGCCCATCGAATGTCCGATGAGGACAATGGGGCCGGTCGGCGTGGTCTGCTGGATGACGTCGCGGAGCGCCTCGCCGAGGGCGGGCAGCTCGTACTCCCCGTCCTCCAGGCGGCCGGACCGGCCGTGTCCGGGCTGGTCGTAGAAGACCATCCGATAGTCGCCAGGATCGAGGTAGCGGCGCTGCATGTGGAAGGTGCCCATGTCCAGGCAGAAGCCGTGGACGAAGATCAGCGTCGCCTCCGGCTCGCTGTCGCCGCCGAGGTCCACCGTCACGCCGTCGGCCGGCTCGACGATCTCGACGTACAGTTCCACCCCGTCCGCCGTCGTCACGGTCATCGCCTCGTCGTACGGCAGCGGACCGAACGGCTCATCGGCGTACGGGTCTTCGGAGTTCTTCCGTGTTCGGCCCACCAAGGCACGCTCCGCCGCCACTCCAGCGGCCACACCGGCCGCCGCCACCCCCGCCAACGCTCCGACGATGCCCCATCGCGCCATCGTCAGCCCCGATACCTACGCGGTACGCCGGACCGCCCGAACCGGGTCACGATCTCGTAGTTGATCGTGCCCACGGTGGCGGCCCAGTCGTCGGCCGTCGGCTCGCCGTCGTCGCCCGGCCCGAACAGGATCGCCTCGTCCCCGGCGGTGACCAGGGCGTCGTCGCAGTCCAGCACGAACTGGTCCATGCACACCCGCCCGGCGATCTCGAAGCGCCGTCCGTTCACCCATACGGGCCCGCTACTGCTCGCGTGCCGGGGCACGCCGTCGGCGTACCCGATGGGAATGAGGCAGAGCGTGGTCTCGCGGGCCGTGACGTAGGTATGGCCGTACGACACGCCCTCGCCCGCCGGGACCCGCTTGACCAGCGCGATCGGCGCGCGGACCGTCATCGCGGGGCGCAGGCCGAAGGTCTCGCCGGCGATGGGCGACAGCCCGTAGACCGCGACCCCCGGGCGGACCAGGTCGAAGTGGGTGTCGGGGCGGGTCAGCGTGGCGGCCGAGTTGGCGATGTGCCGGAGCCGGGGCGCGACGCCCGCGAGTTCGGCGGTCGCCAGCGCGTCGTGGAAGACCTGGAGCTGCCGGTCGATCGACGGATCACCCAGCTCATCGGCGCAGGCCAGATGGCTCCACACCCCGACGATCTCCAGTACGCCGTCCGCCTGCGCCTGCGCGGCGGCCTCGACGAGCTTGGGCCAGACGTCAGGTGGGGCGCCGTTCCGATGGAGCCCCGTGTCGATCTTGAGGTGGACACGGGCCACCCGATCGATCCGGCGCACCTCGTCGGCCAGCTCAGCCAGCTGACCGACACTGGACACGCTCAGATCCACGTCCGCCAGTACGCCCTCCCGCAGTGGCGTCCCCGGCGGCAGCAGCCAGGCCAGGATCGGCGCGGTCAACCCCGCCGCCCGGAGTTCGAGTGCCTCGGGCAGACTGCGTACGCCCAGCCAGGTGGCCCCGCCGGCGAGGGCGGCCCGCGCGCTGTGCACCGCGCCGTGGCCGTAGCCGTCGGCCTTCACGACCGCCATCACCTCGGCCGACGTCTTCGCCTTGAGCAGCTCGACGTTGGCCCGGATGGCCGCGAGATCGACGACCGCTTCCGCCTGCCACATACTTCCACCCTACCGGCTGGTACGGGTCGCTTCCGAGTCCTGCGGATCATGGATACGCACGTGATCTTGGGTCAGGATGGCATGCACAACCGTGATCTGCACCCTGCCGGGGTCAGCGAGGCACCACCGTGCGGAGGGCGGTGGCGATGTCTGCGCTGGTCACCGAGCCGGATTCGGCGGCCGCCCGCCCGGCGAGCCCGTGCAGATAGGCGGCCGCGACGGCAGCGCGTACGGGGGTGAGACCGGCGGCGAGCAGTGATCCGAGCAGTCCGCCGAGCACGTCGCCCGAGCCCGCCGTCGCCAGGGACGGGGTGCCGGTCGGGTTGACCCAGGACTCGCCGTCGGGGCTGGCGACGATCGTCCGGTCGCCTTTGAGCAGCACGACCGACCGCGTCCAGGCGGCCAGGGTGAGTGCCGAGCCGACCCGGTCCTCCCCCGGCGCGCTGCCGGCCAGCCGCTTGAACTCCCCGTCGTGCGGGGTGAGCACGGTCGGCGCGGTTCGGGCACGCAGCTCGTTCGCGTGGGTGCCGTCGACCAGCATCGTGATCGCGTCCGCGTCGAGGACCGCCGGGAGGGGAGCCGCGAGCACCGCTCGCAGTTCCTCGCGGGCCCGCTGGTCGGTGGACAGCCCACTGCCGCAGACCCAGGCCTGGACGCGGCCGGCGTCCGAGACGCGGGGCGCCACGACGACCGACGGGTGCAGGGTGGCCACGATCGAGTGGGCGGAGCCGGCGTACCGGACCATGCCGGTCGGCCCGGCGAGCGCTCCGGCGGTGGACAGCAGCGCCGCGCCCGGATAGCTCGCCGACCCCGTGGCCAGCCCGACCACGCCGCGGCTGTATTTGTCCGACTCGGAGTCAGGGTGCGGCCACCACTTCTCGATGTCCGCCTGCTCGGCCAGGCGTACCGCCGGGGCGGCGGTCATGGTCAGGCCGAGGTCGACCAGCTCCACCTGCCCGGCGAGCGGGGCGGCCGGTCCGACGACGAGCGCCGGTTTGAGGACGCCGAAGGTGACCGTCACGTCCGCGCGTACGGCGGGACCGGGCAGGTCGCCGGTGTCCACCGCGACACCGGACGGGACGTCGACCGCGATCACCGGCGCGGTCGTGCCGGCGAGCCGGGTCGCCGCGTCGAGCGCCGCGCCGCGCAGTGCGCCGGTGGCGCCGATGCCGAGCATCCCGTCGACGACGAGGTCCACCTCGGACGGCCACTCCGTGACGACCCGGCCGCCGGCGGCGAGGAACGTCTGCAGCCCGCCGACATGGGCCCGGCGGGCGTCGGTCAGCCAGGCCGAGACCGCCACTCCTTGACCGGCGAGCGTCGCGCCCGCGTACAAGGCGTCGCCGCCGTTGTCGCCGGTGCCGACCAGCAACAGGACCCGCGAGCCGTAGAGCCGGCCCCGCGAGCGCAGCGTGATCGCGCAGCGCCGGGCCAGCCCGGCGGCGGCCCGCGCCATGAGGGTGCCCGGGGGCAGCGTCGCCATCAGGGCCTTCTCGGCCGCCCGCACGTCAGCCACCCGCCACGCCGCTCTCATGCCCGCCCCTACGCGTCTCGTTCGGCGATGACCACCGCCGATGCGATGCCGCCGTCGTGCGACAGCGACAGATGCCACCGCTGAATGCCGAGACCGGCCGCGGCTTGCGCCACCGTGCCCGAGACCACCAGCCAGGGCCGGCCCGCCTCGTCCACGGCCACCTCACAGTCGTGCCAGTGCAGTCCCTGCGGCGCGCCGAGGGCCTTGGCGACCGCTTCCTTCGCCGCGAACCGGGCCGCGAGCGATTCCGCCGACCGCTCGTGGCCGGACCGGGTGATGCGCTCGGCCTCGGTGAACACTCGCTGCGCGAGATGCGGGGTGCGCTCGAGTGCGGCGCGGAAGCGCTCGACGAGCACAACGTCATTGCCGACCGACACGATCACAGGGCAAACCCTACCGGCCGCACAAGCCCTGTGGACGACCACTTCGATCGGTCCCGGGCCGTTGTCCACAGGTGCTTGAGGCCGCTCCCGGCACCGGTCAGCATCGGCGGCAGTTAACTCAGGGAGGTGACCCATGGAGTTCGAAGTCCACATCGACCGGCTCGGCCAGTGGTCCGACCGGCTCGCCGACACCGGAACCGCGCTGACACGATCGCAGCCGGTCACGGCGCCAGCCGGGTGGTCGGCTGCGGCCGCGCTGTCCACCTGGGAGAACACGCTCGCCGGGGTGCTGCGGGCGGTCGGCGAACGGACCGTCCACACCGGTGAGTCGGTCCGGGCCTGCGCGGCCAACTATCGCTCCGCGGATCACTCATGATCATCGGGTACGCACAACTCTGCGCGGCCGACGTCGAGGCCTGGCACGCCGGGGCGACCGCCTTCCGGCGGCTGGCGCAGCAGGTCGAGGAGCGGGTCGCGGAGTTCGACACGGCTGCGGCCGGGCTCCGGCAGGACTGGCGCGGAACGGCGGCCGACGCGGCCACCGTGGCCGTCGCGGATCTCCGGGAACTGACCGCCGCCTGCCGAGTGCCGATCGAGCGAACCGAGCGACTGCTGGCGGAGCACGCCGACCGGGTGGCCGCCGCTCGCCGGGCATTGCTGGCAGCGCGTACGCCGGAGGCAGCGGCGCTCGCGGTGCACGCCGCGCGGCAGTCCGATGAGCGTACGGCGGCCGCGTTGGCGCAGCTGACCGCGTCGATGAGCCCGCCGTGCCCGCCCGCCGGTCCCGTGGCCGTCCGCGAATGGTGGCGCGGGCTCAGCAGGACCCAACGGGAGCTGCTGCTGCTTCAGTCGCCGGAGCGGATCGGCGGGTTGGACGGCGTACCGGCGGCCGACCGGGACCGGGCGAACCGGGAGGTGCTGCGCCGGGAACGGGAGCGGCTCAGCGCCCTGCTGGCGAGCCTGGCCGGCGACCGGCACGCCGCCCGGGAACGCGACCGGGTCGAGCGGACGCTCGCCGGGCTCGCCACGCTCGCCGACCGGCTCGCCCGCCCGGGTGCGTACCTGTTGGGGTTGGACACGACGGGCGACGGCCGCGCAATCGTGGCCCTCGGCGACCCCGACCGTTCGAAGAACGTGCTGACCTACGTGCCCGGCATGGGCGTACGCCTCGACGGCCAGCTGGGCACGTCCCTCGATCGGACGGCCGCGATGGCCGAGGCGGCGACGACAGCGGACCCGTCGGCGTCGACGGCGGCCATCCTGTGGCTGGGCTATGACACGCCGAACTCCCTGTTCGAGGGGGCTTCGGCCGACGCCGCCCACGACGCCCGCGCGGCCCTCCACGACTTCCAGGACGGGCTGGCCGCGACCCACCAGGGCGACCTCGGCGAGCAGAGCGTCGTGGGGCACTCCTACGGCGCGCTGGTCGTCGGCGAGACCGTACGCGACCTCGGCCTGCGCGCCGACGACCTGGTCTTCCTCGGCGCACCCGGCGTCGGCGTCGAGCATGCGGCCGACCTGCACGTGGATCCGGCGATGGTGTGGGCGGCCAGCGCGGACAACGACATCGTCGGGCTGGCCGCGCCGTCGATCCGGCAGTTCTGGGTGGAGCAGGTCTGGCCGCGCTACATGGGTGATCCGATGCCGGACCTCTGGCATGGGCACAACCCGGCGGACGACCGGTTCGGCGGGCGCGTCTTCGAGGCGGCCGACAACGCCAACCCGATCTCGGCCCACCTGGCGTACTGGGATCGCGGCAATCCGGCGCTGGACAACGTCGGCCGGATCGCCGCGGGACGGGAATCCGAGGTCAGCTCACCGCCGCCGCCGGAATCCTGACCGGGTCACTCCACCGTCACCGACTTCGCCAGGTTCCGCGGCTGGTCGACGTCGTGACCCCGGGCGGTCGCGATCTCGCAGGCGAGGACCTGCAACGGCACCGTCGTCACGAACGGGGCCAGCAGCGTCGGCGTACGCGGGACGCGGATCACGTGGTCGGCGTAGGGCACGACGGCGTCGTCCCCCTCCTCGGCGATCACGATGGTCCGCGCGCCCCGCGCCCGCACCTCCTGGATGTTGGAGACGATCTTGTCGTGCAGGACGCCCCGCCCGGCCGGGCTCGGCACGACGCAGACGACCGGAGTGCCCTCGTCGATCAGCGCGATCGGGCCGTGCTTCAGCTCACCGGCGGCGAATCCCTCGGCGTGCATGTAGGCCAGCTCCTTGAGCTTCAGCGCGCCCTCCAACGCCACCGGATAACCGACGTGGCGGCCGATGAACAGGACGGTGTTGCGCGTACTGAGGTCGCGGGCCAGCGTCCTCATCCCGTCGAGGTCGGCCAGGACGGTCGCGATCGCCTCCGGCATCGCCCGGAGCTGCTCGACGACCGAGGCGACCTCGTCGGCGTACTTGATCCCCCGGACCTGGGCCAGGTGGAGGCCGACCAGGTAGCAGGCGGCGAGCTGGGTGAGGAACGCCTTCGTGGAGGCGACGGCGATCTCCGGGCCGCCGTGCGTGTAGAGGACGGCGTCGGACTCCCGGGGGATGGTCGAGCCGTTGGTGTTGCAGATCGCCAGTACGCGCGCTTTCTGCTCCTTGGCGTGGCGCAGCGCCATCAGCGTGTCCATCGTCTCGCCGGACTGCGAGATGGCGATGACCAGGGTCGACCGGTCGAGCACCGGGTCGCGGTAGCGGAACTCGCTGGCCAGCTCGACCTCGCAGGGGATCCGCGTCCAGTGCTCGATCGCGTATTTGGCGACCATTCCGGCGTGGTACGCCGTCCCGCAGGCGACCACGAAGATCTTGTCGACGTCCCGGAGGTCCTGGTCGGTGAGGCGTACCTCGTCGAGCAGGATGCTGCCCGTCTCGCTGAGCCGGCCGAGCAGGGTGTCGTGAACCGCCTGCGGCTGCTCCAGGATCTCCTTCTCCATGAACCAGTCGTGCCCGCCCTTCTCGGCGGCACGCGCGTCCCAGTCCACGTGGTACGGACGGGCCTCGGCAGGCTTGCCCTCGAAGTCGGTGACCTCGACGCCCTCGGTCGTGATCAGCACCACCTGGTCCTGCCCGAGTTCCAGGGCGTCCCGGGTGTGCGCGATGAACGCGCTCACATCGCTCGCGAGGAAGTTCTCGCCCTGGCCGACCCCGACCACCAGCGGTGAGTTCCGCCGGGCGCCGACGACCGCGTCCGGGGCCTCCCGGTCGACGGCGAGCAGGGTGAACGCCCCCTCCAACCGACGGCAGACGCGGCGCATGGCCTCGGCCAGCGCGGCCGCGCCTTTCTCCGGCACGACGGCGAGTTCGAAGGCGAGCAGGTGCGCCACGCATTCGGTGTCGGTCTCGGACTGGAACTCGATCCCCTGCGCCTCCAGCTCGGCCCGCAGCAGGGCGAAGTTTTCGATGATGCCGTTGTGGATGACCGCGACCCGGCCGTCGGCCGACAGGTGCGGGTGGGCGTTGCGGTCGGTCGGGCCGCCGTGGGTCGCCCAGCGGGTGTGGCCGATGCCGACCGTCCCGGCGGCGATCCGGGCGTCCTCCACCTCGGCGAGTACGCGGTCCAGGTTGGCCAGCTTCCCGGCCCGCTTCGCCACCGCGATCTCGGCCGCGCTCAGGATGGCGACGCCGGCCGAGTCGTAGCCGCGGTACTCCAGCCGCCGCAGTCCGTCCAGGACGATCTCCAGGGCCGGTCGGGCGCCCGCGTATCCCACGATTCCACACATGACTCGCAGCGTAGCGGAGTTTCGCTCAAAGTCCATGCGCGATGTGGATACTTATGCGCATGACAACTGCGCAAAACCCGACGCGCAGGGAAAACGAAAGGACCGGATCAGAGATCCGGCCCTTGACGGACCTTGCCGGAAGCGGGCAGATCAGGCCGCGGAGCGAACCGCCGACGCGATCTCCTCCGCGGTCTCCAACGCCAGCTCGGGCGTCGACGCCTCCACCATGACGCGTACCAGTGGCTCGGTGCCGGACGGACGGAGCAGGACGCGCCCGGTGGCCCCGAGCCGCGCGGCGACCGCGTCCACGGCCGCGACCACCGTGGGGTGAGTCACCACGGACCGGTCGGCCTTCACGTTGATCAGGCGCTGCGGCAGCTTGGTGACGACGGCGGCCAGGTCGGCGAGGGTCTTGCCGGTCTGCGCCATGCGCGCCATCAGCAGCAGGCCGGTGAGCAGGCCGTCGCCGGTGGTCGCGTGGCTGGGCAGGACGATGTGGCCGCTCTGCTCGCCGCCGAGCGAGTAGCCGTGCTCCCGCAGCTCTGCCAGCAGGTACCGGTCGCCGACCTTCGTCTCGACCAGGCTGATGCCGGCGTCCCGCATGGCGATCTTGAGCCCGAGGTTGCTCATCACGGTGACGACGAGGGTGTCCTCGGCGAGCGTGCCGGACTCCTTCAGGGCCAGCGCGAGGATCGCCATGATCTCGTCGCCGTCGACGACCTCGCCGGTCGCGGTGACCGCGAGGCAGCGATCGGCGTCGCCGTCGTGGGCCAGCCCGAGGTCGGCCCCGTGCGCGAGGACGGCCTCCCGCAGCGCGTCGAGGTGAGTGGCGCCGCACTCGTCGTTGATGTTGACCCCGTCGGGCTCGGAGAAGATCGGGATGACGGTCGCACCGGCCTCCTGGTACGCCGCCGGCGCGACGTCGCTGGCCGCGCCGTTCGCGCAGTCGACCACGACGGTCAGTCCGTCGAGCTGGTGCGGCACGGCGGAACGCAGGTGCTTGAGGTAGTGCTCGGCCCCGTCGAGCAGGTCGTGGACGCGGCCGACGCCCGCCCCGGTGGGACGCTGCCAGCCCTCACCGATCCGGGCCTCGATGGCGTCCTCGATCTCGTCGGACAGCTTGTGCCCACCGGCGGCGAAGAGCTTGATCCCGTTGTCCGGCATCGGGTTGTGGCTTGCCGAGACCATCACGCCGAAGTCGGCACGCACCTCGCTCGTCAGGTACGCCACCGCGGGCGTCGGCAGCACGCCGGCCCGGACGACGGTGGCGCCCGCACTGGCCAGCCCGGCGACCACCGCGGCCTCCAGCATCTCGCCACTCGCTCGGGGATCCCGGCCCACGACCGCCACCGGCTGATGGCTGCGGTCCGCTTCGGCCAGGGTGTGGGCGGCGGCCACGGCGATCGACATCGCCAATTCGGGGGTGAGGTCGCCGTTGGCCAGGCCACGGACGCCGTCCGTGCCGAAGAGCCGACCCATGTGTCCTCCTCGCAGATCCTCAGGCAGACGAAAATGGCCGGGGGGCTCGGTGCCCCCCGGCCAACTTCAAGCTGGCAGTAATGCCGGCATCAACGCTTCGAGTACTGAGGCGCCTTGCGGGCCTTCTTGAGACCGTACTTCTTGCTCTCCTTGACGCGAGCGTCGCGGGTCAGGAAGCCGGCCTTCTTCAGCGCCGGGCGGTCCTCGAGGTCCAGCTCGCACAGGGCGCGAGCGATGGCCAGACGCAGCGCGCCGGCCTGACCGGTGATGCCGCCACCACGGAGGTTGGCGATGATGTCGAAAGCCTCGGCCTTCTCGGCCACCACGAGCGGCTCGCGCACGGTCTGCTGCGAAACCTTGCTCGGGAAGTAGGCCTCCAGGTCACGCCCGTTGCACGTGATCTTGCCGGAGCCCGGCATGATGCGTACGCGGACGATGGCCTCCTTGCGGCGGCCAACGGTCTGCACGGGGCGGTCCCCGCGGGGGGCCTTCACGGCGACCGGGGCGACGGCGTCGACAGCCGTGGCGACCGCGGCCGGCGTCGGCACAGAAGTCTCGGTCATAGTGATTCCTTCGCCCGCGCTCACTGCGCGATCTGCTTGATCTCGAACGGCTGCGGCTGCTGCGCGGCGTGGGGGTGCTCGGGGCCCGCGTAGACCTTGAGCTTGCCCAGCAGCTGGCGGCCCAGCTTGTTGTGCGGGAGCATGCCCTTGACGGCGAGTTCGATCGCCTTCTCCGGCCGCTTGGACAGCAGCTCGTCGTAGCCGACCTTCTTCAGACCGCCCGGGTAGCCCGAGTGGCTGTAGGCGACCTTCGTCGCGCGCTTGTTGCCCGTCAGCGCGACCTTGCCCGCGTTCACGATGATCACGAAGTCACCGGTGTCCACGTGCGGCGCGAAAGTGGGCTTGTGCTTGCCGCGCAGGAGCGTGGCGGCGTGGGTGGCGAGCCGGCCCAGCACGACGTCAGAAGCGTCGATCACGTGCCACTGACGCTCGATCTCACCCGGCTTCGGGCTGTACGTACGCACAGGTCTACCTTGTCTGGTCGTCGGACATGTCTCTTGCGATGCAGGCCGCGCCATCTACTTGACAAGATGGTCGGCAACGAACGACAAGCGTACCCGACAGGTCCGCGCCGCCTTTTCACGCAACAGCGCACAACGATACCTGCTGGCTTACGCCGGGGTCAAAACGGCTACCGCCGTATGGCTCGCCTCACAGGGTACCTGGCGCGATGGTGCGCCTGGTTTCACACCCCGGGTACGCGCAGCGCACAACACGGCAATCACACGTTCGTAACTTTCCTGACCATGACCGCGACAGTCTCCACACCGGCACCGGCTGCACCGCAGCAGCGGGTGATCTCGCACTGGGACCCCGAGGACACCGCCTTCTGGGAGTCCACCGGCCGCCGGGTCGCCCGGCGCAACCTGATCTTCTCGATCTTCGCCGAGCACCTGGGCTTCTCGGTCTGGACGCTCTGGAGCGTCGTGGTGGTGGCCCTGCCACCGGCGCTGTTCGCGTACTCCGTGAACCAGAAGTTCTGGCTGGTCGCCCTGCCCAACCTCATCGGCTCGATCATGCGGATCCCGTACACCTTCGCGGTGACCCGGTTCGGCGGGCGTACCTGGACCATGATCAGCGCACTGCTGCTGCTGATCCCGGTCTCGGGGATGATCTACGCGGTGACCGCCCGGCCGGTGTACTGGGAGGTGCTGACCATCGCGGCGACCGCCGGGCTGGGCGGCGGCAACTTCGCGTCGTCGATGACCAACATCTCGTTCTTCTTCCCCGAGCGGAAGAAGGGCGCCGCGCTGGGGCTGAACGCCGCTGGTGGCAACCTCGGCATCAGTGTGATGCAGCTGGTCGTGCCGATCGCGTTGTCGTTCGGGCTCGTCTACGGCGGCGTCATGTGGCTGCCGCTGATCCTGGCCGCCGGAATCTTCGCGTACGCCTTCATGAACAACCTCGCCGTGGCGAGGTCGCCGCTGCGGGCGCAGTTCGCCACGGTCAAACGGACCCACACCTGGATCATGTCGTTCCTCTACATCGGCACCTTCGGCTCGTTCCTGGGCTACTCGGCGGCGTTCCCGCTGGTCCTGAAGCTCCAGTTCCCGAACGCCCCGGTGGCGCACCTGGGGGCGGCGACGATCACCCTGGCCTTCGCCGGTCCGCTGGTGGGCTCGATCGCCCGGCCGTTCGGCGGCTGGCTGTCGGACAAGGTCGGCGGCGCCCGGGTCACCGCCACCTGCTTCGTCCTCATGGGGCTCGGCTCGTACGGCGTGGTGACGGCGGCCGGATCGAAGAACCTGGCGCTCTTCCTGGCCTCGTTCGGCGTGCTGTTCACCGCGGCCGGCGCGGGCAACGGCTCGACCTACCGGATGATCCCGGCGATCTTCGCGGCGAAGTCGCCGGACGCGGCGACCGCCAAGCGGGAGTCGGCGGCCACCCTCGGCATCGCCGGGGCGGTCGGCGCGTTCGGCGGCTTCTACCTGCCCCGGGCGATCAGCGACTCCATCGCGGGGACCGGCGGCATCGGCACGGCGTTCACCTGGTTCACCGTCCTGTACGCCGTCTGCCTCGCCGTAACGTGGTGGTGCTACCTGCGTCGCCGGGTGCTGGTCACGGTCGCCCCCAGCCTCGCCCACGCCTCCGTCTAGCCGTCCCCCTGCTCACTCCCTGCCCGGCCCGTTGATCATGGAGTTGACCGCGGTCTCGACGGTGTGTCGCGACCGGAAACTCCATGATCAACGGGCATCTTGAGTGATGCGCTCAACTAGTGCTTGCACATTGGTTGAAGCTTCATCTAACTTGGGTCTCACGTAATAAGGGCTGACAGTTTGGGAGACCTAATGAGCCTCGTTCTCGATCAGGCGGCGCAGAATCTGCTGTTCCGTGAGGCGCGTACCGCGAACGCCTTCACCGACGAACCGGTGAGCGACGAGCAGATCCAGGCGATCTACGACCTCGTGAAGTATGCCCCGACCGCACTGAACTCGCAGCCGCTGCGCGTGGTGCTGGTGCGTACGCCGGAGGCCCGGCAGCGCCTGGTCGGCACCCTGGCCGAGGGCAACAAGGCCAAGACCGCCGCCGCCCCGCTGACCGCCATCCTCGCCGCGGCCCACGACTTCCACGAGAAGCTCGACAAGACCTTCCCGCACGCCCCCAACGCGAAGGACCGATTCGCCGAGGAAGAGGCCCGGATCCGGACCGGCCGGTTCAACGGCGCGCTCCAGGTCGGCTACTTCATCCTGGGCGTACGCGCCGCCGGGCTGGCCGCCGGCCCGATGGGCGGGTTCGACGCCGACCTGCTCAACAAGGAGTTCTTCGGCGACGGCCGGGCCAGCGTCCTGGCGGTCGTCAACATCGGCAAGCCGGCCGACAACGCCTGGTTCGACCGCAACCCGCGGCTGGACTTCGACGAGGTCGTGACGACGGTCTGAACCGCCTCACCAGCTCCAGGACCACAGCCGGCGTCGCACCAGCGAGGTCGGCTGTCGGCTTGCCGCCAAGTGATGCGCGACCTACTCGATCGAGAGGGGAAGTGAGTACTGTGACTGGCATGTCCGCCGACATCAAGACCGAAGCCCGCTGGCTCACCGATGACGAGCAGCGGTCCTGGCGGGCGTTCCTCGAGGGCAGCCGGCTGCTGATGCACAACCTCGAGCGAGGGCATCAGAAGCACGGGTTGTCCGGCACCGACTACGAGATCCTCGTCCAGCTGTCCGAGGCTCCCGAGCACCGGCTCCGGATGAGCCAGCTCGCCGTCCGCACGCTGCTGGAGAAGAGCCGCCTGTCGCACCAGATCACCCGGATGGAGAAGGCCGGCCTGATCGAGCGGCAGCCGTGTCCCGACGACCGCCGGGGCCAGTTCGCGGTGCTCACCGAGCACGGCTGGGAGACGATCCAGCTGGTCGCCGTCGACCACGTCAACCAGGTACGCGACATCTTCGTGGACAAGATGACCCCGGAGCAGTTCGCCGTCCTGGGCGCGGCGTTCGAGCAGGTCGCGGCCGGGCTGCGGAAGCCGCGTCCGGAGGCCTGCGCCGAGGCCCTCGGCTACGACGCGCCGGAGTCGTGCGACGCCGGCACCGACGCCGACGACTCCACCTGCGACGCGGACCTGTTCCTCCCCTGAGCCGTGGACCCCGGCTACAGGTCTTGGATGATCTTGAGCGCTCGGCCGACCCGCCGCATCGTGTCGGTGTCCGCGACCTCGACGAGGTCGGTGAACCACTTCTTCATCGGCGACGAGACGCGATCAGGCATGATCACGAATTCGCCCATCGGCACGGCCAAGGGCGAATCTCGCAGCTCCTCCTCGTCCACCACCTCGGCGACGACCACGATCGGCACATCGGTTCCGTTGTAGACGTCGGAGCTGATGACGAGACCGAGCCGCTCGCGAGCGCCCTCGATCCGCCAGATCTCACCTCTACGCAGCACGCTTGTCATTTCCTCCGCCGCTTCGGCGCGGTCGTCGACCGCCGCTCTGGGTCAGTCCGCCGCGCAATGCGTCTGTGACCGTCTCATAGTCGGCCTCGTCCGCAAGCGCCTGCTTCTCCAGTTTGTCCAGGCCCGCTCTCCGGAGCACGTCGGCATGCGCACCGAAGAGCTCGCGTAGGGCCTTCTCCTTGGCGGCCTTGTCCATCCAGGCCGACAAGGACATGCCGTCGCGTTCCGCATAGCGGCGCGCGTCGGCGATCGTGTCATCCGAGAACGAGAGAGTCACCTTCGCAGTCATGCATGTGAGGGTACCTCCGGTATGACCCATAGTCATCCCCCAATCAGAACTCCGCGCGTGAGTGAAACCCCAGCTCACGTGAGGTGTAACTGATCTCACAGACAGTCACTATCGATCACGCTAGAACGTCGTGTCAATGGACAAAACCCCCATCTGTGTCCTCACGGTCATACCACCGGCCAACACCGCCCCCACCGAACAGATGAGCGCGACTTTGCAGGTCGGAAACATATGAGAAGTCGGGCCGAAACCGCCTGCGTTCACGCTCGTCTCCATGGCACCCCCAGCTGACCGCACCTCCAGCGGCTCGCGCGAGCACTCCTCGGCGGTTGCCACCCACTGCCCGTACTGCGCTCTGCAATGCGGGATGACCCTACGGGCCGACGCCTCGGGCAAGGTCGAAGTCGCTCCCCGCGATTTCCCCACCAACCGGGGTGGGCTTTGCCAGAAGGGCTGGACCGCCGCCGAACTGCTCGACCATCCAGACCGGCTGCGTACGCCGTTGATCCACGGCGAGCCGGCGACCTGGGCGGAGGCGTACGACTTCATCGTGGGCAAGATCCGCGACGTGCAGCGGGACCACGGGCGGGACGCCGTGGCGGTCTTCGGCGGTGGCGGGCTCACCAACGAGAAGGCGTACGCGCTGGGCAAGTTCGCCCGGATCGCGCTGCGGACCAAGAACATCGACTACAACGGGCGCTTCTGCATGTCGAGCGCGGCCGCCGCCGGGATGCGCGCCTTCGGCATCGACCGCGGCCTGCCCTTTCCGCTCGCCGACGTCGGCAAGGCCAAGACGCTGCTGCTGGTCGGCGCGAACGTCGCCGAGACGATGCCCCCGTTCGCTCGCTATCTCACCGAGCAGCGCGAACTGCCAGGCGCGACGCAGATCGTGATCGACCCCCGGGCCACCCCCACCGCCCGGAACGCCACCTTGCACCTCCAGCCGACGCCGGGCACCGATCTCGCGCTGGCCAACGGCCTGCTCCACATCGCCGTCGCCGAGGGCCTGATCGACTCCGAATACCTCGACGACCGGACGACCGGCTTCGACGACGTACGCAAACTGGTCGCGGAGTACTGGCCGGCGCGAGTCGAGCGGCTGACCGGCGTACCCATCGCTGATCTGGAGCAAGCCGCGCGGGCCTTGAGCGACGGCCCGGCGATCATCCTGACCGCACGCGGCGCGGAGCAGCACGCCAAGGGCGTGGACACGGTGTCCGCCTTCATCAATCTCGCGCTGGCGCTGGGCCTGCCGGGCCGCCCGGGTTCCGGGTACGGCTGCCTGACCGGGCAGGGCAACGGTCAGGGCGGCCGGGAGCACGGGCAGAAGGCCGACCAGTTGCCTGGCTACCGCAAGATCGACGATCCCGCCGCGCGCGAACACGTGGCCGCGGTCTGGGGCGTCGACCCGGCTGACCTGCCCGGCCCCGGCCGGTCGGCCTACGAACTCCTCGACAGTCTCGGCGAGGACGTCAAGGCGTTGCTCGTGTTCGGCTCGAATCCGGTCGTCTCCGCTCCGAATGCTGTTCACGTAGAGAAACGTCTGCGAAACCTGGATTTGTTGGTCGTGTGCGACTTTGTGAGGAGCGAGACGGCACAGCTCGCCGACGTCGTCCTCCCCACCGCCCAGTGGGCCGAGGAGGACGGCACCATGACCAACCTCGAGGGCCGAGTGCTGCGGCGCAAGGCCCTCCGCGAACCACCGCCAGGGACAGGGACGGATCTGGCGGTGCTGGCCGAGCTGGCTCACCGGCTCGGCCCCGGGACGGACGCCGTTCGGGCAAACGGCGGCCTTCCCACGAGTGCGCGGTTCGACTCCGATCCGCGCGCGGTCTTCGAGGAGCTGCGGCGTGCCTCCGCAGGCGGATTGGCCGACTACGCGGGCGTCACGTGGGAGCGGGTGGACGCCGAGGACGGCGTGTTCTGGCCCTGCCCGTCTGTGGACCGGGCGGGCACGCCGCGGCTCTTCGAGGAACGGTTCGCCCACCCGGACGGGCGGGCCCGGCTGATCGCGGTCGACCACCGGCCCGCGGTCGAGGAGCCCGACGCCGAGTACCCCCTCTACCTCACCACCGGCCGGCTGCTGGCCCAGTACCAGTCCGGCGCGCAGACGCGCCGGATCGAGCCGCTCGCGCGGGTCGCCGGATCCGCGTTCGTCGAGCTCCATCCCGATCTCGCGGCCCGCCTCGACATCTCTCAAGATCAACTTGTACGCGTGACGAGCCGCCGCGGCGAGATGACCGCCCCCGCGCGGCTGACCGAGAGCATCCGACCGGACACCGTCTTCGCCCCCTTCCACTTCGCCGGCCGGCAGCGCGTCAACTCGCTGACGTCGCCTGCCCTGGACCCGATTTCCCGCATGCCCGAGTTCAAGGTGTGCGCTGTAAAGGTCGAGCCAGTCCCCGCTCGATCCGGCGACAGCCGGGAGGACGGCGGACGGGCTCACAGCCTCGAGCTAGCAGAGCCGAGCCAATGACCGCCGATGGCGCCGGTCTCCTCATGGACAGGAGCACCGAGGTGAACGAGGTAGTCATCGTCGGCTACGGGATGGCGGGCGCGCGATGCGCCGCCGACCTGGCCCGGCGTGGCGTCAAGGCGACCGTCGTCGGCGCCGAGCCGCATCGGGCGTACAACCGGATCCTGTTGTCCAACCTCCTTGCTGGGAAGGTCGACGAGACCGGGGTGGAGCTGCCCGACTCCGGCGGGTCCATCCGGACGGGGGCGCCGGTCGTCTCGATCGACCGGGACCGGCGGACGGTGACCTGTGCCGATGGCACCGTCGTGGAGTACGAGCACCTCGTGCTGGCCACCGGGGCCACCGCGTGGATCCCGCCGGTCGAGGGGCTCGACCCGGACGCGCTGCCCGACCGCGTCGCGGTGTTCCGGACGCTGGACGACTGCCGCCGCATCCTCGACTTCAGCGCGGGCGCGCGTACCGCCATCGTGCTCGGCGGTGGGCTGCTCGGCCTGGAGGCGGCCCGCGGATTGGCCGGGCGGGGCCTGGCCGTGCAGGTCGTCCACCCCGTCGGGCATCTGATGGAACGTCAGATCGACCCGGACGCGAGCGCCATCCTGGCCGGCACCCTGGCCGAGCTGGGCATCACCGTCCACACCGGAGTGTCGGGGGCGCGGCTGGCCACCGGGCCGGACAGCGTCACGCTCACCCTGTCCGACGGCCGGGAACTCACCACCGACCTGCTGGTCCTGTCGTGCGGCGTACGCCCGGAGACGGCGCTCGCCCGGGACGCCGGGCTGGCCGTCGAACGGGGCATCGTGGTGGACGACCGGCTCCGGACCAGCGACCGGCGGATCTCCGCCATCGGCGACTGCGCCCAGCATCGCGGCCAGGTCGGCGGGCTCGTCGCACCCGCGTGGGCTCAGGCGAACGTGGTCGCCCGGGTGCTGAGCGGCGAGGAGCCGCTGGCGGCGTACCAGCCCGCGCCGATCGTGACGCGGCTCAAGGCGAACGGCATCGACCTCGCCTCGATGGGCACCCTCGACGGCGAGCACCACGAGGATCTGCGCTTCGCCGACCCCGCCCGAGGCACGTACGCCCGCCTGCGCATCCACGAGGGCCGCGTGTCCGGCGCCGTGCTACTGGGCGACAACCCGCTCGTCGGGCAGGTCATCCAGCTGTTCGACCGGGGCGCGCCGGTTCCCAGTGACCGCCGCGCGCTCCTTCTCGGGCGCAGTCTGGGCAGCACCGCCACTGCCCAGGCTGCGCCCACTCCCGCGCTGATGCCCGACGCCGCGACCGTCTGCCAGTGCAACTCGGTCAACAAGGGATCCATCGTGCGCGCGTGGCGCGACGGCTGCCGCGACGTCGCGGCGATCGCCGACCGGACGCGCGCCACCACCGGCTGCGGGACCTGCACCGACGCGGTCTGCGGCATCGCCGATTGGCTGTCTGCGCAGGAGGGTGTCAAGGCATGAGTAGCGTTGCCAAGAAGGTCGTCGTGGTCGGCCACGGAATGGTCGGGCAGCGTTTCGTGGAGGCGCTTGCCGCCCGGGACACCACCGGCGAGTGGCAGATCACCGTCCTCGGCGAGGAGCTGCGGCCCGCGTACGACCGGGTGCGGTTGTCCGCCTTCTTCGACGGGGTCAGCGCGGCCGAGCTGGGCATCGGCGACCTGCCGGACGGTGTCGAGCTGCGGCTCGGTGAGACGGTCCTGGGAATCGACCGGACCCGGCGGGTGGTCACCACCTCCGCCGGCGAGTACGCCTACGACAAGCTCGTCCTCGCCACCGGCAGCCGCCCGTTCGTGCCGCCGATCGCCGGGGCCGACCTGCCGGGCGTCTTCGTCTATCGCACGCTCGACGACCTCGAAGCGCTTCAGGCGTACGCCGAGGGCCGTCAGGTCGGCGCGGTGCTCGGCGGTGGCCTGCTCGGTCTGGAGGCGGCCAACGCGTTGCGGCTACTCGGGCTGACCACCCACGTCGTCGAGTTCGCCCCGCGGCTCATGCCGCTTCAGGTGGACGACGGCGGCGGGGCCGTCCTCAAGGGGCACGTCGAGGGCCTGGGCCTGACCGTCCACACCGGACGAGCCTGCGCGAGCGTGCTCGGCGAGGCCGCGGTGACCGGCCTGACCTTCAGCGACGGCGGATCCGTCGACGCCGACCTCGTGGTGATCGCGGCCGGCATCCGGCCCCGGGACGAGCTGGCCGAGACGGCCGGCTTGGCACTGGGACCGCGCGGCGGCTTCCTCGTGGACGCGGGCTGCGCGACCGCCGACCCCGACGTGTACGCCGTCGGCGAGTGCGCCGCCCTGAGCCTCGACGGCGCCGACGGGCGCACCTACGGACTCGTCGCCCCCGGGTACGCGATGGCCGAGGTGGTGGCCGACCGGATCGTCGGCGGCGACGCCGCCATGACCACGCCGGACACCTCGACGAAGCTGAAGCTGCTCGGGGTCGACGTCGCCTCGTTCGGGGCGGCGGACGGGCCGCTCGACGTCGTCTTCCACGACGGCGCCAACGGGGTGTACGCCAAACTCCTGCTCTCCGACGACGCTCAGACCCTGCTCGGCGGCATCCTCGTCGGGGACGCGTCGGCGTACCCGACGTTGCGGGCCAGCCTCGGCGGTCCGCTGCCCGGCCCGCCGATCGCACTGCTGGCCGGGGACTCCGCCGGGACGGCCGGAGCCGGGTCGCTCCCGGGCACGGCGCAGGTCTGCTCGTGCAACGCCGTCACCAAGGACGCCATCGTCGACGCCATCCGCGACGGGGCGGCCGACGTGCCGGCACTCAAGTCCTGCACCCGCGCCGGGACCACCTGCGGCTCGTGCGTACCGATGCTGAAGAGCCTGCTCAGCGAGTGCGGCGTGCACCAGTCGAAGGCGCTCTGCGAACACTTCGCGCACAGCCGCCAGGAGCTGTACGACATCGCCCGCGTACGCGGCATCCGGACGTTCTCCGAGCTGATCACCGCGCACGGGCAGGGCCGGGGCTGCGACATCTGCAAGCCGGTCGTGGCCTCGATCCTCGCCTCGCTGACCAACGGCTACGTGCTCGACGGCGAGCAGGCGGCGTTGCAGGACACCAACGACCACTTCCTGGCGAACATCCAGAAGGACGGCACCTACTCGGTGGTGCCCCGCATCCCCGGTGGCGAGATCACCCCGGAGAAGCTCATCGTCATCGGCGAGGTCGCCAAGGACTTCGGGCTCTACACGAAGATCACCGGCGGGCAGCGGATCGACCTGTTCGGCGCCCGAGTCGAGCAGCTGCCCCAGATCTGGCACCGGCTGGTCGACGCGGGATTCGAGTCCGGGCACGCGTACGGCAAGGCGCTGCGCACCGTGAAGTCGTGCGTCGGCAGCACCTGGTGCCGGTACGGCGTACAGGACTCGGTGGGCCTCGCGGTGGATCTGGAGCTGCGCTATCGGGGCCTGCGAGCACCGCACAAGATCAAGTCGGCTGTCTCGGGCTGTGCCCGGGAATGCGCCGAGGCCCGGAGCAAGGACTTCGGGATCATCGCGACCGAGACCGGCTGGAACCTCTACGTCGGCGGCAACGGCGGCTTCCGGCCCCGGCACGCCGACCTGCTCGCCACGGACCTGTCCACCGAGGACCTCATCCGCACGGTCGACCGGTTCCTCATGTACTACATCCGGACCGCCGACCGCCTGCAGCGCACGGCGAGCTGGTTGGAGGGCCTCGACGGCGGGCTCGACCACCTGCGGGACGTCATCATCCACGACACCCTCGGCCTCTGCGCGGAACTGGACGCGGCGATGGCTCACCACGTCGGCTCGTACGCCGACGAGTGGAAGGCCACTTTGGACGATCCTGAGCGCCTGGCCCGGTTCGTCTCGTTCGTCAACGCGCCGGGGACCCCCGATCCCTCGATCAGCTTCGAGACCGAACGCGGGCAACGAGTGCCCGCCCGCCCCGTTCCTGTCACGCTCACCGGGAGGAAGTCATGACCACCGCCTTCGCCGACCTCGCCGTCTGGACGCCGATCTGCTCGATCAGCCGCCTGGAGATCGAACGCGGGGTGGCCGCGCTCGTCGAGGGCGTGCCCGTCGCGATCTTCCGGACCTTCACCGGCGACGTGTACGCCGTGGACAACGTCGACCCGTTCAGCGGTGCTTCGGTGCTCTCCCGGGGCATCGTCGGCACCCGGGGAGACGTCCCGACGGTCGCCTCACCGATGCACAAGCAGGCTTTCGACCTGCGTACCGGGGACTGCCTCGACGACCCCACGATGCGGGTCCGGGCCTGGGCGGTCCGCGTACGCGATGGAGTGGTCGAGATCGGCGAGCCCCTCGCGGCGAGCGTGCCCGCATGACCGGCCGCTCGCGGCTGGTCATCAGCCGGCACAGGCTCAGTCGTGCGAACGCCGGCCGCAGGTCGGTGATCGCATGACGACTGTTGCCGCCGCCGGTACGCAGACGCAGGGCGAGCTGGCCGGGTTCACCATCGGCGTGACCGCCGACCGGCGGCGCGACGAGCTGGCGGCGCTGCTCGAACGGCGGGGAGCGCGGGTGGTCATCGCGCCCGCGCTCCGCATCGTGCCGCTCCCCGACGACGTCGAGCTGCGGGAGGCGACCCGGCGATGTCTGGCGGCTCCGCCAGACATCGTCGTCGCCAACACCGGCATCGGCATGCGCGGCTGGCTGGAGGCGGCCGAGGGCTGGGGCCTGGGCGACGCGCTCCGGCAGGTGCTGGGCAACGCGTACCTGGTGGCCCGGGGACCCAAGGCGCGGGGCGCGGCTCGGGCGGCCGGCCTCCTCGACCAGTGGTCGCCGGAGTCGGAGAGCTGCGACGAGGTGCTCTTTCACCTGCTGGCACGCGGCGTGCACGGTGAGGTCATCGCCGTGCAGCTGCACGGGGACCAGCAACCCGACTTCTGCGCGGCGCTGCGCTCGGCCGGCGCCGACGTCATCGAGGTGCCCGTCTACCGCTGGGCACCGCCGCACGACCCGGCTCCGTTGCAGCGCCTGGTCGACCTCGTGCACAACCGGCTCATCGACGCCGTCACCTTCACCTCGGCGCCCGCCGTGCAGGCCCTGCTCGACGCGGCCGGACCGGCGCGCGCGGACTGTGTCGAGGCGATGCGCTCGGATGTGCTCGCAGCCTGCGTCGGCACGGTGACCGCGGCCCCGCTGACCGAACTGGGCATTCCGGTCGTGACGCCGACTCGGGCCCGGCTCGGCGCGCTGGTCCGCTCGCTCAGCGACGAACTGCCCAAACGGGCGGTCACGCTGCAGGTCGCCGGGCACGAGCTGACCCTGCGCGGACACGCCGCCGTGGTGGACGGCCAGCTCAAACCGCTCGCCCCCGCGCCGATGGCGGTCCTGCGCGCGCTGGCGACCCGGGCCGGCCGAGTGCTGTCTCGGGCGGCGCTGCTGCCCTCGCTCCCCCGGGGCGCGGACGAGCACGCCGTCGAGATGGCCGTCGCCCGGCTGCGCGCCGGGTTGGGCGGACCCGGTTTCGTCCAGACCGTCGTCAAACGTGGCTATCGCCTGCCGGTCGAATGATTTGCTCGCCCCACTGGCGTGAACGGCCTGGTGGCTCTAACGTCTGGCGCGTGAAGACCTGGGGTCGTGCGATTACGTCCGCGTTCGTTTTCGCGGCGCTCATGGGAGCTGGGCAGGTCGGTGTCGCCACCGTTCTGGACGTGTTGCGCCTGGACGGCACGTACGCCGACAACGACGCCTGGACCGCCCAGACCGTGTTCCTCGCCTGGTTCGCCGTCATCGCCGTGACGGTGGGGACCGGCATCGGGGCCCGCACCTACGGGCTCGGCGTACGCGTCAGCGCCGCCGCCGCGGCCGGAATCGGCGGTGCGGCGGGCACCGCCCTCGCTCTCTTCCCCGCGCGGCATGCGCAGATTCCCAACGGGGATCCGGCGTTGCAGGCCGGGCTGGCGCTGATCATCGGCGCGGCCGCCGGGCTCGTCTTCGCGTTCGGCATGCTCAGCGCTCGCGCGCTCGCCTGGAGCGCCGGGGCGTACGCCTTGATCACGTGGGGTCTCATCGCCGGCGGGGTGGGGAAGACGGCTGACGAGCCGCCGCGCCTCGGCGGACTGGCCGGGCTCGGGCTCTCCCCCGCCACGGTGGACGACGCGCAGCTGTTCGGGCTGCCCGCGATCGCGGCCGTCCTCGGGGTGATCGTGGCGATGACCGCCCGGCTGCGTGGCCATCACCGGCTCGCCGTCGCCCTCAGCGGCGCGGCCGGTCCGGCGACTGTGGCCCTGGCGTACGCCATCGCCGGTCCGGGCTCCTCGGACTTCCAGAAACTGCCCTGGTTCGCGGCGCTGAGCGCGGTGCTCACCGGTCTCGTCGCGTCCGTCATCGTGGCGGTGCCGCCGCGGCGGGAGGCGGAGGACGACACGTCGGCCGCCGGAGCGTTCGCGTCGTCCGCGCTGGACCCCTCGGACCCCTCGGACCCCGCCGGCTCCGCGGACTTCACCGTCAAGAGCGACCCGCTGTCGCGCCGCGAGCGCAAGCCCTCGCCCACCGCGAAGTCCGCACCGAGCACGACGTCCGCGCCCACGCCGAAGCCGAGTGCGAAACACACCACGAAGCCCCGCCCGACGAACGACGCCGTCGAGAACTGGGTCTCCGCACTGGGCGAGCCGCGCGAGCCGGCCCCCTCGGCGACGACGTCGGGTTCGGCCAAGGAACGCGGCGGCTACGTCCCCCGCCCCCTCGGCTGACCACTCGCCCGCCCAAACTTTCCAGCTGGATCAGGGTTCTGCGTCGAATCTTGGGTCAAGATTCGACGCAGAACCCTGATCCAGCGCCAAACGTGGCAGCGCCGAACGGGCGGCCCAGCGCGAGGCGGCGGCGAGCGCAACGGCGAAAACGGGTGGCGGGCGGACGGTAGCGTCTCCGACGTGACCGCACCCCTTGTGAACCGCACGAAGGCACCCCGGCACGGCGAGGAGCGTACGCAGCTCGACGCCTGGCTCGATTTCCACCGCGACACTTTGATCATGAAATGTGCCGGCCTCACCGACGATCAGCTGCGCGCGCAGTCGGTGCCGCCGTCCACGCTGAGCCTGCTCGGCCTGGTACGCCACATGGCCGAAGTCGAACGCTGGTGGTTCCGGCGGCAGTTCGACGGGGCCGACGTCGGCGATCTGTTCAGCACAGAGGAAGACCCCGACTACGACTTCAACGGATCGGTCGACTCGGACCCCGCCGCCGATTTCGCGGCGTTCCGGGAGGAGGTCGAGGCGGCCCGGGTGACGGTGACCGGGCGGCCGCTCGACGAGACCTTCGTCGATCGCCGGGGCACGACTTTCGACCTGCGCTGGGTCTACCTGCACATGATCGAGGAGTACGCCCGCCACAACGGCCACGCCGACCTCCTCCGCGAGTGCGTCGACGGAGCGACCGGAGCCTGAAACCGCCTAGGGCACGACCGGCTCGACGGGCACGACCGGCTCGACGGGCAGGTAGACGCGCCCGCCGGACGCCGCGAACTCCGCCGACTTGGCCTGCATGCCCTGCTGGGCGTACTCACGCAGGTCGGCTTGGAGGTCGGCGCTGATTCGCATCGAGCAGAACTTCGGCCCGCACATGGAACAGAAGTGGGCGGTCTTCGCGGCGGGCGCGGGGAGTTCCTCGTCGTGGTACGCCCGCGCGGTGTCCGGGTCGAGGGACAGCTCGAACTGGTCCTCCCACCGGAATTCGAAGCGGGCCTTGGACAGCGCGTCGTCCCGGGCCTGTGCGCCCGGATGGCCCTTGGCCAGGTCGGCCGCGTGCGCCGCGATCTTGTACGCGATCACCCCCGCCTTGACGTCGTCGCGGTCGGGCAGCCCGAGGTGTTCCTTCGGGGTGACGTAGCAGAGCATCGCCGTGCCGTACATCGCGATCATGGCGGCGCCGATGGCGCTCGTGATGTGGTCGTACGCCGGCGCGATGTCCGTCGTGAGTGGACCGAGCGTGTAGAACGGGGCGGCGTGGCACCACTCCTGCTGCAGCTCGACGTTCTCCTTGATCTTGTGCATCGGGACGTGCCCCGGCCCTTCGATCATCACCTGTACGCCGTGCGCCCAGGCGATCGGCGCCAACTCGCCGAGGGTCTTCAATTCGGCCAGTTGCGCGGCGTCGTTGGCGTCGGCGATGCTGCCCGGCCGGAGTCCGTCGCCGAGCGAGAAGGTGATGTCGTACGCCGCGAAGATCTCGCACAGCTCCGCGAAGTGCGTGTACAGGAAGTTCTCCTCGTGGTGGGCGAGGCACCAGGCGGCCATGAGCGAGCCGCCTCGGGACACGATGCCGGTCACCCGGTCGGCGGCCAGCGGCACGTGCCGCAGCAGCACCCCGGCGTGCACGGTCATGTAGTCGACGCCCTGTTCGGCCTGCTCGATCACGGTCTCCCGGAAGATCTCCCAGCTCAGCCGGGTGGGATCGCCGTTCACCTTCTCCAGCGCCTGATAGATCGGGACCGTGCCGATCGGCACCGGCGATTCGCGCAGGATCGCCTCCCGCGTCTCGTGGATGCGCGGCCCGGTCGAGAGGTCCATGACCGTGTCCGCGCCCCATTTCGCGGCCCAGCGCATCTTCTCGACCTCCTCGGCGAGGTCGAAGGTGACCGCCGACGTGCCGATGTTCGCGTTGACCTTCACCAGGAACGCCGAGCCGATGATCATCGGCTCCAGTTCGGGGTGGTGGATGTTGGCCGGGATCACCGCACGTCCGGCCGCCACCTCGCTGCGGACCAACTCGACCGGGACGCCCTCACGGAGCGCGACGAACTCCATCTCCGGGGTCGCGATCCCGGCCCGCGCGCAGGCCAGCTGGGTGGTCGGCTGCCCGTCCCGCCGTCGTTCCGCTATCCATTGTGTACGCACAGCGCGGCTGGGCCCCGAGGTGTCGTAGAGCTGGATGGTGGAGCCGTCGGTAAGGGTCAACCGGGTGAAGGGCACCTGAAGTGCAGCCTCATATGCCTTCTCCCGTAATACCGCGAGATTTCGGGTTTCACTGGGCAACGGAAGCCTCCATTCCGTAGCGAGACGGCGATCCGGTCAGCGCCGCCATTCGAAGTGATCGAGCGGCCCGGCTCCGGCGCCGAGCCGCCAATCGACCGCGCCGGTGAGCGCGCGGGCGACGTACTCCTTGGCCAGCCGGATGGCGTTCTCCACTTCGGCGCCGTGCGCCAGCAACGCGGTGATCGCGGCGGAGAAGGTACATCCGGTGCCGTGGTTGTTGGGGGTCGGCACCCGCCGGGCACGCAGCGACTTCGCACCGTGCTGCGTCCACACGACGTCGACGGAGTCGTCGCCGGGCATGTCCCCGCCGGTGATCACGATGGTGACGTCGCCTCGCCCCGAGGCGAGCTGCGAGGCCGCGCCCGCCATGTCGGCCGCGGTGGTGACCTCCCAGCCGACCAGGGCGGACGCCTCCTCCCGGTTCGGCGTCAGCACCGTCGCGTACGGGAGGAGCCGTTCGATCGCCGCGCGTACGCCCAGGCTCCGGCCGGTCGAGGCACGCAGCACGGGATCGATGACCAGATGGGGGAACGCCCCGTTGCGGGCCCGGGCCGCCACCTCGGCCGCGGCCTGGGCGGAGGCGAGCATGCCGACCTTGGCCGCCGCCACCGGCATGTCGTCGAGGACCGCGGCGAGCTGCGTACCCACGACGGGGCTCGGGATGAGGTAGAGGTCCTGGACGCCGAGCGTGTTCTGCGCGGTCAACGCGGTGATGACGCTCGTCCCGTAGCACCCGTGGGCGGCGAAGACCTTGAGGTCGGCTTGGATGCCCGCGCCCCCGCCCGGATCGGAGCCGGCGACGGTGAGGGCGACTGGTGGGGTCTTCATGCGTTCACCGTCGCCTGCTCGGATGATCCGTTGTCGGACAAAGAGTGAGTCACCATTCGGCTATACCGATATTCGCGGTCGATGGCCACGCCTCGCGGCGACGTGGAATGCGACCGGCGCGGGCGGCGAGCCGGCCGCCGAGGACGGCGTGCCGCATGGCCGCCGCCATCGCAACCGGGTCCGCCGCCCTGGTGATCGCGCTGGCCACCAGGACCGCGTCGCAGCCCAGTTCCAGCGCGAGCGCGGCGTCGCTGGCGGTGCCGATCCCGGCGTCGAGGATCACCGGCACCTCGACGAACTCGCGGATCAGCGCGATGTGGTAGGGGTTGCCGATGCCGAGCCCGGAGCCGATCGGCGATCCGGCCGGCATGACCGCGGTCGCACCTGCGTCCGCCAGCCTTCGCGCCAGAATCGGATCGTCCCCGGTGTAAGCGAAGACGGCGAACCCTTCGTCGGCCAGGGTTCCCGTCGCGGCGAGCAGTTCGATCGCGTCCGGCAGGAGGGTGCGCTCGTCGCCGATGACTTCGAGCTTGATCCAGTTCGTGCCGAACGCCTCGCGGGCCATCCGCGCCGTACGCACAGCGTCGGCCGCCGTGTAGCAACCGGCCGTGTTCGGCAGGATGCGCAGCCCGAGCCGGTCGAGCAAGGCGACCAGGCCCTGGGTATGCGTACCGACGCGGCGGAGCGCCACGGTCACGATCTCGGCGCCGCTGGCCGTGATCGCCCGTTCGAGCACGTCGAGGCTGGTCGCGCCGCCGGTGCCGAGGATGAGGCGACTGGCGTACTCGCCGCCGTCGAGGAAGAGAGGGTCGTCCATGGTCATCCTCCCTGCGCCGCGCTCAGGATCTCCATCGAGTCACCGTCGGCGAGGGGGTACGCTGCCCATTCCCCGCGCGGCACCACCTCGCCGTTGACCGCGACGGCCACCCCTCTTTGCTCCGGCGTGACCACGGCGACCAGCTCGGCGACACTGCCGGGCAGCTCTCGCTCGGTTCCGTTGACCGTGATCACCGGGCCGCCTCCACCAAGGTCACGACACGCTCGGCCGTCCACGGTGTCAGCGCGATCCCGTTGCGGTAGTGCCCCGCGGCGACCACCAAACCGGGTCGCACGACGTCGACGATCGGCAGGTTGTCCGGCGTCGCCGGCCGGAAGCCGACCGTGACCTCGGTGAACACCGCCTCGCGTACGCCGGGCACCAGGGCGATCGCGTCGCTCAGCAGCTCGTGCACGCCCCCGGCGCTCGGCCGGGGATCGGTGTCCTCCGTCGAGGTCGCCCCGACGACCAGCTCGCCGTCCGGCCTAGGCACCAGGTAGACGTGGCGGCCGTGGACGTATCCGCGAATCAGGTGGGTCAGCTTCGGGCCGCCCCGCAGGCGCAGGGTCTCCCCGCGTACGGGGTGGATGGGCAGGCCGGTGAGGGCTGCGGTGCCGCAGCCGGCCGCGACCACGGTCACGTCGGCGTCCACCTCCGACAGGTCCCGCACTTGCCCAGCCGTGGCGACTCCGGCCGCTCCGACGGCCGAGGTCAGGCGCTCGACCAACCGGCGCGGGTCCACCTGAGCATCGATCTCCGTGTACGCCCCTGCGCGTACCCCTGGCTGGAGAGCGGGCTCCCGCTGCCGCACCTCGACCGCGGACAGGGCGTCGACGGGAAGCCCAAGACTGTCCTGGTAGGAGCGATAGCGAGCGATCTCGGCCTGGTCGGCGGGGGTGACGCCGACCAGCAGCGAGCCGGACCGGGCGAAGCCGACGTCGCCCAGCTCGGCCGCGAAGGCCGGCCAGGCGCGGACCGAGGCGACCAGGAGTTCGGTGAGGCGGTGCTCGCCGAACGCGGCCTCGGCGACCGGGGCGAGCATGCCCGCGGCCGCGTGCCAGGCGCCCAGCGTGCCGTCGCTGTGGACGGTGACCGCGTGCCCACGCTGGGCGAGCCGCCACGCGCACGCGAGCCCGATCGGACCGGCGCCCACCACCGCGACCCTCATCGCCGGGTCCCCTCAGTCGCTGGATCAGGGTTCCCGGTCGAATCTTGACCGGTGATTCGGCCCTGATCCCTGATCTGCCGCCGATCGGCGGTGACCGCCGCGAGCAAGGCGGAGGTGGCGGACGCGGGGTCGGCCGCGTCGCGGACCGCCCCGATCACCGCGATGCCGTACGCGCCCGCCGCGAGCACCGACGGGACGTCCGCCAGGGTGAGCCCGCCGATCGCGATGACCGGTACGCCCACCGCCGCGCCGACCACGGCGATCAGCCCGCCGAGGCCGATCACGTTGGTCGCGACGTCCTTGGTGAAGCTGGGATTGACCTGGCCGCAGCCGAGGTAGTCCGCGCCTTCCGCGATGACCTGCCGGGCGCGTTCGGGAGTACGCGCACTCGCCCCGATCAGGCCGCTGCCGCCGAGGACCGTACGCGTCGCGTGCACCGGCAGGTCGTCGGCTCCGACATGGACAGCCGCGGTACGCAGGGCGACCGCGATGTGCGGCCGGTCGTTCACGACGCAGATCGCGCCGCGCTCCGCGCACAACGGCGCGATCCTGCTCGCGAGGTCGTAGAGGGCACGATCGCTGACCGAGTCCTCCACGCGGACCTGGATCAGTGGCGCGCCACCGGAAAGGGCCGCACGCGCGATGTCGACCGAGTCGGTCACCACGTGGAGCCGAGGGATGGGACGGGTGGCCCGCATTGCACTCCTCCCTGCGCCGGCATGATCCGGATCAGGTTCTACGGTCGGGGCTACCAAGCCCCCTCTCAGCCCGGTGCACCGGACTCCCGTGGGTTGTCCCGCGCAGAGTAAGCACGCTCGGTGGCGAAAGGCAAGCCGACCGTCACAGGCGTGACAAGTGGCTCAGCTCTTCGTCCGTTGGTTAACAAAGTTTCCGAATATACCTTCAGCTCACGCTTCGACACATGGAGGTATCTCGTGCGGGCTGCCCTCGCGCTCACCCTCGCCGCGTCTGTCCTGTTCACCAGCGTTCCCGCCGTCGCCACCGCCTCGTCGGCCGACCTTTCGGCACCCGGTTACGTGCAGGTCGGCTACTTCACCCAGTGGGGCATCTACAAGCGCGACTTCCAGGTGAAGAACGTCCACACCTCCGGCATGGCCGACAAGCTCACCCACATCAACTACGCCTTCGCCAACGTCGGGGCCGACGGCAAGTGCTTCGAAGCGAACGCGGCGGGCGTGGGCGATGCGTGGGCCGACTACCAGAAGCGCTACAAGGCGGGCGACTCCGTCGACGGCGTGGCCGACGCGTACAACACTCCGCTCGCGGGGAACTTCAACCAGCTGCGCAAGCTGAAGGCGTTGCACCCCGGCCTGAAGGTCCAGATGTCCATCGGCGGCTGGTCCTGGTCGAAGTACCTGTCGGACGCCGCCCTCACCCCGGCGTCGCGGCAGGCCATGGTGGCCAGCTGCGTCGACATGTTCCTCAAGGGCAACCTGCCGCTCATCGGCAGCTCCGTCCAAGGTGGACCGGGATCGGCGTACGGGGTCTTCGACGGCTTCGACGTCGACTGGGAATGGCCCGCCTCGGAAGGCAACCCCGGCAACACCATCCGGCCGGCGGACAAGGCGAACTTCGTGGCGCTGCTGGCCGAGTTCCGGGCCCAGCTCGACGCGTACGGGGCGCAGATCGGGCGGACCTTCTCGCTGACCGCGTTCCTCCCGGCCGACCCGGCGAAGATCGACGCCGGCATCGACCCCGCCGTCTTCGGTTACCTGGACTTCGGCACGGTACAGGGCTACGACCTGCACGGGGCGTACGAGTCGACGTCGAACCACCAGAGTCAGCTCTACTCCCCCGCAGCCGACCCGGCGCCGCAGCGCTACTCGGCCGACCAGGCGATCCAGCACTACCGCGCGCAGGGCGCCCCGGCCGCCAAGCTCGTCCTCGGCATCCCCTACTACGGGCGCGGCTGGGCCGGCGTCTCCACTGCGAACAATGGGCTCTATCAGACCTCGACCGGACCCGCGCGCGGCACGTACGAGAACGGCATCGAGGACTACAAGAAGATCATCATCAAGAGCGGCCCGACCTACTACGACCCGGTCGCCGGGGCGGTCTGGAAGCTCAGCGGCACCAGCTTCTGGTCCTATGACGACACTCGCTCGATCGCGCAGAAGACGGCGTACGTCAAGGCGAACGGGCTCGGCGGGACGATGGCGTGGTCGCTCGACGGCGACACCGCCTCGGCCGACCTGACCAGTGCCATCCACACCGGCCTCTCCTAACGCGTGATCATTGCGCCGGCCATGCTGTTTCAGGCGGCAGAATGTCCGTCGTTACAGCATGGCTGGCGCGATGATCACCGCTATCGGACGTCCCAGATAGGGGTGGGGGTTTCGACGACCTCGTTGTCACCCTGGAAGACGACGAACCGGTCGAAGGACTTCGCGAACCACCGGTCGTGCGTCACGGCGATCACCGTCCCCTCGAACTTCGCCAGACCCTCCTGCAACGCCTCCGCGCTGGCGAGGTCGAGGTTGTCGGTCGGCTCGTCGAGCAACAGCAGCGTCGCCCCGGACAGCTCCAGCAGCAGCACCAGGAATCGGGCCTGCTGCCCGCCCGACAGCGTGTCGAACTTCTGGTCGCCCTGCTTAGCCAGCTCGTACCGGTCCAAGGCCCGCATGGCCGCGTGCCGGTCCATTCCCTGGCGATGCTCGTCACCGCGCCACAAGATGTCCACGAGGGTACGCCCGAACAACTCCGGTCGATCGTGCGTCTGCGAGAAGTGCCCGGGTAGGACACGTGCACCGAGCCGAGCCACGCCGCCGTGGGCGACCGGGGCGTGCGTACCGCCGTCAACGCTCGTCGTGACGCCTTCGGTCCCGCCCCGGGCCAGCAGCCGCAGGAAGTGGGACTTGCCGGTGCCGTTCGCGCCCAGCACGGCGAGCCGGTCGCCGTACCAGAGTTCCAGATCGAACGGGAAGGTCAGGTTCTCCAGCTCCAGCTGCTCGCAGATGACCGCGCGCTTGCCGGTGCGGCCCCCGGAGAGCCGCATCTTGATCTCCTGGTCCTTCGGGGGCAGCGGCGGGGCGCCGGCCTCCTCGAACTTGCGCAGCCGGGTCATCGCCGACTGATAGCGCGAGGCCATGTCCGAGTTGTACGCCGCCTTCTGCTTGTACATCAGCATCAGCTGGCGGAGCTTCTCGTGCTCCTCGTCCCAGCGACGGCGGTCCTCCTCCATCTTCTCGTGCCGGGCGTACCGCGCGTCGTGCCAGCTCGCGAAGCCGCCGGGATGCACCCAGGCGGAGTTGCCCTCGACGGCCACGACCCGGTCGGCGGTCTGATTCAGCAGCTCCCGGTCGTGCGAGACGTAGAGCACGGACTTCTCCGACTCCCGGAGCCGCTTCTCCAACCAGCGCTTGGCCGGCACGTCGAGGAAGTTGTCCGGCTCGTCGAGCAGCAGGACCTCCTCCGGCCCTCGGAGCAGCAGTTCGAGGGCGAACCGCTTCTGCTGGCCGCCGCTGAGCGTACGCACCGGGCGGTCCCGGGTGCGGTCCCACGGAAGGTCCAGCACGAGGGTGCTGACCGTGTCGGCGAGCACCTCGAACTCGTACCCGCCCGACTCGCCCCAGGCGGTCAGCGCGTCGGCGTACCGGAGTTGGGCCTGCTCGGCGGAGCGACTGAAGCGGCCCCGCGACTCGGCGGACGCCAGCTCCCGTTCCGCTTTCGCCAGGCGTTCGCCCGCGTCGCGGACGAGGGGCGGGGCGAGCGAGAGGGCCAGCTCGGCGAGGACGGTGTCGTCGCCGAGCGCGCCACCGGCCGCGCGGCCGTGGCCGAGCATGCCGATGAACTGCCGCATGATGCCCAGCCCGCCGAATCGGCTGACCACACCGGTCTTCACCGGCAGGTCGCCCGCCACCATCCGCAGCAGCGTCGTCTTGCCGGCACCGTTCGGCCCGACCAGGGCCACCTTGGCGCCCTCGCCGACCCGGAACGAGACGTCGGAGAACAGCACCCGGCCGTCCGGCAGGGTGTGCGCGACACCGGCCACATCCACGTATCCCACGGCGGGCAATCCTGCCTGATCAGGGCCTTCACCCGCACGTGCATTTCCTCATGGGTCCGGGGCGGGGATCTTGTGCGTAACGCGCCGGGAGTCCGATTAGGCTGTTGAGGTGGCCACGACGACCAGGGTTTACGTCGCCCGGCTCGCCGGCCTCGCCGTCTTCGATCCGAACGGCGACCTGGTGGGTCGGGTACGCGACGCCGTGGCCCGGGTCACCTCACAGCCGCCCCGGGTCGTCGGCATCGTCGCCGAGATGCCCATGCGCCGGCGGATCTTCCTGCCCATCGGGCGGGTGACCTCGATCGACAACGAGAGCGTCATGCTCAACACCGGCACCCTCAACCTGCGCCGGTTCGAGAAGCGGCCTGGCGAGATGCTGGTCCTGGAGGAGCTGCTGGACCGCCGGGTCACCATCGCGGACCGGGACAAGCCGGCGACCGTCCTCGACGTCGCGATGGAACCGGACCGGACCGGCGAGTGGAAGCTCACCCGGCTCGCCGTACGCGAGGTGACCGGCCGGTTGAGCCGGCGCGGTCAGATCCATCAGGTGGAGTGGGACGAGGTGCAGGGGCTGCTGACCCCGGTGGCCGAGCAGGGCACGGAGTCGCTGCTGGCGGTGCTGGAGAAGATGCGCCCGGCCGACCTCGCCCACGCCTTGCAGGAGATGCCCGATCCCCGGCGGAACGAGGTCGCCAAGGCGCTGGACGACGAGCGCCTCGCCGACGTCATCGCCGAGCTCCCCGAACAGGACCAGGTCGAGATCATCGCGCTGCTCGACCGGGAACGCGCCGCCGACGTGCTGGAGGAGATGGACCCGGACGACGCCGCCGACCTGCTGGCCGAGCTGCCCCAGGTCGAGCAGCAGGTGCTGTTGGACCTCATGGAGCCGGACGAGTCGGCGTCCGTGCGCGCCCTCATGATCTACGCCGAGGGCACCGCCGGTTCCGTGATGACCTCCGAGCCGGTGGTCCTCACCCCGGACGCGACCGTGGCGGAGGCCCTGGCCCGCGTACGCGAGCCGCAGGTCTCCCCGGCCGTCGCGGCGCAGGTCTTCGTCGCCCGGGCGCCGATGGCCACGCCGACCGGCCGCTACCTGGGGATGGTGCACTTCCAGCGGCTGCTCCGGGAGCCGCCGGCCGCCATGCTGGGCGGCATCGTCGACAACGACATCGACCCGCTGGAGCCGGAGTCGACGCTGGCCGACATCACCCGGCGGATGGCGACGTACAACCTGGTCGCGATGCCTGTCGTGGACGCCGGTGACCGGCTGCTCGGCGCGGTCACCGTCGACGACCTGCTCGACCACCTGCTGCCGGAAGACTGGCGAGAGCGTCATGGCTGAGCGGCGGCGGCTGGACCAGCCGCGCGAACCGGGCCGAGTGCACATTCCGCGCTTCGACCCGGAGGCGTTCGGCCGCTGGTCGGAGGCGATCGCCCGGTTCATGGGCACGGCGCAGTTCCT
The DNA here is from genome assembly GCF_024172085.1 of Hamadaea flava. NCBI lineage: Bacteria > Bacillati > Actinomycetota > Actinomycetes > Micromonosporales > Micromonosporaceae > Hamadaea > Hamadaea flava. Next base: position 5,303,274 of record NZ_JAMZDZ010000001.1, on the reverse strand, counting down.
GGTCTGGATGACCGTGGTGATCGCGCTGTGGATCCTGTGGAACACGCTGGCCCCGGCCGGCCTGCGGTTCGACCCCTACACGTTCACCTTCCTGACCCTGATCCTGTCCCTCCAGGCCTCGTACGCCGCGCCGCTCATCCTGCTCGCGCAGAATCGCCAGGCCGACCGCGACCGGGTGTCGCTAGAACAGGACCGGCAGCGGGCGGCGGCGCAGAAGGCCGACACGGAGTACCTGGCTCGGGAGATCGCGGCGCTGCGGATCGCGGTCGGCGAGGTGGCGACCCGGGACTTCCTCCGCTCGGAGCTGTCGCGGCTGGCCGAGGAGCTGGACGAGGCGGCGCATCGCCGGACTCAGCTGGAGCGCAAGCACCATCAGAAGGAGCTGCGGTCGACCCGCCGCGAGGGCTTCGACGACGAGTGGGACACCGACCGCTCCTAGCATCGGCCAGTCCCGCACCCATATGGGCTCTGAGCAGGGAAAAGCCGCGCGCCTCAAGGGGCATGGCGCGCGGCCGAAGAGTTACCTCATATCGATGATTGCACGTCCAGCAAGGCCCGTCCAGACCGTCAGTCGTCCTCTTCCGGGTCGAGATTGACGACCTCGCCGGCGACGAAGGGGATCATGGCAAGTTCGTCACCGACCGGCGACACGTAAGCCGGCAGCTCGGCGGAGCCGAGTTCGCCCACGTAACGCCAGTATTCGCCGACCGCCTCCGCCGCCGAGTCGGCCTCGATCGGCAGCGCCACGTTCACCAGCCAGGACTTCTTGCTCACGCCCCACTATAGGCAGGCGGCCGCTTCTCGACGAAGGCGAAGGTTCCCTCGCGATGATCAGCGGTAGAACCGCAATCGGCCTGCGCCTCCGCCTCGACCGCCAGCGCCTGGGCGAGCGATCCGGCCGCGCCCTCGACCAGTTCCCGCTTGATCGCCGCGTACGCCCGAGTCGGCCCCTCGGCGAGCTGGGCGGCCAACTCCTGGGCAGCCGGGAGGACGGCTTCGTCGTCGTCGACAAGTCGCGTCAGCAACCCGAGTTCGAGGGCGACGCCGGCGCGTACCGGCTTGGCGAGCATGAGCAGCTCGACCGCCTTCGCGTGGCCGACCAGCCGCGGCAGTATCCAGGACGCCCCGGTGTCGCCGGCCAGGCCGACCTTGGCGAAGGCCATCAGCAGGCTCGTCGACGGGCCGCCGATCCGGAAGTCCGAGAGCAGCGCCAACGACGCGCCCGCTCCGGCGGCCGCACCGCGTACGGCGGCGATCACGGGCACCGGCAGGGTGGCGAGGGTGAGCGCGATCGGGTTGTAGTGCTCGGCGACCGTCCTCAGGGGAGTCTCATCGCCGTTTCGCAAAAAACCGACATGCTCGCGTAGATCCTGGCCGACGCAGAACGCCCGGGTCCCTGCGCCGGTCAGCACCACCGCGCGTACCGACGCGTCCGTGGCCAGCGACGCGAGGGTGTCCCGGAGGGCCTCCTTCAACGGCACGTCCAGCGCGTTCATCGCGTCCGGGCGGTTCATCGTCAACGTCACGACACCGGCGGCGCGGTCGACGAGCAGCGGATCCATCAGGGTCTCCCATCACTCAGGCAGGTGGTCACGTAGCGGTCGGCCGCAGGCCGCAGCCGGGCGGCGTGGCGGTCGAAGAAGGCGGCCGCCGTCGTCCCCGCCCAGCCGTCGGGCAACAGGGCCAAGGGCAGCTGCGGATCGGAGAACAGGAAACCACGCCAGGCGTGCACCAGCTGGAACCGGGCGGCGTACGCCTGCTCGTCCGGTGTCCGGGCGCTGACGGCGGTGACGACCGGACGGAGGTCGTCGACGAACGTCTCGTACTCGGCGGCGATCTCGGCGAGGTCCCAGGCTCGGCGGACGAGCGCCATCGCGCCGGGCACACCGCCGGAATGGCTCGCCGAGAACCGCTCGAAGGTCACCTCGGCGTCCTGGAGCAGCGCTTCGATCTCGGGGGACGGACGAGCAGCCACCCAGGCCCCGTCGCCGAGGCGCGCGTACCCGAGGAAGGACAATGCGGACAGTAGCCGCTCCCGGGGCCGCCGATCCGCGGGCAGGGCGACGGTGATCAGGTCGAACCGGCCGTCCCAGCCGGCGCGGCTGGTCCGGTAGATGCGCGCGGCCGCCGCGTCGAGGCGGCGCTCGGCCCGCGCGGTCAGCTGATAGCCGGGACCGGCGGGGGTGCGTGTCGCGGCGAGCCAGCCTTGGCGCACCATACGGGAGACAGCGGTACGCACCGCGGGCGCGGCGATCCCGACCGGAGCCAGCAACCGGACGAGGGCGGCCACCGGCGCGCGACCACCCCGGGATCGGAGGTGGTCGCCGTAGAGATCGAAGAGCGCCGACCGGGCCTGCATAGCCGCAAATTGTTACACTTTGTGGCCCTTTTGGCTAGCAATTGTCACATCGATGGCGGCCCGGTTTGGGCTTCGTGGCAGCCATCAGGGAAAATCATTGGTCGGGACCACGCACCGGTCCACCCATCCGGTGCGTTCCTGGACTGCTGACGCGCGGCGGGGAGACCCGCTGCCCCTGGTGGGAAGTCTGAGGGGAGACAAAGATGGCGGCGATGAAGCCGCGGACGGGCGACGGTCCGCTGGAGGTCACCAAAGAGGGCCGGGGCATCGTCATGCGGGTGCCGCTGGAGGGCGGCGGACGCCTGGTGGTCGAAATGACCCCAGACGAGGCCACTCGCCTCGGCGAGGCCCTGAAGGAGGCCGTGGGCTGAGGCGCCGCCTTCCCGGCGCGTCTTCGGGCCTGGCCCACCGGCGGATCGACTCGACAAACGAATACAGAACGCGCTGCTGCGACGGTTGGCCGACCGATGCGGCAGCGCGTTCGCGTTCTCGACTAGGGTGGGCTCCATGCTCGACTTCCGGCTCGCCGCGGCGCCCCCTGAAGAAGCGACGGTCGTCGCTCTCCCCGTTCCGGCCGCCGATCGGCGCTGGGACATTCCGGAGGCCGAAGCGTTCCTGACCCAGGCCGAGCACACCGGCGAGGCCGGCCGGGTCGAACGACTCGTTCGTCCGCTGTCGACACCCTCGACCGTTTTCTTCGCGGGGATCGGAACCGGCGACGAGGCGGGCTGGCGAGCGGCGGGGGCCGAAATCGTCCGGTCGGCGACCAAAGCGACGTCCATCACAGTGGACCTCACCTCGGCGGCCGATCAGATCGCCGCTACCAGGGGTTTCGTCGAGGGCACCGGGCTGGCCGCATACCACGCCAACCCGGCCAAGCGGCCGCCGCTGGCTGAGGTGACCCTGCTCGTCGAGGACCCGGCCGCCGCGGCCGAGGCGCTCCGGCAGGGCCTGGCCGTCGTCGAGCGCACCTCGTTCGCCCGGACGCTGACCAACACGCCGTCGTCGACCAAGGACCCGGCGTGGTTCGTGGACCAGGTCAGCGCGGCCGCCGCCCAGGCCGGCGTCGGCGTCGAGATCTGGGACGTCGACCGGCTGCGCGACGAGGGCTTCAACGGCATCCTCGCGGTCGGCGGCGGGTCCACGCGCGGTCCACGCATGCTCCAGCTCGACTACGCGCCGGACAGCGCGACGCACCACATCGTCCTCGTGGGCAAGGGCATCACCTTCGACACCGGCGGCATCGACATCAAGCCGGCCGAGGCCATGCTGCTCATGCGCAAGGACATGGGCGGGGCGGCCGCCGTCGCCGGCGCGGTCCTCGCGGCAGCCGATCTTCAGCTACCGGTACGCGTGACGGCGCTGACTCCGTTGGCGGAGAACATGGTCTCCGGATCCGCCTGGCGGCCCGGCGACGTGATCGAGCACTACGGTGGGCTGACCACCGAGGTCCGCAGCACCGACGCCGAAGGCCGCATCGTCCTCGCCGACGCCCTCGCGTACGCCGTCGAGCAGTACTCGCCCGACTATCTCATCGACGTGGCGACCCTGACCGGCGCCAACCGGGTCGCCCTCGGCCGCCGCATCGGCGCCCTCATGGCCGACGACGACGACCTCGCGGACGCGCTGCTCGCCGCGGCCGGACGCGCGGGCGAAGGACTCTGGCGACTGCCGCTCCACGGCGACTACGTCTCGATGGTGACCAGCGAGATCGCCGACCTCTACAACCACTCCGACGGCGGCGCCGGGACCATCACGGCCGGGCTCTTCCTCCGGGAGTTCGCCGGCAAGCAGCGCGGCCGCTGGGCGCACATCGACATGTCCTCGCCGTCCTGGGCCGACGAGCCGGAGCGCGAACTCGCCAAGGGTGCCACCGGCTGGGGCGTACGCACCCTGCTGCGCTTCCTCCAGTCCCTCTGACCCGTTGTCTCCGCGCGCCACGCCCCCCGTTGTCTCCGCGCGATCATGAACTATCGGTCGTGATCAGGCTGGAGTCGTGTGGGTGGGCGGGTGGTGGTGTCGTTTCGCCCGACCCTGATCAACTCCCGGGCTTGATGATCGACTCAGCGGCGTACGGCGGCCAGGAGGCCGTCCGGCGTCGGCAGCAGGGCCGGCAGCCACGTGTCGGAGCGGTCCCGGACCGTCTCGGCCAGCTCGAAACCGCAGCCCACGACGGCCACCACACCGCCCGGGCGCAGCAGCCGGGCCGCCCCGATCACCCCGGCGTCGTGCTCGGCCGGATCGCCGTCGATGACCATGAGGTCGTACCCGCCGTCGGTCAACCGGGGCAGGACGTCCAGCGCCCGGCCCGCGATGACGCGGCTGCGGGAGGAGGCGTACCCGGCTTCGAGGAAGACCCGCCGGGCGAAGCGCTGATGCTCGGCGTCGGTGTCGATTGTGGTCAGCACGCCGTCCGGTCGCATGCCGCGCAGCAGCCACAGTCCACTCACCCCGGTGCCGGTGCCGATCTCGATGACGGCCCGTGCGTTGACCATCGCGGCGAACAGCCGCAACGCCGCGCCGGTGGAGGCGGCGATCGGGGCCAGACCCAGCTCGTGGGCGAGCGTCCGAGCGGTCTGCAGGACGACGTCCTCGGCGAGATAGCCGTCAGCGCCGCGCCCGCCCGCCATCGACGGCCCGAGCTGCCTTGACAATTCGTCCTCCCGATTTCCCCTGTGGATAGTAGTGGGAGATCGTTGATCAGGCTCCTCGAGGCAAGCCGGGGAGGCTCTCGGCCGAGCCGCCAGGAGTGCAGTCAGCGATCAGGACAAGCCGGATCTGGATCTCGCGAAAAATCATCATGAACTACTCATCCATGACATTCTGAGACTCGTGACCGACGGCTGGAACTGGCGCCAGCCCGACGATGACGACCCCGCCGCACGCGCCGCTGCCAGCGCCGATCCGGGGTCGCCGACCGAGGGCCGCAACGATGACGGAATGTGGGCGGACCAGGCTTGGTCCGACCCTCAGACGAGCGCGACGTGGACGACTCCCCCGGTACGCCCGGCCGAACCGGCCGCCGGCCACTGGTGGAGCAACGCCGACTCCGATCCGTGGCGGGATCCGTCCGCCCCCGTGACCTTGACCGTTCCCGGGCACCCCGATGCACCTTCCACCGACCACGTCACCGACGGCGGCTGGTTCACTCGGCGTACCGCCTGGATTGCGGCTTTGGTGGTCGCGGCCGCGCTCGTGGCCGGCGTGATGGGCGGCGCGCTCGGCGTGGGGTTCGCGACCGCGGCCCGGCGCCCGACCGCGGCCTTGAGCAGCTCGAACCGGCCCGTCGCGGCACTGGCCCAGCGCCCGCCGCAGTCGTTCGCGGCGATCGCGGCCCGGGTGCTGCCGAGCGTCGTGACGGTACGCGCACAGATCCCCGGTGGAACCGCGCTGGGCTCGGGATTCGCCGTGGGTGACGGGACTTATGTGATCACCAACGACCACGTCGTCTCGGGCGGATCGAGCCTGTCGGTCGTGCTCAACGACGGCAGTTCCACCGCCGCGCGGCTGCTCGGCTCCGACCCGGAGTCGGACGTCGCGGTCCTCCGCGTGCCGAAGAGCAGCCTGGAGCCGCTTGAGATCGGCGACTCGACAACCGTGCAGGTCGGTGACCCGGTGCTCGCGGTCGGTTCGCCGCTGGCCCTGCCGGGCACCGTCACCTCCGGCATCGTCAGCGCGGTCGACCGACTGCTCGCCGCCGGCGACCCGACGCTGACCAGGTATTACGCCGCCATCCAGACCGATGCCGCGATCAACCACGGCAACTCCGGCGGTCCGCTGCTCGACGGGGCCGGCCAGGTCGTCGGCATCAACTCCGTGATCAAGTCCATGGCGAGCAGCGACGACTCGGCCGGGAACATCGGACTGGCCTTCGCCATCCCGATCAACCAGGCCAAGCGCATCGCGGAGGAGATCATCGCCACCGGCAAGGCCCGGCGCACCGTCATCGGGGCACGGCTCGACGACGCCTTCCGGGGCGTACGCGTGGCGCAGGTCGACCCGGCCGGACCGGCCTCCGATGCCGGGCTGAAGGACGGCGACGTGATCATCTCCCTGGACGGGCACGTCGTGGGCGAACCGGTGGAATTGATCGCACTCGTCCGCAAATATCCACCCGGATCGGCGGTCACCGTACGCTACCAGCGTGGATCTGAACGCAAAGACGTGACGGTTACGCTCGCCGCCGACGCGAAGTAGGCTCGCCGATAGCGCTTCGGGGTGACTACCCTAGGGCGCGGTGCCCCCGGCCGCGGTGGCACATGCGGCCGCGAGAGAGGCGACGAGGGTGTTCGAGAACCTGGATGCGTGGGAGGTCCTGGTCATCCTCCTGCTCGCGTTGATCGTCTTCGGCGAGAAGCTGCCGAACGTCATCGCTGACGGCGTACGCATGCTGCGCAACCTGCGGAACATGGCCCGCAACGCGACCGGCGACCTCAGCAAGGAACTCGGCACCGACATCAGCCTCGAGGACCTGAACCCGAAGACCTTCCTCCGCAAGCACATCCTGAGCGAGGAGGAGGAGGCCAACCTTCGCAAGCCGCTGGAGGGCCTGCTCAACGACGTGAAGCGGGACGTTCAGGGCATCGGGGACGAAATCAAGTCCACCGCGTCGAGCCTCGATCACCGTACGCCGATCCAGTCCGGCGACTCGGCCGGCTCCTCCGCGTCCGGCTCTGGCTCGGGCTCCGGCCCGGGTGAGGGCGGCGGTTCCGCTCCCAACCGCTTCGCCGACGCCACCTGACGCCCTGGCCGGCGCTTTCCGTTCGCGGCCCTGGGCCGCTCGGCGCGACGCCCCGCCTCGCCCGCCCTGCCCCGTCAGGCTCGCGGCGCGACCGCCTCGCCTGCCAACTCTCGGCGCGATCATGAACTTATGTGCGTGATCGACCGGCGTGTCGTGTCCGCCAGACCCTGATCGACCCCAGAACTCCCTGATCAACTGGGAAGGCCCGCGCAAGGCGGCGAACCCGCGAACCCGAGACAGCCCCGGCCGAAACCGGGGCTCGTCTCCGTCAGCGGAATTCCGCCAGCGGAAACACGCTGGCGGAATGGGTCAGCGGCGCGCCGGGCTCAGTCCGAGCGGCTTGCCGAGCAGGGACTCCTTGCGTACGGAGAGGCGGTCAGCCACGGCCTGCAGAGCAGCTGCGGCCGGCGCGTCCGGAGCGGCCAGCACGACCGGGTTGCCCTCGTCTCCGCCCTCCCGGACCCGGGTGTCGAGCGGGATCTGGCCCAGCAGCGGCACGGCCGCCCCGATGAGCTGGGTGAGCGAGTCGGCCACCGTCTGACCGCCGCCCGCGCCGAACAGCTCCATCCGTTCGCCGGTCGGCAGCTCCAGGTAAGACATGTTCTCGACGACGCCGACGACACGCTGATGCGTCTGGAGCGCGATCGCCCCGGCCCGCTCCGCGACCTCGGCGGCGGCCTGCTGCGGCGTGGTCACGACGAGGATCTCGGCGTTCGGCAGCAACTGAGCCAGCGAGATCGCGACGTCACCGGTGCCCGGCGGCAGGTCGAGCAGCAGGATGTCCAGGTCGCCCCAGTAGACGTCGGCCAGGAACTGCTGCAACGCCCGGTGCAGCATCGGCCCCCGCCAGACGACGGCGGCGTTGCCGGCCGTGAACATGCCGATCGAGATGACCTTCACGCCGTGCGCCTGCGGCGGCATGATCATGTCCTCGACCTGCGTCGGGCGGCCGTCGGCACCGAGCATGCGCGGCACGGAATGGCCGTAGATGTCAGCGTCGATCACGCCGACGCTCAGCCCCTTGGCGGCCAGCGCCGCAGCCAGGTTCACCGTCACGCTGGACTTGCCGACGCCGCCCTTGCCGGAGGCGACGGCGTACACACGGGTCCGGGAGCCGGGCTGCGCGAACGGGATCACCGGCTCGGCCGCGCCCGGTCCGCGCAGCGACTTCTGCAGATTCTGCCGCTGCTCGGTCGACATCACGCCGAACGCGATCTGCACCGAATCGATGCCGGGAACCCCCGTCACCGCCGCGGTGATGTCTTCGCGCAGCTTGTCGCGCAGCGGGCAACCCGCCACGGTGAGCAGAATGCCGATCGACGCGGTCGAACCGTCGACGGCTACGGACTCCACCATGCCCAGATCGGTGATCGGGCGGCGGATCTCGGGGTCGTTGACGGTGGCCAGAGCAGCATTGATCGCATCGGCGAGCGTCGTGGCAGGCGCGGACATGGGTCCCATGCTACGTCTGGGGACCGCGCCTACCGAGCGTGCCACCACGCGGTGTGACAGATCACCTGGCTCAGGGGAGGGAGCCGGCTTCGACGAGGCGGGCGAACTTGCGGAGCGCCCGTTTGAAGCCGAACTTGGATCCGGGCCAGAGCAGCGGCCACACTGCCTTGCCGACGACTCCGCCGGGGAGCTGGAACCACTCGTGCCAGACGACTTGCGTACGGTCGCCGGCCATCGGGGTGCAGCGCAGGACGCCTGGTCCGCGCAGGATCTTGCCGCAGTGCATGACTCGCAGCTCGTAGGGCGGGTCGACCTTCTCCACCCGCATCTCGTCCTTGATCACCGCCGGTCCGGCCTGAGTGATCGCCTGGATCAGGCTGCCTTCGCCGCCGTCGCCCTCGACGACGCGGACGGTGGTGAACGGGATCCAGTCGCCTTGCCGTTCCCAGGCGAGGAACGCGGCGAAGACTCGTTCGGCCGGAGCATCGACGATGACGGTCGCGGTGACTTCACCGGTGCCCGGTTCGCCGGGCGTCGGCGGCTGAACCTCCGAGGTCACCCTCGGGTCACCACCCGATCGGCGGCGTCGGAGTCCGAGTCGGCCGGCTTGTCGTCGTTCTTCTCCTCGGCCACCGGCGCGTCGGTCGGGTGGTCGGCCTCGTCGCCCTTCGCCTTGTCCGAGGCCGAAGATGAAGCCGAGGTCGAAGATGAAGCCGAGGTCGCGGCTGCTGCGGAGTCCTCTGCGCTCGGGTCGGGCTCGGCCTCCGCCGAAGGCTTCTCGTCGGACGCCGCCGGCCAGGGCGCGAACGGGCCGTCGGGCACCTCGTCGAAGTCGATCTCCGGCTGCGTCTGCTGGGCTTCCTCGGCCTTGTCGGTCTTGCCCGCCTTGCCGGCCTCATCGGCCGGCTGGTCCGCGGGCTCGTCGACCGACGGGCCGCTCTCGGTCACCGTGCCGTCGATCAGCTCGGGCTCCGGGTAGGGCTCCGGCTCGCTCGACGCGGCCAGGCGCGCGGCCCGCAAGGCGTCGGCGTCCTCGACCCGGCCGTCGCGCAGCGCCTCGACCTCCGCCGCCAGGACATTGATCAGCTCGTCCTTATAACCGATGTCGTACGCCACCCGCTTGAGCGCGCGGTCGACCTGATCCATCCGGTATCCGCGGAGCGCCACATCGAATGTCACCTTCGTGACATCTTGCTCGACGAGCGGGCGGCTGCCGGGCAGTGGCCGCCCGCGTCCGTCCGGCTCCACTCCGGCCATTCCGGGGTCACCCCCGCTGACCAGCACCATCACGCCGAAGACGACGGCGCCCACGGTGAGTGCGACGACAAGCAGAAGCAGGACTTGAGCCATGCCTGCGATCGTGGCACGAACCCGGGGCAGAAAGCGACCCTGCCACCCGAATTCTCAGGTGTCACTCCCATACCAGAACACGCTTGCGCCACGCGTACAGCAGACCGAGTGCAAGCACCGCCACGAAGATGGCCATCTCGAGCACCGTGGTGAGTCCTTGCCGCAGATAGACCACGGCCCAGGGGAACAGGAAGACGGCTTCGACCGCGAACAGCAGGTAGAGGTACGCGTACAGGTAATAGCGGATGTGCACCTGCGCCCAGCCGCCGCCGACCGGGTCGAGTCCGCATTCGTACGTGTCGAACTTTCCGGCACCGTTCGCCGGGTTTGCCGGGCGAAGCAGCCGATTCGCCCCGAAGGCGACCACGAAGAAGACGACCGCCACCGCGACCAGCAGTCCCAGGGTCGCGTACGAGCCGAGGTAGCCATCCACGTGCGCAGCATAACGCCAGTGTCCACAGGGTGGGCCTGGCGGACCGGCCCATGAAGTGACAGCGTGGTAACCGACGTACTCTTTCACCGTAACGAGACGACCCGTCCGGTAGGAGGACGCAGGTGGCCAAGGAGACGCAGCAGCTTGATCGCGTCGTGATCCGGTTCGCCGGTGACTCGGGCGACGGCATGCAGTTGACCGGCGACAGATTCACCTCGGAAACCGCGCAGCTCGGCAACGACATCTCGACGTTGCCCAACTTCCCCGCGGAGATCCGGGCGCCCGCCGGCACGCTGCCCGGTGTCTCCAGCTTCCAGGTGCACTTCGCCGACTTCGACATCCTCACCCCGGGTGACGCGCCGAACGTGCTGGTCGCGATGAACCCGGCGGCGTTGAAGGCCAACCTGGGCGATCTGCCCCGGGGCGCGACGATCATCGTCAACACCGACGAGTTCACCAAGCGCAACCTGCAGAAGGTCGGCTACGACGCGTCGCCGATCGACGACGGGTCGCTGGCGTCGTACCACGTGCATCCGGTCGCACTCACCAGCATGACGGTCGGCGCCCTCGCGGATCATCCGATCAGCAAGAAGGACGCCGAGCGGGCCAAGAACATGTTCGCCCTCGGCATGCTCAGCTGGCTCTACTCCCGGCCGCACGAGTCGACGCTGACGTTCCTGCGCAAGAAGTTCGCCTCCCGGCCGGAGCTGGTCGCCGCGAACATCGCCGCGTTCGAGGCGGGCTGGTCGTTCGGCGAGACCACCGAGGCGTTCGCGGTCCGCTACGAGGTCAAGCCCGCGAAGATGCACGCCGGGCGGTACCGGAACATCACCGGCAACACCGCTCTCGCGTTGGGCATCGTCGCCGCCGGCGTACGCGCGAAGCTGCCGGTGGTGCTGGGGGCGTACCCGATCACGCCGGCCTCGGACATCTTGCACGAGCTGAGCAAGCACAAGAAGTTCGGCGTGACCACGGTGCAGGCCGAGGACGAGATCGCGGCGGCCGGCATCGCGCTCGGCGCGTCCTACGGCGGTGCGCTGGGCGTCACCTCGACGAGTGGTCCTGGCGTCGCCCTCAAGAGCGAGACGATCTCCCTGGGTCTGATGCTGGAGCTGCCGCTGGTCGTCATCGACGTGCAGCGGGCCGGGCCGTCGACCGGCATGCCGACCAAGACCGAGCAGGCCGACCTCAACATGGCGCTCCACGGGCGGCACGGCGAGGCGCCGGTGGCCGTGATCGCGCCGCGCTCTCCCGCCGACTGCTTCGACGCGGCGCTGGAGGCGTGCCGGATCGCGCTGACCTATCGGACTCCGGTGCTGCTGCTGTCCGACGGCTACATCGCCAACGGTTCCGAGCCGTGGCTGCTGCCGGACGTCGCGAGCCTGCCCGACCTGCAGGTGGAGTTCGCCAGCCGGCCGAACGGCGAGGACGGCAAGTTCCTGCCCTACCTCCGCGACCCGCAGACGCTCGCCCGCCCGTGGGCCATCCCCGGTACGCCGGGCCTGGAGCACCGCATCGGCGGCCTGGAGAAGCGCGACATCACCGGGGACATCTCCTACGACCCGGAGAACCACGACTTCATGGTGCGTACGCGAGCCGCCCGGATCGAGGCGATCGAGGTGCCGGACCTGACCGTGGAGGACCCCTCCGGTCAGGCGAAGGTGCTCGTGCTCGGCTGGGGTTCGACGTTCGGCCCGATCGGCGCCGCCTGCCGGGATCTCCGGCAACGCGGGCTGGCCGTCGCGCAGGCGCACCTGCGGCACCTCAACCCGATGCCGGGCAACCTCGGCGAGGTGCTCAAGGCGTACGACCGGGTCGTCATCCCCGAGATGAACCTGGGCCAGCTGGCTCAGGTGATCCGGGGTCGTTACCTGATCGACGTGGTCGCGTACAACCAGGTCCGCGGGCTGCCGTTCACGTCCGCCGAGCTGGCCTCGATGCTGGAGGAGGTCGTCAAGAATGTCTAGCGTCCCGGTGCAGTTGACCGCCAAGGACTTCAAGTCCGACCAGGAGGTGCGCTGGTGCCCGGGGTGCGGTGACTACGCCATCCTCGCGGCCATGCAGGGCTTCCTGCCGGAGCTGGGCATCCCGCGGGAGCGGACCGTGTTCGTCTCCGGCATCGGCTGCTCGTCGCGCTTCCCGTACTACCTGAACACCTATGGCATGCACTCGATCCACGGGCGGGCCCCGGCGATCGCGACCGGCCTGTCGGTGTCGCGCCCGGACCTGAGCGTCTGGGTCGTGACGGGTGACGGCGACGCGCTCTCGATCGGCGGCAACCACCTGATCCACGCGTTGCGCCGCAACGTCAACCTGAAGATCCTGCTGTTCAACAACCGGATCTACGGCCTGACGAAGGGGCAGTACTCGCCCACCTCCGAGGTCGGCAAGATCACGAAGTCGACGCCGTTCGGTTCGGCCGACGCGCCGTTCAACCCGATCTCGCTCGCGCTCGGGGCGGAGGCGACGTTCGTCGCGCGGACGATCGACTCCGACCGGAAGCACCTGCAGTCGGTGTTGCGCGCCGCGGCCGAGCACAACGGGTCCGCGTTCGTCGAGATCTACCAGAACTGCAACATCTTCAACGATGGCGCTTTCGACGTGCTCAAGTCGCCGGATACGCGCGACGACTTCGTGATGCCGCTGGTGCACGGTCAGCCGATCACGTTCGGCAAGGATCGGGAGTGGTGCGTTGTGCACCCGCCCGGCGCCTTCGGCCTCGAAGTCCGGCGTACGTCCGAAGTGGACGAGACGGAGATCGTGGTGCACGACGCCACGGTGGCCGAGCCGGCGTACGCGTTCGCGCTGTCCCGGCTGCCCGGGTTGGACCTGCGGCACACCCCGATCGGCGTCTTCCGCTCGGTCGACCGCCCGACCTACGACGAGGTCGTCGTCGGGCAGGTCGCGGCCGCGCAGGCGAAGGCCGAGGGTACGCCCGAGGACCAACTCTCGGCGCTGCTCAACGCCGGCGACACCTGGACCATCTGACCGTTAGCTGCAGATCACGGTTACGCAGGCCAAACCCGCCTCGGGAAGCCTGCGTAACCGTGATCTGCAGCAAAACGCCCGTCAGGACAGGACGAGGCGTACGGCGAAGTTCGAGTAGCCCAACCGCCGGAAGGTGTTCGCCATCGGCACGTTGCCGAAGTCGGTGTCGGCCGCGATCCGCTCCGCGCCGAGGTCGGCCAGGTCGGCGGTGATCTCGGCGAGCACGTCCGCGGCGTACCCGTGGCCGCGGTGCTCCGGCACGACGCCGAGGTACCCGACGACCGGTCCGGCGTTGTTGCGCGACGGAATGGCGAATCCCACCAGGTCACCGTCGCTGTCGTAGGCGAGCTTCCACCACGACCGTTCGCCCGGCATCCCCTGGTACGTGTCCAGGGTCTCCTGGGCGTACCCGGCGAGTCCGGCGCGCGCGATCGAGTCATGGGTGGCGCCGTCGAGGCTGCCCGCCGCGACCCGCTCGAAGACGTCCAGGAATGCCTGGTCGTCGGGCTCGGTGCGGAAGGTCAGCCGGGTCGACCGCTCCGGCACCGGGGTGTCGGACAGCCACTCGAACCGCAGGCGCTCCAGTTCGTCCTTCATGCCCGCTGCCTTCGCCGCCGCGATCCGGGGTTCGAGCGCCGCCTGGATCTCAGCGTCGGCACGCCAGCCCGGGGGCAGGAAGACGTGATAGGACGGTGGCTCCTCAGCGGCGGACGCGGTCGAGGTGACCTGCCGGATCAACTCCGTCCACAGGGCGACGGAATCCGTCCGGTCTGGCAGCGCGTACAAGCCGTCGAGAGCGATCGGGCGGGACGCGCCGGGGCCCCACCAGACGGCGGCCGCGATCAGGCGGTCGCCGGATTCCGCGACCCAGGTGAACTCGTGACGGTACTGGCCGTCGGTCAGGAACTGGGTGTAGCGCTCGGGGTGTGCCGTGTTGACGGACTGGTCGGCGAGCAGGGTGAGGAGCTGGTCGAGGTCGGCCTCGACCGAGGTACGGATGAGCAAGTTTCCTCCACTATGGGAGGCGCGCCGGAGACCGCGATCAGAATGCGGTGCCCTTCGGGGCCCGACGCGCCAAGATGACGGTACGCATCGCGACCTCCTCTCTGTGCTCTGCGTCGCTGGGTGAACGACCCGCGACGGGCTACGGCTGCCGAGATTAAATGACCATGGCGTCACCGTCAAGGGATCTAGACCGGACCCCCGGCCGGGCTTACATTGCTAAGCACCAATGCGCACCACCCACCTAATACCCCCGAGGTGCCGTGATGTCCCGTTCCCGCCTGGCCCGGTGGGCCACTCCCCTGCTCAGCGTCCTGTTCGTCCTCAGCGTCGCCGCGCCTGCGGCGGCGGCCACCTTCGAGCAGAAGGTCGCCGTCGTCACCAACTTCACCCAGAACTCGGCGTCCAGCTACAGCTCGTGGCTGTCCGCGCGGAACAACCAGGCCGCCTGGACGGACTACGACCTCGACTGGTCGACCGACCTCTGCTCCAGCTCCCCGGACAACCCGCTCGGGTTCGACTTCAAGCTGTCGTGCGCCCGGCACGACTTCGGCTACCGCAACCACAAGCGGCTGGGCATCTTCACCTCGACCGTCAAGGACCGGGTGGACCTCGCCTTCTACAACGACCTCAAGCGCAAGTGCGCCACCTACAACTGGGTGGTCCGCCCGGCCTGCTACAGCCTGGCCTGGACGTACTACGAGGCCGTGAAGAACTTCGGCTCGCTCGCCGCGGTGTCCCAGTCCGACCTGAACAAGGCGGCCAAGATGAAGGCCGACGCCCTCGCGAAGGCCTCGTCGCGCGCTCAGGCGTAACCCGGCGCGCCGCGTCGATCAGGAGCTTTCGGGCTGCGACACCCCGTCGAGCAGAACCGTCAGCTCGTGATCGACGCGGCGCGGCGCTTCGATGTCCAGCGCCAGCGAGGACGCGTCCTCCAGGCTCATCGTGAAACCGCGCGCCCAAGCCGCGTCGAACGCCGCATCGCCCAGGGCCGCCCGGCAGGCCGCCTGCTGCGTGGTCCAATAGGCGCCGAAGATCCCCGGTCCTCGACACAACCGGGCCTTCGCGGCCGCTGCGGCTCCGAAGAGGGTCGCGGCGATCTCATTCTCACCACCGAGTACGCATCGCGCCGCCATCGCGCTCACCGCCACGCAGGCCCGCGAATGGAAGCCGTAGGACATCCGGGATCGCAGTGCGATGGACAGGTGATCGTGCGCCGCGACCAGGTCCCGGCGGCCCAACGCCGCCATACCCAGGAGCAGGTCCACAGTGCGGCGTCCGCGTTCGGCCGGACGCAGCGCCTCGACCGGGCGGGCCGTCGCGAGCAGTTCCGCGGCTTCGGCGTACGCCTCGCGCAGCCACAGCAGTTCGGCGAGGTTGTAGATGGCGAACAGGGCGTCGGCGGTGACCTCGCGCGGCCCGGCCCAGGCCAGCAGGTCGCGGCAGAGCTGCTCCGCCTCGGTCGCCTTGCCCAGGGAGACCAGCGGGCCGGGCTGACCGGCCAGCACCCGGGCGACCGTCCCGGCGTCCCCGCTGCGGCGGGCGGCGACCTCGGCGCGCTGGGCGAACCGGATCTCCTCGCTGGTCTCGCCGTCGGCGCAGGCGTGCATCGAATGCGAGTAGTACACGAGGGCCAGTTCGCGGTCGGGCACGTGCTCACCCGTCTCGGCGAGCCGGGAGTACAGCCGGAAATGCCAGAGCCGGCCTTCCCGCGCCAGTCCGCGTTCGCGCCACCACTGGTCCAGTCCACTCGCGATACGCAGCCCGAGCCGGGCGCTGCCACCGGTGACGCACCAGCGCAGGGCTGCCCGCAGTTCGCCGGCCAGCGGATCGAGGGAGTACATCGACAGCGTCACGGGACGACCGTCGGCGCCCTGTTGGGCCCGCTCCAGCCGGTGCAGCGCCCAGCGGAGGTGGCGGTCGCGAACGGCCCGCTCCTCGCCCTCCGCGGTCAGGCAGCGCGCCGCGAACGCCCGGATCGGATCGAGCATCCGGTACTCCGACCGGCCGGTGTCCCGGCCGACCTGCAGCAAAGACTTGTCGACCAACGTGGCCAAGGTGTCCAGCGGATCACCGTCCACCCACCACTCCACGGTCTGGAGATCGACCGGGCCGGCGAAGACGGACAAGCCCCGGAGCAGCGAGGCGGCGGCGGGCGGCAGCGTGCGGTAGGACCACTCCACAGTGGCCTGCAACGTCGCGTGCCGGCCGCTCGGCTCGCCCAGCGCCAGCGCGGTGCCGTCGATCGCGCCCAGCGGGTCGGGCGCTTTGCCGTCCAGTTCGTTCTCCAGCCGGTCGGCCAGCTCGCCCGCCGACAGCACACGCAACCGCGCCGCCGCCAGTTCGAGCGCCAGCGGCAGCCCGTCGAGGCGAGTGGCGACCCGGCCCAGCGACCGGATCTCCGGCTCGGCCGGTACGCGTCCGCCGCGTGCCGCGGTCGTGCGCTCGATGAGCAGCGCGACGGAGTCGGCACGTTCGGCACCCGGTCCGGGTTCGAGGCCGAGCGGCGGAATCCGCCACACCACCTCGCCCGGTACGCTCAGCGGCTCCCGGCTGGTCGCGAGGACGTGCACGCCCCGGCCCGCCGTCAGCAGCTGAGCCAGGACCGCGCGTACGCCGGCGAGCTGCGCCTCGCACGTGTCGAGCACCAGCAGCATGCGGCGGCCGGCGGCGTATTCGACGAGGGTGTCCAGCACCGGCTTGCCCGGTTCGGGGCGCAGCCCGAGCGTGTTCATCAGGGTGAAGGCGACCAGACCCGGGTCGCTGATGGTGGCCAGGTCGAGCAGCCACACCCCGTCGGGGAACTGTCCGACCAGCTCACCGGCGACCTCGACGGCGAGCCGCGTCTTGCCGGCGCCACCCGATCCGACGACGGTCACGAGCCGCTGGCGAGCGGCGAGATCGGACAGTTCGGCCCGTTCGCCGGCTCGCCCGACGAACGGCGTGATCGCCGACGGCAGGTTGTGCGCGGGCGCCTCAGAAGTCCGCAGTCGCGGGAAATGCCGGGCCAATCCCGGTGCCACCAACTGGAACAGCCGTTCCTGGCCGTCGAAGCCACGCAGCTTGTGCAGGCCGAGGTCGAGCAGCCAGGTCTGGTCGGGCAGCTGCCGCGTACGCGTGGCGGTCGCCTCCGACAACAGGATCTGCCCGCCGTGGGCGGCATTGGCGACGCGGGCCGCCCGGTGCACCTCGGCGCTCGCGTACTCGCCGGCATGAGCTTGGGCGAAGCCGGTGTGCAGTCCCATCCGGACACGCGGCATGGCCTGCTCGCTCGGCCAGGCGTACGCCGCCAGCGCTCGCTGACCCTCGGCACAGGCCAGCACGGCCGCCGCGGGATCGGTGAACACGAAGAAGTAGGAGTCGCCCTCGGTGAACAGCTCGACGCCGTCGGCCTGCCGGAGAGCGGACCGCAGCAATCGCCGGTGCTCGGCGAGCACCGGACGATAGCCGTTTCCGAGCATCTGAGCCAGTCGGGTGGAACCTTCGATGTCCGTGAACAGGAAGGTCACCAAACCGCTGGGCAGACGCCGATCTGCCGACACGAAAACCTCCGCCCCCCTGGAAGTCGGTTCATGCTGTCCGACGCCGAGGTCATCGCGCCATCGCCGGAACGGACGGCAACTGATCCATCCAAGGTCCTACCCAGTTCGAGTGCGGTGGAGGCGAAGGCGACGCGTCGGTGGGATGGCGGCGGCGTGCATCTCACAAAACGAGGACCAGGGCGGCCGGATGTGGGCCGAACGGCCAGATCTGGCCGCATAGGCCATACTCGACGGCGTGACGACCCCTGAACCCACCCGCGAACCCGAGACCCCTCCGGCCGCGCCCGTCTCCGGGGAACCGGCCGGGGACCAGGTCGGGAAGCACGCCGGGAAGCACGTCGCCGACGAGTCCACCCAGCAGTCCGCCCAGCAGTCCGTGCCGAAGCTCCGGCCGGCGGTCACGGCGGCCGGGCGCAAGGTCGCCGCCGGCGGGCGTACGGCGATCGGGGCAGCCCGGCGGCCGCAGGGCCGGCTCGTCGCGGGCGGCCTGTTCGTCACCGCCATCGTCACCGGAGTCGTGCTGGTGGCCGTCTGGCTCGCCCCCACCGGCGGCGTACCGGTGGCGCAGGACAGCTCGGCGTCCACCACGCCCACCTCGGCCGCGCCGAGCGGCACCGGCGAGGCCAGCTTCAGCCCCTTCCCGACCACCACGACCTCGCCGCTGCCGCCGAACTCCGGGCTCACCGAGTGGGCGGACAAGCTGGCCGTCAAGGTGGAGATCCCGCCGGTGGCACTGCGCGCGTACGCGTACGCCGAGTACGTGCTGACGAGCCGGAAGCCGAGCTGCAACCTGCGATGGTCGACGATCGCCGCGATCGGGAAGATCGAGACGAACCACGGCCGGGTGGGCGCCTCCACGCTGGGTCCGGACGGGCGCGTACTGCCCCCGATCGTCGGTCCGGCGCTGGACGGCAAGGCGGGCCGGGCGAAGGTCGCCGACACCGACGCTGGCGCGCTGGACAACGACCGCGCTTGGGATCACGCCGTCGGACCCCTGCAATTCGTGCCGACCGCGTGGCGCGCGTATGCCGTGGATGCGGACAGTGATGGGCTCGTCGATCCGAACGACATCGACGATGCGGCATTGGCGGCCGCCACGAAACTTTGCGAGGCCAATAAGGACCTCTCGCAAGCAGCGAATTGGAACGCCGCGATAAAGACGTTCCCCGATCTCTCGGCCAAGGCGCAGCAGGTTTTCGACGCTGCGAACACGTACGGCCAGAAGAGCCGGGCATGACATTGAGTAGTCGAGCATGCACTGTGGAGAAAACTTGGGCCTTCCCAAGGCACCTTGCAGCGTGCAAGCTGAACAGGTGAAGCTTCGCGAGTGGGATCCCCGAGTCGCGACGGCCACCGAGATATCCACCGTGGTAGAGACGCTCAATGCCGTGATGAGCGTCGACCTCCCCGATGATCCGCCGTGGCGCGATGTACTGATGCGCGAATATCTCTCGGTCACCATGCCGGGCGAGCGCAAGATCACCTGGATCGCCGAGAAAGAGGAAGGCGATCTCGCCCGGGGCGTCCCGCTGCTGGGCTTCGCGAGCATTCTGCTGCTCGGCGACATCGGCGTGGTCGAGTGCATCGTGCACCCCGAAATGCGCAAGCGGGGACTCGGCCGGACACTTCTGCACGCGGTGGTCAGCCGCGCCCATTCCGAGGGCTTCCAGGCGATCGGCGTCGAGGTGCCGGGGGGCACGCCAGGCGTCGAGTTCTACGCCGGCCTAGGCTTCCGCAGGGCCTTCACCGAGCAGCGCAGCGTGCTCGACCTCGACACCGTCGACTGGTACGCCCTGGGCGAGCTGGCCAACGGCGTCGCCACCGGCTACTCCATCCGGTTCTACCCGGACTCGCCGCCCGACGAGCTGATCGAGGCGTACGCGACGGCCAAGGCCGAGGTGCAGGACGTCGATCTCGGCGATCTCGACCTGCGGCCCAGCTCCTACGAGCCGGACCGGTTGCGGGCGAGCCTGTCCTGCCTCCACGCGCGCGGGCTGCGCCCCTACATCGTCGTGGCCGTGCACGAGAGCACCGGCGTGGTCGCCGGGCTCACCGAGGTCGTGGTGCCCGAGCAGCGTCCGACGCGGGCCGATCAATACGACACCGTGGTGGTGCCGGAGCACCGGGGCTACGGCGTCGGCCGCGCGATCAAGGCCCGGATGCTGTTCGAGCTCCGCTCGGCGGTGCCGTCGCTGCGGCAGGTGCAGACCTGGAACGCGGCGGTCAACGAACCGCTGCTCAAGGTCAACGCCGAGCTAGGCTTCGGCGCGGACCGCGACTGGCTCGAATTCGAGGCCGACGTGCCCGACCTGGCTCGCGCCCTCGGCATCGCCTGACCGATCACCCGCCCGATCCCCGCCACCGGACCCCGCCACGGACCTCGCCGCCGGGCCCGCACCGCCCGACCCCGTCGCCGACCGCCGCCGCCGGAATCTGCGGCCGCCGGAATCTGCGGCGGATCAGGGTTCCCGGTCGAATCTTGACCCAAGATTCGACACAGAACCCTGATCCAGTGCTCATCTCGCGAGGCGGACGCCGCGATGCGAGGCGGACCGGTGCGAGGCGCACGCCGCGGTGGATCAGTGCAGGCGGCGGGCCGCGTCCACGGCCCAATAGGTCAGGATCATGGAGGCACCGGCTCGTTTGATCGAGTGCAGCGTCTCCAGCATGACCCGGTCCCGGTCCAGCCAGCCGTTCGCCGCGGCCGCCTCGACCATGGCGTACTCGCCGCTGACCTGGTAGGCCGCCACGGGCACGTCGACGCGCTGCCGGACAGCGGACACGACGTCGAGGTAGGGCAACGCCGGCTTCACCATCACCATGTCGGCACCCTCGGCGACGTCCAGCTCCACCTCGCGCAGCGACTCCCGCAGGTTCGCCGGGTCCTGCTGATAGGTACGCCGATCGCCCTCCAGCGACGACTCCACCGCGTCGCGGAACGGGCCGAAGAACGCGGACGCGTACTTGACGGCGTACGCGAGGATCGCGACGTCGGCGTACCCGGCCTCGTCCAGCGCCCGGCGTACCACGCCGACCTGGCCGTCCATCATCCCCGACGGCCCCACCACGTGTACGCCGGCCGCCGCCTGCGCGACCGCCATCTGCGCGTACGCGTCCAGGGTGGCGTCGTTGTCGACCGATCCGTCCGCCGCCAGCACGCCGCAGTGCCCGTGCGAGGTGAACTCGTCGAGGCACAGGTCGCTCATGACCACCGTCGACGAGCCGACCTCGGAGACGACGTCGCGGACGGCGACGTTGAGGATGCCGCCCGGGTCGATCCCACCCGACCCGGTAGGGTCCTTGGCCAGCGGGATGCCGAACAGCATGATGCCGCCGACGCCCGCCTCGACCGCCTCGGCGGCGGCCTTCCGCAGGGACTCCCGGGAGTGCTGCACGACCCCGGGCATCGAGGCGATCGGCCGAGGTTCGGTCAAGCCCTCCTTGACGAACATCGGCAGGATCAACTCGGCCGGATGCAGCCGCGTCTCACTGACCAGCCGCCGCATGGCGGGAGTGGTCCGCAGCCGGCGCGGCCGGATCTCCGGAAAACCCATGATCTCCTCCTCGCGAGGATCAGCGGAAGCGCAGTGCCGTCGGCCCCTGGACCTTGGAACCGCGACGGCTCTTGGCCGGCATGGTGGCGAGCTTCTCGCGCAGCTCGACCGCGTACGAGGCGAGCGCCTCGACGAGGTCCGGCACCGAGGCGTGCTCGGGCTGGACGTCGACCCGGAGACCGAACTCGATCGCCGTGTCGTGCGTCTTCGGCCCGATCACCGCGACGACGGTCCGCTGATGCGGCTTGCCCGCGATGCCGACCAGGTTCCGGACGGTCGACGACGAGGTGAACAGGACCGCGTCGAACCCGCCCTGCTTGATGGCGTTGCGGATCTCCTCCGGCGGCGGCGCGGCCCGGACGGTCCGGTACGCCGTCACGTCGTCGACCTCCCAGCCCATCTCGGTCAGCCCGGCGACCAGGGTCTCCGTCGCGATGTCGGCCCGCGGCAGCAGGATGCGGCCCACCGGGTCGAGCATCTCGTCGTGCGGGGCGAACTCGGCGAGCAGGCCTTCCGAGGTCTGCTCGGTGCCAGGGATCAGCTCCGGCTGGATGCCGAAGGACCGGACGGCTTCCGCGGTGGCCTCGCCGATGCAGGCGATCTTCACGCCGCCGAAGTGGCGCGCGTCCAGCCCGTGCTCGGCGAACTTCTCCCAGACCGCCTTGACGGCGTTCACACTGGTGAAGATCGTCCAGGCGTACCGGCCGTCGACCAGGCCCTTGATGGCGCGTTCCATCTGCGCCGGCGTACGCGGCGGCTCGACCGCGATGGTCGGCACCTCGCACGGGATCGCCCCGTACGCCCGCAGCCGCTCGCTCATCGCGCCGGCCTGCTCCTTGGTCCGCGGTACGAGGACACGCCAGCCGTAGAGCGGACGGTTCTCCCACCAGCCGAGCTTGTCCCGCAGCTGGACGCCGGAGCCGACGGAGAGCACCGCCCGGCCGCTGAAGCCGAGCGCGGCGGCGACGAAGCTGTCGACGGTCGATACCGTCGTGTACTGCGTCTCGCCGGTTCCGTCGCCGGTGATCGCGACCGGCGTCGACCCTTCGACGCCACTCGCCAGCAGCCCGTCGCGTACCGACGCGAGATCGCCGGCGTCGACGCTGAGCGCGATCGACCCACGGCGCAGGCCCGCCGCGAGGGCCGGGAAGTCGACCTCGGCGATGTCTTCGATGTCCGCGGTCGTGCGCACCCCGGCGAGCGGGACCCCGGAGTAGGTCGCGACGCCCGCGGCCTGGCTCACCCCCGGGACGACGGCGAAGCGGACGGCGGTCCGGGCGACCGCCTGGACTTCGCGGACCACGGACTCGTGGCCGAACGGGTCGCCGGAGACGAGGTGGACCGCGTTGCGGCCGGATTTGGCCTCGTTGAGGAGCACCTTCGCGACGTCGCCGGGCGCGCCCTCGGCAGGCGACCACTCGGCCTCGGCCGGGACCACCTCCCGCAGCGCGGTGAGGAGCGTGTCGGGCACGCCCCGGTCGTAGACGACGTGGTCGGCGTCGGCCAAGGCGTCGTAGGCCCGGCGGGTGACCAGGCCGGGATCGCCCGGTCCGGCTCCGACGAAGGCGATGTGGCCGGCCGGTTTACGGGTGCGGGTCATTGTGCACTCCCAGGTACAGCATCATTCTCATCCGTCTCCCCATCCCCCGACGGCACGCCGCCGCCGACGGAGAAGAGGCGATCTGCGCCCGCCGCGAGCAGGTCCGCGGCGAGAAGCCGGCCGATCTGATCGGCGTCGGCGATGGTGCCCGTGCGCGACAGCCGGATGGCGTGACGGCCGTCTTCGCTGAAGACCGCGCCGCGCAGGTAGATCTCGTCTTCACTTATTTCCGCCAAGCCCGCGATCGGCGCGGAGCAGCCGGCCTCGAGCTGGGCGAGCAGACCACGCTCGGCGGCGACGGCCGCCCGCGTGGCCGGGTGGTCGAGCGCGCTCAGCGCCTCCACCAGGTCGTTGTCGTCGGCCCGGCACTCCACCGCCAGCGCGCCCTGAGCGGGAGCGGGCAGCATCAGCATCGGGTCGAGCGCCTCGGTCGCCTCGGCGGACCGGCCGAGGCGATCGAGACCAGCCTTGGCCAGCACGATCGCGTCCAGTTCACCGCTCGCGACACGTCGCAACCGAGAATCCACGTTGCCCCGGATCGGGGTCGTCCGCAAGCCCAGTCCGAGCGCCTGGAGCTGGGCGATCCGCCGCAGGGCGCCGGTGCCGACGACCGAGCTGGGCGGCAGCTCGGCCAGGGTCAGCCCGTCCCGGGCGACCAGGACGTCCCGTGGGTCCGCCCGCTCCGGTACAGCCGCGATGATCAGGTCGTCCACCGGCGCGGTCGGCAGGTCCTTGTAGGAGTGGACGGCGAAGTCGATCTCCTTGGCCTGCAAGGCGTCCCGCAGCGCGGAGACGAACACCCCGACGCCGAGGCGCTGCACCGGCGCCGCCGACCGGTCGCCCGGCGTGACGATCTCCACGAGTTCCACGGTCCGGCCGGTCGCCGCGGTCACCGCGTCGGCGATCATCTGCGACTGGGCCTTCGCCAGGGCGGAACCCCGGGTCCCCAGACGAAGCTTCACTTCGCACCATCCTCTTGCCGGCTCGTGGCTCCCAGCCACCGCCCGGCTTCTTGCTCGACGGCCTCGGGCAGACCCGCTTCCTGCGGGTCCGCGGGCGGTACGGCCTCGAAGATCACCGCGACGTTCTCCCCCTTGGGCATCGCGGTGCCGGTCGGCGCGGCCTCGCCGAACTGCGCGCCCGACGGCTCGCCCAGGCTTCCCGCCGGCACCGACAGACCGAACAGGTCCCGCAACAGCTTCGGGTACGCCTCTCCGCCCGGACCGGCAGCGAGCTGGCGGACGCGTACGGTCGGCTCGTGCAGCAGCCGCTGGACGATGCGGTGCATCGCGTGGGCGACCTCGGCGCGCTGCTCGGCGGTCAGGTCGGAGCGCCGCGCCAGGCGGCTCATCTCGGCCTCGACGAGTTCGTCGGCGCGCGCCCGGAGAGCGGCCACCGTCGGGGCCACCTGCGAACCGCGCAGCCAGGTGAGGAACGCCTCGACCTCGGCGGCGACGATCGCCTCGGCCTCTTCGACGATGTGCGCCGCGTGCCCGTGCGCCCCACCGGCTTCGGCGAGGTGCTCGATGTCGATCACGGTCACCCCGGGCAGCTGCTTCACGGCCGGTTCGACGTCGCGCGGCACGGCCAGGTCGACGATGATCGGCGTGGCGTCCGCCTCGGCGACCATGGACGCCGTCAGGACGTGCCCGATCGAGGCGGTCGCGGTCACCACGATGTCGGCCTCGGCCAGCAGCCGCGGCAGCTGATCGAACGGGGCCGCCTCCACGGCGTACAGCTCGGCGAGGCGCTCGGCGCGCTCCTGGCCGCGATTGACCACGGTCACCTTGTCGACCGAGGCCCGCGTCAGCGCCGAAACGGCGAGCGAACCCATCGCGCCCGCCCCGATGACGAGCGCCCGGGCGCCGGTGAGCGTGCCGGCCTGAGCCAGCGCCGCGGTCACCATGCTGCGCGGAGCCTGGTCGATGCCGGTCTCGGCGTGCGCCCGCTTGCCGACGCGCAGCGCCTGCTGAAGCAGTTCGTGCAACAGCCTGCCGACCGCCTCGGCTTCGGTGGCGGTGGCGTATGAATCGCGCAGCTGACCGAGGATCTGGGCCTCGCCGACGACCATGGAGTCCAGTCCGGCGGCGACGCGATAGACATGCGAGACCGCGTCCGCACCGTGGTGGACGTAGAGACTTCCGGCGAGTTCGTCCGCGCTCACGCCGGACTGCTCGGCCAGGGCGGCGACGACCTGGCTGAGTCCGGGGTGGAAGGCGGGGACGGCCGCGTACACCTCGACGCGGTTGCACGTCGAGACGAGGGCGACCTCGGCGACGTGCGGTCCGGCGACGAGCCCGCGCAACAGCCGGTGCTGCTCGGCGGGCGGTACGCTCAGCCGCTCCAGCAGCGGCACGCTCGCACTGCGATGGGACGCGCCGACGACGATCAGGTTCACGCTGCCACCTCCCCAGGCCGGGCCGCGGATCCGCGCGCAACGCCATTGGCCTGTCCGTTGCCGTTGGCCTTGCGATGCTCGTGGAACGACAGGATCTGCAGCTCGACCGCGAGGTCGACCTTGCGCACGTCGACGCCCTCCGGCACCGAGAGCACACACGGGGCGAAGTTCAGGATGCTGGTGACTCCGGCCGCCACAAGCTGGTCCGCGACGCTCTGAGCGGCCCGCGCCGGGGTGGCGATGACTCCGATCGCGATCCGCTCCTGAGTCACCGTAACGGCAAGTTGGTCGATGTGCCGCACGGCGAGTCCGTGGACCATCTCACCGACGCGGGCGGGATCGGCGTCGAAGAGGGCGACTATCTCGAAGCCCCGGCTGGCGAATCCGGCGTACCCGGCGAGCGCGTGCCCGAGGTTACCCAGACCGACCAGCGCGACGCCCCGGTGGATCGTGAGCCCCAGGACGTGCTCGATCTGCTCGACGAGGCGGGTGATGTCGTAGCCGACGCCGCGGGTGCCGTAAGAACCCAGGTGGGAGAGGTCCTTGCGCAGCTTGGCCGAGTTCACGCCGGCCGCCGCGGCCAGTCCCTCACTGGAGGTGGTGTCCTGGCCGGCCTCGAGCATTTGGTGCAAAGACCGCAGGTACTCCGGCAGCCGAGCGACCGTAGCGTCCGGTAGATCCGGAAAGTCCGGACCCGCACCGTTACGGGTACTCAGTCCGGCTTCTCCGCCGGAACGCTGCTGGCTCATGTGACTCCGTGCCGACTCGGCTTGCTTTCCCAGGACCCCACCACACGCACGCCGATCGGCTGTGCTATCGGGGGCCGTCGCGGTAACAGAGTAGGCGCTTGTGAAGACGTGCACAAATCGCGATCTTGATAGATCGCCCGGGTGAGGCGACGCAGCCAGCGCCCACCCGCGACATGGATGATCCCGAGAGATGCCCCCGCGGCACACATGCCCTCCATTCTCGAGATCGCGCATGCGGCAGGTGGGCGCTGCGAGTGCGATTATTTCGCAAGCAGGGATATTTCAGCCCGCGCCGCGCCGCCCCTCCATCCTGCGGTGCCGCATCCTCTCGATGTCACGCGCAGTGACGAAAGTCGCGTCCCGGAAGCCCCATACGCCCACCGTGACGAGCGTTACGCCGAGCGCCCCGCGCCTCCCGTCGCCACTACGCTGTGCGACGTGAAGCACCTCGTCTGGGACTGGAACGGCACCCTCCTCAACGACTTGGGCCTGGTCGTCGCGGCCACCAACGTGGCACTGACCTCCTCCGGCGGGCAGCCGGTCACCGAGGACGAACACCGGCGCGACTTCCGCCGCCCGATCATCGACTACTACGGCTCCCTGCTGGGCCGGACCGTCGCGGCGGAGGAGTTCGCCCGGATGGACACGATCTTCCACGACGAGTACCGGATCGGGCTCCTGACGGTGGAGCTGGCCGCCGACGCCCGTGACGCGATCGCGACATGGGCCGGTACGCAGTCCCTGCTGAGCATGTGGTTCCACCACGAACTCGTGCCGACCGTCGACCGCTTCGGCCTGACGCCGCACTTCGCCCGGGTCGACGGCCTGCGCGATCCGATCGGCGGCGGGTTCAAGTCCGGCCACCTCGCGGCCCACCTGGAGGCGCTCGGCATCGAAGACGCCGAGACGGTGCTCATCGGCGACTCGGTGGACGACGCACACGCGGCCGCCTCGGTCGGAGCCCACTGTGTTCTCTACGGCGGCGGCTTCACCGATCCGGCGAAGCTGCGGGAGGTCGGCGTACCCGTGGCGAGGTCGCTGACCGAGGCGATCTCCCTCGCGTCCCGCTGACGTCTTGTGCCCGCAGCCCCGCACGGGTGCCGAGTTGATCAGGCGCTTGCGGAGTCGATCAGGGCGGCGCGGACACGACACACCGGTCGATCACGACCACTAGTTCATGATCACGCGGAAAGCCAGGCGCGGAAACGGTCAGGCGGGGGTGGCGAGGTCGCGGAGCAGGCGAGCGCCTTCGACCCGCCAGTACCCGTGTTCCTTGCCGTCCAGCATGACCACCGGAATCCGGTCTCCGTACTCGGCTTCCAGCTCCCGATCGCCGGTGATGTCCACTTCGGTGAACGGTACGCCCAGCTCGCCCAGCGCGGCGACGGCGTCGGCGCAGAGGTGACAGCCGGGCCGGGTGTACAGGGTGACGCGGGGCTGCTCAGGCATCCCGCAAGACTACTTTGCGGACCTTGCCGATCGCCGAGTGCGGCAGTTCCGGGACGAACGAGATCTGCGTGGGGCACTTGAACCGGGCCAGGTTGCGTTCGCAGTGGCGGACCAGTTCCTCGTCGGTGACCGTGCTGCCCGCCGCGCGTACGACGAACGCCCGCACGGTCTGGCCACGGACCGGATCGTGCGCGCCGAGGACGGCTGCCTCGGCAACGCCTGGGTGCATGCCGAGCACCAGCTCGACCTCGTACGGGTAGACGTTGAAGCCGTTGACGATGATCAGCTCGCCGATGCGGTCCACGAGGAACAGGTCGCCGTCCCCGTCGGCGTACGCGACGTCGCCGGTCGCCCACCAGCCGTCGGCGTCGGGGCCACCGCGTCCGTCGGGCCAGTAGCCGGAGAAGAGGTTGTCCCCGCGGACCACGATCTCGCCGGGGTCACTGCCAGGGCTGTCCGGCGACTCGTGTTCGAGGCCCTGACCGTCGCCGTCGTCCTCCAGCGAAGCGCTGCCCGCCCGCCAGACGTCATCGCCGGTGGAGGAGACGAGACGCAGTTCGACGCCGGGCAGCGGCCGGCCGATCGAGCCGACTTTCAGCGCCGGGGCGGCCAAGGTCGAGGAGACCACCGGCGCGGTCTCGGTCAGCCCGTATCCGATGTGCACGTCGACTCCGGTGATCGCCGCGAACTTGCGCGCGGTGACGGCTTCCAGCGGTGCCGCACCGCACACCGCGACACGGACCGAGGACATCGGTGCGGCCGAGGTCAGGCTCGCCGCCCACAGCGTGTACATCGACGGCACGCCGACCACCACGCTGACGCCCTCCTCGGCGATCAGCCGCAGCGACTCCTCGGCGTCGAAGCGGTCGGTGAGCACGCCGCACGCGCCGTGGTAAGCCACCGCGCCGAGACCGGAGTTCAGCCCGTAGGCGTGGAACATCGGCAGCCCGAGCAGGGCCACGTCCGAACTGTCCAGCACCGGCGGCTCGACCGCGGCGAGCTGCACGTGGTTGGCGATCAGCGCCCGGTGGGTCAGCATCGCGCCCTTCGGCGCGCCCTCGGTGCCCGAGGTGTAGAGCAGCACCGCCAGGTCACTCGCCGCGGGTTGGCGCGGGTTCGGGGCCGAGTCCCGGGCGAGCGCGCGGGCCAGCGCCCGGCCCGCGTCCTCATTTCCACTGCACGTGTACGCCCAGCGCAGCGACTCGAGTTCGCTGCCGATGCCGGCGACGGCCGCCGCGACCGTGTCGGTCGCGATGAGCACACTGGCACCGGAGTCGGCCAGCACATGACGGAGTTCCCGGGGCGTGTAGCCGGGGTTGACCGGGACGGCGACGAGACCGGCCCGCAGCGCGCCGAAGAAGGACACCGCGAACTCGGGAATGTTCGGCAGCGCGATCGCGACCCGGGCCGGGTGCCCGCCGCTGTCCGGCGCGCCGAGATTGCGCAGTCCGCCCGCGACCGAGTCCACTTGCGAGTCCAATTCGGACCAGGTCAGCGTACGCCCGTTGTGCCGCAACGCCGGCTGCTCCGGGCTCCGGCGAGCGGCGCGCTGGACATAGCCCGCGAGGGTGGCGTACTCGGCGACATCGGCGGCGATCGCATCCTGCACGTTCGGGAGTCTTCCACACGACGAAATTTCGCGGCACCCCCGCGAATCTCGTTCGTTGTAGAGATCAGATCCCCGTCTAGTCACCGCACGGTCACCCGGCGGGGTGAAACGCCGAGCCCGACGATCGCCCCCGATCTGCGATTTATCTGAATCTTCTTGCAGCTCTAAGTATCTGGGAACGTGACCACGGCGTGTCTCGCGGGACACGCCGTGTAATCGACGAAGTAAAAACCGCACACGATGTGCGACGTCCGTGCGAAAGCAGCGGAAATACTCCCCCCGATGGCCGGACAGTTTTCGTGAACACGCACACCAGGGTGGGTTTGGCCCTATCATTCCGAGGGTCGGCTCACCCGTTTTGGCATGATCCGACACCCCTCAACCAGAGGAGGCCGCTGTGCCCGTTATTGCGCCGCACCCGTGCTTAATGGGTGTTTGTCGGCTTATGGTGAGAGATGCCCCGTCTGCCGCCGCCTGCCCCTGCGGCTCCGCACACGGGCGCTCGGAGGTGACGGCATGACAAGCAGTGCGTACTACGGCGTAAGCCACGAAGTGTCCGCCGCGCGGCAGGCACTTACCGAGGGTCTGGACGCCCTTCGCACTTCACTCAACGAACTACTTCTGAATCCGCTACTGAGCGTCACCTCGCGCGGCGAAGGCGCTACCGTCCGTCCGCGTACCCGGACCAAGACCGGCAACGACAGCGGCCACCACAATCCGGCCGCCAAGACCCCCGCCACGAAACCGATCGGCGGCCGGGTCAACGGGCGCCCGGTGGCACCCGCCCAGGGCGGCGCGGTCACCGTGCCCGAATCGGAGACGACGCTGCTTCCGGTGCTCCCGGACCAGGACACCCAGCGCGTGGACCCGCCGGGGACCGGGCAGCCGCCCGTCTACCCGAGCCGGCCCGATCCGAGCGACGCCGCCGCCGAGGTGTGGGCGCTCGTCGAGCGGGCGCAGGCGGGCGAGGCTGCGGCGTTCGGCCTGATCTACGACCGGTACGTCGACACCGTCTTCCGGTTCATCTACTTCCGGGTGGGCAACCGGCCGCTGGCCGAGGACCTGACGAGCGACACCTTCCTGCGGGCGCTCAAGCGCATCGGCAGCTTCACCTGGCAGGGCCGTGATCTCGGCGCCTGGCTGGTCACCATCGCCCGCAACCTGGTCGCCGACCACTTCAAGTCCGGCCGCTACCGCCTCGAGGTCACCACCGGCGACGTCCTGGACGCCGACCGCGAGGACCGGGGCCCGGAGGGCAGCCCGGAAGCGGCCGTCGTCGACCACATCACCAATGTCGCATTGCTGACCGCGGTCAAACAGCTCAACCCGGAACAGCAGGAGTGCATCGTGCTCCGCTTCCTCCAGGGGTTCTCCGTCGCGGAGACCGCTCAGGCGATGGGCAAGAACGAAGGCGCCATCAAAGCACTCCAGTACCGAGCCGTCCGCGCGCTCGCCCGACTGCTTCCGGAGGGCTTCCAGCCGTGACCCCGCTCACCACCCCCGTAGTGAGCCGAGTCACGCCCCGGCTCTCCGTAACCGAAGACCCCCCGCGGCCGTTTGACCGAGTACGACCGGAGCTCGTGGACACACTCCGGCAGTCCGCCGCGACCAGCGAAGGGGGGTGCCCGCTATGAACGCAGTCTTCGACCGGCGGCGCGCCGAGCGCTTCGCCCGACTCCTGGACGAGGCCAACGGCGGCCGACGTCACCATTCCCACTCCCGTCTAGACGCGCAGCTCGCGGAGTTCGTGACGCTCGGCGACCAGCTACGGGGCACGCATGTGCCCGGCCCGTCGCCGGACTTCCGGAGCGACCTGCGTGCCCAGCTGATGGCGACCGCCGAACGCGAGGGCATCGGGGTCACCGCGACCGAGCCGGAACCCATTCTGGTGAAGCCGGCCCGGTCGCGTACGCGCATCGCGATCGTCGCGGGCGTGGCGACCGGCACGCTCGCCGTCTCCGGCATCTCCATGGCCAGCGGCGACGCCAATCCCGGCGACGCGCTCTACCAGGTCAAGCGATCGACCGAGCGGGCGCAGCTGGCGCTGGCCAGCTCCGATCTGTCCCGGGGGCAGCTCTACCTGGAGTTCGCCCGTACGCGACTGACCGAGGCCAGTGCCGTCCGGTCCAACGGGGACGGCTTCGCCGCCGCCCTGGGCGACATGGACAAGGACACGATCGAGGGCGTACGCCTGCTGACCACGTCGGCGATGGGGCAGGGTGGCACCGCCGCCCTCGACACCGTCGACCGGTTCGCGGCCGACCAGAAATCCTTGATGGGCCAGCTCACGGCGCTGGTCGACGGGCCGTCCCGGCAGCGGGCCGACGCGTCGACGACTCTGCTGGACGCCATCTCGGATCGCTCGCACTCGCTGCGCGCCGCGCTTGCCTGTGGGGCGAAGGCGTCGACAGCGGACGCGCTGGGTCCGGCAACGTCGCCGTGCCCGGCCCCCGCCGGTCAGCAGCCCGAGACAAGCCTGCCGCGGAGCACCACGACCGTCACCCCGCGACCGGCGACGACGCCGACCGTGGGGACGAGCGGTGAGGCGACGACGCCGGCACAGATCGCTCCGTCCGCCTCGGCGACGCCGCAGCCGTCGGCGAGCACCGAGGGCGACGAGGGATTGCTCGGCGAACTCGGCCGAATCCTGGGCGATCTACTCGGGAACTGATCACCGAACGGCCGTTCGGGATTCACCTTCGAGATTCGGGGGCGTCACCGCAGGGTGGCGCCCCCGATCGCATCCACCCGCTACGCTCGGAAGCGTGTTGCCGGAAACAGGAGGCGAAGCGGTCGTGACGGAGCCACGCGAGCACGTCAAGGCGGCTGCCTTCTTCGATCTGGACAACACCCTCATGCAGGGCGCATCGCTGTACTACTTCGCGCGCGGTCTCGCCGCCCGGAAGTACTTCACCACCACCGATCTGCTCAGGTTCGGCTGGAGCCAGGTGAAGTTCCGGCTGCTGGCGGCCGAGCACGCCGGAGACATCGCCGAGGCGCGGCAGGCGGCGCTGGCCTTCATCGAGGGCTGGCGGGTCGAGGACGTCCGGCGGCTCAGCGAGGAGATCTTCGACGAGCTGATGGCGGAGCGGATCTGGGCAGGCACCCGAGCCATCGCCGAGCAGCACATCGCCGACGGCGACCGGGTCTGGCTGGTCACCGCCGCCCCGGTCGAGCTGGGTGAGGTGATCTCCCGGCGCCTCGGGCTGACCGGGGCGCTCGGCACGGTGGCGGAGATCCGCGACGGCGTCTACACCGGACGGCTGGTCGGCGAGATGCTGCACGGGCCGGCGAAGGAGACCGCCGTCCGGGCGATGGCCGCCGCCGAGGGCTTCGACCTCGCCGACTGCTACGCGTACTCGGACTCGGTGAACGACCTGCCGATGCTCAGCTCGGTCGGGCACCCCACCGCGGTCAACCCGGATGGCGCGTTGCGCCGGCACGCCCGGGCGCGCTCGTGGCAGATCCGCGACTTCCGCACCGGCCGCAAGGCGGCGAAGGTAGCGGTTCCGGCGACGCTGGCGGCCGGCGTCCTCGCCGGTGCGGTCGCGGCCGGCTTGGCGATCCGCGCCCGCCGCGACTGACCCGACAGGTCAGCGGAGCGAGTGGAGATCCAGGACGTGCCAGGTCACGTCGTCGCCAGTGCCGCTGCCCCACCAGACGAAGCCGCCGCGGCCCATGATCTGACCCACCCCGTCGGCAAGGTTGATCGTCCTGCGTTCGTGGACGTCGTACAGCAGGACCTGTTGGCGAGCCAGCACGGACGTGCCGGAGCCCTGTCGCGAGTAGACCTCCCAGCGGTCGAGCAGGCCGACGTCGACGAGCGCGGCGGTCACCGAGCCTGACGCCGCCCGCTGCCGATCACCGCCGTCGGTACGCATGACGTCGATCCGGGTCGCGCCGCCGTCCCCGCCGAGCACCAGTACGCGACACAGCACCGAACTGCAGCTGACCAGCTCCGACGGCTGGTTCGGGATGGCGGTGCGGCGCCCCGTCTTCCAGTTGACCAGAGCGGTCGCTCCCCCACCGGCGGTCATCGCGCTGACCAGCCAGTCGCCGCCGACCGACTGCCAGCCACCGTCGATGCGGCGTACCGAGACGTCGCCGCCGGACACCGGAATCGAGCGGATCTCCGAGGCCAGGACATCGCCGGGCACTGCCGCCACCCAGTGGACCCGGCCGTCCCGGATGTGCAGATCGTACTGCGAGTTGAAGAAGGCGAAGTCGCCCAGGTCGCGCGTGAGGACGCGGGCGTTCGAGCCGTCCCGGCCCGCGATCCAGATCGCGGCGTCGCCCTGCCCGTCGTCCCCGGCGGTCTGCTCCAGCCAGGCGACCCGGTCGTCGCCCGAAGCGAAGCCGCCGAACTGCGGCGCCTCGTCCGCGCCGAGCGTGCGTACCGTGCTGATCCGGCCGTCCGGCCCGAGGATCACCAGGGCGCTCTGCCGGTCGTCGGACGGGGTGGCCGTGCCCAGGGAGGTCTGCTCGTCGAGGAACAACATCGGCTCGTACGCCCAGTCGCCGTCGACGTAGCCGGGCACGTCCACCACGGCGGCCGACGGGAAGGACTCGGTCAGCGTCCAGTCCGTACCCGGCGCGTGTGGTGCTGGGAGGGTGAGTAGACGGACGGCGGCGACCAGAGCGACGACGAGACCCGCCGCTCCGCCGATCCGCAGCGTCGACCGCCGGCGGTGCTGACCATGGGGCACTTGAGACAAGCTACTGCTTACTGGGCGAACGGATCCGGCCGCCGCTCCAGCAGCCCGTGGATCATCTCCTGGATGGTCTCCCGAACCTGGTCGGCCAGGTTGAAGACGACCATGGGATCGTCGGCCTGGTCGACGAGATCCTCGGTCGGGATCGGCTGGCCGAACTCGATCAGCCACTTGCTCGGCAGCGGCACGAGACCCAGCGGACCGAGCCATGGGAACGTCGGCGTCACCGGGAAGTAGGGCGCGCCCAGCACCCGGGCCAGCGGCTTGATGTTGCCGATCAGGGGGTAGATCTCCTCCGCGCCCACGATCGCGACGGGAATGATCGGCACCCCGGTACGCAGCGCGGCGGACACGAAGCCGCCCCGGCCGAACCGCTGCAGCTTGTAACGGTCGCGGAAGGGCTTGCCGACGCCCTTGAACCCCTCGGGGAAGACGCCGACGAGTTCGCCGCCCGAGAGCAGGCGCTCGGCGTCCGGCGTACAGGCCAGCGTCGCGCCCGACTTGCGGGCCAGCTCGCTCAGGCCGGGCAGCTTGAAGACGAAGTCCGCGCCGAGCAGCCGCAGGTGGCGGTTGCCCTCCGACTCGTCGTGGCAGGCGATCGACAGCATCAGCGCGTCCATCGCCACGGTGCCGGAGTGGTTGCCGACGAGCAGCGCGCCGCTGTCGACCGGGATGTGCTTCGCGCCGATGATCTCGGTCCGGAACCAGTCCCGCTGCAACAGGCGCAGCATCGGGTGGAAGACACCCTCGGTCAGCTCCGCGTCGAAGCCGAACTCGTCGACCTCGTACGCCCCGGACAGCCGGCGGCGCAGGAAGGACAGCCCGGAGGCGACCCGCCGATCCCAGACGTCTTCCTGCTCGGGCAGATTCTCAGGAGAGGTCATTCACCGCACCTCCTGGCGTACCCGTTGGATCATGTCGAGGAAGGATTCCTCGGCCGCCGCCAGCCGTTCGGGGGTGACCAGCGCGCCGGCCCGGTGCGTGCGGACGAAGTCCGCGAAGGCGTCGGGAGTGGAACGCGGCGTGAACCCGAACTCGCGGACCAGGCGCGTGGTGTCGACGACGCGGCCGTGCACGAACAGGTCGATCTGGTCGTTGCTGATGAGCCCGCGGCCGGTCGCGGCGCTGACCGCGAGGGCCTGCTCGACGATCGGCAGCGCGATCCGGCCTGCCCGGCGGATGGCCTGCGACAGCGTGATGACGCCGGGACCGGCCACGTTGAAGGTGCCCGGGTGGCTTTCCAGCACCGAGCGCTCGATGATCTCCAGGGCGTCGTCGACGTGGACGAACTGCATCCGGGGATCGCGCCCGAGCACGGTCGGCACGGTGGGCCGGGCGAGGTAGCGCAGCAGCGCGGTCTCGGCGGTGGCCCCGATGAACGGAGCGAAGCGCAGGACCGTCGCGGTGACGTCGGGCCGACGGCGACGGAACCCGCGTACGTAGCTCTCGATGTCGAGGATGTCGCGGGCGTAGCCGCCACGCGGCACCTCGCGTGGCTCGGTGTCCTCGGTGAAGACCGCGGGGTCGCGGAAGGACGCGCCGTACGCGGCGGTCGACGACCGCACGACCAACCGGCGCAGCGATTCGGCCTGCTGGCAGGCGGCGAGCAGCTGCATCGTGCCGATGACGTTCTGCTCTTTCATCGCTGCGCGACCGCCCCGCGCCTGGTCGGGCGAGGAGATGACGGCGAGGTGCACCACGGCTTCGACGCCCTGGTCGGCGATGACCTCGCCGGAGGCACGCAGATCCGCCTGGACGACCTCGACGGAGCTGTCCGCGAGCAGATGTTCGACTTCGCCCTGAGGCGCGAACGAGTCGAGCCCGATCACCCGGCCGACCCCGGTACGCGTGGCGAGGGTAGCCGCGATTCGCGCGCCGAGGAACCGGCTCACGCCGGTGACCAGGACCACCTCGGGTCTCGTGGGTCTCGTCGCCATGCTCCCCCACCTAAGCCGAGCCCGGCCGCTGCTGGTCGGCAACGCACCGGGCTCAGGCACCCGCTTCAAGACGCCGGCGAACCGGCGCGGGTCACTTGCCGAGACGGCGACGCTGGACGCGGGTCTTGCGCAGCAGCTTGCGGTGCTTCTTCTTAGCCATGC
The DNA here is from genome assembly GCF_024172085.1 of Hamadaea flava. NCBI lineage: Bacteria > Bacillati > Actinomycetota > Actinomycetes > Micromonosporales > Micromonosporaceae > Hamadaea > Hamadaea flava. The sequence goes on along the minus strand of NZ_JAMZDZ010000001.1, from coordinate 5,267,237 downwards.
GCTTGCGGCGCTTCTTGACCACGGAGCCCATACGGCAGCCCTCTCATCACACGCTTCGGTTTCGCCCGGCGCGTATGCGCCACGGCGGAAGTTGGACATCTCGCTCCGCCCTCGGTCCGCGAATGCGCGAACGGGGCCGGAGCCGCTGTCCAGGGTAACCGCACGCATGTGTGTTCGTGAAACCGGGCGGTCTCATCCTCATGCGGCTTGGGAGAACGCGCCCCTCAAGTATTCGTGGACCGCGTGCTCGGGCACCCGGAAGGAGCGCCCGACCCGGACCGCGGTCAGGTCACCGGAGTGGACCAGCCGATAGACGGTCATCTTCGACACCCGCATCAGCGTCGCGACCTCGGCGACCGTGAGGAAGCGCACCTCCGCCAGCTCGTTGTCGTGTGGCGTCCCGCGCGAATTCATGCCTTTCCCCCATCCAGCGTGTAAGTAGAACGTTAGCGGGGCTCATGTGGCTAACGCGACAGCTTTCAGTAATCGCCCGAACACCCCCTGTCGCCACCACGGCGCCGCTAGGCCACTGCTAGGCATTGGATCAGGTATCCCGGTCGAATCTTGGGCCAAGATTCGACGCAGATCCGTGATCCGGGGGCTTAAACCAGACAGCGCGAAACGGTCATCCGGCGCGCGAAGGCTTATTCCGTGCGCGAAAGCTTATTCAGTGCGTAGAGCGACCACCGGGTCGAGCCGCCCGGCCCGCTGCGCGGGCACGACGCCGAAGATGATCCCGACGCCGGCCGATACGCCGAACGCGAGCGCGAGTGACCACCACGTGACCGTCGCGGGCACCGGCGAGAGAGCCGCCGTGATCAGCGAGGCGCCGACGCCCAGCGCCATCCCGAGTACGCCGCCGATGGTGGTCAGCAGCACCGCTTCCAGCAGGAACTGCACGCCGATGTCACGAGGTTTCGCACCGACCGCCTTCCGCAGCCCGATCTCCTTGGTCCGTTCCCGGACCGACACCAGCATGATGTTGGAGACGCCGACCCCGCCGACGAGTAGAGAGATCCCGGCGATCGCGGCGAGCACGGTCGTCAGCACCCCGAGGATGTCGGCCAGTACGCCGAGGATCTGATCCTGGGTGACGGCGCTGAACTCGGTGTCCGGGTGACGTTTGCGCAGTTCGGCGAGGACCCGGTCGCCGAGTGGGCCGACCGACTCCGCGTCCGGCGCCTTGATCGCGAAGGCGTCGATCCGGTTCGTCCCGAACAGCCGCTGCGCCGTGCTGATCGGGATGTGCACCTCGGTGTCCCGGTCGACACCGAGGCTCTGCCCGAGCGGTGCGAAGACCCCGATGACGCGGAAGCGTACGCCCGCGATCGTGATCTGCCGGCCGACCGCGTCCCGGTCGCCGAACAGCAGACGGGCCGTCTTCGCGCCCAGCACGGCGACCCGCCGCCCGGTGTCGACATCGGTACGCGCCAGGTACGTCCCGCTGTGCAGGGTGCGTACGAACACCTTCGGAGTGGTCTCCATGACGCCGAGCACCGAGGTGAAGGTGGAGTTGCGCCCGGCTCGCACGGTTTCGCCGGAGGTGAGCGACACCGTCACCCGATCCCGGTCGCCGACCGTCCGGATGACCGCGTTGAGATCGCCCGTGTCCAGCGGCGACGCGGTCGGCGCGGAGTTGAAGTCCACTTTGCCGGGCACCACGAACATCAGGTTCGCGCCGAGCCCTTCGACCTGCGACTCGACCTCGTTCTTCGTTCCGGTGCCGAGCGCGACCAGCACCACGACCGCGGCGACCCCGATCACCATGCCCAGCATGGTCAGGCCGCTGCGCAGCCGGTTGGCCCGCAACGCGTCCAGCGCGACCCGCCACGCCTCCGCCAGCCTCACGCCGCCCCGCCCTCGTCCGCCTCGATGACGCCGTCCCGCATGTGGATCCGGCGCTTGGCCCGCGCGGCCACCTCCCGGTCGTGGGTGACCAGGACCAGGGCCGCGCTCGACTCGGCGTTCAGCCGCTCCAGCAGCTCCATCACGGCCAGTCCGGTCGTGGTGTCGAGGTTGCCGGTCGGTTCGTCGGCCAGCAGCACGGTCGGCTCGGTCACGAGTGCCCGCGCGATCGCCACCCGCTGCTGCTCGCCGCCCGACAGCTGGTTCGGGCGATGATCCACGCGGTGCTCCAGGCCGACGCGCGCCAGCATCTCGCGGGCCCGCGCCCGGCGCTCGCGGGCGTTCAGGCCGCGATAGACGAGCGGCAACGCGACATTGTCCAAAGCGGTGGTACGCGCAAGGAGGTGGAACGACTGGAAGACGAAGCCGATGGTCTCGTTGCGGAGCTGAGCGAGCTCCGCGGGCGTCAGTGCGGCGACGTCGCGGCCGTCGATCCGCAAGGTGCCCGCCGTGGGCCGATCCAGCCCGCCGAGCAGATGCATCAGTGTCGACTTGCCGGAGCCGGAGGGGCCGACGATGGCCACATACGCGGCGCGCTCGACGGTGAAGGAGACGCCCCGCAACGCCGGAACGGTGACTCCACCCAGGTCGTAGGTCCGCTCGATGTTCACCGCCGCGACGGCCGGGGTCACGTCGGCGGCTGTCACGGCAGTTCGTCTCCGGGATGAACCTTGTCCGTACCCCGGACGACCACGCGGTCGCCGGGCTGGAGTCCGTCGGTGATCTGCACCAGGTCCTCGCCGGAGACGCCGACGCTCACCGGTCGCCGCTCGGCTTTGCCGTCCGGGCCGCGTACCCAGGTCAGGACTTGGCCCTCGGCGGTGAAGACAGCGGCCGCCGGCACCGCGACGGCCGAGTTCGCCTGGCGTACGCGCAGGTGGGCGACCGCGTTCATGCCCGGCCGCGGCGTCGGGGCGCCGGACGGCGGGGTGAGCGTCAACCGCACCCGGTACGCCACGCCACCGCGCGCGTTGGCCGTCGGCAGCACGTCGATGCTGGCCACCCGGGACGGGTAGCGGACGTCGGTCGCGGCGTCGAGTTCGACCTCGGCGTCCAGCCCAGGTTTGACGAGCAGGATGTCGGTCTCGTCCACCTCGGCCACCAGACCGAGTTCACTGACGTCGACGACGGTGAGGATCGCAGTGCCCGCCGTCACCAGGCCGCCCTCGGGGACGGTCTGCGACACGCCCGGGATCGATGCGGCGCCGCCGGTCGACGGAGTCTGACCGCCGCCCGCCGCCCCCAACAGGGAGGACAGGTCGATTCCGCTCGTCGCCGGGGCGCTCGCGCCGCCGAGCTGGACGACACCCGCGATCGGCGCCCGCAGGGTCAGCGCGTCCACGGTGGCCTTGGCCAGGTCGTACGCCTGCTGCGCCTGAAGTTTCTGGGCGGCGCCCAGGGCGCTCATGGCGCTGCCGATCGACTGGAGACCGCGCTGCACACCGCGTACCGCCGAGGTCACCGCCTTCGACGCGGCGGCGTACTGCTGCTCGGCCGCGTCGACCTGAGCGAGCAGCGCCTTCTTCAGCGCCGGGTCGGCGATGTACGCCACCGCCGCCCGCGCCTGGTCGAACGCCTTGGCGGCGGCCTCGTCGAGGTGCTTGGCCGAACCGCTGAGGTCCACCCGGACCCCGCCGCCGCCCGTCGACCGCTTCGCCAGATCCAGCGCCTTCTTCGCGTCCCGCAGCCGTTGCTGGGCCGTCGGCGAGTCGACGACCGCCACGACCTGACCCTTGGCGACCTGATCACCGGCCGTGACCGCGAGCCGGGCCAGCGTGCCCTCGGCTGGCGAGGTCAGCGTCGCGGCCGCCCGCGCCACCACCGAGGCGGGCGCGTCGACGATCTCGACGACGTCGGCCCGGCCCACCTCCGCCGTCGCGATGCCCTCGTCGTCGTTGCCGCAGGACGCGGCACTCAACGCCACGAGGACGGTCACCGCTCCTGCCAACACCATCGGTCGCCGCACTCGCGTGATGGTAGTCAACTCGAGCATGTTTCACAGCAGGGCGAACGGTGGTCACACCGAGGAACGGATGAACTCCACGCAGCCGGCCTCCACTGTGGTCCAGGACTCGCCGAAGATCGCCGGAGCTGCCTCGGCTTCCGTCTTGTGGTCGTGCACCACGGCGTCGAAGAACTCGCGCATCCGCTGTTCGCCATACTTTTCGGCGAGGTGGCGCACGGCCAGGAAGGCGACCCCGTAAGCGGCGGCCGCTTTCGCGTCCCCGTCGCTGTCGCCCGGTGCGCTCACCGCCACCTTGCCGTCCCAGGAGCCCTCGACGAACTTCTTCGTCTCCTCGATCGCGCTGTAGCGGCTGACCGACGCACCGTCCATGTCGGCGTACTCGGCGATGCCCTCGATCAGCCACCAGGCCCGGGAACGGCTGCCGCCGGGCAGCGTCGCGGCGTGGGTCATCTCGTGCCGGAGCAGGTTGTCGATGAACCAGCCCTGGAGGTCCTTGCCGTTCAGCACGATGTTGGAGGCGTCGCCGACCTCGATGGTCACGCCGCCGGACCACTCCGGCGGATCCCAGTCGTACCAGGTCTTCCACTCGCTCGGACCGGCGTAGAAGATCACGTACTTGGTCGGCGGCTTGCCCTGGTACGCCAGCCGGTCGGCGACCTTCGCCGCCGCCTCGGCCTGCGTCCAGACGTTGTCCAGCAGCGACGCGTACGCCTTCGTGGTGGCCACCACGGTCCGGTCGCCGACCTTCGCGATGAGATCGCTGGCCTCCCACGGACGGGGCGAGTTCGCGCTGTCCTCCGGCTCCAGCGAAGTCATCAGCGCCGTGTCCGGATCGGCCAGCCGCCACGTGGTGAGCATCGAGAAGTCGTCGTTGTCGCAGGTGACGGCTCCGAAGCAGGGATGCCCGTCGACGCGTACGCGCCAGGTGGTCTCGAACTCCTTGCCACCGCTGGCGGTGATGGTCAGCAGGTCGTTGCCCCAGGCGCCGATCTTCATGTTGCGCAGCGAGGCGTACTGCTTGCGGAGCCGGGCGACGAGAGTCGACTTAGCCGGGTCGACCACCTTCACGTAACCGGTGAGGTCGCCCCGCAACAGCGCGTCCGACTGCTGGTCCAGCGCCGCCTGCACACGGTCCTGCGCCCAGTTCTGGAAGACGGCCTGGGAGTCGCCGGGATTCGGGCGGCGCGCCGGCGACCGGGACACCTTCGGCGAGGCCTTCGAGGTGACCCCGGTGGACGCGGTCGGCTGCACCAGCGGATCCGCCGTCGATCGCGTCGCGACGTACGCCACCACGCCGACGACCGGGATGGCGCAGGCGATCAGCACCACGATGACGGCCAGGACGGCCACCCGGCCGAACCACGGCCGCTTGGGCGGAGGCGGCGGCGGGGCGTACGCACCCGGCCAGGGCTGCGTCGGATAGCCCGGCGGCGTCGAGTACCCCGGCGGGTAGGCCGGTGGCAGGCCCGGCGGTGCACCGTGCGGCGGCGTTGGCGGATACCCCGGTACGGGCTGATATCCCGGCGCGGGCGGATACCCAGGCGCCGGCGGATACGCGGGCGCAGCGGGATTCCCGGGCGCGGGCGGATACGTCGGGTAACCCGACGGCGGGTACACCGGCGCCCCGAGCTGTCCGGCCTGCCGCTGTTGGGGAATCTGCGGATTCCACACTGGCGGGACCGGGCCGGACGGGGCTGGGCCGGGCGTGCCCGGATAGGACTGATTCACCCCGGGGTAGGGCTGCTGCGGCGGGATCGGTTGCGTCGGCGGCTGCGAGTCGGCGGGCTGCGAGTCGGCGGGCCGCGGATCAGGCTGCGAGGGGTCCCCGGGGTGCACGGGCCGCAACGCTACTGGACGACCAGCCGAGCGCGGATCGTCCTTTCGGCCGATCCAGGCGACCACTCAAGCCTGATCGTTGCGCCGGCCACGCGGTTTCACGAGGCGAAATGTCCCCGGAAACAGCATGGCCGACGCAATGATCAGGAAGGTCAGCGCGCGAGCGAGAGCGAGCGGCTTAGCGTCCGACCGGGACGGGAGCCTTCGGCGCGACGGCGGCGCTCGGCAGCGCCGCCACCTCGTCGACGGCGGCCTTCTTCCGCGCCCGATGCGCGGCCACGTGCGACCGCGTCGCGCAGCGCTCCGAGCAGAACCGGCGACAGTTGTTGGAAGAGGTGTCGAGGTAGACGTTGCCGCACCGCTCGTCGGCGCAGACCCCGAACCGGGCGCTGCCGAACTCGCAGAGCCAGACGCCCAGCCCCCAGGCCGCACCGGCCAGGTACTCGGCGGAGGCGGAGGCGCCGCGGCTGGTGACGTGCATGTGCCAGTCCCCGGCGTCGTGACCCGAGATCCGCGGCTGGACCGGGAAGGTCTCCAGGAGCACGTTCAGCTCGGCCACGGCGTCGCCGTCGCGGCCGGCCGCGCCGGCCTCGAAGACGTCGCGGAGCTTCCGTTGAGCCCGCCGGAAGACCGCCATCTCCTTATCGGCGACCGACTCCCGCATCCACTCCCGGTCGTCCGCAAAAAGGGCACGAAGGTCGTCGAGGGTGTCAAGCCGGACATTGACCAGGTCAACGGCGGTCTTGGCGTACGCATCGAAGTCCACCCGACAAAGGTAGAGCAATCTTGACGGAAGTGGTGTGCCGAGGTTTACCGGAACCGTTTCCGACGGACGGGACGTACCTCACATCCGACCTCATCGCCGAATCGGAGATACGCTGCTGACATGCTCAGGTCGGTCATTCTCGCAGCGTCGCGATCCGGCAAGGTCGAAAAGTTCGTCGGCTCCGCCCCGGTGAGCCGGGACGTGGTCAGGCGGTTCGTCGCCGGCACCGGTACGCCCGACGCCCTGCGGGTGACCGGGGAGCTGGCCGGCTCCGGGCTCCGGACCACGCTGGACTACCTCGGCGAGGACACGCTGACGCCGGAGCAGGCGAGCGTTACCCGGGACGAATACCTGACGCTGCTCGCCGCGCTGCGCGAGGCGGAGCTGACCGGAGTCGCCGAGGTCAGCGTGAAGCTCTCCGCCCTCGGGCAGGCGTTCGACGAGGATCTCGCCGAGACGAACGCGCGCGCGATCTGCGCGGCCGCGGCCGAGGCGGGCACGACGGTCACCCTGGATATGGAGGACCACACCACCGCCGACTCGACGCTGACCATCCTGAACAGCCTGCGCAAGGACTATCCGAGCACCGGCGCGGTGCTCCAGTCGTACCTGCGGCGTACCGAGCAGGACTGCCGTGAGCTGGCCACCGCGGGCTCCCGCGTCCGGCTCTGCAAGGGTGCGTACTCCGAGCCGGAGCACGTGGCCTATCAGTCCGCGCTGGACGTCGACAAGTCCTACGTACGCTGCATGAACGTGCTCATGGCCGGGCAGGGTTACCCGATGCTGGCCACCCACGACCCGCGGCTGATCGCCATCGGCGAGGACCGGGCCCGGTGGTTCGACCGGGGTCCGGACGAGTTCGAGTTCCAGCTTCTTTACGGCGTACGCCCGGAAGAACAGCGCCGGCTCGTCCGGGAGGGTTACCACGTACGCGTTTACGTTCCCTACGGCACCGAGTGGTACGGCTACCTCATGCGGCGGCTGGCCGAGCGCCCGGCGAACATGATGTTCTTCGCGCGGGCGCTCGCCAGCAAGAAGTAGCCGAGCTTCACGAAGCAGCCGAGCCTCAGAGCGACTCGGGCAGCTCCGGGTCCTCGTCCGAGGCCTGCCCGTCGGCGATCTCGCCGGTCACCAGGTAGATCACGTGGCGCCCCGCGTTCACCGCGTGGTCGGCGTACCGCTCGTAGAACCGGCCGAGCAGCGCCGCGTCGATCGCCGCCTCCACCCCGTGCTGCCAGGACGAGCCGAGGATGACGGCGAACAGGTCGCGCTCCAGCGCGTCCATCACGTCGTCGTCGTTCTCCAGCTCGGCCGCGCGCTTGGTGTCGTAGCGGGCCAGCACCAGCGTGATCTTGCCGGCGATGCGGTCGGCGACCTCGGCCATCTCGGCGATCACGGTGGCCAGTTCGGCCGGGACGGCGGCGGCCGGGTGCCGACGCAGCGCGGTCTTCGCGACGTGGTCGGCGAGGTCGCCCATGCGCTCCAGGTCGGTCGCGACGTGCTGGGCGGTGATCACCATGCGCAGGTCGCGGGCGACCGGCTGCTGCTGGGCGAGCAGGCGCAGGACCCGCTCCTCGACCTGGCGGTACAGCTCGTTGATCTCCGCGTCCCGGGCGACGACGCGATCGGCCGCCTCCTTGTCCGCGGTGAGCAGCGCGTACGTCGCCTGGCGCATCTGGGTGCGGGCCGCCTCGGCCATGGAGACGAGCAGGTTGCCCACCTCGTGCAGGGCGGCGCCGAACGACTCTCGCATTTAAGGTCCCTGTGGGTCGGTTGTTGGTCGGTCGGGGGCCACGCTAGGTGCGCCGGGCGACCGTCAGATGAACAACGGTGAACGCCGAACCGCGCATAGGTGAACTTTGACTCCTGACCTGGTCGTTTTGCCCGGCTTTTTCTGTTCAGTCTGGTAAACAACCGGCTATCGTTCCAGCGTGTTCCTCCGCCGCTCGCCAGCCGCCCCAGAGGTGGACGCGCTCGCCGGGCTCGGTCGCAAGAGCCTGGACTCGCTGCGCGTCGGCGTCGTCGTCCTCGACAACTCCGACCAGATCGCCTTGGCCAATCCGGCCGCCCGAGCGATGGGCCTGCTCCGTGCGGGCGCCCAGCCGGGCACCCCGGTAGCCCACCCCATCGTCCGTACGCTCGCCGGCCAGGTGCGGCGGACCGGCGTACGCCGTGAGGTGGAGCTGGACCTGCCCCGGGGAGCCGAGGGCAGCGACGTCGAACCGATGGGGGTCAGCCTCCGCGCGGTCGCCCTCGGCGGCGGGCTCGTCGCGGTCGAGGCGTTCGACGTCACCGATGCGCACCGGGTCGCCCGCGTACGCCGGGACTTCGTGGCCAACGTCAGCCACGAGCTGAAGACTCCGATCGGGGCGTTGCAGCTGCTCGCCGAGGCGATCCTGGACGCCACCGACGGCGAGCTCGACGTCGACTCCACCCGGCGCTTCGCCCTGCGGATGCAGCGGGAGTCGGTCCGCCTCGGCACCCTCGTCACCGAGCTGCTCGAACTGACCCGGCTGCAGGGCGCCGAACCGCTGCCGGACCCCGAGCCGGTCCAGATCGACTGGGTCGTCGCCGAGGCGGTCGACCGGTCGCGGACGGCCGCCCAGGCCAAGTCGATCGACATCGCCGTACGCGGCCGGCTCGATCTGAAGGCGTACGGCAGCGACAGCCAGCTCGCGACCGCGCTGGGCAACCTGATCGAGAACGCCGTCGCGTACTCCGACGAGGGCAAGACCGTGTCCGTGACGGTGCAGGGCGACGAGGAGAAGATCGAGATCGAGGTCGCCGACGAGGGCATCGGCATCGCCCCCGACGAGGTCGACCGGGTCTTCGAACGGTTCTACCGCTCCGACAAGGCGCGGTCCCGGGAGGCCGGCGGCACCGGCCTGGGCCTCGCGATCGTCAAGCACATCGCGACCAATCACGGCGGTCGCGTCGACGTCTCCAGCCGCGTCGGCGGCGGTTCGACGTTCACCTTGCGGCTGCCGGTCCGGCCGCCCGAGGACGAGTTCGGCCTCAGCCTGTCCGAACCGTTCTGAGCATGAGACTCACTGAGCACCGAGAAAGAGAGAAACACGTGGCACGAGTACTCGTGGTGGAGGATGAGGAGGCGTTCTCGGACGCCATCTCCTACATGCTTCGCAAGGAGGGCTTCGAGGTGTCGGTGGCGGCCACCGGCACCGCGGCGCTCACCGAGTTCGACCGCTCCGGCGCCGACATCGTCCTGCTCGACCTGATGCTCCCGGAGATGTCCGGGACCGAGGTCTGCCGCCAGCTGCGGGCCCGCTCGGGCGTTCCGATCATCATGGTCACCGCGCGCGACAGCGAGATCGACAAGGTCGTCGGGCTGGAACTGGGCGCGGACGACTACGTGACCAAGCCGTACTCCCCGCGGGAGCTGGTCGCCCGCATCCGTGCGGTGCTGCGTCGCCGCTCGCAGGAGCCGGTCGACGCGGTCGGCGCGACGTTGAGCGCCGGGCCCGTCCGCATGGACGTCGAACGGCACGTCGTCACCGTCGGCGGGGACACCGTCCCGCTGCCGCTGAAGGAATTCGAGCTGCTCGAACTGCTGCTGCGCAACGCGGGCCGGGTGCTGACCCGGGGCCAGCTCATCGACCGCGTCTGGGGCGCGGACTACGTCGGCGACACCAAGACCCTGGACGTGCACGTCAAGCGGCTGCGCTCCAAGATCGAGCCGGAGCCGTCGACACCCCGGTACCTCGTCACCGTCCGCGGGCTGGGCTACAAGTTCGAGCCGTGATCCGGCCGCCCGGTAAGCTCCCTCGGTGCCCCCGGTCTGGAGACGTCCCGCCCTCGTGGCGTTCGTGCTCGGCCTGCTCGGCGTCGGCTTCCGGGTTTGGCTGACCGCGCGTGACGCACCCCTCACCAACAGCGACGAGGCCACCATCGGCCTCGCCGCTCTGCACATCTGGCGTGGCGAGGACTTCCCGGTCTACTTCTACGGCCAGCACTACATGGGCACGATCGAGGCGTACCTGGCGGCGCCGTTCGTCGGCCTGCTCGGCCCGACCACGCTCGCGCTGAGACTGCCCACGCTCGCGCTGTTCGCGCTCTTCCTCCCCCTCATGTACGCCTTGGTGCGCCGCGTCTACTCGCCGTGGCTGGCGACGGCGACGGTCGGCCTGCTGGCGCTGGGCTCCGACCGGATCGTGAAGAACCAGCTCATCGCCGGGGGCGGCTATCCCGAGACCTCGCCCATGCTGGTCGCGCTGCTGCTGGGCGTGCTGGCGGTGAGCCGGAGCGAGAAGCCGCGGCCTTGGCTGACCGGCGGCATCGGCCTCCTCGCCGGGCTGATCGTCTGGAACCACCTGCTGCCGTTGCCCTACCTCGCCGCGGCGGCCGTGCTGCTGCTCGTCTTCGCCCGGCGGCACCTGGCCACCCGGGCGGGCTGGACGCTGGCCGGCGGGCTGCTGCTCGGCGCGTTCCCGTTGATCTGGCACGACCTGCACAACACGTTCTCGAAGAGCTTCCTGGCCGTGTTCTGGCACCTCCAGACCACCGGCACCGATCCGTCGGCGAGTGAACGGCTGTACGGCGGCGGACTGATCGGCGTACCGCTGGGCACCGGGCTGTGCGCGCCGAGCCACTGCGCCGGCTGGCAGCTGTGGTGGGGTCCGGCGTACGCCGCCCTCCTCGTCATCGCCGCCGTGCTCGCCTACCGGTCTCCGCGTACGCCGGAAAGCGGGATGCGGCTGGCCCTGGCGGTCGCGGCGCTGATCACCGTCGTCTCCTACGCCCGGAACTCGTCGGCCGGCGACTCCCCGATCGAGAGCGCGCGCTACCTGAGCTGCCTGCTGATCTCGACGCCGGCCTGGCTGGAGCCGCTCTGGCGGGGCATCGCCGCTATCGCCCGGCCGAACTGGCAACGGCTCGCCGCCGGCGTCCCGCTGGCCGCCGGAGTGGCGATGGCCCTGTACGCCACGGTCACGCTGGCCGTCCACGTGCCGGTGTACGCAGACGCGGCGGCGAACCAGCCGAAGGTGATCGCCGCGCTCGCCGCGCACGACCAGACCCGCGTGTACGCCGACTACTGGACCTGCAACTGGATCTCCTACCAGACCGGTGAGGAGCGGATCTGCGCCGTCGTCGGGGACGACCTGACCGAGGGGCTCAACCGCTACCACCCGTTCTGGGACGAGGTCGGCGCGGCACGGGTGGTCACCTACCTCGCCCCGATCGGGTCGCCGCTGGACACGACGCTGGCCGCGGCCTTCCCCGACCGGCCGGTGGAGACGGCGGCCAACTACCACCTCTACCTGCCGGCCGGGGGACTGCCGAATCGCCGCTAGGTGCGGCAGGTCAGGCCGGTCGGCGTACCGAGGCCGCCGACGTTGAAGCCGAAGTACTCCGAGCCGCCGGGTGCGATGTCCGCCGCGTAGGACAACGGTGTCACGACGTAGTGGTTTCCGGTCTTGGCGTACGTCGCGCGCCACATCGAACTGATGCTCGTCCCGGTCGGCAGGTCGAACTCGGCCGTCCACGCCGGCACGGTCGCCGTCCCGTCGTTGTAGACCGTCACCTGCCCGCCGTAACCGCTGCTCCAGACCGAGGTCTGGGCGAACGTGCAGCGCAGCCCCACCACCCCGGACGGCGACGGCGACGGCGAGGCGGACGACGCAGACGGGGACGCACTGGACGGCGACGGTGATGCGCTGGGCGTACCAGTGAGGGAGAGCAGGAACAACGACGGGCCCGCATCGGTACGCGATGCGTCGACGCCGTGGCCGTTGGTGTAGTCGGCCTGCTCGTGGCCGGCCCAGTCGGTGATCGGCGTGCCACCCACGTCCAGGTGCTGCCACGCGGATCCGGACCACCCGAATTGGTAGATCCGGGTGTGATCGGCGTAGTACGCCGTGTAGGGCGCGGTGTCCGAGCCGAGCTGCTTGGTCATGGTGTTGTTGAAGAAGACGTTGCGCGGTCCGGACGAACCCGACCACTTGACCGCCTTCTGCCCGGCCGCCCACCAGATCGGGAACCAGTTCGAGTCGTCGGGACCGCCGCCGCCTTCCTCGCCGCAGTTCGCCCGGCAGTTGGCCGATCGGTGGGCGTAGGGGACGGTCACGGTGTTCAGCTCGATCAGGTTGTTGCGTTCCCATCCGCCGTGGAGATTGAAGTCGGAGTCGGTGTCGTTGCCGATCGCGACGTCGCCCGAGGCGGACCACTGGAAGGTGAAGTGGCGCAGATTGCGGCTGGTGTTGCCGGCATAAACCGAGTCCCACACCCGGGAGCCGCGGAAGTAGCCATTGCCGCCCTTGCCTTTGTTCCAGGCGCCGTCCAGATAGTTGTCCACAATGGTGAGATGGGCCGCCTCCTCCGTGACGATCGGATGTGAACCGGTCATCGACGTACGGATGCCGCGGACCCAGGAGTTCGCCGCCCATTTGAAGACGATGCCGTGCATCTCTCCGGCCGGATCCATGTTGCCGTAGTTGTGGACGGCGTCGGCCGCGGACAGACCGGGCTCGGCCTGGGTCAAGTAGAAATTCTCGAAACCGACGCCGACGACCGGGTCGACCAGTGGGGCGGCCTTCGAGTCGTACACCGTGCCGCCGATAGCGGCGGAGCCGTCCGACGTGGAGGTGATCGGGACGTCGTACTCCACCGGCTTGTCCAGGGTGATCGACTTCGCCGACGAGTTCACGGCGGTGATCGTGAAGATCTGTTGCCGCATGTGCAGGTTGCTCATCAGCGCGGTGTCGAAGACGTTCTGCGAGTTGTAGAACTTCACCGAGTTGGCGGCCCGGATGTTCACCAGCGTCCCGGCGGTCAGCCCGGTCAGGCTCGCGACGTAGACCACGGAATCGCCGGTGCGCGCGGCGTAGGCGGTCTCGCCCGGCTTGGCGGCCAGCTTCTGCCCGGCCTTCCAGTGGACGTTGACCGTGCCCTCGAAGATGTCCTTCCGGTTGGCGGGCGCGGCGGCGTAATCGCTCGCGTAGGCGCTGTGCACCTGACGGGACTGCACCCGGAACAGGCCCCGGCCAGGCCAGAGCCAGCCGCCCTTGCCCTGCCCCGACACCATGCCGTCCTCGTCCCAGTCCGAGCCGTCGTCGGTCAGCGTGTCGTAGCGCGTGTTCGCGTCCGGCTCGAAGACCAGGCGGGTCCCGGTCGCCGGGTCGCCGCCGGCCCCGCGCACGATCAGATAGTCCGCGTCCACGCCCAGTTGGCGGGTCACCTTCAAGACGCCTGCGGGCAGCGTGATCAGCGACAGCTTCGTGAAACTCGCGGTCGTCGAACAAGTGGTACGCACAAAGTCGATCGCGGATTGGAGACCGGTCGTGTCGTCCACGCCGTCGTCCGGGCGCACGGCGTACTGACTGGCGAGTTCAGCCGGCGTGATCTGGCAGGCGGCGTCGGGATTCACTTCGCTCGTGCCGGGCAGGTTCGCCCCGTTGCGATACCCGGCCTTGCTCCAGTCATAGAGCCCGGCGACCGGCGTACGCCGATTGGCGCTGGACAGATCGAGCCCGGTGCGGGCGGCTCCGGGCGGGACGGCTTGGTCGGCGGCTTCGTCGGCGACGACCGAGCGGGTCAGCAGGGCGACGGACAGGAGCGTGGTGGCCGTCAGGGCGGCGGCGAGCGCGCCGGCAAGAGATCGGTGGGCGTCCATCATGAAAGACAGTTAATGGATCGCTGTCCATACAGTCAACGACCGTTCGGAATATGGCATGCCGTCCACATCCGTGAACGCGGCTCTGTACGGACGCCGTTGGGCGCTGGATCAGCGATCTCGGCCGAATCTCGCCGGGGAGCCTCTCGGGCGAGCCGCCAGGAGTGCAGTCAGGCCAAGATTCGACCCGGACCCCTGATCCAGGGCTCAGGTCGAGAGGTCGAGCTGGCGGAGGATGACGCCCTCCCGGAGCGCCCACGGGCAGATGTCGACGGCGTCGAGATCGAGCCGATCCATCGCGGCGAGCGCCACGATCGCCCCGGCGAGCACCTGGTGCGACCGCTGCGGGCTGACCCCGTCGAGCTCGGCGATGGCGTCGGCGGGCATCCGCCGGATGAAGCCCAGGACCTGCTTCAACCCCGTACGCGTCAACGCCCGAGGCGCCCAGAGGCCCTTCCCACTCGGGGCGGCCCCGGCGAGCCGGGCCAGCGACCGGAACGTCTTCGACGTCGCCGCAGCCCGATCGAACCCTTCCAGCCGGGAGACGTCCAACTCCTCCATCGTCGCCGCCACGTACGCCCGCACCTCGTCGATGACGTACGCGGCCGGCGGATCCCCAGCGAGCCGATCGCGGGTGATCCGCCCGGCCCCCAACGGAAGCGAGACGGCGAAGGTCGGCTCCTCGTCGATGCCGGCCGCGATCTCCAGCGAACCCCCGCCGATGTCGAGGACGGCGAGCCGCCCCGCCGACCAGCCGAACCAGCGGCGTACGGCGAGGAAGGTCAGCCGGGCCTCGTCCGCGCCGGACAGGACTCGCAACTCCACTCCGGTCTCCGCGCGTACGCGCGCCAGCACTTGTGAGGAGTTGCGCGCGTCGCGTACCGCCGAGGTCGCGAAGGCCAGCAGTTCGTCGACGCCGAGCCGGTCCGCGGCCAGGCGGGCGTCGCGGACCGCGGCGAGCAGGGCCTGTTCGCCCGCTGGAGTGAGCGAGCCGTCCGGGCCGAGTTGCTCGGCCAGGCGCAGCACCGCCTTCTCCGAGTGGGCCGGCCACGGATGAGCTCCGTGGTAGGCATCCACGACCAGCAGATGCACCGTGTTGGATCCGACATCGAGCACGCCCAGACGCACGGGAATACCGTACCGGGGACGCGCGTCGCCGTAGGCTGGGTGTGTGTCTATCAGCGAAACCACCCAGCGCCAAGGCGCGCCCGCGCCGCGCAAGACCTTGCCGGTGACGCCGGTGAACCCCCGCGACCGCGAGGTGGGGCTGGACTTCCCGCGTGAGTGGGTGGAGTTCGCCGACCCCGCCGACGACACGCAGCTCATCCGGGCCGACCTCACCTGGCTGCTGAGCCGGTGGAGTTGCGTCTACGGCAAGGGCTGCCACGGCATCATCAAGGACCGCGCGATCGAGGGCTGCTGCTCGCACGGCGCGTTCCTGACCGACGCCGACGACATCCGCCGCGTGAAGTCCGCCGTCCGGAAGCTGACCCCGGAGACGTGGCAGCACTACCGCAAGGGCTTCAAGAACTGGACGGAACTCGACGAGCTGAACGACGAGGAGCCCGCCCGGCGTACGGCGACCCAGAGTGAGGACGGCCCGTGCGTCTTCCTCAACGACGCCGACTTCCCCGGGGGCGGCGGCTGCGCGCTGCACGGCCAGGCGCTGCGGGACGGCGTTCACCCGTTGGAGTACAAGCCCGACGTCTGCTGGCAGCTCCCGATCCGCCGCGATCAGAAGTGGCACAAGCGCCCGGACGGCACCAAGGTGCTGATCACCAGCATCACCGAGTTCGACCGGCGCGGCTGGGGCGCGGGCGGTCACGACCTGCACTGGTGGTGCACCTCGTCGCCGGACGCCCGGGTCGATCGCACCCCGGTCTACGTCTCCTACGCGCCGGAGTTGATCGCGCTCATCGGTCAGCCCGCGTACGACGAGCTGGCTCGGCTGTGTGCGGCCCGCGCGAAGAAGGGCCTGGTCGCACCCCATCCGGCCGGCTGAGCAGCGCTCGGCTTCCCGGCGCATTTCGTGAACCGGGCTAGCCTAGGAGGCATGCCCAGAACTCCGGTGCTCCTCTCCAGTTCGTCCGTATTTCCCGAGCCCACCGCCGCCGCGTTCGAGCTGGCGGCCGCACTCGGATACGACGGCGTGGAGGTCATGGTCTGGACCGACGCGGTCAGCCAGGACGCCGGGGCGCTGCGCGGCCTCGCCTCGCACTACGGGGTCCGCGTGGGGTCCATCCACGCGCCCTGCCTCCTGGTCACCCAGCGGGTCTGGTCCAGTGACCCCTGGGTACGCCTCCGGCGCGCGGCGGCGTTGGCGGAGACGTTGGAAGCCGACACCGTCGTGGTGCACCCGCCGTTCACCTGGCAACGGGAGTACGCGCGTACGTTCGAGTCGGGGCTGCGACTGCTGAACGAGCGCTACCCGCAGATCCGGTTCGCCGTCGAGAACATGTACCCCGTCCGCATGGCCCGGCGGGAGTTCGTCCCCTACTCCCCCGGCTGGGACCCCACCCGCACCGGATACGCCGCGTACACATTGGACGTTTCGCATTGCGCGGCAGCCAAGATGGACTCGCTCGCGATGGCCGACGCGATGGGCACCGGCCTGGCCCACATCCACCTCGGCGACGGCACCGGCGAAGGCCGCGACGAACACCTCGTCCCCGGCCGAGGCAAGCAACCCTGCGCCGAACTGTTGTCGTCGCTGGCCCAACGCGGCTTCACCGGGTCCATCGCGGTGGAAGTCGCGACCCGGCGCTCGGCCAGCCGAGCCGAACGCGAAGAGCTGCTGGCCGAGGCGCTGACCTTCGCCCGCCAACACCTCACCACCCTTTCCGCGCGATCATGAACTATCGGTCGTGATCGACCGGCGTGTCGTGTTCGCCAGACCCTGATCAACTCCGTATCGGCCTGATCGACTTCTGCACCGGACACCCGAGATCGATCACGGCCTCGGGGGAATGATCAGGGCGCCACGGACACGACACGCCGGTCGATCACGCACATAAGTTCATGATCGGCGGACCAAAGCGGCGGACCAAAGCGGGGGTTAGACGGTGGCGCTGGTGGGGAGGGCGGCGGGCGCGGCCAGCAGCCGCGCGACGCGGCGTTCCCGCGGCCGGCTGGCGAGCAGGTGCCCGGCGGCGGCCGCGAGGCCGAGTACGCCGATGAGAACCCAGTGCACGTCCCCGAGGTGCTCCAGCGACCAGCCGCCGACCGCCGGGGCGACGAACCCGGCCGCCGGGAAGGTCAGGAAGAAGACCGCCTGGTAGCGGGCGCGCAGCCGGGCCGGGGCGAGTTCGGCGATGACTTCGGCGTTCGGCGGGGCCGCGATCATCGAGCCGATCGTCCAGATCGCCGCCGCCATCAGGTACGCCCCGAAGACGTCGGCGAAGGTGAGCGTGAAGTAGCCGATCCCGGAGACGGCCAGGGACAGCGCGAGGACTCGGCCCTTCAGCCGGCCTTGGATGAGCCGGGGCACGAAGAGCTGGCCGAGGACGATCAGCAGGCCCGGCACCGCCGCCACGATCCCGTACGCCGCCGGCGAGAGGCCGTCGGCGTTCATGGCGAGCTGCAGGATCGAGGTCTGCGAGTTGAGGATCGCCGCGATGAAGGTCAGCCCGACGAACACCATGAAGATCGGGTCGGTGAGCGCCGTACCGAGGCCGCCCGGGGTGGTCGAGCGCTTGACCTGCCCGCTGGCCGGGTGCGGCCGGGAGCCGATCGGGCGGGCCGGCCAGGGCCGGGTGGCCCACGGACGGGACGGGCGGCCCTGCCGCAGCATCAGCGTCTCCGGCACATGCCGGAAGAGCACGTACGCCGTGATCGCGGTCGTCGCCGCGTCCAGGGCGAAGAGGAAGAAGAAGCCGACCTCGGCGATCACGCCGGCGAGGGCGGAGGCGATCGCCATGCCCAGGTTGAACGCCCAGAACTGGAGGTTGAACGCGCGGGACCGGGATTCCTCGGGAACGATGTCGATGATGGCCGCGACGGTCGCCGGGCCGGGCATCGAGTGGAAGATCCCGATGAACAGGGTCAGCCCGGCGATGAGCCACAGCGGCTGAGCGAACGCGAGGGCCAGCATCAACGCGGCGGCGATGCCGTTCGCGGTGACCATGGTGGCGCGGCGGCCCCAGCTGTCGGCCAGTACGCCGCCGATCAGGCTGCCGCCCGCGCCGCCGATGCCGTACCCGGCGGTGACCAGGCCCGCCGCGGTGAGCGAGAGCCCACGCCCGGCGCTGAGGTAGAGCGGGAGGAACAGCATGCCGAAGGCGCCGATCCGGTTGACGAGGATCGCCGACCAGAGCGTCCAGAAGACACGGGGCAGTCCTCCGGCGGTCTGCGACCAGAAGCGAGAGAACAAGACGCGAATCCTTACGAAACGGGGGTCGGCTGCCGGGACACAGCCGGTGGGGGTGGGGCGAGGATCGCGGCTCTGCGTTCGCGCGCCGGTCCCGAGGCTACCTGAGCTGCGGCGACGGCCAATCCGATGCCCGCGCACAGCAGCCAGAGGAAGGTGTTGCCGACGTGTTCTTGGAGGAATCCGCCGACGGTCGGCGCGACGAACCCGGCGATCGACCAGGAGAGCGAGAACACGCCCTGGTATCTGCCGCGCAGGTCGGCTGGGGAGAGAGCGGCCATGGTGGTGGAGTTGGCCGGGGCGTTGACCATCTCGCCGAGCGTCCAGACGAAGACGGTGGCGGCGTAGAACAGCGGGGTGTTCGCCAGCGCGGTGAGCCCGAAGCCCAGCCCGGTGACGATCGAGGCGACGGCCAGCATCCGCGTACGGGTCATGCCTCTGGTCAGCCTGGGGATGAACAGCTGCCCGATCACGATGAGCACGCCGTTCAACGCGATCACGTAGCCGTAGGTCTGCCCGGAGATGCCGTCGGCGGCCATGGCGATCGGCAGCGTCGTGAGGTGCTGAAGGAAGACGAACGCGCTGAGGATGTTCAGCCCGGCGAAGATCAGGAAGATCCGGTCGGTGAACACGACCCGCAGCCCGCCCTTGGCGGCCGACGCCACCGCCGAGGCGGCCGACGAGGAGGCCGACGAGGAGGAGGTGGCCGACGAGGAGGAGGCCGGGCGGGCGGACTTGGACTCCCGCAACGTGAAGAACAGGAACGTGGCGGTGACGAGCGTCGTCGCCGCGTCGACCAGGAAGACCAGGTGATAGTCGGCCGCCGCGGCGAGGCCCGCGAGCGTCGCGGCGAACGCGAACCCGAGGTTGATCACCCAGTAGTTCAGGGTGAACGCGCGCAGCCGGTCCTTCTCCGGAACGATGTCGATCAGCATCGCGCCGAACGCTGGACGGGCCCCGTCGGCGAACACCCCGAAGAGGAACGCCAACCCGGCGATGCCCCAGTACGCCGAGGTGAAGGCCATCGCGAGCAGCGTCGCCGCCCCGGCGACCTGGCCGGTGAGCAGGGTTACCTTGCGGCCGATCCGGTCAGCGGCCACACCGCCGAGCATGTTGCCCAACGCGCCGCCGGCCGCCCAGACCCCCATGATCAGGCCGGCTTGGGACGGTGTGAAGTGCCGCACGGTCGTCAGGTAGATGGTGAGGAAGATGACGACGAAACCGCCGACGCGGTTGATCAGCGTCCCGGTCCAGAGATACCAGAACTGTCGCGGCAGACCGCCGGTGGTGTCACGCAACCAGCGCCTCATCGCGTACCACCTCCGGCTGAGTGAGGTGCGCGGCCCGGCGCTCGCGCGCGGGACCGGAGAGGAGATGGCCGACCGCGAGGATCAGGCCGAGGACCCCGAGGCCGAACCACAGCGTGGCGTGCGGGCTGTTGTCCAGGACCAGGCCGCCGACGATCGGCGCGAAGAAGTTGGCGGCCGTGAAACTCATCGAGGCGACGCCCTGGTAGCGACCGCGCATCGCCGGGCTCGACAGGTCGGCGATGGTCGTGCCGTTGACCGGCGCGTTGATCATCTCGCCGAGCGTCCACACCGCGACGGTGAGCGCGAGCGTGGGCACGCTGCCGGCCAGGCCGACCGCGCCCATCCCGAGCCCGACCAGCAGCGCCGAGGCGATCTGTACGCGATTACGCGGGTGCCGCCCGACGAGCTTGGGGATGAACAGTTGCAGCGCCACGATCATGACGCCGTTCACCGCGATGACCGAGCCGTAGTTCGCGGGATCGATCCCCTGGTTGACCATGGCGATCGGGATGAGCTTGCACGACTCGATGATCGACCACAGGCCCAGATTGAGCAGCACGTAGATCATGAAGACCCGGTCGCGCAGGACTAGCGAGATCCCCCCGCCCTCCTTCGGCGCGGACAACGCCGGACCAGGCGAGGTCTCGGGGACCTTCACCGCGATGATCACGGTGGTGATCGCGAGCACCGCCGCGTTCAGCACGAAGACGACCATGCGCGGGGTGTGCGCCAGTACGCCGGCCAGGAAGGCCGCGCCGGAGAACCCGAGGTTGATCGCCCAGTAGTTGAGGTTCATGCCGCGCATGCGCTTGGTCGGGCCGAGCACGTCGACCAGGGTCGCGCTGTACGCCGGCCGCCCGAGACCGTTCCAGAAGCCGTAGACCAGCGCGGTGAGCGCGACGAACCAGGGCGTGAGGGTGATCCCGAGAGCGAGCGCGGTGACGACGCCCGCGATATTGGCCAGTAGCAGCGTCGGCCGGCGGCCCCACCGGTCGGCCAGGACGCCGCCCGCGATGGAGCCGAGCGCCATGCCGCCGCCGTAGAGACCGAGCACCAGGCCGGCGAGGGTGGCGGAGAAGCCGTACCCCGAGACCATGTGGATCTCCAGGAACAGCACGGCCACCGCACCGAGGCGGTTGATCAGCGTGCCTAGCCAGAGATACCAGAAGGTGGCCGGAAGGCCACCTACCGTGTCGCCGGCCCAGGTACGCAGGCTCCGCACGTGCCACCACCAGGAGTAATGAGCGTTTCGAGAAGGACGCCTTACAACCTAGGCCAGCCTCCGTAACAGGGTCACGCGATTTAGAACGTGTCCGTGGTCACTCTCCGTGCGTAGGGCAGGATGGCGTCTGTGTGCCCGGTCGATGCTGACCGGCTCCGCGACGAATCCGGGAAGGAACGTTCATGCCCGATCTTGAGAAGTCTCAGCTCGCTCCGCACCCTCGCCTGGCACCGCCGCCGGGCCCGGTCGTCCTGCTGGTCATGGACGGTGTTGGCGAGGGTCGGCACGACGCCTACGACGCCGTCTCCGTGGCTCGCACGCCCGCCCTCGACTCGCTCCGCTCGGACGCCGCGTACCGCACGATCCTCGCCCACGGGCCCTACGTCGGGCTGCCGTCGGAGACCGACATGGGCAACTCTGAGGTCGGCCACAACACGCTGGGCGCGGGCCGGATCTTCGACCAGGGCGCCAAGCGCATCGACATCGCGGTGGACTCCGGCGCCATCTGGACCGGGACGTGGCAGGAGATCATCGCGCAGGTCACCCAGCGAGGCACCGCGCTGCACCTGATCGGCCTGCTGTCGGACGGCAACGTCCACTCGAACATGACCCACCTCGCCGCCTTGATCGGCAAGGCTCGCGACAAAGGCGTACACCGACTGTTCGTGCACGCTCTGCACGACGGGCGGGACGTTCCGGATCGGACGGCAGAGAAGTACGTCGCCGAGGTCGAGCAAGAGCTGGGCGCGGCGGCGCAGGCGACCGGCGGCACCTACCGGATCGCGTCCGGCGGTGGCCGCATGGTCACGACCATGGACCGGTACGAGGCCGACTGGCGCATCGTCGAGCGCGGCTGGCAGGCACACGTTCTGGGCGCCGCCCGACCGTTCGCCTCCGCCACCGAGGCGATCGAGCAGCTCCGCAAGGAGACCCCGGGCATCAGCGACCAACTGCTGTCCCCGTACACGATCGTCGACGAGGACGGCCGCCCGGTCGGGGCGATCCAGGACGGCGACTGCGTCGTGTTCTTCA
This sequence comes from Hamadaea flava, assembly GCF_024172085.1. Classification (NCBI taxonomy): domain Bacteria; kingdom Bacillati; phylum Actinomycetota; class Actinomycetes; order Micromonosporales; family Micromonosporaceae; genus Hamadaea; species Hamadaea flava. The sequence goes on along the minus strand of NZ_JAMZDZ010000001.1, from coordinate 5,245,207 downwards.
ACTTCCGCGGCGACCGGGCGATCGAGCTGTCCTGGGCGTTCACGGCCGGCGCGGACTTCGCGGGATTCGATCGGCAGCGCGTGCCCGACGTGCTCTTCGCCGGGATGACGCTCTACGACGGCGACACCGACATGCCGAAACTTCGGCTGGTGGAACCGGAGCCCGTGCCGGACACGATCAGCGAGCTGCTCGCCCGTACCGGGGTGACCCAGTGGGCCGGGGCGGAGACGCAGAAGTTCGGCCACGTGACCTACTTCTGGAACGGCAACCGTTCGGAGAAGTTCGACCCAGCCACCGAGACCTACTTCGAGATCCCCTCGGACCAGGTGCCGTTCAACGAGCGTCCCTGGATGAAGTCGGCCGAGACCGCCGACGCCATCATCGAGGCGATCCACTCCGGCCGGTTCCGCTTCATCCGGGCCAACTTCCCCGGCGGCGACATGGTCGGCCACACCGGGGTCTTCGAGGCGGCCGTGGTCGCGATGGAGTCGGTGGACCTGGCGATCGACCGGATCGACCGGGCGGTCAAGGCGGCCCGCGGAACACTCGTCGTCACGGCGGACCACGGCAACGCGGAAGACATGATCGAGCGGGACAAGCAGGGCGAGCCGGTGTTCCTCGCGGACGGCACGCCGCGCTGGAAGACCGCTCACAGCACGAACCCGATCCCGCTGATCATCGCCGACTACGCCGACCGCGACGTCACGTTCCGGGACGACGTGCCGAAGGGCGGGCTCGCGAATGTCGCGTCGACCCTGATCGAGTTGCTCGGCTACGAGGCGCCGGTCGAATACGAGCCGACGCTGCTGGACTCCTGACAACCGACGATCGACTTGTGGGGCGTCGCATCGCGGCGCCCCACAAGTGTCAGATACGAAAAAGCCGGCGGCGGCTGGCGACGCTCACCCCCGTTAGCGTCGCCAGCCAGCGCGCCGGTTCAGGTGGCTACCGTCCCCCAACGGTGTCACGCCACCCATCCCCCAGCTCCTCGCTCGGCGCCAAAGTCGAAACAGATCAACTAGGCGAACCCCCGGTTTGCACAAGCGAGGCGCGTTACGGATCACGCTACGCCGGGCGTATTCCGTCGTCCACCGGTTTCCGTGTCTCTACTGTCACAATCTGTAACGGTGATCACACGGGTCTCCTGCTGTCCCGGAGATGAGCCACCAATTCCACCCGGCTGCGCACGCCGAGCTTGCGGTAGATGTTCGCGAGGTGGGTCTCGACTGTTCGCTCGCCGATCACCAGCCGTTCCGCGATCTCCCGCGCGGAGGCTCCGGCCGCGGCCAATTCGAGCACTTCCTGCTCGCGCCGGGTCAGCGTCCGGCCGTCCGGCGGCTCGAACCGGTCGATTCGGCGTACCAGGCCGGAAAGGCCGCGCTCGGCGGCGAACGTCCGCGCGCCCTTCACGTCCTGCGCGTCCGCGCGCAGCCGCGCCCGCTCCCAACGGAGCCAGGCGAGCCACGGCGTGTTACCGACCACGCGCGTCGCGTCGTCCAGCCAGGCCGTGACGCGCTTCGGGTCCGCTTCCAGTCGAGCTGCCATCAGCGCCGTGGGTCCGGCACTCGCCGTCGCCGGTCCCGCCACGATCCATTTCCCCTGATACGCGGAAAGCCGCGCACCGAGCCGGTCGGCGGCAGCGGCGTCGGGCTCGGCCGCGACGACGAACGCGATCGTCCAGGGGTCGAGGGGCTGAGCGGCCAGCTCCTCGATCAGCGCGCCGGCCAGTTCGTCGCGCCCGTCGGCGCGGGCGATCCAGGACTGGGCGGCGGTTATCCATAGTGGACCGCCGACGTCCCGCAACCGATCGCCGAGGTCGCCCGGGTCGCCGTCGAGCAACCGCAGTCCGGCGTATGCCGCGAGCCCTTCCAAGTCAGCCGTCACCGTGAGGTGCTCTCGGGCGGCGGCCACCTTGCCCGCCAGGACGAGGCGATGCGCCGCGATCTCCGGTACGCCGTCCACCTCGGCCAGATGCCGGTCGGCCAGACCAAGGTCGCCGTCCCGCATGGACAGCGCGGCCACCGCCCGATGCGCCCGGCTCAGCAGTACGCCGTCGTCCAGCGCCCCGGCCTCACGAAGCGCCTGCCGCAGCTGGTCGGCGTCCGGCTCGACCTGCGCGAGCAGTGCTTCAGCCATCGCGCGGGGGTCGGCGCATTCGCGGGCCGCCGCCAGCGACTGCTCGGCGAGCGTGCGAGCCGCCGCTCCGGTCGACTCCAACGCCAGCCGGGCGCGCAGTCGAGCCACAGTGGACAGATCGGCGCCACGGAGATAGCCGCGCAGCTCGTCTTCAGGGGCGGGCGGTCGGGGCGGCAGCGGGGCGTTGAGGAGGGCGAGTGCTTCGGTGAGCGCGGTCGCCCGCTGCGGGTCGGTCGGCTCCGCCGTCGCACCCGACCCCGATCGCGGCCCGTACGCCAACGCCGCCTCGGCGAGCAGTCCGGCGTCCTTCGCTTGGCGGCCGAGGCGTACCGCCGCCGCGAACGCGTCTCGGGCCTGTTCCCGGTGCGCGGACTGCAGTTGCGCGGACCCGTACGCGACCAGCAGCCGGCCCAGGTGGCCGGGGGACCACTGCGCCCGGGAGGCCAGTTCCACCGCGACGGCGAAAGCGTCCGCCGCCTCCGCCGGACGTTCGGCGGCCCGAGCGGACGCGACGGTGGCGGCGACCGCCCGGTCCAGGCGTTCGTCGCCGCCGAGCACCGCCGCCGCGACCAGGTGATGGGACAGCTCGGCCACAGTGGGCGCACGTTCGCCCGCCCGCGCGCCGACCGAGAGCAACGCGTCGGCGACCGCCTCGTGCAGGCCGGCGGTCTCGGTCAGGCCGAGGGAGTCGTAGCTCAGTTCACGGACGAGCGCGGAGTCGAAGGCGAAGACGCGATCGGTCACGGGCCGGATCAGCCCGGCCGTGATCGCCTCCTCCAGCGCGGGCAACGCGGCGTCCCCGGCAACTTCCTCCACGATGGACAGATCGAACTCCCGGCCGACGACCGAGGCGATCCCGAGGACGTGCCGGGCGGGCTCGGTCAGCGCGGCCAGGCGGCCGGTGATCGGTGCCGTCGCCGACTCCGGCCAGCGCAGGGCGACCCGGCGCCGCCCGTCGTCGGACTCCCGCAGCTGCCCGGCGACCGCGGTCAGCAACGCGGGGCTGCCGTCGGTCCGGCGGCGCAGCTGCGTCGCGAGCGCCTCCGGCACCGGCCAGGCGACCGTTCCGGCCAGCATCTCGCCGACCTCGTCCCGGCTCAACCCCGGCAACCACACCCGGTACGCGGCCGGACCGGACGGCAGCGTCTCCGCGACGGCTGGGCGTACCACCGCGACGACGAGTGTCGGGGTCGCGGGCGGCTGATCGGCGTACTCGGCGAGCAGCGTCAGCGTCTCCTCGGCGGCGCGGTGCAGGTCGTCCAGCGCGACGAGCACCGGCCCGGTCTCCGCGAAGGCTTGGGACAAGGCGGCCTGCGCCGACCAGACGTCGTCCACAGCCGACGGCGAACCGAGGTCGGCCAGCACCCGCTGCCACGGCCAGAGCGCGGGCGCGCCCGCGGCTCGGGGCGGCGCCACACGTGCGTATCGAAGTGCCGGAGTCCGTCGATGGAACTCCTCCAACAGCCCGCTCGCCCCCCGGCCGGGTTCGGCGATCAGCAGCACCACGCGGAGCCGCCGCTCGTCGACGACCGCACGGGCGTGCCCGGCCAGAGCCCCCAGCTCCACCGCGCGCCCGACGAACCGCACGTCCTCACCCCCACCCTTTCCGGCGACGCTATTCACTCCTGCGGCCGACCGGCCATCCTCCGCCCGGAGGGTACCCAGAGCGGTACGGATGGCAGTACGGAGAACCCGCGCATGGGAAAGTTCCGTACCCGGCCCGATGACCACCGAGCGGCTCGCTTCCTACCTTCGTACTCGTTCCTGGCAAGCCCCCAGACAGCCACCGAGAAAGGATCGAAGGACATGTCCCAGTTCCGCGACGTGATCGCGCGGATGGCGGTGGACGCGGAGTTCGCCCGGCATGCGCGATCCCACCCCGACCAGGTGGCCGCCGAGTACGGGTTGACCTCCGAGGAGTCCGACCGCCTCCGCGGCCTGGCCGACGCCTCCACGGGCAGCGGCCCGCAGGCGCTCGGCGTACGCCTCTCCAAGAGCGGTGTGACGACCGGCGGGTTGGCGACCGCCCTGACCTCCGGCCCCGACCTGCACGTGGACGCGCACGTGGCGCCCGAGGTGCACATCGCACCGCACACCGTCACCCCGGCCGACGGCGGCCACGACGGTCCGGGCGACTCGGGCGGCGGCGACTCCGGCCCGGACGACGGCCCGAGCACCACCCCGCCCGGCGGCAGCGAGCCCCCGTCCGGCAACGGAGGTACGCCGTCCCCGGCCATCATCGTCCAGGGTGGACTGCACCCGACCCCGGACGGCGCGGGTGGCGGCGACGGCGGCCACGGCGGTCTGGAGATCGGCCCGAAGCAGGACGACCCCGCGCCTCCGCCGCCGAGCAGCCTGCACCTGACCCCGGGCGCGCTGCACCTCACCGGTGGCGACGACGGACCCGGTGGCGGCCCCAGCGGTGGGCCCGGTGGGCTGCCGACTCCGCCCACGCCGCCCAGCGGCGACCCGACGCCGATGAACCTCGTCCTGCCCGACCTCGGTCACACGGATTCGCCGGACCCGATCGCGCCCGGCGGCGACGCACCGCAGCCGCTGCGACTCATCGGCGACCTGGACTTCGGCACCGGTGACGGCGGTTCCGACGGCGGCTCGGACGGCGGCGGTCCCGACGGCGGCGACTCCGGCGGCGGCGACTCCGGCGGCGGCGAGGAGCTGGCCACGTTGCCGCCCGGCGGTCGGCTCGCCGGCCTCGTCGGCTCCGACTTCCACCTGCCCGACCTCGGCAACCTCAGCGACGGCGACAGTGGTGGCGAGGACGGCGGCAGCCCGTTCCCGAGCGGCCTCGGCCTGCCGGACTTCGGCCCGGACAGCGACGGCGACGGTACGCCGGACGCGTTCGAGGACGCCGACGGCGACGGCATCCCGAACATGACGGACACCGACTCGGACGGCTCCGGCGGACCAGACTGGGGCCCGGACAGCGACGGCGACGGCGTGCCCGACTTCATGGAATCGCTCCCCGACATCTTCCCCACCATTCCCGGGACTGGTGACGGCTCGGACGGCGGCGACGCACCGGACGGCGGGCTGCCGGACTTCGGCCCCGACTCCGACGGCGACGGCCTGCCCGATTCGCTCGAAGGACTCGGGACCTGGGGTGCCATTCCCGGCCTCGGCGGGGACGGCGGCACCGACGGCGGCGACGCACCAGACGGCGGCCTCCCGGACTTCGGCCCCGACACCGACGGCGACGGCCTGCCCGATTCCTTGGAAGGGCTGGGCACCTGGCCGGGCGGAATTCCGGGCCTCGGCGGCGAAGGCGACGGCGGCGCAGACACCCCCGGCGGATTCCCGGGCTTCCCGGGCGGGCTGCCTGGCCTGGGGCTGGACACCGACGGCGACGGCACCCCGGACATCTTCGACTCGACGCCGAACGGCGACCCGCCGCCGAGCCCGGTCTTCCCCGGCGGCCTGCCGGATCTGGATCTGTCCGGTCTGTTCGGCGACAACGACGGCGACGGCACGCCGAACTACCTCGACCCGACGCCCGACGGTCCGGTCCACCCGATCTTCCCGGGCACGCTGGCCGACAGCGACGGCGACGGCACGCCGGACATCCTCGAAGGCGACCTCGTCTTCGACCCGGGCATCATCGTGGACCCGGTGCACCCGGTCGACCCGGGCGGCGTACTCGGCGACCCGCCGGTCTTCGACCCGGGCGACGGCGGCGCACCCACCGACCCCGGTCCCACCGACCCCGGCCCCACAGACCCCGGTCCCACAGACCCCGGTCCCACAGACCCCGGTCCCACCGACCCCGGTCCCACCGACCCCGGTCCCACCGACCCGGGCAGCGACGGCGGCACGCCGACGCCGGAGCCCTCCGACAGCACTGGAACCGACGGCGGGACCGGCACCGAAGGAACCGGGACGGGCGGCATGGGCGGCGGCACCGGCCACACCGGTACGCCCACCCCGGAGCCCTCGACCGAGCAGCCGCCGGCCGAGCAGCCCGAGACGGAGTCCCCGGTGGCCGCGGCCGACGCGGCAGCCGCCTCGCACGCCCCGGGCACGACGACCCCGCCGGCCGACGGCGGTCAGGCGGGCGGCGCCCAGGGCGGCGGCGCGAGCGACGACGGCGGCATCGGCATGACCGAGCTGGCCATGGGCGCGGGCGGCGTGGTCGCCGGCGTGGTGGTCGGCGGGATCGCGGGCGGCATCGCGGGCGCGAAGTTCGCCGGCAAGGACGACGACGAGGACAAGACGCAACCCAACGCTTAGCACCGACTCGCGGAGAGCACCCACCCTCCGCCGAGTACGCCGGCCGGGGCCGAGTCTCCCCCGTGCTCGCCCCGGCCGGCCCTACCCGTCAGCCCGAAGGCTGCGGATCACGGTTACGCATGCGATCTCGGCCCCAGATCACCTGCATAACCGTGATCCGCAGGGAACAGAGCCGAGTCAGAAAGGCCCGAGATGCTCTGCCACGCCTGTCACGTGCACCTGCGCCGGGACTACCCGTACTGCCTGCACTGCGGCACGCTGCGCAAAGGCGCCAAGATCGCCGAGTTCGCGGCTCCGGAGCTGCGGCACGCGGGGCAGGCGTACCCGTTGGTCGGTCCGGTCACGACGATCGGGCGTACCAGTGACAACGACCTGATCCTGGACGACCCGAGCGTCTCCCGGCACCACGCCCGGATCACCCGGGGACCCGAGGGTTTCGTGCTTGAGGATCTCAGCTCGTTCAACGGGACCACCGTCGGCGGGCGTACGCTCCACGGCGATCGAGCGGCCCTCAACGACGAGATGGAGCTGCTCTTCGGGGACGTCCCGGTCCGCTTCGCGCAACCGCGGAGCGCGGCTGTCGGCTCCAAGACGATGGTCAAGGGCACCGAATACACGATGCTCGCCGCGGCGAGGCAACAGCCGGAGGCGGCCACCGCGACCGAGCCGTTGTCGGCGGTTCCCCGGCGGCGGTCGGGTTGGGCGCTCAAGCAGGTCCCGGACAGTCGCGGGGTCGAGCAGTGGGTGCTGAGCAACACGCGTACGGGGCAATATCTTCAGCTCGACGACCGGGACGCGTTCCTGTGGACCAGTCTGGACGGCGAGAACAGCGTTCGCGACCTGCTCTTCCTGTACGCCGACAAGTACGGCGAACTGGCCCTCCCCCGGATCGAGCACACCCTGCGGACGTTCGCCGCGATCGGGCTCGTCCGCGGGCTCTATGGTCAACGCGATCCGGAGCGGCCGCCGCTGCTGAAGCGGATCGGCCAGGCGATCTTCCGGGCGCTGCTACGGCTGGAGCTGTCGGTGAAGGGCTTGGACGCCCTGGTCGGCCGGATGTACCGAGCGTTCGGGTGGCGCTTCTTCACGCGTACAAGTGTGGTCGGCTTGTGGATTTTGATCTTGGGTGGTCTCTACGCCTTCTTCGTCGCGCAGCGCAAGCAGCAGCTGTTCGATGTGGGCGGCGCGGGCCTGGCCGGCGCGATCGTGGTGGCGGCGGTCTGCCTGATCGCGCTGGCGATCCACGAGAGCGCGCACGCGCTGGCCGTGAAATCGTATGGCCGCAAAGTGACCCGCGGCGGCTTCATGCTGATGATGGGCATGCCGTTCGCCTTTGTGGACACGAGCGACATGTGGTTCGGTACGCGCTGGTCGCGCATCGTGGTGACGTTGTCGGGTCCGCTGTCGACCGCAGCCGTCGCGGGAGCCGCCTCGGTCGTCGCCGCCTATGTGCCGCAGCCGGTCGTCTCCGGGATCGCCTTCCAGATCGCCTTCGCGCTCTATCTGAACACGATCTACAACCTCAATCCGCTCATGCCGCTCGACGGCTACCAGGCGCTGTCCGACGCGCTTCGCATGCCACGGCTGCGGGAGGAGGCGTCGGCCTACTTCACCAAGGGGATCTGGGCCGACCTGCGGGGCGGTAAGCGTCCCGGGCTGAAGCAGTGGGGCATGGCGGCCTACGGGATGACGGCCGTTGTCGGCATGACGGCCTTCATGGTGATGGCCGTGTTCAGCTGGCGTACGCGACTCGACGGGATGGTCCAGAAGTACCTCCCGGCCGGCTTCGCGATTCCGGTGATCGTCATCGGGCTGGGTGTCTTGATGTTTCCGATCTGGTTCCGCATCTACAAGAAGGTGTCCACACTGGTGCGGCGAACGGCGGCAAAGCGTTCGCTGACCGAGCCTGGGGAGGCGACGGCATGACCTGGTCGGTGCCGGGATATACGGCGGTTCAGGAGTTGGGGCGCGGCGCGTCCGGGTTGGTCGTGCTCGCCACGCACGATCAGACGGGGGTGCCCGTCGCGATCAAGTACCTCGCCGACAACCTGAAGAACGACGAGACCTTCCTCCGCGAGTTCCGGGCCGAGGCCCGCATCCTCGCCGAGGTCCAAGACGACCACGTCGCCCGCCTCTACGAGTACGTCGAGAACCCCGGCGGCGCGGCGATCGTCATGGAACTGGTCGACGGCGTCGCCCTCCGCAAGATCATCCGGGAGCAGGGCCCGGCCGAACCCGAGGCCGCGCTCGTCGTGCTCAAGGGCTCGCTTCTGGGCCTGGCCGCCTCACACAGACTCGGCATCGTCCACCGCGACTACAAACCCGAGAACGTGCTGGTCGACGCGCAAGGCCAGAGCAAGCTCGCGGACTTCGGCATCGCCGTCCGCGCCGGGCGTACCGGGGCGCTCGCGGGCACACCCAGCTACATGGCCCCCGAACAGTGGGCGGCCGGCACGGCCACCCCGCAGACCGACATCTACGCGGCCACCGCCACCTTCTTCGAGTGCCTCACCGGCGCGCCGCCCTACCGGGCCCCGGGCGACCTGGTCCAGCTCCGCCGGCAGCACGAGTCCGCGCCCATCCCGGTCGACGCCGCGCCCGAAGGGATACGCGGACTGCTGCGACGCGGGCTCGCCAAGGACCCGGCGCAGCGCCCCACCAACGCTTCGATGTTTCTCCGCGAGTTGGAGGCTGTGGCTGGCGCGGCGTATGGCCCGCAATGGGAGGAAGAGGGCAAGAAGAAGCTCGCCCGCCGCGCCCTGCTGCTCGCCGCGCTCTTCCCACTCGCGCTCGCCTCGATGTCCGGCACCGCCGTCGCGGACTCCGCCCTGGGCAAGGGCGTCGGCCACCGACTCCGTTCGCTGTCGAGCGGGGTGAAGAAGGCCCTGGTCGCCGGGACCATCACGGTTGTCGTCGTCGGCGGCAGCGTCGGCGGCTGTGTGGCCCTCAACCCGACGGACGCCGCCAACACGTCCGCCCTCCCGTCGTCGTCGCCTTCTTCCGTGCTTCCGGAAGAGTCCCCCTCGGCCTCGCCGACCGACTCCCCGTTGCCGTCCGACTCTCCGTCGGCGTCGCCCTCGGTGTCGCCGACGACCGCATCGCCGACGCCAACGAAGTCGAAGACGAAGTCGCCGACGCCCAAGCCCACCTCCAAGAGCCCGTCGCCCAGCCCCACCGCGCCGCGCGTGACAACGGCCTCTGTGACGACTGCGTGCTACTTCTCCGGCAAATGCGGCGCATCGACCAGTCTCATCCGCGCGACTTGGGCGATCCGCGCCTCCAACACGAACAAGCTGACCTACCGGCTCCGTTTCGTCCAGGTCGACCCCAACGGCGGAGAGTACGGCACCGTGCTCTACACGGACACGAAGACGCTCCAGGGTTCGCTTTCCTACTCCGACACCGATGACTTCGACGTAGCTACGCTCTGGCGCGACCGGTGCACTTCCGGCTACCAGATCAAGGTCTCGATCATCACGACGCCGGCGAAGGAGAGCGGTTCGCCCTACAACGTCGCCGACTACGTCTGCATCGGGTGACGCTAGCGTCGAAAGTGAGGTGAGTGATGCGTTTGGGGGGTGGAGGGGAGATCAACTAGCCCCCAAACGCATCACTCGCAGCACTAACGGGGATCCCGCCACCCCAGCCGGTGGAGGGCTGTGCGTACCAGGGCGACCGTTCTGTCCGGAAAGCGGAGAACGTCGTCGGCGTTGAACCGGATCACGGTCCACCCGGCGGCGTAGAGCTCGTTCTGCCGTTCCATGTCGTTTCGGTGGGTGGCCTTGTCCCGATGGTGATCGCCGTCGTACTCGATGGCGAGCTTCCACTCCTCGTACGCGAGATCGACCCGAGCCAGGAACCGAACCCGGCCGTCGGGCAGCGTACGGGTGATCCGGACCTGCAATGCGGGCGACGGCAGGCCACCGTCGAGGAGAACCAACCGCAGCTTGGTTTCCATCACGGATTCGGCCCGCCCGTCGCTGAGCGACAGCGCTGTGCGAGCCGCCCGCACGTGGGGCCAGGCCGTGTGCGCGTCAAGGTAAGCCAGCACCTGATCGGGGAACGCCTTGCGCCGCTTGAAGAACGCGTCCAGGGCGACGACGGCGTCCACCCTGGGGAGTAACCGTGCGACGTCGAACACGGTCCGGGGAACCGACGTCACCTGGACCCCGAAGATCTCCGAAACGTCCAGCGCGGAAAGCTGCGCTCTCCGTACCACGAGGTGTTTCTGTGTACGCAGGCTCGTGCCGAGCGGCACGACCACGGTGACCGGGTCGGCGGGCCCGAGCAGCGGGACGTCCCAGAGGGCCGCCGCACTGAGCAGACCGATCGCACCTCCGGGCGGAAGCAGCAACGCGGCCGCCGAGCACCACAACCGGTGATCCACCGGAATGTCGGCGTCGACGTAGATGCCCCGATAGAGCCGTCGACACCGTGGTCCTCGAAGCTTGTCGCGGCTGAGAGCGCCGGTAGCCAGCAGGTCACGTGCCCGGAACGGCTCGATCGGGAGGCGCATCGGACAAGAGTGGCGCGCCGACGACGGCCGGCCGGCGAGTTGTCCACAGCAGTAAAGGCAGGAGGACGGCCTCCTGCTATAGCAGGAGGCGTTGCGGCTGACAGCAGGAAGAGGTGTACGCCGATTCCGAGGACCGTCAGGTGCATGAGGAATGCACTGAGGAACGCGTACCGGGGAAGTTCGTGGCTCACCGTGATGGCGGCGGCGATGACCGCGCTCGCTGTCGTGGCGCTGCTGGGGCTGATCGTCGACGACCGTACCGTGCTGGGCCAGCCGACGTGGCTCAAGCCGTTCAAGTTCGGCACCTCGTTCGCCGTGTACGCCATCACGCTGGCGTGGTTGCTGAGTTTCGTGACGCCGACGCGGACGAAGAAGATCGCGGTCGGCCTGATCATCGTGGGGTCCTATCTGGAGGTCGCGCTTATCGTCGCGCAGGCGGCGCGGGGCAGGGCGAGCCATTTCCACGTCGAGACGGCGCTGGACAACATGATCTGGAACGCGATGGGTTCGATGGCGGCGCTGTTCGGCGTCGGTACGGCGATCGTCGCGGTCGTGATCTGGCGCAATGCGGTGCGGGATCGGACGACGATGGTGGCCGCCAAGGTCGGGCTGCTGTTGCTGCTCGCCGGGATGGGACAGGCAGCCCTGATGGTGGTGCCGACGAAGGAACAGCTGCGGCTGGACGAGATCGAGGATCAGCCGATGCTCGGCGCACATGCGGTCGGCGTACCCGATGGTGGAGCTGGACTGCCGATCACCGGATGGAGCACCACGGGCGGCGACCTGCGCGTGGGCCATTTCGTAGGGGTGCACGGCCTGCAGGCGATGATCCTGCTGGCGATGTTGTTCCCGGGGCGGCCGCGGCTGATTCAGGTGGCCGGCGGCGCCTATGCCGGGCTTCTCGCGCTCGTGACCTGGCAGGCGTTGCGCGGTCAGCCGCTGACCCAGCCGGACGGGCTGACCCTGGCGGCTGCCGGAGTGCTCGTCGTCGGCACGGTGATCGGGTTGTTCTGGGATCGAACGATGGTCCGCCGTCACGCGGTGACTCGATAGGATCCGCGTCATGCCTTGGGTGGAGTGGCTGTTCGCCGAGCGCCACACCTTCGGCCGCTTGAGCATCGTGGGCCTGGCCGGCGTCGGGTACCTCGCGATCCGGCCGGACGGCGCGTCGATCAACACTGTGGACTGGATTCTGTCGATCGGCACGCTGATCTACGGATTCGCCGCGGTCTGGTCACCGTTCTGGTCGGTGACCGGGCTCGCGGCGGCGATCGGCGCCGGCTGGTTCTTCGGCGCGGACAACGACGTCGTGCCGACTGTCGGCCTCGCCTGGGCCATGTTCGAGCTGGGCATGCGCCGGTCCGGGCGTCCGATGTGGATCGGTCTCGCGGCGGGACTGCTGGGCAGTGTCGTCTCCGATCTCGACGACGCCTGGCGCGAACCGATCACCGTCTTCTTCGCGTCGGCGATCCTGGTCGTGCCGCTGCTCATCGGCGTACAGCTGCGAATGGCGCGGGAACTGGCCCGGCAGGCGTCGGACCGGGCGGCCCAGGTGGTGTCCCGCGTCCGAGCCGAGGAGCGCGCCACGATCGCCCGCGAACTGCACGACATCGTGGCGCACCACGTCGCGTCGATCGTGCTCCGGGTCTCGGTCGCGGCCGACGTGCTGCCGATCGAGGACGCCCGGGTCCGCAAGGTCCTCGACGATGTGCGTACGACGGGGTCGTCCGCGCTGACGGATCTGCGAAGGCTGGTCGCCGTGCTCCGGGACGTGCAACCGGCGGACTATCTCGTGGACCCGGCCGGGCTCGTCCTCGCGCTGGAGTCGGCGGTCGACCGCAGCCGGGGGCTCGGCCTGACCGTCGAGGCCGCGATCGACCCGACCGTGACCGAGCTGGACTCGCGTACCGCGCTGGCGGTGCTGCGGCTGACCCAGGAAGGACTCGCCAACGTGGCCAAGCACGCCGGGACAGCGGCTCGCGCCGAACTGTCCATCGACGTCCGCGGCGAGCAGGTCGCCTTCGAGCTGCGCGACTTCGGCGGCAGCGCCGCACCGACCGGCGACGGCGGGCACGGGCTCGTGGGGCTGCGCGAGCGCGTGGAACTGCTGGGCGGCGGGCTGCTCGCCGCCCCAGCCACCCCCGGCTGGCGCCTGTCCGCGCTGGTCCCGGCCATGCGGGCGGCGTCATGATCCGGGTGCTCCTGGTCGATGATCAACAACTTGTACGCGCGGGGCTGCGCATGCTGTGCGAGTCGGATCCCGAAATGGAGGTGGTCGGCGAAGCGGCCGACGGCGGCCCGGCGGTCCGCATGGCCCAGCAACTCCGTCCGGACGTGATCGTGATGGATCTCCGGATGCCCGGCGTCGACGGCACCACCGCGACCGCGCGCATCCTCGCCGACCGCCCCAGTACGCGAATCCTCGTGCTGACGACGTTCGACGACGACGATCACCTGTACCCGGCGTTGGCGGCCGGTGCCTGCGGTTTCCTGGTGAAGGACGCGTCGCCGGGCGAACTGCTCGACGGCGTACGCCGAGCGGCGGCTGGAGAGAGCCCGTTCAGCCCGGACGTGCTGCGGCGCTTGGTCGCTAAGGCGCTGCGACCGGCTGAGCCGCCGCGACCCGCGCTGACGAACCTCACCGACCGCGAACGGGAAGTGCTGGCCCTGGTGGGCACCGGCCTGTCGAACCCGGAGATCGCCGAGCGACTGCATCTCGGCGTCACGACGGTGAAGACCCATGTCGCCAATCTGATGACGAAGACGCGCAGCGGGAACCGCGTACAACTGGCGGTGATGGCCGCTCAGTCGGGCCTCGTGGCCTGAGCGTCGTGCTCCGGACAGTGGCCCATACCTTCGGCCAGTGTGCGACCCATCCGGCCGGTTGTAGCCTGACGCCGATCAAGCCGGGGAGCCGTCGGGCGAGCCGGCGGGAGCGCAGTCAGACAGGGGGCGGGCCGTGAGCATCGGCACGTGGCAGGAGACGTCCACTGCGGACGGTCGGAAGGTGGGCGCGCTCGCCCTGCCGCAGCAGGACCGGGAGCAGCTGACGCGGGTCGTCGCGGCCGTCAACGCCGTACGCAAACTCGCCCTGCCCGGGGTTGTGCCGGTCGCCGACCTCGTGGGGCACGGCGGGCGCGCCTGGCTGATCTCGGGTGCGCCGGTCGGGCCGTCCGTGGCCGACCTGGCGACGCGGATGACCCCCGGGACCGCCGCGACCGTCCTGTCCGACACCGGCCAGACCCTGATGCGCCTGCACCAGGCCGGTCTGGCGCATGGCGCGGTCGATCCGAGCACGGTCGTGGTGAGCCCGGCCGGGGTCGCGCTGCTGAGCGAGGTCGGCGTCGCCGCGGCCACCGCGGGCCGGCAGCCCACCGCGGCCGAGGATGCCGCCGCGTGGGCGGAGTTGGCCCGGCGCATCGGTGGCGGCGACCAGACGCTGCAGATCGTGGCCGCCGCGGCCGCCGCCGGTTTGGAGACCGGGTTGCGGGTACTCGCGGCGCACGCTTCCGCCCTGCCGGGCTTCGGCGATCGCCCCGCGCTCGCGGCGCTTCGGAAGCAGCCCCCGCCGATCGTCGTGCCGCTGGACATCCCCCCGCCGGAGTCGACGACGCTGCTCCCCGGCGCGGCCACCGAAGCCGCCGTTCAGACCGTCCCGCAACAAGCGGTCCCCCAGCAGCCCGTGCCCCAGCAGCCGATGCCGCAGGCCGTGCCTCAGCAGGCGATGCCCCAGCAGGCGATGCCGCAGCAGCCGATGCAGCAGGGTGTGCGACAGCAGCCGGTGGCGCAGGATCATCTGGCCACGCAGATGGCGCGGCGGACGACCGAACCGCAGCCGCAGCAGCCGGCCCCCGTCGAACGGAACGCGGACGGCGTACTGCGGTTCGGCCAAGGGCCGGTCGCGACACCGGTGACGCCCAACTGGACGCCGCCGCCGACGGCGTACAAGCCGCCGAAGAAAAGCCTGTTCAAGCGGGTCACCGGGGTGCTCGGCAGCCTGGTGTCGCTGCTGCTCGTGCTCGGCGTGGGCTACGTCCTCCTGCTCCGGTTCCTGCCGGAGGCCGGGATCCCCAACCCGTTGGGCCTGTTCAGCTCGACGCAGATCACCGGGGTCACCGTGCAGAAGGTGGCCGTGACGACGTGCAACACGCAGGCGGACGTCGTCGGGACCGTGGTGACCAACGGCGAGCCCGGCAGTTTCGCGTACGAGTGGGTCGACAGCGACGGCCATCGCAGCGGCCGCCTCGACCAGACCGTACGCAAGGGCGAAGGCTCGGTGCAGGTGCACTACTACTGGGGCTTCAGCGGCAAGGGCAGCCACAAGGGCACCGCGACGCTGAACATCCTGGCCCCGGTGCAGATGACCGCGAACGCCGAGGTCACCTACTCCTGCAAGTGATCCGCCGGCGCCAGGTGCTGGAAGGCGCGCAGGTTCTCCGTCGGTTCGCCACGGCTGATCCGCCAAGCCCATTCGCGGCGGATCGCCTCGGCGAACCCGAGCTCCAGCAGCGCGTCGAAGGACTCGTCGGCGTACGAGAGCACCGCTCCGAGCAGCCGGTCGAGTTCCTCGGCGGTCACCGCGTGGTTCGGCAGGCGGCCGGTCAGGTAGATGTCGTCGTTGCCGTCGATGGAGAAGGACACCCCGTACATCCGGGCGTTCTTGCGGAGCAGCCAAGCCCAGACGGCTTCGTGGTTCTCGTCGGGGTGGCGGACGACGAAGGCCTCGATCCGCAGGGAGTGCTCACCCGGGATGAGGTTGACCGTCGTCTTCAGCTTGTGCGTACCGGGCAGCACGACGACCAGGCTGCCCTGCGCCGACACCTCGTACGCGACGCCCAGCTCGTCGAGCAGGGCGCCCAGCTCTACCACGTCGCGGCGCCGGCGAGATCCGCGTGGTCGCGGAGCAGCAGGCGTGCCCGGTTCTCCTCCATGGCTTCACGGTAGACGTCCAGCAACCCGGACGCCGTGCGAGCCCACGAGAACGCGCGGGCGTGCTCGACCGCGCCGTGGGCCAGCTCGGTCAGCCGATGCGGCGCCCGGAGCAGCCGGTCGAACACCCGGGCCCAGTCGCCCGGGACGTGGCCGTCGACGAGAACACCGCTCACCTCATCGCGTACCGCCGTGACGAGCCCGCCGACGGCGGCCGCCACTACCGGCGTACCAGTCGCTTGTGCTTCGAGGGCGACCAGGCCGAACGACTCGTTGTGCGACGGGACCGCGACCACGTCGGCGGCGCGGTAGACCGCGACCAGGTCGTCGCCGGATTGCGGAGGCAGGAAGCGCACGCGGTCGCGGAGCCCGAGCGACGCGGCGAGTTCGATGAGCGCGGTGGGCCGGTCGAGGCCGCTGCCGCTGGGGCCGCCGACGATGACCAGCGTGGTGTCCGCGGCCAGATCGCGATCGCGCGCGCAGAGTTCGGCGAGGGCCTGGATGAGCACGTCGGGTGCCTTGAGCGGCTGGATGCGGCCGACGAAGGTGACGATCCGCCCGCGCTCGGGCAGGCCGAGCCGCTTCCGGGCGGCGAGCTTGCCGGCCGACGCGGCGACCCGGGGCAGCGGCTGGAAGCGATCGAGGTCCACGCCGGGTTCGACGACGCTGACCCGGTCGAGCGAGGCCTGGTAGAGGTCGATGAGTTCGCGCGCCTCGGTCGGCGTGTTCGCGACAAGCCGATCGCTCTCGGCGACGACCTGCTCCTCACCGATGACGCGGGACCGCGGCTCGGCCCGGTCGCCCGCCGCCAGCTGCAGGTTCTTCACCTTGGCCAGGGTGTGCGCGGTATGCACCAGCGGTACGCCCCAGCGCTGCTTGGCGAGCCAGCCGACCTGGCCGGACAGCCAGTAGTGCGAGTGAAGCAGGTCGTAATGACCCGGCGGCCGGGACGCCTCGGCCCGCAGCACCCCGTGCGTGAAGGCGCAGAGCTGAGCGGGCAGGTCTTCCTTGGCCAGCCCCTCGAACGGACCGGCGTTCACATGCCGCACCAGTACGCCCGGAGCCAGCTCGACACTGCGTGGCAGATCGCTGGAGGTGGTTCGAGTGAAGATCTCGACCTCGACCCCCGCCTCGGCGAGGCGTTTGGAGACCTCGACGATATAGACGTTCATGCCGCCCGCATCGCCGGTACCGGGTTGGTGCAGGGGAGACGTGTGCACCGACAGCGTTGCGATGCGGCGTGGGGTCCGAGGGCTCACGGTGCCTCCAACAGCGCAGCGGTTGTTCATAATCCCGACACATCAGCCAGACGTGATCCACATCACGCTGTGCCGATTTTGCGGTTGTCCGTCCCGGCGGGCGGACCGGCCCAACCCGGCGGTCGAGTGCCGAGGTGAACCGGGCATGATCGTGCCATGCAGTCCAGAGGCATCGCGGTGGTCACCGGCGCGTCCAGCGGCATCGGCGCCGCGACGGCGCGGCGGCTGGCCGAAGAGGGTTTCCACGTCGTCGCCGCAGCTCGTCGCAGTGAACGGCTCGCTGCGCTCGCCGCTGTCGCCCAGGGCCGGATCACTCCCGTGGCCTGCGATGTGACTTCCGACACCTCGGTCGGCTCGCTGGCGGAGACAGTGGCCGACCTCGGCGAACCGCTCTACCTGGTCGTGAACAACGCCGGCGGCGCGCACGGCGCCGACCCGGTCGCGTCCGGCTCCGTCGAAGACTGGCAGTGGATGTTCGACGTCAACGTCCTCGGCACCCTCCGGGTCACGCGAGCGCTGCTTCCGGCACTGATCGAGTCCGGCGCGGGCACGATCGTGAACGTCGTGTCGACCGCCGGGCACATCGTCTACGAGGGCGGCGGCGGATACACCGCGGCCAAGCACGCGCAGCACGCGCTCACCGGCACGCTGCGCCTCGAACTCAACGGCGAACCCGTCCGGGTGATCGAGATCGAGCCGGGCATGGTGAAGACCGACGAGTTCGCGGTCAACCGGTTCGGGGGCGACTCCGGCAAGGCCGCGGCCGTCTACTCGGGGGTCGCCGAACCGCTGGTCGCCGACGACATCGCCGACTGCATCGCGTGGTGCGCCACCCGGCCGCACCACGTCAACGTCGACCGGCTCGTGGTTCGCCCGATCGCTCAGGCCGCCCAGCACAAGGTGGCCCGCAAGCTTTGAGGCGGCCGCTCGGCGAGATCACGCGCGGCACGACCAATCCCAACCGGTTGCGCCGCGTCGACCGCTGGATCGCGTGGCGGCTGGCCGCCACGCTCGCCTCGGTGGACTCGCCGCTCGTCGTCGACCTCGGCTACGGGGCCACGCCCATCACCGCCGTGGAACTGGCCGACCGGCTGGCCCGGTTCCGGCCCCACGTCATCGGACTGGAGATCGATCCCGTACGCGTAGCCGCGGCGCAGCCGGCGGCGGACCCGCCCCGGCTGGAGTTCCGCCGCGGCGGCTTCGAGCTGGCGGGGCTGCGCCCCCAAGTGGTACGCGCGTTCAACGTCCTGCGACAGTACGACGAATCGGCCGTGGCAGACGCGTGGCGTACGGTTTCCGAGCGGCTGGCCCCGGGCGGCTGGCTGGTCGAAGGGACCTGCGACGAACTGGGCCGAATCGCGACCTGGGCGCTGCTGGCCGCCGGTTCCACCGCCCCGGACAGCCTTACGCTCGCGGCCAAACTGTCCACCTTGGAGAGCCCGGCGGTGTTCGCCGAACGGCTGCCCAAGGCGTTGATCCACCACAACGTGCCGGGATCGCCGATCCACACCGTCCTGGCGACGCTCACCGAGCACTGGGAACGGGCCGCCCCGATGGGTGTCTTCGGGTCACGTCAACGCTGGCTGGCGACCCTCCGGGCGTACGCCGACAGCGGGCAGGCCGTGCTGGACGGGCCGTCACGGTGGCGGCTCGGCGAACTCACCATCCCCTGGCCCTCCCTCTAGTACGCGCCCGCTCTGGCGCTCCCCGCTCTGGCGCTCCCCGCTCTGGCGCTGGATCAGGGATATGCATGCGATCTTGGGCCAAGATCGCATGCATATCCCTGATCTGGTGGGTATGTGCGGGCAGGCGCGTCGGGCGTGAGCGGGCGGGTCAGGTGCGGGCGGGGCGAGGGCTTGGCCGCCGGTTCGTCGGCCCGGCCGGGGTCGGCCGTCGCCGGCCGGGCCCGGTGACCCCGGTGATGACC
This sequence comes from Hamadaea flava, assembly GCF_024172085.1. NCBI lineage: Bacteria > Bacillati > Actinomycetota > Actinomycetes > Micromonosporales > Micromonosporaceae > Hamadaea > Hamadaea flava. Next base: position 5,226,195 of record NZ_JAMZDZ010000001.1, on the reverse strand, counting down.
AGGCCGGCCGCGAGCAGTCCAAGTCCCAGGCCGAGGATCGGCATCAGTTTGTCGCCGGTGGCGGGAAGTCCGAACACGACCTTGTGATCCTCGATCTCGCCGCCGTCGATGAACCGTGCTCCGGTCGGCTTCGGGTCGGCGACCTCGCCCGGGTAGAGCCGCAGCCGCAGGAAGGTCTGCGTCAGGCTCTCGGTCCGGCCGTTCTCCAGCGCGGGCCAGGTCAGCTCGCCGCTGGTCTGCCCGGGTTCGAGGGTGACCATGGCCCGCTCGGAGTCTTCGAAGGTGCCCGAGCCGTCCAGGTCCAGCCATCCGGCCAGGGTCGCCTTCGCCCCGGTCGTGTTCGTGATCGGTACGCTCAACGCCGGCGAGTTGGCGAAGATCGTCGTACCGGGCTTTACGCCGTCCTCGTCGTTGACGGGGAGGTTCTTGTCGTCGCCGTCCGCGTTCGGGGTCGGGATGCCGTCGAGGTCGGGGTCGATCAGCTTGCCGATGCGCAACTGCTGACCGGGGTGCTCGACCTCGGTGAAGATGTGCCCGGGTCCGCCGTGCGGGTTCAGCGTCTTGTAGCTGTCGGGTGCGTCCCCGAAGTCGGTGGCCACAAGGCAGTCCGCGCCGTCGTTGATGAGCAGCGGCGCACCCGGCGTGTACGCGATGATGTGCGGATTCGAGTACGGCGCGTAGATCGCGTAGGTCCGGCTGGACGCACCGGGCTGCTTGTGCGCCAGCTTGTCGTCGACGTCGTTCGCCGAGACGTAGACCGTGCCGCTGACGTCCTCGACGTAGACCGCGCCGTAGTTCTGCGAGTCGGGCAGCTGCGCCGTGAGGTCCTTGACGTCGGTGACCTGCCCGGTCGACGGGTCGATCTTGACCAGTTCTCGCTTGGTGTCGCCCACCATCTCCAGCGAGTAGAGCATTCCGTCGGTCGGGTTGTAGTCCCAGTCGCCGATCCGCAGGAAGTCCATGCCGGGCGTGGCCCGGCTCAACGGCACGTTGCCCAGGATCTCGCCGAACGTCGCGCTGTCCGGGTCGACGTCGACGGTGATCAGCGCGTTGGTCGGCCCGACGAGGCCGGGCTTGTCGGCGGCCGGGTCCCGGGTCTGGATCAGCAGGTGATCCTGGTCGTCGATGGTGCCCACATTGGTCCGGATCACCTGACCCGCCGGTACGCCGTCCAGCGGCCCGACGTCCACGAGGTTCCCGAGTCGATCCCAGCGCGCCAGGTGGTTGTTGTCGTAGTTCGTGAGCATTCCCCAGAAGACGCCCTGCGCGCGGGAGTACCCCGTCGCGTTGACGGCCGTCGCGAACTTCTTGATCGGCACGAACGTCGAGGTGTTCAGGTCGAAGTAGCCGTAGGTGGACGTCTTCCCGTCCTGCGACTGGACCTGGTATCCGAGGTTGGGGCACTCGGTGAAGGGCACGGTCGGCGGGGCGGGCGGCGTCAGCGCGGCGAAGGCGGCGGTGGGCGCGAGTCCCACCGCCGCCGAGCCGATCACCGCTATTCCGACAAGTTTCCCGATTCGGATAAACAGCACGAAATACCCAACGAGTCGATCATGCCCGAGATGCTGGTCAGACGCGGATTCGGCTGGATCAGATCCGGCGGCGTACCTTTTTGGGGCCGACCATCAGGGCCAGGATCAGGATGACCAGGCCGAGCAGCACCATGCCGACCCCGAGCAACAGGTAGGGCCGCAGCACGAACCCGGTGGCGGCGAGCGCCAGGTCCAGGTCGTGCTGGTCGACGTCACCGTCGTCGTCGAGGTCTTTCGGTCCGTCGCTGTTCGCCGGCCAGGTGTCCGGGTCGATCTGAACCTTCGGCTTCGACACCGCGGTCACCGCGCGCGCGGCGGTGGTGCGTACCAGGGTGACTTCGTGGTCATCGACTTCGCCGCCGTCGACCCAGCCGCCCGGCGTCGGCCCGGCCTCGGTGCGGCCGGCGCGGGTACGCCCGGCGGCCTCGGTCCGGCCCGCCTCGTAGACACGCAGCCGCAGGAACGACTTCGCCGACGCGCTCGGCAGCGAGAACGCCTTCCACGTGAGCGTCGCGCTCGTCGCCGAGGCGCTGAGCGGGACCATGGCCCGTTCGGCGTCGTCGAACTCGCCGTTCCGGTTGCTGTCCAGCCACCCGGCGAGCACGGCCGCGAGCCCGGTCGTGTTCGTGATCTTCACCGTCAGCTTCGGCTTGGTCGAGGTGAACCTCGTCCCGGCCGGTACGCCGTCCTCGTCGTTCATGCCGGGGACGTTGTCGTCGTCGACCTTGGCGTCCGCGTCGTTGAACCCGTCCAGGTCGGCGTCGATGTTCGCCCCGATCCGCAGTTTCTTGCCGTGGTGCAGGTACGACGACAGCACGTGTGCCGGACCGCCGGAGTCGTCGAGCGTGCCGTACGAGTCGGGCGCGTCGCCGAAGTCCGTCGCGAGCAGGCAGTCCGCGCCGTCGTTGACACGCAGCGCCCCGCCCTTCCCGTACGCCGTGGTCAGCGGCGGCGTGAGCCCGGTACGCAGCATGAAGGTCTGACTCTGGCCGGTCGGCGTACCGCCGGAGAGCACGTTGTTGGCGCCGACGTAGAAGTTGCCGCTGCCGTCCTCCATGAAGGCCGCACCGTAGTTGGCGCTGTCGGGCAGGTCGGCGGTCACGGTCGCCGCGTCGGTCACCTGGCCCGTCGCCGGGTCGATCTTGACCAGCTTGCGGAAGTTGCTGTCCAGTTCGACGGCGTACAGGAGGCCGTCCTGGTCGTAGACGTCCCAGTCGCCGACGTTGAGATAGCTCCGCCCCGGCGATGTACGCGACAGCGCCACATCCGTCTTCACCTGGCCGAACGTCGAGCTGGCCGGGTCGATGTCGATCGTCATCAGGTGGTTCGCCGGCGTACGCGTATGCGCGATGTAGGTGTTTCCGTCGACCGTGCCGGCCAGCGCCTCGAACTTCGTCAACGGGTTGCCGGACGCGTCCTCCGGTACGCCCACCTCAACGAGGTCGCCCTGCGAGCCGAACCGGACGAGAGTGTCGGGCTCGTTGTCGACCGAGTGCACGCCCCACACCAGGTTCTGCGTCTTGGAGTAGCCGATCGCGTTCACGACGAAATCGAACTGCTTGATCGGGACCAGCGACGCCGTGCCGATGTCGTACCGGTTGAAGGTCGACCGTCCGCTGCCCTCCGGCAACGTCACCATGTACGCGTAGTTCGGGCAGGTCGCCCACGCGTCCGTCGCGGCCGGCGGAGCGGGCAGCGCCCGCGGTCCGGCGACTGGTGCGGCATGCGCCACCGCGGATGATCCGGCGGCCAGAAGAGCGGATGATCCGGCCGCCATAAGAAGAGCGGCGACGGGCGTACCCCATCGCCGCGTTTTTAGCAAAACGCCCATATTGGACGTAACGACCGCCCTGACCTGCTGTAACGACCTACAGCTCGCAGTTGATCAGTACCGGTTCCGGGCGCAGGGTCACGCCGAATCGCGCGTGCACACCGTCGCGTACCTCGCGGGCCAGCTCCAGCAGATCCTCGGTCCGGCCACCCCGGTTGGTCAGGGCCAGCGTGTGCTTGCCCGAGATCGCCGCGCCGCCGCGCGCGTACCCCTTGCGGAATCCGGCGTTCTCGATCAGCCAGGCCGCGCTCACCTTCACCTTGCCGTCCGCCTCCGGCCACGTCGTACCCTCCCGGCCGTCGGCTTTCGCCAAGAACATCTGGTACGCGGAAGCGGACAGCACGGGGTTCATGAAGAAGGAGCCCACCGACCGGGTATCGGGATCCTCCGGATCCAGCACCATGCCCTTGCCCCGGCGAAGGGCGAGCACCGCTTCGCGAACCTGCCCCAGATTCACGTGGTCGCCGGGTTCCACGCCGAGGCGTCGCGCCAGTTCCGCGTACCGGATGGGCGTGGAGAGCGGCGAACGGACCAGGCGCATGGCCACGGACAGGACCACCCACCGGTCGTTGTGTTTGAACCGGCTGCCGCGGTACGCGAATTCGCACTCGGCCGCGGACAGTTCCACGACCTCGTCGGCGAGCCGGTCGAGGACCGTCACCGCCGTGATCACCTCGGACACGTCCTGGCCGTAGGCGCCGACGTTCTGGATCGGCGTGGCGCCCGTCGACCCCGGTACGCCGGACAGGCACTCGACTCCGGCCAGCCCCTCGGCGACCGTGTACGCGACGAAGCCGTCCCAGTCCTGACCGGCCTGAACCACCAGGTCAACGGTGCCGCCGTCGTCGGCGGTCACCGTCCAGCCGGCCGACCGCACGAGCACGACGACACCGGGGAAGCCGTCGTCTCCGACGACGACATTGCTCCCGCCCGCCAGGATCAACGCGGGGCCGTCGGCGGCGGACCGTACACTTTGCACGATCTCATCGACGCTGTTCGCGACGATCATCCGCTGGGCGGGACCGCCCAGGCCAAGGGTGGTCCAGCGAGCGAGCGACACATCAGGGCTGACCTCAGGCACGCACTCACCCTAAGCTGTGCTCGGGACGGCGGTACGCGGGAGGACCGGATGAGCAGGACGCACGGCAGCAAGGAGTTCTGGCTGGCCGCTCTGCGGCCTGAGATCTCGGCCTTCCGATCGGCGGCGGCCGAGGCGCTCGACGCCGACCCGGACATCGAGGTTCCCTCATGCCCGGGGTGGACCATCCTCGATCTGGTTCACCACCTCACCTATGTCTATGAACGGCACCTGTCGCACCTCAGCCGCGGGCTGAGCACCGACCCGCAGCTACCCCCGATCGACGCCGGCACCCCCGCCGACCAGCGTCCCCCGGCCGCCGAGGCCATCGGGGTCTTCGACGAACGGGCCGAGCGGCTGCTCACCACGCTGGACGCGCTCGACCCCGACATGCCTGCCTGGAACTGGGCGCCGCAGGCGAAGAAGGTCGCGTTCTGGGACCGCCGCCTCGCGTTGGAGACCGCGGTGCACCGCTGGGACGCCCAGATGGCGATCGCACGTGCCGAACCGATCGAGGACAAGCTGGCCGCCGACGGCGTCAGCGAGGTGCTCGACACCTGGCTCCCGGCGGGCGGGACGCGCCGCAAGGGGCCGATCGACAAGATCGGGGTGGTGCACCTGCTCGCCGCCGACACCGACGAGGAGTGGTTCCTGCGGCTGCGCGGCCCGGGAGTCGCCCTGCTGGACACCGACACGATCCTCGACAGCGAGGAGCCCGACCCGCGCGTCTCCGCGTCCGGGACCGCGTCCGACCTGCTCCTGGCGATGTACGGCCGCGTCGGCTTCGACGTGCTAGAGCTGGCCGGGGACGAGTCCCTGCTCGAGGCGCTCCGAGTCGGCTGACCCCTGGCCTCTTCCCGCCTCGTCGATCATGGAGTTAACCCTGGTCTCGCGCCGGGGAGCGCTTGCGCGAGCCGCCAGGAGTGCAGTCAGAGTGTCGGGGGTGAAAAGTCCATGATCAACGCGGCGATGCGGGGTGGAAAGATGACCGGCAGACCCACTCTGGAGCAGGTGGCTGAGCGCGCGGGGGTGTCCCGGGCGACCGTCTCCCGCGTCGTCAACGGCTCCCCCACCGTCACCCCGGCGATCCGCGAGACGGTCCAGCGGGCCATCGCCGAACTCGGCTATGTGCCGAACCAGGCCGCCCGCAGCCTGGTCACGCAGCGTACGGACTCGATCGCGCTGATCCTCCCAGAGAGCGAGTTCCGGGTCTTCTCTGAGGACCAGGCCATCCCCGGCTTCATCCGGGGCGTGTCGCAAGAACTCGAAGCGGCCGACAAACAGCTCGTCCTCATGGTCGGCGGCTCGCCGTCGGCCCACGACCGGATCGAGCGGTACGCGCTCGCACGCCACGTCGACGGGGTCATCATCGCCTCGATGCACGGAGCGGATCCGCTGCCCAACTCGCTGCACCGGATGGGGATCCCGGTGGTCTGCGGCGGCCGCCCGCTCGGGCGCAGCACCGTTCCGTATGTCGAGGTCGACAGTGTCGGCGGAGCCCGGCTGGCCGTACGCCACCTGCTGGAGCGCGGCCGGACCCGGATCGCCACCGTCGCCGGCCCGCAGGACATGGTCGCGGGCATCGACCGGCTCGCCGGCTACCGGCGCGAACTCCAGGACTCCGACCGGCGCTCGATCGTCGCCGTCGGCGACTTCACCCGCGAATCCGGTGCGGTCGCGATGCGCCAGCTCCTCGCGGACGACCCCCACCTCGACGCCGTCTTCGTGGCGTCGGACCTGATGGCGTTCGGCGCGTTGACGGCGCTCCGCGAGGCCGGTCGGCGAGTGCCGGACGACGTGGCCCTGGTCGGCTTCGACGACGTCGAACAAGCCCGATACGCCGAACCTCCACTCACGACGGTGCGGCAGCCGATCATCGGCCAGGGCCGGGAGATGGCCCGGCAGCTGCTCCGGCTCGTCGCCGGGGAGGACATCCCCTCGTCGGTGGTGCTGCCGACCGAACTCGTCGTCCGCTCCTCCGCCTGACCCCTTTTCGCTCCTCAGTGCTTCCGTGCAGATCACGGTTACGCATGCCTCCCGCGGCCCAGGATGGCTGCATAACCGTGATCCGCAGCGAACGTGCGGCCGGCGGGAGCGGCGAACGTGCGGCCAGCGGGAGCAGCGAACGTGCGGCCGGCGGGAGCAGCGAACGTGCGGCCGGCGGGAGCTGCGAACGGTCAGGTGGTGAGGTCGAGGACGAACTGCGGGAAGAAGCCGACCACGACCGCGGCCAGCGTCACGACAGCGAGCACGATCGCGACAGCGATCGAGGCGCGCGGCGCGGGCGTACCCTCCCCGTCGCGGTAGAGCGGCAGAACCGCACGCAGGTAGACGGCGAGCCCGACGACGGCGGCGATCGCAGCGGCGGCCACCACGAACCACGCCTTGGCGTCGACCAGCGCCCGGATCACGAAGACCTTGGCGAACAGGCCGGCGAGCGCGGGCGGCAGCCCGGCGAGCCCCACCACCGCGAACGCGTACGCCGCCGAACGCACCGGCGCGGTCCGGCCCAGTCCGGCGTACTCGGCAAGGGTGCCGCCGTCGGCTCCGGCCGGACGCAACGAGATCACTCCGGCGAAGGCGCCCAGTTCGACGGCCACATAAATCACGGCGTACGCCAAGGTAGCGGTGACCAGTGGGCCGGCCTCGACGACGTGCAGGGCGGCCAACGGGGCGAGCATGAAGCCGGCCTGCGCCACCGACGACCACGCGAGCAGGCGCACCATCCGCTGCTGGCGCAGGGCGACGAGCGTACCCACGAGCAGCGTGGCGACGGCGATGATGCCGAGCACCGGGCCGGTGACCCGGGTCCACGCCGGTCCGACTTGGACGGCGGCGTAGACGATGGCGACCAGGCCGCCGAGTTTCGAAGCGGTCGACAGGTACGCCGCGATCGGCAGCGGACCACCGTCGTAGGTGGTCGGCGCCCAGGCGTGCGCGGGGACGGCGGCGACCTTGAACGCCAGCCCGACCAGCAGCAGGACCAGGCCCGCCCCGGCCAGCGGCCGCCCGGGTCCGGTCACGTCGAGCGCGGTCGACAGCGCCCGGAAGTGCACCTGACCGGTGGCGGCGTACATGAGCGCCGCGCCGAGCAGGGTCACCGCGGTCGCGGCGACGCTGGTCAGCAGGAACGTGACCGCCGCCTGCGCCGACTCGGCGGACTTGCGGCGCAACCCGACCAGCGCGTAAAGCGGCAAGGTCAGCGTTTCGAGCGCCACGATGAGCGTGATCAGATCCTGGGCCCCGCCCAGCGCCACACCGCCCGTCATGGAGGCGGCCAGCAGGAAGGCGTACTCGCCGGTGGGCAGGTCGCCGCGCGTGAGCGTAGGCGCGGAGAGCAGCAGCACCAGCGCGGCGATCGCCGCCACCGCGACCGCGAGGAGGGTGGCCGTGTCGCCGAAGACCCACGAGCAGCCACTGTCCACACAGAACGCGGTGCGTGCGTCGCCCGAGCCGACGATCGCCGAGCCGACCGCGGTCGCGAGCGCGCCTAGCACGCCCGCGCCGAGCGTGACCGCGACCCGGCCGACCAGCAGGTCCGCGACGAGGACGAGGACGGCGGTGCCGGCCGCGAGGTAGAGCGGCAACAGTCCGATATGGTCGATCATCGCGCCACCGCCTCGACCAGACTCGGCATCGACTCCAGCACGTACCCGTTGACCAGCGCGGGCACCAGGCCGATGAGCAGCGCGAGCAGCACCAGCGGCGCCCAGGCCAGGCCCTCGGCCACGGTCACCGCGGGAATCCCGGTCACCGCGGGCGCCGCCGGACCGTGGGTCACCCGCCTCAACAATCTCAACAGGTACGCCGCTGTCAGCGCTCCGCCGACGGCGGCGATGACGGCCAGCCAGAGCCAGCCGCCACCCTGCTGAACGGCGGCGACGACGGCGAACGCCTCGCCCCAGAAGCCGGCCAGGCCGGGCAGTCCGAGGCTGGCGAGGGCGGCGAAGCCGAGGATCCCGGCGAGGGCGGGGGAGGTCTCCCGCAGTCCGCCGAGATCGTGCAGGTCACCGGTGTGCGTGCGGTCCTTGATCGCGCCTGCGAGGAAGAACAGCAGGCCGGTGATGATGCCGTGGGCGATGTTGCCGAGCAGCGCTGCCTGAACCCCGGTGGACTGGGCCAGCCCGCCGCTCGCCGCCCCGGCGGCGATGCCGAGCAGGACGAAGCCCATGTGCCCGACGCTGGAGTACGCGATCAGCCGCTTGAGTTCGCGCTGGGCCAGACACACCAGCGAGCCGATGACGATGGCGGCGACGGCCAGCACGCCGAGCACGCCGGCGACCGCCTTCGCGCCCTCGGGCAGGACGCCCAGCCCGACCCGGATCAGCCCGTACGTGCCCATCTTCAGCAGCACGCCGGCGAGGATCACGCTGCCGACCGTCGGCGCCTCGGTGTGCGCGTCGGGCAGCCAGGTGTGCAGCGGCCACAACGGCGCCTTCACCGCGAACGCGATGGCGAGCACCACGAACAGGCCGATCTGCGTACCGCGGGAGAGGGTGGGGTTGGCGGTCAGAGCGGCGATGTCGAAGGTTCCCGCCGAGGTTCCGATGCCCAGGACGCCCACCAGGAGCAGCACCGAGCCGAACAGCGTGTACAGCGCGAACTTCCGGGCGGCGCGGCGGCGGTCCGGCCCGCCCCAGCCGGCGATCACGGCGTACATCGGAAGCAGCACGACCTCGAACGAGATGAAGAACAGCACCAGGTCGAGCGAGGTGAAGACGCCGATCAGGCCGACCTCGATGGCGAGCAGCAGCGCGGCGAGCTTGCCGCCGGACGGCCGGTCCGCCGGAGCCCGCCACGCCGTGTACGCGCAGCAGAGCAGCGTCAACAGGGTCGTCAACACGATCAGCGGGTAGGAGATCCCGTCGACGCCGAGGGCGAAGCGGATCCCCAAGCCTTCCACCCAGTCGTAGCCGACCTGATGCCAGAGTCCGTCGCCCCGATCGGCGGCCAACGGCAAGGACGCGACGAACGTGAGCGCCGCGGCGGCCGTGGCCACGATCCGCCCGGCCCGATCCGGCAGCAGCCCGGCGGCGATCGCACCGGCCAGCGGCACGGCGAGCAGCAGAATCAGCAGCACGCTCATCTCAGCAGTCCATTCAGGGCGAAGACCACGACGGAGGCCGCGGCGATCATCAGCACCCCAGCCAGCGCCCGGGGGATGCCCGAGCGATGCCAGCGGCTGAGCGAGCCGCCGAGGGCAAGCGTGCCCACCCCGACGCCGGTCACCACGCCGTCCACGCCGGACTCGTCGGCCGTACGCGTGAGCCGGGCCAGCCCGCGTACCGGGGCGACGACCAGCGCGTTCTGGACGGCGTCAAGCCCGAAGGCCGACGCTATGAAGCCGCGCGCCCCGCCGAGCACGCTCGCCGGATCCCCCGTACGCCGCCAGCCCCACCAGGCGGCGACGATCCCGGCTATCACCAGCACGATCGGCAGCAGCGCCAGCGCGTCCAGTTCGGTCAGCTCCTGATTCGCGGCGTACGCCCCCAGCCCCAGCCCGGCCGACGGAACCGCCAGGACCAGCACCGGAGCCTGCATCACCCAGCTCGGCACGTGCACGTGGTCGTTGTAGCCCGGTCCGAAGAACACGCGCAGCCACAGGCGGGTCGCGTACCAGGCGGTGACGAAGGTGCCGAGCAGACCCGCGAGGTAGACGGCCAGCGCCGTCCCGCCGGAGCCGTGCTCGGCGGCGGCGAGGATCGCCTCCTTGCTCCAGAACCCGGCCATCGGCGGGATGCCGGCGAGCGCGGCCAGCCCGATCGTCATCGACCAGAAGGTCACCGGCAGCACCTTGCGCAGGCCACCCATCCGGGACATCAGGTTCGTCCCGACGGCGTGGATCACGCAGCCCGCCGCGAGGAACAGCAGTGACTTGAAGGCGGCGTGGGTGAGCAGGTGGAAGATCGCCGCATCGGGCGCTCCGACGGCGAGCGCGCCGGTCATGTAACCGAGCTGGCTGACCGTCGACCACGCCAGTACGCGTTTGATGTCGTCCTGCGCGGTCGCGGCGAACGCACCCAGCAACAGCGTGATGGCGGCCATCACGCCGAGGACGGTCAACGCGCCGGGAGCCTGCTCGAAGACCGGGTAGAGCCGCGCCACGAAGTAGACCCCGGCGGCGACCATCGTCGCGGCGTGGATCAACGCCGAGATCGGCGTCGGACCAGCCATCGCGTCGGGCAGCCAGGTGTGCAGCGGGAACTGCGCGCTCTTGCCCGCCACTCCGGCGAGCAACAGGATCGCGGCGGCGGTGAGCGTACCGGGGCTCATCTGGGGCAGCGCCGGGATGACCTCGGCGATCCGGAAGCTGTGCGCGTTCACCCCGAGCAGGGCGATGCCCAGCAGGAAGCCGACGTCGCCGACCCGGGTCACGAGGAACGCCTTCATCGCCGCGGCCGGCGCCTCGGGCAGGCTCCGATCGTGCGCGATCAGCAGGTACGAGCAGGCGCCCATCACTTCCCAGCCGACGAGCACCAGGATCAGGTCGCCGCCGACGACCACCGCCAGCATCGCCGCGGTGAAGATGCTGATCTGTGCGGCGTACGGGCCGTAGCGGTCGTCACCAGCGGCTCCGGTCGCTCGATCCGCCGCGCGAGGCGAGGCGGGAGGACGGCCGGTGCCGCCCACAGCGGCACCGCCGAGATAGCCGATGGAGTAGACCTGCACCGCCAGGGCCACGATCGCGACGGCGAGCGCGACCAACAAGGCCCGCAGATCGATGGCGACGCCGAGGGTGACCCGGAAGCTCCCCAAGGTCACCCAGTCCCGGGTGGTCTCGAACCCGGCGCGCGCGGTGTCGTTCGCCAGCAGCGCGATCACGATCAACAGCGACACGGCCGCGCCGGTCACGCCGAGCGCCGCCCCGATCCGCCGGCTGCCCCGCGGAGTCAGCAAGCCGGCCAGGCCGAGCACGGCGGGAACGGCGGGCAGCAGCGGGCCGAGGGTGTCAGGCGACATCCGTCACCCCCGTCTTGTCAGCGGAAACAGCAGTCTCGGCCGCCGCACCGGCCACACCGGAGTCATCGGCGTCGTCGTCGCCCGCCACCGCCAGCGGGATCTCGTCGACGTTGATCGCCGCCGTCAGCCGGAACAGCTGCAGCACGACGGCCAGGCCCACGCCGATCTCGGCGGCGGCGAGGACGATCACGAACAAGGTGAAGATCTGGCCGGTCGGCGCCGCCTTGGGCAGCGTGGCGTCGGCGGTGACGAAGATCAGGTTCACCGCGTTCAGCATCAGCTCGACCGACATGAGCAGCAGAATCGCGTTCCGCCGCCGCAGCACGCCGAGGACGCCGAGGCCGAAGAGTGCGCTGGCGACGGCGTACGGGATGAAGGGGTGCATTATTTGGCCCCCCGGCTCACCACGACGGCCCCGATCAGAGCGCCCAGCAGCAGGACGGAGACGACTTCGAAGGGCAGCGCCCAGGTGGTGAAGATCGGCCCGCCGACCGTCTCGGCGTTGCCATGCTGGGCGGGCAGCTCATACCTCGTCCACCCGTACGCCACCGCGAACAGCGTGCCGAGGCTCAGCCCGACGCCGACGCCGACGACGCTCGCCGGGCCGATCCGGCGGTCCAAGTCCTGGCTCGGCCCGATCGGAGCCCGTGTCAGCATCACCGCGAACAGCAGCAGCACGACGACGGCACCGAGGTAGATCAGCACCTGCGTCCAGGCCACCAACTCGGCCCCGAGCAGCAGGAACTCCACCGCCAGGGCACCCAGGCAGACCACCAGCCAGAGCCCGGCGCGTACCACCTGGTTGGTGGCGACCACCGCCCAGCCGGCGCCGACCGCGAGCAGACCGACCCCCGCGAGCAGCAGGTCGAGACCCGTCATGACGAAGCCTGTTGCTTCTTCGTGGCGGCCTGTTCCTCCTTGGCCGGCTCGCCCATCGGATCGTGCGCCGGCGGCGGCGGAACCGTGGGCATCCACGCGCCCAGGTGCTCCTTCTCGTGGAGGAGATCACGGATGTCGTACTCGGCGTACTCGAACTCGGGCGTCCAGTAGAGCGCGTCGAACGGGCACGCCTCGATGCAGATCCCGCAGTACATGCAGAGCGAGAAGTCGATCGCGAACCGGTCCAGCATGTTGCGCTGCCGAGGCCGGGCCGCGCCCGGCACCTGGACTTCTTCCTTGTGCGAGTCGATGTAGATGCACCAGTCGGGACACTCGCGCGAGCAGAGCATGCACACGGTGCAGTTCTCCTCCAGCAGCGCGATCACCCCCCGGGACCGCGGCGGAAGATCCGGCGCGACATCCGGATACTGCTGGGTGTGCGACCGGCGGGTCATCGTCTTGAGCGTGACCGCCAGCCCCTTCGCCAGGCCCGCTCCCGGGAAACCGCCCTCACTCATGCGCACATCATTCCCTGTACAGCCGACACGCGCGAGCACCGGGTCAGCACCAGAGGCGGAACTCGGCCGATCCGCCGATTGATCATCAGATCGGACGAGCCGCATCCCTGTGAGTGCGCCCTCGCGGGCTCACCCCAGTACGCGTACCACCGCGGTCAGCACGAGCTGCGCCAACGCCACCGGAACCAGGACCAGCCAGCACAACCGCTGCAGCTGGTCCTCCCGGAGGCGGGGGTAGGAGACCCGGATCCAGATCACGACGAACGCCACGGCGAAGGTCTTGATCAGCATCCAGAGCCAGCCGAGGCTGTCCGGGCCGGGACCGTGCCAGCCGCCGAGGAACAGCACCGAGGTCAACGCCGAGATGACCACGATGCCGACGTACTCCGCGAGCAGGAAGAACGCGAAGCGGAGGCCGGTGTACTCGGTCATGTAGCCGAAGACCAGCTCGGAGTCGGCGACCGGCATGTCGAACGGCGGACGCCGGATCTCCGCCAGGCCGGCGATGAAGAAGATGATCGCCGCGGGCAGCTGCCAGGCGAGCCACCACGGCCGCCAGGCTTCCACGATGCCGCTCAGCGACAGGGTCCCGGCCGCCATGGCGACACTGGCCGCCGACAGCACAAGAGGCAACTCGTACGCCATCAGCTGTGCCGCCGCCCGCAAAGCGCCCAGCAGCGAATACTTGTTCGCCGAGGCCCAGCCGGACATGAGCACGGCGACCACGCCGATGCCGAGGACCGCGAGGACGAAGAACAGGCCGATGTCGAGGGACTGCCCGACCAGGTCGCCGGGTCCGAGCGGGATCACCAGCAGGGCCAGCATGTACGGGAGCAACGCGATGATCGGCGCGAACTTGAACACCGGCCGGTCGGCCGCCCGGGGCGTGACGTCCTCCTTCTGCGCGAACTTCACGCCGTCGGCCACGAGCTGCGCCCAGCCGTGGAAGCCGCCGGCGTACATCGGGCCGAGCCGGCCCTGCATGTGCGCCATCACCTTGTGCTCGGTCTGTCCGACGATCAGGGGCAGGACGAGGAAGGCGATCATGACGCCGCCCACCCGCAGCGCCAACTCCAGCCAGACCGGCATCGCTCACCCCATCCCGATCGTCGTGCGCAGCCCCTCTCACGCGCAGCATACGGGACCACCGGCAGCGGCCCCGTAGCTCAGCGGCGCGGTAGCGGGGTGGACACCGTCGTCTGCAGCGAGCACCGCTGCGTGACGTCGAGACTGACGGTGGTGAGCTGCCCGATGGTCACGGCCACGCTGGCGTCGCCACGAGTGCGAATCGATGTCGCGGGCGGCCGCGGCCAGCACACCTTTCCGGGCGAGTAGTACTGGAGGACCAGTCGCCGGTTGGTGAGGCCGCCGATCATGGCCACACCGCCGCTGACCGTGCCCTTGCCGAGGTAGTCGCCGGTGGCGGCGTCGTACGCCAGAAGGAGGTCACCGTCGGCGGCCGACTTCACCGTGGCCTGGACGCGACCACCGACTACCTCGGGGATTGCCTGGTCAATGGTGGTCCGCCGGTCTTCGCTGACGGGGATGCGCAGGGCGCCCGCACGAGTCGGGGAGCCGCCCGACCAGATTGCCGGTCGGCCGCTTGCCGAGGTGAAGCGCAACGGCCAGGTGTACGGCCCGAGGTATTTGACGACGAATCGAGGCGAGCCTTCAGCCACGGTGAAAGCGCAGGCGCCCACCGGATCGGTGTCGACGAACGGCAGCCCCAGCGGGCTGACGCAGACCCCGTCCGCGCCGGTGGAGGTGGACAACGATCCGTAGATCTCGCCGTAGCCGTCGAACCGGATCGCGGGGGCTTCCGTCGTCGCGCTGAAGCCGACGTCCACGACACGCGCCTCGGTCATGTCGCCGGTGCCGCCGGTCGGTCCGACCCACTGGGCTCCGTAGGAGCCGGTGCGCGAGTACGCGAACAGCCGCACCTTGCCAGAGAACGGCAGGAAGATCGTGAAGTCGTTCGTCAGCCCGCTACAGGCCGAGGGATAGCGTCCGTTGACGACCGATCGCCCGCCGCCGGTATCGACTGGAACGACGAGGACGCAGCCAGGCACGGTCGATCCGGTCTTGACACTCGTGAGGGACGGGATGTGCAGCCGCCCACCGAGCGACACGACCAGGGCGTGGCTCTCACTCTGTCCAGGCTGAGGGTAGTAGCGGACGGTTTGGGTGCTCGACAACGCGTCTGGAACGGTCACCGCGTATGAACCCCACGGGATGTCTGAGGCGAAATGCCCGGTCGCGTCGGTGCACATCGGAGTTTGGAGCTGATTCGGCGTGATCTCCACGCAGAGGTTCGGGACGCCTTGGCCCGTCCCGGAATCGGTGATCGTCAGCTCGATCCGGGACATCGGCAGGAACTGCTCGTTGATGACCAGGTCGGTGCCGTCGTCCAGCTGATAGACGTTTCCGCCGTACGTCTGCCCGGGCACCTGCTGGCTGCCCTTGCCGATCGCATAGACCCAGATGGTTCGGGGACCTGGGGGCAGCTCGGGAATCGAGTAATCGCCCTCGGCATCCGTGCGGACGAGAACGTCCGGATCGCCCTTGCCGGCGCTCCTGAAGGTGACCTGCGCGTCCTTGACCGGCTGCCCCTGATCATCCGTGATCCGGCCATGCGCTGAGGGCGCCTGGTGGATCATCCGGAAGTCGGCGGTCGAGTCGGAGCCGAAGAAGACCGTCGCCGCGGTCAACCGGTTCTTCCACCACAGTTCGCGGTATCCGGCCGAGGTCGCCCGAACCGCGTAGTCCCCCTTCGGGGCGACGATCGAGTAACGGCCGTCCGCGCCGGTGCAGTTGCCGGCCACGACTACGGATTCACTGGTGAGCAGGTCGACGCACGCGCCTGCCAACGCCGCGCCGGTGGTGTAATCGATCACCGTGCCGGTCAGCGTCATGTCCCATAGCCCGGCGGCTTCCTCCCGAGCGCCGCGGGCCGCGGTCTTGCCCGTGGCGGGTGCCGTTAGGACGGTGTCGCGAGTAGCGGACGCGACGACGTCGGCAGTCGTCGACATTCCGCGCGGTCGCGGGGTCTCAGCCGCGGAAACACTCGCGGTCTGGACGAACAACACCGCGACGACAGCGGCGGACAAGGACACGGCCCGGAAGGAGAGCATGCGGATTCCCCGGTGAGAGAGATCAAGTGCGCGTGATCTTATAGCCGCGCCAACGCACTGCGCGCCCTCTATTTGGCTGAGGGCGAGGGTCCCCATTCGCCGGGAGCCGGTACGCCGGGCGGCCGGACCGCCTGTCGGCGCGGCGCGTCGCCGTGGCCTTCGCCGGGCTCCTTCGCTCCAGGCCACGGCTTGGCGACCCGGCTGGCCAGGACGAAGTCCTTGCGCAGCGGGTGGCCTTCGAACTCCGGAGTGAGCAGCAGGCGCGGCAGGTCGCCGGGGAAGCCGATGCCGAACATCTCGTTGGTCTCGCGTTCGTGCCACGAAGCGCCCGGATAGACCTCGACGATCGAGGCGAGGCTGGCGTCTTCCCGCGGCAGCCGCGTACGCAGCAGCAGCCCGAATCGCTCGCGGATGGACCAGAGGTGCGCCACGACGGTGAAGCCCTCGTCCAGCTCGTCAACGGCCGACAGCCAGTCGAAGAAGTCCAGGCCGAGCCCGTCCCGGGCGGTACGCGCGGCCGCGACCCACTGGGCGGACGGCACGTCGGCCACGGCTCGGGCGTGTGCGCCGCCGCCGGAGACGCCGACCTCGGCCGCGTCCAGCCCGGCGGAGGCCAGCCGGCCGGTCAGCCGGGCGCCGACCTCTTCGGGAGTCATGCGCCGATCCTAAACCGCTGCTGGGAATCGGGAGCTACGCGGATGCGGCCCGTTTGTACACTCAGGTTTCTCTCGGCGGCTCGGCCGCCGGTGTCCCCTCGGGAGGCGATGTGCCGGAGCCCCGCGACTTCGCGGAGTTCTACGCGAGCACGTTCTCCTCGCTGACCACCCAGGTCTACCTGCATACCGGGGATTTGGCCGAGGCGCAGGACGTCGCGCAGGAGGCGTTCTGCCGCGCCCTGATCCGCTGGCGTGAGGTCGGCGGATACGACGATCCGATGGCCTGGGTGCGCCGGGTGGCCTGGAACCTGGCGACCAGCCGGTGGCGGCGGATGCGGCGCGGGATGGAGCTGATGCATCAGCATCGGGTCGAGGTGGAGACGCCGGGCCCCACGCCGGACCGGGTCGCGCTGCATCGCGCCCTGCGGCTGCTGCCCGACCGCCACCGCCAGGCCGTGATCCTGTTCTACCTGGAGGATCTGACGATCGCCGAGATCGCCTCGCTGACCGGCGCCGCAGAGGGGACGGTCAAGTCCTGGCTGCACCGGGCCCGCGCCACCCTCGCCGAACACCTCCTCCCCGAGCGGGCGGTGGATCATGTCGGATGACCGGTTCCGCGCGCTGCTGAGGCATGCGGAGGCCGAGCTGCGCGCGCACGTCACGGTCCCGCCGCTCGCTCACGTGCAGCAACGGGTACGCCGAAGGAAACTCGCCCGCTCCGCGGCTGCCGGGGCGGCCGTCGCACTGACCGTCACGGGCCTGTTCCTCGCCCCGCACGTACGCGGCCCCGACCGGGTGCCGCTGGCGGTGACGCCGCCACCCACCCCCTCGGATGACCCGCCCGAGCCGCCCAGCATCGCCGGCGGCGGTCGCGATGACGATCGCCGGCCGATCAGCTCCCCAGCGCGGGCACTGCCCCGGTTGCAGGTCCAGCCGCTGGCGGTGACCGCGCTGCTCACCGAGGCCGAGGTCGCCGCCCACATCGTGGTGCGTACCAGCGGGTTCGGGTCGATCCGGGTGACGGTCCAGTTCGCCTATCCGACCGGGAGGTTCGCGTACGCGACCGAGGAGGAGACCTTCGTGGTCACCGGGACGGGACGGAACGAATTCGTCGAGGTCATCGGGCTGAGCCTCGACCAGGCATGTGCCACGGCGGCCACCGAGACCGGCGACTTCGTGCGAGTGTCGGCCCGTTACGAGGCGACCGGACGCCCTGACGAGAACCTCACCGGCTACGCCTCCATCCAGTGCCCCTGACGGGTCACTGGGCGGGCGGCGGCACCACGGGGGCGGTGAGTGCGAGCGGATCGGGCCGGTCGACGCCGCCGATGCCCGGGTCCTCGGCCGCGATCTTCTCCTGCAGGCGCAGGATGCCGTGCAGCAGCGCCTCGGGGCGGGGCGGGCAGCCGGGCACGTAGACGTCGACCGGAATGATCTGGTCCACGCCCTTGGTCACCGAGTAGCTGTCCCAGTAGGGACCGCCGCAGTTGCTGCACGCGCCGAACGAGATGACGTACTTCGGCTCGGGCATCTGGTCGTAGAGCCGCTTGATCGCCGGGGCCATCTTGTCGGTGACCGTCCCGCTGACCACCATCAGGTCGGCCTGCCGGGGGCCGTGCGCGAACGGGATCACGCCCATCCGCATGAAGTCGTGCCGGCCCATGCTGGACGCGATGAACTCGATGGCGCAGCAGGCCAGGCCGAAGTTGAACACCCACAGCGAATAGCGGCGACCCCAGTTCAGCACGAACTTGATGGGGTGGCCGAGGACCGCGGGCAGCTGTGCCATGAGTCCAGCCTAATCCGTACGACCCTCACGCGGCCGCCGGGACGACCTCCGTGGTGAATCCGCGCAGGAAGAGCAGGGCCACGCCGACGATGACGGCCGGGACGAGGGTGAAGCCGAGCAGCACGCCCAGCTCGGCGTGCGAGGTCTGGACGGCGGAGACGCCGGTGGTGCTGGAGACGTAGCCGAAGAGCTGGAGGACCTGCCCGAAGATCCCGGGGCCGAGGGCCAGCCCCAGCGTCTCCCCGGCGGTCCACACCCCGGTGAACACGCCTGCCTGCCGCTTGCCGGTCCGGGCCGTGTCGTACGCGATGCAGTCGGGCAGCAACGCCAAGCCGAACAGCTGCTGACCGGCGTACCCGAAACCGATCACGGCGATCATCGCGTACACGAGGAAATGCGGGACGAGCGGCGCGGTGACCAGGGCGAGCGTGGCCGCGGTCAGGGTGGCGGAGGCCAGGATGTAGCCGCGGACCTTGCCCAGCCGCTCGCCGATCCGGCGCCACAACGGTGTCACGACCAGGGCCGGGGAGACCACGGTGAGGAAGAGCAACGGCGTCGCGCCGTGGTCGTGCAGGACGTGGTCGGCGAAGTACTGGACGCCAGCGAGCATGGCGGCGACCCCGGTGGCCTGCACGACGAAACACGCCACCAGTACGCGGAACGGCCGGTTGGCCGCGACCACCTTGAGCTGGGCGCGCAGCGAGGGTTCGGACGCCTGGACGGCGCCGATCGGCGCGGTGGCGGTGCCGTAGAAGGCGCAGAGCGTGCCGATGACCATGAGCGCCGCCACGAACAGACCCATCAGCCGGTGGCCGACGATGCCGCCGCCGGTGGTGTCCACGATCCATGGCGCGACCGCGCCGGACACGAGGATGGCGGTGGCGAGGAGCCCGACCCGCCAGGTCATCATCCGCGTACGCTCGGCGGCGCTGTCGGTCATCTCCGCCGGCATCGAGACGTAGGGCACCTGGAAGAACGCGAACGCCGTCGCGGTGAGCAGGAAGGCGACCGCCACGTAGCTCACGGCGAGGACGGGGCTGCCGCCCGGCGGGACGGGCCCGAACGGCGCGGCGAAGAGGGCGACGAAGAGCACCGCGAGGGTCAGCCCGGCCCCCAGGAGGTACGGCCGCCGCGCGCCCCAGCGCGTATGCGTGCGATCGGAGACCCGGCCGACGAGCGGGTTGGCGACGACGTCCCAGGCCTTGGGAGCGAGGACCAAAAGCCCTGCGAGACCAGCGGAAACGCCTAGAGTATCGGTCAAATAGGGCAGCAGGAGCAGCCCGGGAACAGTGCCGAACGCTCCCGTCACCAACGAACCGAGCGAGTACCCGATGCGGACGCGCGGGGACAGAAGTTCGCTGTCGGCGGGAGCGACGGCCACACTGTTCTGCATGGGCACCGCCTCCATGGGCACAGAGCGTACGGGAGTGAGAATCAGTCGCGTACCGGCTGGGGTCGCCGCGGGACATCCCGCGACGGTCGAGGCCGGCCTGCGCGTCCTCGCCGAGGGCGGAAACGCCGTCGACGCCGCGATCGCCGCGACCTTCGCCTCCTGCGCCGCCGAGACCATCCTGTGCGGACTGGGCGGTGGCGGGTTCGCCACCGTCTTCTCGGCCAACTCCGGCAGCGTCGCCGTCGTCGACTTCTTCTGCGCCATGCCGGGACTGTCCGGCCAGACTCCGGGACCGATGGTACCGATCGAGATCGACTTCGGCGGGGTCCCGATTCCCTACTCCATCGGCGGTGCTTCGGTCGCCGTGCCGGGCGTCGCGGCCGGGTGTGCCGAACTGCACCGGCGCTTCGGTCATCTGCCCTGGCTCGAGATCGTGCAACCGGCGTACGACATCGCGCACACGGGTGTTCCGATCCCGCCGCCGCAGGCGGAGGCGCTGCGGTCGATCGCCCCCGCGATGATCCTCGACCAGGGCGGTCCGGCGTACGCCCCGGCCGGCCGGCTGCTCGAAGGCGGCGACACGTTGCAGCACCCCGGACTCGACGACGCGTTCGCGCTGCTCGCCTCGGGCTACGACGAGTTCGCCGACTACACCTCGGGTCTCATGGTCGAGGCGGTCCAGGCCGGCGGCGGCAGCCTGAGCCGCAAGGACGTCGAGGCGTACCAGCCGATCTCCCGGCCGGTCCGGTCCGCGACGCTGGGCGGCCGCCACGTGTGCGGGCGGCTGGACCTCAACCGGACGCTCCCCACGATCGCCGCCCTGCCGCGGCTGGACCCGCTCAGCGGCCCGGACCGAGCCGTCGCGCTCGCGCACGCGCTCCAGGAGAACGCGCACCGGCCGGAAGGGCTGGGCGAGACCACCAACATCTCGGTGGTCGACGGCGAGGGCAACGCCTGCGTCGTCACGCACACCCTCGGGCTCGGCTCCGGCGTCTGGCTGCCCGGCCTCGGCATCCACCTCAACTCGATGCTGGGCGAGGGCGAACTGTTGGCGGGGCACATCCACCCCGGCGACCGGGTGCACTCGATGATGAGCCCGCTGGTGGTGCTGACCCCTGACGGCGACCTCGACCTCGCCGTCGGCTCGGCGGGCGCGTCCCGGATCCGGTCGGCGCTGCTCAGCACCCTGATCGCGTACCTGGTGGAGGGGCGCTCGGTGCCCGACTCGGTCGCCGCGCCCCGACTGCACGTCGCCGGGCAGATCGCTCATCTCGAACCGGGCTATCCGGCCGACGGCGCCGACGCGCTGGCCGACGCCGGGTTCGTCGTCCAGCAGTGGGAGCAGACCAACCACTACTTCGGCGGGGTCAGCGCGGTGGGGCGTACCGGAGCGGCCGGCGATCCGCGCCGGGGCGGGCACGCCCACGTCCTCTAACGGACGTGGCCGGCCCCCGTCACGACGTACTTGGTGGAGGTCAGCTCGGGCAGGCCCATCGGACCCCGGGCGTGCAGCTTCTGGGTGGAGATCCCGATCTCGGCACCGAAGCCGAACTCGCCGCCGTCGACGAACCGGGTCGAGGCGTTGACCAGCACCGCCGCCGCGTCGACCCGGGCGGTGAACTCGTTCGCCGCGCTCAACGAGCCGGTCACGATCGCCTCGCTGTGCCCGGTGCCGTACCGCGTGATGTGGTCGATCGCCGCGTCCAGCGAGTCCACGACGTCCACCGAGATCTCCAGCGCGAGGTACTCGGTCGCGAAGTCCTCCTCGGTCGCGGGGACGACCTCCCCGAAGCGCGCCACCGGCGCGGTACCGTGCACGACCACACCGGCGGCACGCAGCGCGTCGAGTGCCCGAGGCAGGAAGGTGTCGGCCACCGCCGAGTGGACCAGCAGCGACTCCGCCGCGTTGCAGACCGACGGCCGCGACGTCTTGGCGTTGATCAGGATCGACAGCGCCATGTCCAGGTCAGCGGTCTCGTCGACGTAGATGTGGCAGTTGCCCACGCCGGTCTCGATCACCGGCACCGTCGAATCCTCGACCACACTGCGGATCAGGCCCGCTCCCCCGCGCGGAATCAGCACGTCGACCAGGCCACGGGCGCGCATCAGGTCGCGTACGGTCTCGCGGGAGGACGGATCGACCAACTGCACCGAGTCGGCAGGCAGTCCCGTCTTCGCGATCGCCTCGCGGAGGACGTCGACGATGGCGGCATTCGAGTTCGCCGCGCTCGACGAGCCTCGCAGCAGCACCGCGTTGCCCGACTTCAAGGTCAGCCCGGCCGCGTCGGCGGTCACGTTCGGCCGCGCCTCGTAGATGATGCCGACCACGCCGAACGGCACGCGTACCTGCCGCAACTGCAGGCCGTTGGGCAGCGTCGAGCCGCGCACCACCTCGCCGACCGGGTCGGCCAGCGCGGCCATCTGCCGCAGGCCGTCGGCGATCGCCGCCAGCCGCCCGGGGGTCAGCGCCAGTCGGTCGACGATCGACTCGCTGGTGCCCGCCTCCCGCGCCGCCGCGACGTCCACGCCGTTCGCCCGCAGAATCTCGTCGGTACGCGTGACGAGCGCGTCCGCCATGGCGACCAGGGCGTCGTCCTTGACGGCGCGGGTGGCGGTGGCCAGCGTGCGGGCGGCGATGCGGGCGCGCTGCGCCAGTTCGGTGACCGACATCTTCATCCCTCTCAGAGCAGCACCAGATCGTCGCGGTGCACGACTTCACGCTCGTACGCCGGGCCGAGCGACGCGGCGAGTTCGACCGTCGACCGGCCGAGCAGGCCGGGCAGTTCCAGGGCGTCGTAGTTGACCAGCCCTCGGGCCACCGGCTTGCCGGCCTCGTCGACGAGATCCACCGGATCGCCGGCGGAGAAGGCCCCGTCCACTCCCGTGATCCCGGCCGGCAGCAGGGACTTCCGCCGATCGACGACGGCTGCCACCGCGCCCGGATCCAGGAAAAGCCGCCCACGCGCTTCGGTGGCATGGGCCAACCAGAACAGGCGCGCCGATGCGCGTACCACTTGGGCCGTGAAGAGAGTGCCCACCTCGGCGCCGGACAGGGCCGCAGGGGCCTGGGGCGCGGAGGTCAGGACGACGTGGATGCCGGCGCCGTTGGCGATGCGCGCGGCCTGGACCTTCGTGACCATCCCGCCGGTGCCGAGGCCCGCCTTGCCGGCGCTGCCGATGGCGACGCCGTCGAGGTCGTCCTCGCCGCGGACCAGGTCGATCCGGGTCGAGCCGGGCAGCGCGGGGTCACCGGTGTACAGCCCGTCCACGTCGGAGAGCAGGATCAGCAGGTCGGCCTCGACCAGCGCGGCGACCAGGGCGGCGAGCCGGTCGTTGTCGCCGAACCGGATCTCGCTCGTGGCCACCGTGTCGTTCTCGTTGACGATCGGGACCACGCCCAGGTCGAGCAGACGCTGGAGGGTACGCCGCGCGTTGCGGTAGTGCGAGCGGCGCGTGACGTCGTCGACGGTGAGCAGAACCTGCCCGACCGTACGCCCATGGGCGGCGAACGCCGCGGTGTACGCGTGCATGAGCAGCCCCTGGCCGACGCTGGCCGCCGCCTGTTGCGTGGCCAGGTCCCGCGGTCGGCGCGGCAGGCTGAGCGGGGCGAGGCCGGCCGCGATCGCGCCCGACGAGACCAGGATGATCTGCTTGCCCGCCAAATCGGCCGCGGTGAGCGCCTCGACCAGCGCACCCAGCCGGGCCGCGTCGAGACCGCCGGACGCGGTGGTCAGCGAGGAGGACCCCACCTTGACCACGATGCGCCGCGCGTTCGTGACTGTCTGCCGCACCGGACCATTCTGACCTGCGTGAATCCGCGGATGTCGGGTGGATCCCATAGTGTGGCGCGATGTGAGCCCTGAGGAGTATCGCGAGCAGGTCCTGCAGCTCGTCGAGCGGATCCCGGCCGGCCGGGTGATGAGCTACGGCGCGATCGCCGAATACCTCGCCGACGTCTCGGGCCGCTGCTCGGCACGTCAGGTCGGCACGATCATGGCCCGCTACGGCGGCGGGGTCCCATGGCATCGTGTCGTCAATTCGTCAGGACGGCTCCCGCCGGGGCACGAACAGCGGGCCGCACAGCTCCTTGCGGAGGAAGGCGTGCAGCTTAGGGCCGGTCGGGTGATCATGCAGACTACCTCCTGGTACCCCGAAGATCACACGTCCGGCCGTTGAGGGTGCGCTCGGTGACCGTCTAGCCTTTCTCCGTGATCGACATGGACGCGGCCATCGGCTTCGTGGTGGCCAAGGGCGACCAGGTCGACCGTGCCCGCCTTTCGTACCTGAGGACCGGGGCCGCGCCGTCCGAAGAGATCCGCGACAAGGCCGAGGCGGGCCAGAGCCGCGACGGCGGCTGGCCGGCGTACTGGGCCGACGGGGTCGCCTCCGTCGACGCCACGTGCTTCCGGCTGGCCGAACTCGACGACCTCGGCGCGCTCGGCCGACAGCCGGCCCGCCGCGCCCTCGACTGGCTGACCACTCGACAGCACGCCGACGGCAGCTGGGAGGAAGACTCCAGCCTCGCCGACATCGCCCCGCCGTGGGCAGTCCCCGGCGATCCCGAGGCTCGGCTCTACATCACGGCCAACGCCGCCTTCTGGCTCACCGTCGCCGGGCAGGACGCCCGCTCCGCCGGCCCCCTCGACGACCGGCCCGGCGGGGCGTACGCGGGCGTCGTCGTGAAAGCGGCCGAAGCGCTACGGACCGAAGTGCAACCCGACGGGACGATGCCGACCTTCCTGGTCGCGACCTGGCTGTCCGCCGCCGTCCTCTACCGGCACGACATGTTCTACGAGTCCGTACGCCTCCAGCAGCGCCTGATCGAACGGCTGCCCGAGCTGACCGCAGCCGACGCCGCCTGGCTCGCGGCCGCCAACCGGCGTGTCGGCGTACGCGACGACGACCCGCTGATCATCAACGCGATGCTCCGCCTCCGCCAACTCCAACGCAGCGACGGCGGCTTTACCAGCGACGACGGCGACGCCTTCGACGTGCACACCACCCTAGCCGCCATTAGGGCGTGTCGTTAGCGCCCCGCTATTTGCTCCCTGGCGGCGTTGCTCGCCACCTCGTTGCCACCAGGCAACGTCGGCGTCGTGCGCCTTGCCAGGAACCAAATATCGGCGCGACCAGCCTTAAATCAAAAGCAGAACCCAAACGGAGAGCGACCGGCGCCTACGAACGCCGTTCAACTATGCGAACGCCGTCCGACCCCACTCGCCGCAACCACCCACGGTCGGGCACCAAAAAGAGCCGGAAATGAGTAACCCGCGGAGGGATCAAGCCTGACCGCCCGGAGCGGGTTACTCATTTCCGGCTCAACAAAAAGTCAGTAGACGGGAAGCGAAGGATCAATCTGCTTGATCCACGCCAACACCCCACCCTGAACATGCACAGCGTTAGAGAACCCAGCAGCCTTCAGCGCAGCCAACGCCTCAGCCGACCGAACCCCAGACTTGCAGTGCAGAACGATCTGCCGATCCTGCGGAAGCTGCGCGAGTGCCTGCCCCGAGAGGATGTCTCCCTTCGGGATCAGCGTCGACCCCGGAATCCGCACGATCTCGTACTCGGCGGGCTCGCGTACGTCGACGAGGAAGATGTCCTTCCCCGCGTCTTGCCAGTCCTTCAGCTCCGACGCCGTGATCGTCGAGTTCTCGGTCGCGGCCTGCGCTTCGACCGACACCGCGCCGCAGAAGTCGTCGTAGTCTTCGAGCAGTTCGGTCTGGGTCGCGTTCTCGCCGCACAGGACGCAGTTCGGGTCCTTGCGTACCTTGATCTTGCGGTAGGTCATCTCCAGGGCGTCGTACACCTGGAGCGATCCGACCAGCGGCTCGCCGATCCCGGCCAGGAGCTTGATCGCCTCGGTGACCTGGATGGCGCCGATGCTGGCGCACAGTACGCCGAGGACGCCGCCTTCGGCGCAGCTCGGCACCATGCCGGGCGGCGGGGGTTCGGGGTAGAGGCAGCGGTAGCACGGGCCGTGTTCGGCCCAGAAGACGCTGGCCTGCCCGTCGAAGCGGTAGATCGAGCCCCAGACGTAGGGCTTGCCGAGGAGGACGGCGGCGTCGTTGACCAGGTATCGGGTGGCGAAGTTGTCCGTGCCGTCCACGATCAGGTCGTACTGCCGGAAGATGTCGAAGACGTTCTCCCGGTCCACCGCGGTGTTGTGGATCTCGACCTGGACGTACGGGTTGATCTCGCGGATCGACGCGGCGGCCGATTCGGCCTTGGACCGGCCGACGTCGGACTGGCCGTGGATGATCTGGCGCTGGAGGTTCGACTCGTCCACGACGTCGAACTCCACGATGCCGAGGGTGCCTACACCCGCCGCGGCCAGGTACATCAGGGCCGGTGAGCCTAGGCCGCCCGCGCCCACACAGAGGACCCGGGCGTTCTTGAGCCGCTTCTGCCCCTCGACCCCGACGTCCGGGATGATCAGGTGGCGCGAATAGCGGCGGATCTCATCGACCGAGAGCGACTCGGCCGGCTCGACCAGCGGCGGCAAAGACACGTTCTGCTCCTGCCTGCGATGCGTGATGTTGCGGCGACTTGGCCATTCTTGCTCGCGCCTGTGAATTCTGGCCATGACGTCTACCACGTGGGACGCGGGAATATATTCGCCCCCGGCGATCAACGCCTCATCGTCACGGGATCGGCGGGCCGGTGTACCGCTTGCCGTCGATGTAGGGCCAGGAGTTCGCGACACAGCCCTTCAGCCCGTACGTCTGCTGCTGCATGACCGGCGCGGTCTGTCCCCGACCCGGGCACGCCTCGTGGTAGAGCCCCAGTTGGTGACCGACTTCGTGGTTGATCGCGTACGCCTGGTAGACGTCGAGCGGTGCGTTGTAGTCCGGGATCGCGGTCAGCCACCGAGCGAGGTTGATGATCACCTGGCCGCTGATCCGGCACGAGGTGTAGCGCTCGGTGTGCAGGCCGCCGGCGGCGCACATCTTCTCCGAGGTCGCCGGGGTGGCCAGGTAGATCACGAATTCGTGGCTGGAGCCCTTGGGGACGCGCTGGAACTTGGTTTTGCCGCCGGCGATCCAGCTCCGGGAGTCGCCGAGGATCTTCTCGACCGCCGTGGCGAAGGCGGCCGCGTTCTGCCCGCTCTCGTCCTCGACGGCGATCTGATACTTCCGCAGCGTCCCGGCGGTGCCCAGCACCTTGCCGGTGCCTCCGGCGTACGCGAAGGTGCCCGGACCGGTCTCGGGGACGCCGGTCGACTCGACGGTGGCGGTGGTGGCGCCGGACGGGTCGGGGGCAGCGGCCGCCTTCGCCGAGACCGACGCGGACGGAGCCGGTCCCGGCGCCGACGGGCCCGCAGCGGTCTCGGTCGGTGACGACGGGCTACGCAGGAGCAACCCGGCGACCGAGCCGACCAGGATGACCAGGACCGCCAGCGCCAGCACGCGACGGCGACGCATCTGCGCTCGACGACGGGCGGCCCGGCGCTGCGCCCGGGGTCCGGGCTGGCGGGGCGCGGCGTCCCGATACGGTCCGCCGTCCCGAGGAGGACCGTCCTGAGGAGAAGCCCCGTCCCAGGGCGGGCCCCCGTCGAACTGCGGGGCGTACGCATCCGAGGAGCGGGAGGACGGCCGCTCGCGCAGGTCGGTACGCCGTGACCGGGCGGACTCCTGGCGAGGGTAGTACTGCTCCGGCTCGGTGGGCGGGTGCCGGCGATCGTGGCTCATGACGCGCTCCAGACTGCCATAGATCTGAGGAGATCAGGCGCATCGGGCTCGAACACACGAAGATTCGCACCCGTCGTGACGGCCCGCGTACCCAACGCCGCCCGCGGGCCCACAACGCAGCACGCCAACCCAGCGCCGCAACGCAGCGCCACAAAGCAAAACACCGCAGCGCCACAAAGCAAAAGCAACGCAGCGCGACAAAGCAAAGCACCGCAGTTCGGCACAGCAAGCAACCCAGCGCGGCAAGACAAAGCGCCTCAGCGCGACACAGCAAGCAGCTCGACGAGAAGTCGAATCATCCAGGGTGGCGCGACAACCCCACGTGCTCGAGCGAGACCGAGTCGAGCAGCCCGAGGATCGCGCGAGCGACCACTCTCGGGACCTCCATCTGGGCGACGTGCCCGACGTACGGCAGCAGCAACAGTCGGGTGTCCGGAATGGCCCGAGCCACTCGGGAGACCACCCGGACGTCGACGAGCCTGTCCCGCAGCCCAGCGATGACCAGCGTCGGCACGGTGATCCGCCGAGCCATCGCCCACAGTGATCCGGGGCCGGGCAGTTGCGCCCGCAGGAACGACAGGACGAGTCCCCGCATCGCCCCCGTGTACGCGCTCGCGAAGTGCTGCACCTCGGACCGCCGCCGCGCCTCCTCGACCGCTTCGGCGAGCCGTTGCGGCGGTACGGCGTCGGGATCGGCGAAACACGCCTTGAGCACTTCGGCGGCGAGCTGTTCGGGCGGGATCGCTGCCATCTGCCGGGCGGCCAGTCGATCCACCCGGGGCAGGGCGAGGAACGGCACGACGCGGCCTTGCAGGGACCGTCGCGGATCGAGAAACGGCATCGCCGGGGAGATGAGGGTGAGCGTGCGGACGAGATCGGGCCGCAAGGCCGCCACCCGTACGCTCACCGAACCGCCGAGGGAGTTCCCGATCAGGTGCACCGGACCACGGTCGGTCTGTTCGATCAGGGCGACGACGCAGTCGGCCAGCGCCCGCTGGGAGTATCGGCGGGCCGGATCGCTGTACCCGAAGCCGGGCAGGTCCACGGCGAGCCCGTCGACGCGCGGCGTGAGCAGTCCGGCGAGGTCGGTCCAGTTCTGCGAGGAGCCGCCGAGCCCGTGGACGTAGAGCGCCGGTTCGGCGCCGGGCGACGGCGTCGAGCGGACGAAGACCGACCGACCGTCGAGCTGAACGGCGTGACCAGGCCAGGGCGGTACGGGCGGGCCGCCGGGAGGCAGCTCGTCGTCCTCGGCGAGGACGGCGCGTTTCATGGCAGCAGGGCGCTCAATCGTCGGTTGACCGCCGCCAGCGTCGCGCGTACGACCGCCTGCCGGGGGTCGCCGGAGACGAGGGCGGACCCGGCCAGCTGCTCGACCCAGCCGTCGCAGACCAACAGCACCACCACGACGGCGACCTCACAGCTGCCCATCGGGACGATGGCCGCCTGCTCGACATAGCAGTGCCCGCGCGTCTGCCCGTCGGCGGATTCGCTGAGCAGCTCGTCGACCGCGTTGGCGGCGGCCGCCGCGCACAGCCGCAGGACGTAGCCGTCGACCGCCGGGCCGTTGGAGACGCCGAGCGCCACCCGCTCCCCGGCGACGAGGCGTACCTCGACGGTGGCGTCCAGGCCGAACGTGCTGACCTGCACGTGGTCGAGGACCACCCGGGACGCCTCGGCGGGCGGGGTCAGCGCCGGCGAGCGGCCGGGTTCGGGCTGTTCGTCGGGACGGCCGAACCGGTCCCCACCGGGGCGGAGCTGATCCGGATAGCGGCCCCGCATGGTCACCGGGTGGCGGCGTCGCGGCTCGCGGGGCGCGGCGCTCGCCGGGATCAGTCCTGGTGGTAGCGGCGGGTTCGTCCCGCGCTGGGAGGGCGGGATCGGCGTCCGCTCGATCGGTCCAGCATGCTGTGCGGGCACCGGTCGGCGCGGCGACTCCTCGGCTGCGGGCGGCGCGGGTTCCGGCGTGGGCAGCGGAGTCCGTGCCGCAGACGCGGGTGGGCCCGAAGCCGGTGGGCCTGAAGCCGGTGGGCCCGAAGCCGGTCGGGCGGAGGCCGGTGGGGCCGAAGCGGGCGGCGCAGTCGGAGTCGGCCGCGCGGGGGGCTCGGCGACCAGGCCCATCCGCTCGTTCAGCATCCGCGCGACCACCCGGCTGACATAGGCCGGGTCGGACCCGTCGGCGAGGTCGAGCCGCAGCGTGTGGCCGCCGGTCGCGGTCGCGCGCAACTGGGCGTCCCGGACCCCGGGCACGTCCCGGACGGCGGACAGCACGGTCGCCACGTCGAACCCGTCCGGCCGATCGGACGGCGGCAGGTCGTCGCGGCGCAGGCCGGACGCGATGCGCGACAGGGCGGGGGCGGGCGCGGGCGGTTCGGTGTTCGGCTCGGGAATGCGCGGCACGTCCGGTTCGGACGGAACCCGCTGCGGCAGGCCGTGGCCGACCTCGCCCCGATCCCGCGCCACCGGGGACGGCGGCGGATCGGCCGGGGTCCGGTGGTCCGGCTGACCTGGCTGCTCGTACGGCGGTTGCGGCCGTGGGTGGTTCGCCAGCGGCTGCGGCTCGCGCTGTGGCAGGTCCCGCGGCGGCGTCGGACGCATGGGCAGATCACGCGGCGGCAGGTCGCGGGGTGGCACATCCCGCGGCGGCAGGTCGCGGGGTGGCACATCCCGCGGCGGCACCTCCCGCGATGGTCCGATGTGGTCGGTCGGCTCGCCCGGCGGCACGTAAGCGGCCGGAGCGGGCACTCGCAGTCCCGGGGGCGCCGCCGGCCGGGGGTCGGCCGGATCCAGTCGCTCGGCCTGGCCGCGGGGCGGCTCCGGGTCCATCGGCACGATCGGCTCCGCCCGGTGGTACGCGGGCAGCAGGATCCCCGTCGGCGATGGCTGCGCGACCTCACTGGCCGAGACCTGCGCCCGATCCTGGGCGTACGCCTCCGCCCCGGGATGGCCAGGGCTGAGCGCGGTCGGGCGCGCGACCGGATCAGGAACCGCCGTGGGCGCCACGACCGGCTCCAGTGTCGGCGGCGCAGCCGAGGGCGGCGGAGCAGGCGGCAGCGGGTTCGAGGCGGCGGGCGGATACGTCGACGCACGAGGGGCCGGTGGCGCGGACGGCACCGAGGGGACCTCCAGCAGGCGGGCGAACGGACTGGGCGTCCCTTGGGACGGGGTCGACCCGTTCAGGGCGGGACCGGCCGCGACGTGCGGTACGCCTTCGGCCGGGGACGGCTCCGCGAACAACGGCGGGTCCGGGAACTGCGCTGTTTCTGCGTACTGCGGCGGCTCTGCGTACTGCGCTGGCTCTGCGTACTGCGGTGGCTTTGGGTACTGCGGTGTCTCGGCGTATTGCGGTGTCTCTGCGTACTGCGGTGCCTCCGGATAGCTCGGCTGCTCCACGTAACGCGGTGGTTCGGGATAGCTCGGCTGCTCCGCACGCTGCGGCTGGGGGTGGTGGGAGTCGGCGTAGCGCGGTGGCGGAGCCAGCGGCCGGATCATTCCGTCGTCGGCGGGGAATCCGGCGAACTCGCCGTTCCGGGAAGGCATCGGTCCGTCCAGCGCGTCTTCGTCCTCGGGCAGTTCGACCTGGTGCGGCGGGCGCACGCCGGCCTCGGCGAGAAGTTCGGCATAGCGGGGCGGGGTCTGCGCACGGGCGTGGTTCAACGCGTCCATGCCCCGCCGCCAGGCGGGCACGACGGAATCAGCCTCCGGTTCCAGCGCGGAGCCCGCGCCGGACCAGCCTTCGCCCCAGCCCTCGGCGGGAAGCTCGCCATGTCCGTTCACATGGCCGTTCCCATTGCCGTTGGCGGGTGCGCTGCTGCCCGATTGTCCTGTTACGTCCACCGTGCGCTCCTCGGTAGCCCATGGGTGAGGCTACCTTGTTAGGGGAAGCGCGATAAGTTGCAACGGCGGGAGAATTTCCGCCGACGAAGCTGACGACACGCGCGGGGCGAGCGTGTACGGAGAGGACGGGATCTATGGCACCGGCGACGAGTGGCACGCGGGCCGCGGGCCGACCGACCCGGATGCCGAGGTCCGCCCGGCGTTCGCAACTGCTGGCGGCGGCGCAGGACGTCTTCGTCGCCCAGGGGTATCACGCCGCCGCGATGGACGACATCGCGGAGCGGGCCGGCGTTTCGAAACCCGTGCTATACCAGCACTTTCCCGGAAAACTCGAACTTTATCTGGCCTTGTTGGACACCCATTGCGACGCGATCATCGCCAAGATCCAGTCGGCGATGCAGGCGACCACGGACAACAAGGAACGCGTCCGGGGAGCGACGCACGCGTACTTCGACTTCGTCTCCCACGAGTCCGAGGCGTTCCGCCTGGTCTTCGAATCAGATCTGCGCAACGACCCGGCGGTTCGTGAGCGTGTCGAGCGTGTCGAACAGGCCTCGGTTGAGGCGATCACCGCGACGATCATGGCCGACACCTCCGTCGACCGGGCGCGGGCGGAGATCCTGGCGGCCGGCCTGACCGGGATCTCGCAGGTCGCCGCCCGCTACTGGCTGACCGGCGGCCGGGAGATCGCGCAGGAGGAGGCCGAGCGGCTGATCTCCGCGTTGTCCTGGCGCGGCATCGCCAGCTTCCCGCTCAGCGGTGACCACGCCGGCGATCACAGCGAGGATTCCGTCTGAGGAGTCCCGGCCGCGGAATCCGCCTCCGGCGAACACGATGCCACGGAGCCGAATCCGGCTGACATCCCGCGATAGTGTTTCGACAAACGGCGGCCGATGGCCGTCGCGCGCAACCGAGGAGGGACCCGTCCGTGGAGGTCAAGATCGGAGTGCAGTTCGCGGCCCGCGAGCTCGTGCTGGAGAGCACCCAGTCCCCGGCGGAGGTGGAGCAGCTGGTGACCGAGGCGCTCGCGTCCGACTCGGGCGTGCTGGCCCTGACCGATGACAAGGGGCGCAAGGTCATCGTGCCGGTAGCGAAGCTGGCGTACATCGAGATCGCCGAGGCGCAGACGCGCCCGGTCGGCTTCACCCCGCGCTGACCCATCTGTCGAACTGAGCCCGCGTCGGGAAGCCGACGCGGGCTCAGTTGTTGAGCCCGACGGCGGCCATCCGTTCGGCGTGCGCCTGCTTGAGCCGGGTGAACAGCTGCTCCCCCACCTCCGCGTCGCCGAGCAGCGCGACGAGATCGCCGTGTTCGGCGGCGACTCGGGCGGCCTGCGACAGCGCCTCGCCCACCAGCCGCCGGGCCCACATCGAGAGCCGATTGGCGATCTTGGGATCGGCCGCGATCGCGCTGCGAATCTCGCTCGCGGCGAACTCGTCGTACGCGTCGTCGTGCAACACCCGCAGGACGAGGTCCCGGTCGGGCTCGTCGAGGTGTTCGGCGATCTCCCGGAAGAAGTCGTCGGCGATCCCGTCCCCGATGTACGCCTTGGTCAGCGCCTCGAGCCAGTCGGTCGGCTCGGTCGCCTCGTGGTAGGAGGCCAGCGCGCTGAGGAAGGGGCTCATCGCCTCGGCGGGGTCGATCGCGGCCGACGCGAGCCGGTCGGCGATCCGCCGATGGTTGGCGATCTCGACCGCCGCCATCTCGCAGAGAACCGCCCGTCGGTGCAGGTCGGGGGCGAGCCGGGCGTCGGCCGCCATCCGGTCGAAGGCCAGCAGTTCGGCGTACGCGAGCATGCCGAGGAGGTCCCGGCAGCCGGAGGGGAGTGTGTTCTCGGACACGTTTGGCACCCTACAGCGCGAACGGCGTCTTGTGATCACGTGACTACCCAGTGCGCGGAACGCCCTGTTCGGCGTACGATATAGATGTTGTCGCAGGCCGCTCCGGCCTGCGACCCGCATGCGGCCCCCGGGCCTGCCGGTTGATTGATCAGCCTGGCGCACGGGTGCGGCCCACGCGAACCGCAGGCGCAGATCTGACCGCGCCGAATACACAGCGCGCCCCATACCAGAAGTGCTTTGCAGCAGGGGCGCAATAGAGAGGGCACCCCACAACTCCATGAGCACCACTTCTACCTTTGCTGACCTGGGCGTCCGCCCGGAGACCGTTGCCGCGCTCAGTGAGATCGGCATCACTCACGCGTTCGCCATCCAGGAGTACGCGCTGCCCATCGCGCAGCGCGGCGCCGACCTGATCGGGCAGGCCCCGACGGGTACCGGCAAGACGTTCGGCTTCGGCCTGCCGCTGGTGGACCGGGTCGTCAGCCCCGAGGAGGGCGGCCACGGAGCACCGCAGGCGCTGGTCGTCGTCCCGACCCGGGAGCTCGGTCTCCAGGTCGCCAAGGACCTGGCCGCCGCCGGCAAGCTCCGCGGCGTCCGCGTCCTGCCGATCTACGGCGGCGTCGCGTACGAGCCGCAGATCGACGCGCTGAAGAAGGGCGTCGAGATCCTCGTCGCCACGCCGGGCCGGCTGCTCGACCTGATCAAGCAGAAGCACCTCAAGCTCAACAGCGTCTTCGCGATCGTGCTCGACGAGGCCGACCGCATGCTGGACCTGGGCTTCCTCGAGGATGTCGAGAAGATCCTCTCGATGCTGCCCGAGCAGCGCCAGACCATGCTCTTCTCCGCGACCATGCCGGACGCGATCGTGGCCTTGTCGCGCCGCTTCCTGCACTCGCCCATCACGGTGCACGCAGGTCACTCCGAGGAGCCGGGCGTCAGCCCGCAGACGAAGCAGTTCGTCTACCGCACGCACTCACTGAACAAGCTCGAGATGCTGGCCCGCATCCTCCAGGCCAAGGACCGTGGCCTCACCATGGTCTTCAGCCGGACCAAGCGCAACTGCGACCGGGTCACCGAGGACCTCGACTTCCGCGGGTTCGCCGCGGCGGCCGTCCACGGCGACCTCAACCAGGGCGCTCGGGAGCGGGCTCTGCGCGCGTTCCGCGCCGGCAAGATCGACGTCCTCGTCGCGACCGACGTCGCGGCCCGCGGCATCGACATCGCCGCGGTCACCCACGTGATCAACTTCGACTGCCCCGAGGACCCCGAGACCTACGTCCACCGCATCGGGCGGACCGGTCGCGCGGGCGCCACCGGCGTCGCGGTCACGTTCGTGGACTGGGAGGACATGCCGCGCTGGCGGATCATCGACAAGACGCTCGAGATCGGCGAGCCCGAGCCGCGCGAGACCTACCACACCTCCGAGTGGCTCTACTCCGACCTCGACATCCCGGCTGACGCCGCCGCCACCCTGCCGTCCGCGCAGCGGTCGCGGGTCGGCCTGGCCGCCGAGAAGGAGGAGGACCTCGGGGGCGGCCGCCGCGGTCAGCGTCCGGTCCGTGGCCGGTCCCGCCGCTCCGCCACTGGTACGCGAGACGCCGCGCCCGTCGACGCCCCGGTGGCCGACGGCGAGCCCGCCGATCACGAACCGCGCCAGCGTCGCCGTCGCCGCAACGGCGAGGTCGTCAAGGGTGACGCGACCCAGATCCTCTTCTCCGACCCGTCCGGCCCGTCCGTGCCGGATCCCGTCGCGGCTGCTACCGGCGCCGCCGACGGTCAGGCCAAGGCTCGCCGTCGTCGCCGTAGCCCGCGCAAGCCGGGTTCGGCCGCCACCACCACCGACTGACACCTGGCCTGCCGCCGATCGATCGGCGGCACCGACAAGGAATCCGTTACACGTTGGAAAATGTGTAACGGATTCTCTTTGTCAGTTGGGTTCCGCCTCGACAGCCGTCGAGCCTTCGACTGTCTTCGATCCGACACTCACTTGGGACAGTCGGGCGGATAGTCTGGACGGCTTTACTCGATTTCGGGACGGAGGCAACAATGGCGCCGCACACCAGCGATATCATCGGCCGCTCGCTGAACTTCGGCTATCTGATCCGGCATGATCCGCTTCTCGCGTACGACGGCGCAAGTGCCGAGTCCTACATCTTCGAGGACCCCGACAACTCCCTGATCCGGTCCCGGCGCTTCGCGGACCGCATCGCGCAGATCGTTGCCGGAGCGCTGCGGGTAAGTCTGCCCAGACGCGCCACCTTCGGCCGGAAGATCCGGGCACTCCAAGAGGCGAAGGCCATATCCGGTGCCGTCCTCCGTGCTTTCGAGCGCGTACGCGACACCGGCAACGACGCGGCGCATGACCGGGTCGGCGACGCCTATGTGGCGCTCCGCCGGGTGCACGACTGCTTCGAACTCGGACTCTGGTACCACAACCTGGTGACGGGCCAGAACATCGGACGCGCGTTCGTGCCACCGCGTACGCCGGATTCGCCGGTGGTCCCCGTCGACGATCCACGGCTGACCGAGATCCAGATGATGCTCGCCGCGTTCGGCCACCGCATTGTGGCGGTGGAACTGCGTACGTCGGAGGACGCACCGGAACGAGCCGAAGCCCTGGCGGCGGCGTTGACCACCGCGCAGACGACCCTCGCGGGCGAGCTGTCCGCGAGTCGCAGGGATGTCGACAAGGTGACGAGCCGCCTCGAGGAAGGGTTCGAGGAACGGCTTGCGGCCCGCGAACTCGCCGCCGCCGGCCGTCGCGCTGAGCTGGAATCGAATATCGCCGAAGCGGGCGCCATCGCCGAGCGCGACTACCAGGATCTCGACGCCATCCTTCACCGGCTGTCCGCGCCGAAATCGCCGGTGGGCGTGGGAAGCTTCCAGCGTGGAGACGGTTCACGGGGTCCTGATCGCGCTCGCTGAACGGTATTCGTTCGCCGACGTCGCCGCGCTCGTCGCGCAGCGGGCCGACCCCGAGTTGAGCACTCGGGAGATCGCTCAGGTGCAGCAGCTGTGCGTCTTCGGCCAGCGCCTGCTGGATCTGGACGCCGAGGACTTCGGCGAGGATCACGTCCCGGCCGATCTGCGTACGCGGGCGTTGGCGTGCCGGATGCCGCAGGCTCCCGGCGAAGCCGACCGGGGGGCGCTGGCCTCGCTGCGTCCGGCGTACGCCCTGCTGCTGGAGGTCATCGCGGCCCGATGGGAGCGCCGGGAGATGACCGGGGTGGTGGCCGCCGTCCACATCGTCAGCGAGTACGCCCCGCTTCTGGTGTGGGAGCAGGTCTTGGGGCACGCGGGCGACCCGGCGCGCCTGCCGCCGGACGTACGCGGGGAGCACAGCCTCTGGGGTGAGGACACCCGCGAGTGCCCGCAGACGAAGGCGGAGAAGTCGGCGGCGGCGCGGTCGCTGAAGGTGGCGCATGAGCCGCCGAGCGGTTGGCGGGCGTACCTGGATCGACTGCATTCGATCACGTCGCACGCGTTCGGCGTCTGCGCTGCGGCGTGTCCCCGGCCTTGTTCGGTGCTGCTCCGGCACAACCGGGCCGAGATCGAGCTGCTCGGCAACGGCTGCAAGCTGGCGGCCACCCTCACCGATTCCGGCCTGGTACGCCTCCGGCACGCGGCACCGGTCGGCCACGGGTTCGGGGTGCCGTCCCGGGACGAGGTGCTGACGGCGTGGGAGCGGGGCCGGCCGGCGTTGGCCAGGCACGCCCCGGCGGTCGCCGAGCCCGACGGCTATCCGCTGCCTGGGTTCACCGCCTTGATCAGCGCCTTGGCCGGTACGCCGATCCACCCGTCGACGCTGCTTGCCGACACCGCCCGCGAACTGGCCCTCGCCCTCAAGTAGCGAGCGTCGGGCTCATCTCGGCCACCGTCCGTCTGCCTGGGCGGCGTCGACCTCGGCCAGGCCGGGCGGCCGCATGCGGCCTTCGGCGGTCAGCTTCGCGACGAGATCCTTGTTGACCTGCGACCACGGGCTCCGGGGCCGCCGCCGCGAGTACCGCTGGAGGAAGAAGTCCTGGTCGAGCGGCTTGCGATGGCTGCTGATCCAGCCGTAACAGAGCCCGACCTCGACCGCGTCCATGTTCGACAACGTGCGGTGCGCCGAGCCCTTCTTGGCGATCTTCAGCCAGATCGCCTCCGCCTCGGCG
Source organism: Hamadaea flava (assembly GCF_024172085.1). Taxonomy (NCBI): domain Bacteria; kingdom Bacillati; phylum Actinomycetota; class Actinomycetes; order Micromonosporales; family Micromonosporaceae; genus Hamadaea; species Hamadaea flava. The sequence goes on along the minus strand of NZ_JAMZDZ010000001.1, from coordinate 5,188,908 downwards.
TGGTGCTCGTCGAGCCAGCCGGCGAACGCGTCCGCGTCGACGAAGATCAGCGGATTCACGCCGCACCGCCCATGGACGACAGGATCTCGACGTAGTGCTTGTTCGACATGACGCCGAGGATGTTGCCGAACGGGTCGACGACCGACGCCGTGACGAAGCCGGGTCCCCATTCGCGTACGCCCTGGTATTCGGTCGCGCCCATGGCCAGCAGCCGGGCGAAGACTCCGTCGAGGTCGTCGACGTGCCAGTACGCGATCACGCCGCTCGGCGTACCGGCGGGCGGGCCGAAGCGCCGGTCGATGATGCCCAGCTCGTGCTGGTAGTCGCCGATGCGGAACTCCCGGTAGCCGTCCCGCGAGAAGTAGGGCTCCACGCCGAGCAGGTCGGCGTACCAGCGGGCGGCGGCGTCGAGGTCGTCGGCGAAGAGGCTGATGGTGGCGAGTCCGCGAAGTGTGCTCATGGATACCAGGTTAGAAGGCTTTGTGGAACGTATGATTCCTCAATGCTGGAGACTTCGGTCCGACTTCTGCGGTTGCTGGCCCTGCTGCAATCGCGACGCGACTGGTCCGGCGCGGAGCTGGCCGCCCGCCTGGAGGTCACCGGCCGGACCGTGCGCAACGACGTCGAGCGGCTGCGCATCCTCGGTTACGAGATCCACTCCAGCACCGGGATCACCGGCGGCTACCGGCTCAGCCCCGGCAAGACCGTGCCGCCGCTGCTCCTGGACGACGAGGAGGCGGTGGCCGTCGCGGTCGGGCTCAGCGCCGCCGCTGCGGGTTCGGTCGCGGGGATCGAGGAGCCGTCGGTACGCGCCCTGGCGAAGCTTCAGCAGACCTTGCCGACCCGGCTGCGCGGCCGGGTCGACGCCGTACGCCGGGCGACCGTGTTCGCGGCGGGCGGCGGACCGGCGGTGGACCCGCAGAACCTGACGATCGTCGCCGCCGCGATCCGCGACCATGAGCGGCTGCGGTTCGACTACACCGGCCACTCCGGCGACACCACCCGGATCGTGGAGCCGCAGCGGCTCGTCTACACCGGACAGCGGTGGTACCTGCTGGCCTGGGATCTCGACCGGGACGATTGGCGTACCTTCCGGGCGGATCGGATCACGCCCCGGCCACCGGCCGGTCCCCGGTTCACGCCGCGCGAGCTGACCGACGAGGAGGCGACCGACCGCGTACGCCGTGGGGTGGGTTCGCTGGCCTGGCCGTATCAGGCGGAGGTGCGGCTGCACGCGCCGGCGGCGGCGCTGGCCGGCCGGATACCGCCGGAGGCGGGCCTCCTCGTCCCGATCGACGAGCAGACCTGCCTCTTCCAGACCGGCACGGGTTCGCTGCTCGGCCTGGTCACCTTCGTCACGAAGCTCGGAGTCGGGTTCACCGCGGTCAACCCGCCCGAGCTTCGCGAGCTGCTGAGCAGCCTGGCGACGACCTACGCGGCGGCCGCCGAGCCGCCCCGCGAGTAGCCGCGGCTGTCACTCTTGAACCGGAACAGGCGCAGGCTGTTCAGCACCACGAAGATGCTGCTGAAGGCCATCGCCAGCCCGGCCAGCACCGGCGTCACCAGGCCGAGGGCGGCCAGCGGGATCAACACCAAGTTGTACGCGAACGCCCAGAACAGGTTCTGCTTGATGTTGCGCAGGGTCGCCCGCGACAGCCGGATCGCGTCCACGGTGGCCGTGAGGTCGCCCCGGACCAGGGTCAGGTCGGCCGCCTCGATCGCGGCGTCGGTGCCGGTGCCCATCGCGAGGCCGAGGTCGGCCGCGGCCAGGGCGGCGGCGTCGTTGACCCCGTCGCCGACCATCGCTACGACGGCGCCACGCTGCTGGAGTTCCCGGACCGCGTCGACCTTCCCCGCCGGCAGCACGCCCGCCACCACATCCTCGGCGGGGACGCCGACCTGCTCGGCGACCAGGCGAGCCGGACCGGCCGCGTCGCCCGTGAGCAGCACCGGGCGCAGTCCTTCCCGGCGCAGTGCCGCGATCGCGTCGGCCGAGGTCGGCTTGACCGTGTCGGCGACGTAGACCCAGCCCGCGAAGATTCCGTCAACGGCGACGGCGACCGAGGTCATGTCCTCGCGCACGCCGCTCTCCGGCACCGTAACGCCGTTGTCGGACAACAGCGCGGCCCGGCCGACGAGGACCGTCCGGCCGTCGACCACGCCCGACGCCCCGAGCCCGGGCAACGCCGTGAACTCGTCCACTCCGGACAGGTCCGGGGTCGCTGCCGCGACGGCTCGCGCGATGGGGTGCTCACTGGCCTGTTCCAGGCTTCCGGCGTACCAGAGGAGCTTCTCGGCGGTGAACCCCTCGGCGGGCGAGAGGCCGGCGAGAGCCATGACACCCGTGGTGACCGTGCCGGTCTTGTCAAGCAGGATCGTGTCGACGCGGCGGGTGGATTCGAGGACCTCCGGCCCGCGGATCAGTACGCCGAGCTGTGCGCCGCGCCCGGTGCCGACGAGCAGCGCGGTCGGCGTAGCCAGGCCGAGCGCGCACGGGCAGGCGACGATCAGGACGGCGACCGCCGCGGTGAACGCGGCCGTGACGTTGCCGGTGACCGCGAGCCAGCCGACGAACGTGCCGAGCGCGATGAGGATGACGGCAGGGACGAAGACGGCGCTGATCCGGTCGGCGAGCCGCTGGACCGGCGCCTTGCCCGACTGAGCCTCGGTGACCAGCTTGGCGATCTGGGCGAGCTGGGTGTCGGCGCCGACCCGCGTGGCCCGGACGATGAGCCGCCCGCCCGCGTTGACCGTCGCGCCGACCACGTCGGATCCCGGCCCGACCTCGACCGGGACGCTCTCGCCGGTGAGCATGCTGGCGTCGACCGCGCTGGCGCCCTCGACGACGACGCCGTCGGTGGCGATCTTCTCGCCGGGCCGGACGACGAAGACGTCGCCGACCTTGAGCTGGGCGGCCGGGACCGTCCGCTCCTTGCCGTCGACCAGCAGAGTGGCCTGCTTCGCGCCGAGGTGGAGCAGCGCCCGCAACGCCGACCCCGCCGTACGCTTCGCCCGGTGCTCGAACCAGCGCCCGGCCAGCAGGAACGTGGTCAGCGCGGCGCCGACCTCGAGGTAGAGGTGCTGTTCGGTGACGGACCCGGCGAACAGGTCGAGCCGCATCCTCATCCCGGTCATCCCCGCGTCGCCGAAGAAGAGCGCGTAGAGGCTCCACAGGAACGACGCGGCGACACCGAGGCTGATCAGGGTGTCCATGGTGGCCGTGGCGTGGCGCGCGTTGAGCAGCGCCGCGCGGTGGAACGGCCAGGCGCCCCAGGTCACGACCGGGGCGGCCAGGGTGAGCGCGGCCCACTGCCAGTTGGGGAACTGAAGGGCCGGGATCATCGAGAGCAGCACGACCGGGATCGACAGCGCGATGCTGCCGACGAGTCGCTGGAACAGCGGGTCGTGCTCGGGCGTCTCGGCGGCGTCGGCCGGTTCGGTGACCTCGGGCTCCGGCGGCGTGGCCGTGTATCCCGTCGCCACGACCGTCGCGACCAGGTCGTCCAAGGTCACCGTCGGCTCGTACGAGACGTGCGCGGTCTCGGTCGCGAAGTTCACCGACGCGGTCACGCCGGGCAGCTTGTTGAGCTTCTTCTCGACGCGGCCGGCGCAGGTGGCGCAGGTCATCCCGCCGATGCTCAGCTCGATGACACTGAGTCCGACGGCGCTGCGGGCAGCGTTCTGCGGTTGCATGGTGTCCTCCCAATCCGGTCGGTTTGGGCGGACGACGGTCAGTTCCCGAAGTCCAGCGTGAACGCGGCGGTGTGAACCTTGCCGCTCACCTGGAAGTCGAAGAACATCCGGTACGTCCCGGTGCTGGGCACGGCTGCCCAAAATTTCACCGCACCACCCTGGAGCTGTGTCTCCGGATGGGTGTGCACGTACGCGAGGTCCAGCTCGCGCAGGAAGACGAGGTGGCCGTAGCTGCCGAGGTAGGGGTCGACCGTGACGGGCTTGCCGTCGGCGTACACCCGGAACAGCAGCGGCGCGGTCGCGCCGATCTGCAGCGTCCCCTCGTACGCCACGGTGTAGCCGTCGACGGCCACCTGCCGCGCCACCGCTGGAACGGCGGTCGGCTGGAAGGAACCGGCCACGGTGAGGTCGGTACCGAGCGTGATCGCGGTCTGCGCCCCGGCCGCACCGATCGCCGTGAAGTCGGCGATCGCCCGCCAGATCCCGGGCTGGGCCAGGTTCAGCTGGACCGACCAGGTTCCGTCCGGCGCCATCGTCGGATGGAGATGCTGGTAGCCGGACAGGTCCCGGCGCGCCAGCACGAAGTGCAACGGCCGGTCGTGGACGACCGCGAAGGTCGACACGGGCTTGCGATCCGGTCCGGTCACGAGGAACCGGAAGTCCTGTACGCCCACCTTGAACGCGGTCTGCTTCGGCACGAGCGTGTAGCCGGCCGCGTTGATCGACAGTCCGCCGACCTCGCTGCCGGTCATGCCCGTCACCGCGTGCGTATGCGGACTGGCTTCGTTGAAGGTCGGCGTCGCTCCGGCCGGAGTGCCGCCTGAGGCCGAGGACGAATCCATCGCCTTGCCGAGGGCGAACCCGGCGATCAAGGCGACGACCAGGCCGCCGACGATGACACCCACCCGCAGGCCACCGGTGTCGGCGGTCCGCGGGCGGGCCTTGTTCACCCGGGTCTGGGTGTCAGCCATCGATCCCGACCAGCTCGTAGCCGGCCTCGTCGACGGCGGTACGCACCTCGTCCAGGGCCAGCGGCGCGTCGCTGTTCACCTTGGCGACGCCGCCCGGCACGTCGACCTCGACGGTGCGTACGCCCGGCAGCAGGGTCAGCTCGCCGGTCACCGCCTGGGCGCAGTGGCCGCAGGTCATGCCCTTGATCTGGTAGGTCGTCTCGACAGACATGGTGGCTCTCCTCGTTGCGGAAGCGCTGTCGCGCTAGCGGACCAGGCGGGCGATCGCGTCGCTCGCCTCCTTGACCTTGGCCGTCGGATCACCGTCGCGGGCGGCCTGCACGACGCAGTGCCCGAGGTGGTCCTCCAGAAGGCCGACCGCGACCGCCTGCAGCGCTTTGGTGGCTGCCGAGATCTGGGTCAGCACGTCGATGCAGTAGGTGTCCTGCTCGACCATGCGCTGAATGCCGCGCACCTGACCTTCGACCCGACGCAGCCGGCTGAGCAGGGCCTGCTTGTCCTCGGCCGCGCTGTAGCTGTGCCCGTGGTTGTCGAGGGCGGTTGTTTCCGTCATGCCTCGACCATACCCCCCTAGGGTATCCGGTGCAACAGCTCCGCGAGGTGAGGGCGCACACCCCATTCGGACACCAACGCCTGATAGTCGCTTCCCGCGCTTTCGGGGTTCCCGCGTACCGCCTTCAGCAGAAGGTTCCGCGGCGTGTGCGCGGAGTCGACGAACTCCACGACGTCGACGGCGTAACCATGCTCGCGGAGGATCGACGACCGCAGGGCGTCGGTCAGCACGTCGGCGAAACGCTCGCGCAGGATCCCGGACCGGGTCAGCGCAGTGGCCTCGGGCCGGGTCGGCTGGTGCTCACGGAGTTGGCGGGAGATGTCCTTGTGGCAACAAGGCGCGGCCAGAATCCAGCGCGCGTCCCACTCGACCGCCCGCGCCAGGGCCTCATCGGTGGCGGTGTCACAGGCGTGCAGCGCCAGCACCACGTCCACCGGCCCGCCGACCTGCGCGTCCAGGATGGTGCCCGCGACGAAGTCGACATCGGCGAAACCCAGCTCCCGGGCCAGCCGCGTGTTGCGCTCCCGCTGGTCCTCCCGCACGTCCACGCCGGTCAGGTGCACATCCAGGCCGCGTCCGGTCAGATAGCGGTACGCCGCGAAGGTGAGGTATGCGTTGCCGCAGCCGAGATCCACCACCCGAAGCTTGTCGGGCACCTCGGCCGGCAGAGTGGCGTCGAGCGCCCGGAGAAACGCGTCGACCTGCCGTCGCTTGCGAGCGTCGCCGCCGATCACGTCGAACAGCGGGTCGCCCGGATCGAGCAGATGCCGCTTCTCCCGATCATGACCGGCGCGCTCCGGAACCACCGCCGGCGGGGCGCCATGGGAGAGCAGCACCCGGCCCTTCTTGCTGATCTGCACCTTCACCGTCTGCCGGGCCGTCTCGACGTGCCAGTTCCGGTAGCGCTCGTCGAGGATCGGCTCGACGGAGTCCTTGGTGACCGGGACCGTCTTGGTCGTCGGGCGTACGCCGTCCTCGGTGACGATCTGCAGAGCCGGACCGGATTTGACCGCGATCGGCCGCACGGTCAGCCGCTGCGAACCAGTGTTGGCGACCGCCCGGATCAGATCCTCGCTCAGGAGCGCGTCCCGCAGCTCAGCGGCGGCCTCTTCCCACGTCATACCCCTAATCTACGGTCTGCTGGAGACTACGTGACGTGGCCGTAGCCGCGGACCGGGAGATCGTCGAAGAAGTCGATGCGGACCTTCTCCCCCGGGGTCGGTGCGTGCACCATCCGGTCGCCGCCGATGTAGATCCCGACATGATGCAGGTCACGGTAGAAGAAGATCAGGTCGCCCGGCTCCAGCTGAGTTCGCTTGATCTTGCGGACCACGTCGTACTGCCGGGCCGAGTTGTGCGGCAACTCCTTGCCGACCCGCTTGTACGCCGCGAGCACCAGCCCGGAGCAGTCGAACCCGTCCGGCCCCGAACCGGCCCACCGGTACGCCTTCCCCAGCTGCCCCAACGCGAAGTTCAGGATCTTTGCGGGGATCCCGGTCACCTCCGGCTTCACCCAGCCGACCCGGGCGTTGGCGTGCGGCGGCGACCCCGACGGGCCGAAGGCGTGCGTACGCCATCGCTGGAGGGTCGCCAGATCCGATTCGATCTTGGCGCGGCTGGTGGCGAGATCCTTCTGCTGCGCCCGGCCCTCCGTGATCAGGGTTCGCAGCGTCTCCTGAGCCGCCACGTACTCCTGCCGCAACCGCGTCAGCGAAGTGATCTCGCGCCGCTGGTCGTCCGCCAGCAGCTGGATCACCATCAGCTGGTCGAGCACGTCGCGCGTGGAGTCGGCGTGCAGCAACACGGCGAACGAGGTCGACCCCGCCGTCGTGTACGCGGCACTCGCGATCACGCCGACCTTCGCCTGACGGTCGGCGACCTGCCGTTCCAGCGGCCCGATCTGTCGCTTGAGCACGTTGATCTGGGCGACCGTCGTCTGCAGGTCGGAGCGGAGTTGGTTGTATCGCTCGATCACGCCTTCGAGCTGGCCGGACGCCCGATTGATGCGCTCGACCAGCTGCTCTCGGGTAAGTCCGGCCGGCGGACCGGGCGGGCTGCCCGGCTTGGCCAGCGCAATCCCGGGGCTCAGCGTCCCGGGGCTCAGCGTCAGACCGGCGAGAACGGTGACAACGCCCAATGACCGCGTAAACCGGCCAAACCATGCAAAACAGGGGAGCATCGCCACGTCCCAGTCAACGACCGTGTAGCGAAGGCGACACTAGTTGATGGTTCAACTATCTGCTACTCTGATCGCATGCCAGCCATCACCGTTGACAATGTGCTCGTCCTGCCCCGCGTGGCAGACCCCGGTCCCGCCGTGGAAGAGCGCTCGGTCGTCTCCGTGACGACGGCCCCGAGCGGTTTCGAGGGCGAGGGCTTCCCCGTACGCCGGGCTTTCGCGGGTGTGGACCTCAAGCACCTCGACCCCTTCATCCACATGGACCAGATGGGCGAGGTGGAGTACGCCCCGGGCGAGCCGAAGGGCACCCCGTGGCACCCTCACCGCGGCTTCGAGACGGTCACCTACCTCCTCGATGGCACGTTCCGCCACCAGGACTCGAACGGTGGCGGCGGCCTGATCACCAACGGCGACACCCAGTGGATGACAGCCGGTTCCGGCCTGCTGCACATCGAGGCGCCACCGGAGGAACTGGTCGCCTCGGGCGGTCTCTTCCACGGCTTCCAACTCTGGGTGAACCTGCCCCGCAGCCTCAAGATGGCCGACCCGCGCTACCAGGACATCCGCGCCGGGCAGGTCTCGCTGCTCACCTCGCCGGACGGCGGTTCGCTCATCCGGGTCATCGCCGGTGACATCGCCGGGGAGTCCTCGGCCGAGACGCCAGGAGTGCAGTCAGTCGGGCACCCCGGGCCGGGCGTCACGCATACGCCGATCTCGCTGATCCACGCCACCCTGGAGCCCGGCGCGCAGCTGCGGCTGCCCTGGCGGGAGGACTTCAACGCGCTCGTCTACACGCTCGCCGGTTCCGGCTTCGTGGGCGCGAAGAAGCAGCCGGTACGCCTCGGTCAGCTGGCCGTCTTCGGCGCCGGCGGAGCGCTGACCATCGAGGCGACGCCGCGGCAGGAGTCGCGCAGCCCGAAGTTGGACGTCCTGATCCTGGGCGGCCGGCCGATCCGGGAGCCGATCGCGGCGTACGGGCCGTTCGTCATGAACACCAAGGCCGAGCTGATGCAGGCGTTCGAGGACTTCCAGGCCGGCCGCCTCGGCAGCATCCCGGCCGGCCACGGCCCCGGTCTGTAGCGGTCACAGTCCCAGCAGATCAGGGATATGCCTGCGATCTTGGGCCAAGATCGCAGGCATGTCCCTGATCCAGTGCTAACCGACAGCGCGGCGGAGGGCGGTCAGGCGCAGTTGGGCGATGCCGCCGGGGAAGAAGTACACGGCGAGGATGAAGACCACGCCGAGCACGAACAACGGCTGCTTCAGCGGTCCGGGCAGCCCGCCCGCGACGTGGGTGAGCCGATAGTCCAGATAGGTGTAGAGCACGCCGCCCAGGAGCGGCCCGTAGCGCGTACCGGGGCCGCCGAGCACCACCATGACGAGCAACGACAACGTCAGCTCACTGCCGGCGATCTTGGGATCGGCCCCCTGCACGAGCAACAGATGCACCACGCCACCCGCAGCGGCCAGCGCGCCCGCGAGGACGAAGGCGAAAAGCTTGAAGGCGTAGGGGTTCAGGCCCAGCACGCCCACTCGCCGCTCGTCATCGCGCAGGCCCGCGAGCACCCGGCCGGTCGGCGAGGACACGGTCCGCCGCACCACGATCATCACGATCACCAGGTACGCCAGACTCACCCAGTAGAGCTTGTAGGTGTTGACGACGCCGACGAGTCCCGAGGGCAACCCGGAGACGTCCAACGCCAGTCCCTCGTCCCCACCGGTGAGCCCCCACGCGTCCCGGGCCGCCAGGATCGCGCCGACCTGGGCGAACGCGAGCGTCACCATGGCGAAGGCGATGCCGGTGACCCGCAACGCGATCGCGCCCACGGCCGCGGCGACCGTGGTGCCGAGCAGGATCGCGGCCGGAGCGGCGACCGCCAGCGGCAGTCCCGCCTTGCCGATCAGCACGTCGGCCCCGTACGCCCCCAGCGCCACGAACAACGCGTGCCCGAAACTGAGCAGCCCCGTACGCCCGAAGAGCAGGTCGTATCCGGTCGCCAGCCCGCCGAAGAGCAGGCACAGCGCCAGCAGTTGCAGCGTTCCCGGGCTGTTCAGCGGCCCGTCGAAGACGCCGGGGACGCTGATTCCGGCGTACGGGAGGAACGCCAGGACGGCGACCGCGCCGATCGGCCAGTATCTCCGCAGATAGGTCATGCTTGCCTCGTTTGCCGCCGGGCGAGGAGGACGATCGCGAGCAGCGCCACGGCGCAGACGTCGCCCGCCCCGGCTGAGCCGTAGTAGTTCACGAACTGCTGGAGCAGGCCGACGGCGACTGCCGCGACCGCCGAGCCGGTGATGGAGCCCATGCCGCCGATCACCACCACGATGAAGGCGAAGATCAGCAGCGAGGCGCCGCCCGTGGGGGTCACGGACTCGAAGTAGACGCCGCTGAGCGCTCCGGCCAGCCCGGCCGCCGCGCCGCCGATCGCGAAGACCAGCGTGAACGCCTTGCGGACGTCGATGCCCAGGGCGGTCACCATCTCCCGGTTCTCCACGCCGGCCCGGATGATCAGGCCGTAGCGGGTCCACCGCAGGAAGGCGAGCAGCGCCGCGAGCACCACGACCGCGCCCGCGATCAGCAGCAGCGACTTGACCGGGACCCGGGCGCCGAGGAGGTCCACGACCTGCTGCGTCCATTTCGGACTCGGGAAGGCACGCGCGTCCGGGCTGAACAACGCCTGGAACAACGCCACCCCGGCGAGGGACAGCCCGACGGTGACGAGCACCTGGGCGATCGTGCGCTGATAGAGAGGCCGGATCATGACCAGCTCGACGAGGGCGGCGACCACCGCCCCGGCAAGTACGCCCGCCGCCACTCCCCCGGCGAAGCCCACCTTCGGCGTCGCCCAATAGGCGGCGTACGCCCCGACGGTGAGGAACCAGCCGTGCGCGAAGTTGAGGACGTCGGCCAGCCCGAAGACGAGCGACAGACCCGAGGCGATGAGGAAGTACAGCGCCGACAGACCCAGTCCGGTCACAGCGAGCAGAACGATGGTGCTCATGCGTGACTCCCCACTGTGCCGCCATCGGGGTGGGCGCCACGCTCCTCGCCCCTGCCGTCGGCGTCGATGCTGGCGCCCACACCCAGTAGGGACTTGGTGAGGTCCTGATCGCCGAGCAACTCTGACGCGCTGCCGGTCCAGGCGACCTGGCCCGCGGCGAGGACGACGGCGTCACCGGCCAGTCGGCGTACCACCGCGAGATTCTGCTCGACCAGCAGGATCGGGACGCGGACCGCGACCCGCGCGAGCGCGTCCGCCACTTCCGTGACCACCTTGGGGGCCAGGCCTTTCGTGGGTTCGTCGACGAGCAGCAGGCGGTTCTCGGTGAGCAGGACCCGGCCCAGCGCCAGCATCTGCTGCTGCCCGCCCGACAACGAGCCGGCCTTCTGGCTCGCGCGCTTCTTCAGCTCCGGGAACAGCTCGAAGACCAAGTCGTATGCGGAAGTCTTGGTGCGTTCGGCCAGCCGCAGATTCTCCGCGACCGTCAACCCCGCGAAGACGCAGCGGTCCTCGGGCACATAGCCGAGTCCTTTCTGGACCAACTCGTGTGTGCGCCGCCCCACGATCTCGTCGCCGTCGAAGGTGAGCGAGCCGGTGGCGGGCGCGAGGCCGAGGATCGCGCGAAGCGTGGTGGTCTTGCCGACGCCGTTACGGCCGAGCAGCACGGTGACCCCGGTGTCCGCGACGTCGAAGGAGACCCCTTGCAGGATGCTCAACCCCGACAGGACGACGGCGAGATCGCGGACCTTGAGCAGGCTCTGTGGCTCGATGCCGGCGGTCACAACTCCTCCCCCAGGTAAGCCTCCTGCACGACGGGATTGGCCATGACCACGTCCGGGGTGTCGCAGGCCAGCAGCGCGCCGTGATGCATCACCGCGAGCCGGTCGGCGAGCCCGAGGATGACCTCCATGTGGTGTTCCACCATGAGGACGGCCCCTCCGATGTGGCCGGTCAGGCCGCGGATGACCTCGACCAGGTCGGGAACGTCCTCGGCGGCGACCCCGGCCATCGGCTCGTCCAGCAGCATCACCCGGGGCGATCCGGCCAGCAGCAACGCGATCTCCAGCTTCCGCTTCTCGCCGTGGGCCAGCGTTCCGGCGACGGCTTCGCCCCGGCCGGACAGGCCGACCGCGGCCAGACACTCGTCCGCCCGCTCGGCGACCGCCCGGAACCCCTTCGTGCTGCGCCACGCGTGCAGGGAACCCCCGTGCTGCGCTTGGGCCGCCAGTCGCGCGTTCTCGCGTACCGACAGGGAACCGAAGACGGACGAGGCTTGGAACGTGCGGCCGAGCCCGCGCCGCGCGCGGCGATGGGGGGCGAGCCGGGTGACGTCGTGGCCGAGGAGTTCGACGGTGCCCGCCGTGGCCGCGCGCAGCCCGCTGATCAGGTTGAAGAGCGACGTCTTGCCCGCACCGTTCGGCCCGATCACGCCCAGGAACTCCCCCGCGCGCAGGTCGAGGCTCACGCCGTCGACGATCGTGGCGTTGCCGATGCGCCAGGTGAGCCCGGCGGTCGCGAGGACCGCCGGGCCGGTACCGACGTGGTCGGACATCAGGACTTCATCGCGGCGGCGGGCGGCGCGCAGTCCTGCGGGTCCACGGCCTTGATCAGCTCCGGCTGGCCGCCCGAGCCGAACTTGACCTGGAACATCGGCTGCAGCAGCGCGTGGTCCTCGGCGCGGACGGTGAGCTTGCCCTTGACGCCGTCGAAGCTGTAGCCCTCCAGGGCCTTGATCTGCTTCTCGACGTCGTCGCCGCCCTCGCTGAGCGCCCGCACGATCAGCTGTGCGGCGGTGAAGCCGTCCGGGTGGAACAGGTCGAGCGGGCCGCCGACCTTCTCCCGCGCCGCCTTCGCCACGGCATTCTCATTGGCGCCGGTCGTCGCGCCGTCGAAGTAGTGCGAGAGGAACGAGATCTTGCCGCCGGCGGCGCCGAACGTCGGCCAGGTCGACTTCTGGTCCAGACCGGTGACGACCTGCGTCGCACCGAGGACGCCCTGCTGGTCCAGCGACTGCCACATCGCACCCGCGGTCGTCCCCGCCCAGGCCACGAAGACCAGGTCGGCCTTCGCGTTCTTCGCCTGCACGGCGGCCGGGGTGAAGTCGGTCGCGGTGGCCGGGACGAGAATGCTGCTCACCGTCGCGCCCGCACCGCCGATGACCGCCTTGACGGCCGCCTCGTTGGCCTTGCCGAACGCGCTGTCCTGAGCGAAGACCAGCACCTTCTTGCCGGTCGCGTCGCCGATGAAGGACTTCGCGGTCAGCACGTCCTGGTACGACTGCCGGCCCGAGCGGAAGGTGTATCGGTTGACCCCGGTGACCCCGTCGGTGGCGGCCGGTCCGGAGACGAAGAGCACCTTGTTCTGCGCCGCGATCGGTGCGACCTGCAACGCGACGCCGGACGCCGTCGAACCGGCCAGGATCTTGACGCCCTTGCCGATCATGTCCTTGGCCGCCGACACCGCCTTGTTCGGGTCGCCGGCGTCGTCGGCCTCGGAGACCTCGACAGCCCGCCCGTTGACCTTGCCGGTTCCGTTGGTCGCGTACGCGAGACCGGCAGCGAAGCCGGCCTTGTACTGCTGGCCGTAGCTGGCCAGCGCGCCGGACTGGGAGTAGACCAGGCCGACCTTGAACGGGGCGTTCTGGTCGCCCGAAGCGGCGTCCTGCGGGCTGGAGCAGCCCACCGCCGCGGCGGCGACGGCCAGCACCGCGGCCGCGGTCAGCGACCGCCGCGTATAAGTAGCGCTCATCAGCGTCTCCACTGTTACGGGGATGTTGCCCGGAGACGTTAGGTGGGCGGCGGCGACCTCACTATGTGGGCCGCCGACATAACTCAGTACATGGAGAGGTGGACGTGATTCTGATGCTCGGCCGCCGCCCCACAGCACCCGCTGTAGTTGTGCCAGCCGGCGCCGGGCGTCCAGATCATCCGGTACCAGATCACGTAGAGGACGCCCAACGCCCTCGCGTTCTGGATGAAGAACGCGGCTAGCTTGTCGCCGTAGATGCGTTCGGAGGAATTGGGCACGCCTTCGAATCCGCCCACACTGACCGAATAGTCACAGGCCCGGCCCTTGGGATGCTCGCCCCAGCTCTGCGTACGCCAGCACTTGGTGAACCGGGTGAAACCGACGCGCTTCGCCTCGTCGAGGGCGTGCTTCGTCCGTGGGGTGATCTTGCCACCGGTCCCGGTCGGGTCCTTGACGTTGGCGCTCTCCGAGGGCAGGCTGCCGTCGGCGTTGCGCTTGGTCGGGATCGCCTTCGGTGCCGGGATCTTGAGCCAGCCGGTCGCGGCCTTGCGCCCGCCGGACTTCGACAGCGTCAGCTCCAGCGCGTCGAGCCGCTTCTTCATCTCGGCCTTCTGTGCCTTCTGGATCGCCGCCTCGGCGTCGATGGCCTCCTTGTCGGCCTTCGCCTTCGACTCCAGCCGCGTCAACTTACGCAGCGAGTCGTCCTCGCGGTAGTTCATCTCCTCCAGCATCGTCGCCCGTTCCAGGAACGAGTCGGAGCTGGAAGCCGACAGCATCGCGCCGATCGTGGTGAGCCGCCCGTTGGTGTACGCCTCGACCGCGATCGCGGCGACCTCCTTGCGCAGCGGCGTCAGCTCGGCGTTGACCTGGACCAACTCCTTCTGCAGCGCCGCCTGCTTGTATTGGGACGCCTCCAGCCCGTCCTGCGCTTCGAGGTAGCCGCGCGACGCCGCTTCGATGTTCTGGATCAGCTGCGTCGCATTGCCGCCCTCATCGGGTTCGGCGTACGCGCCCGAAGGCGTGACGAACAACGTCACGGCCACGACGAGCGCCAGCAACGGCGCCAGCCATCGACGTGGAAGTGCCGCCAGAGTCACGGTCGGTTCCTTTCATCACCGCAGGTGGGGGGTCACCTGTCGGGGAAACCGCCGGACAGCGTACCTGACCGCGCTGGGCGCCTGGCAGTCCCAGATCGCTCGTCAGGCGGTCACCCAATGTGACGGTAGCCCGTCGACAAGTGCCTCCCGCAGCAGCTCGAAGCTCAGTTGATCGCGAGCGGCGAGCAGACCCGTCCGGCCGTCGCCGACGACATAATCCGTGCCGTCGAAGCGACGTGCGACACCACCGGCCTCACGGACGATCAATGCGCCGGCGGCGTGGTCCCACGGAAGGCTACGCCAGAAGAACGCGAACTCCTCGCCACCGGTGACGATCTCGCGGTACTCGTGGGCGGCGCAGTGGAAGCCGGGCAGTGCGGCGCCCAACCCGGACACCCCGGCCTCGACCCGCTCGCGTACGCCGTCGGGGAGGAATCGGGTCAGAATGCCGCCTCGCAGCTCACCGAGCGTGAGAGGTTCCGAGCCCATGCGCGTACGCACGCCGTCCACATAGGTTCCCGAGCCCTCTTCCGCGACGGTCATCGCACCCGGGACGGGCTCGTAGATCACGCCGAGCACCGGCCGGCCCGATCGGACCAGGGCGACCATGATCCCGAACGGCTCCCGGCCGGCTGCGAAGTTGCTGGTCCCGTCGACCGGGTCGATCAACCACACCGGTTGGTCCCCGGCCAGCCGGTCGAGTACGCCCGGGTCCGCCGCGACCGCCTCCTCACCGACGATCTGGGCCCCGGGCAGCAGTCCGGCGAGCCGCTTCGCGAGCAACACCTCGCTCGCGCGGTCGGCCACAGTCACCAGCTCACCGGGCGACTTCTCCTCGATCTCACCGGCGGTCAGCGACCGGAACTTCGGCAGCACGACCTCCTCGGCGACCTCGCGAACGATCGTTTCGACCTGCTCCAGCATGCTTTCGCACCCCTCCCACCGATTCGCCGAATATGATCGCAGACATGATCGCATCGCTGCGGCGCGGTTCTCGCTGGACGGCTGCCGCCCTGCTCACGCTGGGCCTAGCCGGTCCCGCGACGCTCGCCGGATGCTCGGCCGAGAACGCGTCGGCGAACTGCCCCAGCACGTCCGAGTGCACGATCACCTTCGATCGCAGCGCCGACAACGCCAAGATAAACGTGCTCGGCGTCGAGATCTCGGTGGTCAGCGCCGACGACAACTCCGTCACGCTGAAGGTCGGCGGTCAACAGGTCACCGTGCAGCGCGACGCCTCGGCGAGCATCGGCGGGCTCACCGTCAACCTCACCTCGATCACCGATTCGGAGATCGTCGTCAAAGTCACCCGCTCCTGATCTCCGGGCGCCCGCGCTTCCGCGCGTCCCCGCCATTTCTGCACGATCATGAACTAGCGTGCGTGATCAACCGGCGTGTCACGTGCACGTATCCATGATCGATCACCCCCATACATGATCGATTCCCCAAAACATGAACTCTGGCGGCGTGGCGGGTGTGCGGATGTGCGCCCACCGCGTACCGTGTCCAAGGAAGCGTCGGCGTCATCTCCCCGCCGACGTCGGTCCGCTCAGGGACGGAGGCAAGCGATGCGGCCAGTTCGGTTCGTCGCCCTCTCCGAGGACGGCCAAGCTCTTGTTCTCGCAGACGAGGTCGGCCGTCTCCTGGCGCTGCCCATCGACGACCGGGTCTCCGGCGCGGTGCAGGCAGAGCGTACCGGTCCGACCGCGACGCTGACCGTCGCGGCTGGACAGATCGACGGGAGTGCCGCGCTGTCGCCGCGGGACATCCAGGCGCGCATTCGCGGTGGCGAGAGCGCCGACGACGTCGCCCGGGTCGCCGGAGTTCCGGTCGACCGCGTACTGCGGTACGCCGGTCCCGTTCTCCAGGAGCGGGCGATGCTCGCCCAGCACGCGCGGCGTACCAAGCTGAAGACGGCCGACCGTGGCCTGCCCGGGTCGCTCGCCGAGGTCGTCGACGCTCGGCTGGCCCAGCACGGGGTCGACGCCGAGAAGATCTCCTGGGACGCGTACCGGCGGGAGGACGGCACCTGGCGTGTCGTCGCGACCTGGCCGAGTGGCAAGGCCACCGCGCAGGCGATCTGGGAGCTGGACAAGACCCGCCAGTCCGTCACGCCCTACGACGACATGGCGCAGTACCTGTGCGCCGACCGGACGTCGGCGCCGGACGCGCCGCCCACCCGGGGCGAGACCTCGCGCGGCGGCCACGGCCTGCCTGCTGCGGCCGACTCCGGTCGCCGGCCCGGCCGCGACCCGATCCGGGCCGGGCGCGACGCCCTGGTGGCCGCGCTCGAGCGGCCGGGTTCGCCGGGCCGGGGCCTGGACGCGCCAGGCGACCGGCGGACGGTCGTCGGCGGCGCCGCCGCGATGATCGGCGGTCAGGGCACGGCGTTCGACGACGAGCCCGACGCGCCGAAGGAGGTCCCCGCGGTTCCGTCGCTGGCGGTGCTCCGTCCGCGGCGTGCCTCCGCAGCAGCCGAGGGCACCGGCGAGAAGCCGCGCAAGCGCCTGCCTAGCTGGGACGACGTGCTGTTCGGCGGAGCGCCCGCCGCACGCGAGTCCTCCTGACGCCTGCCCGCTTTCGCACTGGAGCGTCGCAACGGTAAGGACCGAGGATAGGGTCGGTCCATGGAGTACACGAAACTCGGCCGGACCGGCCTGAGTGTGAGCCGGCTCTGCCTCGGCACCATGAACTTCGGTCCCAAGACCACCGAACCCGACAGCTACACGATCATGGATCGTGCGCTGGAGCTGGGACTCAACTTCTTCGACACGGCGGACGTGTACGGCTGGAAGACCGGCGAGGGCGTCACCGAGCAGATCATCGGACGCTGGTTCGCCACCGGAGGCGGCCGCCGGGACAAGGTCGTCCTGGCTACCAAGGTCTTCGGGAAGATGAGCGACTGGCCCAACGACTCGGGCCTGTCCGCCCGGCACATCGTCAAAGCCTGCGACGACTCGTTGCGCCGCCTCCAGACCGACCACATCGACCTCTACCAGATGCATCACGTCGACCGGTCCACCCCGTGGGACGAGATCTGGCAGGCGATGTCCACATTGGTGCAGGCCGGCAAGGTGCTCTACGTCGGCTCGTCCAACTTCGCCGGCTGGCACCTCGGGCTCGCCCAGGCGTCGGCGAAGGAACACGGTCTCCTCGGGCTCGTCTCGGAGCAGTGCATCTACAACCTGTTCGAGCGTACGGTCGAACTCGAGGTCGTCCCGGCGGCGCAGCACTACGGCATCGGCATCATCCCGTGGTCGCCGCTGCACGGCGGAGCACTCTCCGGCATGCTGCGCAAGCAGGCCACCGGCGACGCCGCCCGGGTCAACGAGGGCCGGGCGAGCGACGCGGCCGCGGCGAACCGGGAGACGATCGAGGCGTACGAGAAGCTCGCCGAGCAGATCGGCGTCGACCCGGCGAACCTCGCCCTGGCCTGGTTGCTGTCCCGGCCAGGGGTCACCGCGCCCATCATCGGCCCGCGTACGCAGGCACAGTTGGACTCGGCGGTCGGCGCGCTCGACGTGACGCTCTCGTCGGAGACCCTGGCTCGGCTGGACGAGCTCTTCCCGCCCGTGGGCAAGGGCGGCCCCGGCCCCGAAGCCTGGGCCTGGTGACCGTTTCCTAGGCGGCCCTAGGACAGCGGCCAGGAGCGGAGACGCTCATAGCTGCGGTCGCCGTCGAGATGGCTCCGGACCAGTACCAGCTCGTCGACCTTCCAGGTCGGACCGGCGTATTGGTGCAGTTGGGCCAGATCGGCGGCGACCTCGTCGCTGGAGAGCCGGTCGCCGCACCGGGCGAGGGTCAGGTGTGGCCGGAACGGCTTGCCGTCACTGCTCGGCAGCCCGACGTCGGCCAGCTGGTGATTGATCTGCCCGGCCAGGTCGGTCAGGCGGCCCAGGTCGCCGTGCAGACCGGCCCAGAGGATCGTGCTCGACCCGGTGCCGAACCGGCCGCCGTCGGCCAGCCGCAACGGCGGCACTCCGGCGTGCTCCTGGGGCCAGGCCTCCGCGACGCGACCGACCGCGCCCTCGGCGGCGGCGACGCCGGCCTCGTCGACCTCGCCGAGGAACGCGAGCGTCACATGCCAGCGCTCCGGCGCGTCGAGCCGGACGTCGCGACCGGCGGCGGTGGCTTTGCCGAGATTCAGCCGCGAGACGAAGGACTCCAGATCGGCGACGGCGGGCGGGGGCGGGAACAGGGCTACGAACATCCTCACCGCAGCCGTACCCCCGCGGCGATCAACTCGCCCTCGATCCGCAACCGCTCGATCTCTCGGTCCATATCCGCCAACTCCTCCAGATGTTCGACGATGCCGAGTGCCCGGCACGCCTCCCTCAGCTTGACGTCGTAAGCCCGTTCGACCGCGCCGTGCCAGACATCGTTGCGCTGCCCGATGCCGAGCCGGTCCGAGCCGAGCCGGCGCAGGTCGGCGGCGATGCGCTCGAACGGCAGGTGCGTGACAGCCGCCGGCGCGGGCGGCGGCGGAGCCGCCTCCTGCAACCGTGCCGTGATGCTCGCCCAGACGGCCGCCGGCATCGCCAGCCACCCGTGCGGCGCCTCCTCCTCCGGTACGCCGCCACGCCCGGTCCCGGCCGCGACAGGAGCCGTGCCGGCGGTGGCGAAGAGGGCGGCGACCGGCGCGAGGAAGGCGCGCGGCGGGGTCAGCGATCGCTCCATCTGATGCAGGATGCGCTGCTCAAGCCAGTGTTCGCGGCGGCGGCGCAGCGACTCGCGGACGGAGATGATGAGCTCGTCGGCGCAGATCATGGCGGCGATCGCACACGGCAGGGTGACCAGCGCGATGAGCGCCACGGCCAGCTCCAATGCCTTAACCACCGCCACGTCCTCCGAGCCTAGTCGTCGTCTGAAGTGATCGCTACGAATTTCCGCCCAGTGATACCGCCCAGGCTCATTGTGTGGCGATCCGCTGGAGATCACATAGTTTGCCGGAAACGCTGGGCTTACCGGAGAGGCGGACCGCTAGGTCGTCGGTGCGCCGCCACAGCCACAGCAGTACGCCCGAGGGCGTGCCCGAGACGGTCGCGTCGGCGGCGGCGTCCGGCTCGGCCGCCTCGACGGTGACCGTGCCTGGTCGCAGCCGCACCAGCCAACCGCGGCCGCCCGCCGAGACGAGCAGGGTCTCGCCACCACAGTCGGCGAGCGCCGCCGCGAACTCCTCCGGCCATCGGCCGACCTGGTACGCCAGAAACGCTTGCAGGTTCTCGTCGATCCCGTCGAGGGCGACGTCGTCGGGGACCTCGGTCGGCGGCAGCCCGGCCGCCAGCTCGCCGTCGATCCGGTGGATCACCGACTCGTGCACCATCCGCCGGATCCAGAAGCCGACCGTCTGATCCGGCTCGTACCAGGTCTGCACGGCCGTCTCCGGCGTGTGCCGCGCGAACTCCGCCGTCAGCTCGGCGTACGCCCGGGCGAGGCGGTCGGCCGGAGCCTCCGGGGGCAGGTCCTCCGGCGGCCACGGACTCGGGAACGTCCCGAGTCGCATGGTCGCCACCTTGTGCAGGTAGACCATCGAGACGTGCTCCACCAGGTCAGCAAGCGTCCAATCAGGACAGGTGGGCACCGTGACGGCGAGGTCGCCGGCGGCGACGCCGAGTAGGCGCCGGTAGTCGTCGCCGAGCACTTCGAGGAATCTCGTGGTCTCCATAACCTCACCTCATCACGGCGGTACGACAACCCGTCCCGGACTACCCCCGCGCCGTCGACACGGTCAGTTTCGGCACTGGGCGTACCGTCAGCTGGAGCCGCTCCCCCGCGTGACGCAACTGCCACGCGAGCGCGACCAGCGCGGCGATCAAAGAGACCGCGCCGCCGAGCCAGATCGACGTGCCCGCGCCCAGGTGCTCGGCCGCCCAGCCGATCGCGGGCGAGGAGATCGGCGTGGTGCCGAGGAAGACCAGCACGTAGAGCGCCATGACCCGGCCGCGGTAGGCCGCCTCGGTGCCGAGCTGGACCCGCTGGTTGGCCGACTGGGCGAAGAAGACCATGAAGAAGCCGGTCGGCACGAGCAGCAGAATGACCCCCCAGTACGCCGGGACCAGTCCGACGAACAGCTCCAGCGCGCTGAAGGTGATGGCCGCGGTGAGCATGAGATAGACCGACGGGCGGCCCTTACGGAAGGTGCCCGCGAGCGCACCGCCGAGCGCGCCCACCGCGAGCGCGGTGGTGAAGAGGCCGAACGACGCGGCGCCGGTGTTGAACACGGTCTTGGCCAGCGCGGCCAACGTCAGCTGGAAGTTGAACCCGGCCATGCCGATGACGCCCATGAGCAGCATGGGCAGCCGCAGGTCGGCGCGGTGCCAGGCGTACTTCAGCCCGTCGAGGATGCGCGCGTCGGCTCGCTCGTCCTTCGACGCCAGATCCTTACGGAAGAGGTCACCTGGGCGCATGCGAGCCAACCCCAGCAGCGGCGACAGCGAGCTGACGGCGGCGATGAGGAAGACCGGTCCGGTGCCGAACGCGGCGATCGCGACGCCGGCCAGCGCCGGGCCGATGATGCGGGCGGAGTTGAACGTGGCCGCCGACAGCGACAACGCGTTGGGCAGCAACGGGGAGCCGACCAGTTCCGAGACGAAGGACTGACGTACGGGGGTCTCGATGGCCTGGGCGATGCCGAGGAACAGCGCGAAGACGTAGATGTGCCAGATCTGCACGGTGCCGGCCAGCACCAGGATCGAGAAGAGCAGCGCCAGGAAGGTCCAGAAGCTGTTGGCGACCAGCAGGATCAGGCGCTTGTCGTAGCGGTCGGCGAGACGCCCGCCCGGCAGGGTCAGCAGGGCGGCCGGTACGAACTGGAGAGCGGTCACGATGCCGAGCGCGGTGGCGCTGTTGTCCGACAGCGAGAGAACCAGCCAGTCCTGCGCGACGAACATCATCCAGGAGCCGATCAGCTTCACCAGCTGACCGGTCGCGAACAGACGATAGTTCCGCACCATCAGTGACCGGAACATGGTTTTCACGAGCGCTGCCCTCCGCCTAGCCGACATCCACATCGGACGAAGCGGGCCGGCCCACGTACAGGCGATGCGCGCTCTAGTTGCGGGCGATCCTGGACAACACCTCGGCGGCGTGCGAAAGCACGTCACGTTCATCGGGGGTCAATTCAGCCAGGCGGGCTGCCAGCCATTCGTCTCGCACCCGCTCGTACTGCCCGAGGATGTCGCGGCCCAGACCCGTGCTCGACAGGATGACCTGCCGTTTGTCCGTCGGGTGCGGCGTACGCTGCACCAGGCCACGGGCCTCCAACTTCGCGACGATCTTGGTCATCGTCGGCGGTTGGACGCGTTCCACGTCGGCCAGTTCCCGGGGGGTCAGGGCACCGGCCAGTTCGAGGCTGGTCAGAGCGGACAGCTGGGTCACCGTCAGATCGCCAACCGGCCGGGCCTGCCGGACCCGCCGATTGAGCCGCGTGATGGCGTCACGCAATCGAACCGCAAGTTCGGTTGCAGGTTCCGCCACCATCGGCCACTCCGTCACGATTATTAGGCTAGCTAATGAGCCTGGCTAACGACATCGTTTTATGAGGTGAAACACCATGTTGATCCGTCCGGTTGATCTTGTACCGCCCGGACGGGTCGCGCTCGCCGCCGTTCGGCCTTGATCAACTCGGCTGCTCTCGTTCGGAGCGCTGGATCAGGATTCCAGGTCGAATCTTGGGTGAAGATCCGACCCGGACCCCTGATCCAGCCGCCACAAGCATCGAGCCGCCACAAGCATCCAGCCGGCGAAACGGAACCGGATCAGATCAACTCGGTGATGACGCCTCGGAGGAAGTACAGCACGAACAATGCTGCCACGCCCCACAGCAACGGGTGGACGTCACGCGCCTTGCCCTTCGCCGCCTTGATCAGCACGAAGGTGATCACGCCGCCGCCGATGCCGTTGGTGATCGAGTAGGTGAACGGCATCAGGATGATCGTGAAGAACGCCGGGATCGCGATCTCGTAGTCGGTCCAGTCGATCTGGCGTACGCCGGTCATCATCAGGAAGCCCACGATCACCAGCGCGGTCGCCGCCGCCTCGAACGGAACGACCGTCACCAGCGGCGACAGGAACATCGCCAGCAGGAACAGCACGCCGGTCACGACGCTCGCCAGACCGGTCCGCGCGCCCTCGCCGACACCCGCGGCGCTCTCGATGTAGGACGTGTTGCTGGAGACGCTCGCCGCGCCGCCGGCGGCCGCGGCCACCGAGTCCACGATCAGGATCTCCTTGGAACGCGGCGGCATGCCGTCTTCGCTGATGAGCTTGCCGTCGGGGCCGGCCTCCTCGCCGACCGCGACCATGGTGCCCATCGTGTCGAAGAAGTCGCTGAGCATCAGCACGAAGACGAAGACGAGGGCGACCGCCGCGCCGGCCGCTTTGAACCCGCCGACCAGGTTGAAGTTGCCGAGCAGGCTCAGGTCCGGTACGCCGACCACCTTGTCCGGCCAGCTCGGCACGTTCAGGCCCCAGCCGTGCGGGTTGCCGCCCGGACCGGACGGGCCGGCCTTGGCGATCGCCTCGACGATGATCGCAAGGATCGTGGTGCCGACGATGCCGAGCAGGATCGCGCCGCGTACCTTGCGGGCGAGCATCACGATCGTCGCGAGCAGGCCGATCGCGAAGACCATCCCCGGCCAGGTGATGATCACGCCGTTGAAGCCCATGCCCACCGGAACGGTGGTGCCCGCGACGTCCGGAACCCGCATGACGAAGCCGGAGTCGACGAAACCGATCAACGCCAGGAAGAGCCCGATGCCGACGCCGATGGCGATCTTCAACTGGCCCGGAACCGAATGGAAGATCGCCGTACGCAGCCCGGACAGCACCAGGATGCCGATCAGGATGCCCTCGATGACCACCAGGCCCATGGCGTCGGCCCAGGTCATCTGGGAGGCGATGTCCTTGGCGACGATGACGTTGACGCCGAGGCCGGCCGCCAAGGCGAGCGGGAACCGTCCGTAGATCCCCATGAACACGGTCATCACGCCGGCCACCAGCGCCGTTGCTGCGGCCACCTGCGGGATGGAGAGCTTCGCACCCGTGCTGTCCTCGGCCGAGCCCAGGATCAGCGGGTTGAGGACCACGATGTACGCCATCGTGAAGAAGGTGGCCAGGCCACCGCGGAGTTCACGGACGAGGGTGGACCCCCGTGCGCTTATCTCGAAGTATCGGTCCAGGAACGGCAGTTCCTGCGCAGTCGTCGACATGGGCCGCATCGTGGCATAAAGAAGGGCACCCGTCACGTCTGTCCCACCAGGTCGCAGCCTTGTCGTGTCCGCCCAGTGCGGCGCAGGGCCGACCCGTGCGGCGCGGGGCCGGATGCGGATCACGGTTATGCATGCTTCCGGCGGCCAAGATCGCAGGCACATCCGTGATCTGGCGCCTATCGCCGCCGCATCGTGCGCCTATCGCCGCCGCATCGTGCGCCTGACTCAGCAGCGGCGGCCTCAGCAGCCGCAGCGAAGCGGGCGGCAGCGCCCAGCGTGGCGAACCGAGAGCAGCGGGAAAGCGGGGGCGCTCGCGCGACTGCGCACCGATGAGGAAGAATGTCCCCGTGACCAGGACCGCCACCCGCCCCGCCCGCCTCGATCAGGTCTGCGCCGACGCCGTCGAGGTCGCCCGCGCCGCGATCACCGAGGTCCCGGGCGATGAGGTCGGTGCCCACCAGGGTGTCGTGGCCGAGGCCGACCGGCTCGTCACGCACTACTTCGCGTCCCTCCGGCCCGGTTACCGGGGCTGGCAGTGGGCCGTCACGGTGACCCGGGCGCCGCGCTCGAAGCTCGTCACGGTCTGCGAGACCGTGCTGCTGCCCGGCAACGAGGCCCTGCTCGCCCCGGGCTGGCTGCCCTGGGAGGACCGGCTGCGCCCCGGCGACCTGGGCGTCGGAGACCTGCTCCCGACTCCGCCCGATGACACCCGGCTCGTCCCGGGCTACCTGCTCGCCGACGATCCCGAGATCGACGCGGAGAGCTGGGAACTGGGCCTGGGCCGGCCGCGCATGATGAGCAAGGAAGGCCGCGAGGAGACCGCCCAGCGTTGGTATGACGGGGATCACGGTCCGCACGCGCCCATCGCCGAGGCCGCGCCCCGGCATGCGCGCTGCGTGTCGTGCGGCTTCCTGCTGCTCATGGGCGGCGCGATGAAGCAGATGTTCGGCGTCTGCGGCAACGAGTACGCCCCGGACGACGGTCGCGTCGTCTCCCTGGATCACGGCTGCGGCGCGCACTCCGAGGTGGTCGTCGACGCGGGTTCCCCGGTCGAGGCGCTGCCCACGGCGTACGACGACGGCGCGGTCGAAGAGGTCGAGGTCTAGGAAGCCGGCTGCGCGCCCGTCAGGCGGAGAGCCGCCGGGCGCGGTTGCGGTCGTGCACCCGCATGGTCAGCCAGCCGGGAATCCCCGAGATGACTCCGGCGACGCAGATCCACAGCCAACTGGTCGGCGCGTCGGCGATCCACAGCACCACTCCGGCCACCGCCCACAGCGCGATGCCGCCGATCGCCAGCGGGGTCATCGGCGGGTCCAGCGGCTTCACCGGCTGTTCGGCGGCGGGCGGGGTCGACGTCACGTGCTTGAGGATACCGGTTAGGAAGATCGCCGGAGGATCGCGTACACTGGTCAACCGTTGCCGCCTTAGCTCAGTCGGCAGAGCGATTCACTCGTAATGAATAGGTCAACGGTTCGATTCCGTTAGGCGGCTCTGCGAAAAAGGGGCCTCAGCTCACCAGCTGAGGCCCCTTTTCCTGTCCGCATCAGTGCATCGGCCGCCCGGCCCCGTCCCGGAAGTCGCTGCCGGCCAGAATGATCACTCCATCGATCATCGACCACAGTGCCACGCCGGGGGTGATCAGCAGCAGCACGAGCGGGACGATGAACATCGACAGGCTTACTCCACAGCAGCCGAGTGCGATGCCCGATATTCCGGCGAGCAACTGAGTCAGCCCGATGCCCACGTGCCCGGCGTAGAGGCGTCCGACGCCACAGATACCGACGAGCGGCAGGAGCAGTTGCAGGAGGCCCGCCGCAAGCCTTCCCTTGTCCGACACCGGCGGAGGCCCCCAGACCGGCTGGGGCAACCAGCCCGCCTGCGCTCCCCAGGGCGGCTGCGACTGCGGATACAGCTCGAGCTCATGATGTGGTTCGCTCGGCGGAACCCAGGATCCGGGGTGTGACATGCGTGGATCATAGGGAGTGAAGACCTGTCGCAGGCCCCGGCTGGTCGATCGGCCTCAACCGCCGAACCGCCCGCGATCCGGTTGCTGATCCGTGGACCCGGCCGTCATTTCAGCTGGTGAGCAACGAAGAAGTCCCACATCACGTCCACTGCGTTGATCTTGGTCTCGGGGCTGCCGAGCCCGACGTCGGTGCCGCCCGGCCAGCGATGCTCCATCCCGCCGATCTGGTAGTCCACCACGTCCGAGCCGTCTGCGCAGTGCGTACGGGTCCAGGTGATCGCCTTGGCGTAGACGCCTTTGGCCGACGCGGTGCAGCGCACGCGCGAGCGCCACTTCGCGAGTCCGCCGTTGAAGACGTCCGCGTTGTCCGCGCCGCCGATGAAGGTCACCACGGAGACCGGCTCGCTCGGCTTGAACGCGGGGTCGGTCGCCCGCCAGCCGGTGAAGCCGCCCGAGACGGGCGCGATCGCGGCGAACAATCCCGGTGCCTCGACAGCCATCCGGAAGGTCATGTCGGCCCCGTTCGAGATGCCGGTCGCGTACACCCGCCGGCGATCGACCTGCCAGACCTCGATCATGTGGGCGACCAGCGCCTTGACGAACCCGACGTCGTCGTAGTCGCCGCAACAGTCCATCGCGTTGAACCCCGAGATGATGGTCTCGGGATAGACCACGATGAACCCCTTCTGATCGGCCTTCGTGTCCAGCCGGGTCATCCGCCGCAGCGTGTCCACATCCGACCGGTAGTAGTGGAACGCCACGACCAGCGGCATCCCCGGCTTGAATCCGGCGGGCGCGTGCGCCTGCGCCGTCCGCGCCTGCCCGCCCACGTCCAGCGAGATCGTCTGGTCGCCGCCGCGCGGGACGTCGGGCACCCGTGGACTCGGGCTCGCACTCGACGCGGCCACCGTGGGAGTCGGGCTCGGTGGCGCGGCCTCGGGTTTCGCGTCGCATGCCGCCATCACCATGAGTACGCCCAACGCAGCGCCCGTGGCTCGGATGGTTCTCATCGCAGCTCCCTGCTTGCCGAGAGGTGACTATGTCAGAAGTGACATAAACTATGTCTCTGTTGAAATAGCAGATGTGAGCACGTTGCGCTACGCCCTCCTGTGCACCCTGCACGCCGGCCCGTTGACGGGCTACGAGATCGTGCAGCGGATGCGCCGTCCGATCGGCTATTACTGGACCGCTCAGCAGAGCCAGATCTATCCGGAGCTGGCCCGGATGACCGAGGACGGGCTGATCGACCACGACGCCGCGGCCGGGCCCGGCCCGCACGACCGCAAGACGCACCGGTTGACCGAGGCGGGCCGGACGGAGCTGGCACGCTGGCTGACCGAGCCACCCCAGCGGCGACCGCCGAAGGACGAACTCGTCCTCAAGACGTACGCCCTCGCGGCCGCCGACCGAGACGGCATGCGCGCGTTGTATCGCGGCGAAGCCCGGAAGCATCAGGCGCAGCTCGACGACTACCTCGCGCAGCAAGCGGACGCCGAGGCCCGGGGCGACGACGATCCGGCCGGCCCCAGATTCGGGGCGTACGCGACGCTCCGGATGGGCATCGCCGCCGAACGGACGATGGTCGACTGGTGTGATTGGCTCGTATCGCAGCTCGGTAGGTAACTATTCAGCGAAATCTCAGGCTGATCGTGCATCCAGGGCGAGACATGTCGGCGGGTGTCGCTAGGGTGTGCCGGTCGCGGAATGATCCGCAGGCATCATCCCCTCTGGAGGAAGCACCCCCATGTCCGAGCCCGTTACCTACCAGCCCGCCCCGCAGCCGCAGGCTCCCCAGGAGTCCACCGGCAAGAAGATCGCCAAGGGCATCGGCGCGGCTCTGCTGTGGCGTCTGGTCATCGGCGCGATCGTCCTGGTCATCGCTGGTGGCTGGTTCGCGTACAAGTACTTCTCGGGCAACATCACCGCGAAGACCCCGGCGGTCGGCGAGTGCGTGACCGAGGCCAAGACGGACGCCGACGTCGACGACGTCACCACCGTCTCGTGCACCGACTCGAAGGCGCACGACAAGGTCGTCGGCGTGATCAACGGCAAGACCGAGTCGTACTTCAAGACGACCGAGAACCCGTGCACCGACTACCCGACCGCGGAGAGCGCCTACTTCTACGGCAAGGCGACCAGCGGTTTCATCCTGTGCCTCGCGCCCAACAAGTGAGCTGAGCGCGGCTGAGCATCACCCCGCCGAGGAGGCCACGAGCGCTGCTCGTTCGGCCTCCTCGGCTTCTTTGCGGGCCAGCCCGTCGCGCCCGTCGTACTTGAGGAACTTCGGCAGCGCCGCCGCCAGGGCGACCGTCCCGGCGATGCAGAGCGCGCCGCCCCAGACGACCGAGCCGCCGACCCCGACGATTCTGGCCATGCCGCCACTGCGTACGCCGCCGAGCAGCGGGCCGATCGAATAGGACAGCATCTCGATGCCCGCGAGACGTCCACGGAGGTGATCCGGGATGGTCTGGTTCCAGATCGTCGACCGGAAGACGCCGGAGATCATGTCGGCCGCCCCGGCCACGAGCAGGCCGACGATCGCCAGCCACAGGGCGTTCGAGATGCCGAAGAGGACGATGCCGACGCCCCAGAGTCCGGCCGCGATGACGACGGCCAGCCCATGCCGATGGATGCGCAGCGTCCAGCCCGAGGTCAGGGTGGCCAGCATCGACCCGACGCTCGGCGCGGCGTACAGCAGGCCGAGGACGGCTGGGCCGCCTAGTCGGTCGGCGAAGAACGGGTAGAGCGCCTGGGGCATGCCGAACGCCATCGCGTTGATGTCCACGAGGTACGTGCCGAGCAGCTCAGGCCGGCGGACGGCGTACCGCAGGCCGGTCGCGACGCTGCGCAGCGACGGCCGGTCCGCCAGCTCCGGCGGCGGGACCGCTTTCATCATCGCGAGCAGGGCAAGCGACACCCCGAACGTGGCCACGTCGATGGCGTACACCCAAGCAAGACCGCGGCCCGTGCCGAACGCCGCGATGAGCAGCCCGGCGATGGCCGGGGCGCCGATCGACGCGAACTGGTGGCGCAGCGAGGTGAGCGCGCTGGCCGCGGGGATCTTGTCGGGGTCGACCAGGCGCGGGGTGAGCCCTTCGAGCGCGGGCCGTTGAAGGCCGTCGACGGCGGCCGCGAGCGCCGCGATCAGATAGAGCAGCCAGAGGTGTGGCTCGCCGAGCAGCGCGTTGAGCAGCAGCAGGACGGTGAGCGAGAGTTGGGCGACCTCGCCGCCGAAGACCAGTACGCGACGGTCGACGTAATCGGCGAGCGCGCCGCCGACGAACGCCATGAACAGCAGCGGGACGAGTTCGCAGATGCCGATGAGGCCGACCAGCAACGGATCGCCAGTGATCTTGGTGACCTGGTACGGGATCGTCACGAAGGTGATGAACGACCCGATGGAGGTCACCGTCATCGCGCTGTAGAGCAGCCGGAAGTCCCGGCGGCGCAGCGGCGACAGGTCGAGCGCGAAACGTTTCCTGGTACTCATCGGCGCAGATGATGCACCATCGGCGCGGGCGGCGTCGAATCGGTTTCTGGGGCTACTCTTCCCCGCATGGGTGCGGTCGAAGAATGGTGGGCGTCTTATCACGGCAAGCTCCGGGCCGCGTTGCCCGACGAGACGCTGTTCCTGCTCGGCGGGCGCGGTGTGGTCCGTGACGAGCAAGGGCGGTTTCTGCTGATCAAGCGGGCGGACAACGGCATGTGGGCGTTCCCGGCCGGCGGCATGGAGATCGGCGAGTCGATGCTCGACTGCGCGATCCGGGAGACCTATGAGGAGACCGGGCTGAAGGCGGTCACCGCGGTCCCGTTCGCCCTCTACACCGGGCCGGAGCACACCCACACCAACCAGTGGCAGCACACCTATCAGCACGTCATCCTGGCGTGCCTGATCACCGAGGTCACCGGAGACCTCGACCCGGACCCGGAAGAGGCGACCGACGCGG
The DNA here is from genome assembly GCF_024172085.1 of Hamadaea flava. Classification (NCBI taxonomy): domain Bacteria; kingdom Bacillati; phylum Actinomycetota; class Actinomycetes; order Micromonosporales; family Micromonosporaceae; genus Hamadaea; species Hamadaea flava. Next base: position 5,159,543 of record NZ_JAMZDZ010000001.1, on the reverse strand, counting down.
CGTACTTCCACCCGGACGACTTCCCGAACCAAAGTCCCACCATGCAGCGGACGCTGGCCGACCTCGCGGAGTTCGAGCGCACCGGGCGGATGACGGTCCGCTGATCACGCCGCTTTGCGCGCAGCCTTTGCTTTGGCGACCGACTCGCGCAGGGCGGCCATCAGGTCGATGACCTCGGCCTCGCCCTCCTGCGGCTGCGGCGGGGCCACCACTTCGCGGCCCTCCACCTTGGCCTCGATGACCTGCTGCAACGCCTCCCGGTACGCGTCGGTGTACTCGGTCGGGTCGAACTCGTCGGACATCGACTCGATCAGCGAGCCGGCCATCTGGAGCTCCTGCTTGTGCAGCTTCACCTGGTCCGCCCCGCCGAGCACGTCGAACGCGGGCTCGCGTACCTCGTCGGGCCAGAGCATCGTGTTGAGGACGAGCACGTCGTCGCGTACGCGGATGGTGGCGAGCTGTTCGCGCTGGCGCAGCGCCACCTTGACCAGCCCGACGCGGCCCGCCTTGCTCAAGGCGTCCCGCAGCAGCAGGTACGGCTTGAGCCCGACGTTGCCGTCCGGCTCCAGGTAGTAGGCCCGGCTGTAGAGAATCGGATCGATCTGATCCTCGGGGACGAACTCCAGCACGTCGATCGCCCGCGAGCTGCTCAACGGCAGGTCCGCGAAGTCGTCGTCGGTGAGGACGACCATCTGGTCGCCGACCTCGTAGCCCTTCGCGAGCTGGTCGTAATCCACCTGTTTGCCGTCGACCGTGCAGACCCGCTGATACTTGACCCGCCCGCCGTCCTTGACGTGCACCTGGTGGAACCGGATGTCCTTCTCCTCGGTCGCGGCGTAGAGCCGGACCGCGATGGAGACCAGCCCGAAGGAGATCGCGCCCTTCCAGATTGCCCGCATATCAACCATCTTGACAGTACCGCTCGGCGGGCGCGGCCTATCCTGAGAATGTGACCAGGGTCGAAGTGGATGGCCGACGGATAGACCTCACAAACCTGGACAAAGCTCTCTACCCCGACGGCTTCACCAAGGCCGAGATCATCGACTACTACACCCGCGTCGCCCCGCTCATGCTCCCGCACCTGGCCGACCGCCAGGTCACCCGCATCCGCTACCCGTCCGGCGCGCAGGCCCAAGGCTTCTTCGAGAAGAACGCGCCGGCCGCCAAGCCCAGCTGGGTCCGGGTCGACGGAGGGCTCATCGTGGTCGACGAACTCGCCACCCTCGTCTGGCTCGCCCATCTCGCCGCGCTGGAACTGCATACGCCCCAATGGCAGGTCGCGAACGGCCCCGAACACCCGGACCGCATCGTCTTCGACCTCGACCCGACCGAACCGGCCGGCCTCGACGAATGCCGCGCGGTCGCGCAAGCGTTGCGGGATCGGCTGGCGGTGGACGGACTGACGGCGTACCCGAAGACCTCCGGGCGCAAGGGCATGCAGGTCACCTGCCCCGTCACCGCGACCGCCGAGCAGATCATGGACTACGCCCGCGAGCTGGCGGGCGAGTTCGCACGAGCCGCACCCGACGCGATCACGGACCAGATGGCCAAGGCCGGACGGCCCGGCAAGATCTTCATCGACTGGAGCCAGAACAACCCCTCGAAGACCACGGTCTGCGTCTACTCGCTCCGCGCGGGCGACTCACCCACCGTCTCCACCCCGATCACCTGGGACGAAGTCGCGAGCGGCTCGTTCACCGCGGCCGACTTCACGCCCACACGGGTCCTCGAGCGGATCAGCGAGTACGCCGACCTCCACGAACCACTACTGTCACCCGGTCCGGCCCTCCCAGGTACGCGTCGCCGCCGTCCCCGATAACCGGGTTGTGCTTCGGGCGGCCGATGCCGTTCCATTCGGTCATGGTGTCCGCCGACCGTCTGCTCGCCTTCGCGGCGATGTCCCTGGTGCTGATCCTCATCCCCGGCCCGAGCGTGCTGTTCGTGGTCGGCCGGGCGCTCGCCCACGGCCGGCGCGCGGCGCTGACCACGGTCGCCGGGAACACCCTCGGGGCGTGCGTACTCGTGGCGGCGGTCGCCTTCGGCGTCGGGACCATCGTCGAACGCTCGATCGTCGTCTTCACCGTCCTGAAGCTCGCCGGGGCGGCGTACCTGGTCTATCTGGGCGTCCGGGCCTGGCGGGCCCGAAAGTCGCTGACCACGGTGTTCACCGCCGACGAGTCGACACACGACGGCCTGCGCTCACTGTGGGACGGCTTCGCGGTCGGCGTGTCCAACCCGAAGACCATCGTGTTCTTCGCGGCCGTCCTCCCCCAGTTCGTCGACCCGGCCCAGGGCCACGTGATCGCCCAAATGCTCCTGCTCGGGCTGGTCTTCAACCTCATCGCGGTGGTCTGCGACAGCCTCTGGGGCGTCGCTGCGTCCTACGCCCGCGAATGGTTCGGCCGCTCGCCCCGCCGACTGCGGATGATCGGCGGCGTCGGCGGGCTGACCATGATCGGCCTCGGCGTGACCATCGCCGTGACCGGCCGCAAGGACTGACCCGGGATGGCCGGCCGCCTCCACGTCGGCTGGCGCCTGACCGGTCGCGGCTGGGCGGTCTGCATACTCGCCGACGACCTAGCCGACATCGAGGTGCCCGTTTCCTACCTCACCGAAGCCCCCGAGGACTTCCTCACGGCGGTGACGCGCCTCCTGCTCGGTCAGCCGCAAGCCGAAGTCCTGTTCAACGCCGAGCCTTCGATCTACCGGCTGACGCTCCGGCGCACCGATCGGCTTGACGCGGCGACACTTCGGCTGGCCCTGACCGGTGCCGGGGACATCTTCTGGGCCAGTGAACAACCGTTGGACGTCCTGGCGCGCGCGGTCGTGCGAGCCTTCGACGCGATCGAGGTCGACCCCGGCGAGGACGGCTATCTGGCTCGGTGGGGACGGCCTTTCCCGCGCGCCGAACTCGCGGCGCTTCGGTCGACCTGGCGCGACCAGGTCAAGGCGTCGGGACGCACTCGGTCCTGAGTGGACTAGGGCGGCTCGGGCAGCGCTTCCCGCGTCGGCCCGGCGAGCCGGACGGATCGACGCCGCGTAGTCCGTTGGAACGATCTCCGGAAGCCCAGATACCTTTCCCCGCACTGGTTCGGTACGTGACCATCCGGAAGTCGAACCGTTCACCGCGGGGCACCGTCGGTGGCCTCGCGGTCGGTGGCCGATCCGCCGGTGGCCGATCCGCCGGTGGCCGATCCGCCGGTGGAACACCAGCTACCTCACCAGTCGCCCGTAGGGTCGATGGCGTTCCAGCGACGCTCGCGCCGCGCGGGCCGGCCGCCGATCCAGATCCCCCGAAGCCGGCACACGAAGTGCCATCGCACGCTGAGACGAACGTCAGGCGAGAACGTCGTCGGCGTCCACGATGGTGTAGGCGTACCCCTGCTCGGCGAGAAAGCGCTGCCGGTGGGCGGCGTACTCGGTGTCGATGGTGTCGCGGGAGACGACCGTGTAGAAGTGCGCCTGACGTCCGTCGGCCTTCGGGCGCAGCACCCGGCCGAGGCGCTGGGCCTCCTCCTGCCGGGAACCGAAGGTGCCGGAGACCTGGATCGCCACCGCCGCCTCGGGCAGGTCGATGGAGAAGTTGCCCACTTTGGACAGCACGAGCGTACGCAGGCTGCCCGAGCGGAACTCGTCCAGCAGCCGCTCCCGTTCCTTGTTCGTGGTGCTCCCCTCGAGGATGGGTGCGTCGAGGTACTCCCCGAGCTGGTGGAGCTGGTCGAGGTAGGCCCCGATCACGAGCACCTGCTCGTCGGGGTGTCGCTCGACGAGCGCCTGCACCACGGGCAGCTTCGTCCGGGCGGTCGACGCCATCCGATAGCGCTCTTCCGCCTCCCCCATCGCGTACGCCATGCGCTCCTCGTCGGTGAGCGTGACGCGTACCTCGATGCACTCGGCCGGGGCGATCCAGCCTTGCGCCTCGATGTCCTTCCAGGGCGCGTCGTAGCGCTTGGGGCCGATGAGGCTGAAGACGTCACCCTCCTTGCCGTCCTCCCGGACGAGGGTGGCGGTCAGCCCGAGCCGGCGCCGGGCCTGGAGGTCGGCGGTGAATCGGAAGATCGGCGCGGGCAGCAGGTGGACCTCGTCGTAGACGATGAGTCCCCAGTCCCGGGCGTCGAACACGTTGAGGTGCGGGAAGGTGCCGCCCCGGCGCATCGTGAGCACCTGGTACGTGGCGATGGTGACCGGCCGGATCTCCTTGCGTTCGCCGGAGTACTCGCCGATCTCCTCCTCGGTGAGCGAGGTCCGGGCGAGCAGCTCACGCTTCCACTGCCGGGCCGCGACTGTGTTCGTCACCAGGATCAGGGTGGTCGCCTTGGCCGAAGCCATCGCCGCCGCGCCGACCAGCGTCTTACCTGCGCCACACGGGAGGACGACGACGCCGGAGCCGCCCGCCTCGAAGTGCTCGACCGCCTCCTTCTGGTACGAACGCAGGCTCCAGCCGTCCAGCGCGAGGTCGATGTCGTGCGCCTCGCCGTCGACGTAGCCGGCCAGATCCTCAGCCGGCCAGCCCAGCTTGAGCAGGGCCTGCTTGAGGCGGCCTCGTTCGGACGGATGCACGGCGATGGTGTCGGCGTCGAGCTGCGTACCGAGCATGCCGGCGAGCTTCTTCGACTTCGCCACCTCGACGAGCACGGCCCGGTCCAGACCCCGCAGGACCAGTCCGTGCGCCGGATCGTTGGCCAGTTGCAGGCGACCGTACCGGTCCATCGTCTCGGCGACGTCGACCAGCAGCGCGTGCGGGACGGGATACCGCGAGTACTTCAGGAGCGCGTCGACGACCTGCTCGGCGTCGTGACCGGCGGCGCGGGCGTTCCACAGGCCCAGCGGAGTCAGGCGGTAGGTGTGCACGTGCTCGGGTGAGCGTTCCAGCTCGGCGAAGGGCGCGATGACGGCCCGGCAGGCCGCCGCGTCCGGATGATCGACCTCCAGCAGCAGCGTCTTGTCGGACTGGACGATCAGCGGGCCGCTCGACATGAACTCACCTCGATGCAGTAAGGGGCGACCCTCCAGTCTGACACGGGTCGCCTGCTCACCGGCAGTCCCGGCCGGGTGAGGCGTGACGCGACGCTCCTCCGCTCGGTTACGGTCCCCCCGCCGAACGGTCGAATCGGCGGCCGACTCGCAACCTCCCCCTCGACTCTGTGCGTCCCTCGTGTGGAAGAAGCGGTCGGCCTGAGCGGCCGGCAAGGCCGGCGGCATGAGCGTTCGGGGGAGTCCAACGGGGGCGGACGCAGTGCCGCCGGCAGCCGTTTCTCCACTGCGTGACCCGTAGCCGGAAGTGGCCGGGGTCACCCGGCTAGTCGGCGCGGCTGCGGGCGAGCGCGCTCACGATGGAGACGAGCAGCAGCAGGAGCAGTCCGCTGCCGATCGCCTCACCGGCCGCGTCGAGCATCATCCGGTCGAGCACCAGCCAGGCGAAGAAGAACCAGGCGGTGAGGCCGAACGCCGTGAGGGCCACCGCGACCTGTGCCCCGCGTGACAAACCGGTACGCTCGCCAGCCGGCGTCTCCGCCTCCACTGACTCGCCCTCCGGGCCCGGCTCGGCGGTCATCTCGATCCCTCCCGCGCTCACCTGTGTCACTGTTCCAGGGTGCCATCCCCCTGGGAATTATGAGGGTTTTTCTGGATCTTCGCCCGAATTGGCGCGCGACCGTGCTCGGAGCGCGCCGATGACGGAAAGCAAGATCAAAACCCCGAAGAGCACGCCGAACGCCTCGTTGACGGCGTCCCCGAACGGCTCCCCCCGGACGAGCCAGGCAAGCACGAGCCAGCCCGTCGCACAGACCACGGCGACGGCGGCGGTGACCGCCAGGGAAAGCCGCGCGCGCTTCTCCATTTCCTGAGGGTGGACCGTCGAAGTCTCGATCAACCATCCTCCGAATGGTTTGCCAGGAAACTCACATTCGGCTCTCTTTCCCTTCTGGACGCTCTTGTCTACTCTCAGCCTGCAACCGGACGCGCCCCCGCATACGTCTGATCGGTCAAGACGTGGTTCCGGAGCACTGGGGAGGGCTTCATGAGAAGAAACCGCGCGGTCGCCGTCATCGCGGGGGCGGCCGCAGCGTTGTTCGCACTGACCGCATGCCAGCCTGATTCGCAGGCCGGCGGCGGTTCGCCGACACTGGCGCCGGTCGCGGAGACCAGCTCCGTCGCGTCGCCGAGTGCGAGCCCGAGCATCACCGCGAGCCCGAGTCCGACACCGACCAAGACGACGACGCCGACCAAGACCACCACGACGTCGAGCTGCCAGCAGGGTCCGCGCCAGAAAGAGGTCGAGACCGCCCTGGCCAAGCTCGGGACGTGGGGTCCGATCGTCGTCGACGGGCACCAGACCGACGCCGACTGCGCGACCATCAAGAAGTTCCAGAAGCGGTTCGGCATCTCGCCCGCCAACGGCCGGGCCGGGGACACCACGGCCAGCGTCGCCAAGCGGCTGGCCGCCACGGACCCCGCCAAGTGCCAGGCCGGCACCGGGCTGGTGGCCTGCGTCGACCTCACCCACCAGACGACCTACATCATGAAGGGTGGCAAGGTCATCTGGGGGCCGACCGTCACGCGTACGGGGATGGCCGGATATGCGACGCCGTCGGGCTGGTTCAAGATCTTCGACCGCTCGCCGAAGCACTGGTCCAACCCGTACAAGGTCTGGCTGCCGTCCTGGCAGCAGTTCTACAACGGCGACGGCTTCCACGAGACGACCACGTACATCCACAACACGGGGATCGGCTCGCACGGCTGCGTCAACCTGCTGAAGGTCGACGCGCAGAAGTACTACGCGACGCTCGGCTACGGCACCAAGGTTCACCTGTACGGCCGCCGGCCGGGAACCTGAGCGCGCGCGGCCCGCAGCAGGCGATCGAATGGGTACGGTTGAGCGACGATGACCACCTCATTCACCGACCGGCTGCGGGCCCTCTCCGACGAGGCGCTCGGTGAGCTGCTGCGTGCCCGCCCGGATCTGATCACACCGGTGCCGCCGGACCTCTCCGCGCTGGCGGCTCGCGCGCAGACCCGGCTGTCGCTGGCCCGAGTGGTCGAGCGGCTCGACCGGTTCACCCTGGAAATCCTCGACGCCGCCCGGCTGACCCGCAGCGACGACGGCTACACCTCCATGGACGCCATCGTGGCACTGGCCGCGGTGCCCTCCGGCGGGCCGGAGCCGGCCCGGGTTCGGGAAGCCGTGCACGCGCTCCAGAAACTTCTCCTGCTCTACGGGCCCGAGGAGGAACTGCGACTCACTGGTGCGATCGATGAAGTGCTTTCGGCGTACCCGGCGGGACTAGGAAGACCAGCGGCGGAACTCGACCCGGCCGCGGACGCGCTCGCCGCGGATCCGGCCCGGCTGCGCCGCACGCTCCTCGCCGCCCCGCCCTCGGCCCGCGCGGTCCTGGACCGGCTGGCCGAGGGGCCGCCGGTGGGCACGTTCAGCGAGCCGCCCGCGGCCGTGCTCGAACTCCTCGAGCAACACCTCCTGGTACGCCTGGACGACCAGACGGTCGAGCTGCCCCGCGAGTTGGGTCTGTTGCTGCGGCGGGACCAGGGTCCGCTGGGCCGCCTGCATCCGCAGCCGCCGGAGTTGCCGGCCGGGACGCGACCGCAGGCGACGATCGACCGGGCCGGGGCCGGGCAGGCGATGACGGTCGTCCGCGAGGCCGAAGCGGTCCTGGAGGCGCTGGCCGCCGAGCCGATCAGCATCCTGCGCGGCGGTGGGGTCGGGGTGCTGCCGTTGCGGCGCCTCGCGAAGGCCGCCGAGCTGCCGGAACCGACGGCGGCGCTGCTGGTGGAAGTGGTCGCGGCGGCCGGGCTGATCGGCGAGACCGAGACGGAATACCTCCCCGCCGCCGGCTATGACGGCTGGCGGGACAAGCCGCTGGCGCAGCGGTGGACCCAGCTCGCGCAGGCGTGGCTGAACATGCCCCGGCAGCCGTCGCTGATCGGGCTGCGCGACGAACGCGACCGGCCGATCACGGCGCTGGCCCCGGAAGCCGAACGGGCGGGGATGCCGGGACTGCGCCGGGAACTGCTCGGCTCGCTACCGCTCGGCACGGCACCGTCCGAACAGGATGTGCTGGATCTGCTCGGGTGGCGTACGCCGATCCGCGTGCGCGGTCGTGAGGCGGTCTATTCGGCCGTGCTGGCGGAGGCGGCGAGCCTGGGCGTGACCGGGTTCGGCGGGTTGACCGCCGTCGGCGCGCTGCTGCTCGACGACGGCGAGAACCCGGAGGACGACCCGTTGGGCCGCCGCCCGGGGGCCGACCGGCCTCGGGAGGAGAGCCCGGCCTCGCTCGCGCTCGGGGCGTTGCTGCCCCCGCCGGTCGACCATCTGATGGTTCAGGCCGACCTCACCGTGGTGGTGCCCGGACCGCCTGAACCGCAGCTCGCCGCCGAACTCGACATGGTCGCCGACCACGAGTCGGGCGGTGGCGCGGTCGTCTACCGGGTCACCCGGGACTCCGTGCGGCGGGCGCTCGACGCCGGGTACGCCGCAGCCGACCTGCACACGTTGTTCGGCAAACGATCGCGTACGCCGGTGCCGCAAGCGCTCACCTATCTCATCGACGACATCTCCCGTACGCACGGCGGGCTGCGTACCGGCGCGGCTGGGTCCTATCTGCGCAGCGACGACGAGGCGCTGATCGCCTCCGCACTGGCCGACCGGCGGCTGTCGGGGCTGTCGTTGCGGCGGCTCGCCCCGACGGTCCTGATCACGCTGTCGCCCCCAGGGCGGCTGCTGGCCGCCCTGCGCGAAGCCGGCTACACCCCGGTGCCGGAGGACCCGACGGGCGCGGTCGTGCTGAGCAAGCCCAAGGTACGCCGCGCGCCGGCCCGGGCCGTCGTAGCGCCGCCGATCGACCCCGCGAGCGGGCTGACCCGGCCGCGGTTGCTCGGCATCGTCGAACATCTGCGGCACGGCGACGCCGCTGCCCGAGCCGCCCGGCGCGCCCCGTTGGCCGTACGCGCGGCCACGGGGGGCGCAGTCGACGGCATCACCGCCGTTCAGGCGCACAGCGATGCGCTCGCCGTTCTGCAGCAGGCGGTCCGGGACAAGGCGCGGGTGTGGGTCGGCTACGTCGACGCCCACGGCACGACCAACTCACGCCTGGTCCGGCCGGTCTCCATCGGTGCCGGTTACCTGCGCGCGGAAGACGAGCGTACGCAGACGATCCACACCTTCGCGCTATCGCGCGTAACCGCAGCCGTCCCCGAAGCGTGATACGTGCAGATCACGGGTACGCAGGCTCAATTCGGTGAGGAAGCCTGCATACCCGTGATCTGCACGCTGAGAAAGCGCGTGGAGAACGCGTCAGAGTTCGAGTTCGCGGGCGACCGCGTGCAGCGCCTCACCGATCTTCTGCGCCGTCTTGCGGTCCGGGTGCCGGCCGCGCTTCAAGTCGGGCAGGATCTTCGCCTCGAGCACCTTGATCATGTCCTCGATGAGCGTGTTCAGCTCGTCCGGCGTACGCCGCTTCGCCTCAGCCTGCGCCTGCACCAGCGACGGCGGAGCCTCCAGCAGCTTCACGCCCATCGCCTGCGCACCCTTGCGCCCCTCGATGATCCCGAACTCGATCTTCTGGCCGCCCTTGAGTTCGGCGACCCCACCAGGGAGAGCGGTCTTGGGCAGGAAGACGTCGCCGCCCTCGTCGCTGGTGACGAAGCCGTAGCCCTTCTGGGCGTCGTACCACTTGACCCGACCGGTAGGCACCGTTGATCCCTGCTTCCCATCCCTGTGCGGCCACGTCGTGACCCGTCGTCGCGCCGCGGCAATGCGGCCGGGTTAAGGCTATCGAGCGAGATCGTCCAGCCCAACAGCAATACCGGGGGTGAGTCCGGCTTTCTCCGAACGGTTCAGGAGTTCGCGGACGGCCGCGTACCCCGCCGGGCCGAGATCCTCGGTGAACTCGTTGACATACAACGAGATGTGTTGATCGACCACGGCCTGCTCCATTTCCTGCGCGTGGGCGAGAACGTAGTCCCGACTGTCCGCGGGAAGCGCCCAGGCGTGCCGGACCGACGCCCGGATCCACTCCGTGGCCGCTCGCGGATCGACGACACCGCGCTTGGCCAGGATGGCCCCGAGCGGAATCGGCGACCCGGTGTCGGATTCCCACCATTCGCCAAGATCCACCAATTGCGACAGTCCATAGCGCGGATAGGTGAACCTGGCCTCGTGGATGACCAGACCCGCGTCGAACCGTCCGGCCGCGACGCCCGGCATGATCTCGTGGAACGGCACCACCACGATTTCCGCGGGCCGCTGCCCGCTCTGCTCGGCCCACAGTCGCATCAACAGGTACGCAGTAGTCCGTTCCCCAGGCACGGCGACCGTCTTCCCGTCGATCCCGCCGGCCGTCAGCGTCAACAGGAGCGGGCCGCAGCCACGGCCGAGCGCGCCGCCGCAGGGCAGCAACTCGTACTGGTCCATCAGCCAGGGCAGCGCGGCGTAGGAGACTTTGACCAGGTCGAACCGGCCGTCGAGAGCGGCCGTGTTCGTCACGTCGACGTCGGCGAACGTCACGTCGAACTCGGGCGCGCCCGGCACCAGACCGTGGGTCAGCGCGTGGAAGACGAAGGTGTCGTTCGGGCAGGGCGAGTACGCGATCTTCATAGTGCTTCCAGGCTATCCCCGATCGTGGCGGCGGCACCCGTCAGCGCCTGGAGAGCGGCGCCGATCTGCCACGCCGCCCGATCCCGGGGGCCGATGGCGTTGGAGATGGCCCTGATCTCGGCGTACGCGACGCCGCAGGTCGCGGCGGCCGCCGCCACCCCGGCGCCCTCCATCGCCTCGGCTGCCGCGTGCGGATAGCGGAGCCGCAGCTCCTGGGCTCGTCCGGCCAACCCGGTGACGGTGGACACGGTGAGCACGTCGCCGGAGACGGCGTCGCGCAGCCGCCCACGCAGCAGCGCGTGCAGCGCAGGATCCACTTCGGAGACGGCCCGGCCGAAGCCCAGCTCGTCGATGGTGAGGTAGCCCTCCGGGGACTGCGCGCCCAGATCGGCGGCGATGCTCCGCGTCGCGACGACGAGCCCGCCCAGGTCCACGACGTCGGCGAAGCCACCGCCGATACCCATGCTGAGGACGCCGCTGTAGGGCTCGCCGGCCGCCTCAGCGAGGGTCAGCAGCCGGGCGGTGGCCGCCGCCGCGTTCGCCGGGCCAACTCCGATCGGGGCCACCACGAGGTCATCGCGGTCGCCCAGCCCTCGGCGTACGGCGTCGGCCTCGACCTCGACCGCTGTCGCGATCAGCACCCGCATCGTGCGCTCCCCTCTTCCTCGCCGCGTTGATCATGGATTTCGCAGCCTCGACACACTGACTGCACTCCTGGCGGCTCGCGCAAGCGCTCCCCGGCGCGAAGCCACAGTTAACTCCATGATCAACGGGGCTGGGCGGGTGGGTCCGCGGGTGGGGTGGTGGGTGGGCGGGTGTTCAGCGACGACGGCCGGTAGACGTGGTAGGAGCCGTCGGGCGAGTCCGGCTCCGCCGGCTCGGGCTGCGATTTCGGCTGCGACTTCGACTTCGGCTGCGCCTGCTGCTTGGGCGGCGGCTGCTGTTTGCGCTGCGGCGCCGGGCGCTGCTTCGGCGGCCTTGCTTTCGGCGTACCAGCTGCCGGAAGCAGGAGGGCCGCGATCAGCGCGACCAGCAGGGCGACCTGAGCCAGCAGCGGCGCGAAGAGGCCGCCCACCACGAGCGCCGCCAGGACGACCAAGGCGACCGGTACGAGCAGCGCGCCCACGTAGCGCGCGGCGGCCGAGGCGGTCGCGGCCCGGTGGCCCGGCGTCCCCGAGACCGTCCACAGTGCCCGCTCGACGAGCCCGAACGCGATGAGCGCGGCGGGGGCCGTCTCGGGGGTCAGGTTCAGCGCGACGAGGAGGACGGCCAGCAGTCGGCCCAACTCGACCGCGGCGAGCACGAAGCGCGACCACGTCCGGTCGTGCAGCAGCCAGCCGACCGCGCCGCACGCGGCGAGACCGAGGATGAGCCCGATCAACGCGAGTACGCCAGGCGCGGGAGCGGAGCGCCGCCACCATTCGGCGAGCAGGAGGAGATCGGCCGCGGTCGAATAGAGGGCGATGTTGAGCAGCCGCCCGCTGCCAGGCACGGCCGACGCCGTGGTGGTCCGGATGGAGGCCGCCAGGAGCACCAGGAACCGCAGCCCCCGGAACGCCCGCCGGATCAGCCGGCCCAGCAGCGCCAGTCCGACCGCGATGATGCGCGCGATCTCATTCAGCACTTCGCCTCCCCTCTCCCGCTTCTCCGCCCCCCGCCTCCCGCTCTGGCGCTGGATCAGGGTTCTAGGTCGAATCTTGCATCATGATTCGACCTAGAACCCTGATCCGGCGCTGCGGGAAGCTGTCGGAAGCTGGAGGTGATGGTCAGCGGATGACGATGGGTTCCTCGATGAGCTTGGGCCGGAGCGGTTTGGCCGGGTCGAACCAGGGCGTGCTGGCGTCCCGCTGCGGTTTGGGCTCCCACTTGCGGCCCACCCGGTCCACCCCGATCGGGAAGATCGTGAGCGAGCCGTCCGGCGCGAAGCGCATCCGCAGGAAGCCCTTGTAGTCCTCGATCCCCTGCCCGGCGAACAGCTCGTTGAGGTTCACCCGGAAACCGCCGGCGAGGAACAGGTAGAGCGCGACGAGTTCGGTGGCGATGAGCCCGGCGACCGGGCCGTAGATGGCGAACGCGAGCACGCCCGGCCATGGCCACGGCTGATCGTCGAAGGGCAGTTCGCGCCAGGCGAAGTAGCCGGCGTACCCGAGCAGGACGTGCGCTATGCCGTGGGCGAGTCCGAGGAGGACCGGTATCCGGCGGAGCATGCCGTGCGAGAGGCCGACCGCGAAGAACAGCGATCCGGCCAGCATCAGGCCGATCATCAGGAACGCCGGGAAGCTCAGGAGCTGATGTGCCTTGCCCTTGAGCGACAGCAGGAACAGCGTGTGGATGATGCCGAGGAAGGTCGCGAAGCCGGGGTTGCGCCAGGGCAGCCGGGGGAAGATGCCGACCGACAGCGCCCGCGACCTCGACTTGCTCGGATAGGTCTTGCGCAGGGTGAACGACTGCTGCTGGGTGTCGATCGCGAACGGACGCCGCGGCGGGACGGTGATCTTCGACGGCAGCCCATGCGTCGCATACAGGTACGCCCCACCGCTGCCGCAGGTGATGAGCTGTTCCTCGCTCGACTCCGCCTCGGCGTACCGGGCGTAGTGGTGCAGGTCGCCCGAGACCATGAGCTTGACCTTGGCCCCCGTCGGCTCGATCAGCTTCCGCCGGAAGTAGCCGAGAGTGTCGTAGCCGCGGGGGTGCTCGAGCGTCTGCACCCAGGACGGCTGCGGGAACGCGATGATCACCTTGTCGTCCGGGCCGAGCAGATTGGCGACGCTCCGGAAGTAGTCGAGCTGCGGATCGTCCAGGTACGCCTCACCCTGCACGTCGACCGCGAGCAGCCACCAGTTGTGCGGCAGCTTCAACGCGAAGTAGCTCCGCGTCTGCTTGGTCTGCCAGGCGCCGACGTGACCCCCTTCGCGGCGAGCGAACAACCGCAGGAAGGCGGTCAGGCCGTCGTACCAGTCGTGGTTGCCGGGCAGCGCGAACGCCGACGGCGGCGTCTGTCCGGGCTCGGGCGTCGAGTACGCGGCCAGGTACGGCCCGACCATCCGGTCCTCGTACTCCTGACCGCTGGCGGTCGGGTAGACCTGGTCGCCGCCCATGACGAGCACCTGGCCCCGGGGCAGCTCGGTCAGCACCAGGTCGTCCTGGTGGTCGTCGGTGGTGTTGACCCGCAACGACTTCTGCGACAGCAGCCAGGCCATCGAGTAGGTGGCGTTGAACCCGTCACCGAGGTCGGAGATGTAGTCGAGCCACAGCTCTTCGTCCTCGGCGTGGTCGTCGTAGATCTTCGTCGGGAAGGCGCCCTGCAGTTCCCGCTTGTCGAGGTACGCCCCGAACTGCTCGGCGAAGGCGACGCGTACGCCGGTGACGGCGAGCAGCACCGGGCCGAGCCACGGCACCGGCTCCTTGGGCGTGAACCCCAGCTCGGTCGGCTCCATCGAGGTCGGACGGTGCTGCGGAAGCATCGCGAACTGGACCGTCGGCTCGCTGCCCGGGTCCACACCGGACTCCGGGGCCGGGGTGCCCGGACCGCCGACCGGCGGACCCTCGAACGCCGACGCCGGGGACTGCTCCGGAATGCCTTGTCCCGCTTGCTGCTGGGGGTTCGTCACAGCCGTGCAGCCTAGCGTCCATCGCACAGTTTCGCTGTCGGCCCTTCGGGCCTTTGCCGCCCAGCGTGCTCTTCACCGAGCAGATCACGGATCTGCATGCCTCCCGGGCGGGTTTCAGGCTGCGTATCCGTGATCTGCAGGGCGAGCCGTCAGGAAGAGGCTTGGTAGCGGTCCTCGAAGAGCTTGCGCGATCCGCAGACGGACGCCTTCGGGCACACCCGGCGCGATCCGTCCGCGTCGAGGCGTACGACGACGGAGTCGCGCGGCACGGAATGGGCGACCACCTTGCCGTCGCCCTCGTCGGTGGTGACCCGCTCGCCGACCGCCGGGGCGCTGGCCTGGAAGTCCTGGTAGAGCGGGTGCTCGTACTTGAGGCAGCACATCAGCCGCCCGCAGGCACCCGAGATCCGCAGCGGGTTGAGCGGCAGGTCCTGATCCTTGGCCATCCGGATGGTGACCGGTTCGAAGTCGGTGAGGAAGGTGGCGCAGCACAGGTCGCGCCCGCACGATCCGATCCCACCCTGTACGCGAGCCGAATCGCGCGCGGAGAGCTGCCGCAGCTCCACCCGGCATTTGAGGGTCGCCCCGAGGTCGCGTACGAGCGAGCGGAAGTCGACCCGATGCGGCGCGGTGAAGTAGATCGTGGTCTGCGGGGAGGCGCCGTCGACGTGGTCGACCGCGACGACCTTCATCGGCAGCTGGTGCTCCCGGATGAGCTTGCGGGCGGCGACCTGTGCCTCCGCCTTGCGCGCCCGGAGCTGCTTGTCGCGGTCGAGATCGTCGTCGCCGGCGAGCCCGAGCATCTTGGGGAAGCCGGAGGTGTCGTCGGAGACCCACTGCGCGGCCCACACACACTCGGCGACCTCGGGGCCGTCATCCGTCGGGACCAGGACCTTCTGCCCGACCTGCGGCTGGAACTCGCCGGGGTCGAGGTAGAAGAGCCGACCGTACTGGTTGAACGTGACCGCGCAGAGCATGCCCATCCCGCCACTCTAGGACCATCGGCGGAACGGCGCACCACCCGTACCTATTCGTACCATTCGTCGTTAGCCAAATGCGGGTAGTGCCCGACAAACGCGTCACCGTTCGGCGGACGCGTTCGTTGGGCCCGGCATGCTGCCTCCCCGACGCTTCCGCTCGCTGTCGACCGGTCTGCTGGCGCTCTTCGCCGCCGTGCCGGTCGTCCTGCCGGAATCCGCTGCCGCCGCGAGCTGCGCGCCGATGGCGTACGCCGCCGAGTCCTCCGCCGACCTGGTCCGGCTCACCGCTCTCGACCTGCGGCCGCTGGGCGTACCGGTCGGGCCGGTCGCCGAACTCGCCCTCGCGTCCAGTCGATCCACGATGGACGCCCGCAAACCCGTCGCCGCCCGGGCCGCCGCCCGCTACACCGAGGCCGGCGTCGTCGGGCTCGAACTCTCCCCGCTCTTTCTCGGCAGCGCGGTCAGCCAGCAGGCTCCGCCCACGCACGCCGGTCCAGCCGTCTACAACGCGCTCAGCCAGGACGCGGGCGTCGCGAAGGTGGGCACCGGCGCCCTGTCGGCCCACGCCACCTGGGTGGACCGGATGGCCTGCGGCCGGCAGACCGGTCCGGCAGGGGTCAGCTCGGCCGCCGTCGCCGACGTCAGTGTGCTCCCGAGTTCCTCCTCCGCTGTGGTACGCCTACCGCGCAACCTGTCCAGCCAGGCGGTGACCGGGCTGCGGACGGTCGGCGGGCGTACGGCGTCGGTCGCAGCGGCCGAGGTCGAGCTGACCGATCTGCGCCTGCTCAACGGGGCGGTGGCCGTGAAGGTCCTCAAGCGGCCGACACTGACCGCGACCGCGACCGGCGCCGCGCGTACGTCGAGTGTGGAGTATTCGAACCCGCTGCTGGAGATCTCCGGCCCCGGCGTACCGACGCAGCGGCTGAACACTCCGGCGAAGCACGTCGACGTGGTGCTCCCCGCCACCGGCGGCGACCCGCTCGGCACCCTGCTGCGGGGGCTCAACGTGCCGCTGCTGAACTCGCTCGTCGGCAGCGTCCACGTCGAGGGCCTCCAGGTGCCCGGCCCCGGGAAGTACGCCATGCTCCGCATCTCGCTCGGCGCGCTCGACAAGTCGATCACCGACGCCGCGGTCGAGGCGGAAGCCGCCTCCCTGCGGATCCAGCTGATCCTCTGCGGCCCGGACCAGGCTCAGGTGACCGTGCTCGACCTGGCGGTCGGACTGCTGCGGACCTCGGCCACGGCCCCGAACGTCCCGGTGGTCTCCTCGCCGACCCCGTCGACGTCGCCCTCGGCGGCGACCAGCGTCAGCCCGGCGCCCAGCACGAGCCCGGCCGGCTGCGGCGGCCCCGGCTGCGGCGGACCGGGGACGCTCCCCCAGACCGGAATGGGCCCGGTCGCGTACGTGGTCGGGGCGGGTGTGCTGCTGGCCCTGCTCGGGCGGCTGATGATCCTGCTGGCCCGACGGCGCTCCGTCTGATGCCTACCGCACCGGACGCCGCCGCTCTCGCGGGAGCGGCGGCGTCCGTGCGTTCGAGAACGGTTGCTACAGGTCGACGCGGGTGATGCCGCCGGTCGACGGACCGAAGTCCGGGCCGGGCCGGAACGGCAGCGCGGCCAGCCGCGTCTCCCAGGTCTCCCGCAGTTCCTCGCCCGCCTTGCAGATCTCCTCGACCTCTTCCAGGACGAGCGCGCCGATCGTGGCGGCGGCCAGCCCGACCTCGATCGGGTCCAGCCCGGTGACGACGCTGATCGCCTCGGCCGACTTCATGACCAGCGCCAGCCGCATCGCCAGGGAGACGCGGCTCTCCGCGATCCACCCCTCCACGTCGTCCAGGTACGCCCCGAAGTCGTCGAGCCGGGCGCCGAGCGACGTGTCGGGATCGGCGATGTGCCGGCGGTGTGCCGACCATTGCGAGAAGTACGCCGCCCCGGCGTCGCCCTCCCAGTTGACGCCCACACGATCCACGGTGGAGACCGCTTCGACGAGGCGGTCGGTCAGCGCGCGGACATCGTCGCCGGGCAGTTGCATGGGGCGCAGGCCCACGACCGCTTGCACCGCCGGGCCGGGCAGGCTGCCGACCCAGCGCAGCAGCGGCCACACCTGGTGACCGGGCGGCGCGCCGTGGCGGCCCAACGCGGCGTCGACCCGCTGGAGCAGGTCAGCGGCGGGGCCGGCGATCTTGTCCAGGGCGTCCATCAGAGGCCCCAGTCCGGATGATCCCCGAAGGTCTGCTCCCGGCGGGCGTCGTCGCGGACGGTGTCCTCGGCCGTGGCATAGTTCGCCCCGGCTTCGCGTACGCCCTCGGCGAGCCGGTCGAGCCGCCGGGCGGCGTCGGTCGTCTCGTCGTAGCGGTTCTGGAACGCGTCGGCGCACTGACGGCGCAGGTCACGGCCGATGTCGCCGAGCCGGCCGGGCGCCGCGGCCAGGTCGTTGAACGGGGTCACCTCATGCCGGGCCAGCTCGGCCGGGATGTCAGCGATCTGCTCGGCGGCGCGTTCCAGCGCGTCGGCGAGCTTGGCGAGTCCGCTCATGACGGGCCTCCCAGGCGCGGGTAGTCCCCGAAGACCTCTTGGTGGAGGCGTCGACGCGCCCAGTCGGCGGCGTCCTTGGCGGCGTGGAGCGCGGCTTGGATCGACCGATTGATCTCGGCCGAGGTCTGACTGCGAAGGGCACCTACGATGGCCACGTTCCGCACCCCTCCCTCACCCGCCACGACCACTTCGATGAGACCGTCGGGCGAGCGGACGCTCACCTCGATCGCGGAGAGCGACCGCTGGAACTCGGCCTGCCGATCCTCGATACGCCGGTAAGCGGTGACCGCCTCCTCGATCCACGCCTCGTCGATCTCCCGCACGTCGCCGAGGCTACCGGCGCTTCCACAGCCCCGGTAGTCCCTGTGGATAACGAGGCAATCCCTGTGGACAACTCTGTGGATAACTCGCCGAGAAAGGGATCGGGCGTCAGCCGCGCCAGAGCGCGAGCATCATCGCCTCGACCGCGATCTTGGGCTTGACGTTGATGTCGATCGCCTCACGGCAGGCCAGCACGGCCTCCAGCCGGCGCAGCGTCGACTCCGGTCGCCATTTCGCCGCCGCCGCCCGGGTGACCTGGTCGACGTCGGTGTGGATCGGCGCGACCGCCGCGCCGAACTGCGCGTTCAGCACGTCCCGGTAGAACCCGGCGAGGTCCATCAGCGCTCGGTCCAACGCGTCGCGCTGCGCCCGCGTCGCCCGCGACTTCTGCCGCTTCTCCAGCTCCTTGAGCTGCCCGGCGCTGCCCCGGGCCGCGCCCGCCGCGCCCTTGCCCGTCCCGCCCGCGCCCAGCGCCATCTCCAGCGCACTGCGCTCAGCCGCGTCCACCGCCGCCACCGCGTCCACCGCTTCGGCCTCGGCCGCCTCGATCAGCGAGGCCGCCGCGTCGAAACACGCGCCGACCGTGGTCAGCTGCCGGGGCACCGCCAGCACCGCGTCCCGCCGGGTCCGCGCGTGCGAGTCCGCGGCCAACCGGCGCGCCCGGCCGACATGTCCCTGCGCGGCCGCGGCAGCCCAGGCCGCGACATCAGCTGGTACGCCGTCCCGCCGGGTGAGCAACGAGGCGACAGCGTCGGCTCCCGGCTGGCGCAGCGGAACGAGACGGCACCGCGACCGGATCGTCACGGAGATGTCGTCCGGATGCGTCGACGGCGCGCAGAGCAGGAACACCGTCCGTTCCGGTGGCTCCTCGACCGCCTTGAGCAGGGCGTTGCCCGCCGCCTCGGTGAGCCGGTCGGCGTCCGCTACCACCAGCACCTGCCACCGGCCCGCCGTCGGGGCGCTCGCCGCCCGCAGGACCAGCTCCCGCATCTGCGCGACCGGGATACTCAGCCCGTCCGGGACGACGAATCGCACGTCGGAATGCGTACCGGCGAGGACGGTGTGGCAGCCGGAGCACTCGCCGCAGCCCACCCCACCGCGTACGCATTGCAGCGCCGCCGCGAAGGCCCGGGCCGCCGTCGACCGGCCGGAGCCGGCCGGGCCGGTGAACAGCCACGAATGGGTCATCACCCCGGGCGGGGACGGCTGACCGCGCAGAATCAGGTCGGCCGCCGCCGACGCAGCTCGCAGCGTCTCGACCGCCTCTGGCTGGCCGACCAGGTCATCGAAGACGTCGGCCGTCATCGGTGCGCCGACTGCACTTCTGGCGGCTCAGCGCGAGCGCTTTCCCGGCGAGTCGCGAGTTCGGCGGTCACCTCGGCCCGGTCGAGCGATCCGGTCGAACGAAAGGTGGGCGGCTCCGCGTCCCCCTGCCCGGCCGAACGGCTCTTGTCGGCCTCGTGGAACGGCGGCAGCATGCGGTCGACCTTCTCCGCGACGGCTTCGCCGACCCGGTCGACCGGCAGCGTGGCGTCGACGACCAGGTATCGGCGCGGTTCGGCGTCGGCCAGGCTGAGGAAGGCGTGCCGGACCCGGTCGTGGAACGAGATCGCCTCGCTCTCCAGCCGGTCGTGGCCATCGCCTCGCTCGGCGACCCGGTCGAGCCCGATCCGCGGGTCGATGTCGAGCAGCACGGTCAGCTCCGGGGTGAGCCCCTCGGTCGCCCACGACGACAGCCAGGCGACCTGGTCGGCGTCCAGCGTCCGCCCCGCGCCCTGATAGGCGAGCGAACTGTCCACGTAGCGGTCGCTGATGACCACCACACCCCGGTCGAGCGCTGGGCGTACCACTGAATCGACGTGATGCGCGCGGTCCGCCGCGTAGAGCAGAGCCTCCGCCCGGGGGCCGAGCGCGGACAGCGAGCCCTCCGGCGAGTGGGTCTCCAGCAGCAGTTCCCGGATGCGCGCGCCCTCGGGCGTGGCGCCGGGCTCGCGCGTGACGAGCACCTCGCGCCCCTGCTCCCGCAGGTGAGTCGCGAGCAGCTCGATCTGGGTGCTCTTACCCGCACCCTCGCCGCCCTCGAAGACGATGAACATCCCGCTGGCCGCGCTGTCGCCGAGCAGGCCGAGCGGTCGTCCGCGCATCGAGGCCCAGATGTCGCGGAGCAGCGGTACGCCGGGCTTGTCGTCCATCTGGCGCAGGGCCCAGTAGCCGGCCAGGGTGCCGCAGATGCCCGCGATGAAGAGCAGTACGCGCGTAGAGGAGATCGGGACGGTCGTGCCGCCGATCGAGAGCTCGGGCGAGCCGCCCGCCCCCACCAGTACGCCGGACAGCGCGATCGCGAGCATGAGCACGACCCGGACCGAGGTCTGGACGAAGGCGAAGACGCGGCCGCGGACCTCGTCCTCGACCTCGCCGCCGAGCAGCGTCGTCCCGGAGAGGAAGGCCATGCCCGCCCCGGCCCCGACGAGCAGGGTGCCGACGGCGGCGACGCTGAGGTGCGGCGCGAGCGCCAGCGCGGCGACCGACAGGGCGGCCAGCATGATCGACAAGCCGAACCAGCGACGCCGGGACAGCTGGCCGATCAGGCGCGGGCCGAGCGCGATGCCGACCCCGAGGCCGATGAAGATCAGGCCGAACAGCAGGTAGAACGTCGAGTCGCCACCGCTCAGCGACCGGGCGTAGAACTGCGCGGTGCCGATCACCAGACCGCCGCAGGCGAACGCGCCGAGGATGCCGAGGACCAGGCCCCGCACCAGGGGCGACCGCGCGATGTAGCGCCAGCCGTCGACGAACTGGCGCAGCGCGCTCTCCTGCGGGACCTCATGCCGGCCGTCCCGGCCGCTGATCTCGCGGATGCCGAAGAAGACCACGACCGCCGTGGCCAGCCGGGACAGCGCGTTGAAGTACAGCGCGACGGTGGACGCCGTCGTCTCGGGCAGGTCGACGCCACCCGCACTGACCGAGTAATAGAGCTGGTTCAGCCCGGCCAGCCCGAGCGCGGCCAGCACCGGCGTGATCCCGTAGGTCGTGATCAGCGTGAGCTGGTTGG
Source organism: Hamadaea flava (assembly GCF_024172085.1). Taxonomy (NCBI): domain Bacteria; kingdom Bacillati; phylum Actinomycetota; class Actinomycetes; order Micromonosporales; family Micromonosporaceae; genus Hamadaea; species Hamadaea flava. The sequence goes on along the minus strand of NZ_JAMZDZ010000001.1, from coordinate 5,138,435 downwards.
CGTCCTCGAGCTTGCCCCGCGGAATGAGGTTCGGGACCGAGGCTTCCTTGGCCGGGATCCAGATCAGGGTGATCGTCTCGATGAGGAAGGTGGCGACCGCCGCCCAGCCGATGGTGACCGTCGAGTTCGTGCTCTGCAGCGCCACCAGCGGGATCGAGGCGAACAGGAAGAACCGCAGGACGTCGCAGATCGCCATCATGTAGCGCCGGTCGAACCGGTCCGCGAGGACGCCCGCCACCGGCCCGAAGACGAGCGCCGGCAGCAGCCGGACCGCGATGACGGAGCCGAACGCCAAACCCTTGGCGGCCGAGCCGCTCACCTGGGCCGAAGCGAAGGTGGCCGTGGCCAGCAGGCCGAGCCAGTCGCCGAGCGAGGCGACCCCGAGGACGATCCACAGCCGCCGGAACGGCCGGATCTTCAGAATGGAGACGTCGCCGGACAGGGCAGCCGGGGCCGCGCCGCGGTCCCCTGGACCGCCTGCGTCAGCCCGCCCACGCGACCGGTTCCCGATGGCAGCCTCCACCTCGCCTGCCCATCGCTGGGCGCCCTGGGATCACTCTAGCCGTGCGGCGCCGAGCGCCCGCGAGAATGAGCACCCTGAAGTTACCCGGATCTCGGGATCGATGTGCGTACCCCCCGAGTCACCCGTCCGCAGTGAGGCTCACCAGCGGCGGAGGATCTCGGTCAGACCTGGCCGACGTGGCGGTGGAGGTACTCGCGAACCAGTGCCTTCGCCTCGACGAGCACGGCGTCGTCACCGTCCGGCTGACGGCGGAACGCGAGCTTGATCAATGCGTCGGCTGCCTCGACCGCGATGACCAGGGCGAACCGCAGCCGCGGCCGGTCGGGCACCGAGTGGTAGAGGACCAGCAGCTCAGCGAGGTGGTCGGCGATGACCTCGTTGTTGTCACGCTCGGCGTCGATGAGGTGGACGTCCACCACGTCGCCGAAGTGCAGCGTACGGAAGCCGGGCACGGTCCGGTGCAGCGTGATGTACTCCTCGATCGCCGCGTCGACGCCGTCCCACCAGTCGTCCAGCTCACCGGCGGGGATCCGCTCGGCCAGCCGGGCCAGGTACGCCTCGACGTTACGCAGCGTGAGAGCCTGCACGATGGCGCGCTTGTCGGGGAAGAACTGGTACACCGACCCGATCGCCACCCCGGCCCGCTCGGCGAGCAGGGTGGTGGTCAGGCCTTCGTAGCCGACCTCGTCGACGAGCTCCGCGCAGGCGTCGAGCATCCGCTGAACCCGGGCCACACTGCGGCCCTGGACCGGTACCCGCCGCAGTGGACGGGTCGTCACGGCTGGTGTTGTCACTCGCCGCTCCTTCGCAACGGCGTCGGCGACCTTCACGACCGCGACGCAGAGACCGAAACTGTAACGCCACTCGGATCAACGAGCCGCCCGGCGTGACGTCTCTGCTACTCAGCCGTCTTCTTCGCCGACGTTGCCTTCTTTGCGGGGGTCTTCTTCGCCGCAGTCTTCTTGGTGGCCTTCTTCGCCGCCCCGGTCTCCTTGCTCGCGGTAGCCTTCTTCGCCGCCGTCGCCTTCGCCGGAGCCGCCTTCTTCGCCGCCGCCTTCTTCGCCGGAGCCGCCTTCTTCGGGGCCGGACCCTTCGCCCGCTTCTCGGAGAGCATCTCCGAGGCCTGTTCCAGGGTCAGGCTCTCTGGGCTCTGGCCCCGCCGCAACGAGGCGTTGGACTCGCCGTCGGTGACGTAGGGCCCGAACCGGCCGTCCTTGATGACCAGCGGCTTCTGGGTCAGCGGGTCGTTGCCCATCTCCCGCAACGGCGGCGCGGCTGCCCGGCGGCCCCGCGTCTTCGGCGCGGCCAGCAGCGCGAGCGCCTGGTCCAGGGTCACGGTGAAGAGCTGATCCTCGTTCTCCAGCGACCGCGAATCCTTCTCCCGCTCGATGTACGGCCCGTAGCGGCCGTTGCGGGCGTAGATCGGCACGCCGCTCTCGTCGTTGCCGACCAGCCGCGGCAGGCTGAGCAGCTGCACCGCCTGGTCGAGGGTCAGCGAATCGGGCGACTGCGTCTTGAGCAGCGACGAGTTGATCTCGCCGGAGGAGACGTACGGCCCGAACCGGCCGGACTTGATGACCACCGGTTCGCCGGTCTGCGGGTGCTCGCCGAGCTTGCGCTCGCCGCCCCCGCCGAGGAACAGCTCCTCGACCTTCTCCGGGGTCAGCTCGTCCGGGGCCAGCCCCTCCGGGATGGAGACGCGGTCGCCGTCGGCCGCCGACTCGGCGTCGGGGTCGACGTCCGTCGTGCCGCCGCCGCTGCCCCGCTGGATGTACGGGCCGTAGCGACCGACCCGGACCACGAGTTCCCGGCCCTGGTCGTCGGTGAACAGCGGGATCGAGTTGACCTCGCGGGCGTCGATCTCGCCGAGCTTCTCGGTGACCAGCTTCTTCAGGCCGCCCGCCTGCGCCACCGAACCCTCGGCCGCGCTCGGCGCGCCGAAGTAGAACGAGGTCAGGAATTCGAGGCTGGAGGCGTCGCCGTCGGCGATCTGGTCCAGCTCGTCCTCCATGGCGGCGGTGAAGCCGTAGTCCACCAGCCGCGGGTAGTGCCCCTCCAGCAGGCCCACCACGGCGAACGCCAGGAAGCTCGGGATCAGCGCCTGACCACGCTTGTTGACGTAGCCGCGGTCCTGGATCGTCTGCATGATCGAGGCGTACGTGGAGGGGCGGCCGATGCCCAGCTCCTCCAGCGCCTTGACCAGCGACGCCTCCGTGTAGCGGGCCGGCGGCTGCGTGGTGTGCCCGATCGGGGTCAGCGACTTCTCGGTCAGCTTCTGGTCCTTGACCAGCTGTGGAAGCTTGCTCTCCCCGTCGGTGTCCTCGGTCTCGTCGTCGCTGGACTCGACGTAGACCCGCAGGAAGCCGGGCTCGGTGATGGTCGTCCCGGAGGCGGCGAAGTCGGCCTCCTCGCCGGAGGTCGAGATCGCCCGGATGCGGGCGCTCACCGAGTTGCCGATCGCGTCGGTCATCTGCGAGGCCAGGGTCCGCTTCCAGATCAGCTCGTAGAGCTTGAACTCCTCGACCGACAGCTCGCGGGCCACGTCGCCGGGCGTACGGAAGTGCTCGCCGGCGGGCCGGATCGCCTCGTGTGCCTCCTGCGCGTTCTTGACCTTGCCCGTGTAGCGCCGCGCCTGCGGCGGCACGCTGGCCGGACCGTACAGCTCCGCGATCTGGCTGCGGGCCGCGGTCAGCGCCGACTCCGAGAGGTTCACTGAGTCGGTACGCATATAGGTGATGAAGCCGTTCTCGTACAGGCGCTGGGCCGTACGCATCGTCTGCGCCGACGAGAACCGCAGCTTGCGGGCAGCCTCCTGCTGCAGCGTGGAGGTGATGAACGGCGGGGACGGCTTACGCCGGTAAGGCTTCTCCTCGACCCGGGTGACCGTGAACGGCCGGTCGTCCAGCCGGGCGGCCAGCCCGCGGGCGGCCGGCTCGTCGAGGTGGACGACGCCGCCGCGGACCCGGCCGGTGGCCGGGTCGAAGTCCTTGCCGGTCGCGACCCGGTCGCCGTCCAGCGCGATGAGCGTGGCGTTAAAGCTGGCGTGCCCGTTCGCTGAGCCGTTGGTGCTTCCTCCGGAAGCAGCAAGTTCAGCCACGATGTCCCAGTACGTCGCGGAGCGGAACGCCATCCGCTGGCGCTCCCGCTCGACCACGATCCGGGTGGCGACCGACTGGACGCGGCCCGCGCTGGTCCCCCGGGCGACCTTCTTCCAGAGCACCTGGGAGACGTCGTAGCCGTAGAGCCGGTCGACGATGCGCCGGGTCTCCTGCGCGTCGACCAGGTCCTTGTCGATCTCGCGGGGGTTGGCCACCGCCGCCTGGATCGCCGGCCGGGTGATCTCGTGGAAGACCATCCGCTTGACGGGGACCTTCGGCTTCAGGGTCTCCGCGAGGTGCCAGGCGATGGCCTCGCCCTCACGGTCCTCGTCTGTCGCGAGGTAGAGCTCGTCGGCATCCTTGAGCAGGGCCTTCAGCTTCGTGACGTGCTTGGCCCGGTCCGGGTTGACGATATATATAGGGGTGAAGCCGTGGTCCACGTCGACGCCCAGGTACGCCCAGGGCTCCTTCTTGTACCGGTCAGGCAGCTGCTTGGACCCGGCCGGGAGATCCCGGATGTGGCCCAGGCTCGCTTCCACGACGTATCCCGGGCCCAGGTAGCCCGAGATCGTCTTCGCCTTCGCCGGCGACTCGACGATGACCAGTCGGTTCTTGGCGGCTGTCGGCACGGCACCTCTCCGCAGTGGCTTGGTCCGTAGGCGGCGTCACTCCGCCTACAGGGTCGGGGGCGTTCTCGCCCGCGGATGTCCAAGGTAACGCTCGGCTGAATGCTCCGGTTGCGCACCCCATCGCACCCCATCGACGCGTAGACGATACCTTTCCCGCGGGCACAACGTCGTTGATCATGCATTTTGCCGTTTCCAGCAAGATCAAGAAGGCGAATTCACGCTGGCCATGCTGTGAGCGGGACCACGGGCAGCGGCTCGCCGATCAACTCCGCGAACCGCCGGATCCGGCGACGGCCGGAAATCCGCAGCGCCGGGCCCCTGGCCGCCTCGACGGGGAAGCCGAGCACCGCCAGCGCCCGCACAGCGGGCGTCCAGCATTGCTCGTCGTTTTGGCCGAGCCGAAGCAGCAACTCCGGCGAGTCGGGCGTGACCGTGCCCGCAGCGGTGAACCACAGCCTCAGGCGTACGCCGTCGAGCAGGAACGCCGACGGCGGGGCCTTCACGGCACCGCGCAGCCAGCGCGCCGACAACTCGGCGAGCACCCCCGAATAGGAGGTGCGTACGCCGTAGTGTCCCTCGACGGTGGACGGCTCCCACTGCATCGCCAGATCGCGGCGGCGCAGCTCGGCGTCGAGGGCATGGACCCGCCACGGGGCGTCCACGACGACCGACACCCGGGCGGTCCCGCCCATGCGGACGACCTGACCCGGCCCGATCAGCAGCCCGGCGAGATCACCCGGGCCAGGGTCGGCCGAGGCGGCGGCGAAGATCGGCAGCTGCCCTCTGGACGGTCGCACGGCCAGCATCCCGGTCCCGCGCTACTTGCACTCGGGGACCTCGTCGAACGCCTTGCGGAGCTCGACGGAATCCAGCTGGCTGACGTCTATCGCACTCTTGGAGTACTCGGTGTTGAGGGTGGTCAGCACGGTCGCCACCCCGTCGGAGAAGGTGTGCGCGTCCCCCGGGGCCAGCGCCGTGACGCCGTCCTTGGCATGCCCGTACGCGTCCCGCACCGCCGTCAGCGTGGCGATGAAGTTGTGCGCGATCTTCGCGCCGTCGTCGACGTCTGGTACGCCCGCCGCCTCCACCTTCGCCCGAGCCGCCTCAGTGGACTTCTGCGCCCCGTCGAAGAGCCGGACCAGGTTCTCCTTGGCCTGTGCCGAGTTGGGCGCGGCGTTGGCCTGCTCCTGGGCCTTGGTCGTCAAGCTCTGCAGTTCGGCCCGCCAGGGCGTGAGTGCACTGCAGACGCTGGCCGCCCAGACCCGGGGCGGCGGGCCGCTGGAACACGCGGCGACGAGGAGAGCGGCCGCGAGGGCGGCGAGTGGCGCGAGCCTTCGCATGGAAGCAGCCTACGACGCGTAGCACAGGCGTGCTATGTCCCCCCAATAGACAAGACCCGAGCCGAAGGCTCGGGTCTTGTCTATTTTCCGACTGACTGGCTACGCAGTGACGGACTCGCGATCCGCCGCCGAGGCGGCGTCAGCTTTTCCCGAGTCACCGTCTCCGCCCACGCCGATCGGCTTGCGCTTGCTGAACACCACCGCGCCCGCGATGATCGCGAACGCGACGACCGCGATCGCCACGCGTACGCCGGTGTTGGCGTCGGCGCCGAAGCTCAGCGTGACGACGGCCGGGGCGATGAGCAAGGCCACCAGGTTCATGACCTTGATCAGCGGGTTGATGGCCGGACCGGCGGTGTCCTTGAACGGGTCGCCGACGGTGTCGCCGATGACCGTCGCGGCGTGCTGCGGCGAACCCTTGCCGCCGAACTCGCCGTCCTCGACCATCTTCTTGGCGTTGTCCCAGGCACCACCCGAGTTGGCCAGGAAGACGGCCATCAGGGTGCCGGTGCCGATCGCGCCGGCCAGGTAGGACACGAGCGCGCCCGGGCCGAGGCCGAAGCCGACCGCGATCGGGGCGAGCACGGCCAGCAGACCGGGGGTCATCAGCTCGCGCTGCGCGTCCCGGGTGCAGATGTCCACGACCTTGCCGTACTCCGGACGCTGCGAACCGTCCATGATGCCCGGGAACTCCCGGAACTGGCGGCGCACCTCCATCACGACCGCGCCCGCGGACCGGGACACGGCGTTGATGGCCAGGCCGGAGAACAGGAAGACCACCGCCGCGCCGCAGATGAGGCCGACGAGGTTGGCCGGGTTGGAGATGTTCAGCCACTCGGCGAGCTTCGCCGCCGCGGCCTCGCCACCGCCCAGGGTGGACACCAGGGTGTCGGTGTACGAACCGAACAGGGCGGTCGCGGCGAGCACGGCCGTCGCGATCGCGATGCCCTTGGTGATCGCCTTGGTGGTGTTGCCGACCGCGTCGAGGTCGGTGAGCGTACGCGCACCCCGCTCGTCGATGTCGCCGGACATCTCGGCGATACCCTGGGCGTTGTCGCTGATCGGGCCGAAGGTGTCCATCGCGACGATGACGCCGACCGTGGTGAGCAGGCCGCAGCCGGCCAGCGCGACGGCGAACAGCGACAGCGTGATCGAGCCCGTGCCCAGCAGGAACGCGCCGAAGACGGCCGCGCCGATCAGCAGCGCACTGTAGACCGCCGACTCCAGGCCGACGCTGATGCCGGCGAGGATGACGGTGGCCGGGCCGGTCTCGGAGGACCGGCCGATGTCCCGGACGGGACGGCGGCTCGTCTCGGTGAAGTAGCCGGTCAGCGCCTGGATGGCGGCGGCCAGCACGATGCCGATGACGACCGCGGCGAGCGCGACCACCCGCGGGTTGGCGTCCACGTCCTGCAGACCGCCGTCGAACTCCTTGAACGACGCCGGCAGGTACAGCCAGGTCGCGACGCCGACCAGCACGGCCGAGATCACGGCCGAGATGTAGAACGCCCGGTTGATCGCGGTCAGGCCGCTGCGGTCGGAGGTACGCAGCCGGGTGATGAACACGCCGACGATCGCGACGAGCGCGCCGATGGTGGCGACGATCAGCGGGAACACCAGGCCCTGGGTGCCGAACGCGGTCTTGCCCAGGATCAGCGACGCGACCAGCATGACCGCGTACGACTCGAACAGGTCGGCCGCCATGCCGGCGCAGTCGCCGACGTTGTCGCCGACGTTGTCCGCGATGGTGGCCGCGTTGCGCGGGTCGTCCTCGGGGATGCCCTGCTCGACCTTGCCGACCAGGTCCGCGCCGACGTCGGCGGCCTTGGTGAAGATGCCGCCGCCGACCCGCATGAACATCGCGAGCAGCGCGGCGCCGAAGCCGAAGCCCTCCAGCACGGTCGGCGCGTCGCCCTTGTAGACCAGCACGACGATCGCCGCGCCGAGCAGGCCCAGACCGACGGTGAGGAAGCCGACCACGCCGCCGGAGCGGAACGCGATCGACATGGCCTTCTCCCGGCCGCCGTCCTCACGGGCGGCCGCGGCGACCCGCAGGTTCGCCCGAGTCGCCAGCGCCATGCCGGCACCGCCGATGAACGCGGAGAAGACCGCACCCACCACGAAGAAGGCCGAGCGGCCGATCTTCACCGCGGTTACGTTGTCGGACACGCCGTGCACGGGAAGCACGAAGAGTACGACGACTGCGATCACGACGAAGATTGCCAGGGTCTTGAACTGGCGGAACAGGTATGCCGTGGCGCCCTCTTGGACGGCGCCCGCGATCTCCTGCATCTTGACGGTGCCCTTGCCGGTGCCGAGCACGGCTCGCACGAGGGTGAAGGCAAAGCCGAGCGCCACAAGAGCGATCACGGCGGCCACCACTATGTACGTGACGTTGTTACCGGTAAGGGCCACCTTGTCGCCTTCGGCGACAATTGTGGTCCCGGACATCGATGTCCTCCTGTTGATCGCCGCCATTCACAGTGAGTAGCGGCGGTTGCAGATAACCCGAGCACTCTAGCGGTGAACCGTGTTCCTGGTCACACCAAGGTCCGGCCGTGTCGCGGTGATCTTTGCCGCTGTGTTACGCCGGGGTCATGGGTTAGGGTCACCAGTTCGTGCTCAGCGCCGGGTGCGTACGGGCCGCGCCGTCCAGGACATCCGCACGACCGAGCCGGCTCCGTCGGGCGCCTGATGCACCTCGAGCTCCTCGGCCACCCCGCTGAGCAGGGCAAGACTCGCTTCCACCGTGATCTCCTCCTCCATGTCGGAGGCGGCGTCGTCCGGAGCCCGGTCGGTCACCAGGACGGTGTAGGGGTTCTCGTCGCGCATCTCGACCAGCACCGGCGCCCGCAGGTTGTGCCGGAGATGCCGGGTGACCGCGCGGCCACAGGCCTCCCCGATCGCTTGGCGTACCTCGTCCAGCCGATCCTCGGGCAGCCCGGCGCGACGCGCCACGGCGACACCGACGAGCCGGGCGGTACGGACGTAGACGGGTTCGGGGGTGAACTCCAGGCGTACTGTCGCCACCTATCGACCACCGTCGCCCGACTGCCCGGTGGCCGCCTCGATCGTGGGATACAGCGGGAGGACCTGGTCGAGAGCGGTGATGCGGAAGACCTTGAGCAGCGATTCCTGCCCCACGACCAAGCCGAAGCTGCCGCCCAGGTTGCGCGCCTTGCGCAGCCCGCCGACGAGCACGCCCAGCCCCGTCGAGTCGAGGAACTCCACCCGGCCGAGGTCGACGACCAGGGCCCGCGTGCCCGCCTCGAGCAGCTCGGTGAGCCGATCCCGCAGCTTGGGAGCGGTGTAGACGTCGACTTCCCCGGTGACTTCCAGCACCGTGTGGGCAGCGACAGTCCGCGTCGCCAGCGAGAGTTCCATGACTGGCATCTTGCCATCGTCCCCGACGGACGCACCTCCTCGGCATGGCCGGAGTGTCACAGCATCCGGATAGGCTTTCGTGGAAGTGACTGCCGCCGACCCCACCTCCGACCTCATGGCTCTGCTCGCCGCGTCCGGCCTGGCTCGTCTGCGCCCGGACGCCGCTCGCGAGGCGATCACGCACATCGAGTTTCGGCCGTCCCGGGCGGGCGCCTCCGCGCCCTGGCCGGACTGGGCGCCGGAGCCGCTTGTCACAGCGTTGATCGAGGCGGGCATCGCGGCGCCGTGGCCACATCAAGTCGCGGTCGGCGAGCACGCCCGCGCCGGTCACCACACGGTGGTCGCCACCGGCACCGGCTCCGGCAAGTCGCTGGCCTACCTGCTGCCCGCGCTCAGCGAGCTGATCACCGAACCCACCGCCCGCGTCCTCTATCTCGCCCCGACGAAGGCGCTCGCCGCGGATCAGCTGCGGACCGTCGCGGCTCTGGATCTCCCAGGGGTACGCGCAGCGGTGTTCGACGGCGACACGCCACGCGACGAACGGGACTGGGTACGCCAGCACGCGAACCTGGTGCTGACCAACCCGGACATGCTGCACCACGGCATCCTCCCCGGGCACGGCCGCTGGCGGCGGTTTCTGCGCGGGCTGCGCTACGTGATCGTGGACGAGTGCCACGCGTACCGCGGAGTGTTCGGCTCTCACGTCGCCCACGTGCTGCGCCGCCTGCGCCGGTTGACCCCGCGCGACGTCGTCTTCCTCGCCGCCTCCGCGACCTCCGGCGACCCGGCCGCCTCGGTCGGCCGGTTGATCGGGGCGGAGGCGGTGGCGGTCAGCGAGGACACGGCTCCCCGAGGCGCGATGACCTTCGCGTTGTGGGAACCGCCGTTGCAGAAGGACGCGTCCGGCGAGGAACACCGGCGGTCGGCCTTGGCCGAGACGGCCGATCTGCTCACCGACGCCGTCGTGGCCGGGATGCGTACGCTCGCCTTCGTCCCGTCCCGGCGGGGCGCGGAGGTCGTCTCCGCCATGACCCGGCGCGCCCTGCGTGAGGTGGACGCCCAGCTGTCCACACAGGTCGCCGCGTACCGGGGTGGTTATCTGCGCGAGGATCGGCGTGCGCTGGAGCGAGCGCTGCTCACCGGGGAGCTGACCGGGCTGGCCACGACGAACGCCCTGGAGCTGGGCGTCGACCTCACCGGCCTCGACGCGGTGCTGCTCGCGGGTTATCCCGGCCGGTTGGCCTCGCTCTGGCAGCAGGCCGGGCGCGCGGGGCGGGCCGGGCGCGACGGGCTCTGTGTGATGGTGGCGCGGGACGATCCGCTCGACACCTATCTCGTCCACAACCCGGCCGCGTTGTTCGACCGGCCGGTCGAGGCCACCGTGCTCGACCCGGGCAACCCGTACGTCCTGGGCCCGCATCTGTGCGCCGCGGCGATGGAAGCCCCGCTCACCCCGGCCGACCTCGCCCTGTTCGACGCGCCCGCCGAGCTGGTCGACGAGCTGGTCGAGGCGGGCGCCCTGCGGCGACGGCCGACCGGCCTCTACTGGACGCATCCGCAGCGGCCCGAGGTCGACCTGCGCGGCACCGGCGGTGCGCCGATAGCGATCGTCGAGGCCGACTCCGGTCGCTTGGTCGGCACGCTCGACGCCGGCTCGGCGCACCACGCGCTGCACGACGGCGCTGTCTACCTGCACCAGGGCACGTCGTACGTGGTGGACCGGCTGGACCTCGACGACGCCACCGCCCTCGTTCGCACCGAGGAGCCGGACTACACGACGCACGCCCGCGACGTCACCAACCTCGACATCGTCGCCGTCCGGTCTTATGTGGATGCCGGACCGATCGGGTTGTTCCTCGGCGACGTCGACGTCTCCCACCAGGTCGTCTCCTATCAGCGCCGGGCGGTCGGCAGCGGCGAGGTGCTCGGTACCTTTCCGCTCGACCTGCCGCCCCGGGAACTGCGTACGGTCGCCGTCTGGACGACGCTGTCCCCGGAGGTGGTCGCCGGGATCGACGACCTGCCGGGGTCGCTGCACGCCGCCGAGCACGCCGCGATCGGACTGCTGCCGCTGGTCGCGACCTGCGACCGGTGGGACATCGGCGGACTGTCGACCGCCCTGCACTACGACACCGGCGCGCCGACGATCTTCGTCTACGACGGGCATCCCGGCGGTGCCGGCTTCGCCGAGCGGGCGTACGGGATCGCCGGGCACTGGCTGCGCGCCACCCGGGACGCAATCGCGGCCTGCGGATGCCTGCGCGGCTGCCCGTCGTGCGTGCAGTCGCCCAAGTGCGGCAACGGCAACGACCCGCTCGACAAGGAAGGCGCGATCGTCGTCCTCGACCTCCTCCTCGCCGCCCTCGCCTGACGCGATTCGCGATCCGTTGCGCCACCCCCACCGGGCTGGATCAGGGTTCCCGGTCGAATCTTGGGCGAAGATTCGACCCGGATCCGTGATCCAGCGCTGACGCGTCAGGCGACAGGGCCAGCGCGCGCGGCGGCGGTAGCGGTGCCGAAGCGGGTGGGGACGGCTGCGGTGACGATCAGATCGAGGCCGTCGAGGTGGCAGTCCCGCAGTTCAGCGCCGTTGGCGACGACGTACGCCGACGCCCGCCCGCACGCGCTGGCCGCGCCCTCGATCGCCCGAGCCGCCCCGGCCAGCGCGCCCAGATCGGCTGCCACCTGAGCACTGCGCCGGGCGGTGATCGCCACGCCGACCTGGGCCATCGCGACGCCGAACAGGACGACGACCAGCCCGACGGTCAACGCCCAAATCGTTGCCGAACCCCGGTCACGCTGCCGCGACCGGCCAAGCGCGGTCACGACTCGACCGCCGCGACCGCCATGGCCGACACGCGCAGGCTGCGCCAGCCCGCGTACACGGGCGCGCTCACCACTGCGGTGATCTGGTCGCCCGACGCGCTGACCGTGAGGTGACCGCCGCTGGGCAGGTGAGCGGTGCTCGCCGGCTCGCCACGGGCGACCGCCAGCGCCGCGTCCCGTGCGGCGTCGACACATCGCAACCGCGTCGCGACTGCGTCCACCGCAGTCAGGCCGACGAGGAGCAGCAGGACGACCGCTGGCAGGCTCGCCGCCAACTCCACGGTCGCGGATCCGGCTGAGGTGGTGCGACCGGGACGCGCCCGGCCGCACCGGAGAACACCGATCACTTCAGCGCTCGCTGGATGATCGCCGTCAGCGCGGACTGGATGATGTTGCTGGTCAGGACCTTGTAGAGCAGCCCCGCGAAGGCGACTGCCGCCAACGTGCCGACGGCGTACTCCGCGGTGTTCATACCGCCGTCCGGCGGTATGAACCGACGGCTCAGCATGCCGCCGTCCGGTGGTATGACCCGACGGCTCAGCATGCCGCCGTCCCGCAGTGTCGACCGACGGCTCAGCATGCCGCCGTCCGGCGGTATGACCCGACGGCTCAGCATGCCGCCGTCCGGCGGTATGACCCGACGGCTCAGCATGCCGCCCTCCGGCGGTATGACCCGACGGCTCAGCTTCCCGGCATCGGATGGTTGTTTCATGTGGATGGACTCCTCACTGTGAGAGCTGCCCGACCACCGCGATCACCACGGGGGCCAGCCCGGCCAGCACGAACGCCGGCAGGAAGCACAGTCCGAGCGGCAGCACCAGCAGCACCGCCGCGCGACGGGCCCGGGCCTCGGCCCGATCCGCTTCGGCGGCGCGCAGGTCACCCGCGATACGCCGCAAGGTGGCGGCCAGCGCCGCGCCGCTGCCCGCGCTCCGGATCGCCGCCGTGATCAGCCGCTGGGCGCCGTCGAGGTCGGCCAAATGCCGCCAGGCCTCCGCGGGGGCGGCCCCGAGCCGCAAGGCCCGGCCGACTCGGGTCAGCCGCTCCCCCAGCGGCAGCGCTCGGGCCACCGCCAGCACTCCGTGATCCACCGGTACGCCGACCCGCAGAACCGCGCCCAGCAGCTCGGCCGCCAGCGGCAGATCGCGTTGGTGACGATCGCGGGGCGGCCGGGCGACGGCGATTCGGCGTACCCAGAGCAGGCCGGCGAGTTGGAGCGAAGCGGCGGCGAGCGCACATGCTCCGCCGATCGGCGTACGCAGCAGGACGGCGACGGAGTCCACGCCGATGAAGTGTCCGAGGGCGACCCCGCCGACCGGGAGGATCAGGAGAAGGACGGCTGTCATCCAGGCCCCGGCCGCCTCCGCCGCAGCCCGCGCGGCTGCCCGGGTGGCGCCCCGGTGTTCCTCCTCGATCCGGTCGAACAACTCCGCTAATGGCGCCCCGGTTTCCCCGGCGACCTCGACAGCGGCGTTGACCTGGGCCGACAGCACCGGATCAGCGATCAGCGGCAGCGCTGCCGATGACGATCCCGCCCGGAGCGCCGCGGCCGCGTCGGCGATCGCGTCCAGCGCGGCCGCCCGTCGCGCGGCAGTCGCCCGCGTTGCCCGGTGCGCCCGGATCGCGTACGCGATCACGCCGCCGTAGAGCAGTGTCAGCAGCCCGGCAACCACGCCGCCGAGAACCGCAGCCGTCGCCGTGACGCCCACCAGCGCCGGGTACGCCACCGGCACCCGTCGCCGGGCCGGACGCTGCGGTGGGCGTACCGCCAGAACGCGAGCGAACCGGCGGCGGACCGCGCGGGTCACGCCGGACCCGAGCGGAGCAGGGCGGGAACCGCGACGCCGCGCGCGGACAGCAGCGCGCCGAGATGCCCGGCGGCCGGGCCGGGTCCACTCGTACGCCGCCACGCGACGACGGCGGTGACCAGCCCGGAGCGGTCCGGCAGCAGGACGCAGACCTCGTCGAGGCGGCGACCGTGGGTGTCCCGGCGCAGATGGAGCACGACCTGGAGGGCAGAGGCGAGTTGCGCGTGCAGTGCCGCGCGGGGAAGTCCGCCGGTCAAGCCGAGCGCTTCCAGCCGAGCCGGGACGTCGGTGGCGGTGTTGGCGTGCAGCGTTCCCGCGCCGCCCTCGTGGCCGGTGTTCAACGCGGCGAGCAGGTCGACGACCTCTGGACCTCGGCACTCGCCGACGATGAGCCGATCGGGCCGCATCCGGAGCGCTTGACGGACGAGATCCGCCAGCCCGACCGTGCCTGCACCCTCCACGTTGGAGGTACGGCTTTGCAGCGCGACCACGTGGGGATGCCGGGGCCGCAGCTCGGCCGAGTCCTCGACGACCACGATCCGCTCGGACACCGGCACCAGCCCGAGCATCGCCGCCAACAGCGTCGTCTTCCCCGACCCCGTCCCGCCGCCGATGAGGAAGCTGACGCGGGCCGCCACGATCGCCGCCAGCAACTCGGCGACCGGCGCGCTGACCAGCTCGCCGAGCACATACGGACGATGCCGGAAGGTTCGCAGCGACAGACACGGGCCGCCCACCGCCACCGGCGGCAGGACCGCGTGCAAACGGGTGCCGTCGGGCAGGCGGGCGTCCACGAACGGCGAACCGTCGTCCAGCCGCCGCCCCGCACCTGCTGCCATGCGCTGAGCCAGGCGGCGTACGTCGTCGGGGTGGCCGAAGACCGCTGGACCTCGCTGGAGACCTCGGCCTCGGTCGACCCACACTTCGACCCCGTTGACCAGCACGTCGGTGACGTCCGCGTCGGCGAGCAACGGCGCGAGCGGGCCTGCCCCGGCGAGGTCGCCGTGCACCCGGTCGGCCATGCGCAACAGCCCGGCGTCGCCCAGCACCGCCGCCTCCGGTTCGGCCCGCAACGCCGTCGCGATCGCCACCGGCGTCGCGGTCGCCCCGTCGACCGCGAACTGATCGCGCAACCGGCCCGCCAGCTGATCCAGCAGCGACCCGGTCACGACAGGCCCCCGAGCAGCTTCCGGCAGACCGAGGCCAACTCGCCCCGGCCGGTCCCGGCGGGTGCGGCGCCCTTCTCCAGATCCCTGGCCACGTCAGCCTCCGGAGCCAGCACCTCGGCCAGCGGGAGGCCGAGGGCTCCGGCGATCTCGGCCGCTCGGAGGCCGCCCGGGGCGGGACCACGTACGACGAGCTGGAGGTCGTCGCAGAACTCCCGCAGACGGCGGACCACCGTCAGGGCGGCCGCGGTCGCCCTGAGTTCCGCCGGGACGACGACGAAGATCCGGTACGCCGCCGCCATGCCCGCTTCGGCCGCGGAGTCGGCGTACCGGGGCAGGTCGAGCACGACGAGATCGGCCTGCCGGCGACCGGCGTCGAGCGCGGCTCGCATGGCCTCCGCGGCGCGGTCCACTGGAACGGGCGCGGTCCCGGAGGTCCAGGCGTCCGCGAGTGTCCATTCGCGAGTCGCGAGGACGTCGCTCCCCCAGCCTTCCGGCCCGGTCCGCTCGCCACCGAGGTCGGCGGTCAGCTCGCCGGCCCAGCCCTCGGCGCGGGTCCACGACAGCACCGCCAGCGCGCCCCGACCGGGCAGCGCCCGGCGCAGCAACCCGGGATCGATGCGGCCACCGGCTCCGGCCAGCGCGGGCCAGCGCAGGCCGGCGACGTCTTCCCAGCCCAGCGTGAGGTCGATGCCGCCACCCAGTCGATCGGCGTCGACGAGCAAGGTCGTCAGTCCGGCGCGTACGCCGGTCACCGCGAGCGCGGCGGCCACGGTGGACGCGCCCGCCCCGCCCCGGCCGCCGATCACGCCGACGACTCGACCCTGGCGCCCGGTCGCGACAGCGGTCTCGGCGAGCCGGCTGAGCAGCCACTCCTGGGCGGCGGGCAGACAGGCGACGAACTCGGCCGACAGCGCCTCCGCGATCGGCAGCAGATCCTGTGGCCGATCGCCCAACCCGACCACGATCACCCCCGTACGCCGAGGCAGCCGCCGGGCGCGGTCGGCGACCTCCGCGCCGAGCAGGACGAGCGGCGCCCGGCTGAAGGCGACGCCGGCGTCGGGGTCGAGGGCGAATTCCAGTTCGACCCCCGCGACGGCGGCCAGCCGGAGGATCTCGTCGGTCAGGTGGGCGTCGGCGGACAGCAGCAGTGGTCGGCTCGGCATCGCGGGATCCTCATCACACCAAGGGAGTCGGGTTCGTGACCTGCACACGGTCCCGTAGCGGACAGCCGAGGCCCACATAGATGCGATGGAATTCTGTGGACGGCGAACGAGTGTGGAGAACTGACCGAGGGGGAAGGTTCCGGGGGGAACCACTCAGGGGGATTCCACGGGGGACTCAGGGGGAAAGGTTCGCCGTAACGAAGACGACCCCCGTCAATAGACGGGGGTCGTCAGGGGTCCGACTCCGGGGGGGTTGAGTCGTAACCCACCCAGCGGTAGCGGGGGGTGCAACCGCCGAGTGCTTGCGCACAAGCATGCCTGAGGCAGGGCCGCTAAGTCGAGGGGGGTCGAGCACAACTCGCGGCGACACGCCGAGATCATCGAAACTTGCGGTGCGTTCGCAACTCTCCGCGCTGCTGGTGCATCGCACAGTAACCGGTTGCAGGTATTCATCCCTGTCTGGGTGGTATGGCGCACCGCTGGGCGGCCCCGCCGGACCGCTCGGCCCGACTAGACTGGCTCGCCGTGGGCAGAAGCGCCGCTTTCTTCGACCTGGACAAGACGGTCATCGCGAAGTCCAGCGCGTTGGCTTTCGGGCGTCCGTTCTATCGGGACGGCCTGATCACGCGCCGCGACGCGGTGAAGGCCGCCTATGCGCAGCTCTCCTTCAAGATCGGCGGCGCAGACGACGCCTCGATGGCGAGGACCCGGGACTACCTGGCCGAGCTGTGCAAGGGCTGGAGCGCCGAGCAAGTCCGGCAGATCGTGGACGAGACGCTCCACGAACTGATCAAGCCTTATGTGTACGCCGAGGCCGCGGCGCTGATCGCCGAGCATCAGGCCACCGGCCGGGACGTCGTCCTCGTCTCCGCCTCGGGTGAGGAGTTCGTCCGCCCGATCGGCGCTCAGCTGGGCGTACACGACGTGGTCGCGACGCGGATGCGGATCGTCGACGACGTCTACACCGGCGAGATCGACTTCTACGCCGCCGGCACCGGCAAGGTCAGCGCCGTCAAGGAGCTGGCCGCCGAGCGCGGATACGACCTGAGCGAGTGCTACGCGTACTCGGATTCGATCTCGGACGCGCCGCTGCTGGAGATCGTCGGAAATCCGACAGCCGTCAATCCCGATCGCGGGCTGCGCAAACTCGCCGTCGAACGGGAGTGGCCGATCCTCGAGTTCCGTCGGCCGGTCCCGTTGGGCGCGCGGATGCGCAAGCAGATCATGGAGCGCCCGGCCGTCCCGGTCGCGGCCGCCGCGGCGGTCGGCGTCGGAGTGGCCATCGGCATCGCCTGGTACGGCCACCGCCGCAAGACGCGGGCCGCCGCAGCCGGCGAATAGCTCGCCCGAGCGAAAGCCCTCTGTATACATAGGATGGCGCCGCACGTCCTGCGGCGCCATCTCGCACTCCCGCTCGGGTTACCAGGCGTGTCCGTTTGCTCGAACGCGTCAGCCCTTACGGTTCCGACGTGTCGTGCCTTCACGACGGCAGTCATCGCGCGTGGGTGCCCGGCGGCTGTGCCCGGAAAGGTTGCTCTTTCCGTATCCCCTTTTCTACGCCCGTACCCGCCGGTAAGCCAGCGATGGCCCCGATTGTGTGACAGGTGGGACAATTGAGTTAAGCCGTGGCGAGGACCTCGTCGGCGATCTTCGTGAACTCAGCCGCCCCGATCGTGACCGCCGCGGCGTAGTGCTTGAGCCACGACCGCACACCGTCCACGGTGCCCGTCGCGAAGGCGTGTGCGCTGCCCACGTACTCCGGCTCCCGCTCCCGGTGGCCGAGGTCCACGGCGATCAATCCCCGCAGGTCGAATCCGCTGCCGATCAGGGTGGCGCGCGCTGCCGCCCGCGCGACCACGCCGTTGCCCTCGGCGAACGCGTTCAGCGCAAGCAACTCGCCGTGCACGACCGCGGCCCGCACGATCGGGTCGCCCGCCGCGGCCACCACCAGGTCACACAGGGCGTTCAGGCGCGCGCTCACCAGCGGATCCGAGACCGGCCGGCCCAATTCGGCATCAGCTAGTACGCCGGAAGCAGCGACCGTGTGCAGGCGAGCGAGTACCTGGCGGGGCGCCTTGGCGAAGGTCTCCGCCAACCCCGGCATCTGCTGGGCGATCCGGAGCGCGCCCTGCACCACCGGGTCGAGCACCGTTCCGGCCCGGACGTCCTCGACGGCGTACGCGTGCCCGGAGAGCGCCGCGCTCGCGACGGCGGATCGGAGGCTGACCTCGGCCGCGACGACGCCGCCGGAGCGCCGGAGCGCCCGGTGCCGCAGCGCCGCGTCGACGGCGTTCCGCGCATCGGCGATCGCCGGTGCGACGTCGGGGAGGTCCAGCAAGGGTGCCAAGGCGTCGTCCACGCTCACCAGCGTAGCTACCAGCCAGTAGCGGCTAATTGGAAGGAACCCTAACTACTCCGCTCCGACATCGGCACGTAACATCAACATCAGCTTGCGGCCTGAGTCACAGATCTGGATCACAACCACCCCGAGGAGGCACCCGGGAATGAGTGAAACACTGGAGAACCTGCTTTCCGAGGACCGGCAGTTCCCGCCGCCCGCGGACTTCGCGGCGAACGCGAACGTCACCGCCGCCGCCTATGACGAGGCCGCCGCCGACCGCCTGGCATTCTGGGCGAAGCAGGCTCAGCGCCTGGACTGGTTCCAGGAGTGGGACCAGGTGCTCGACTGGTCCAACCCCCCGTTCGCGAAGTGGTTCGTGGGCGGCACGCTCAACGTCGCGTACAACTGCCTCGACCGGCACCTCGCGGCCGGCAACGGGGACAAGGTCGCGATCCACTGGGAGGGCGAGCCGGGCGACAGCCGGGCCATCACCTACGCCGACCTGCACGCCGAGGTCTGCCGGGCGGCGAACACGCTGACCGACCTGGGCGTGACCGCCGGCGACCGCGTCGCCATCTACCTGCCGATGATTCCCGAGGCCGCCGTCGCGATGCTCGCGTGCGCTCGGATCGGGGCGACCCACTCGGTCGTCTTCGGCGGCTTCAGCAAGGACGCGCTGTCCGGCCGGATCAAGGACGCCAGCGCGAAGGTCGTGATCACCGCCGACGGCGGCTTCCGCCGGGGCAACCCGAGCGCCCTCAAGCCGACCGTGGACGAGGCCGTCGCCGAGTGCCCGACGATCGAGAAGGTCCTCGTCGTCCGGCGTACGGGTCAGGACGTGGACTGGACCGAGGGCCGGGACCTGTGGTGGCACGAGACCGTGGCCACCGCCTCCGACAAGCACGAGGCACAGCCGTTCGACGCCGAGCACCCGCTGTTCATCCTCTACACCTCGGGCACCACCGCCAAGCCGAAGGGCATCCTGCACACCACTGGCGGCTACCTGACCCAGGCGTCCTACACCCACCACGCCGTCTTCGACCTCAAGCCGGAGACCGACGTCTACTGGTGCACCGCCGACATCGGCTGGGTGACCGGCCACTCCTACATCGTCTACGGCCCGCTCTCGAACGGCGCCACCCAGGTGATGTACGAGGGCACCCCGGACACCCCGCACCGCGGCCGGTTCTGGGAGATCGTCCAGAAGTACGGCGTGACGATCCTCTACACCGCGCCGACCGCGATCCGCACCTTCGCCAAGTGGGGCGATGACATCCCGGCCCAGTTCGACCTGTCGTCGCTGCGCCTGCTGGGCAGCGTCGGCGAGCCGATCAACCCCGAGGCCTGGATGTGGTACCGCGAGCACATCGGCGGCGGGCGTACGCCGGTCGTGGACACCTGGTGGCAGACCGAGACCGGCGCGATCATGATCTCGCCGCTGCCCGGCGTCACCGCCTGCAAGCCCGGTTCGGCGATGGGCCCGCTGCCCGGCATCGCGGCCGACGTCGTGAACGACGCGGGGCAGATCGTCGGCAACGGCGGTGGCGGCTACCTCGTCCTCAACGAGCCGTGGCCGTCGATGCTGCGCACGATCTGGGGCGACGACCAGCGGTTCATCGACACCTACTGGTCCCGCTTCGCCGAGCACGGCTACTACTTCGCCGGCGACGGCGCGAAGAAGGACGACGACGGCGCGCTCTGGCTGCTGGGCCGGGTCGACGACGTCATGCTGGTGTCCGGCCACAACATCTCCACCACCGAGGTCGAGTCGGCCCTGGTGTCGCACCCGGCGGTCGCCGAGTCGGCGGTCGTCGGCGCGACCGACCCGACCACCGGCCAGGCGGTCGTCGCGTTCGTCATCCTCAAGGGCAACGCCTCGGCCTCCGAGGCGGAACTGAAGGACCACGTCGCCAAGACGCTCGGCCCGATCTGCAAGCCGCGCCAGATCCAGTTCGTCTCCGAGCTGCCGAAGACCCGCTCAGGCAAGATCATGCGGCGGCTGCTGAAGGACATCGCGGAGAAGCGTGCGCTCGGCGACGTCACCACCCTGCAGGACGCCGGCGTCATGCAGCTCATCCAGCAGGGCATGAGCACTACCAGCGAAGACTGAGGTAACCGCACCAAGATCCGGGCGAAGCCATTCGGGCTTCGCCCGGATTTCTTTGTCCGTCAATCGGCCGTCCGCTGTCACGTCATCCGTGACACGCCCCGCGACGATCATGCATTCCTTCCACCGAGCGCCTCACCGCATCGCCCTCTGCGATCGTGAGATCACTTCATGCGGCCGCCTTCTGCGGCCCTTTCGGCCCCTACCAGGCCGTCCATCCTTTGTGGAGTTTGGAGTGTCATGACTCACCCCGTCCGCCGGCGGCGGCGACTGCGCGTACTCGCAGCCGTACCCGCACTGGCGCTCGCCGCGCTCGGCCTATCGGCCCTGCCCGGATCGAGCACCCTGACCCCGGTCGCCAGCATCGGCGCCGACGAGTACTACCTCAACTACGCCGAGCCCTCGGTCCAGCCGGACGACCGTCCGGAGACCAAGGGCAAGAACGGCGTCTTCGGCGGCAGCGGCTCCGCGGCCGTCGAACTCGACCGCAAGTACGCCGGTGGCAACCCCGTCACCGCCAAGCAGCTGGCCAAGCTCGAAGCGCAGGCCGCCAAGACCGGCAAGAACCCGCGGCAGATCAAGAACGCCAAGGGCACGCAGGTCGCCAAGCTGCTGACGATCCTGATGGAGTTCAACCCGAACGCCAACGACGACTTCTCCAACGTCATGGTGCCGGACAACGTGTTCGACCCGGACGCGTCGACCACCGCCGACGACCGCAAGTGTGTCAACGGCACGGTCCAGAACGGGCCGCTACACAACCAGATCCAGAATCCGGGGACGCTGGGCCACACCGACAACAACTCGATGTGGGTCCCGGACTTCTCGTCGGAGCACTACAACAAGATGCTCTACACCACGACGGGCATCACCGACCGCGTACGCACCGACCTGACCGGCCCGGACGGCAAGGCCGGCGTCGACCTGGCCGGCAAGACGATGCACAACATGTACCTGGAGATGTCCAAGGGCGCGTACACGGTGAACGGCCAGGCCTCGCCGTGGATCACGATGCCGCACTCCGAGGGCTGGTACGCCGCGTCCCGCTGCACCAAGGACGCCAACGGGAACTGGGTGCTGCCGCGGTCGCAGGCCGGCAACGGCCACCCGACCAACGCCCGGGGCCAGGGCCAGCTCGCGATCGACGCGGTCGCCGCGCTCGCCGCGGCCGACCCGAGCTTCCCCTGGGCCGACTACGACATCGAGGACCAGGCCGACCGCGACGGTGACGGCAACTTCTTCGAGCCGGACGGCGTGATCGACCACCTCGTGCTGGTGCACGCCGGCAAGGACAAGTCCGGTGGCGGTGGCGCACAGGGCATCTACTCGATCTGGGCGCACTCCTCGTCGGTCGCCGGCGGCGCGACCATCCCGGGCACCGACCTCAAGGTGTCGAACTACATCGTGCAGCCGGAGGACTCCGGTGTCGGCGTCTTCGCCCACGAGTACGGCCACGACCTCGGCCTGCCGGACCTCTACGACACGAGCGGCGCGGCCGACTCGGACGTGGACTTCTGGGACCTGATGTCGTCCGGCTCGCACTCGGGCGCGATCTTCCAGGGCACCCCGACGCACATGGGCATCTGGGACAAGTGGGTGCTCGGCTGGGCCGACCCGCTGGTCATCACGCCCGGCTCGGACGCGCGCGCGGTGCAGCTCGGCCAGACGTCGCGTACGCCGGTCGGCACCCAGGACGGCATCAAGATCGACCTGCCGCAGAAGAGGATCTCGCTGGCGACGCCGCACAGCGGCAGCCAGATGTGGTACTCGAACGCCGACCAGAACTGGGCCGACGTCAAGCTGACCCGGACCGTCCAGGTGCCCGCCGCGGCGGACGCCAAGTTCTGGCTCTACAGCGACTACAGCATCGAGCAGGACTGGGACTACGGCTTCATCGAGCTGTCCACGGACGGTTCGACCTGGTCGGAGCAGAAGGTCTACACCGAGGGCGGGGCACTGGTCACGACCCCGGACAACTACGGCGACCCGAACGGCCGCATGCGTGACTACGGCGGCAAGAAGTACGGCCTGACCGGGCACACCACCGGCTGGCGGCACGACTACGTCGACCTCTCGGCGTACGCCGGGCAGACGGTCCAGGTCCGGCTCCGCTACGCCACCGACGAGGCGTCGCTGGAGAAGGGCTGGTTCGTCGACGACCTGTCGGTGACCGGCGGCGGCGCGACCACGTGGTCGGACGACGCCGAGGCGAACAACGGCTGGGCCCAGACCGGCGGCACCTTCGTGGACACCACGGGCGCGGGCTGGATCCTCGACCCGGGTTCGCAGTGGCGCAACCAGTACTACCTGGCCGAGTGGCGTAACTTCGACGGCTTCGACGAGGGCCTGAAGTACACCTACGACACGACCTACTCGCGCGACGCGTGGAAGGTCGAGAAGGTCGCGTACAACGCGCCCGGCATGCTCCTCTGGTACCGGGACACCACGTACGGCACCGACAACTGGCCGACGGCCAACATCACGGCGCTGCCGAGCGGTGGCTCGAAGGGTGGTCTGCTGGTCGTCGACTCGCACTTCGACCCGCTGCGGCGTACGGGAGTGGGGGCGTCGAAGGACACGACGACGCTGAAGAACCTGCCCAGCCGTCCGCAGTCGTCCAACGCGGCGTTCACGCTCCAGCCGACGTACGCCTTCAAGGAGTGCATCGAGGACGTCAAGGCGCCGTACAGCGAGTACTGCACCGACTTCGGCTCGCTCCCGGCGGTGTCGACGTTCAGCGACAGCCAGGCCTGGTACCCGGGCATCGAGATCCGGGGCAGCTCGCTGTTCTACCGCGACGCCGACGCCTCGGTGGTCATCCCGTCGGTGGACAACCAGCTGTACTCGACCCGCGTCGTCGACGCGAACGGCAACCTGCTGCCGCAGTACTACGGCCTGACCGTCGCCGGGAACACCGTTCTCGGCACCGGCAAGCCGGGTGACGCCGGTGTCTCGTACGGCGTCACGATCACCATCAAGCGCGTGGCGAAGGACAACTCCTACGCCACCATCTACGTGGTGCCCGCGCTGAGCTGACGCTCGACGCGAAAGGCGGGGCCGGTCCTGACGGACCGGCCCCGTTCGCTTTTCTTAGCCCGCTGCGTCGGTCAGGCTCAAGACCCAGTCCCTGAAGTACTCCCGCAGGGTGGCCACCGGCGTGCCCTCCACCGGGATCTCGTCGTCGGCGAACCGGTCGAGCGTCCGCATCATCGCCGCGAAGATCTGCAGGTCGAAGCCGGCGTCGACCTCGGCCGCGCGGGCGATGAGCGTCTCTCGCCCGAAGCGTTGGGCCAGTGCGTAAACGTCGGCGAAGTCGCGGGCCTCCGCCCTGTCGAACAGGGCGATCGTCTTCCGCCCGGCGAGTTCTTCAGGAGCGTAGCTCGGGCCGAGCGCCGTCCTGATCGTCCGGTGGCTCGGAGCGG
This sequence comes from Hamadaea flava, assembly GCF_024172085.1. Taxonomy (NCBI): domain Bacteria; kingdom Bacillati; phylum Actinomycetota; class Actinomycetes; order Micromonosporales; family Micromonosporaceae; genus Hamadaea; species Hamadaea flava. Next base: position 5,114,625 of record NZ_JAMZDZ010000001.1, on the reverse strand, counting down.
CGTCGACCGCGAGATCCACGATCAGGATCTCGCTGAGTCCTGTCACCTTCATCCGGCAGAAGGTCTCGGCATCCTGGATTCGATCGACCTGCCAGCCCAGGCCGGTCGCTGCTCCGCTACTGCCCAGCCACGCCGACGAGCGGCGCCCAAGCCGCTCGGACAGCTCTGGGCAGTACCAGGTCGTGCCACAGGTCGACCAGCAAAGCCCCGTCGATGTAGCGCGCGATGTCCGCCGGAGTTCCCTCCCGAAGGACGATCTCGTAAACCCGTGCCCGCTGGCGTCGATCGGCCAGGTCGAAGACCCGGGCCGGGCCTGACCAGTTCAGGTGCAGCGGGAGGATCACGCTGGCGAAGGCGTGCTGGACTTCCTGCCGTGGAAGATGACTCGGCACGTGGATGACATGCCCCCGGGTGGTCTCCTCGACCGTGAAGTCGAGGCGCGGCTGGATCGTCAGCTCGAAACCGGCCGCCTCGATGATCCGCTCCGCGGTGGCCAGCGTCGGCGACTTCTGGCCCCGTTCGTAGGCGGAGAGGGTGGGTCGCGAAGTGCCGGACAGGGAGGCCAAATCGGCCTGCGTCAGCCCGGCAGCCGATCTCGCACGCTGAACCAGGTCGTTTGACATATCCTCGCCTCCAAATGTATCCGATTGGATACTATCCGGCGGACAGGAATAGGTGAGAAAACAGTCGAGGCCGGTTCTCTCGAACCGGCCTCGGCTGCTGCGTTGTGCGTACAAGTCAGGAGAAGGGTGAGAACAGCGAACCGGCGCCGCCCTCGCAGGGCGGACCCGCGATCAGCCGGAGGGTCTTGGCGTCGAGGTCCATCATCGTGGTCCAGATGGTCTCCGAGCGATCGAGCGGCGCGTCGCGGTCGTCGAGGTGGCGGCAGACCGAGACCGGGAAGCTGTGGTGGTCGGTCAGCGCGGAGAGCAGCTCCTTCTCGCCGACCTGAGGGTGGGCCTGGAGCAGGCGCCGGACCCGCGCGGACCGGAAGAGCGACGAGCCGCCCCAGTCCTTGATGGTGTCGTAGACCGGCAGCGTCGTCTCGAAGTGGTTGGCGTGGACGAGCAGGCCGTCCTGCGGGTGGAGCCAGCCCGAATCGCCCGGGACGAGTTCGAGATCGATGATCTCGCCGCCGTCCGGGTGGGCCTGGCCGATGAGGAGGTTGATCGAGGCGCTCCGGGGCGCGCGGACGGCGTTGCGCAGCGCCCACGAGAGCGAGTCGGCTTCCAGGACCGAGCGGAGCAGCACGTGGTACGGGACGCCGCCGGGCCGGCCGTCGCGGTCGGAGCCGATGAGGTTGACGCAGACCCCGAGGCCCTTGTTGTTCAGGCCGGACTTCGCGAGCATGCCCGCTTCGGTCAGGGTGGCGACCTCGTGGCCGAGTTCGTCGCGGGTGATCAGCAGCAGCGTGTAGGGACGCTGCTCGGGGTGCCAGTCCCAGTTCTGGGCGATGCGGGTGTGCCCGTCGTCGCTGCGCTCACCCAGTACGCCGACCACCGTGCACTCGCCCATGTCGGCTCCGCCGGAAGCCCCGGCCCCGCCGGGCGAGCCGCAGGAGGGGGTGCCGTAGAGGAGTTCAGATCGGGCGTTGATGGCGTAGATGAGGGCCGGTTCGACGCCGGCCCCGACCGCGACGCCCTCCAGAAGTTGGGCGAGCCGCGGGAAATGCTGCTCGGTGGGGGCGATGTACTTGCGGCCTTCGGCGACGACGGCGGCCCGGTCGAGCCGGACGGACGCCTCGAAGCGGATCAGGTACTCGTCGACGTTGGCTCGGATGAGGTCGGCGGCCTGGGCGCCGTACGCCCGGCCCATGTCGGCGGGGGTGCCGCTGACGTCCACGACGAACGGGGGTGTCATGGCCTGACCCTATCCCGCGCCTTACCTGATGTCCGACCGGATTCTCGCCGCTTCCCGTGCGGCCACTTGGGTCGGTCCTGCCGGGAAGGGCGGCCGTTCCTGGTGGGAAGGGCTGGAAGCGCGCATCGGGGCGGATAAGCTCATGATCGTGACGAGTCAGCGGCGACTGCGACGGCGTACCGCCCGGCGTGGTCAGGCCGCGTTCGCCGAGGTCGCCCGGTTCCTGCGGACCGAGCAGATCGGCGGGCTCATCCTGCTCGGCGCCGCCACGATCGCCTTGATCGTCGCCAACTCCCCGGCCGCCGACGCGTACGAGCAACTGTCGGAGACCGTGGTCGGGCCGGCGAGCCTCCATTTGAACCTCAGCCTGGCGACGTGGGCCAAGGACGGGCTGCTGACGATCTTCTTCGTGGTCGCCGGGCTGGAGTTGAAACGGGAGTTGGTCGTCGGCGAGCTGCGCGACGTACGCCGGGCGATGTTGCCGATCTTCGCGGCGCTCGGCGGCATGATCGTGCCGGCCGGGGTCGCGCTGCTGGTCGCGATCGGCGCGCCGGGCGGGACCGACGGGTGGGCCGTGCCGACCGCGACCGACATCGCGTTCGCGCTCGCCGTCCTCGCGATCGCCGGATCGGGACTGCCGTCGTCGCTGCGCGTCTTCCTGCTGTCGCTGGCCATCGTGGACGACCTGGGCGCGATCCTGCTCATCGCGGCCATCTTCACCGCGACGCTCAACGTGCTGGCCCTGATCGGCGCGGTCGGCGCGATCGCGGCGTACGCGGCCCTGCAGCAGATGCGCTTCCGGGGTTGGTGGCTCTACCTCCCGTTGGGCGTCACTGCGTGGGTGTTGCTGCACGCGTCCGGCGTCCACGCGACCCTGGCCGGGGTCGCCCTCGGGCTCGCCACCCGGGTCAAAGGCGATCCCGGCGAACGAGAGGCTCCGGCGACCTGGCTCGAACACACGCTGCAGCCCATCTCGGCCGGGATCTGCGTACCGGTGTTCGCCTTCTTCGCGGCCGGCATCCCGATCAAGGGTGGAACGCTGAGCGGGATCTTCAGCGACCGGGTCGCGCTCGGCGTCTTCCTCGGGCTGCTGGTCGGCAAGCTCGTCGGCGTACTGAGCGGCGCGGCGCTGTCCACCCGGCTGCGGCTGGCCGAACTGCCGACCGGGCTGCGCTGGCGCGACCTCGCCGCGGTGGCCGCCCTGACCGGCTGCGGCTTCACGGTCAGCCTCCTGATCGCCGAACTGGCCTTCCCCGCCGGCGACCAGCAGAACCGGATCAAGATGGCGGTCCTGGCCGGGTCGCTGGTGGCGGCTCTGCTCGGCGCGGCCGGCCTGCGCAGACGCATACGGTCCCAAGCCGAAGGTTAAGCTTGCCGCCGTGGACAGCGAGCGGCGGCACATCATCGACGAGGCCTGCGTACTCGTCGAAGGCCCCTGGACGCATCGCTTCGTCCACGCCAACGGCTCGCGCTTCCACGTCGTCGAGGCCGGCACCGGCCCGCTCGTCCTGCTGCTGCACGGCTTCCCGGAGTTCTGGTGGGGCTGGCACGCGCAGATGGTCGCGCTCGCCGACGCGGGCTACCGGGCGGTCGCGGTCGACCTACGCGGCTACGGCGCGACCGACAAACCGCCGCGCGGCTACGACGGGTTCACCCTCGCCGCCGACGTGATGGGCCTGATCCGCGCGCTCGGCGAACGCGACGCCGCCCTGGTCGGCGCGGGCGCCGGCGGCATGATCGCGTGGACCACCGCCGCGTTCCACCCCCGCATGGTGCGGCGGCTCGTCGTGCTCGGGGCCGCGCACCCGCTGCGGCTACGCTCGGCCATCCTCACCGACCTGCGCGGGCAGACCGCCGCTTCCGCGCAGCTGCTGCGCTTCCAGCTGCCCCGCTACGAGCACCAGCTCACCCGGGACGACGCCGCCGCGATCGGCGCACTCCTCGACGCCTGGACCGGCCCGTCGTTCCGCTCCACCAGCTCGTACGCCGAAGTCCGCGACCGGTATTGCCAAGCGATGCGCATCCCGCAGGCGATGTTCTGCGCGCTGGAGGCGTACCGGTGGGCGTTCCGCTCCGTCCTGCGCTGGCACGGCTACCGGTTCACCCGGCAGCTCCGGGAACCGATCGTCACACCGACCCTCCAACTGCATGGCGCGTTGGACACGGCGGCCCTTCCGTCGACCGCCCAGGGCTCCGGACGCTACGTGCTGGCCGAGTACGAGTGGCGGCTACTGGACGGCATCGGCCACTTCCCGCACCTGGAGGCGGCCGAGACGGTGACCGGCGAGATCCTCCGCTGGATCAAGGCCTGACCGGTCAGACGCGTACTTCGCGGAGGTCGTTGACGTCCGCGACCGGGGCCCAGCCCTGGTAGACGCCGTAGTCGAACTCCTCGAGGCCGAGGTCGCGGGCCACCGGAGCCTTCCCGCCCGTGTACTCGACCCGGAACCACTTCTCGTGGCGGCCGAGCACGATGAACGGCTCGCCCCGCCAGGTGCACGCCGTGCGTACGTAGCAGAAGTCGTCGACCTGGGCGATCGGAAGCACCCGGACGTAGCGCCCGGGGCGTACCTCCTCGAAGCCGTCGGCCGGCTCGGGCAGGTAGATCCGCACGTCGTCGCCGTCCGGGCTGGCCTCATATTCCAGGCCCCGCCACCGGGCGATGTAGCCGTCGCGCACGGTCATTCCTCCTCGCCGACGAGTTCGCCCTCGATGGTGCCCTCCACGGCCGGTCGGCCCTCGCCGCCACCATGGTCGGGCGCTGGTGCGGGCTTGCGGGGGTACTCCCCGACCCGCAGCCAACGAGGCCCGTCGGCGTCGAGCACCGCGATGATCTCCTCGACGCCGTCCGCGCCTAGGCGCAGCAACCGGGCGCCGTGCGGCAGCCGCGCGCTGTCCACCTTGAACTCGGCGATGACCGTACTGGACTCGCCCGGGGCGAACCCGTTGCCGCGGAACGGCGACCGCTCGATGACCCAGCCTTCCATCGCCTTCATCGCGGCCTCGGTCTGTCCGCCGTACGGGATCCGATAGAGGCTCGGCCGGTACGCCGACCACCGCAGGATGAAGATCTCGTCGGCCTCCTCCTCGAACGGCGACCCTTGCCAGGTCAGCCCGAGCGCCTGCCGCATCTGGTCCGGCGTCTTGAGCTGGCCGACCTCGTGAGCCCGATGGACGAAGCCGGACACCCGGTCGTAACCGCGTTCGAGGTAGAAACCGATCTGGCTGGGCGAGATGGGTTTCTGCATCACCGTCGGCGGAGCGGCCTTCGGCGACACCGCCGGGACCGACGAGCGGATCTCGGAGGTCTCCTCGCTCGACAATCCCATCCGGCCGGCCCAGCTCGCCAGGGTCACCACCTGATCGCCGGGCAGCGTGGCGCCGACGGGCGTACCGGGGTTGACGGCGAACGACCACGTCTCGTCCGGCCAGGCACTGATGAGCTGGATGAACCGCACCCGTACGCACTGCCCAGCCTGGGCGCCGGCGCGCTCCGTCGAGGTGAACACCACGACGTAGGGCTGCCCGTCGATCTGCTGGGTCTGCCAGCCGAAGCCTGGATCGCCCGGCCGGAGCACCCCACGCGCGCTCGCCGCGACCGGGACGAGCACCTGAGCCAGCAGCAGCGTGGAGAGGAAGAGGTCGGTGTTGTCCACCTCGGCGGCGTCGAAGAGCTGCCGTTCGACCTCGTTCGCCGGGACGAAGGCGTCAGCGTGGCGGCCTCCGGCCGGGCGGCCGGCCGACTCCAGTTCCAGCAGCGGCGTTCCGTTGGACTGCCGTTGCTCCGGCTTGGGCGGCGGCGACGTGGGCGGCGGGCTCATCGGCGGGGCCGCTGGAGCCGGCGGTTCCGTCGGCGACGGGTTCATCGGGGCCGGATTCGTCGAGGCAGGGTTCACGGGCGGGTTCATCGCCGGGTTCACCGGGGGCGGCGCGTTCACCGCGGGCGGCGTCGTCGGGGCGTACCCGGTCGCTCCGGCCTGCGCGCGGGTGAGCGCCTCCAGGCGTTCCGCTCGCGACCGTGGTGGCGAGCCGTTCCGCCCACCCCGGTCCGTCCCGGGGGGCGTGGGCCGAGCATCCGGCCGAGCCTCCCGCATCGGGCCAGGTGGTTGCAGCCGAGGCGGCTCGGGACGGCTGAGTTCGGCCCGGATCTGCTGGGCGAGCTGAGCGATGAACCACGCCGGGAGATACCCCTCGATCGGGAGCCCCGGGTTCACCGCCAGCCACCACTCGTGGTTCGGCCACTGCTCGGCCAGCCGCAGATAGGGCACCGTACGCGCTGAGCCGGCGTTCTGCGCCAGGCAGGCGTACATCGCCTCGTAGGAGGTGAACGCGAGCACGTGCGTACGCCGGTCGGCGGTCCAGGTGCCCCAGCCGCCGGTGCCCTGAGCGGTGCCCTCCGGCGGCACCGGCAGGAGCAGTTCCAGCTGGGAGAGGATGTGAAAATACCGATCCTGATCCCCGGCACGCAGCGCGTCACGCAAGGCGGCTTCCGCCTGCGTGCTTGGCTGCCACTCGGCCAAGGTGTCCTCCCATGGTTCCGGTGCGCTATCACGTAGCTACCCCGCGCCTATACAACCTAACAAGAGGCGACCTCGCTGCGGGATATCCACCGGTGCTCTTCAACGGCATCCTTCTGCCGAGCCGCGGCGGATGCCCGGCTTGCGATAGCATCGGCCCCGGATTTGGGGGAGGCGATCTATGAGGCTGCGCGCTTTCGCGACGGTGTCCCTGCTGGGTGCCGCCTTGGTCGTGGTACCGGCGGCGCCCGCCCTGGCCAACTGCGAGGGCGTGAACTCGAGCCAGGCACCTGTCACAGATCCGCCAAAGGATGACAGCGGCAACTGGATGCTCGCGCGGTTCGCCCTGGGGCGGCTGCCGGCCACCCTGGACGGCCGGGGCGTCACCGTGGCGGTGCTGGACTCCGGTGTGCAGGCGACCCATCCGGCGCTCAAGGGCCGGGTGCTCGCCACCGGGAAGGACTTCCTGGAGGCAGGCAACACCACCAAGGGTCGGGAAGACTGCCGCGGCCACGGCACGGCGGTGTCCTCGCTGATCGCCGGCAACGTCCGGTCGGGCTTCCGTGGGATCGCCCCGGGCGCGTCCATCCTGCCCATTCGGGTCAACGAGACCGTCGGCGGCAGCGACGACGACGGCCGCAAGACCGACGACGGCAAGATCGCGGCCGCCATCGACTACGCGGTCGCCCAGGGCGCCGACGTCATCAACATCTCGTTCGCGTACCTGGACGGCGAAGCGGACCCGGACAAGCACAAGGTCTTCGCCGACGCCGTGCAGCGGGCGCTCGACAAGAACGTGGTCGTCGTAGCGGCGGTCGGCAACGACCCGAAGGCGAAGAACAGCTTCCCGGCCAACGTGCCGGGTGTCCTCGGGGTCGGCGCGATCACCAGCAACGGATCACTCTGGGGCAATTCCACGACGGGGACCTACGTCGATGTGACGGCCCCGGGTGGCGGCATCCTGACCGGCTGGACGCCGGGCATCTACACCGAGGCGCAGGGAACCAGCTTCGCCGCTCCGGTGGTGGCCGGCACGGTGGCCCTGCTCAAGCAGGCCCACCGGAACTGGACCGCCGCGCAGTACGTCAGCCAGATCATGGCGACCGCCGATCCGTCACCGGGTGGTAAGAACTCGAAGACCTACGGCGCCGGAGTGGTCGACCCGGTCCGCGCGGTCAACGAGGTGCCGGCCTTCGGGGCCGCGTTCAAGAATCCTCCCGCGGCGATGCCGGAAGAGGACCCGCAGATCGTGGCGGCGAAGCAGCGGGCCGCCGATCGCAAGGCGATGGCCCTGTGGCTGGCCCTCGGTGGCGTGGCCCTCACCGTCATCGTGCTACTCAGCTCGTCGATTCTTTTCAACGGCGCTCGGCGGCGGTGGCGTCCGGCCGAGTGAGCTCGGCTTCTGCGAGACAGTCCCGGACGACCCGAACGGCCGCGCTGCCAGGCAGCGCGGCCGTTTCGTTCACCGGATACGTTCACCGTGGATTCGGCGATCGAGTCGCCAGGGGAACTCGGCACACTTCGGGAACTCGGCACACTTCATGCCGACTGTCCAAGTGGGACATACAATGAGGACAAAAAGCAACGGCGGCAAGGACCGTCGTGGTCCTTGCCGCCGCCTTCGCTGGAAGATCAGCCGGCGAACAGGCCGGTGTTCTTCTTCTCAGTCGAGTGGTAGTGCGAAGCCGACTCCTCGAGCGCTCCCTTGATGTCCTGGAGCATCTGCGAGAGGTCGCGCGAAGCCGCACGCCACTGCGCCTGACGGCGCGAGTACGCCTCCTGCGCGTCACCTTCCCAGGTAGCGACCAGCTTGGAGGCGTCGGACTCGAGCGTGTCGAGCGAGCCGTTGAGCTTGGTCAGCGCCGACTGGATGTCGCCGGCTGCCTGCTGCATCGAGGCGAAATTTACGACAAGGCTGTCGTCGGACATTTCTGAACCTCCCCAGGTCAGAGCGACAGGTTGATGCCGCCGCGGTTGACGTTGTTCATCCGGCTCGACGACTCCGAGTCGGTGTTGGCGTAGCTCTTACCGGAGTCACGGATCGCGCTCGCCGTCTCCAGCAGCGCCTGCTGCAGCTTGGCCTGGTCCTGGTTCCACTGCTCCTTGACCTGCTGGAAAGACCGGCCACCGGCGCCCTTCCAACCGGACTGCAGAATCTCCAGGTTGCCCATCAGCGTCCGCAGCATGCTCTGAAGTTCACCGTTGGTGGACTCGAACTTGCTGGCAGTCGTCTCCATGAACGCGGTTTGTGCTGCCGTCTGGGACATGTGTCACCCCGCTCCCTGTCTAAAAATACGGGTCCCCACCGTCGACCTCTGTCCGATCGACGCACTGCGCAGAACGGTAGCCGCCCAAAACAAGCGACGCCACCCCCTGTGGATAACTCCATCAACTGAGCTGAACGGCACGTCAGCCCAGGGTCACGGTCGTCGCGGCGGCCGTCTGACTCAACTCCGCGCCCTGCGGCAACAAGGCGACGAGGTTCACGGGCATCTTGGACGGTTTGGCGGCGCTGAATCCCAAAGCTGCCAACGCGGCCGCGTCGCCGATCGGGAACTGCTGCCCCGCGTCGGTCACCAGGCTCACCACGCCGCTGGACGTCTTCGCCACGGTGTAGCCCTCGACCAGTACGCCACGGCCGCCCTGCACCGACACGTAATCGGCCAGCGGCGCGCCCGTCTTGGCGCTCTTGCCCGCCGTCCGCATCAGGGCCGCCACCGGCGGCACCGCGACGCCGTACCGGACCGAGGTGAAGCCGGAGTCGTCGGCGGCGGTAGCGCACACCGCGGAGTCGCCCCGGTCGACGGCCTTGATGGGCGTGCTCGGCGGCGCGCCGTCGCCCTGCGGGATCAGGCTCTTGCCGAGGTCGCCCGGAAGCTCCTGAATGGACGGCGGCGACACCCGCGGCTTCAGCAGCGCCGCCTGCACCTGCGTGATCTCCTGGAGGCTGCCCTTGGCGGCCACGAAGTACCGGTCGCCGGCCGGGCCGCGGAAGCGCATGACGTCGCCGACGTTGAAGTCGCGTACGCCGGACTTCTCGTCCATCGTGCCAGACACCGACGGCGCCTGGATCGGGTCGCCCTGGGCGAATCCGTTGAGGAACGCCCGGTCCACCTCGGGCAGTTGCTTCGGATCCTGGCTGATGCCGAGCGCGCCCAGGACCTCCGTGCTGACGTTCTTGATGAGATAGCGCCGCTGGTGCCAGATCAGCCAGGCGCCGTCGTCCCCCGGTACGCTCACCGCCATCCCGGTCTCGTCGGTCAGCGCCGTCCCGCCGTCGGCCACGCCGAGCAGGTTCCCGACGGCCAGCAGCGACCGCTGCCCGCCCTCGTCCGACGCCCCGTCCGTCACGGGCAGCGTGCATACGGTCCAGGTGCTGTTGATGAGACGGTCCGCCGTCGGCACCGAGTCGGGGGCGTCCGGGATGCCGACCATCGCACCCCGGGGCACCGTCGCGAGCGACTTGGCGCTCACCTCGATGACCGCTCGCTCGTTGCCGCCCGCGTACAGGAGGGCGGAGGCGAGATTCAGGGTGGGGTGCAGCACACCGTCCTTGAGGACGTAGTGCGCGCCGGTCCCCTTCTCCTGCAGCACGGCGTTCGTCTTCTGCTTCCACGTTTCGGACGCCCCGCCGGTGAACAGGGCGTACACCCCGAATCCGGCGATCAGCACGATGCCGATCATCAAGCTGGCGAATCCGGCGACCGTCACCCGGCGGAACGGGAACTGGGCCGGGTCGGTCTCACGCATCACCAACGCCGACACGACGCGCTGAACGGAGAACTGGTAGGAATGCAGCTGATCCTGCCTCGACGGCATCGTCCCTCCCCAAGTGACGCAAGACCCGCCTAGGATAGGCGGCCGGAGGAACGTGCCGCCGACCCACCTCGATGCGTCGGCGGGATCACCCGCTCACCGGTGTGCCGGGGCGGGCGGACCAGGGGGAGGCGAACCGGATGACGGTCGGCGTTGTGCATTCACCAACGTCCCTTCAGCCGACGGTTACCGGGGGCGCGCGACGGCGCAGCAACCCCAACCGTGTCCACAGTGGCCAAATCGTGGCCACCGAGCTGGCGGTGGCACTGCTGCTCGTCGGCCTGCTCTGGGGGATGGCGCCCACCATCGGCTTGGCCGTGGTCGCCGCCGCCCTCATCGTGCTGGCCTGGGCGCGGCTACGGGGCCGCTGGCTGTTCCAGTGGATGCGGATCTGGCTGAGCTACCGGACGCACCGCCGGAGCCTGGCGCCCGGCTCCGACGGCGCCGCCCTGCTCCAGTTCGTCCGGCCCGGCGTCTCCGTCGACAGGATGGAGCTCGACGGTGAGCCGGGAGCGGTGATCGCCCACGAGGAAGGGCTGACCGCCGTCCTGGAGATCGGCGACGACAGCCTGCTGCCGAGCGGTCTGCTCTCGGTGCCCTCGCCGGCCGGCCTCCTGCCGCCGCCCGCGCCGAACACGCCCCGGTTCCGGGTCCAGCTGGTCTACAGCTCCGTCCCGGTCGGCGGGCCGGGCGCCCCGGCTCAGGCGTACCGGCAGCTCACCGAGGGACGGTTGCCCGCCTCGGAACGCATGCTCATCGCGGTGCACGTGCCGGCCGCTGAGGGCTGGGAGGAGACCGACCTGCGCCGCGCGCTGAGCGGCGTGATCCGGAAGGTCCGTCGCAAGCTGGACACGATCCCGAGCCGGGTGCTCGACGACGACGCGGCGCTGCGGACGGTGTTGGAACTGGCCGCGCACGACGGGGCCAACCCGGTTCGCGAAGCGTGGTCCGGCGTCACCGCGGGCGGTCTGCTGCACGCCTCCTATCGCGTACGCCGCTGGCCCGATCTGCGGACCGAGGCCGCTCGGGACCTCGTGACACGGCTGATGGCGATCCCGGCCCGAGCGGTGACGGTCAGCCTCACCGCCGGCCCGTGGACGACCGGCGAGGCCGCCGAGATGCGTACCGACCTGGTGGTCCGGCTGACCGCCGCGGACCAGACGAGCCTGACGCAGGCCGACACGGCGCTGCATCGCGTCCTCGGCGCGGACCGCGCCGCCGCTCACCGCCTCGACGGCGAGCACCTCGAAGGCTTCTGCGACTCGCTGCCGCTGGGCGGCTCGGCCCCGGCCGACATGCCGACCGAGGTGGAGCACGGCATCTCCCGGCCGGCCGCGCCCCTGACGATGATGCGTACGCCCATCGGCTCCGCCGGTCTGATGATCGGCCCGAACCGCCGTCGCGAACCGGTGTCGATCCGGATCTTCCGGCCGCAGGCGACGCGGGCGATGCTCGTGGGCGGCACCCAGTCGGCTCAGCTGCTGACGCTGCGCGCGCTGGCCCTCGGCGCCCGCGTGGTCGTGCAGACGGCCCGTCCGCCGGCCTGGGAGCGGTTCTTCCGCAACCTGGGCGGCCCCAACGACTCCTTGGCCATCGTGGCGCCCGGGCAGCCGCTCGCGGTCCCGCCCGCGACTCAGTTGCGGCCGCTGATGATGGTGGTCGACGTCGGCCCGGTCGGGGCGGACCGGTCCGCCGGTCACCCGTGGCAGACGACGCTGGTGGTCCGCGAGGATCTGTCCCCAGTGGACATCGATGCCCTCGGGCATGCCGACATCGCGTTGCTCCAGCCCACCACGGCTGAGGCCGCCGCGCTGGCGGTCTCCGTCCTCGGTCTCAGCGACAACCAGCGGGAGGCGCTCAGCCGCCCGGTGCCGGGCCTGATCGGTGTGGTGCATCGCCGCTCGGTCCGCTGGGCGTCGCTCGGCACCGCGCCCATGGAGCAACAGCTTCTGGCGTAACGGGATTCGCGGCGAACTGGGGTATCGCCGGGTGTGCGGGCTTATGGCACGATGCGCGGATGGGCATCCTCCTCCGGTTGGCGGTGAACGCGGTCGCGTTATGGATCGCGACGCTCCTCATCAGCGGCATCTACCTCGACACCGACTCCGTGATCGGCCAGATCGGCACGCTGGTCGCGGTCGCCGCGATCTTCGGCGTCGTCAACGCGATCCTGCGGCCGATCATCAAGACCGTCGGCTGCGCGTTCTACGTCTTCACCCTCGGCCTGATCGCGCTCGTGGTCAACGGTCTGCTGTTCCTGCTGACCGGCTGGATCGCGGACCAGCTCGGGCTGCCGTTCAAGGTCGAGGGCGTACTGTCCGCGATTCTCGGTGCCCTGATCGTCGGGGTCATCAGCTGGGCGATCAACCTCGCGATCCCCGACAAAGACTGATAATCAACGTGTACGCCCACCGCAGTCCCCGGTGACGGAGACCACGGTGATCATCACGTACGCCCCGCCGGGCATAGGGTTGGCCGGTGAACGAAGTCCGGCGCGGCTACCTCCTGGGCATCGGGGCGTACGTGATGTGGGGGTTCTTCCCCCTCTATTTCAAGCACCTACAGGCGGCCGGGGCGGCAGAGATCCTCGCGCACCGGGTGGTGTGGTCGTTGACGACCGTGGCGATCATCGTCACGGCGCTTCGTCGTTGGCGCGCGGTAGCAGGGCTGCGGAGGCAACCGAAGCGGCTGGCCGCGATGGCACTGGCCGCCGTGCTCATCGCCGTCAACTGGGGCACCTACATCTACGGGGTGAACAGCTCCCGAGTCGTGGAGACCGCGCTGGGGTACTTCATCACGCCGTTGGTGGTCATCATGCTCGGCGTCGTGGTGCTTCATGAGCGCCTGCGCCGGGGTCAGTGGTTCGCGGTCGCGGTCGGCGTCGTCTCCGTGGTCGTCCTCGCCGTCGACTACGGGCGGCTGCCCTGGATCGCCTTGACCCTGGCCTGTTCGTTCGGCCTGTACGGGCTGGTCAAGAAGCGGGTCGGGCTGCCTCCGGCGGACGGCCTGCTGCTGGAGTCGGCGGTGCTGGCGCTGCCCGCCATGATCTACCTGATGACGCTGCGCCACAGCTCGTTCGGGTCGGCGGGGGCGACGCACACCTTCCTGCTGGTCTTCTCGGGGATCGCGACCGTGGTACCGCTCATGATGTTCGCGGGCGCGGCCAACCGGATCCCGTTGTACGGCATCGGCATGCTCCAGTACATCGGGCCGATCATCCAATTCGGGCTCGGCGTCTTCTGGTTCCACGAGCCGATGCCGACCGCCCGGTGGATCGGTTTCGCACTGGTCTGGCTGGCTCTGGGCATCTTCAGCGCGGACGGCTTCGTCCACCTGACCAGGCAGCGTTCAATCGCCGTTCACGTGGTGGAAGACGGTGGATCATCTGCCGCACTTACCGTCCGGCCTCATGACACGGAAACCACTCCCACTGCTTAGCAGCGGCCACAGTGGCGGCAGCCGCTCGGCCATGACGTGCCTCTATCGCTGTGGCAACGCCTGCGACCATCCGGCGCCGAACGAGTCCGGCAACGAATACTTCGGGGACATGGCTCGGTCCGAGGTCTCGCGCCGGGGCGTACTGCAGGCGGCGGGGGCCGGAGCGATCGTGCTGGGTCTGGCCGGCGCCGGTGTCGCCGGATCGTCCGAGGCCGCCGAGGCGGCTCACGGTGCGGCCGAGAACGCGGCGAACAGCTGGCGGCCGGGCCGGGGCCCGCAGCCGCTGACCTTCGGGGCCGTCGAGCCGAACACGGCTGACGCGCTGACCGTAGCCGCCGGGTACGCCCAGAGCGTCGTGATCCGCTGGGGCGACGCGGTCGTGCCCGGCGCGCCCGCCTTCGACGCGTACAACCAGTCGCCGGCCGCGCAGGAAAAGCAGTTCGGCTACAACAACGACTTCGTGGCGATCCTGCCGCTGGACCACTCCGACCGCCACGCGCTGCTCGTGTGCAACCACGAGTACACCAACGAGGAGCTGATGTTCCCCGGGTTCACCGGGCTGGCGAATCTCACGGTCGAGCAGCAGAAGACGGCGATCGCCGCGCACGGCATGTCCGTAGTGGAGATCGAGCGCGTACGCGGCACCGGCCAGTGGCGCCCTGTGGCGCACGGTCGGCGCGCGTACAACAGGCGGATCAGCGCCCTGTCGACGAAGTTCCGGCTGACCGGCCCGGTCGCGGGCACGGCTTCGGTGCGTACGGCGGCGGACCCGGCGGGCCGGACCGTCATCGGCACGCTCAACAACTGCTCCGGCGGCGTGACCCCGTGGGGCACGGTGCTGTCCGGCGAGGAGAACTTCAACCAGTACTTCGTCGGCGCCGACGGCGCGCCCCAGGAGGCCAAGGCCAGCCTGGACCGGTACGGCATCAGCACGGCGACCCGCTACCCGTCCGGTTCCCGGCAGTGGGACAAGGCCGACCCGCGCTTCGACCTCACGGCGACCCCCAACGAGGCCAACCGGTTCGGCTGGATCGTCGAGGTCGACCCGTTCGACCCGGACTCGACCCCGCGCAAGCACACCGCGCTGGGCCGGTTCAAGCACGAGGCGGCGAACATCGTGATCGCCCCGGACGGCCGGGTGGCCGTCTACATGGGTGACGACGAGCGCTTCGACTACCTCTACAAGTTCGTCACGCACAAGCGATACCGGCCGGGCGACAACCGGCACAACCTGACCCTGCTGGAGTCGGGCGACCTGTACGTCGCGAAGTTCTCCTACACCAGTGCGGCCGAGATCGACGGCTCCGGCAAGCTCCCCGGCGACGGCGCGTTCGACGGCTCGGGGGTCTGGCTGCCGCTGGTCAAGGACAACCGGTCGATGGTCGAGGGGATGACCGTCGAGCAGGTCCTGGTGCACACCCGCCTGGCCGCCGACAAGATCGGCCCGACGAAGATGGACCGCCCGGAGGACGTCGAGGCGAACCCGGTCACCGGCCACATCTACGTCGCGCTGACCAACAACACCCAGCGCGGCACCGCGGGCAAGGCGGCCGCGGACGAGGTGAATCCGCGCAACGCCAACAAGCACGGGCACATCCTGGAGTTGGTCGAGGATCGGGGCGACCACGCCGGGACGTCCTTCACCTGGTCGATCCCGATCGTCTGCGGCGACCCGGCGGACCCGGCGACCTACTTCGCCGGGTACGACAAGACCAAGGTCTCCCGGATCTCCTGCCCCGACAACGTCATGTTCGACCGCTCGGGCAACCTGTGGATCTCCACCGACGGCAACGCCTTCGGCACCAACGACGGTCTCTTCGCGGTGCCGCTGTCGGGTCCGGAGGCCGGACATCTCAAGCAGTTCCTCACCGTTCCCAAGGGCGCGGAAACATGCGGTCCGGCGTTGACTGGTGACGGTGAGTCACTGTTCGTCGCCGTCCAGCACCCGGGTGAGTTCAGCGGCGCGAGTTGGGACAGCCCCGCTTCGGTGTGGCCCGACGGCGACCACGCCAAGCCCGGCATCGCGGTCGTGTGGCACCCGGACGGCCGGTCGATCGGCCGCTAACCGTCCTTTCCCGACATACCACTGTGGCAGTCGGCGCTCTTCTCGTCGAGGGCGTCGACTGCCACACGTGTTTCCGCCTATTCTTGAAGACCGGAAGCCGATGTCACCCACTGTGATTGAGGAGCGGCCATGCGTGAGCCCCGGGCGGAGCCACCCAATCTCGTGCAGAGCGTCTCCCGGGCGCTGCGAATCCTCGAAGCAGTCGGGCGTGAACCGACCGGCCTGTCGGTCAAGCAGATCGCCAGCCGCTGCGACATGAGCGCCACCAGCGCGTACCACCTGGTCCGGACGCTGCACTACGAGGGATACCTGACGCGGCTCGCCGACGGGGCGTACACGACAGGCTTGGAGGTCGCCGACCGGTTCCGCGAGCTGGTGCATGCTTTCCGCGGCCCGAGCGCCGTCGGCGACGTGCTCCGGCGGGCCGCCTGGGAATCGGGATACAGCCACTTCCTGGGCAGTTTCGTCGACAAGCGCATCGTCATCACCGCGGTGGCCGAAGGCCGCAGCTCGCCGTACGTCGAAGACCTGGTGCCCGGCTTCGACGACGGGGCGCACGCGACCGCGTTGGGCAAGTCGTTGCTCAACACGCTCAACCCGGTGCAACGGCGCCGTTACCTGGAGTTGTCCGGACTTCGCAGATTCACCCGGAACACCCTGGTGTCGGTGCAGACGCTGGAAGCCGACCTCGCGCGCGGCGAACGACTCGGCATGCAGGTCGAGATCGCGCAATACCGCCCCGACTTGGCATGCGGTTCGGTCCTCATCCGG
This sequence comes from Hamadaea flava, assembly GCF_024172085.1. Taxonomy (NCBI): domain Bacteria; kingdom Bacillati; phylum Actinomycetota; class Actinomycetes; order Micromonosporales; family Micromonosporaceae; genus Hamadaea; species Hamadaea flava. The sequence goes on along the minus strand of NZ_JAMZDZ010000001.1, from coordinate 5,098,158 downwards.
ACGCACCGCGACGAGAACCAGCGATTCGTGGTCGCGTGCGCCACGCCGGCCGGCGACCTCCAGAAGAAGGCCACCCTGGTACGCACCCGGCTGCAGCAGACCGCGCTGCACTTACGGGAGGCGCTCGCCCAGACGGAAGCGCCTGCCCCGATGACCTTCTGACCCCGGATCAACTGCTGCGGTCCGCCACCACGTCGCACAACCCGGCCAGCGCGGTTCGCGCGGGCACATCCGGAAGCGCCGTCAAGGCGTCGCGCGCTCTGTCGGCGTACCCGTGGACTGTCTGCCGCGCGCGCTTGAGTGCGGCCGAGTCGCGCAGCAGGCCGAGCGCCTCCGCGTGGAGCGCGTCGTCGGTGAGCGGGCCAAGGGCGAGGATCTCGCGCAGACGCTGAGCGTCGGGCGAGGAGTCATCGTCTGCGAGCGCGTAGAGGACGGGCAGGGTGGGCACGCCCTCGCGGAGGTCCGTGCCCGGCGTCTTGCCCGACTGGGTGGACTCGCTGGCGATGTCCAGCAGATCGTCCGAGAGCTGGAAGGCGATCCCGATGGTCTCGCCGTACTCGCTCAGCGCGCGAAGCAGCGGCTCCTCCACCCCGGACACCATCGCGCCGAGCCGACTCGACGTCGCGATCAACGAGCCCGTCTTCTCCGCCAGTACGCGCAGGTGGTGGCCGATCGGGTCGGCGTCGCGCGGGCCGATGGTCTCCGCGATCTGGCCGTGCACGAGCCGGGCGAAGGTCTGGGCCTGCAGCTTGACCGCCTCGGTGCCCAGATTGGCCGCGAGTTCGGCGGCCTGCGCGAAAAGGTAGTCGCCGACCAGGATGGCCAGCGAGTTGCCCCAGCGGGCGTTCGCGCTCGGCGCGCTGCGCCGCAGCTTCGCCTCGTCCATCACGTCGTCGTGATAGAGCGTCGCCAGGTGCGTCAGCTCCATGACCGCCCCGGCGTCGGCGATCCGATCCGGATCGGGCTTGCCGAAGTATCCGGTCAGGATCACCAGCAGCGGCCGGAACCGCTTGCCCCCGGCGTCGAGCAGATGCCGCGCCGCCTCCGCCACGAACGGGTCGGCGCTGTCCACCGACTCGACGATCCGATCCTCCACCCGCACCAGCGCGGCGGTGACCTCCGACTCCAGTTCGGAGTCGGGGAGACCGAGCCCCGTTCGTCCACCAGCCGTGTTCACCACGTCCCCCACCCTGTCATATCGCCGTCCCCCGTCCAGCATGCCCCCGCCAGTACGCGTCCGCCCCCGGGGCTGATCAACAGATCATCCCAGGGGGCGGGGCGCAGGCGTAACTCAGTGGACGTTTAACGGCGAAGCTCGCCGCTGAATCACTCAACGGACGAAGCTCGCCGCTGAATCACTCAACGGACGAAGCTCGCCGCATTTGTCGTCAGTTCGATGAGCGGCTGCGGCACCACGCCCACCGCGATCGTGATCACGACGCCGATGACAAGCGCGGCCGCGGTAAGGGCGCCCGGGATCGACACCGACGGAGTGGACTCACCCGGCTCGGAGAGCCACATCATGACCACCACCCGCAGGTACGGGAAGGCCAGGATCATGCTGCTCACCACGCCGACGATGATCAGCCAGGACGAGTCGCCGCCGCCGGCCGCCGAGAAGACCGCGAACTTCGCAGTGAAACCGCTGGTCAACGGGATACCGGCGAAGGACAGCAGGATCACGGTGAACACCGTGGCGTAGAACGGCGAGCGGCGGCCGAGCCCGGCCCACCGGGACAGGTGCGTCGCCTCACCGTCGGCGTCGCGGACCAGGGTCACCACGGCGAACGCCGCGATCACCGTGAACCCGTACGCGACCAGGTAGAACATGACGCTCGACAGCCCGTCCTTGCTGCTGCCCATGACGCCGACCAGCAGATATCCGGCGTTGGCGATCGCCGAGTATGCCAGCAGCCGCTTGATGTCGGTCTGGGTGACCGCCAGGATGGCGCCGACGATCATGGTGAGCGCCGCCACCGCCGAGATGATCGGGGCGTACTGCCACTCGACGCGGTCGAAGCCGACGTAGAGCACCCGCAGCAGACCACCGAAGGCGGCCACCTTGGTGCAGGCCGCCATCAGAGCGGTGATCGGCGTCGGCGCGCCCTGGTAGACATCCGGCGTCCAGACGTGGAACGGCGCGGCAGCGGCCTTGAAGAGCAGACCGATGGAGAGCAGCGCCAGGCCGGCGTACAGGAGGACGACGGGGTTCTTGCTGTCCTGGGCGGCCGCGTGGATCTGGGCGAAGCCCACCCCACCCGAGAACCCGTAGAGGAGCGCCAGGCCGAACAGGAAGAACGCCGACGCGTACGCCCCGAGCAGGAAGTACTTCAGCGCGGCTTCCTGCGAGATCAGCCGCCGGCGACGGGCCAGCGCGCAGAGCAGGTAGAGCGGCAGCGAGAAGACCTCGAGCGCGATGAACATCGTCAGCAGGTCGTTCGAGGCGACGAAGAGCATCATCCCGGACAGCGAGAACAGCGCCAGCGGGAACGTCTCGGTCGCCCCACTCCCCGTCTTGGCCTGTTGCTGGTCGGCCTCGGAGCCGACGGTGATCGCCGCCTGGGCGACGAACGGGCCGCCCCGCTCCAGCGCGCGCTCACCGATGAGCAGCAGCGCCACCGCGCCCAGCACCACGATCGCGCCCTGGAGGAACAGCGCCGCCTTGTCCACCGCGACCGCGCCCCCGGCGGTGACCGCGTTGTCGGCGGTCACCTTGCCGATCCGGGCGATGATCGCGATGAACGCGCCGACCAGTCCGGCCAGCGCCACGACCAGCTGTACGCCGTACCGGCCCTTCCGGGGCACGAAGGCGTCGACGAGGATCCCGACGCACGCCGCGCCGAACAGGATCAGCATCGGCGCCAGTGCCGCGTAGTTCAGGTGCGGCAGAGTGAGGTTGTCCATTACTTGCCCGCCTCAGTCGTGGAGTGGGTTGGTGCGGGGTCCTGCACGCCCAGGTCCTGCTGCAACGTGACCGACACCGCCGGGTTGATCACGTCGAGGACCGGCTTCGGGTAGAAGCCGAGGACCAGCAGCAGCGCGATCAGCGGCGCGACGACCAGGATCTCCCGCTTGGAGATGTCCTGGCGCAGCCCGCTGACCTCCTTCAGCGTCGGGTTGAGCGTGCCCTGCATCGTCCGCTGGAACATCCACAACACGTACGCCGCCGCGAGGATGATCCCGACGGTGGCGATCACGGCGGCGGTCTTGTTGACCGTGAACGTGCCGATCAGCACCAGGAACTCGGAGACGAAGGGCGCCAGCCCGGGAAGGGCCAGCGAGGCCATCCCCGCGAAGAAGAAGACCCCGGCGAGCGCCGGAACCAGCTTGCCCGCGCCGCCGAAGTCGCTGATCGCGGCGCTGCCGCGCCGGGAGACCAGCATGCCGACGACGAGGAAGAGTAGGCCGGTCGCGAGCCCGTGGTTCAGCATGTAGAGCACCGCTCCGGTGGCCGCCTGGGTGGTGAAGGCGAAGATGCCGACCCCGATGAACCCGAAGTGCGCGATCGACGTGTACGCCACCAGCCGCTTCAGGTCGTTCTGGCCGACCGCCAGCAGTGCGGCGTACAGGATGCCGACGACCGACAGCGTGATCGCCAACGGGGCGAAGTACTTCGACGCCTCCGGGAACAGCGTCAGGCAGTACCGCAGGATGCCGAACGTCCCGACCTTGTCCATGACGCCGACGAGCAGCGCGGCCACCCCGGCCGGGGCGGCGCCACCGGCGTCCGGCAGCCAGGTGTGGAACGGGAAGAACGGGGCCTTGATCGCGAAGGCGAGGAAGAACCCGAGGAACATCCAGCGGCCGGCGCCGCGCGAGAACTCGACGCTGGTGAGCGTCTGCCAGTCGAAGGTGTGCCCGCCCAGCACCCACAGGCCGATCACGGCGGCCAGCATGAACAGACCGCCGACCAGGGAGTACAGGAAGAACTTCACCGCCGCGTACTGCCGCTGCTTCTGCGGCACGTCCGCGCCGTAGGAGCCGATCAGGAAGTACATCGGGACCAGCATGATCTCGAAGAACACGTAGAAGAGCAGGACGTCGGTGGCGGCGAAGACGCCGATCATCGAGCCCTCGAGGAACAGCAGCAGCGCGAAGAACGCCGGTACGGAGCGACGGCTGTCCTGCTCCGCGTGGTTCCAGCTGGCGATGATCACCAGTGGCACCAGCAGAGCGATCAGGCCGAGCATCACCAGGGCGATGCCGTCCGCGCCGAAGCTGAACCGCGCGCCCCAGGCCGGGATCCAGGTGTAGCTCTCGGTGAGCTGCAACCGGTCGCCGCCTGGCTGGAACTTGAACCAGGCGACAACCGCGACGACGAGGACGGCCACCGACACGACCAGCGCGATCAGCTTCGCCAGGGCGCCACGACTACGCGGCAGGCAGGCCACCGCGATCGCACCGGCCAGCGGCGCCGCCGTCATGATCGATAGGTACATCACAACCTCGCCATCAGAGCGTGACCATCAAGAACGCGCCCACGACCACAAGCGCGCCGGTGAGCATGGACAGCGCGTAGGAGCGCACGAAACCGTTCTGGAGCCGCCGGAGCCGGCTCGACCCGCCGCCGGTCAGCGCGGCCAGGCCGTTCACCAGCCCGTCGACCCCGCGGTTGTCGAGGAACACCAGACCGCGGGTGAGCCAGCGGCCGGGCTTCTCGAAGACCGCCTCGTTGAAGGCGTCCGCGTACAGATTGCGCCGGGCCGCCGTGACGAACGGGCCGGCCGGCTGCTCCACCAACGCGGTCCCCCGGCGGAACAGGAGGTACGCGAACCCGGCGCCGATGACGGTGACCGCGACGGACAGGAGTGCGCCCTCGACCGCCGTGATCCGGTGGACCTCGTCCACGACGCCCTCGGGGTCGACGACCGGGGTGAGCCAGTCGAGGACACTGGTCTTCATCAGGAAACCGGCCACGATGGAGCCGATGGCCAGGAAGATCAGCGGGATCGTCATGATCGCCGGGGACTCGTGCGGGTGCACGGGCACGGGTCCGCTTGCGGATCCGTGTTGCGGCTCAGTTTCGGTCCAGCGCTTCGGGCCGTGGAAGGTGAGCACGAACAGCCTTGTCATATAGAAGGCTGTAAGTCCTGCTCCAGCAAGAGCGACACTCCCGAAGAGCCAGCCCGTCCACCCGGGCCGGTTGAACGCCGCCTCGATGATCGGGTCCTTGGTGTAGAAGCCCGACAGCGGCGGGATGCCGATGATCGCCAGCCAGCCCATCATGAAGGTCAGCCAGGTGATCCGCATGTACTTGGCCAGCCCGCCGAAGCGGCGGATGTCGGTCTGGTCGTTCATCCCGTGCATGACCGAACCCGCGCCGAGGAACATGTTGGCCTTGAAGAAGCCGTGCGCGAGCAGGTGGATGATCGCCAGGGCGTACGCCGCCCCGCCGAGTCCGACGCCCAGGAACATGTAGCCGATCTGGCTGACGGTCGACCAGGCCAGGACACGCTTGATGTCGTCCTTGGCGCAGCCGATGATGCAGCCGATCAGCAGGGTCAGGGCACCGACGCTCACGACCACGGTCTGGAGCGTGTGGTTGGCCGAGAAGATCGGGTTCGACCGTGCGATCAGGTACACACCGGCGGTCACCATCGTCGCGGCGTGGATGAGGGCGGAGACCGGGGTCGGGCCCTCCATCGCGTCCGGGAGCCAGGACTGGAGCGGGAACTGGCCGGACTTGCCGGTCGCGCCCAGCAGGAGCAGCAGGCCCATCATCAGGACCGTGCCGGCGGCCAGGCTGCCCACGCCGTCGAAGACCTTGTCGTAGTCGGTCGTGCCGAGCGTGTAGAACATCAGGAAGATGCCGAGGGCGAAGCCCGCGTCACCGACCCGGTTCATCAGGAAGGCCTTCTTGCCGGCGGTCGCCGCCGAGTTCCGGTTGTACCAGAACGAGATCAGCAGGTACGACGCCAGACCGACGCCCTCCCAGCCGAGGTAGAGCATCACATAGTTGTTGCCCAGCACCAGCAGGAGCATGGCCGCGACGAACAGGTTGAAGTACCCGAAGAAGCGGCGGCGTCCCTCGTCGTGCGCCATGTAGCCCACGGCGTACAGGTGGATGAGCGAGCCCACGCCGGTGATCAGCAGCACGAAGACCGCCGACAGCGGGTCGAAGAGCAGGCCGAACCCGACGTCGAGCTTGCCGGACTGGATGAAGTCCCATAGGTGGACCTGAACCGCGCGGTTGTCGGACGGCAGGTCGGCGAGGCGGATGAAAGCGATCAGGCCGAGCACGAACGACGTCCCCGTCGCGAGTACGCCGAGCCAGTGTCCCCACTTGTTGGCCAGCTTGCCCGACAGCAGCAGGAACGCCGCGCTGACCGCCGGGATCGCCACCACCAGGGTGATCAATGTCTGCATTGCGACCTCAGTACTTCAGCAGGTTCGCGTCATCGACGCTGGCGGAGCGTCGCGTACGGAAGATGGCCATGATGATGGCGAGGCCGACGACGACCTCGGCCGCGGCGATGACCATGGAGAAGAACGCCATGATCTGGCCGTCCAGCGAGCCGTTGATCCGGCTGAAGGTGACCAGCGAGAGGTTGGCCGCGTTCAGCATCAGCTCGATGCACATGAACAGGACGATCGCGTTCCGGCGGATGAGCACGCCCACCGCGCCGATGGTGAACAGCGCCGCCGAGAGCACGATGTACCACATCGGAGTCACTTCGATCACCGGCCTTCCGTGTGCTTGTCGGCGACCTCGGCGGCCGTGAGCTCCCGGGTCGGCAGGATCGGCGAGATGCTGCGCTGGGCGGGCGTGCCGTCCGGGAGCTTCGCCGGGGTGGCGATCGAGGTCGAGGTGGCGAAGACACCCGGACCCGGCTTGGGGCCGGGGTAGTTGCCCGGCGCGAACCGCGCCCGCATCATGTCCGGCTGGTTGATCTTGTCTTCCTTGCGCTTCTCCACGTGCGCCAGCAGCATCGCGCCGACGGCGGCGGTGATGAGCAGCGCGCTGGAGATCTCGAAGGCGAAGACGTACTTGGTGAACAGCAGCGAGGCGAGGCCCTGGACGTTGCCCTTGGCGTTCGCCTCGTCGAGCCCGGTGACCGTCATCTTCTCGACCACGCGCAGCAGGCCCGTGCCGAGCAGGCCGGCGAAGCCTACGCCGAGGATGATCGCGGCGGTCTGCTGACCGCGCAATGTCTCGATCACGGCGTCCGAGGCGTCCCGGCCGACGAGCATCAGCACGAAGAGGAACAACATCATGATCGCGCCGGTGTAGACGATGATCTGCGTCATGCCGATGAACGGCCCGGCCTGCACGATGTAGAAGACACCGAGACACAGCATCGTCAGCACCAGCCAGAGCGCGGAGTGCACCGCGTTACGGCTGGCGACCATGCCGATCGCGCCGATGAGCGCGATCGGGGCCAGGACGAAGAAGACGACCTTCTCGGAAGTCGCCACCCCACCGGCCGCGGCCGCTAGTTGAAGTGCGCTAGTCATCGCCCCTCAGCTCCCACCGAGACACCCGGGTTGGTCGGCCCGCTCAGGTAGTAGTCCTTCTCCGTCTCACCCAGATACATCGGGTGCGGCGGCTGCTCCATCCCCGGCAGCAGCGGCGCGAGCAACTGCTCCTTGGTGAAGATCAGCGCCTGGCGGTCGTCGCGGGCCAGCTCGTACTCGTTGCTCATGGTCAGCGAACGAGTCGGGCAGGCCTCGATGCACAGGCCGCAGAAGATGCACCGGGCGTAGTTGATCTGGTAGATGCTGGCGTACCGCTCGCCCGGGGAGAACCGGGCCTCCTCGGTGTTGTCGCCACCCTCCACGTAGATCGCGTCGGCCGGGCAGGCCCAGGCGCACAGCTCGCACCCGATGCACTTCTCCAGGCCGTCCGGATGCCGGTTGAGGACGTGCCGGCCGTGGAAGCGGGGCGCGGTCGCGTCCGGCTTCTCCGGGTACTCCGTGGTCACGACCTTCTTGAACATGTGCGAGAAGGTGACCCCGAAGCCCTTGGCCATTCCGGTGAAGGCACCCATCTCACGCCTCCTTAGCGCCGGAACCCACCGGCTGGTCGTTGTCGGTCTCGGCCGAACCGCGGTCGGCCGAGATCCGCCTCGCCCGGGGGTTGACCGGGACGACCAGGTCCAGCGGCGGCAGCGGGAAGCTTCCCGCCGGGCGCTGCGCGACCTGTTCGGTGAGAGTCATTGGCGTCGGTTCCTTCTTCGACGGCCACAGCAGCGCGACCGCCATCAGGACCACGACCGCGCCGCCCAGCCACAACAGCGTCTGCGTACGCGACGCGTTGCTGTTCTGGAGCGTCTTGATGCCGGCCAGGGCCAGGATCCAGATCAGGTTGGCCGGGATGAGCACCTTCCAGCCGAACCGCATGAACTGGTCGTACCGCAGCCGGGGCAGCGTGCCCCGCAACCAGACGAAGACGAACAGCAGCAACAGAACCTTGATCGTGAACCAGAGCAGCGGGAACCAGTTGTCGTTGGCTCCGTCCCACAAGCTGATCGGCCACGGTGCGCGCCAACCGCCCAGGAAGAGCGTCGTGCACAGCGCGGAGACGGTCACCATGTTGATGTACTCGGCGAGGAAGAACAGCGCGAACTTCAGCGACGAGTACTCGGTGTGGAAACCGCCGACCAGCTCCGACTCGGCCTCGGGGAGGTCGAACGGAGCCCGGTTGGTCTCACCGATCGCGGAGACGAAGTAGATCACGAAGCTCGGCAGCAGCAGGAGCGCGTACCAGCTGGGGGCGGTGAACGACCCGAACTTGGTGCCGTCCGCCTGCGCGGCCACGATCCCCGAGGTGCTCATCGTCCCGGCCGTCATGAAGACCGCCACGATCGACAGGCCCATGGCGACCTCGTAGGAGATCATCTGGGCGCTGGAGCGCAGACCGCCGAGGAGTGGGTAGGTCGAGCCGCTCGCCCAGCCGGCGAGCACCACGCCGTACACGCCCATGCCGGAGCAGGCCAGCACCAGCAGGACCGCCACCGGGATGTCGGTGAGCTGCAACGGCGTCTTCGTGCCGAAGATCGAGACCATCGGGCCGAACGGCATGATCGCGAAGGCGGTGAACGCGCAGACCGTCGAGATCACCGGGGCGATGAAGAACACCACCTTGTCGGCGAGCTTCGGCATGATGTCCTCTTTGAAGGCCAGCTTGAGGCCGTCGGCGAGGGACTGGAGCAGACCGAAGGGACCGTTGCGGTTCGGTCCGGGACGGACCTGCATCCGCGCCACGACCCGCCGCTCGTACCAGATGGCGAACAGCGTCATCACGACGAGGAAGACGAAGATCGCGACGACCTTGACGAGAACCAGCCACCACGGATCTTGGCCGAAGTTCTCCAGGGTCGGATCCTGGGCGAGGATCACTGCGCACCTCCAGCGGCGGTGGTTCCCGCGGCGACCGTGACGACCGCGCCCGAGTGGGCGCCGAGCGTCCGGTTGGCCGTCGAGCCCGGCGAGTTCGCCGGCACCCAGACGACGTCCGCGGGCATGTCGGTGATGAGCGCGGGCAGCGTCACCGAGCCGTGCTCGGTGCTGACCGTGACGAGGTCCCCGTCGGCGACGCCCAGCCCGGTCGCGGTCGCCTTGGCAAGCCGCGCCACGCTCGGGCGGGCGGTGCCCATCAGGACCTCGTCGCCGTCGAGCAGGCTGCCGTTGTCCAGCAGGTAGTGCCACGAGCTGAGGATCGCCGTCCCGGCCGCGAGCGCGGGCCGGGTCGCCGGGGCGTACGTCGGGGCCAGCGGCTGCTCCGCCGCCGTCGCGGGCAGGCTGCCCAACTCCTGGCGTACCGCGGTGACGTCGGCCGTGCCGAGCGTGACGCCCAGCTCGGCGGCGATCGCGTCGAGCACCCGGGCGTCGGCCATCATCGCCGCCGCCTGCCGTCCGCCCTGCGTGGTGGTGAACTCGAAGACCTGGTCGAACGGCCGCAGCCGGCCCTCCCAGTCCACGAACGACCCCGCCTTCTCGGAGGTCGTCGCGACCGGCAGGACCACGTCGGCGTGCCGGGTGACCGCGGTCGCCCGGATCTCCAGGCTGACCAGGAACCCGACCTTCGTCAGGGCCTGCTCGGCCAGCGCCGGATCGGCCAGGTCGCCCGGGTCCACACCGGCCACGACCAGCGCGCCCAATCGCCCGTCGGCGGCCGCCGCGAGCATCGCGTCGGTGTCCCTGCCCGCCTGGCTCGAGATCACGCCCGGCTCCAGGCCCCACAGCTGCGCCAGCTCGGCGCGGGCCGCGGGGTCGGCCACCGGCCGCCCACCCGGCAGCAGGTTCGGCAGGCAGCCCGCGTCGACAGCACCGCGGTCTCCCGCGCGCCGTGGCACCCAGGCCAGCTTCGCACCGGTACGCGCGGCGAACGCGGCCACCGCCGAGAAGCCGCCCGGGACGGTGGCGAGTCGCTCGCCCACGAGGATGACGGTCTCCGCGTCCACGCCGACGATCCGGTCGAGCGCCTCGGGCTCCTCACCCGGGGCGGCGGTGACCAGCGTGCCGGACAGCTTCGCGAGGCCGCGTGTGGCGAACGGAGCGACGCCGGTGACCCGCAGTCGCTTCGCGGTGGCCGCCTTGCGCAGGCGGAGGAAGACGATCGGGCACTCCTCCTCGGGCTCCAGCCCGACGAGCACCACGTGCCGCGCCTTCTCCAGGTCGGCGTAGGTCACCGAGGTCTCCCCGACGACGGTGGAGGCGAGGAAGTCCGCCTCCTCCGCCGACAGCGGCCGAGCCCGGAAGTCCACGTCGTTGGTCGTCAAAGCCACCCGCGCGAACTTCGCGTACGCGTACGCGTCCTCGACGGTCAGCCGGCCGCCGGTCAGGACGCCGACGCCGTGCTCGCCGTCCCGGGCGGCCCGCAGGCCCTCGGCGGCGACCGTCAGCGCCTCGCTCCAGCTGGCCGACCGCAGCTCGCCGGTCTCCTTGTCGCGGACCAGCGGGGTGGTCAGCCGGTCGAACGCGGTGGCGTACTGGAACCCCCACCGGCCCTTGTCGCAGTTCCACTCCTCGTTGACCTGCGCGTCCTCACCGGCCAGGCGCCGCAGCACCTTGCCACGCCGGTGGTCGGTCCGCTGGGAGCAGCCGGCCGAGCAGTGCTCGCACACGCTCGGCGACGACACGAGGTCGAACGGCCGGGCGCGGAACCGGTACTGCGCGCCGGTCAGCGCGCCGACCGGGCAGATCTGCACGGTGTTGCCGGAGAAGTAGGAGTTGAACGGCTCGTCGCCCGCGTCGATCGAGACGCCGTCGCCTTCGCCGCCGTAGAACTCGTCGCGGTAGACGTTGATCTGCTCGGCGGAGGACCGATCCATCAGGTCGATGAACTTGTCCCCGGCGATCTCCTCGGAGAACCGGGTGCAGCGCTGGCAGAGCACGCAGCGCTCGCGGTCCAGCAGCACCTGGCTGGAGATGTTGATCGGCTTGGGGTACTCGCGCTTGTGCTCGTGGAACCGCGAATCCGTCCGGCCGGTGCTCATCGCCTGGTTCTGCAGGGGGCACTCGCCGCCCTTGTCGCACATCGGGCAGTCGAGCGGGTGGTTGATCAGGAGCATCTCCATGATCCCGGACTGCGCCTTCTGCGCGACCTCACTGGTCCGGTGCGTACGCACGACCATGCCGTCGGCGACGGTCTGCGTACAGGAGGCGACCGGCTTGCGCTGCCCCTCGACCTCGACGAGGCACTGACGGCAGGCGCCGGCCGGGGCCAGCAGCGGGTGGTCGCAGAACCGCGGGATGTCGATCCCCATCTTCTCGGCGACCCGGATGAGCAGCGTCCCCTTGGGCGCGGTCACCTCGATCCCGTCGATGGTGAGGGTGACCTCGTCGGTGCTCTTGGCTACTTCGGCGGACGTCATCAGTGAGCACCTGCCAATGCCTTCTCCGAGAGCTTCGGCGCTTTCCGGCCCTCGATGTAGTCCAGGTAATCCTGCTTGAAGTACTGCAAGGAGCTGGTCACCGAGCTGGTGGCGCCGTCGCCGAGACCGCAGAACGAGCGGCCCAGGATGTTGTCGGCGGTGTCGAGCAGGGTGTCCAGGTCCTCGTGCGAGCCCTGGCCGGACAGGATGCGGCGGTAGACGCGCACCATCCAGTAGTTGCCCTCGCGGCAAGGAGTGCACTTACCGCAGGACTCGTGGTGGTAGAACTCCAGCCAGCGGTACGTCGCGTAGACCGGGCAGTCCTGATCGGAGAAGATCTGCGTCGCCGTGGTGCCCAGGATCGATCCGGCCGCCGCGACGCTGTCGAAGTCCAGCGGGACGTCGAGGTGGTCAGCGGTCAGCAACGGCGTCGACGAGCCGCCCGGGGTCCAGAACCGCAGGTTGTGGCCCGGCTGCATGCCGCCGGCCAGTTCGATCAGCTCCCGCAGCGTGACGCCCAGCGAGCACTCGTACTGCCCCGGCTGCTGGATGCGGCCGGACAGCGAGTAGATCATCGGGCCGGACGACTTCTCGGTGCCCATCGTCTTCCACCAGGCCGCGCCGCCCAGCACGATGTACGGGACGCTGGCGATGGTGCCGACGTTGTTCACCACGGTCGGGCAGGCGTACAGGCCGTGCGTCGCCGGGAACGGCGGGCGCAGCCGGGGCTGGCCGCGCATCCCCTCCAGCGAGTCCAGCAGGGCCGTCTCCTCGCCACAGATGTACGCCCCGGCGCCGGAGTGCACCACGAGGTCGAGGTCGAACCCCGAACCCAGGATGTTCTGGCCCAGATACCCCGCCTTGTACGCCTCCTGCACCGCGTGCCGCAGCCGGCGCGCCGCGTGGACGGCTTCACCGCGGATGTAGATGAAGGCGCGGTTGGCGCGGATGGCGTACGAGGCGATGATGGCGCCCTCGACCAGCGCGTGCGGGTCGTAGGTCATCAGCGGCAGGTCCTTACAGGTCCCCGGCTCGCCCTCGTCGGCGTTGATCACCAGGTAGTGCGGCTTGCCGTCGTTCTGCGGGATGAAGCCCCACTTCAGGCCGGTGGGGAACCCGGCGCCGCCGCGTCCTCGCAGACCGGAGTCCTTCACCAACGCGATCAGGTCGTCCGGGTGCACCTTCAGCGCCTTGCGGAGCGCGGCGTACCCGTCGAGCTGCTCGTAGACGTCGAGACGCCAGGCGTCGGGCGACAGCCAGCGCTTGGTGAGGACCGGCGTCAGCTTCTCAAAGACACTCACTTGTTGGCTCCGTTCGCCGCGGAGGGGATCGGCGTGTTGAGGTCGAAGCCGGCCGGGCTGATCCCGTACTGCTGGGCGAGCTTGACGCCCCGCAGAGTCGGCTCTCCCGCGGGACCGTCGGCGACCGCGCCGTCCCGCTCGTCGGCGAAGCCCGCGAGCTGCAGCGCCATCTCCTTGAGCGAGCAGAGCCGCGCGCCCCGGGAGGGCTGCACCGGACGCCCGGCGCTCAGGTCCTCGGTCAGCTGCACCGCCGACTCCGGGTCGAGCCCGTCGACGAAGTCGTAGTTGACCGTGACGACCGGACCGTAGTCGCAGGCCGCCAGGCACTCGGCGTGCTCCAGCGTGATCTTGCCGTCCGGCGTGGTCTCGTCGTGCCCCACGCCGAGGTGGTCGCTGAGCGCGTCGAAGATCGCCTGACCGCCGAGGACGTCGCACATCGTGTTGGTGCAGACGCTGACGAGGTAGTCGCCGGTGGGCCGGCGCTTGTACATCGTGTAGAACGTCGCGACCGCGCCGACCTGGGCCTTGGTCAGGCCGAGCTGCTCGGCGCAGAAGGTGACACCTTCCGGGGAGACGTGACCGTCCTCGTTCTGCACCAGGTGCAGCAGGGGCAGGAGCGCCGAACGCTGCTTGCCCTCGGGGTACCGCGCGACGATCTCCTTCGCCCGCGCGTAGGTCTCGGCAGAGAACACTGACTGCACTCCTGGTTCTTCACCCAAGTGGCTCATCACTACCGGTCACACCCTCCCATGACGGGGTCGAGCGACGCCCCGCCGGCGATCACGTCGGCCAGCAGACCACCCTCGGCCATCGCGGGGATGGCCTGCAGGTTCACGAAGCTGGGTTCGCGGTAATGCACGCGATAGGGGCGGGTGCCGCCGTCGGAGACGACGTGCGCGCCCAGCTCGCCACGCGGACCCTCGACCGGGACGTAGACCTGCCCGGCCGGGACGCGGAAGCCTTCGGTGACCAGCTTGAAGTGGTGGATCAGCGATTCCATCGACTGACCCATGATCTTCGCGACGTGGTTCAGCGAGTTGCCCATGCCGTCCAGGCCGACGGCCAGCTGGGCGGGCCACGCGATCTTCTTGTCCGCCACGATGACCGGGCCGGGCTTGAGCCGGCCCAGCGCCTGCTCGATGATCTTCAGCGATTCCCGCATCTCGTTGATGCGCACCAGGTACCGCGCGTAGACGTCGGCCTCCTGCTGCGTCGGCACGTCGAACTCGTAGGTCTCGTACCCGCAGTAGGGCTGCGTCTTGCGGAGGTCCCAGGCCAGGCCGGCGCTGCGGAGCACCGGGCCGGTGATGCCCAGCGCCAGACAGCCGGTGACGTCGAGGACCGCGACCCCCTGCGTACGCTGCAACCAGATCGGCTGGTCGGACAGCAGGTTCTCGTAGTCCTTGATGCGCTTCGGCATGAAGTCGAGCAGCTCGCGGATCTTCTTGATCGCCTCCGGCGGAACGTCCTGGGCCACCCCGCCAGGCCGCACGTACGCCATGTTCATCCGCAGGCCGCTGATCAGCTCGAAGATGTCCAGGACGAACTCCCGCTCGCGGAAGCCGTAGATCATCATCGAGAGCGCGCCCAGCTCCATGCCGGTGGTGGCCAGCCAGACCAGGTGCGACGAGAGCCGGTTCAGCTCCATCATCAGCACGCGGATCGTGGTCGCCCGCTCCGGGATGTCGTCGGTGATGCCGAGCAGCTTCTCCACCGCGAGGCAGTACGCCGTCTCGTTGAAGATCGGCGCCAGGTAGTCCATCCGGGTCACGAAGGTCGTGCCCTGGGTCCACGTCCGGAACTCGAGGTTCTTCTCGATCCCGGTGTGCAGGTAGCCGATGACGGTACGGGCGTCGGTGACCGTCTCGCCTTCCAACTCGAGGACGAGCCGCAGCACGCCGTGGGTCGACGGGTGCTGCGGACCCATGTTGACCACGATCCGCTCGTCATGGATCGGGTCCACGCCGCTGACCACGTCGTTCCAGTCGCCACCGGTGACGGTGAAGACCTTGCCCTGGGTGGTCTCGCGCTCCGGCGCGTAAGTGTCGTAACTACTAGTCATCGGTAGGACCTCCGCTGGTCCGGCGGTGGAATCTCGGCGCCCTTGTACTCGACCGGCACACCGCCGAGCGGGTAGTCCTTGCGCTGCGGGTGGCCCTCCCAGTCGTCCGGCATGAGGATCCGGGTGAGGTTGGGGTGGCCGTCGAAGATGATCCCGAACATGTCGTAGGTCTCCCGCTCCTGCCAGTCGGCGGTCGGGTAGACGCTGGTGACGCTCGGCAGGTGCGGCTCCTCGGCAGTGACCGCGCACTCCAGCCGGATACGCCGGCGGTAGGTCATCGAGGTCAGGTGGTAGACGGCGTGCAGCCGGCGGTCCTGGGCGGGATAGTCCACACCCGACACCGACGAGCACAGCTCGTACCGCAGACCCTCGTCGTCGCGGAGGGTGCGGCACACGTCCGCGATGGCCTCCGGCTTGACGTGCAGGGTCAGCTCACCGCGGTCGACCACGATGCGCTCGATCACCTCGTCGAACGAGGCGAACGCGGGCTCGACCTCGCCCTCGGGCCGCTCGCCGCCGCTGAGCGCGTCGGCCAGGCCGTCGAGGACCTCGTCGAACTCCTCCACGCCGACCGGACGGCCGAGCGAGGCGGGTACGCCCGCCTTGCGTACCAGTCCGCCGAAGCCGGACGTGTCACCGCTGCCGCTGACCCCGAACAGGCCGCGGCCGCCGCTGACGGACTCCGTCATTTCGCCACCTCCCGCTGCATCCAGTTCGAGATGCGCAGCTGCTCTTCCGTGCCCTCGGCGACGGCCTTCTCCCAAGCGGCCCGCTTCTGCTTGTCGAAGCGGTAGCTGGAGGGCATCGAACCGGGCTTGACGATCGGGCCACGGCCTTCAGCGATCTTGGCTTCGATCGACTTGGCCCGCCGGTCGCCGAGCGGCTCGGCCATGACCTTCTCGTGCAGCTTGAGGATCGCGTCGATCAGCATCTCGGGCCGCGGCGGGCAGCCGGGCAGATACATGTCGACCGGCACGACGTGGTCCACGCCCTGAACGATCGCGTAGTTGTTGAACATGCCGCCGCTGGAAGCGCAGACGCCCATGGAGAGCACCCACTTCGGCTCCGGCATCTGGTCGTAGATCTGGCGCAGGACGGGAGCCATCTTCTGGCTCACCCGACCGGCCACGATCATCAGGTCGGCCTGCCGCGGCGAGGCCCGGAAGACCTCCATGCCGAACCGGGCCAGGTCGTAGCGGGCGGCGCCGGTCGCCATCATCTCGATCGCGCAGCAGGCCAGGCCGAAGGTCGCCGGCCAGAAGCTCGCCTTGCGCGACCAGTTCACCAGCTTCTCCACGGTGGTCAGCAGGACCCCGTTCGGAAGCAGCTTCTCCTCGATACCCATGGCTCGCCCTGTCCCCTAGTCCCAGTCCAGGCCGCCGCGCCGCCAGACATAGGCGTACGCGATGAAGACCGTGCCGATGAAGAGAACCATCTCCACGAAGCCGAAGACGCCCAGCCGATCGAAGCTGACCGCCCACGGGTAGAGGAAGATGATCTCGATGTCGAAGACGATGAAGAGCATCGCGGTCAGGTAGAACTTGACCGGGAAGCGTCCACCGCCGATCGGTTGCGGCGTCGGCTCGATCCCGCACTCGTAGGCGTCGAGCTTGGCCTTGTTGTAACGGCGGGGACCGACGAACGGCGCGATCACCACCGAGAAGAGGGCGAACGCCGCCGCGAGGGCGAACAGCCCGACTATCGGTACGTATGGCGAGAGCGACATTGCTCGACGTCCCTTCCCTACACCGCCGGGGCTACCCGGCTCAGGCCGTTGATGATCCGATCCATCGCGTCGCCGCCGCGTGGGTCGGTGAGGTTGGCCAGAAGCTTCAGAACGAAGCGCATCAGCGTCGGATGCGGCATGCCGTGCTTCGTCGCCAGCTTCATGACCTGCGGATTTCCGATGAGCTTCACGAACATCCCGCCGAGCCGGTAGTAGCCGCCGTAGCGGATCTTCAGCTCCTGCGGGTACGCCTGGAGAGCACGCTCGCGGTCCGGACCCTCGGGCCGGGCGAGCGCCTGCGTCACGATCTCGGCGGCCAGTGCACCCGACTCCATCGCGTACGCGATGCCTTCGCCGTTGAAGGGGTTCACCATGCCGCCGGAGTCCCCGACGAGCAGTACGCCCCGCGTGTAGTGCGGCGTGCGGTTGAAGCCCATCGGCAGGGCGGCGCCCATGATCGGGCCGTCGGCGTTGGCCTCGTCCCGCATCCCCCAGTCCTCGGGGGTGCTGCCCATCCAGTCGATCAGCAGCTGGCGGTAGTTGGTCTTGCCGTACGCGACGGAGCTGTTCAGGACGCCGAGGCCGACGTTGACCCGGCCGTCCCCCATCCCGAAGATCCAGCCGTAGCCGGGCAGCAGCTTGTCGCCGCCTTCCCGGCTGCGCAGTTCCAGCCAGGACTCCAGGTAGTCGTCGTCGTGCTTGGCGGGGCTGCGGTAGTAGCGGCGGACCGCCACGCCCATCGGGCGGTCCTCCCGCTTGGCCACGCCCAGCGCCAGCGGGAACCGCCCGCTCACGCCGTCCGCCGCGATCACGAGCGGGGCGCGGTAGGTGACCTCGCCCTCCGGCGTCTTGGCCGTCACGCCCACGACGCGGTCGGCGGCGTCCAGCACCGGCGCGATCACGTTGTTGTTGACGAGCAGCTTCGCGCCGGCCGCCACCGCCTGCCGCGCCAGCAGGTCGTCGAAGTCCATCCGGGTACGCGTCAGGCCGTAGTTCGGGAAGCTGGCCAGCTCCGGCCAGTCCAGCTCCAGGCGGATGCCGCCGCCGATGACCCGCAGTCCCTTGTTGTGCAGCCAGCCCTGCTCCGGGCCGACGTCCACGCCCATGTCGATCAGCTGCTTGACGGCCCGTGGGGTCAGTCCGTCGCCGCAGACCTTCTCGCGGGGGAATTCGGTCTTCTCCAGCAGCAGGACGTTCACGCCGTGCTTGGCCAGGTGGTAGGCGGTCGCTGAACCGCCCGGACCTGCACCGACGACGATCACGTCGGCGTCCATATCAGTCGTGGTCACGGTCACCTCCACCGCTGAACACGCTCGTGAAACTCTTCACAAGCTCGGCTCAGGCGCACTCTAGTACCGCTTCTGTGAACGCGTGTGACTTAGGTTGCCCTTACCAGTGAGCTTGCTCTCGTTTCCGCAGCTCAAGATCCGGGACGCTCCGAACGCTTGTCCAGTTCGCGAGGAATGCGTGTTTCATACTGTGGGCGACCTACTAAGTTGACTGACCGTTTCTCAGCTCGGCTTTCTCTCGACGAAGGCTCAGCCTCTTCCGCCGCGGCCGCTTCAAGATCCGCGACCCGAACCGGCTCCTCACCGAATCCGCCGCCGAGATTTCCGAGTACTCCCACACCCCGTCCAACGGGCGTACCGGCAGGTCAGACGCGGACAGCGCGATGCAGAGAAGCGATGCCGCCGGTCAGGTTGCGCCAGCCGACCTTCGTCCAGCCGCTCGCGGCGATCACCTCGGCCAAGCTCGACTGGTTGTGCCAGGCCCGGATCGACTCCGCCAGATACACATACGCGTCCGGATTGGACGCGACCTTGCGGGCGACGACGGGCAGGCTACGCATCAAATAGGACAGGTACACAGTGCGGAAGACCGGCACGGTGGGGTGGGAGAACTCACACACCACGAGCCGGCCGCCGGGCTTGGTCACACGGGCCATCTCCCGCAGCGCCGCCGCGGTGTCGTTGACGTTGCGCAGGGCGAAGGAAATGGTCACCGCGTCGAAGGAGGCGTCGGCGAAGGGCAGCGCCAAGGCGTCCCCGGCGACCAACGGCACGTGCGGGCGTACTCGCCGGCCGACGCCGAGCATGCCCAGCGAGATGTCCGCCCCGACCGCGTACGCCCCGGACCGACCCAGATCCACGGTGGAGATCCCGGTGCCCGCCCCGAGGTCGAGCACCCGCTCCCCCGGCCGCAGATCGAGCGCGGCGGCCGTCGCCTTCCGCCAGGACCGATCCTGGCCGAACGAGAGGATCGTGTTGGTGCGGTCATAGCGGTCGGCCACACCGTCGAACATCTCGGCGATCTCGTGCCGGTCCTTGTCCAGGTCTGCGCGGGTCACGTCCCCCACTCTACGCAGGAGGTACGCCGCACCGATCAGCGGTAGATCGGCCCGGTGGCGTCGTCGGCGTCGTCGTCGGGATCCTTGCGCAGCATCCACCACAGCAGCAGGCCGCCCAGCGAGACGAGCACGGCGCCACCTCCGATCACGAGCACGGAGCCGAGGCCCAACCCGCCGACGGTGTCCTGCGGCATGGTCGCCGGCTGCGGGCTGTCGTCCGGGCTGCTCGTCTCGTCCGTGAACTCCTCAGTGGCGTCGACGGTCGGTTCGTCGGACGGCGTCGGGGACACCTTGGACTTCGTCGGCCTCGGCGACGCGGTCGTGTCCGAACCGGAGCAGTTACGGGGACGGCCGTCGACGGCCACCCGCACCGCGGCGGTGTTGTTGCCCGGCCGAGGGTCGTCGGCGTAACTGATCACCAACGCGCCACACCCCGTGGGTGCGCTGTCGATCCGCAGCCGCAGCGTCAACTGCCGCCGGGCGCCGTCCGCCAACGCGGCGCTGTACGCACAGCGGGCGTGCGTACCGGACGCGGGTTGGCAGATGCCGCCGCCGGTGCTGACGATGCGCGTACCGGGTGGGGCGGTGAAGTCCACCGTGTAGGTGAGTGGAGCGGCGCTCTGCGGACCGTTGTTACGCAGCACGTATCGGACGTCGACCGCCTGGCCGACCCGTCCGCCGACCGCCGAGGCGGACACCGCTAGATCGGCTGTCGTCGGTGCGGCGTACGCCGTCGCGGCTCCCGTCGCCAGCCCGGCGACGAGCGCCGCCGCGGCTGCGGCCAGCACTCTGCGCATCCACATGGTCCGCTCCCTGAGAGGTGATGACGGACAGTATCACCCGAGTGTCACAGGTCGGCCGGGACCGCGCCCCGCCTGCGGATACGCCACAGAATTCCGATTCCGGCGGCCGGCAGGGCGACGCTCACGGCGACCGCCACGGCCACCCGGCCGTCGTGCACTTCTGCGTCACGTGGCGAGCTTGCCGACGAAGTGGGCTCAGTACGCGGCCCCGCCGCGATCAGTGCGCCTCCACCAGCGGAAGCGCCTTGCCGACGCCGCCGCCCGGGAGGGCGATCGAGGAGAAGTGCGAGGTGACGCGGTCGTCGGTCGGGTCGTCGGCCGGCGTCCAGTGCACCTGGAGGTGGTTGTAGAGGGTGTCCCGCTGCGCCGGGATGCGACCGGCGGTGCGGATCATCCAGATCAGCTCCTGCAGGTTGGAGCGGTGGCGCGCACCTGCCGAGGAGATGACGTTCTCCTCGAGCATGATCGAGCCGAGGTCGTCCACACCCATGTGGAGCGCCAGCTGGCCGGCGTCCTTACCGGTGGTCAGCCACGAGGCTTGCAGGTGGTTGACGTTGTCGAAGAACAGCCGGGCCACCGCGATGAGCCGCAGGTACTCCAGCGTCGTGGCCTGCGTACGCCCCTTGAGGTGGTTGTTCTCCGGCTGGTAGGTCCACGGGATGAAAGCCCGGAAGCCGCCGGTGCGGTCCTGCACGTCCCGGATCATTCGCATGTGCTCGATCCGCTCGGCGTTGGTCTCGCCGGTGCCCATCATCATGGTGGCGGTCGACTCCACACCGTGCTGGTGGGCCACCTCCATGACCTCCAGCCAGCGCGCGCCCGACTCCTTCAGCGGCGCGATCGCCTGACGCGGCCGGTCGGGCAGCATCTCCGCGCCTGCTCCAGCGATGGAGTCCAGGCCGGCGGCCTTGATCCGGATGACGGCGTCCTCGATCGAGACCCCGCTGACCTTGGCCATGTGCAGGATCTCGCTCGGGCCGATCGAGTGGATCGCCAGCTGCGGGTACGCCTGCTTCACCGAGGAGAACAGCTCCTCGTAGTACTCGACCCCGTAGTCGGGGTGGTGGCCGCCCTGGAGCATGACCTGCGTCGCGCCGAGGTCGACCGCTTCGCCGCAGCGGCGCAGGATCTCCTCCATCGGGTGCGACCAGCCCTCGGCGTGCTTGGGCGCGCGGAAGAAGGCACAGAACTTGCACGCCGTCACGCAGACGTTCGTGTAATTGATGTTCCGGTCGATGAGGTAGGTCACAATGCCATCGGGGTATCTCCGGCGGCGTACGGCGTCCGCGGCCTCGCCCAGCGGGTGCAGCGGCGCGTCGGTGTAGAGGAGCAGGGCCTCGTCCGGACTGATCCGACCGCCATCGGCCGCACGCTGCAGAATGCTGTCGATCTGTTGAACGCTCGTCACATCCCGAAGACTACAGGTAGGTTTTCGATCATGGCTGCCATGCGCTACCGCCGCTTGGGCGACTCCGGTCTGGTGGTCTCAGTCGTCGGACTGGGATGCAACAACTTCGGCCGGAAGCTGAACGCCGAGGAGACCCGCGCGGTCGTCGACGCCGCGATCGACGTGGGGGTGACCTTCTTCGACGCCGCCGACGTCTACGGCACCCCGCGTGGGACCTGCGAGATGTTCCTCGGCGAGGCGCTCAAGGGCCGCCGCGACAGCGTCGTGCTGGCCACCAAGTTCGGAATGGACATGGGCGCCGGAGCGGGCGACCCGCGCTCGGCCGACGGCGCGCGGGGCTCCCGGCGGTACATCCTGAAAGCGGTGGAGGACTCGCTGCGCCGGTTGCAGACCGACTACCTCGACCTCTACCAGTTCCACTATCCCGACCCGGCCACGCCGATCGAGGAGACCCTTCGCGCTCTCGACGACCTGGTCCGCCAGGGCAAGGTCCGGTACCTCGGCTCCTCGCAGTTCGCGAGCTGGCAGGTCACCGACGCCGCGTGGACGGCGAAGACCGCCGGGCTGACCCCGTTCATCAGCACGCAGCAGCAGTACAACTGGCTCACCCGCAAGCCCGAGGCCGAGCTGCTGCCCGCCTGCGAGCGGGCCGGCGTCGGCTTCATCCCGTTCTTCCCGCTCCAGTCCGGACTGCTCACCGGGGTCTACCACCGGGATCAGACCCCGCCGGCAGGCTCGCGGATGGCCGACGACCGCTACGCGGCCTGGCTGAAGGCGGCGGACTGGGACACCGTCGAGGGGCTCCGGGCGTACGCGGACGAGGCGGGCGTGTCGATGTTGGAGATCGCCATCGGCGGGCTCGCGGCCAAGCCGGGCGTCGCCACGGTGATCGCCGGCGCGACCTCTCCCCAGCAGGTACGCGCGAACGCACAGGCGGGCGGGTGGATCCCCAGTGCGGCGGAGCTGGAGCGATTGGACGCGATCACCGCGGGCACGCTGGGCACCGGCCGGTAGCCGCCGTGGCGGTCCGGCTCCGGGAGGCGATGGCGGCCGCGCTCTACGGAGCGGACGGGTTCTTCCGGCGTGAGCGTCCGGCCGATCACTTCCGGACCAGCGTGACCGCCTCACCGGTGTTCGCCACGGCGATCGCCCATCTCGTCGCCGGGGTGGACAAGGCGCTCGGGCACCCCGACGTGCTCACCGTCGTGGACGTCGGCGCCGGGCGCGGTGAACTGCTCTCCCAGGTGTACGCGCTGATCGGGCGGGATTCCCGAGTACGCCCGGTCGCCGTCGAGCTGGCCGATCGCCCGGCCGGCCTCGATCCCGGCATCGACTGGCGCCCGGAGCTGCCGGAGGAGTTCACCGGGCTGCTCATCGCCACCGAGTGGCTCGACAACGTCCCGCTCGACGTGGCCGTCGTCGACCCGGACGGCGTCCCGCGTTACCTCCTCGACGACGGCAGCCTCGGTACGCCCCTCGACCCGGCCGACGCCCAGTGGACCGACGAATGGTGGCCGCTGCACGACCCCGGCGACACCGCCGAGATCGGGCTGCCCCGGGACCGGGCCTGGGCCGACGCCGTCAGCCGGTTGACCGCCGGACTGGCCGTCGCGATCGACTACGGCCACACCCGGGCCGACCGGCGGCCGACGCTCACCGGTTTCCGGGACGGCCGCGAGGTCGAGCCCCGGTTCGACGGGAGCACCGACATCACCGCGCATGTGGCGGTCGATGCTTTGGGCGTACCAGTGCTGAGGCAGCGGGAGGCCCTCGCGACCCTCGGTGTCGACGGGGCCCGGCCACCCCTGGACCTGGCGACCGCCGACCCCGCCGGGTATCTGCGGGCGTTGAGCGGCGCGAGCCAGGCGGCGGAACTCCTGGCCGAGGGCGGTTTGGGAGATCACTGGTGGGCCGTTCAGACGGTGACCATAGAGTGGACACCATGGCGACTTTCGCAGAGTTGGACGCGCTGACCACCGAAGAGCTGCGCGACCGGGCCTTCGACTTGGCCCAGGAACGGCGCGACCTCGGCTTCTTCGTGGACCTCGCGCAGCACCTCCCGTCGGCCGGCGACGCGGAGCAGGGCGACGACTCGCTGGGCGACATCGGCCCGCAGATCGACGACTACTACAACATGTGGCGCGAGCTGAAGGGCCACGACTACGGCGATCTCGAACCGCTCATCCGGGCGCGCTTCATCGACTACCTGATGTCCCCCGAAAGCTGACAAAGTCCGGATTCCGGGCGGCGACGCGACCTGCCGGCAGTGACATTCGCCGCCCCTGTCGGTAGGCTGACCTGCCATGCCGGCCTCCTCCGAGTCCCCCGAACGGCAGAACGTCAAGCTGCCCACCGGCCTGCTCTGGGCCGGGGTGGGTGTCGCACCGCTCGCCGCGTTGGCCCTGCTGATCGGCAGTGGCGACCGTTCGCTGCGGGCCGCCATCGGCCTCGCGCTGCTCGCCGTCGTCCTGATCGGACTGGCGATCGTGCTGCGCCCGGCGCCGGACTCGGTGAAGGTCGAACTCGAGGACACCATCTACGACGAGATCGACGTGGTGCGCGAGGACGTCCGCAACGACATCACCACCGCGGCGCGGGCGACACATCGGGCCTTCGCCGAGCGGTTCCAGCACCTGCAGGAAACCGTCGACCAGCTCCGCGCGCAGGTCGAGGCGATGCGCGGCGAGCTGGCCCGTGGTTCGGCCCAGTCGCCGTCGCCCCATCCGGCGTCCCCACGTCCGGGCACCGTGAGCGGTTCGGTCCCGGCCGGCGTCGTCCGGCATACCGAGACCGTGCAGGTCACCACCCGGTCCACGATCGTCGACCCGCACATCGATCCGCACGCCGAGGAGCAGCCGCACGCCGGGCGGGCCACTCCGCCGGCACCGGCCTGGGCCGACGCCCAGCAGGCCCCGCCCGCGCGATCCGGTGGCCGTCGTCGCGCCGAGGACGACGAGCGCTGGCCCGGGTACGCCTCGGCCGGGGCGTACCCGGCGCAACCGGCTCGGCCTGCCTACCCGGACGAGTACGGCGAGTCCTGGACCGAGCAGCAGCTGCGCAACCGGCTCGCCGAGCCGACGTCGCCCCCGGCGCCGCCGCGTGAGCCGCTGCTGTCACATGAGGACAACCCCCGCGACCGGTGGAGCCGACAGGCGATGCAGGACCAGTCCGGTCCCAGTGCGGGCCAGCGACGTCACGAAGCGGCTCCCGTCGAGGCCGACTGGTCCCGCGTACAGGCCGGCGACCGGTGGGCCGCCGTCCGCAACGACGACCGGGGCGCTGAACTGCGCATGGGCGAGCGCCGGGCCTCGATGCACTCCGACGAGAACGGCTCCGAGATGCGGATCGAGGACCGCTGGGCGGCCATCCGCCGCGACGAGCCGGTTCGGCGTGACGGACCCGTTCGGCGTGACGAGCCCGTTCGGCGTGACGAGCCCGTTCACCGGGACGAACCGCGGGCGGGCCGCTCCGACTCCTGGGACGGCGACCGCTGGAACGACCAGCGAGGACCGCGGGCGCTGCCCGCCCAGAACGACGAACCGTCGGTCGCGGAGTGGCTGAACCAGTGGCCGGCTCGGGAGCAGGAACCCCGGCGCCGCCGGTACGCCGACGACTACTGAGTTCCTAGGTGTCGCTGCTCGGCGGCCCTACTTGTCGATGTCGCCGACGACGAAGAACATCGAGCCGAGGATCGCCACCAGGTCCGGAATCAGGCAGCCGGGCAACAACGTCGACAGCGCCTGGACATTGGCGTACGAGGCGGTCCGCAGCTTCAACCGCCACGGCGTCTTCTCCCCGTGGGAGACCAGGTAGTAGCCGTTGACTCCGAGCGGGTTCTCCGTCCAGGCGTACGTGTGGCCCTCGGGAGCCTTCACCACCTTGGGCAGCCGCACGTTGACCGGACCGGACGTGCGGTCCAGCCGATCCAGGCACTGCTCGGCCAGGTCGAGCGAGACGTAGACCTGATCCAGCAGCACCTCGAACCGGGCGTGGCAGTCCCCCGTCGTACGCGTCACGACCGGCACGTCCAGCTGGTCGTACGCGAGATAGGGGTCGTCACGCCGCAGGTCGAAGTCCAGTCCACTGGCCCGGCCGACCGGCCCGGACGCCCCGTACGCCGCCGCCTGCTCAGCGCTGAGCACCCCCACGCCGACCGTACGCGCCATGAAGATCTCGTTCTTGCGGATCAAGTTGTCGAGGTCGGGCATGCGACGGCGGACGTCGTCGATCGCCTGCCGCGCCCGCCGGGACCAGCCCGCCGGGACCTCCTCCTTCACCCCGCCGACGCGGTTGAACATGTAGTGCATGCGGCCGCCGGAGACCTCCTCCATGACGACCTGGAGGACCTCCCGCTCGCGGAAGGCGTAGAAGACCGGACTGATCGCGCCCAACTCCAGCGGATACGACCCGAGGAACATCAGGTGGCTGAGCACCCGATTCAGCTCGGCCAGCGCCATCCGCAGCCAGATCGCCCGCTCCGGGACCTCGATGCCCATGAGCCGCTCGACCGCGAGGACCACCCCGAGTTCGTTGGAGAACGCGCTGAGCCAGTCATGCCGGTTCGCCAACACGATGATCTGCCGGTAGTCGCGTACCTCGAAGAGCTTCTCGGCCCCGCGATGCATGTAGCCGATGATCGGCTCGGCGGTGACGACGCGTTCGCCGTCCACCGTGAGCTTGAGCCGCAGCACACCGTGCGTCGAGGGGTGTTGCGGGCCGATGTTGAGGACCATGTCCTCGGTCTCGATCCCGGTCCCCGTGCCGACCGTCAGCTCGCGCAGGCCCGACTCCGTCATGCGCTGAGCCTACTCACCCCCAGGTCGCCCCCGTCCGCACGCCGCCGCCTTCGCGTTGGCGGCAGATCAGGGATATGCATGCGATCTTGGGCTCGGGAATCATGCGTAACCGTGATCCGCAGCAAACCCGCACCCATCCGCGCGGGGATAGGGGGTCAGCGGCCGGCGCCCCAGCGGTCGTCCTGCCACGGGTCGGGCCGGTTGACCGTCGGCTGCGTCGGCAATGACGCCGACCATGATCCTGTGTCCGCGCCGCCCCAGCTGGTGCCACCGGTCCAGGTCGAGGTGGACTCCGAAGTCCACGTCTCCTCGTCCGGGGTCAGCAGCGGCTTGCCGAACGTCTCGACGAGCCGGGTGACGACGAGTCCGGCCGCGATGGTGACCGCGGCGACGGCGTACGGCGAGAGCCGCCAGTCGGCCGCCTCGCCGAACCGGATGACCAGCGAGACCACGATGGTCGCGAGGACGGTGCCGAAGACGCCACCCCGCCGGCCGAAGGCGCTCACCCCGCCGACCAGTGCGACGCCGATCGCGAGGCCGGTCCATTCCATCCCGAGGTCCGGCTGGACGCTGCTGTTCAGGCCGGCGATGAGGATGCCGGCCACGGCGGCCAGCACCGTCGAGCTGACGACCGCGACCCCAGTGACCAGGGCGGCGAAGAATCCGCGGCGGGCCGCGGGGTCGCCGACCGGGCGGAAGCGGCCGACGCCGCGGCGTAACGGCCGGATCGCGCACAGGGCGGCGCCGAGGATGGACGCGGCCGCGAAGCCGCCGAAGTAGTACCAGGACCGGTCGGTCGGGTCGAACTCGCCCGCGACCGTGATCGGCGCGGCGTGCTTCTGGATCCAGACGATCACCACGAGCGCGCCCGCGAGGCTCGCCGCCCAGCCCGGCACCTGGAAGCCGACCACGAGGACCGCGATCACCAACCCGACCAGGGCTGCGAGGCCCACGATCTTCGGCCCGGCCGCGCTCACGCCGGCGTTGCCCTGCTCCGCGAACGACATCGCCGCCGCGACCGCCACGGGCCCGATGGCCAGGTTCGGGGCGGCCGCGCGCAAGGAGGCCGCGGCGCCGAACGCCAGCAGGCCGAGGGCGGCCGCGAAGACGACGAGTTCCCGCAGGTTCTGCCCGGTCACCGCCGACTTGTGCTGGCTGTAGATCAGGAAGCCGAGGACGCCGGCCCCGATGAGCAGGATCGCCTCCCAGGCGAAGTGCACCGCCATGCGGTCACGACCGGGGTCGCCGTGCGTCGGGTCGTCGAAGATGTCGTCCAGGGGTCCGGAGGAGGCCCGCACCGGCGGGATCGAGCCGGTCGACGTCGACGTGCGGAAATCGGGCTCCTCGCGGAATCCCGGCTCGCCGCGAAATCGCGTGTTGTCGCCGTCGTCGTAAGGCATCGGGAGCCGCCTCCATCGGGTCCGGCCGCGGGGGCAGCCGTCGAGCGGCCGTCATGACCGCAGGCGGCCGTGGAGTGCGGGCCGCCACAGGCTGCGAACCTACCGGGTGAGCGCCGTTCGCAAAAGCCCCTCGACCGCGTCCGATTCCCGATCGAAGAGAGCTGGGAGCGCTGCGTCGCCATACCCCGAGTGGGTCGCTCGGCGGGCCGAACGGTGGATCAGGCGGGAGTGCGCCGTCCGGTCTCGCCGTTACGGCCGTTCTCCCCGTTGTGCTCGTCCTTGTCGTCGGGCTGCTTCGGCACGCGGCAGGAGTGCTCCAGCCACAGCGCGGCCGCGATGAGCATCAGCGAGGCCACGAACGCCCCGATCGCCGGCGGCAGGTCGTGCTGCGCCGCCGCCAACCGGCCACGCTCCATGAGCAGCCAGATCAGCAGTCCGCCGGTGAACCCCGCGAAGATCGATCCGGCCAGCGAGGACGCCTTGGCCAGCACGACGTAGCGCGCGACCAGCAGCGGCTCCACCGGCGGGCGGCCCGGCTTACGGGCGATCCGGGCCCGGGTGTTGTTCGCCAGGACCGCCTCGAACAACGCCAGCAGCGCCAGCGTCACCGCGGGGATCCAGGGCAGCGCCGGCATCTCCCCGTACCAGGTACTGATCACGAACCAGGCCGTCGCAGCCGAGAGCAGGCCGGCCACGATCAACGTCGCCGGGTTGGTCGGCCGCAGCGATGGCTTCGGCTCGGTCATGCCGGTCCCCTTCCGTCCGCTACGACTCTAGCGAGATCTCGGGCCTCGCCGTCATCGCCAGCACGTCGGACGCCACCGGCTCGGCGCGGATCAGGTCATAGACCCACCCGTGACCGGGCAGGCTCGCGTACGGCTGGATCTCCAGCCACGGCCGCAGCACGAAGGCCCGCAGGTGGGCGCGTGGATGCGGAAGAATCAGCTCGGGTCGGTCGCTCAGGACCGGCTCACCCGCCGCGGTGGTCGCGGTGATCAAATCGACATCAAGGGTACGCGGGCCGAAGCGACGGCTCGGGTCACGTTCCCGATGGGCATCCCGCTCCAGCTGCTGCGCCACCGACAGCCATTCGTCGACGCCGCGACCGGCCTCCCCGACGAGCGCCACCGCGTTGAGGTACGCGGGCTGGTCGGCGTCGCCCCAGGGCGGCGTCTCGTAGACCCCGCTGACGAGCAGCAGACTGTCGCCCAGCGCGCGTACGGCCTGGCGCAGGTGTTCCTCCCGATCGCCCAGGTTGCTGCCCAGGCTGAGCACGACCGTGATCACCGCTCGGTACGCCGTCCGCTCAGGGTGACGCTGACATCGGCGAACGCGTGCGGGATCGGGGCCTGCGGCTTATGGACGGTGACGGTCGCGGCGGTGACCCGCTCGTCCACCAGGCAGGCGTCCAGCAGCCGGCTCGCCAGCGTCTCGATCAGGTTCACCGGCTCGCCGCCGACGATCGCCACGAGCGCGTCGGCGAGTTCGCCATAGTGGACGGTGTCGGCCACGTCGTCGCTGGCCGCCGCCTTGGTCAGGTCCAGCTCCAGGCGTACGTCGACGACGAACTCCTGGCCCTGTTCTCGTTCGAAGTCGAAGACGCCGTGACGGCCGAAGACTCGCAGCCCGGTCAGTTCGATCACGGGGCGCTCCAGGTCAGCCGGGGCTCCCCGGACGCCCGCCAGACCGCGAGCGCGTCGACGGTCGCGCGCACCTCATGGACGCGTACGCCCCACACGCCGGCGGCGACCGCGAGCACACTGGACGCCAGGGTGGCCGCCTCCCGCTCGTCGACCGGACGCGGCGTGCCGTCCGGCATCGCCAGCAGCGTGCCGAGGTAACTCTTGCGGCTGGCCCCGAACAGCACCGGGAACCCCAGTTCCAGCAGCGCCGGCAGGCCCCGGGTCAGCGCCCAGTTGTGCTCGGGGCGTTTGGCGAAGCCGAGCCCGGGATCGAGGATGATCTGCTCCGGGCGTACGCCGGCCGCAGTCGCCTCGTCGACGCGTTCGCGCAGCTCAGCGCATACCTCGGCGACCACATCGGAGTAGACGGCGAGGTCCTGCATCCGCTCGGAGTGGCCCCGCCAGTGCATGATCACGTAGGGGCAGCCCGCGTCGGCGATCACTTTCGCCATCGCGGGATCGGCGAGTCCACCTGAGACGTCGTTCACGACGCTCGCCCCGGCGGACAACGCCGCCGCCGCGACCGCTGCCCGCGTGGTGTCGATGCTCGTTGGCACATTTTGTGCCGAAAGCGCGCGGATCACGGGGACGACTCGACCGATTTCCGTCTCCGCGTCGATCCGCGCCGCCCC
Organism: Hamadaea flava; assembly: GCF_024172085.1. Classification (NCBI taxonomy): domain Bacteria; kingdom Bacillati; phylum Actinomycetota; class Actinomycetes; order Micromonosporales; family Micromonosporaceae; genus Hamadaea; species Hamadaea flava. Next base: position 5,068,185 of record NZ_JAMZDZ010000001.1, on the reverse strand, counting down.
CGGTCGGGTCGACTCTCCCCCTACATCGATGATCAGCGCTCCGTCACGGACGAGGGACGAACCGTGTTCGACGGCGGCGTCGAAATTCTCGTAGCGACCGCCATCCGAAAAGGAATCGGGCGTCACGTTGAGGACACCCATGACCACGGGCGGTGACCATTTGCGGTCGATCGGCAGCACGACCTCACCCTACTCGGGCGCACGAACTGGCCACGGCGAGAGCCGGGCACACGCTTGTAAGCGACCGGAGAGCCCCGTACGCTTCCCTATTGAACCTCGCGGTGAGGTGCAAAAATGGACAAAATTGCGAGACACGCCGGTCCCCGCACACAGGGTCCGTGCTCAACCGGTCTACGGCTGAAAAGCTGAACCGACCGGCCAGTGACTCGCATCGGGGAGGGACGCACGATGATCGCCACAGGGCTCGCCCACGCGGCGATGCAACACGTCAGCTCCATGATGGAGCTGGCTCCGTCGCCGAGCCCCGGCGGCCAAGGCGTCAACACCGACAAGGTCCTCGGGTTCTTCGTCAAGAACATCGTGCCCATCCTGCTGGCGGCGCTCGGCGTGATCTTCATCGGCCGGGCCGGCAAGGGCGAGATGTCCAAAGTGATGACGAGCTCGGCGATCGCGATCGTCGGCCTGTTGTTCATCGCCGGCGCCGGCGCCTTCTTCTTCTTCGGCGAATACCTCGTCAACCTCATCTTCGGGTGACCCGGCACGATGAGGCTGCGCACCGACGATGACATCTACCGGGCCCGCCTGGTCTACCTCGGCCCGCCCGGCTACACCCTCCCGGTACAGCTGCCCTACGCGCAATACGGCCTGTTCATCCTGCTGGTCCCCCTCTACATGGGTCTGCACTTCCTGCTGACCCAGTCGATCGACGCCTTCCCGGCGTGGGAGATCGCCCTGGCCATGGTCTCGACGTCATATATCTTCCGCCATGTCGATCCGGATCGGCCGGCTCGCCTGGTCATCCGGACGGCACTCACCGACTGGCGCCGATCCCGCGAAGCCGCGCACGAGAACACCGAACCACGCGTGGTCGCTCGCCGTATCGTCGTCCGGAGGTCGATCACGTGACCACCGACGAGCTCGACGACACCGTCCTCTCCGGAGAGATCGTGGAAGAGCCTGCAAACGATCCCGGCCCGACCACCCCGGCGCCGCGGGCCGCAAGCGATGTCGAGTCGCCGTTCCTCAATCTCTTCGATCCCGACGCGCCGAACCCGTCGGCGGTCTCCGTCCTCCGGCGTTCGGAACTGCCGGCCGGACCGGGAGGCTCCCAGCGAGGATCGACCTCGGCTCCTCCCGCGCAGGCGAGCGCGCCTCCGGCTCAGGCCGGCGGCCCGCCGGCTCAGTCGAACGTGCCGGCGCGGGCCAACCCCCCGGGCCGTCCCCCGACTCAGGGCGCTGCGCTGGGCGTATCACCGAATGCTCTGGAGCGTGCGCGACCCGCGGATGGTGCGCGGCGAGAGGCACGGCCCGGCGGGTCCGCGCCGGAGGCCAGGAAGAAGCCTGGACCCACGCGAACCGTGACCCCCGAACGCAGATCTGAACCCGCGCCTTCGTCGCGGAAGCGCGCGGCCGCGCCGCAAGCGCCGCGGCCTAAGAGCGAGAAGGTGAAGAGCGCCGCCGTAGAGCTGGCGCTGACCGAGATCGCCGGACACCTGACGTTCACCGCGCACGCGGTCACCGCCTGGTACTGGGTGCCCGAGGTGCGCTGGGCGTTCCGCCCGGACCCGGAGCGCGAGGCACTGATCGACGCGATCGCCGAGCAGTACGCCGGCCTCGCGGGTTTCCGCCTCCACATCCGCCGCACCTCGCGGCCGTTCCCGGCGGCCGAATGGGCCCGCCAGATCGACCGCCTGACCCCGCGACCGCTGGCCGGAGTGGCCGGCGCGCCGTCGTGGGGCGACCACCTCGTGGCGGCGCAGAAGCACCTCGTGGGCTCCAACCACGCCGAGGGCCGGACCTATCTGGGCGTGACCTTCGCCCGGCGCAGCCTGGGCGACTCGTTCTCCGGGCGGCTGCTGCGCGCGTTCGGCAAGGGCAGCACGCTGTCCGAACGGTCCAAACTGGAGCGTGCCGTCGAGCAATTCGACGAGGTGCTGGGCGCGTTCGGCATGCGCGGCCGCCGGGCCACCGCCGAGGAACTGGAATGGCTGCTCTACCGGTCGGTCGCGCTCTGCATGGACCCGCCGACCCACATCGGCGCCGTCGGCCACGGCCAGTGGGACACCGGTGACCTGCTCGCCCTCACCGAGGAGATCGAGCGCTACCGCGCGCCCTACGGATCCAGCGTCAAGCTCGTCAACCGGCTCACCGGCGAAGCGAAGCACGTCGCCGTGCTGACCGTCGGCCGCATGGAACCGCTGGACATCCCCGAGCGGCACGAACCATGGCTGCACTTCCACGAGCGGCTGCCGTACCCGATGGAGATCTCCAGCCGGATCGACATCCTCGGCCAATCCGACAGCTTCCGGAACCTCGAACAGCGGCTGCGCATGATCCGCTCGCAGCAGCTCGACTACCTCGAGCACGGCATGGACGCCCCGCCCGAGCTGGAACGGCTCGCCAAGCGGGCCCTGGTCATCGGCGACGAGATGACGACCGGGCTGCCGGTCGACTCGGCCCGTGCCCACGGTTGGCACCGCCTCGCCGTGGCCGGCTCCTCCCGTGAGGAATGCCTGGAACGCGTACGCCGAGTCACCCAGCTCTACAGCCGCGAGATGCGCATCGCCCTGCAGCACCCCAAACAGCAGGAGCAACTCATCCGCGAGTTCATCCCGGGTGAGCCGATCG